>NZ_CM147910.1:0-1772500 GCF_055809375.1 Hyphococcus sp. D3-15 | reverse complement strand
AATTTCGCTATTTTACGCTTTTCATGGGCGCGGCGGCCCTTCCCTACGGTGTAGCCGATATCGCCATAACAATCGGTCAGCCCACGCCTTTTCTAACTCTGGCCGCAACGGCGCTGTTCTGGTCCGTGTACAAACGTAATGCGCTCGTTGCCGGGTTAGCGCTGACGGTTCTTTTCCTCAAACCACAATTATCGATTTGCGTCGCCGCAACAGCTTTGTTCATTCCATTCCTGCGTCGCCCGCTTGCCGCCGCAGTTGCCTGTACTTTTATTCTTGGCGCCATTGGCTTGGCCATTGATAGCCCGTTCCAGATTCTTACTGGCTTCCTTCGTAATCTTCATGGTTACAGCGCCCTTCCCGAAAACTTGCCGCACAATATGAGCGGGCTCAATTACGTAACATATTGGTTGCTTGCCGGCCGGACCATGAGCCCTTTTTTCCTCGCAGGGCTCGCCGGTCTGCTTTGTTGCGGGATATGTCTCTACCTGAAAAGATGCGGCGCAGATTTCGACAAGGCGAGGTTGGGCGTCAGCGCCCTTGCGACCTCCTTTCTCGCAGCAGTTTTCATTATGCCGACTCACAATTGCGATATGATCATAGCGCTCACTAGCATCATTCTGTTGCCGCAAATCGCTCCGAAAATGCGCATCCTGTTCGTCGCAAGCGCGATTCTGATAATGCGGTCCATGAGCCTGTCCTTGCTGCTCACGGATTTTTGGCTTGTAGATAAAACGGTTACTGTTTCTTTTCTGGACACGACGGGATCGCTTGTCATGTTCATCCTGGCCGCTCATGCACTGGGCCGGATGGTCGAAGGCAAAGCCCCAAAAGCGAAAGGGAACCCACAAAAGATGAAGCTTCGCACGGCTATGCTTGCGCACCAGCTTATGGTTCGCACCTCGTCCAGCCACGACGGAGAAGCTCCACGGAGACTTCGCGACATTGGCGCCTTTTTCTAACATTAGGAAAGCGCAGGCTAGCGCCATGACAGTCCCGGAAGAAAACACAAAGAGCGGACCCGCCACAATGACCGAGAGCGCAACGCCAAAGTCCGACTCTGCGTCGCAAATACCTCCCCGCAAGGCCAAACTGGGCCTCGCTCTTGGCGGCGGCGTCGCCCGCGGCTGGGCCCATATTGGCGCGCTTCGCCGGCTGGAAGAGCTAGGGGTGTCGCCGGACATCCTCGCGGGAACGTCTGTCGGCGCGCTGGTGGGCGGCTTTTGGCGCGCCGGGAAACTGGACGCGCTTGAGGAATGGGCGCTCAGCCTCTCCCCCACCAAAATGCTCTCCTATGTGGATGTGGTGTTGAATGGCGCCGGATTAATGGGCGGAAAGCGCCTGGAACGGGCATTGCTTAAGTTCCTTCCGCCTACGGATATAGAAGATCTGCCCCATGAGTATGTGGCGGTGACGGCGGAACTGGCGACCGGGCACGAAGTCTGGCTGCGCGAGGGCAAGCTTTCCGACGCCATGATGGCGGCCTATGCATTGCCCGGCGTCTTTCCTCCGCGCGCCGTGCATGGCCGTTGGCTGATTGACGGCGCCTTGGTCAATCCTCTCCCCGTTTCCCCATGCCGCGCCATGGGCGCGCGCGTGGTTATTGCGGTCGGCCTGCATGCGGATGCGTTCAATCTCGGCGTCAACCAGCGCAAGGCCCGTTTCGGCGATCTATCGCCCAGCCAGATGCGCGGCGATAGCGAACCAAAAGACGGCTGGCCCCGCCTGTTTCAACCAAGCGCCAGCGCGCCCGGCGTCGGCACCGTCATGCTCGCTTCCTTCAACATACTGATGGATCGCGTCACCCGGTCACGTCTGGCGGGCGATCCGCCGGACGTGCTGGTGACCCCGCAAGTCGGGCATATTTCGCTGCTGGAGTTCGACAAAGCAGCCGAATTGATCGCCATCGGCCGCAAGGCGGTCGATGACGCCCGCCCGCAAATCGAAAGCGCGCTGGAATATCTGGGATAGGCGCCGAACGCTCAGCCTACCCTGCAATATATTCCTTCAAGGCGGCCGCTTCCATTTCCGTTTCTTCGATCTTGCGCTTGACCACATCGCCAATCGAGACGACGCCGACAATCTTTCCGCCTGCGGTGACGGGCAGATGGCGGATGCGCTTTTCCGTCATTTTCGACATTAGTTCGTCTACGGAATCTTCCGGCGTGCAGGTATATGGATTGCCGGTCATGCAGTCGCAAACCTGCATGTCCATCGCCGCGACGCCTTTTTGGCCAAGCCGGCGAACAACATCCCGCTCCGACAAGATGCCGACAACATCGCCTGCAGCATCCTGAACAATGACGGCGCCGATATTTCTGTCATTGAGGACGCCCACCGCTTGCGCGATGCTGTCGTCGGACCGGACTGCAAACACGTCCGCGCCTTTTGACCGAAGGATCTGTTCGACTTTCATCACGAGCCTCCTTCTTCAGCTTAGGCACAATCATGCGCCCCTGTGACCGATTCAGCAAGAGACGCGCCAACGCCGCAAAGCCCCGCAAATCGCGCCGCGCCGGAATTTTTCATTTCGCAAATGCGGAATTTTACCGTTGTGCCGGCTCATGTGCGGCGCCGGCGAGACGCTCGAACAATGGATAGAAGACAAGACCGAACACATAGCCGCCCACATGGGCCTGCCAGGCGCTGACGCTGCCGAAGAGCTTTAAACTGACTTTGGACGTGTCGAGAAAATAGCTGGCGGCGATCAGCGCAGCGGAAACCAAAAACAGCACTAACAGATTGCGCAGGGCATTCGGGCTCGGCTTGCCGTCTGCGGTGCGGGTGACAAACAGCCAGGCGCAAGCGCCCGCAAGCCCCGCCGCCGCGCCCGAAGCGCCGATCATTGGTTGATAGGAATCCGGCACGGAAAGAATGAAGACCGCCCCCGCCATCATGCCCGAAATCAGAAAGAAGCCGAAAAACGCGGTCGTTGCATCGCTTCTGCGTTGCTGCGCGCGGGCCGCCATTTCCCGATGGACAATCGCGCCGAGCACAAGCACCGCCGCCAGATTGATCAGCAAATGCGCAAGATTCACATGAAAGAAGATGTGGCCGATCAGGGTGCGAACCACCTTGAAGAGCTCGCCCGCCTCAAGCGCTCGCAGCGCCCGCTTCGGCGATAACTCGAAATACCGCCATATCTGACGGGCGGCGCCCGCAGGAATCAAAGCCAGGGCGATATGCAGACTGACGAATATTACGCAAAGACCCGCAACCGCATTCGGCGGATTGGCGATCATAGCGAGCAGGCCTCGCTGTTCATCGTCCTTATGCGTGTTCATTCGGGGCTCGCAAGAAATTGGTAAAAATGATTAACGAAGGCGCTTCGCAAGCGCAAATCTTTGTTCACCAAAGCGTCCTAATGTCCGCGCGAGTATATAAGGGCGACACGACTACCATGGTTAGCTCCAAACCGGAAAACCAGCCCGGCCCGGATGCGGGCGGCGAAAACGCTGATGATGCGGATGATCGGCGCAGGCACCATCGCGTTGACCTCCCCTTGCGTGCGCGCTTTCTGACTGAGGGCGGCGATGAACGCGCTGGCGTGGTCATTAACATCTCCGCTGGCGGCGCCATGGTGCGCGCGAAATTCCCGCCGGCCTTCGGACAGCATGTCATCGTCTATATCGACCAAATCGGGCGCATCGAAGGCAAGGTGGTGCGATCGAGTGAAAACAGTTTCGCCGTCACCTATCCGAAACGCCGGTCGAAACAGGCCAAGCTGGCGGACAGCCTGACTTCTGCGCTTAACAATCGCCGCCGCGGCGCCGACCGGCGCAATCAACCCCGGATTAAGCAAGACACCACCGCAACCGTCCGTCTTGAAGACGGGCGCGAATTGCAATGCTCTATATTGGACATCTCTCTGACTGGCGCATCTTTGGACATCAGCCCCCGCCCGCCGCTCGGCATGCATCTCATTTTGGGACGCATGACCGCTAAAGTTGTGCGCCGTCATGAACAAGGCGTAGGGATTGTATTTACCGGCGGCGCCGAACGAATGGACGAAATCGTAGAAGAAACAACATCCACCGAACCAATTGACCCATCTGGCCCGGGACTTGCTCACCCTTTTGGCAAGAAAGGCGCTCGCGCCTAATGCAAAAGAGGTTCGCCGATGCTCGCGGCTGAAAATTGGTGTGTTAAGGTCCAGGATAAGGTTTACGGCCCTTACACGACCCAACAAATGCGCAACTTTGCTCATGAAGGACGCCTGGCGCGCTGGTCGCTGGTCGCGCCGGCAGGGGGACAATCATGGCGTGAGGCTCGCAGCGAAATTGTTTTCGCCAGCTTCTTCGCCAATCCTGTAGACGTCTCTTCAACCGGCGCACCCTCGCCGCGCAAACAGTCTTTCGGAAAACGTGACGATCGCGACGACGTGTTGTCTAATGAAGTGCGCGGAACCCATGTCCCCGCGAAAACCGTCAAAGCGAAACGCGCCGCCCGCGCGGAAAACAACAACGCCAATGAAATGGCGGCTGCGAATTTCATCGTCATTTTCGACGTGGTCAGCGCGGCGGCGAGCCGCGTAGAGGCCGCTATGTTGAGCCTTGGCCCGGCGTTTCGCATCGCGGACAATGTCTGGCATGTGACCTGCGAACTCACCGCAGTCGGCGTGCGCAATGCAATCACGCCTTATCTGCGCGGCAGTGAGTCAATTTTCGTTGTCGACTCTTCGCGCGGCCGCACCTCCTGGGGCAATTACGCGCCGGAGCCCAACTCGAAAATCACTGCGGCCTATTTCAAAACCAAGCAAGCCTGACGCGCTTTCGCGCCGTCTGGCCGTTAACGTTTAAGAATTTTTTCTAACGCCCGAAAAAGCTTTCGGACCATGCCCGAAATAGCGTTATAGTGAATCCGGTGACTGATTCGCGAAAGCGCCTTTCAAGGAGTGCGGGCAGCGGAATGCAGTGTTGCGATCAAGCGGGAAGCGGAATTTGCGCGGCGAGCGCACAGCCTCCTTCACGCAGCAACAAAGCCGCCCTGCTCCTTACAGTTTCCCTTTCCCGTTCAGCGCCAAATTTTTTTCCTCAAGTTATTTGGAGGCGTAAATGGCCAAACGCACGGCGCGCCGCATGGCGCGGCGCATGAATGAACATGCGAATTACGGTGAAGACAGCAATGTCCGTCGGCTCTTTGACGATCCCAAGTGGTCGCCGCTTGAAGACCCGAAGCATCCAGAGCCAACAGATCAGCGCGATCAGAAATACCGCAAGAACATCCGTGCACAGAACGCCTCCCAGCAAAAGATGCTCGACGCCATAGACGAGGCGCCGCTGGTCTTCGCCGTCGGCGCCGCCGGCACCGGTAAAACATATCTCGCTATCGCCAAAGCCGTTGAGGCGCTCGATTCCGGCGCAGTCCGCCGCATCATTCTTTCACGTCCCGCCGTCGAGGCGGGCGAGAGCCTCGGCTTCCTGCCGGGCGACATGGAGGAAAAACTGTCGCCTTATCTGCGTCCGCTCTATGACGCGCTATGCGACCGCATCTCCTCAAAACGTCTAAAGGCGCTGCTCGCCGAGGGCGTGATCGAGATCGCGCCGATCGCCTATATGCGCGGACGAACCCTCAATAACGCCTATATCGTCATCGATGAGGCGCAGAACTGCACCTATGGGCAGCTTAAGATGTTGCTCACCCGGCTCGGCTGGAGCTCGTCTATGGTGGTGACCGGCGATCCCTGCCAGAGCGATCTTCTGCCCGGCATGTCCGGCCTTTCGGATGTGGTGTCGAAGCTTGAAGCGCTGGAAAATGTCCGTGCGATCTCCTTCACCCGCGAGGATGTGGTGCGCCACCCGCTCGTCGCGGAAATGATCGACGCCCTGTAATTTGGCGATTTTCCATGTTTGGCCGGTGAGACGGTCCCGCCCGGGATTTTACTCACCGGCCGGTCATGCTAATGACGGCATTCCGCTTCTGACGCGTAATAAGGACGGAATGAATGAGCAACGGCTACGGCTTCGGCGGCGAAGAAATCAAACGGGAATCAAGCTGGCGGTATCCGCTGGGCATCTTCATGGCGACGCTCGTTCTGTGCGCCATCTTCCTTTATTACTACGTCGGCCCGAGCGTTGAGGATTTTTCCGGCAACACCCCAAGCCCGGCCATCACCGAAGAACCGGTCCGGGTCGAGATCGGCGGCGTCGTATTCAGCCCGGCTGCCAATTATACGGTTTACCCCCGGGCGCGGCGCGGCGGCGCCCGCGATGAAGTCGTGCTCTACGCCCTGTGGCCGACAATGAATGGCTACACCCCCGCCCAGCGCAAGGAATTCATCGAAAATGCGCCGGACACCCGGCGCATCGACATTACGATCTCCAAACGCACGTCGATGTTCAACGAAACCGAGCGGTTTGAGCGTCTCTACCTGCCCCAGACCGTTGATTCGCGCGGCGTCCGCACGCCATACCAGTTGACGAAATTCACCTTCAAAGACCAGCGCGCCAACGTGCCGACCAACGGCTATGCGGCGACGGAGCTGTTTGTCGGCGCCGATGCGGGCGGCGCGACCGCCGCGATCTTCTGCTTCAAGGAAAAGGAAGACGTGGCGAGCCCCGAATGCTGGCGCGAATATGAATATGGCGACAAGATTGAAGTGAGCTACCGCTTCAAGCGGCCCTATCTGCCGGAATGGCGGGCGCTGGATGAGGCGGTGCAGAAATTCGTCGCCGAGCTCGACCAGTCGCGGCTCGCGGGCGAATAATCAATAACGCTGGAATTGCGCGCTGAGCGCCACCATCAGGAACGGCGCCAGCAGCAAGCCGATCCCCGCATGGATGCAGAAATACGCCGCCGCGCCAACGCCGGCCGGCCATGAGAACGCATACGCCGCCGCTATCGTAGCCGCTCCGCCCGCCCCAAACGCGACTGCAAAACGGCGCAACCCGTCGCACATGGCGTTCTGGGCGATGTCGCGGGCGTTGCGCCAGATGTCGCTCGCATTGCGCCAGCTCACCGTCAGTTGCGACAGGGCGATCGCCGACAAGGTGAGCGCTGCGAAACGCTCCGCCGATGCGGGCGGAGCCAGCCCGAACGCCGCATAAACATAGCCCGTGAATATGGTGCTCAAGAGCAGGATCGATGCGATCAGAACGCTTGTGCGAACGGACACAAAGGTGACGCCAGCCGCCAGCAACATGAACGCCAGGAAAACCGCCAGACTTGCCGCTTCCGGCACGCCCGCTTCAAACGCTGCGATAATCACCAGAACGCCGGAAATTGCGCTCGCGGCGATGGCGGTCGTCGCCGGGAGGCGCCGGCGAAAGGGCCGCCAGCTTTCAACAAAGCGTTGCCGCCGGCGATTTTCATCCACCGCCACCTGCTCGCTCGGGCGGAATAATGACAAAACCCCGGTCGCAACCACCAGCGCCGCCGCCGCGCCGAGCAGAGCCGCCGCTCCCGCCGCCGCCAGCACCCGCCAGTCGACGGCGCCGAAATTCGCTTTGAAGGTGACAATGGTCATATAGGAGGCAGCCGCCAAAACGCTGAATGCAGCAGGGGCGACAGCTGCATGCCCTGCCGCCGCCGCTGCTGCTTTTGGCGCTAGCCCGCGCGCAAAATGCTGGGCGAAATCAGCCCCGACCCCAATGCCGACGCAGACGCCGCCGGTCAAGGCGATAGCCGCCGCTGCGCCGCTAAAGGGCGAAGCCAGCAAATTCTCCAGCGCGAAATAGCCGATCCCGCCGGCCACGCCGGCCATCGCCGCTGCCGGCGCGAAGACGCCGAGGCGCAAAGTGCTGCGCGTGAGCGGCGCAAGCGCCGACAGAAAAACGAAAAATCCGAAGCCGGCGCCAGCGGCGGCCCGCGGCGGCGCGAAGGCGCTCCCGCCAATATCGATAGCCCCGAAAGCGACGGCGATAACGCCAACGCCGATCGACGTGACGATCACCAGAAACAACAGGCGCAACGCCAACCGCTCGGGCGCCAGCGCCGCAAGCGCCAGCGGGACGCAAACGATCGCCGCCGCCGCCGCCAGAAATTTGAGGATCAGCATGGCGCTTTGCGGATCGGCGCTATGGCGCACGCCCAATACACAGAGCGCCGCCACGCCTAGCGCAAGAACGCTTGCGACCAGCACAGGACGTTCAGCCGATAGCTTTCCGAGGAAACCCGATGGCGCGCCCGGCAAATTGATCACCTCTTAGCTGGCCGGACGTTCCGGCAGATCAATTTCAAGAATCGCCATGTTGAAGTCGAAGGAGACGTCGCCGTCTTCATCGTCGCGGAAAATGACGCCGATAAATTCGTCGCCGATATAGACCTCCGCGGAATCGTCTTTGTTGGGCCGCCCGCGCACGGTCAAATTCGGCAGGCCGAATTTGGCGCCGAGATATTGTTGCAAGCGGGCGATGTCGATGGCGTCCATAGTGTCTTGTCCTCTATCTTAGCTCGTCTTAACCGTATCCGGTGCAGGCGCCAACCGCCGCCGAGAAGGCCTTTTTGAGCAATGAGGAACATTTCCATGCAGATTCTTCGCCAAGTTTGCCCTGCCGCCCTGCTTATTCTGGGGGCCTGCTCCGGCTCGCAGCCATCGGCCTGCGGCGGCGAAGGCGTGGTCGCCAGCAATCCATGGGTTCGCGCCGCCGGCGAAGGCCGCCCCATGAGCGCGGCCTATGTGGAATTGTGCAATGGCGGCGATACACCAGAACGCCTGATCGCCGTGCGATATGACGGCGCAGAAGCGGCGGAGATCCACGTCACGCAAATGAGCGAGGACGGCATGGCCAGCATGGCGCCGGCCAAGGACGGCGTGCTGCTGCCCCCGCAGGAAGTGACCGCCCTCGCCCCCGGCGGCGCCCATATCATGCTGATCGGGCTCACCGCCCCTATCGAGGAGGGCGAAGAAGCCGCCCTGACGCTTGAATTCGAACATGCCGAACCGGTCACCATCATGTTTGAGGCGAAGAGCGCGGCGGAGGCTGCCGCACAATCGCATCATTAGGCCGCATCATTAGGCGCCCTACTCCATCCGGTTGCGGTCGCGGAAAGTGACGATCTGCAATTTGTCCTCGCCCACATGATCGCGGATCGTGGCGTCCAGATCGACAATATGAAACCGGCTCCATTCGTTTGACTCAACAACGCCGAACATCATGCCGGTGGCGCCGCGCAACACCATGCTTATGGTCGCGAGATAGAGGACCGACGAGCCTACGAAGACACCCAGCGTCTCAAGGCTCGCCCCCTGCGCGGCGAACAGGGCAGACATCCCCGCAATCGCGATCATCGTCAGCGCAATCCCGCCGACCCAATACAAGGTGGTGTTGCGGCGCATCTGGTAAAACTTGTTGCGCAAGGCAAGCTCGCACAGGAAAAGCCGCATCGCGATCCAGTGATAGGCCAGCGTCCACGACCCGGCCTCGTCTTTCAGTTCCTCACGCTGCGCCATGCGCTTGTCGCGTTCCACATTGAGCGCACGCCGTTTTGCGACCTGAAAATTATTGTTGATGCGCGCGAATTTCGACGTGATGTAATTGTCGAGATTCATCAGATTGCGCTGCTGCACCACTTTATAGGGCCACGAATAAATCAAAAAGGCCAAAAACGCGCCGACAAGAACGGCGCTCGCAAACACCACCGCCGGTGCGCCGCCAAAACGGGCCGCGTGTTTCGCTAGGGATGCGCCGGCGCCAGCCTGCAACAGCGCTATCGCGGCGCCGAAAATCGCCAGATAAAGCATCGGCGCCCAATAGAGCAGCATGCGCCGGGTGTTGTCATTCAGGGTGCGGCGAAACAGTGTCGTCACCTCGAGAAAGCGGCGGTCAATGCTGTCATTGTTAAAGCCGAGCGCTGAGTTCAGATAATCTTCTTCCACTTCTTCGTAAAAGAAGTCGCCGCGCGCGAAAATCGGAAAGCCATAACGATAAAACGCCTTTGCATCTGAGGAATAGGAAACCGCTTGCTCAAGGGTGAGTTCCGACGCGGCTTTTTCGGTAAGACGCGGGCGCGGCAATTGCGTAAACAAAAACGCCTCAACGCCGGAAGGCGGTTCTTCGCGATATTCCTCTTCCAGAAGATCAGCGCCCGCAGCGCTTGCAATCATCGACCCGCCCGCATTCGTCGTCGTCCGGCTCGCCGCGCGCGCATCGCGCATTCCACTTTTGCCCAGCTTCCCTATTGCCCGGATTGGCAATGTCAGCAGTCTGATGAAACGTCCCAACATGATCAGCCCTCCTCTCTCTTTTTCCTTTAGGAAATGGGGGGAATGGCGGCGAAGTTCAATAAGACTTCACTCCAAAAAACATCACCGAAACAAAAGCTTCACATTGAACAGCCGCGCACTGAACAATGCCTGAACTGTTCAGAAGTTTTACGTCACGATTTCCACCGACGCTGAAAAACCAGTTGCAGACCGCACGCGCGACGGGGTATCTTGGTGCATGAAAAACATTGTGATTTTGGCCTGCGCCGCATTGGCGGCGTTCCCGGCGCTTGCGTCTTCCGACCCCGCGCCTGCTCCTTCGGCCAATGCTTGCGAGGCGCCGCTGCTGGCGACCAGCGCGGATGTTACAACTTCTGATGGCGCAAGCTATCAGGTCGAAACCTACTACCGCTCACCCTATGAATCCGCCGCGCGGTTCATAACGGCGTCTCCCGCCTTGATGGTGGTTGAAGGCCCGCTTGTCTGGACGACAAACAATGACGGCGCCGCCCTCGCCGGCGTCAATGAACGCCGTTTTGTCATTGGCCACCAGTTTCACGCCCTCGCACTTCATTTCGACCAGCTCATGTCGGACGTGGCGCCGGTGAAAAACATTGCTTTCAAGGATGGAAAATATAAGGGCCGCAAAGGCGCCTATCCCGATGGGGGCGACGCGACGCTGGTGCTCGACAAAGCCAAGCGCCCTTTGGGCCTGCTGTTGGAATTGCCGGACGAGACCCGCATCGAGATCGCCTATGAGGATTGGCGTGACACGCCGTCCGGCGCGGCCGCGCCCTTTACGGTGACGATCAGCCATAATGGCGACCTCTACACCTACCGCTACACAGACATTTCCTTTGCGACGGGAGACGCCCGCGCATTCCAGCATGCCGTTCCCGCGCCAGCGATTGACGAGGTGTTGACCTATCGCTCGGAGCGCGCCGAAGCGGCGGCGAAATGCGATGAGACGGCCGCGAACTAGCGAAAACCTTGCGGCCGCCCTTCCACTGCGCTTAAGGCGAGGCTAAAAGCGCCCGCCATGCTGCATGTAAATGACCTCACCTATCATATTGAGGGCCGCGTTCTGCTCGATCAGGCGACGGCGGCGATCTCTGATGGCTGGAAGGTGGGGTTTGTCGGCGCGAACGGATCCGGCAAGTCGACGCTCCTGAAAATCATCAAAGGCGAGATCTATACCGGCGGCGATGAGGTTTCCTTACGTAAAAACCGCCGTCTCGGCTCAGTGGATCAGGAAGCGCCCTCCTCTGATGTGTCGCTTCTCGACACGGTGCTGGAGCAAGACAAGGAGCGCGCGGCGCTGATCGCAGAAGCAGAGATTGCGACCGACCCGCATCGCATCGCGGATATCCAGACCCGGCTCGCCGACATTGACGCGCATTCCGCTGAAGCGCGCGCGGGATCGATCCTTTCCGGCCTCGGCTTTTCCGCGGACGATCAAAAGCGCGCCTGTTCTGAATTTTCCGGCGGCTGGCGCATGCGCGTGGCCCTGGCTGGCGTCTTGTTCTCCGCGCCGGATCTGCTGCTGCTCGACGAGCCGACCAACTATCTCGACCTTGAAGGGGCGATCTGGCTCGAAACCTATTTGCGCCGTTATCCCTACACGACGCTTATCGTCTCCCATGACCGCGCCCTGCTTAACAACGCCGTCACGCATATCATGGCGCTCGAAGGCGGAAAATTATCAGTCCATGCCGGCGACTATGATACTTACGAACGCAAACGCGCCGAGGCGCGCGCCCAGGCCGCCTCGTTTAAAGCGCGTCAGGAAACCCGCCGCCGCCACATGCAAGCCTTTGTGGACCGCTTTCGCGCTAAAGCGTCGAAAGCGAAACAGGCCCAAAGCCGGATTAAAATGCTGGAGCGGCTGGAACAGGTCGCGGAGCCGATTTCCGAACGCACTGTGCCGTTTCACTTTCCCAATCCCAAACCCATGGCGCCGCCGATCATTCGCATTGTCGAAGGCGATCTAGGCTATGAGGAAGGAAAGCCGGTTCTCAAAAAGGTCAATCTGCGTCTCGACCATGATGATCGCATCGCGATTCTCGGTCCGAACGGCGAAGGCAAATCGACTCTGGTGAAAGCTATGTCCGGGCGGCTGCCGCCGCTCGCGGGAAATGTCTTCAAACACAAGAAACTTCAGATCGCCTATTTCGCGCAGCATCAACTTGACGAATTGAAGCCGAAAAACTCTGCCTATGATCATGTGCGCGCGCTCATTCCCGACGCGACCGAGGCGGAGACCCGCTCAGCCGCCGCTCGGCTCGGCTTCGGACCGGAAAAGGCAGACACAAAGGTCGAAAAACTGTCCGGCGGCGAGAAGGCGCGCCTGCTGCTCGGGCTCATCACCTTTCATGGCGCCCATCTGCTGATCCTCGACGAACCGACCAACCATCTCGACATGGGCGCGCGCGAAGCGTTGATCGAAGCGATCAATGATTTTCAGGGCGCGGTCCTGCTGATCACCCACGACGCGCATCTCGCCTCCGCGGTCGCCGATCGTTTATGGCTGGTCAATAATGGTCAGGCGGCGCCCTATGATGGCGATCTTGCCGATTATCGGGAACTGGTGATCGCGGCGAACAAAACCGCGCCGAAAGATGGCCCGGCGAAATCCGTTATCAACGTCAAAGAGCGCACGCGGAAAAGCTCCGCCGATGCGCGGCGCGCGCTGCAACCTTTGAAGAAAAAGCCGAGGATGCGGAAGCGCGCCTCGACAAGCTGAACGACATATTGGGCAAGCTCGATCAGGCGCTCGCAGAACCCGGCCTGTATGAAACAAACATCGCACGCGCGACCAAGCTGCAAAAAGAACGCGCGGCTCTGGTCAACGCGATTGAACAAACCGAAGCTGACTGGCTCGCCGCCCTGGAAGCCTATGAAGAAGCGAAAGCCGACTAAGCGTCGCTTTCCTCCTCCGCCTCTTCCTCGTCGGCGGCATGCTCATCCCATTCGTAAATATGCTGGATTGTGCAAGCGCCCATGACCCCAAAACTGGATTCGGCGACTTCCACCCGCTCCCCCGATAGCGGCAGGAGCCGCCATAATTGTGAAATACCGGGATCGCGCCCGCCGAACCAAGGCTGCCGCACCCGCTCGAGAACACCAGCAAATATTTTTGCCGCGTCGAGCCGGTCAGAAATGCATCGCGTCCGCCAATGCTTCGATAGCCCCCGGAGGAACCGCCGGTTGCGGCGGAACACGCTCTTGCGACTTCAGCGCCGATGCGCGGGTCGTCGCTTGGATCGAACGCCTCACGCGGCGCGCTGGCGCAACCGGCAAGCATGAGCGCCATGGCGCAAAGGTTGATAATCTTGTGCATATAGACTTGACCTCGCTGGTTCGCCCGGCTTCATGGTAGCCCTTACAAGGACATGCGCAAAGCGCAGCGCCGTTCAATTTGTGTTGATCATGAGGGCCGAAAGGGGAAACAGGCATGACGAAAGCGGAAGACTGCAAGGACATGACGGAGGTGCGCGCCGAGATCGACCGTGTCGATCAAGCGCTGGTCGAACTCCTCGCGGAGCGCTGGACTTATGTGGACCGGGCCTGGGTTTTCAAACGCTCGCCTGACGAAGCGTCCGTGCCCTGGCGCAATCGCGACGTCATTGAAAAGGTCCGCACGCATGCGCAAGCGTCGGGCATGCCGCCGGAAATGGCGGAAGCCTTGTGGCGTCTGATTATTGGCTGGGAATCCAATATGAAGAGGAACGGCTAAAAGGCAATTGAGCCTTACCAGGCCTGGGCCAGTATTCGCCCGCACCTCCCCCGGCGTGGATTTGAAAATATAATTTCCATACGGCCTAATTCCCTCTGGCGCCGGACCGGGCGATCCCTATATGCCCGCTTCAAACAATAGGGGCTAACCTGATGCTCTGGCTTTCAATTCTCGGCGGCCTTGTCCTCCTCACCATCGGCGCAGAGGTTCTGATTCGCGGCGCGACGGCGCTTGCTCGCCGGTTTGGCCTGTCAGAACTGTTGATCGGCATCACGCTGGTGGGGTTTGGAACTTCCTCCCCCGAATTGGTGTCGAGCCTCGCCGCGGCCTTTGCCGGTTCGCCCGGCGTCGCCGTCGGCAATGTCGTCGGCTCGAACATCGCTAATATTCTCCTGATCCTCGGCCTGTCGGCATTGATTGCGCCAATCGCCGTGGCCAGTGACGGGTTCCGGCGCGATGCGCCGGCGCTGGCGGTCGCCACCATCGCCGCCATCGGCGTCTCCCTGACCGGCGAATATGGGCGCATTGCAGGCGCCGCTTTTCTGGCCGCCCTAGCCGCCTATCTCGGCTGGGCTTATGTAACGGAGAAACGCGCTGCTGAAGCCGGGTTGCTTGACGTCCCGCATGAGGCGTCGCGTCCGCTATTGCCATCCATCGCATTCGCCGTCGCCGGCCTCGCTCTGCTGATCGTCGGCGCAAAATTGCTGGTGACCGGCGCCATCGGCATTGCTACGGCGTTTCAGGTTTCGCAAACCCTGATCGGCCTCACTATTGTGGCGATCGGCACATCGCTGCCGGAACTTGTAACTTCCGTGGTGGCGAGCATGCGGGGCAAAAGCGACCTTGCGCTCGGCAATATCGTCGGCTCCAACATCTACAACATATTAGGCATTCTTGGCGCGACCGCGCTGATCCATCCGGTGGCGGCGCCGCTCGCGATTGTGCGTTTCGACAATTGGGTGATGCTGGCGGCGACGGCGGCGCTTATCCTTTTCGCCCTCACCCGCAACCGGATTGAACGCTGGGAAGGCGGCGTGCTTACTCTCGGATATGTCGCTTATATTGGCTGGCTTGCAGCCAACGCCTAAACCGCATTGGCGCAGGGCGCGCAGCGGGTTGCTGTCAGATCAATCTCTAGCCGCTTCGGCGCAATCGCTTCCCCGCATTCTGCGCAAAAGCCATACTCTCCTTCGTCGACGCGCTTGAGCGCCGCATCGATTTTTCGCAATTCGGCGATGCGGCGGGAATCTTGCGCATTCGCCATGGCTTGCTGCTGCAGCGCATCCTGTCGCGACAAGCGTCCGACCGATTGCTGATCAAGCTCGACCGGTTTGCGCGCCTCGCTCGCACCGGCGGACAGCGCCCGCAGTTCCTCCCGGCGCGCGACAAGCTTTTGGCGGAAGGTCTCCAGTACAGCGCGATCCATCGCCTAATTCTGCTTTTCCCAGCGCCCTTCCGGCGATTGTTTCCAGTAAGCGACATCATGGCCGGCGGCTTTCGCCTCTTTCCAGAAACTGCGAGCGTCAGCGAGCGCATCATCGTCGCGTCCGTCGAAAATCGTCACGCATCGGGTGAAGCCGCCAACAGAATCCGCCGCCGCTTTCGCATTGTCAGTGAGGAACAGAACGTCGGCGCCATTCGGCACGTCATCGCCGTCCGTCAGCCATACAGGCTGGCCGGCGCCGTCGCCCGCCGCGCCATGCGGCAGAAAGGATTCTTCGCGATAGGTCCACAAAAACGCGTCCAGCGCTTCAACCTTCGCGCGCGTGCTCGCACGCACTGCCGCCTTCCAGCCGCGCTCAAGGGTCTTTTCCAGCAAACCGGGCAGCACGTCTTCAAGCGCGCCGCGTTCAAGATGATAGAAAAGGATGTCGGTCATAATCTATTCAGCCAGCGCAAGTCGCAGCGCCTCTATTCGTTTGCGATTGACGCCCATGTCGCTATGGCCGACGCGTGACGCTGAACGAACATGAACCCCGTCATCCCCTTTGCGAAACTCCACATCATCGACAAAACCCATGAGTTTTGAGGAAAACTCCGCCGCGATGTAATCGTCTCGCGCATCGACGACTTTACCGCCCGCCGCATCAATGCTGGCGGTTAGCTTGTCCCATGCACCAAGGGGCAACGCCGCTACGAGATGGCTCTCCGGCGTTCCAGCCTCGCTGGAGACGCAATTGGGAGATGTGGGACAAGGGGCGAGCGCGCCGTCAATAATTCCCGGCGCGCCGCCGGACTTGGATTGCTGCGCCAGCACCACAAGGCCGAGCGCAGCGACGACAAAAACACCCAGAACAATCAATCCAAACATCTTCATCGTCCTCTCCCTTTCAGGCGTCAGCCCTCGTGATGGGCCCGCACATATTCATCGAGCAAGCGCACGCCAAAACCTGACCCGCCTTTCGGGCAGGTCGGCTTGTCTTTTGTGTTCCAGGCCATCCCAGCAATGTCGAGATGCGCCCAGGAAACACCGTCCTTGATGAAGCGGCCAAGAAACGCCGCCGCGGAAGAGGAGCCACCGCCCTTGCCGCCAATATTCTGCATGTCTGCAATCTCGGACTTGATCATCTCGTCATGAGTCTGGGTCAACGGCATACGCCACAGCTTGTCGCCGCTCGCTTCGCCTGCCGCATCGAGAGCCTTGGCCAGCTTGTCGTCCTTGGTGAACATGCCGCCGAATTCATGCGCCAGAGCGACGATAATTGCGCCGGTCAGCGTCGCCAGATCAATCACCGTCTTCGGTTTGTAGGTTTCCTGCGTCCACCACAAAGCGTCCGCGAGCACCAGACGGCCTTCCGCGTCGGTATTGAGGACCTCAATCGTCTGACCGGACATCGAGGTGACGACATCGCCGGGGCGCTGGGCGTTGCCATCGGGCATGTTTTCAACCAATCCGATGACGCCAACCACATTGGCCTTCGCCTTGCGGCCGGCAAGCGCCGCCATTGCGCCGGTGACGGCGCCAGCGCCGCCCATGTCCCATTTCATGTCTTCCATGCCGGGCCCCGGCTTCAGCGAGATGCCGCCAGTATCAAATGTGACGCCTTTGCCGACGAGCGCGACGGGCGCATCGCCCTTTTTGCCGCCCATCCATTCCATCGCAACGAGTTTCGACTCGCGCCGCGATCCCTGACCGACGCCGAGCAGCGAGCCCATGCCAAGCTTGGTCATCTCCGCCTCGCCCAGCACTTTCACTTTTACGCCAAGCTTGGACAATTCCTGACAGCGTTTGGCGAAACTTTCAGGGAACAGGATATTCGCCGGTTCCGAAACAAGGTCGCGGGTGAGGAAAACGCCATCGCCAATCTTGTCGAGTTCGCCATAGACCTCTTTTGCTTTGGTCGAAGACGTCGAAACCGTGATCTTTGCGAGAACCGGCTTGTCTTCTTTCTTTTCCTTGGTGCGGTATTTGTCAAAGCGATAGCACTTCATGCGCGCGCCGATCGCGATGCGCGCAGCGAGCTCGTCAGCGGCGGGCTTTTTGACTGTGAGCCCGGTGAGCGCGATCACCGCGCTTTTGTCGCTGCAGGAAAGCAATTTGCCGGCGATGTTTCCGCCCAGCGTTTCTGCGGCGAGAGCGCTGAACTCCTTCGACGGTCCCGCACCGATCAGCACGATGCGGCTATTGGCCAGCCCGGCAGGCGCGACAATCTCGAGCAGCTTGCCTTTTTTGGGTTTGAAGTCCGCCGCTTTCACCGCCCGCTCAATGGCGCCGTCCGTCGCCTTGTCCAGATCGCCATACGCCTTCGGCTTGGCGCCGTCTTCAAATACGGGAATGACAATCGCACCGCTTTTCGGGAGTGCGGCGGCGGAAAACGTGATTTGCATGAAAGTCCTCTTTTCTTGTCTTTTGGCTGCCTGCAGCACCGGCTGTCTCAGCGCTTTCAGCGCCGGGCCGGATCGTGCTAGGCCGGGGGCGGCTCGGCGGCGCTACTCTAGCGGCGTCGCGCGATAAGGGAAGACGCCATTCCGTGAGCAGCCTGGACAAATATATCCTGCGACAATGCGTGGTCCCGCTATCACTGATCATGCTGGCTGTCACGATGATCGTCTGGATGACGCAGAGCCTTCAGCGGATTGAAATCATCGTCGAAAACGGCCAGGGGCTCGGCGTTTTTCTGTTTCTGAGCGTCCTGATCATTCCAAGCCTTCTGGCGGTCATCATCCCTTTCGCGCTTTTCGGCGCCGTCGTTTACACGCTCTATCGTCTGCATTCCGACAGCGAGATCGCCGTCATGTTCGCCGCCGGCGTCAGCCGCGCGCGCCTCGCCGCCCCCTTGCTGCTGATCACCGCGCTGGCGGCGATGGCGACGCTATATGTGAATGTTGACCTGATGCCGCGCACCTATCGGGTGATGAAACAAATGGTCGCGAATATTCGAGCGGACTTTGCGACGTCGCTCCTGCGCAGCGGGGAATTCATCGACGCCGGCGACGGGTTCACCGTCTATGTGGACGACGCCCGCCCCGGCGGTCAGTTTGTCGGCCTGTTGATCAATGATTACCGCAATGCCGAGAACCGGATCACCTACATGGCGCAGCGTGCGGTCTTGCAGGAAACCGACGCCGGGCCTCTCCTGCTGCTCAAGAACGGCAGCCGCCAAAGCCTCGCGGACTATACAGGCGACGTCGAAATCATCCGTTTTGACGATTGGGCCATCAATCTGACCACGATGAAGAAAAAGACCGGCGAGTTACAGCTCGAAATGACAGAGCGCTATCTGAGCGAGCTACTCAACCCCGATCTGACGAAACATTATGACCGGGTCAATGCGACGAAGCTTATTGCGGAAGGCCACGCCCGGCTGGCATCGCCGATTTACGCCTTTGCCTATGTGTTTATCGCGCTATACGCCTTGATTGGCGGCTCTTATTCACGGCGCGGCTATTTCGGCCGGGTCGCCGTCGCCGGAGGCGCGATACTGGCCTTGCGGGTGATCGGGTTTGTGGCGCAAAGCGCCGCTGGCGACACAGGCGAAGTGTGGATGGTGTATGCGCCGCCCCTCGCCGCAGCAGGCGCCGCCGCATTCCTGCTGTTCGCGCCGCCGCCCGCCCGTCGCCCGCCCGCATCTGCGGGGACCGCCTGATGCCCCCGGCAACCCTGTTCCAATATATCGCCACGCGCACGCTGATCGCGGTTGGCGGCCTTTTTGTCATACTGTCGGCGCTCGTCCTGCTGGTCGACTTGATCGAGAATCTGCGCTTCGTTGGAAAAGTGCCCGACGGAAATTTCGGCCTCGCTGTGAGCATGACGTTGCTCCGGGCGCCGTCGCTCACGCAAACGCTTATCCCGTTTGTGTTCCTGTTCGGGTCGATCTGGATGTTCCATCAATTGAACAAGCGATCTGAAATTTCGGTCATGCGCTCGGCCGGCCTGTCCGTATGGCGCCTGCTCGCACCGGCCGCACTCATTTCAGCCTTATCCGGCGTCGTCATCATCACAACGCTCGACCCTCTGTCGGCCGGCCTCTTTTCACAAGCGGAGACCCTGAAAAGCCGCAAGATGGGCGGCGACCAGAATCTGGTGCGAATTTTCGGCGACGGTATCTGGCTTCGCCAGCGCAATGGCGACGGCCAGCTCATCATCAACGCAGCCAATTACGACGATGTGCGCGCCGCGCTTGAAAAGGTCACGATCTGGCGGTTCGACACGGGCAACGCCTTGCTGGAGCGAATTGACGCCGCCGAAGCCTTCCTGTCGGGCCGCACCCTGGAGCTGCATGACGCAATGCTGCGGGCGCCCGGAAGCGATCATGGCAGCTACACGCCGATCTACGCCGTGCGCACCTCCCTCACCGCCGCCAATTTGCGCGAGCGGGTCGCTCCGCCGGAGACGCTTTCAATCTGGCAATTGCCCCGGTTCATCATCCTCGCCGAAGCCGCAGGCGTGCCCGCCGTTCGCTACAATATGCGCTTCCACGATCTGTGCTCCATGCCCTTGAAACTGCTCGCCATGGTGCTGATTGCGGCGGCCTTTTCCATGCGGCCCACCCGGTCCGGCGGGGCCATGAAACTCGCCATCATCTCGGTCTTTGCGGGCTTCGCCCTGTATATCCTGTCTGAAGTTTCCACAGCCATGGGCGAGATCCGGCATGGCTCCGGAGGCCCTGGCGGCATGGATTCCGGCTGTTGTCGCCAGTCTGGCCGCCGTAACCACCCTGCTCCATCTGGAAGATGGCTAAACATCCTTTAAGGCCCTGAAAAGCCCCACTCATCTGGACCTCGCCAACGGCCTCATATAACTCTAATCAATTATCAATCGTACTGATTCGCGCCGTGAAGGGCCCTCTACCGTGTCGACCTGTAACCGCCTTATTGCGCGCCTGTTAATGACCACGGTGCTGGCGGGCGCAGCGATAGGGTTCAGCGGGCCCGCTTTCGCCCAAGCCGACGCGACGGCCGGCGCGCCTGCTGAGGGCGAGGACAATGGCAAGGTCCTGTTCGAAGCAGATTCAGTCACCAGACAATTTGATGACGGGCCGATTGTCGCCGAAGGCGAAGTGCGCGCCTATTTCGGCGAGCGCTATCTGCGCGCCGACAAGCTTACCTATGACCCCGCGACCGATATTGTCATCGCGGAAGGCGACGTCTCGATCACCGACGCCAATATGGAAACCGCCTTTGCCGGGCGGGTCGAACTTTCCGGCGACCTGCGCGACGGCATCGCTGAAAATTTCAGCGCCCTGCTCGCAGACAATGCGCGCCTCGCCGCTGACAGCGCAATTCGCGAGCGCGGCGCCAAAACACGGCTGAGCCGCGCGGTCTACACGTCGTGCAATGTCTGCGACGATGAGGGCGAAGGCAAGACACCCACATGGCGCATCAAAGCGCTGCGCGTCACGCAGGATCATGAACGCAAGGTTGTCCGCTTTCATCACGCCTTTTTCGAGATGAAGGGCGTGCCGATTCTGTATGCGCCCTATTTGCAGGTCCCCGATCCCTCAGTCGAACGTCAGTCCGGTTTTCTGCCGCCGAATATCGGCGCGTCCAGCCGCCTCGGCTTTAATATCGAGCTGCCTTATTATCTGGCGATCTCAAATCATCAGGATGCAACGATCTTTCCCAAAATCATGGCGAAAGACGGGGTGCTGTGGCAAGGCGAATGGCGCCGGCGCGGCAATGACGGCTATCACGTCCTGTCAGGCGGCATCATCAAATACAACAACACTTCCAACAACGAACAGGGAGAAAATATTCCCGGCGCGCGCTGGCACATGTTCGGACGCGGTTATCGCGACTTTGGCGAAAACTGGCGCGCCAGCTATGATTTCGAGCGCGTTTCCGACAAAGACTATCTACGCCAATATGATGTGGAGCGCCGCGGCGACTTGCGTCAGGAGCTTGACCGCGGACAGACCAACCAGTTGCGTTCGAACGCGCGCGTCGCCTGGACCACGAACAATTCCCGCCTCTTCATAGATTCCTATTTGTTTCAGGGGCTGCGCGCCGACGATGACTATGAGACCATCCCCTATGTCGTGCCGCTGATCGACTTCAAGCACAATTTCCGGTCGAAGATCGCCGGCGGCAAGGCGTCGCTCGGCGCCAACATCGCATCGCTATACCGCTCTGAAGGCATCGACTCCCAGCGCTTCACCCTTTCGGGCGAATGGGAGCGCGACATCATCACCAAGGGCGGCCACCGCTTTAACGTCTTTGCAAAAGCGCGCGGCGATATTTTTTCGTATCAGGACCTCGATCTTGGCACGGAAGTTTGTTTCGACCCCAACAATAGCTGCGCGAACGACTTTCCAGGTTTCAGCACAGGCGAAACCGACAGAGTGCTCGCCCGGTTCGTTCCTTCCGCCGGCATCGAATGGTCATATCCGCTCACCCGCGATCTCGGCGGCACACAGCTTTTCATCGAACCAAGGGTTCAGGCCGTCGCCAGTTTGGCTGATCGAAACTCTTCCGACATTCTCAACGAGGATCTCGCAAAGCATCGAGTTCGATTATGCCGGGCTGTTCGATTTCAACAAGGCGACCGGCTACGACGCATTTGAAGACGGCCAGCGCGTCAATGCCGGCGTTTCCGTCGGCGCCGTGTTTTCCAACGGCATCTCAATTGAAGGATCCGTCGGGCAGCAATACCGCGTCCAGCAAACCAACGCCTTCGACTTTTCATCCGGCCTTGGCGATAAAAACTCTGACATCGTAGGGTCATTGAACGTCCGGCTGGGCCCGCGAGCCGGGATCGAAAACCGTTTCCGCATCGACAATAACTCCGGCGATGTCCAACGCGCAGAATCGATTGCGTTCTATAGCGACAAGCGGTTCCGCGCGAATTTGAGTTATGTCCGGCTGAATGAAGAAAATATCGCCAATAATTTGGTGCGCCGTGAGGAACTGACGGCGCGCGGCACGGTCAAGCTTGCCCGGCACTGGTCCGTCGGCGGCGCCTGGCGTCTGGACCTCGAAAGCAACCGCACGATCCGGCAGGATTTCACTGTCGGCTATAATGATGAATGCTCGACCTTTGGCCTGACTTATCGCCGCAATCGCACCCGCACCGACAATCTTCCGCCCGACAATGCCTTCCTGCTCACCTTTACCTTGAAATCATTGGTTGATTGAGCGCTTGCACGGCCCGTAATTCCGTCTATTTTCCCCATAGCGGGGCGTGGCGGCAAGGAACAGGACAAACTCGATAAATGCGATTTTCCTTAATCTGTACAGTAGCTTGCAGCATGCTGGCGTCCCTTTCACCGGCGGCAGCCCAGCAGCAAACCTCACCTGAAGGGCTAACCAGCGACCAGGTTGTGGAGCGTTCCGGCATTCCGCCGAGCGCCGTCGCCGCCGTGGTTAACGACGCAGTCGTCACCACATTCGACGTGCGCCAGCGCATGAAGCTGATGCTGATCTCTTCCGGCGGACAGATTCCGGCGGACGCGCTGCCTCAGGTGCAAGCGCAAGCGCTCCGCGATCTCATTGAGGAGCGGCTAAAGCTTCAGGAAACCGCAAAATACGATCTGATCGTCTCCGAAGGCGAACTCACCGAAGAACTGTCCATGATGGCGGCGCAATCGAACCTCGCCTTGCCGGACATGATCGGCACGCTGGAAAGCGCCGGTATTTCGATCAACTCTCTGAAAGAACAGGTTCGCAGCCAGATTGCATGGCCGCAGCTCGTTCAGGGCCGCTATCGCGACAGAGTGCGCGTCAGCGATGATGAAATCGACAACACCCTTGAGCGGATGCGCGAAGATGCAAGCAAGGAACAGTTTCTGGTTTCCGAAATCTGCATCCCGGTCGACAACCCCTCACAGGCGCAACAATATTATCAAGGCGCCATGCAACTGATCGAACAGATGCGCCGCGGCGTTCCGTTCACCGTCGTCGCACAACAATTCTCCGCCTGCACCACGGCGGCGGTCGGCGGCGACCTTGGCTGGGTGCGCGCCGGCGAGCTGGATGCAGAACTCGACAATGCGCTGCGCGACCTGCCGCCTGGCTCCGTCACCAATCCGATTCCGTCGGAAGGCGCCTTCATGATTCTCGCCCTGCGAGACAAACGCGCCGCCGCAGTGGCGGGCGAACCGACCTTTACGCTCGCTTACGCCTCCGCCGATGAATCACTCGGCAACGCCACAGCACATGCTGCGCTGGAAAAAATCGGCACGGCGGAAATCTGCCCCGGACGCGCCCTGCGCATCGATCTCGGCCCCGGCGTCGGTTACAGCCTGCTCGAAAACGTCACGCTCGATCAGATTGACGGTCGCTTCCGCCCGTTTATCGAAGACCTCAATCGCGGCGATCAGTCCATCGTGATCGAAGCCGACGGCGCCTATCATTCCGCCTATGTCTGCGACAAGGATGAAGGCCTCGGCCTGCCCTCGCGCGACGCCTTGGAAAGCCGCATTTTCTCGCGCCAGCTCGGCCGGATCAGCCAGCAATATCTGCGCGATGTCGAACGCGAATCCATGGTCGACATCCGAATGAAAAACCTCCTTCAGCCGAACGGATAAGTCAGCAATGTCGGCGTCCCTAGCCCCCGCCCCTCTGGCCTTGACCATGGGCGAGCCTGGCGGCGTCGGTCCGGAAATATCGCTCGCCGCCTGGCGCGCATTGAAGGATAGCGGGCCGGCGTTTTTTCTGCTGGCGGACCCTGCCCTGTTTGACGGCGACGCGATTGTGCTGATCTCCGATCCTGCGGAGGCGTCGGCGGTCTTTTCCACGGCCTTGCCGGTCATGGCGCTGAAAACTCAGGTGAGCGGCGGATTTGGCGCGGCATCGCCCGCCAATGCGCCCGCCGTGATTGAAAGCATCGAACGAGCCGTCGCGCTGACGCTTTCCGGCGGCGCCTCCGGCGTGGTGACCAATCCGATTCAAAAAGCATCGTTGATGGCCGCTGGTTTCCAATTTCCAGGGCACACGGAGTTTCTCGCGGCGCTGACCAAGGCCGCCCCCCTGCCTGAGGGCAGAACGCGCGGCCCGGTCATGATGCTCGCCGGCCCTGAGCTCAAGACCGTGCCGGTGACGATCCACCAATCGGTTGTGACGGCGGCGAACTTTCTGACCGCTGATTTGATCGAACAAACCGGGCGCGTCACCGCCGAAGCCTTGCGCCATGATTTTGGCATCGCGCAACCGCGCCTCGCCATTTCCGGCCTCAACCCGCATGCCGGCGAAGCGGGCGCCATCGGCAAGGAAGACGCCGCCATCATCGCGCCTGCCGTTGCGGCGTTAAAAGCCGCCGGCATAGACGCGCGCGGACCGCTTCCCGCCGACACGATGTTCCACGCGGAAGCGCGCGCGACTTATGACGCCGCCTTGTGCATGCTCCATGACCAGGCGCTCATCCCGGCGAAAACGCTGGCGTTCCATGAAGCCGTAAATGTCACGCTTGGCCTTCCTGTCGTGCGCACATCGCCTGACCATGGCACCGCGCTCGACATCGCCGGTAAGGGAAAAGCGCGCGCCGACAGCCTGGTCGCCGCAATCAGGCTCGCCGCCGCCATGGCCGCAAGGCGCGCCGCATGAACGAATTGCCGCCGCTGCGCGAGGTGATCGAGCAATATGATCTCGGCGCCAAGAAATCGCTGGGTCAGCATTTTCTTCTCGATCTCAACATGACGCGCAAAATCGCGCGCGCCGCCTTTGTCGACGCCGGCGACGTGGTTCTTGAAATCGGACCCGGTCCCGGCGGGCTAACGCGCGCGCTGCTGGAAACCGGCGCGCAGGTCATCGCCATTGAACGCGACCATCGCTGCATCGAAGCGCTTGGTGATGTCACCGCTGCATTTGACGGACGCCTTAAAATCATCGAGGCGGACGCGTTGCGTGCTGATGAGCGCGCGATTATCGGCGGTCAGGCGCCGGTGAAGATTGTTGCGAACCTGCCTTACAACATCTCCACCGAACTTTTGATCAAATGGCTGAAGGCGGGCCCCGCTCTCTGGTCCGTCATGGCGCTGATGTTTCAAAAGGAAGTGGCTGATCGCATCCTCGCCCCGCCCGGATCAAAAGCATTCGGCAGACTTTCCGTTATTGCACAGGCGACTTCCCTGCCCTCGCGCGCATTTAATCTGCCGGCGCGAGCGTTCACGCCGCCGCCAAAAGTTGAATCTACTGTTGTCTTATTCGAGCAGGCGGCGGCGCCTTTCGCCTTTCTGCCCGCGCTGGAAAAGGTCACGCAGGCCGCCTTTTCGCAGCGCCGGAAAATGCTGCGCTCCAGTCTCAAATCTTTGCTTGGCGAGCGCCTGTCTGCAGCGCTTGAAGAAGCCGGCGTCAAGGAAACACAGCGCGCCGAAGAGCTTAGCGTCGCGCAGTTCAAATTGCTGGCTGAAATTTTTTCCCGGGCCGCTTCCGCCTAGTCGGCTTTTGCGGCGCGGATCATTTGCGTCTGCGTAACAATCGCCGCGAGCTTTCCGTCGCCGCGAAAAATCTCTGTTTTCCAGACCTGCAAAGTACGGCCGAGATGCACAGGCGTGGTCACGGCTTTCGCGGTTTGCCCGACCGGGATGGCGCGCAGGAAATTGGTTTTGCTTTCAACCGTCGTGGTCATTGACCCTTCAGGCATATTCATGAATGCGCCGATGCCGCCCATATTGTCGGCGAAGGCCATCATCGCGCCGCCATGCAACGTCGCGGGTATCGTGCAGTGATCCGAGGTGACTTCAAGCTCGCCCTCGATCCGCTCCTTGGTGACTAGCGTCATATTCACGCCCATCATTTTGGCAAAGGGCGTGTTGTTCTGATTGAATGCGGCGGCGAGATTTTCTTCGGCCATCACCTTCGCCCCTGTCAATCCGAGTGAATGAGCACAGCGACAAGCAGCGCCGTTTCTTCCCCATGGTTGACCCAGGCGTGGTTGGTGGCGCGTTGAATGACGACATCGCCAGGCTTCAATCCCACCGCATCGCCGTCATCGACCAGCAAATCGACAGCGCCCTTCACAAGAATGATGACATCAAGCGAGTCGGTTTTGTGCATCGCCGGACTGCGAGTCGTATCCACCCGGCAATGCGCGGCGCCAATTGCGCCAAAGGCAAATGCAGCGCCCGCTTCCAATTCTTCCAGAGACTTGCTCTTGTCCTCCGGCGCAATCGTGAACCAGCGGACTTTCACGGAACCCGGATCAGGCTCCAGTTTCAAATCCGTCGTCGCAAGCTTGTCGGTCGCATCAAGAAGCCGGCCGCCGCTGACTTCTGCGGACCAAATCTCCGCAAGCCCGGCCTCTTCCATCGCAATTAATTTCGCCGCTTCCCCATCGATCAGGATGCGAGAACGGCCTTCGGAATTATTGTCCGTTATAACCCGGCGCAGCGATTGCCAATCCACGCGACCTACTCCGCGACCGGTCCAAAGTTTCCGACAATCTCGCGCGCATCATAATAGTCGCCATCTTCCGGCGGCTCGCCCGAGCCCATCAACACTTCCATGCGGACGGTGAAATAATCATATCCGCCAATCGTGCCGAGATCGCTGCTTACGCCCACGCCAACACCAGAGCGGCGGCCATAGGAACCGCCGCCGACACCCGCGCCAATTCCGACGCCGCCGCGCTGCTCGCCGGAGATGTCGCGCCCGATAATGCGGAACCAGTCATAGTCATTGGCCAGCGCAAGCTCGGCCGCGCGAAGGCGCGCATAGTCCTCAACTTGCTCGGGCGGCATGTCGCCAGAACCGCGATAGGTGATCCGGTACCGGTCAGTCTCAATTCGCGTTTCCTCATAGCCAAAGCCTTTGCTATCCGCCGGACCGTAGCTGGCGGGCCCAACCGTGGCGCAAGCGGCGACGGACAAAACGGCGAAAAGAGCAAGCGCGTGTTTCATGAAACGATCCTCCCGATTTTCGTAGAAGCTAGCATTGGACGGGCCGTCGCGCAAAACCGGATAGCGGGCGGATTGCCGGGCTCTGGCGGTCCTTAAAGACGGTCCGGCCCAACGCGCACGACGGCTTTGCCGAAATTCTCGCCTTTGAACAGGCCGATAAAGGCCTCTGGCGCCTTGTCGATGCCGTCATAGGCGGACTCTTGGAACTTGATCTTGCCTTGAGCGAGAAGCGGCGCGACTTCCATCGCAAACTCCATAACCTTGTCCATATATTCCGAAACGATGAAGCCCCGCGCCATAACACCCCGACCGATCAGGTTCATGAGGTTCGGCGGCCCCGGCTCCGGCTCTTGATTGTTGTATGCCGCGATCATGCCGCAAAGCGCGATGCGCCCGCCAAGCGCGATGCAGTTGAGCGCTGCTTCCAGATGCATGCCGCCAACATTTTCAAAATAGCAATCGACCCCCTTCGGCGCGGCGGCGGCAAGCGCCTTGGTCAACTCGGCGGCGTTTTTATATTCCTTGTAGTTCAACGCCACGTCGACGCCCGCTTCTTTTTCGAGCCAGTCGCATTTCTTTTTCGAACCCGCAGATGCAATCACACGGCAGCCTTTGACCTTTCCGAGCTGGCAGACAACGGAGCCAACCGCCCCGGCTGCGCCGGAAACAAAGATGGTCTCGCCTTCCTTCGGTTTAAGAATCTGCGTGACGCCCGCCCACGCGGTCATTCCCGGCATGCCCAGCACCCCGAGATAGGCCGACAACGGCGCCATGGACGGGTCGACTTTCTGCGTGCGCTCGCCTTTGGAAAGGTAATATTCCTTCCAGCCGCCGAGAAAATCGACGACATAATCGCCGGGCGCGAAACCGTCGATGTTTGATTCGACCACTTCCGACACAGCGCCGCCTTCCAGCGGCCGGTCGAGCGTAAAAGGAGGGATATAGCTTTTTACATCCGGACGCATCCGGCCGCGCATATAAGGGTCGACAGACATCCAAACGGTGCGGCAGAGCATTTCGCCCGGCCCCGGCGCTGCAACCTCGATATCTCTGGCGATAAAATCCGCATCCGCCGGCATGCCCGCCGGATATTGTTTCAGAAAAATCGCTTTTGATGCGCGCGCGCCCATAGCCGTCTCCTTGGTGCTTCGTCCCGGATCTGCTCGCCGGGCGTTTCCTCGCAACCTATGGCATTCCCCGGCGCTCGCAAGAGCGTGATGCAGCCCGCCCCATTTGGCCCAAAACCGCCCCCTCTCCGCCTCATTCTCGCCTTGCGGCAGGTTAATCTTTGCTCATGAAGCGGTAGGGGCCGCATGTGGTTGAGTAACAAGAGCGAATTTCACGCATACCCCCATGCGAAGGAGATAGGCCATGAAAAATCTGATTTTAGCATCCGGCTCGCTGATGCTCGCCGCTACGGGCTGCCAGTCGACGGGCGAAGGCGCCTTGACCGGCGCAATGCTTGGCGCGGCTGGCGGCGCGATTGCTGGTGAAGTGTTCGCCGGCAGCCCCGGCAAGGGCGCAGCCTATGGCGCGCTGGTCGGCGCGGCGCTTGGCGCCTATGAGGGCTGCTCTCGCGCCGGCACCTGTTGGGGACGCGCCCGCGACAATGGATACCGCCGTTATGACCGCTATTCCGGTCGGTACTATTACGAAGATCCCGAATATGGCGACACGTACTGGGAAGACGGCTCTTTCCGTGAATATGGCCGCAACCCGCCGCGCCGTGGCCGCTACTAACCAACCACGCAGTTTTGTTGCGTAAGCTGACGGCTCGCTTTCTCGAAAGCGGGCCGTTTGCCTGTCATGAGGGAATTTCGTCCCGGGGCCGTCGCTTGTCCTTGCCCATCTGACTGAGCGCGATCAGCGTCAGTGTCGGCACAAACCCGTCCGCCTGCCCTGTCGGGTCCGCCAATTCCCAAAAGGCGAAGAGGCCAGCCCATCCCCAAAGCGCCACAGCGGCGACCCCTAGCGCCGCGTCCACGACAATTTCAAATCCCGGAATACGGCCGATCGTAAAATCAACGAGGTCGAGAACAACTGCAAGAACGAGCTTCGCCATTTGCGCGCGCATCAGCCGGCCCCCCTTTTTGTCTGCATACGAATAAATGTCGCCGCTTCGCGGATCGCCTTCATCGCCTCCGGGAAGCGCCCGGGGAAAATCGGCCAGACATGGATCAATCCTTTTTCCAGAATTAATCTCGCCTGCACCCCGGCGGCATCAAGCTTTTCCTTCAGCCGGGTTGAGTCGTCGCGCAGGACTTCGCTTTCGCTCGCAAAAATCAGCATGGGCGGCAAGCCCGCCAAATCTCCATAGAGGGGCGAAGCCAAAGGCGCTTTTGGATCAGCATCGCCAAGATACCGTTTCGCCCCTTCAACGATATGAACCTTTTTGAACATCGCATCGGATTTCTCGTTGGAATCGAGCGAAGCGCCTGTTGTCGCCAGATCCGTCCAGGGCGAAAGCAATAATGCGCCCGCCGGCATTGGCAGTCCGCGCGCCTTGATCGACAAAAGCAGGGCCAGCGTCAGGCCGCCGCCCGCTGAATCTCCGCCGACCACCAGCTTTTCAGGATCGCGCCCCTGCGCCAGTAGCCATTCATAAGCCGCAACGGCGTCATCCACTGCTGCGGGAAAGCGATGCTCCGGCGCCATGCGATATTCGAGGGAAAAGACCTCCGCCTGCGCCGACTTCGCCAGCGCATAGGTGAATGCGCTATGGGATTTCGGCGATCCGAACACATACCCGCCGCCATGAAGATAGAGCAGAGTGCGGCCGGGTTCGGCGTCGCCGGCGCGGTGCCACTCGCCTTTCACCGGTGTTGCTATGACTTCTCGTGAAACGCCCTCGGGCGGGTGCTTCGGCGCGAGAGCATCGGTGTTTTCGCGCAGAACTTTTTCGTCGGCGAGATGGATCGGCTTTGACCGGAAGGTCGCCCTCATAACCCAGTTGAACAAAACCGCCTGAATGCTCGCCATGCCGCCTCCCTTTTTTCAGAAGGTAGACGGTTCGGTGTAGGGAGAAAAGCCTCAGCGGCGCCCCCGGCGGCGCTTTGGTCTAGTTGCGGTACCGCAACCCAAAACCGAATGTTCGCGTTTCACCGGGGAAGTACCGGTCTTCACCGAAGGCGTAATCCGCGCGCTCGGCATAAAGCGCATTGGTGACGTTCCGCACTGAAATGAACGCCGCCAGCGACTCCGTCAGCCCCGCCTCCGCCCGCAGATGCAACAAATTATGTCCGCCATAATCATGCTCATTGGCTGCATCCGTGAAATACGACCCCATCGACACCCATTCCGCTTCCGCGCGAAGACGATCAATTGGCCGCCAGCTAAGCCGCGTATTGGCGATGACCCGCGGCGCCGTATCCACATCGTCGCCAAAGGAGATGTCTTCATTGACGACGTCCGGCGTATCCAGCGGATTTCGGTCGAAGCGATAAGTGTGCCGCGCGTAAGTCGCGGCGCTGTGCAGCGTCAGCGTTTCATGCAACGCAATGCTTACATCCGCCTCAACGCCCACATGTCGCGTCTTGCCGTCTGCGACATTGAAGCCGTCAGCGTCGCGGAAGAAGAAATTATTCTTGTCCATGAAGAAGCCGGCGAGTTCGATATTGATCCGTTCGCCAAGCGCCGCGCGCAGACCAAGCTCCACCGCATCAATTGTTTCCGGTCGCGCCTGATCTCCGGTCTGATTAATTTGCAACCGGTATAAATCCGTTGTCTGCGGCGGACGCGCGCCGCGCGCATAACTTGCATAGACCGTCGCATCGTCACTGAGTTCATGGCGCAGTGAAAATTTCGGACTCGCCGTGACGAATTTGTCCGTCTGGTTCGGCAATCGCAAAAAGCGACCCTCTATCCCGCTGTCGGTCAGATTGTCATAGTCGTAAATCGTACCGTCGATGCGCACCGCCGCTGTCGCGGTCGTGCGCGGCCCAAGCGCATAGTCAGCCTGAACAAAACCCGACGCATTCACGGCCTTGACGTCATAGTCGTAATGCAAACCCTGGGTGTATGAGAATATCCGCGGGGCGGACTGAAATTCATACAGATAGCCGTCCGTATATTCCGCGTCGATGCCGGCGGTCAGCGACAGCGCGCCCGCATCGTGAAAGACCGCGCTCTGCACGCCGACGCTCCAATGTCCATTCTCCTCAAGGGCGTTGGACGGGAGGAAATGCTGCGGAAACGCCATCTCGTTCCAGCGGCCATACGGGGTAATCTGAATGCGTGTATGTTCGCCTGCATCAAACTCGATCGTTGATTGCAGCCGCGCCGCCTTGGCGTCGCGATATGCTTGCGGAAAATCATTGGTGCGGCGCAAGTCGCGATCCTTCAGCGTCGCGGCGCCGAAAATGAATCCTGCGGTTTCCTGCTCAAGATTGTCGAAAGAAAAAATCGTATCGACGCTGACGCCGCCATCATCATAAAGGTGACGCAGGGTGAATTTTTGTTGATCAAGCCCCGCATCAACGCGGTAGCCCTCTTCCGTCGTCATTGAGGCGGCGGCGTAGAACCCATGGGCGCCATTTGTATCCGAAACGCTGCCTTTAAATTTGAACCGCTCCTGCGTGTCGCCAAAGGCTTCCGCAAAAACCGACGGCTCTTTGGATGGCGACGGCGTCAACACATTGACGACGCCATGGATCGCATTCGCGCCATACAACGCGCCGGAAGGACCGCGGACAATTTCGATGCGTTCGGCGATTTCAAAATGCGCGTCGAACAATCCGTTGATATTCGCGAAGCCCGCAGAGCGGATCGGCACGCCGTTTTCGAGATAGAGAAACGACCCCGCGCCCGCCCCGCCTGACAGAACCGGCGAGCGGATCGCCGTCAAATGCTCCGCGCCTGAACCACGATGCAAGGACACCCCCGGCGCGCGCGCCAGCGCTTCAGCGATATGGTCGGCGTCTATAAGCTGGAGTTCATCCTGCGAGATCGCCGTGATGCTTTGTGGCACCTCGGACAAAGCCTGCGCGCGCCGCGCGGCGGTGACGACAATCGCGTCTTCTGCAAATACAGGCGTCAGACAAGACGCCGCCAACAAACCGATAGACAACGCGGAAAACCGTTTCAAAGCACACACTCTTCTAGCTGCGCGCCCAGCCTTACTATTTCCGCTCGTATTTCGCCACTCTTTGGGAAATCGATCCGAAAATCGAGTGATTGGCCTTGTCCTTCATCTTGATCTCAACTTGATCGCCAAATTTCATGAAGGGGGTTTTCGGCTTGCCCTCATAGATTGTCTCGATCATGCGGATTTCGGCGATGCAGGAATAGCCGTCGCCGCCCTCGGCGATGGGTTTGCCGGGGCCGCCATCGAGCTTGTTCGAGACCGTGCCCGAGCCGATCACCGTGCCGGCGCCCAATGGCCTGGATTTCGCGGCATGGGCAATCAATTGCGCGAAGTTGAAGGTCAAATCCTTGCCCGCATTGGCCTGCCCGAACGGTTCGCCATTATAGCGCACCAGCAATGGCAGATGCAGCGCGGCGCCGTCCCACGCATCGCCCAGCGCATCGGGCGTTACCGCGACCGGGCTGAACGCGGAAGATGGCTTCGACTGGAAAAACCCGAACCCTTTTGCGAGTTCCCCTGGTATCAAGCCGCGCAGGGAAACATCATTCACAAGCATGATAAGACGGATATGGTCCTTCGCCTCGTCCGCCGAGACGCCCATGGGCACGTCACCGGTGATGACAGCAATCTCCGCCTCCATGTCGATGCCCCAGCCTTCATCCTGCGGCATCAAAATGTCATCACGCGGCCCGAGAAAGGAGTCCGATCCGCCCTGATACATCAGCGGATCCTCGTAAAAACTCGCAGGCACTTCCGCGCCGCGCGCTTTACGGACAAGTTCAACGTGATTGATGTAAGCCGACCCATCAGCCCATTGATAGGCGCGCGGCAAGGGCGACGCACATTCGCGTTCATGAAACCTTTCGACGGGAACCGACCCTGTCTCAAGGCCTTGCGCCAGTTCACGCAATCCCGGCTCGTAACTCGCCCAGTCGTCCAGCGCCGCCTGCAGGGTGGGCGCAATGCGCGCAGCGTCGGTGTAGCGTGTCAAATCATTCGACACGATGACAAGCCGCCCGTCGCGGCCGCCTTTTAAGGATGCAAGTTTCATGCTTCTTCCTCTTCATCGGATGCCGCGCCAAGCGCCGCGCCGCACCATGGGCAATAGCGGATCAAGACAACGCTCGTTCCACCATCATGAACAATCAGCGCATATTGATTGAAGCCTTCATTATAGGCGATGAGGCTGTCCGGGCACTCAAACGGATCATTATGTTCCGAACAGTTCATCTCCAGCGCCGCCTGCATGGATTCACAGCAAAGCGAGTCCGGATCCGGGTGTTGTGTTCGCGTCATTTCAGTCCTGTGTCCGCCAGCTATTCACATAATCCGGGTTTTCAACCGCGCCTGCGCTTTCGCCAATGTCCAGCGGATCGCGGGTGTCTATCATCACCGCATATTCATCGGTCGCCGTTTTTTTCTGCGTCAGCATATTCTTGAGCGCCTTTGGATGCGGCCCATGGGTGAAGCCCGAGGGATGAAACGTCATCATCCCCGCATCGATATTATCACGGCTGAAGAAATCTCCCGCATGATAAAACAGCACTTCATCATAGTCGTCATTATTGTGGAAGAACGGGACTTTGAGCGCGCCGGGATCGGTCTCGAACGGGCGCGGCGCAAATGTGCAGACCACAAACCTGTCCGACAGGAACGTCGTGTGCGCTGAAGGCGGCACATGATAACGATGCGACATGATCGGGCGGATGTCTCGCACATTGAGCCGCACTGGCGACAGTTCGCCATGCCAGCCAACAACGTCCAGCGGGTTATAGGGATAAGTCGCAACGGAGACTTCGCCGCGTTTTTTGATTTCCACCCGCGTTTCGCCATCATCGCCCTGATGGGCCTTGAACGCGTCATTGATCTTCGGCGTCTCCAGCATCGCCGGATCGAAAATCGCATGAGGTCCGAGCAGTCCCTTGTCCGGCAGGGTATAATGGTTGTTTGTCGCTTCGATCATCAGGATCGATGCAGGCGACGACGGCGCCAGCCGCCACATGGTTCCGCGCGGCAGCATGAGATAGTCGCCGGGCTCGAAAGCGAGTTGCCCGTAATCGCAGAACAGATCGCCCTGCCCTTCATGCACGAACAGCAGCTGATCGCCGTCGCCATTGCGCGCCAGCGCCGGCATCGCCTGATCCAGTTTCCAGAATCGCAATTCCGTCGCGCTGTTGTGCAAAATGCGCGGCGCGCTCCAGGGCGACGCACTGGCGCCTTTCATCGCTGCAAGGTCAAAAGCGCGCGGGCGCAACGGGCCTTCGAAATTCACCCATCCTGTTGGCGGGCGCTTGTGATGCATAAAGGCGGCGGGGCCGAAAAACCCTTCTTTGGAAATCTCCCGCTCATAGGTTCCCGCCGGCATGTCCGCATGGGCTTGCCTTGAGCTCTCGCCCTCGACCCGGCTTGGGGTGATCCATTTTCTCGCCATAGCGTCTCCTTCAGGCGATCTCGCGTCGCCAAAATTAGTAACATTTGTTACCATTTATCCGATGCCGCCGCAATAGGCCCGTGAAGCTGCGGGGAAAAGCCGCCCTTTCCCTCATGCCGAGCCTTTGGTAACGCCTGTGCGAGCGCGGCTTGTCCGCTGAATTGGCGGGCCTATCTTTTAGGGCCTGATTGCATTTGAGGATCCCCGTGAAAAAGACCCGTTTGTTGATTCTGGGCTCCGGCCCTGCCGGACTCACCGCCGCGATCTATGCCGCCCGCGCAGGGCTGAAACCCCTCCTGGTGCATGGCATGCAGCCTGGCGGCCAGATGACCATCACCACTGATGTGGAGAACTATCCCGGTTTTGCAGACGTCATTCAGGGTCCATGGCTGATGGAGCAGATGCAAAAACAGGCCGAACATGTGGGGACGGAATTCGCGCAGGACCTCATCACCGATGTCGACATTTCCAAGCGCCCCTTCACCCTGAAGGGCGATGGCGGCGAAACCTATGTCGCCGAAACATTGATCATCGCCACGGGCGCGCAAGCGAAATGGCTCGGCTTGCCGTCCGAACAAAAATTCCAGGGCTTCGGCGTTTCCGCCTGCGCCACCTGCGACGGATTTTTCTATCGCGGCAAGGATGTGATCGTCGTTGGCGGCGGCAATACCGCTGTTGAAGAAGCGCTGTATCTCTCCGGCCTCGCCAAAAAAGTGACGCTTGTGCATCGGCGCAATGAGTTGCGCGCGGAGAAAATCCTGCAGACGCGTTTGTTCAACAAGGAAAATGTTGAGATTGTCTGGGATCACGCGCTTGATGAAATTCTCGGCGATGAAAACCCGCTGGGCGTCACTGGCGCGCGTCTGAAACATGCGCAGACGGGCGAGACGAAAGAAATCAGCGCAGATGGCGTCTTCATTGCGATCGGACACAAGCCGTCGACCGAACTGTTCGAGGGCAAGCTGGCGATGAAGGATCATGGTTATTTGATCACCAAACCGGACTCGACCGCGACCGAAATTCCCGGCGTCTACGCTGCGGGCGATGTTACTGACGACATCTATCGCCAGGCGGTGACCGCCGCCGGCATGGGCTGCATGGCGGCGCTTGAAGTCGAAAAATTCCTCGCAGCGGAAGACGCCGGTCTCGCCGCAGCGGAATAATCCGGCCAAGCTCTTTTACAGGCCGTGATTGACCATCCACTGGACGCCGAATTTGTCCGTGCACATGCCGAAATAGGAGCCCCAAAAGGTCTCCTGCATCGGCATGGTTTCCACTCCGCCTGATTTTAACTTGGCGTAGACCGCATCCGCCTCAGCGCGTGAAGGCGGCGAATAGTTTATTGAGAAGTTTGTACCGCGCACAAAAGATTCCGCATGGCCTTGCGCAGTGTCCGACCCTTGCAGCACGCCGCCATCGACAGGCAGCGACACATGCATGATGCGGTTCAACTCGTCTTTGGCGACACCCGCCATGTCAGGCGGTCCGTCGGCAAATCGTTGCTTGATGATGTAGTCGCCGCCAAAGACGGATTTATAAAAATCAAACGCCTCTTCGCAATTTCCGTCGAAGGTCAGATAGATATTCAAGCTCATGGTTCTCTCCCCGGTCGGGCGTCAGGCAAGCCCCAGCTTCGCGCGCGTTTCAGCCGCGTTTGTCACCTCGCGGCCAGCATTGCGCGCGCAGGCGGCCAATGCTTCGATCATCGGGCCATTTGATGACGCCTTTTCGCCGCTGGGCAAGTAGAAGCAATCTTCAAGCCCGGTGCGCAAATTGCCGCCCAGCTCTGCCGCGCGCTGATGCACGGCCCACACATCTTCGCGGCCGATCACCGTCGCCTGCCATGGCATGCCTTGCTTTTTGTATTTGATCAGGAAAGGCAACAGATCCGGATCCGCCGGCATGCCGCTCGCAACGCCCATAACGAAATTATAGTCAGCATGGTCGGTCATGCGATTTTCCATGTAAAGACCGACCGAACGCACGATGCCGATATCGAAACATTCAAATTCAGGAATGATCCCCACCTCGTTCATCACATCAATGAAGTCTTTCACTTTTGATGCGGGATTGTCGAACACCATGGGCGGCCAGGCCCAGGAACCATCCCGGCGCGTCTTCAGATAATTAAGCGTGCCGGCATTGCAGGCCGCCATTTCCGGTTTGCAGGCGCGCAGATAGTCCAGAACATATCCGTATTCCGAACCGACAACGCCAGTCGTCATATTGATGATGACGCCGGGGCAGGATGCGCGGATCGCATCGTTGATTTCATTGCAGATCGCCGGGTCCCAAGTCGGTAGATGGCCTTGCCCGGCTTCCTGACGACGGTAATGCACATGCATGATCGTCGCGCCGGCGTCATACGCTCTTTTGGCTTCCTGTCCCATCTGCTCCGGCGTCACGGGAACGGGATGCTGCTCGGGATTGGTGAGCACGCCGGTCAGCGCGCAAGTGATGATCGCCTTGTCCGCCATTTACGCCTCGCTTTCGAACGCCACCAGCTTTGCGCGAATGGCGATTTGATCGCCTTCCTTCGCCAACACCTCGGCGATAATTCCATCGCGCGGCGCTTTCAACTGATGCTCCATTTTCATCCCTTCGATGGTCGCAACGACAGCGCCCTTTGAAACACGGTCGCCGGACGCAACGCGAACGCCGGTGACAAGCCCCGCCATTGGCGCCTTCACCACATCGGCGCCGCCCGCGGCGTCACTTGCAGGCGCTAAAGTGAGGTCCGTATAGCGTTCCCATACGCCGCCCGCATCGAGTTCTATGGCGTCTCCGTCGCGCCAATAGCGCGCAACGCCAATTCGGCTTTCGTGACGGTAGCGGATCGTATCTTGTGTCTTCGTCAGGACTTCAATCACCGCGCCTTCGCCGCCTTGCGCAGCTTTGACCTTCGTCCCGTCAAGAAAGACCTCCGCTTTGCGTATTTCGCCGCCGCTGGCGACGAGATGAAGCGGAAAGCCCGCCTCGCCCCTTGAATGCCAGCCGGTGAGCATGTCGCCAAAGGGCGGGTCAGTGAACGCCGCGCCAGCCAGGGCCAGCGCCGCTGCGCCGCCCGGGGCCTCGCGCTTTGCCAGCCGCTCCAAATTGCGCTCAATATAACCGGTGTCGGCTTGGCCCTTCGCAAAGGTCTCATCTTCGAGCAGCGATATAAGGAAGTCCCGGTTATGAGCGAATCCGAGCAACACCGTTTGCCGTAGCGCCATGGCGAGCTTCAATCGCGCTTCGTCCCGCGTTGCGCCATATGCGATCACTTTTGCGATCATCGGGTCATAAAAGGCGGTAACGACATCGCCCTCTTCCACACCTGTATCGGTGCGCACATCCTCAATTTCCGGCAATGCAAGCAACCCGACCCGACCTGCATGCGGCATGAATCCATGGCTAGGGTCTTCGGCGTATAGTCGCGCCTCCATCGCCCAGCCTTCAACTTCAACATCATCCTGCTCAAGCCAGAGGCGTTTTCCCTGCGCAACGTCAAGCTGAAGATCGACAAGATCCAGCCCCGTCACCATTTCCGTAACCGGATGCTCGACCTGAAGCCGCGTGTTCATTTCCAGGAAATAGAATTCATCACGCGCCGGATCGAAAAGAAATTCCACCGTGCCGGCGCCGACATAGCCAACGGCTTGCGCTGCTTTCACGGCCGCCGCCCCCATCTCCGCGCGTTTGTCAGCATCTATAACCGGTGATGGCGCCTCTTCGATGACTTTCTGATTGCGCCGTTGCAGGGAACAATCGCGCTCACCCAAATGAATGCAATGTCCCTGCCCATCAGCAAAAACCTGAATTTCGACATGACGCGCAGCGCTCACCGCACGCTCTATGATGAGCCGGTCGTCGCCGAAAGCGCTTTTCGCCTCCTTGCGCGCGCCGGTAATCGCATCCTGCAAGTCAGCTTTGTCCTGCACAATGCGCATGCCGCGACCGCCGCCGCCAGCCGAAGCTTTCACCATCACCGGAAAGCCGATCTTGTCGGCTTCTTTGATTAGCGTTGCATCGGACTGGTCGGCGCCCTGATAGCCCGGCACGCAAGGCACGCCCGCCTCAATCATTCGGCGTTTCGATTCCGCCTTGTCACCCATGGCGGCGATAGCCGCCGCCGGCGGGCCGACGAATATCAATCCGGCGTCTACGCAAGCTTGCGCAAATTCGGCGCGCTCAGACAGGAAACCATAACCGGGATGCACAGCATCGGCGCCGGTCGCCCTTGCGGCTTCGATAAGGGCGACGACATTCAGATAGCTTTGCGACGGCTCCGATCCGCCGATATGCACGGCCTCATCGGCCATGCGCGCGTGCAACGCATCCGCATCCGCGTCGGAAAACACAGCGACGGTTTTATCCCGCGCGCGCGCGCAGTCCGCATGATGCGGCAGGCGATTTCGCCGCGATTGGCGATCAGGAGTTTGTTGATCTGCGTCATATCTCTTTCGGTGCGGAATAGGTTTCGACCCATGGCGCCGCCTCTTTCGCTGCGAACGCCATGGCGCCCTTGCGCCCCTCGCCGCGCAGGCATTTGGCGAAATCCTCCGCAGCCTGATCTAGTTGCAAAGGATCGATGGAAGCAACGGCGCGGTTGAAAATCGATTTGGTCGCTGCATTCGCCTCGGGTTCGCAGCGGCCAATGGCGGCGAGCACTTCCGCGAGCGCGCCGTCTATTCCCCGGCGCCGTCTGCGACCCTGTCAATTAGACCTATGCGCAGCGCCTCATGCGCCCCGAAATGCGCCGCCGTCAAAGCAAGCCGCCGTGCATTGGATAGCCCTAATCGCCGCACGACAAAGGGCCCGATCTGCGCTGGCGGCACCCCAAGCGCGGTTTCTGAAAGCGAAAAGCGCGCATGTGACTCGGCGATCGCCACATCAGAAACCGCAAGTAGTCCGTTGGCGCCGCCGAAGGCGGGCCCTTCAACAACCGACACCAGCACCTGCGGGATCGCATCGAGCCTCAACAGGACGTCCCCAAAAATGCGGTTCGATGCCGCCACCGGATCCGCGTCGCCTTCCGCAGGAGGCGGCGCCATCACCAATGATGCAAACTCTTTGATGTCGCCGCCGCCGCAAAAGGCGCCGCCCGCCCCGCGAAGAATAACGACGCGTATGTCGCGATTTTCCGCAAGCCAGTCACACAAAGACGACAAACCGCGCAAAATGGCGCTGTTGATGGCGTTTTTCGCCTTTGGACGATTAAGCGTTACAAACAGCGCCGACTGGCGCTGCGCGAGAATGATGTCATCATAATCCGGCAAGTCAGTCATGGCTCATGCCTTGTTCAATTTCCCCGGCAAGGTACCCATATATTTACAAATGATCGACAACATAACTTCATCCGCGCCGCCGCCAATAGAGCCCAACCGGCCATCGCGATAAGACCGCGACACCAGCGTTTCCTCCATGTAGCCCATGCCGCCCCAATATTGCAGGCACGAATCATTCACTTCGCGCGCCAGGCGTCCGACCTTCAACTTGGCCATGGAGGCGAACATGGTCGCGTCTTCGCCGCGCATCATTTTATCGACCGCGTCCCAGGTGAGCGAGCGCAACGCCTGAACTTCTGTTTTCAGTTCGGCGAGGCGGAAATGCACCACCTGGTTATCGAGGATGGGCTTTCCGAACGCCTTGCGTTGGCGGGTATAGTCAATGGTGGCGTCTATCGTGTTGTCCATGCTAACCAGGCTCGACAACGCCGCCCACAAACGCTCCTCCTGGAATTGAAGCATCTGATACATGAAGCCCGCGCCCTCTTCGCCAATACGGTAACGCTGCGGCACGCGGACATCCTCGAAATAGAACTCCGCCGTATCAGAACTCCGCATACCGAGTTTGTCGAGCTTGCGGGCGACGGTGACGCCTTTCCGATGTTTTCCTTTGTCGTCTTTCAGCGGCAGACACATCAGGGTCTTGTTTTCATGACGCGCGCCTTCGCCGGTATTGGCGAGCAGGCACATCCAGTCCGCCTGCGTGCCGCTGGTAGTCCACATCTTGCCGCCATTGACGATGTAGTCGTCGCCGTCTTTCGTCGCTGTCGTCTTGATCGAAGCAACATCTGATCCGGCGCCGACTTCCGACACGCCAAGACAAGCGACATAATCGCCGGAGATTGACGGACGCAGGAAATCTTCCTTCGCTGTATCAGTCCCGAATTTCGCCAGCGCCGGCGTCGCCATGTCGGTTTGAACGCCGATCGCCATGGGAATGCCGCCGCAATTGATATGACCCAGCGTTTCCGCAACGACCGCGCCATAAGACCAGTCGAGCCCCATGCCGCCATAGTCTTCAGGCTTGGTGACGCCGAGCAGGCCGAGATCACCCAGGCCCTTATAAACCTGATGGGCCGGGAACATGCCCGCTTCTTCCCATTCATCCACATAGGGATTGATTTCCGCATCAATGAAACTCTTCAGCGTCTTGCGGATCTGTTCATGTTCGGTGGTGAGTTTCATCAGCCTCTCCTACATCCTCGCTACGCCGAAAACATTCGGTCGTAGTTCACGCCGCGCGGCTTCCGCGACCGTATCAAGGCAAAACGCCAAAATCTTGCGGCTGTCGCGCGGGTCGATAAGCCCGTCATCCCAGAGCCGCGCAGTGGCGAACAGCGCCTGCGATTCCGCATCGTAAGTCTCGACAATCTGTTTCGCCATGGCGTCGAGAAAAGCCGTGTTCGGCTCCTCGCCTTTCCGGCGCGCGCCATCTTCGGCGACGATGCGCATGGTCTTCGCCGCTTGTTCGCCGCCCATGACCGCGATGCGGTTGTTCGGCCAGGCGAAGATGAAGCGCGGATCGAATGCGCGACCGCACATGCCGTAATTGCCGGCGCCGAACGACGCGCCGATATGCAGCGTCAGTTTCGGTACGCGCATATTGGTTACGGCCTGGATCATCTTGCTTCCGTGCTTGACGATGCCGCGCTGTTCCGCGTCCGTGCCGACAAGATAGCCAGTGGTGTTCTGCAGGAAGACGACAGGGTTCCCCGCTTGCTCCATCAACTGGATGAACTGCGCGACCTTCGCGGCGCCGTCGGCGTCGATCGGCCCGTTGTTCGATATGACCCCGACCTGATGGCCCGCAATCGCCGCATGGATGCAGACCGTCGCAGGACCATAGCCATCCTTGAACCCAAGCATGTCGGAGCCGTCAACAAGCCGCGCAATCACCTCGCGGGAATCGTAAGGCTGGCGATAGTCGACGGGAACGATGCCGAGCAATTCCTCCGCGCTATATAGCGGTTCATCAAAGGACCGGCGCTCCTGCGCCTTGTTCCAACCGAGCTTCGACATGATATCCCGTGCTATGCGAAGGCCGTCGCCGTCATTTTCCGCCATGTATTCCGCCGTGCCGGAGACGTGATAGTGCATCTCCGCCCCGCCGAGATCTTCGTCGGTGGCGATTTCGCCCGTTGCGGCTTTCAGGAGCGGCGGCCCTGCCAGGAACACTTTCGATTTGCCGCGCACTGCGACAACATAATCGGAAAGCCCGGTCTGATAGGCGCCGCCTGCAGTCGATGAACCATGCACAACCGACACGACCGGACAGCCGGCGGCGGAGAGCCGCGCGAGATTGGCGAAGGTGCGCCCGCCCGGCACAAACATCTCCGCCTGTCGCATCAAATTGGCGCCGGCGCTTTCAATCAGTTGAACGAAGGGAAGCTTGTTCTGCAGCGCCAGCTCCTGCGCGCGCAACGCCTTGTGCACGCCCATTGGCGTCGCCGAGCCCCCCTTGATGCCGCTATCCGACGCGGAGACGACACAACGCACGCCGGACACTAAACCGATGCCGGCGATGCCGCCGCCGCCCGATATGTTTCGATCGCCATCATCGTCATGCATCATGTAACCGCACAACGTAGACAGCTCGACAAAGGGCGCGCCGCGATCAAGCACGAGCGCCAGTCGTTCGCGTGGCAGCAATTGCCCGCGCTTTTCGAATTTCGGTTTCGCGCGAGCGGATGTTTCGGTTATTTTTCGCTCAAGCGCACGGAACTCTTCGATCAATTTCAGATGATCGCCGCGGTTCTTTGCAAAGGCGTCGCTCGCGCGGTCGATTTCGCTTTCAAAAACCGGCATTGCGTCCTTGGTCTTCCCTGATGCTGTTATTTTGCCGGGATTGTCGCCCGGCGCGGGCGTCAAGGTCAAACACTTCCAATGGCATGGGGAGGACTTTTAGCAGTTAACGCTGCGCCCGGTCATTGCGCGGGGAAGCTATCTGAATAAGGCTCATGCATCATCTAGGAGTCGTCGATGACTGACCCATCCGAGACTATGAATATCGCCGGCGAAGGCTATCTGCCCGGCCTGTTGGGGATCGCCTTCACCGCCGCTGGAGATGGCTGGGTCGAGGCGGAGCTTGCTATCCGCAAAGCGCTGATGGCGCCCAATGGATTTCTTCATGCGGGCTCGGTCGTCACCCTCGCGGACACCGCCTGCGGCTATGGCTGCGTGCGCGCCCTGCCCGAAGGGGCAAGCGGCTTCACGACGGTGGAACTCAAATCAAATTTTACAGGCACGGCACGCGACGGCGTCGTCACCTGCCGCGCGGAGGCCAAACATCTCGGGCGCACCACGCAGCTCTGGGATGCGACCGTCAAACATCGTGAGACTGGAAAAATCATCGCCCATTTCCGTTGCACGCAGATGGTGCTGTGGCCGAAAGGCTGAATTAGGAAACACAGGCCCGCTTGAAAGCCTCGCGCCCAGACAAACTCCCCCACCATTGTTCCACATTCGGCGTCATGGCTTCATCAATGCCAAGCGTATTGGCGAAATAGAGTGCATAGCCGACACAGATATCCGCCATGGTGAAGCGATCCGCGCAAAGATAGTCCCGATCCGCAAGCGCCGCGCCCACCGAACGCCAGCGGCCAAGAAACCATTTGCGATAATCTTCGACCACTTGCGGCAGACGGCGTCCTTCAGGCTCAAGCGCCGAATAGCGAAAGACTAGCGTCTGTGGAAAGGTAAGCGTCGCATCGGACCGGTGCAGCCAGTTCAAATAGACGCCATAATCCGGCTCATCCGGCGTCACGGCGAGCGGCGTCGGCCCATATTTGACGCCGAGATATTCGCAAATACCGGCGCTTTCCGTCATCATCACGTCGCCATCAATGAGGCACGGCACAGTGCCCAGCGGATTGACGTCCTTATAGGATTTGTCGAATACGCGCGGCGGGAACTGCAGCGTCACCAACTCATAGTCGAGCCCCAATTCCTCCAGCGCCCAAACGCAGCGTAAAGACCGAGCACCCTGACAATGATAGAGTTTCATCCCTAAGCACTCGCCCGCAGCGTGGTCTTCAATATTTTGCCGGAGGGATTGCGCGGCAAGGCCTCCATGAACTCCACATATTTCGGCATTTTGAACTCAGCGATCTTGCCTTTTAGAAATTTCTTGACTGCATCCGCATCGAGCTCGGCGCCTGCGCGCTTCACCGCGACGACTTTCACAACCTCGCCCCATTTTTCATCAGGCGCGCCGATGACGGCGACTTCGGCGATGCCCGGACATTTCGCCAGCACATTTTCAATTTCCGCCGGATAGACATTTTCGCCGCCGGAAATGATCATGTCCTTGATGCGGTCGACAACATAGATGTAACCGTTCTCATCCATATAACCAGCGTCGCCGGACCAGTACCAACCATCGCGTATCGCATCTCCCGTCGCATCGGGCTTGTTCCAATAGCCCTGCATGACAAATCGCGATCGCGCGACAATCTCACCGGTTTCGCCTTGCGGCATCGGCGCGCCGGTGGATGGATCGCAAATCCTGACGTCGCAATCCGGCAAAGCCTGACCGGCAGAAACGCGCTGTTTTTCACCTTTCGCGTGGTCATCATGGGCAAGCACGGTGACACCGCCCGTCGTCTCGGTCATGCCGTAAAACTGGGTAAACACAGCATTCGGCATGGCGGCCATGGCCGCATCCAGGAGCGGTTCCGGCATCGGCGCAGCGCCATAACTGACGCCTGCGAAATTGTGCAGCGGCGCACCCGCCGCTTTCGCGGCTTCCAAAATCATCATGATCATCGCCGGCACCAGGAACGCGTTAAGCGGCGCGCCGCCCTGCGCCTCTTTTACTATCGCCGCGGGATCAAACTGGCGATGCTGTATGATCGGCATAGAGCGGGCTATTCCCATCAGGCCAAAATTGACGCCCGCCACATGAAAATGCGGCAAAGCGTGGAGGACGACTTCATCCTCCGTCTGCGGAATGACGACGCCCGCCGTCTCCCCAGACGCGCCAACCTCGAAATAACAACGGTTCGGCAAGATCACGCCTTTTGGCAAACCTGTCGTGCCGCTGGTGTAGAGCTGCACCACAACATCATCAGACGTTAAAGCAATATTCGGGTCTATTGCTTCCTGCGCATCTATATGCGCGTCAAAGCAGTTCGCCGCGCCGGTCTCTAGCGTCATGGTTTTCACGTCGGCGCCGCCGGCTTGCGTCAGCGCATCCAGGAAAACCGTTTCCCCGACGAGCTGCACCGGATTGGCGTCATCGATAATTTGCAGCACTTCCGCCGGCGCCAGACGCCAGTTGATCGGCGTCATGACAGCGCCGATTTTCATGGCGCCAAAAAGCGTATCCCAAAATGTTGCAACATTGCGCGCGAGCCATGCGATACGGTCGCCGCGCTTGACGCCAAGGGCGAGCAATCCTTGCGCGGCGCGATTGGACCGCGCATCCATCTCGCCATAGCTGATGCGGCGACCTTCAAAAATCAGCCCCGTCGCGTCGGGCTGCCGGCGCGCCTGCTCCCGGATCAAATCGGCGACAAGGGGCGGATTGAGAATTTCGCGCTGGATCATTCGGGTCCCTATCTTTTCCTTGTTTTTGGCGATTATGACGCGAACATCCGGCAAGGCAATCCATATGCGGCCTCGCTTGGGAGCCCGTTTTCGGCATATCTCCTGTGTTTGCCGGTTGCGGAATGCGCCCGCTTTCCTTTAGCTATTGCAACGCTCAAGGAGACTTTCATGCCGTCTATCGCCGATCTCAAATCGAAAATGCGCCTGCCGGTCATCGGCGCGCCGATGTTCATCGTTTCAACGCCGAAGCTCGTTATCGCGCAATGCCAGGCCGGCGTGATCGGATCGTTTCCCGCGCTTAATGCCCGGCCTGCCGAATTGCTCGATAAATGGCTGGTGGAAATCAAGGATGCACTTGCCCGGCATGAGGACGAGCAACCCAATCTTCCGACCGCGCCCTTTGCCGTCAATCAGATCGTGCACCGCACAAATGAACGGCTGATGCATGATGTTGAAGCATGCGTGAAACATGAAGTTCCTATCGTCATCACGTCACTGGGCGCGCGCGAAGAAGTCTATGAGGCGATCCATTCTTATGGCGGCATCGTGCTACATGACGTCATCAACAATAAATTCGCGAAAAAGGCGATTGAGAAAGGCGCGGACGGATTGATCTGCGTCGCCGCCGGCGCCGGCGGACATGCGGGCATGCAGTCCCCGTTCGCCTTGGTGCAGGAAATTCGCGAATGGTTCGATGGGCCGCTCGCCCTGTCCGGCTCAATCGCGCGCGGAGAATCTGTGTTGGCGGCGGAAGCGATGGGCGCGGATTTCGGATATGTGGGCTCAGCCTTCATCGCAACCGAAGAAGCGAACGCCGATGACGCCTACAAACAAGGCATCGTCGATGCTTACGCGGATGATATTGTCTATACGAATTATTTTTCCGGCGTGCACGGCAACTATCTCAAACCCTCGATCCGCAATTCTGGCATGGACCCCGACAATCTGCCCGAAAGCGATCCATCAAAAATGGATTTCAAATCCGGAGGCGACAACGCCAAGAAGCTCTGGAAGGACATTTGGGGCTGCGGCCAGGGCATCGGCGCGGTCAAGGAAGTCACGACCACGGCCGCCCTTGTGGACCGGATGGCCCGGGAATATGACGCGGCCAAAGCAGGGCTTTGCACCCGATGAGCATGCGCGCGCCCTTGGCGCTGATCGGGCTCGTCGCCCTCGCCGCTTGCGGGCGGAATGAAAATGAGGTGGGCGAATTCAAGAACGATTTCGTCGGCAACGAGATCAAGGTGCAGGCGCTTGCGGACCCGAAGGTTGCCGGCGTCACCTGCCATCTCTCACATTTTGACCGCGGATTTTGGGACCGGGTCGCCAAAGGCAACTGGTTCGAAGACCCCTCCAACGCGTCTATCGCCTGCCGTCAGACCGGCCTGATTCAGATCGGCGACATCGACCTTGGCAAGGATGGCGAGGAGGTATTCTCCCAGCGCATCAGCCTGGTTTTCAAGTCGATGGCGGTCAGACGGATTTATGACGCCGACAACAAGACCCTGATCTATGTCGCCTATAGCCGCCGCCCGGTTGAAGGCTCCGCGAAAATGTCGATTTCGACGATTTCCCTCTACGGCCAGGATGCTGCGCCGCCCGCGCAGGATTGAGGCCGGCTTGTCAATTTTGGGTGTTCCAAGCCGCAGCGAAACCGCGTAGCGTCTGAACCATGCGGAACCGTCTTTGTAAAATCGTTGCGACTATCGGACCGGCGAGCGCCTCGCCTTCAATGCTGCGCCTGCTTTATAATGCTGGCGTCGATGTCTTCCGGCTCAATATGAGCCATGGGGACCATGAAAAGCTGGCGGGCGTCGCCCAGGCGATTCGCGACATTGAGCGCGATACCGGCACGCCGCTGGCGGTCTTTGCAGACCTTCAGGGACCGAAAATCCGCACCGGCGCCTTCGCAGGCGACTCCATCAAATTGCGCTATGGGGCGGAGTACAAGCTGACGCTTTCTTCAGAGTCGAACGACGAAAACGTCATTCCCATACCCCATAAAGAACTGCTCGACGTGCTCGAGCCCGGCGACATTTTAAAGCTCGATGACGGGCGGTTGCAGCTCACCATCAGCGAACGCACAGATCGCCACATCATCGCCAAGGCGGATACGCCGGGAGAGCTGAAAAACCGCAAGGGCATCAACCTCCCCGGGCGCCGCCTGCCAATATCCGCTTTGACCGAGAAAGACCGGAAAGATCTCGATTTCGCGCTTTCAATCAATGTCGACTATATCGCCCTCTCTTTCGTTCAGCAGCCGGATGATGTGCGCGAAGCCCGCGAACTGATCGGCGACCGCGCTGGCATTATCTCCAAGATCGAAAAGCCGTCCGCAATCGATCATATCGAGGAGATTGTCGAACTCTCCGACGCGATCATGGTCGCCCGCGGCGATCTTGGCGTCGAATGTGCGCCGGAAGACGTGCCGCTTATGCAGCGCCGCATCGTTCGCGCCTGCCGTCATTCGGGCAAACCCGTGATCGTTGCGACGCACATGCTGGAATCCATGGTCGAATCCATCGCGCCGACCCGGGCTGAGGCGTCGGATGTGTCGACCGCCGTCTTCCAGGGGGCGGATGCGGTGATGCTATCGGCCGAAACCGCCGTCGGGCGCCACCCGCCTACGGCCGTGGCGATTATGGACCGGATCATCGCAGCGACGGAGCGCGACGGCGAATCTGAAGGCTTCAAAAACGTCTCGCGCGAGGCGGAAGGCTATACGACAGCCGACGCCATCACGCTTTCAGCGCGGCGCATTGCAGAAGTGCTCGATTGCAAATTCGCCGTCGCCTATACAAGAACCGGCTCGACCGCGCAGCGCCTGTCCCGCGACAGGCCCCACTGCCCCGTCATCGCCGCGACCCCCGATGAGGATGTGGCGCGCAAGCTCGCGCTGTTCTGGGGCGTGCGTTCCGTCGTCACCAGCGACATCTCGCATTTTCATGAAATGATCGAAAAGGCGGACGCCCTCACCAAGGCCAATGGCGGCGAGGATGGCGACCGGATCATCATCATCGCCGGTTATCCTTTCGGACGCCCCGGAAAGACGAACACCCTGAAAATCAGCCGCATAGGCTCTATCGACTAGTTTCCCGCCGCCGGGAACCATTGCCCTCCCCCTTTGTTTGCTTGTTGTAGCAGGGATGAGGAAGCCATGGCGTTAGCGCAAGAAACCACCAAGCATTTCATAGTGATCTCGTCCGACAACCAGGTGTTGTCGATGGCGTGCAGAACACCACGCCGTCCAAATCCCCTCCGGATGCAGGAACAGGCGGCGCCAAAATCGCAACCGAAGATTGCCGATTCTGCGCGCGCCGCATTTTCGCGTCTGGCTCAACATTTATTTGCTCGCGACTAGCGTTCAAAAACGAAAGGACTAAATCATGACAACCCCAACAAATGACACCGCAGGCGGCGACCTTTTGCGCGTGCTCTTGTCCGTACTCCTCCCGCCGGTCGGCGTGGCGATGGAAGTCGGCTTCACCACTCAGTTCTGGATCAATGTCGTGCTGACGCTGTTTGGTTACATTCCGGGCATCATCCACGCGCTGTGGATCATCCTTCGTCGCTAGGAGGCAGCATCATGAAAATCGGTCAATCAAAATATCCCGATGATTCCTCGCTCAAACGCTTGCGGGTTTTCATCACCAAAACGCTTCGCCGCGGACGCGGCAGGCCGGGCGTGAATACGCTGCAGCCCCAAAGCGCCGATGCGAAAACAGTTCACAAAACTAAGGCTGACAAGCGCGCTTAAGAGTGGCAACATTTCTTGCGAAACCGATTTCCCCGCAGGAGGAGCGCTCAATGACCACCATAACGACCCATGCGTATGACTACACAATCGACGGCAAGGACTATGAAGCTTTTGTGGCGGCCCCGGTTGGCGCGCCCGCTCCACTGGTCCTTGTCTGTCACGCATGGGCCGGGCGGTCGCAATTTGAAAATGACAAAGCGCATGCCCTGGCGGAGTTAGGGTTCACTGCTGTCGCCATCGATCTCTTCGGCAAGGGCGTGCTTGGCAAAGCCAAGGAAGAAAACCAGGGATTGATCAAGCCCTTTGTCGAAAACCGACCGCTGCTGCAGTCCCGTCTCAAAGCCAATATAGATATCATGAAAGAGCTGCCCGAGGCGGAAGCCGACAAGGTAGCCGCTACCGGCTATTGCTTTGGCGGGTTGTGCGCGCTCGATATCGCCCGTTCCGGCGCGGATGTGGCCGGCGTAGTGAGCTTCCATGGACTTCTAAACGCACCGGGGAACACGGCCGACAAGATCAACGCGAAAGTACTGGCCTTGCATGGCTGGGACGATCCCATGGCGACGCCAGACGCGGTCAACGCCTTTGGCGAAGAGATGACCAAGGCGAAGGCGGACTGGCAGCTTCACGCCTATGGCGGAACCATGCACGCCTTCACCAACCCCGCCGCCAATGATCCCGGCTTCGGCACGGTTTACAACGCCAGCGCCGATAATCGCTCCTGGACCGCGATGCGGGTGTTCTTGAAAGAGCTGTTCGACTAAGCCTTTTTCTTTTTGGCTTTCTTTGCGGCTTTCTTCTTTGTTGGTTTTTTCGCGCGCGCCGACGCTGCGAGCGCCAACTCGGTCCAACGGCTCAACACGTCATTGTCGTCAAAAATATCTTCCGGCGCGTTGTAATAGGACATGGTCCCGGTCTTGCCGTTCATTTCAATTTCAAAGGGCGCAAGGCCCGCCGCCTCAAATTCGGCGCGCGTCACATCATCGACCTTGAACCAGATATCGTCGTCGCCAATGATCGCGAAGATCGCGCCGTCGCAATAAATCCCGGCGCCGCCAAACATCTTGCGGATGGAAATGTCACCGAAAGGCGCGAAAAGGTCTTTAGCGTAATCGAGAAATGACGCCGACGGCGCCATCAGGCGTCAGCCTTAGCCGGCACAATCGTCACGCTTTCACCGCAGCCGCAGGCGTCAGTCTGGTTCGGATTGTTGAAGACAAAACGCTGGGACAGTTTTTCCGTGACGAAATCGATTTGCGAACCGAGCAGAAACAGGATCGCCTTCGGGTCGATCAGAATTTTGATCCCGTTTTCTTCGACGACTTCGTCAAGCGGCCCCGCTTCGGTCGCGTAGTCCATGGTGTATTCCATGCCGGCGCAGCCGCCGTTTTTCACGCCGATCTTGACGCCGATATAATCTTCTTCGGCGGACGACATGATCTCGCTCATGCGCGCCGCAGCAGCGTCAGTCAGGGTTACAACTTTTGGTCTCGGACGTCTCGCCATTTACAACCATCCCAACTCTAGCTTCGCCTCATCGGACATGCGTTCCGGCGTCCAGGGCGGCTCAAACACCATCGTCACCGTCACATCCTCAACGCCTTCAACGCCGCGCACCGCGCCTTCGACCCAACCGGGCATTTCACCCGCGACGGGGCAGCCCGGGGCCGTCAGGGTCATATCGATGGCCAGCAGCCGGTCGTCATTGAGGTCAACCTTATAGATGAGGCCCAATTCATAAATATCAACCGGGATCTCAGGGTCATAAACCGTCTTTAAAGACTTGATGACGTCGCCCGTAATCCGCTCCAGCTCCTCAGCCGGAATGGACGCGCCGCCGGAAGTCTCCGCTTGCGGCGCGGGTTCATCCTTCGGCGGATTGACGTCAATAATGTCGCGTTGGTCTTCCATAATTTTTACTCAGCCCAGCATGTCATGTGTTTTGTGAAGCCCCGAAATCAAGGCCTCAATGTCTTCATGGGTGTTATAGGCGGCGAAACTCGCCCGCGCGGTTGCGGAAACGCCGAGGCGTTTCATCAAAGGTTGCGCGCAATGATGGCCGGCGCGCACCGCGACGCCTGTCCGGTCGAGAATCGATGACACGTCATGAGGATGCGCGCCCTCTACCGTAAAAGCGATAATCGGCGCCTTATTCGCCGCGCGCCCGAAAACGCGCACGAAATTCAGCTTCGCCAATTCCTCCAGCGCATGATCTTTCAGGCGCGCCTCATGGGCGGCAATCGCGTCGACGCCTTTCGACGCCATCCAGCCCAGCGATGCACCCAAACCGATCGCTTCCAGAATCGGCGGCGTGCCCGCCTCAAACCGGTGCGGCGGATCATTATAGGTGACGGCGTCCTGCGTCACCATGTCGATCATTTCCCCGCCGCCCTTGAATGGGGGCAACGCGGCGACCGCTTCGGGTTTGCCGTACAAAACGCCGATGCCCGAAGGCCCGTAAAGCTTGTGGCCGGTCAGCACGTAGAAGTCGCAATCAATATCGCGCACATCAACTGCGCCATGCACGCCCGCCTGACAGCCGTCAAACAGAATTTTGACGCCATGCTCATGGGCGATGCGCGTCATCTCTTTCGCGGGCGCAGGCGCGCCCAGCACATTCGACATGTGCGAAACAGCGACGAACTTTGTCTTGGCGGTAAACAACGCGCGATAGGCGTCCAGATCAATCTCGCCATCATCGGAGACATCAAGCCATTTCAGCACCGCGCCCTTACGCTCGCGCAAAAAATGCCACGGCACGATGTTGGAATGATGCTCGGCGACGGAAAGGATGATTTCATCGCCCTCCCCGATCTCCGACACGCTCATCGCGTAGGATACGAGATTGAACGCGTCTGTGCCGCCCGAGGTGAAGATGATTTCATCCGGCGAGCCGGCGTTCAAGAATGTAGCAACAGCCTTTCGCGCGTCTTCATAGGCCGCCGTCGTTTCATTCGACAAAAGATGCAGCCCGCGATGCACATTCGCATAGGAATACTCCATGGAGTGGCTCATTGCGTCGATCACCACGCGCGGCTTCTGCGCCGAGGCGGCGCTGTCCAGATAGACAAGCCGTTTGCCATAGGCGTCGCGCGCGAGGATCGGGAATTCCGCGCGCAATGCCTCGACGTCCAGCGTTGTGATGGGAGAACCGTCACTCATATCTGCGCCAGCCAATCATTCACGCGCGCTGCAAAAATTTCTCGCACGCCTTCTTCCTCGATGCTTTCCACCACTTCGCCGACAAACGCTTCGACCAACAATGCGCGCGCCTGCGCCTCGTCGAGACCGCGCTGGCGCAGATAAAAGAGCGCATCGTCATCGAGCGCGCCAACCGTAGAGCCATGCGCGCATTCCACATCATCGGCATAGATTTCAAGTTCGGGCTTGTGGTTCGCCTCTGCGCCATCCGACAAAAGCAATGCATTGGCCGCCATTTTCGCGTCAGTTTTCTGCGCATCGCGCAAGACGTGAAATTTGCCCTGAAATACATTGCGCGCGCGATCCTTCGCAACACCCTTATGCACTTGCCGGACTTTGCAATCCGGCGCCACATGACGCACTTCGCTGGTGAAATCGGAATGCCGCTCATCAGATAACAAGGCTGCGCTGCTTATCTGTGCGGAAGAGTTCGCCGCCCAGAAATGCGCGTGTGTTTCATGGCGCGACAACCGCGACCCCGTCGAAAGGCTGGTCTGTTCAAATCGCGCATCGCCATCTATTTTCGCCGCGCAGACCGCCTGAACGATGCTGTCGTCGCCAGAATCTTGCAGCACCGCCCGCCGGAATTCGCCGCCATCACGCACAACCATGTGGCAAAGGTGCGAGCAGAAGCCGGCCCCCTCGCCTTCATAGGTTTCAATAAGCTGAACCTTCGCGCCCGGTGAGACACGGATCATGGTCTGGGAAAAAGCAAAGCCTGCGCCGGAGTTGATATGCCGGATCAGGATTGGACGCGCGAAGTCGACGCCCTCCATAATTTCCATACCGAGCGATTTGCGTGTCATCGCAACATTGAGCGTTACAATTGCATGATTTTCCAGTTCAGAAATCGTCGCAACGGGGTCCATGACGCCATAGCGAATACCCTCTGGCATCTCTTCGGCCGGCATCTCAAGGCGGCCATCGATAATGCGAAACTCAAGTGGATCAAGCGCTGCAAAAGCCGACGGCGCGATCACGGCCGGCGCAGCGACATCTTCCGGCGCCATCGTGCGCAGCGCCGCATTCACATCCGTCCATTTCCAGCCCTCAAGGCGCCGGTTCGGCAAGCGCAGCGCCGCATAGCGGTCAAACGCCGCCGCTTGCGCTTCGCTGATTTTCGAACGCGCTGCAAAGGCGGTTTCAAGCGCCGCCTCAAAAGCTGAAGGGTTGGAAAGCGTCGTCACCTTATTCACGCTGCCTCAATAAACTGTTCGTAGCCTGACTTCTCAAGTTCCAGCGCGAGTTCCGGCCCGCCGGATTTTACAATCCGCCCGCCCGCCAACACATGCACCGCATCCGGTTTGATGTAATCAAGCAAGCGCTGATAATGGGTGATGACGAGGAAGCCTCGCGTCGGCCCGCGCAGCGCATTCACCACTTCGCCAACCATTTTTAGCGCATCAATATCGAGCCCTGAATCAGTTTCATCCATGATCGCAAAATGCGGCTCGAACATCGCCATTTGCAGCATTTCCATGCGTTTCTTCTCGCCGCCGGAAAAACCGACATTGAACTGACGTTTCAGCTTCGCATCATCAAGTCCGACCAGCTTCGCCTTCTCGCGAACGAGGCGAATGAAATCGGCGGCGGAGACTTCGCCTTCACCGCGCGCCTTGCGCTGGGCGTTCATGGCCGTGCGAATGAAATTCATCGTCTGCACGCCGGGAATTTCCATCGGGTGCTGAAACGACAGAAAGAGACCTTTGGCTGCTCGCTCATTTGGGTCGAGATCAAGCATGCTTTCGCCATCGAGCAAGACGTCGCCGGAAGCGACTTCGTAACCGTCTCGCCCGGCGACTGTGTAAGACAAGGTCGACTTGCCGGAACCATTCGGCCCCATAATGGCATGCACTTCGCCCTTCGGCACTTCCAGAGAAAGCCCCTTCAAAATTTCGTTGTCGCCAATCGCGACATGGAGGTCTTCAATCTTCAACATTACTCGTTTTCCGGTGTCTTCTTTTTTATGCGTGTATTGTGGTCATGGATCAGGCGCCATTCGCCGTCTTCAAGCTGAAACAACAGCAACAGCCAGGCCGCGCGCGGTTCGCTGTCCGCCGTGTCGCGATAATCATATTTCATATAGGCGGCGGCCATGTCGTCGCCTTCCATAATCTTCAGAACTTCTCCGTCCCAGCGCCAATCCTGGCCCTTGAACCATTCTTCGTGAAAGCCAAGGAACCCTTCGGTGGTGTCGATCACATCCCCATCAGGAAACACCAGATAAACATCATCCCGCGTGCTTACCGTGGGTTTGAATGCGTCAATATCCCTTGCGGCGATCGCCGCAAGATGCGCATCCAGCGCCGCACGAAAATCCGGGCGCGGGGCTTTTTGGGCCTCGCCGCTGCAAGCGGCCAGCGCCAAAGCGAGAATAATGATCAATCCATGTTTCATGATTTCACCGCCAGACATTCGATTTCGAGCGCCGCGCCCATCGCGAGGCCGTCAACGCCAAAAGTGGAGCGCGCCGGCTTGTTCCCCGGAAACGCTTCCGCATAAGCGGCGTTCATCGCCACGTAGTCGTTCATGTCTTCCAGAAACACCGTGCATTTGACGATGTCTTCGAGGCCGCTGCCGACACGCTCGAGCGTCGCTTTATAATTGGCGAATATCTGTTGCGTTTGCGGTCCGGCGCCGCCTTCAACGACAGTCGTTGTTCCCGGTGCGCGGCCAATCTCTCCCGACAGGTAAATCGTGTCGCCGACAATCACCGCCGACGAAAACGGCAAATCACCAAGGGAAGCATCGCGATCATAGCTGCGCGCGACCTCCGCCTCGCCGCAAGCGGCGAGCATCAGCGCGCCAACGCCAACCAACAAAATTCTCATTCCGCATCCCCCATCTTCACTGCGCTTTTCGGTTCAAAAATCAGATAGACGCTGGTCGTATCCCCGACATTCACCGCCTCGTGCCATTCAACGCCGGGGCTCCACCAGGAAGCGCCGTCATCGGTCTCCATGTCGCGGGTCCCGGTCGCATCGGTGATGCGCATGGTTCCGCCTTTCAGGATGTAACCGTAATGGGGCGGGTGATAATGACGCTCGTGCCCCACACCCGGCGCGAAGGTGCAGCGCGCGACGCGGGTTTCTTCATTTTCGAACAGGAGTTCGCAGACTTTTTCGCCCTTCCAGCCGGCATCAATGGCGTGGGGAAGCGAAGCGGCTTGCAGCACGATGAGAGAGGCGAGCAACATTATCCCACGCTCCCTTCCAAGCTCACGCTCACCAGTTTTTGCGCCTCGACGGCGAATTCCATGGGAAGCTCCTGAAGCACTTCCTTGCAGAAACCGTTGACGAGAAGCGCAACGGATTCCTCTTCGGAAAGCCCGCGCTGCTGGCAGTAGAAAAGCTGGTCTTCTGAAAGACGCGAGGTCGTCGCCTCGTGCTCCAGGATCGCGCGCGGGTTTTTCGATTCCACATAAGGCACGGTGTGGGCGCCGCAATTATTCCCGATCAGCAGCGAGTCGCATTGGGTGAAGTTCCGCGCGCCTTCGGCTTTCCTGTGAATGCTGACGAGGCCTCTGTAGGTGGAGTTCGATTTGCCCGCCGAAATGCCTTTTGAGATGATCCGCGACTTGGTGTTCTTGCCAAGGTGGATCATCTTGGTGCCGGTGTCGGCCTGTTGATGATTATTGGTGATGGCGATGGAATAGAATTCGCCTTGCGAATTATCGCCTTTCAGCACGCAGGATGGATATTTCCACGTCACGGCGGAGCCGGTTTCAACCTGCGTCCACGAGACTTTGGAATTGACCCCGCGGCAGTCGGCGCGCTTGGTCACAAAATTGTAGATGCCGCCCTTGCCGTCCTTGTCGCCGGGATACCAGTTCTGCACCGTCGAATATTTGATCTCCGCGTCGTCTTCGACGACGAGCTCGACCACGGCGGCGTGAAGCTGGTTTTCATCGCGCATGGGCGCAGTGCAGCCTTCGAGATAGCTGACATAAGAACCCGGCGCAGCGACGATGAGCGTGCGCTCGAACTGGCCGGTATTCGCTTCGTTGATGCGGAAGTAAGTGGAAAGCTCCATGGGGCAGCGCACACCCTCCGGCACGTATACAAACGTGCCGTCGGAAAAGACCGCCGAATTCAAGGTCGCAAAGAAATTGTCGGAGGTCGGCACCACCGTGCCGAGATATTTGCGCACCAGTTCCGGGTGCTCGCGCACAGCCTCTGAGATCGACATGAAAATCACGCCGGCTTTTTCGAGTTCTTTCTTGAAGGTCGTGGCGACGGAGACGCTATCAAACACCGCATCCACCGCGACTTTGGGCTTGTCGGCGCCAGTCCGCGCCTCGCCGGGGCTGGCGCCCGCGCCTTCGACGCCCAGCAACACTTCGGCTTCTTTCAGCGGGATGCCAAGCTTTTCGAAGTCAGCAAGAATTTCCGGCGGGACGTCGTCAATGGACTCATATTTTGCGCCCGATGTGGGCTCGGAATAATAATAGGCGTCCTGATAATCGATCTTCGGATAATGCACCATCGCCCAAGTGGGCTCGGTCATGGTCAGCCAGCGGCGGAACGCTTCGAGACGCCATTCGAGCAGCCATTCCGGCTCTTCTTTTTTGGCGGAGATGAAACGCACCGTGTCTTCATTGAGACCCTTCGGCGCCTTCACCGAACTCAATATCGGTCGTGAAGCCGTATTTATAGGTCTCCAGCGCCTTCGCCGTTTCGACGGTCTCTTTGGATATGGTTTCTTTGACTTCGGACATGACTATTCTTTGTTTGCCGTATTCTTTTGCCACCAGAAAGCGCGCCACAAAGCCTCAAGGAAGATCAATGCAGCTAATGTGATTGCGGGGATTGCTGCTGCTTTAAGTAGCGAACCAACAAATGTATCCGCCGATGGATAAACGTCGCTCTTAAAAACATAGATCCCGATTGTCGCGAGCATGAAGCCGGCCGTTATTGCGACTGCGTTTATGATCCGCTTTCTCAACCAATGCTTCTTCATCACGCCGCCCTCGCCTTGATGCGTGCGTAAGCCTTGGGCCATTCGCGGATGAAGGCGTCAGCCTCTTCCGCCGTCGAATTCCACCCGAGCGAAACGCGGATCGCCGACGTCGCCTCGTCGTCGCTCGCGCCCATGGCGGTCAGCACATGGCTCGGTTTGGTCTTTCCGGAAGAACACGCGCTGCCCGCAGAAATCGCGAGCCCTGCAAGGTCCATGGTCATCAATTGCGTGGCGCCGGAAAATCCGTCTGCGGAGAGACACAACGTGCCGGGCAAGCGGTCTTCGTTTGCGCCCCATAATTTTGCGCCAGCGCTGACCACCGCATCCTGTATGCGGTCGCGCAGCGCTGCGATTTCACCGGCGCGCGCAATGGCGTCTTTCGCCAGTTCGCAGGCGAGCCCGAGGCCGGCTATCGCGGCGACATTATGGGTGCCGGCGCGGCGGTTGCTCTCGTGACCGCCGCCGCGCATTTGCGGCTCAAGCGGCAGGTTAGGCCCGGCGATGAGCGCGCCGACGCCCACCGGCGCGCCGAATTTGTGGCCGGTAAAACTCATAAGATCGGCGCCGGACATGACGAAGTTCACCGGGACCTTGCCGACCGCCTGGGCCGCGTCGCAGAACATCAGCCCGCCCGCGTCATGGGCAATTCTCGCCGCCTCCGCCACCGGCTGAATGACGCCGGTCTCGTTATTGGCGAACATCAAGCAAACCATGAAGCCGCCATCGCGCGCGACGTCATAATCCTTGAGGCGCTCAGCGAGCCAGCCAAGATCAACAATGCCGGAACGCTGCGCCGGGATGATTTCGATCTCGGCGCCGGTCGCTTCCGCATTCGCCGCTACAGCGGAGTGTTCGATCGCGCTGATGAAAAACCGTTTGATATTGTGCGGACGGATGCCCCCATGCAGCGCATAATGGATCGACTCCGTGCCGCCGCTGGTGAAGATGACGCCATTCACCGGTGCATTGACGAGCGCGCGCACTTGTTCGCGCGCATCTTCCAGCACCTTGTGGGCGCGTCTTCCCTCTTCATGCACCGACAATGAATTGCCGTCATGGCGCATGGTCTCGGCGACGAGGTCGATCACCTCGGGGCGAATGGGCGCCGTGCCGTTATGGTCGAGATAATGGCGTGTCATTCCGCCGCCTCCGTAAAGGCAGGTTCTTTTAGCGCCGGCGCGTTCACCGCCGCCATGCCGGCGACACGTCTTTCGATAATGTCTTCCAGCGTCACAGCGTTCAGGAAAATTTCGATCTGGCGGCCTAGTTCGTCCCACAAATCATGGGTCAGGCAACGCGCGCTGGTCCCCTTGCAGCCAATGGACGATCCCGGCGCACAAGCGGTCGTGCGGATTTCCTCGTCTACGGCGGCGACAATGTCCGCGACCCTGGTTTCCGCCGCAGATGCGGAAAGCGCATAGCCGCCGGCAACGCCGCGAACGCTTTCAACCAGCCCCGCCCGGCGCAGCTTGGCGAAAAGCTGCTCCAAATAGGACAGTGAAATCCCCTGACGCAGGGCGATATCAGAAAGGGCGACGGGACCGTCAGCGCCCGTCGCGGCAATATCGGCCAGCGCCGAGACTGCATATCTGCCTTTCGTCGTAAGCTTCACGCTCTGCCTCTTTAATTGGCGCAGGGAATAGCGCCCTCTTTCGGGGCTTTGGCTGGCGCCGCAGTAAAAACATGCTATACGCGCCCGCCGACCATCCGATGTGCAGCCGAGATAAGAAATCCGACTATTTTAGTCAACATTAGCGCCACAGAATTTCGGCGAAAATGGCGATTTTCTGTCGGCTTTAAGCGCATCCCGACAGGTCAATGAGTGAACAGCTGGGAATTCGGGTTCCAGCCCAATAAGCCGTGTTTAGGCAGGATTGAAAAGGTTTACGATGCCAGAAGTGATTTTCGCCGGTCCGGAAGGACGCCTAGAGGGCCGTTACCAAAAGGGAAAAGGCGAAAACCCGCCGGTAGCGCTGGTCCTGCACCCGCATCCGCAGTTTGGCGGCACCATGAACAACCGCGCGACCTACGAAATGTATCAAATGTTCGTGCGGCGCGGGTTTTCGACCATGCGGTTCAATTTTCGCGGCGTAGGCCGCAGCCAGGGCGAATATGACCAGGGCCAGGGCGAACTTGCGGACGCGGCGACGGCCCTCGATTATATGCAGCAGATGAACCCGAATGCGCCCTTTAGCTGGGTCGCCGGCTTCTCCTTCGGGTCATGGATCGCCATGCAGCTTCTCATGCGCCGGCCCGAGATTGTCGGCTTCATCGCCGGGTCAACGCCCGCAAATCTTTACGATTTTTCATTCCTCGCCCCCTGCCCGTCTTCCGGCCTCGTCATTCATGGCGAGCATGACAAGATCTGCGCGCCGGAAGAGACCCGCGGCATGGTCGAACGCACCCGCACCCAAAAGGGCCGGAAAGTCGAGTTCGCCGTCGTTCCCGGCGCGGACCATTTCTTCGAGTCGCATATTGAAGCCTATATCGCGACCGCGGAAGAATATCTCGACGCCCGCCTCGCCTATGAAACGCCGGAAGGCGAATATCACGGCGAGAAATAGGCGCGTTAGCGGCCCATTTACCAACCGGCTTTCCCACGGGTTAACTTTTCCTTGCATTAATGTAAGGGGAAAAGCGCTGTCCGGGGGAAGCCATGCTTCAAACATTATTGAGAATGCTGCCGTCTGCGCGCGGTTCGCTTGCCGTGAAACTGATCGGCGTTGATGGCTTCACCGGACGCGGATCAATCCGTTTCTCCGCCGCCGAAAATGGCGGCGCTCTTTCGGTGTCGCTTACAGGAGTAGCCGGCTTGCGCGCGGACATCGTCGCGGATGGTGAGATTGTCGCCACGGCGCCGATTACAAACGGCCGCGCAGAAGCAACATTCTCCTCCAGTAAAGGTGATATATTGCCCGCGCTGCAAGAAGGCGCACAAATCGACATTCAGCAAAATGGCGATGTTGTTTTGACCGGAATTTTAGCGCGCACCTAGCTCATTTCAACGCAGGATCAGATGCGTTTTCTGCGCGTCATGTTATGCTTCCCATAGCGGTGAAGCGCGAGTTCAATGACGTTCAACGAACCGGATGATATTAGCGAGGACTTGCCCGTCCCGGACAAACCGGTGCGGCGCTTGCCAATCGGCTGGTTGCTGCTTGCGATCGGCGTCCTTGCCTTGATCGCGCTGCTTGCATTGTCTTACTGACGCATGCGCCCAACCCGCTCGCGGTTAGGCGAGACCGGCGCGACCGATTGCGAGAAACTTTTCGCGGCGCTGACGCTTCAACTCTTCCGGCGACAAATGTTCGAGCGCGCGAATTTCAGATTCGACGGCATCGCCCAACCGCTCGACGGTCAAGCGTATGTCGCGATGGGCGCCGCCAACCGGTTCTGGAATAATGCTGTCGATAACGCCCAGCTCCAGCAGATCCTGTGCAGAAATCCGCATCGCCTCCGCCGCATCCGGCGCTTTGTTGTCGCCTTTGCCGGCGGCGTCTTTCCAGAGAATGGATGCACAGCCTTCGGGCGAAATCACTGAATAAACGGCATGCTCAAGCATTAAAACCTTGTTCGCCGCGGCAAGCGCCACCGCGCCGCCGGAACCGCCCTCGCCGACGACCACGGAAATCAGCGGCGCAGCAAGACCCAGACATTTCTCCGTGCACGATGCAATTGCTTCCGCTTGCCCGCGTTCTTCAGCGCCGCGCCCCGGATAGGCGCCGGTCGTATCTACCAGCGTCACGACGGGCATGTTAAAGCGCTCCGCCATGTCCATCAGGCGTACGGCCTTTCGATATCCTTCCGGGCGCGCCATGCCGAAATTGTGCTTCACCCGCCCCGCCGTGTCCGACCCTTTTTCATGACCGATCAGCATGATGGAGCGGCCACGCAATCTTGCCGGTCCGCCAAGGATCGCCGCATCCTCGCCAAAGGCGCGGTCGCCGGCGAGAGGCGTAAAATCATCGACAAGCTGCGCCACATAGTCAGAAAAATGCGGGCGCGAGGCGTGACGAGCCACTTGTGTCTTCTGCCAGCGTGAAAGCTTTGAGTAAGCGTCCGCGAGCAGGCTGTCGGCCTTGCCCTGAAGCTTTTCGATTTCCTCGTCGACATTGACGCTGGTCTCGCCGTCCAGTTGACGCAAATCGTCAATCTTGCCTTCGAGTTCGGCGATCGGTTTTTCAAAATCAAGATAGGTGCGCATGGCTCTAAATCTAATATTTGGGGGTTAGCGAACAAGTCGATGATTGGCTGCAATTCCTAGTATTTCGCAAAGAGCCCGGCAACCCTCTCCTGTTTTAGCCGGTCCTGCGGCCCTTTTTCGCCAGCGGATGCTTGGTCATGACCAGTTCGCGCAGGCGATCCTGCGCCACATGCGTGTAAATCTGCGTGGTCGTGATATCCGCATGGCCGAGCATTTGCTGCACGCTGCGAAGATCTGCCCCGCCTTCCAGCAAGTGAGTCGCGAAAGCGTGGCGCAGCACATGCGGCGAGACCTTTGCCGGCGGCACGCCTGCCTCGACCGCGAGGTCTTTCAACATCTGCGCAAAGCGCGCGGCTGTGATATGGCCGGTCTTGCCGCGCGAAGGAAACAGCCATGGCGACGGCTTCCCTTCTTCGACAAAATTTCCCCGAAGGCCGATATAGGCGTCCACCGCATCGACGGCGCGCTGAGTCAGCGGCGCGAGGCGCTCTTTGTCGCCCTTGCCACGGATGATCAGGAGGCGTTCGCCCTTTCTCATGGCGGCGAGCTTCAGCCCCACCAACTCCGAAACACGCAATCCAGCGGCGTAGAGCACTTCCAGCATCGCGACGAGGCGCGCGCCTTTCGGGCCTTCAATTCTTTCCGCCGCCTCAAACAACGCCGTTACTTCTGTTGGCGTCAAAATTTTCGGAAGCGGCCGCCTGGTTTTTGGACGATCAATCGATGCCGTAGGATTGTCGCCGCGATACCCCTCCGCATACAGAAATTGGTAAAACTGCCGAAGCGCCGAGGTCTTGAGCGCAGCAGTGGATGCGGCGAGACCATCCGCCTCCAACACTTCCAGCCAACTGGCGATGTCGACGGCGCCGGCGGTTTCAAGCGTCTCTTTGCGCTTCAAGGCGAAAAGCGAAAACCGTTGAAGGTCACGGCCGTAATTTTTCAACGTGTTGGCGGCGGCGGCGCGCTCCACCGCCATCATTTCAAGGAACGCTTCGATCAAGCGCGCATTTGTTTCACGAGATTTTTCAGCGGCGGACGGCGCCGTCATTGTTGTTTCTTTCGCTTCTATATCAGCCTTTGGGCGGCTTGATGCGCGGCGCGAAACCACGCTCTTCGCTCGATTGTCCCGGTGCAGCCGCAGGCGATGTCGCGCCCGGCGCCGAAACAAAGCTCGCCGCCCATGCCCGTTCAAATGTATTGCGACGGCGTAATTCCGGCATGCCGGCAACGCGCAATCCTTCGTTCACCACCACAGCCTCGACCTCACCGGAAGCGTCGCCCTCGCCGGCGGAAGCGGCAAGAGCGGCAAGCCCCGCCTGTCCGAGCTTGTCGCCGCCGACCGCATCAAACGCAGCTTCCAAAATGCGCGCCGTCACCGCCTGGTCGCTATAGGCAGATCCCGCTGCGGCATAGGGGCTTTCTTCGGAAAGCAGCGATACGCCAGCGCTGCGCGCAATCCGCGCGGCGGTTTGCGGATCGAGCAGCGCCAAAAGATTGACCCGGTCGATAAAGGCGATGCCCAATTCTTCAGGCAAGGCTGCGACGCTCTCATTGGCGCCGATCATTGCGGCGAGCCAGCGGCCAGCGCCAACACTGTCGCCAACCGCCATCATCGCCAATGCAAACTCGCCGGCTTCCTCTGGCGTCACCAGAACACCTTCAAGCGCATTGATGTCATCAGCATAGACAAGGGACAGCGCATAGGCGCGATGGAAACTGTCCGCCCTCGACAGCGCCAGGGAAATGCGCATGGCCTTGTCGCGAATAAATTCCGGCGCCGTCATTGCGGCGATCGACTGATAAAGCAGCGCATCGGTCAATGGGTCATTTGGCCGGGCCGCGACCACATCAAGGATAGCGCCAAGATCGGCGACTTCAAATTGCGCCTCGCTGAAAAGCCTCCTGATCAATGCAGGTCTGACGACGCCCATGGCGACCGCCTGCTCAGCGGCCTCAATGCGCAATGCAGGATCTGCCGCCGCATCGCCTGCGATCGCAGCAAGCACGCCCCCTTGCGCCTGACTCAGCAGCGCAGGATTGATTTCCAGACCCGTCGCCTTGAGCGCGGCATATTGCAGAGCGCTTTCCACTGGCGGGATGGTTTTCGGCGGCGATTTCGTCAGCAAGGAAAAGAACAGCGCTTCATCGGCCGGCGCCAGCGCGCCGCGTTCGCGCAAAAGGTTCACGGTCAGGTCAAACGCGTCGAGTTCGCCTGCGCGGGCATAACAAAGGGCGCGCAAACGCACCCAAAACAATCCTTCACGCCCGCCGCTAAGTGAAGCGCCGCGACGGCAAGCAGCGTCAATCTCGCCGTCCAGCAGGGCGAGCGTCGCCTCCGCTTCAGCGACGGACAGATCATTTCGCCCTGTCGTCGCCAGACTCGCAATTGTGCGCGCCTCTTCAATGAAGCCTGCTTTTGCGAGCGCCAGAAGCTTTTTGCCGCCAAGCGAGGCGTCCGCGCCAGCAGGTTTCGTCCCGGGGGACAAAAGCGTGCGGCGCATAGCCTGCCCCAGGCTCGGCGAGGCCGGCCGGGATGGCGCATGGGAAAGCAGGAAATCGAGGGTTTGGGGATTGCTGCCAGACCAAAGAGCGCCCGGTAGCGCCCCTTCTGACGGCTCAAGATCACCGATGGAAAATGCGTCCGTCGGCAGTTGCGCGGTTTCCACCGATTCGGGGGTGGCGACCTGGGCGAAAACGGCGGGGGCGCAAAGGCTGGCTGAAACAGCCAGCGCGCCAGCGAGGAGGCCCTTATTGCGCGGCATGGCTGGCGTCCACTTCGATTTCGCGAATTTCAGGCTCCATCATTTGCCCGTAAACGAACAGGCCGATCAGGCCAGCCAGGACCAAAAGCACAATCACCGATACAAATCGCACGCCGCCACTCCTCCTAAACCCCCGCAATTTGCGGCGGGCCGCCCCGGTCTCATTCGCCCCAGCAGCGCCAAATCGCCTAAAGCTTCCCTGACAATCAGGCTTTCCGGCTAGCTTCGCGCTGCATGCTCCCCTACATCTAGCCGCCATGGGGCAACCTCGTAAACACCCTGAGCTTGAATGCGCCCGTCCAGTCGTTCTGGTCGGGATGATGGGTGCTGGCAAAACCACCGTCGGCCGCCGCCTGGCGCCGCGGCTGGGATTGCCATTTTATGATGCGGATCATGAGATTGAGAAAGCTTCTGGCATGAGTGTCTCGGACCTGTTCGCCGCTCATGGCGAGAAAAGCTTTCGCGAGGGGGAAGCGAAGGTGATTCGGCGCCTGCTCGAAGGCGAGCCACATGTCTTGGCGACCGGGGGCGGCGCGGTGACCAACCCCGAAACCCGAGCCTTGATAGCAGAACGCTCCGTCTCCATCTGGATCCAGGCTGATTTGGAGACCGTCGTGCGCCGGGCGGCGCGGCGCGGCACCCGGCCCTTGCTGCAAACCGGCGATCCCCGCGAAACGCTTGAGCGCCTGATCGAAGAGCGTAAGGAATATTATGCCGCCGCTGACATTCACGTCGAAAGCCAGCAAGGGCCTCATGGCCACACGGTCGACCTCATCATTGAGGCCCTGTCGAATCGGCCCGATCTTTTGACGGCGGTGAAGGAAGACGCCAAATGACATTCGAAACCGTCCGCGTGCCGCTGGGCGACCGGTCCTACGACATTCATATCGGCACAGACCTCCTTGATCGGGCGGGCGCCCTGCTGTCGCCCATGCTGAAACGTCCGCGCGTCGCGGTTGTGACGGACGACAATGTCCTCGCCGCCCAGGGCGAGCGCTTGAAGCAAGGATTGAAGGCCGGCGGGATCGATGCGGATTTCATTTCGCTCAAGCCCGGCGAAGGCACGAAGTCCTTTTCGCAACTCGAAGCCCTGACCGGCCGCTTGCTCGATCTCGGCATAGAGCGCGATGACATGGTCATTGCGTTTGGCGGCGGCGTGATCGGCGACCTCACCGGGTTCGCGTGTTCGGTGTTGCGTCGCGGCTGCCGCTTTACGCAGATCCCCACGACATTGCTCGCCCAGGTCGACAGCGCCGTCGGCGGCAAAACAGCGATCAACGCGCCGCAAGGCAAAAATCTCATTGGCGCGTTTTACCAGCCCGCCATGGTGATCGCAGACATCAACACCCTCGACACCCTGCCGATCAGAGAATTGCGCGCCGGCTATGCAGAGGTCGTCAAATACGGCTTGATCGTCGACGCGCCGTTTTTTGAGTGGTGTGAGAAGAACGGCAAAGCCTTGCTGGAGGGCGATGCGGCGGCGCGCATTCATGCGGTGAAAATTTCCTGCGAAACCAAGGCCGCGATTGTCTGTGATGATGAACGCGAACGCGGCAAGCGCGCGCTCTTGAATCTCGGCCATACATTCGGCCACGCATTTGAGGCGCATTTCGGCTATTCAGACCGGCTGCTGCATGGCGAAGGCGTCGCGCTGGGCATGGCCCTGGCGCTGGATTACTCGGTCCGGCTTGGGGTCTGCTCGGGGCAGGATGCAGAGCGCGCGAAAGCCCACCTCACTGCTTGCGGCCTGCCCGCCTCAATCGCCGACCTGAAGGCTGAAATTCCGGCCGACACGCTCGCCAACTACATGATGCAGGACAAAAAAGTTGAGCAAGGCAAGCTGACTCTGATACTCGCCAAATCCATTGGCGACGCATTCATCGCAAAGGATTCAGACCTTCGCGACGTCGCCGCATTCCTCAAGGAGAAAACCGGCTGCTAGGCCGGCGAAGCAGACCATGGCCAATCTCGATCCAACCTTATTGATTCCAATCGGCATAATATTCCTGCTGCTGTTGATGTCGGCGTTTTTTTCCGGTTCGGAAACGGCTCTCACGGCGACATCAAAGGCGCGGATGCACAAGCTTGAAAGCGATGGCGACATGAGCGCGCGCCGGGTCAACCTTCTGATCCGCGACCGCGAGCGTCTGCTTGGGGCGATCCTGCTCGGCAACAATCTCGTCAACATTCTCGCGACGTCAATCGCCACGAGCGTGCTCATTTCCATTTTCGGCGCCGGCGGCCTGGCCAACGCAATTGCGACGGCGACGATGACAATTCTCGTCCTGGTCTTTGCGGAAGTCACGCCAAAAACCGCCGCGATTGCGCGCCCGGATTCCTTTGCGATGTTTGTCGCGCCGCTCATGCGGTGGGTGGTTTTTGTCTTTGCGCCAATCACCCGGGTCGTTCAACTTATCGTGCGCGGGGTTTTGCACCTCTTCGGTTTGGATGTATCGAAAGACAGCGCAGTCTTTTCCGCCGCCGAAGAAATAAGAGGCGCGATAGACCTTCACCATTCTGAAGGCCGCGTCGACAAGGAATCGCGCGACCTGATCCGCGGCGCTCTCGATCTGAACGAGATCCGCACCGAAGAAATCATGATCCATCGGAAGTCAATTGAAATGCTTGACATTGACATGGCGAAAGACGCGATCATCCGGCAAGCGCTGAAAAGCTCGCATACGCGTTTGCCTTTATACAAAGAAAACCCCGACAATATTATCGGCATTCTTCACGCGAAAGACCTCCTGCGCGCGCTGTGGGACGCGGAAGGCAACGCTGACGCCATCAGTTTTGAATCGCTCGCGCGTAAACCCTACTTCGCGCCGGAGACGACAACGCTGCAAGAGCAACTCGACGCCTTCAAATTGAAGCAAGAGCACTTTGCACTCATCGTCGATGAATATGGCGCATTGATGGGGCTCGTCACACTCGAAGACATTCTGGAAGAAATCGTCGGCGAGATTGAAGACGAACATGACAGCCCGGTTCAGGGCGTGCGCCCGCAAGGCGACGGCTCGCTCAGCGTCGATGGCGATGTAACCATCCGCGATCTCAATCGCGCAATGGACTGGAACCTGCCTGACGAAGAGGCGGTCACACTGGCCGGCCTTGTCATTCACGAAGCGCAATGCATTCCCGATGTCGGGCAGACATTTTCATTCCATGGATTTCGTTTCAAGATCCTGCGCCGGCGCCGCAACCAGATCACGGCGCTGAAAATCACCCCCATCGCGTCTTAGGAAAGTAGCCAACAATGGCCAAAAAGGCAGGCAAACGCGCCTTCTTCTTCATTTTCGTTACGATCCTGCTCAACATGATCGGCTTCGGCGTGATCATGCCTGTAATGCCGAAACTGATCATGGAAGTGACGGGCGAAGGCGTCGCGCATGCGGCGAAATGGGGCGGCTACCTCTCCGTCGTCTACGCCATCATGCAATTCTTCATGATGCCGATCATCGGCGGGCTTTCCGATCGCTTCGGGCGCCGTCCGGTGATGCTGGCGTCTCTCGCCGCCTATTCCTTTGACTTTTTCATCATGGCCATCGCGCCCACGATCGGCATCATCTTGATCGCGCGACTAATGGCCGGCGCCTTCGCCGCGACATTCTCCACCGCAAACGCCTACATCGCCGATATTTCTCCGCCGGAAAAACGCGCTGCGAATTTTGGCCTGATCGGCGCGGCCTTTGGTGTCGGGTTCATTATCGGTCCGGGCATCGGCGGATTTCTCGGCGACCATTTCGGACCGCGCGCGCCATTTTACTTCGTCGCCGCGACTGGCGCGGTGAATTTCCTTTTCGGCTTTTTCACCATGCCGGAGACCCTCGCCCCGGAAAACCGCCGCCCGTTCGATTGGCGGCGCGCGAACGCCCTTGGCAGCTTCCGGCAGTTTTCGAAATACCCGATCATGCTGCCGATCGCGGCGGTGTTGTTCTTCGCACAGCTCGCCCATTGGACCTATCCGTCCATCTGGGCGTATTACGCGATCGAGAAATTCTCCTGGAGCGGCGCGATGATCGGCGCCTCGCTTATGTATATGGGCCTCATGTCGGGACTGGTCCAAGGGGGGCTGACGCGCGTCGCCATCCCCCGTCTGGGCGAGCGCAGAGCCGCGCTGTTCGGCATCAGTGTGACGGCAGTCGGCTATCTTTGTTTCGCTTTCGCCAATCAGGGGTGGATGATCTTCGCGATCTTGACCTTCACAGCCCTTGGCGGCCTTGCCCAACCCTCCCTTCAGGGGATCATGTCACGCACCATTCCGTCAAACGCACAAGGCGAATTACAAGGCGCGATTGCAGCGCTCAACAGCCTGACCATGGTGTTCAGCCCATGGATCATGACGCAAATGTTTTCTGCATTCTCTTCGCCGGGCGAACCGTTCACGCTCTTCAACATCACGATCTTAGAGAAAGGCGCGCCATTCTATTTCCCGGGCGCGCCGCTCGTCTTTGCCTTCGTGCTGGAGCTCTTCGCACTCGCGCTCTTGTTCATGGCCTTTAAGCACATTCAACGCCCGCGCGAAGAGCATGAAGAAGCAACTGCGGATCAACCCGCAGCAACGTAAAACCTAAACCGGTGCGCGATGGTAAACGCCGCCCATCATCGGGCGCGGCGCGCGCGTTGTTTTCGGATAGCTTATCGGCAGCTTTTTCAGCGTGCGGACCGCGAGATAGGCAAAGCACTCCGCTTCCAGATCATCGCCGCGCCAGCCGGCGTCTTCGGCGGTCACGACGTTCGCCTCAAGCCGGTCGCGCAAAGCCTGCATCATCGCCGGATTATGGCGTCCCCCGCCGCAAATGATGTACCCGCCGGGCAGATCCGGAAGAAGCTTTTCCGACTGCGCAATGCAGGCGGCGGTGAACGCCGTCAATGTCGCCGCGCCGTCTTCCGGCGTCAGCTTCATCACATGGTCGAGTTTGAAATCATACCGGTCGAGCGATTTCGGCGGCTTGCGACGAAGATACGGCGCCAGCAACATCATGCGCAGCGCTTCCTCGTTTACGGTCCCCGCGAGCGCCATGGCGCCGTCTTTGTCCATATGTTCGCCGGTTTTCATTTCGATCCATTCATCCACGAGGCCGTTCCCGGGCCCGCAATCGAAAGCGACGAGATCAATAGAGCGCGCGCCCTCGGGCACATAGGTGACATTGGATACGCCGCCGAGATTGACGACGCCGACTGCGCATTCGGGAAGCTCCGCCATGGATGCCACCAGCGCCCGATGATAAACCGGCGCGAATGGCGCCCCTCGCCCCCTGCGGCGACGTCATTACTGCGAAAATCATTGACCACATCAATGCGCGTTTCGTCCGCGAGAACGCGCCCATCACCGAGCTGCCAGGTGCGACCGGCTATGCCGGGCTCTTTCGACGGCCGGTGCAAAATGGTCTGGCCGTGAAAGCCGATGACATCCACATCCTTGCGCTTCAATCCAGCGTGCTCAAGCAACTGCTCCACCGCCAGGACATGCGCATAGGTGATTTCCCCGGCGGCCTTGCCAATTTCATCGGCGCCGTCGCGGCCCTCAAGCGCCGCTTTGATCGCCCGGCGCACCCAGATTTTGAGATCGCGGCTATAGGGGACATGGATCGCCGGCCCCGGCGTCACGACGTTCTCGCCATCTGTCGTCAGGATCGCCGCATCGATTCCGTCCAGCGAGGTGCCGCTCATCAGGCCAAGGGCAGTAAGGGTGTCAGGCATCCGTTTCTTCCGATAGCGCGTAAGCCATGCCTACAAAGAGTCGCGGCGAAGGCTGAAAGTTTTCTTAACCAGACGGACCAGCCCCCGCCAGTTCATTGGATTTTCGCTCCTGACATGCTACGGGGCGGACCTTCAAGCAGGCAGAGTTCGAAAATGAGCGGCAAGGCGACCTACAAATCCGATTTCCTCAACGTGCTCGATGAGCGCGGCTTCATCGCACAGGGCACGAATCTTGAGGGCCTGGACGAAAAAGCAGCGTCCGGCGTCATCACGGCCTATATCGGCTTTGACGCCACCGCAAAGTCCTTGCATGCCGGCAGCCTGATCCAGATCATGATGCTGCACTGGCTGCAGCAGACCGGGCACCGTCCGATCACCCTCATGGGCGGCGGCACCACCAAGGTCGGCGACCCGACCGGCAAGGATGAGCAGCGCAAACTGCTGACCGACGCCGATATTGACGCCAACATCGCCTCCATCAAAGGCGCATTCGCAAAGTTCCTGACTTTCGGCGACGGCCCGACGGACGCGCTGATGGTCAATAATGACGACTGGCTGTCAAAGCTCGGCTATGTTGAATTCCTGCGGGACTATGGCGTTCATTTCACGATTAACCGCATGCTGACTTTCGACTCGGTCAAGCTCCGGCTCGAACGTGAAAGCCCGATGACATTTCTTGAGTTCAACTACATGTTGATGCAGGCTTATGATTTCCATGAGTTGCTCAATCGCCATGGGTGCACCTTGCAGCTTGGCGGCACGGACCAATGGGGCAATATCGTCAATGGCGTGGAGCTTTGCCGCCGCAAGGACAGCACCGAAGTTTTCGGTTTGACCACTCCGCTCCTGACCACCGCCTCAGGCAAGAAAATGGGCAAGACGGAAAACGGCGCGGTGTGGCTGAACCCCGACATGTTCAGCCCCTATGACTACTGGCAATATTGGCGCAATGCGGAAGATGCGGATGTCGCAACCCTGCTCGCGCGCTTTACAACGCTTCCCATGGATGAAGTGCGCCGCCTTTCCGCATTAGAAGGCGCGGAAATAAATGACGCGAAAAAGGTGCTGGCGACCGAAGCGACGACGCTACTGCATGGCCGCGATGCCGCGCAAAGCGCTGCGGCGACAGCCCAAAAAACCTTTGAGCAAGGCGGCCTTGGCGGAGATCTTCCTACTATCGATATCGCCGCCGGGGCGCTTGTTGAGGCGGCGCTTGTCGATCAGTTTATCGCCGCTGGGTTATGCGCCTCCAAAGGCGAAGCGCGCCGTCACATCAAAGCTGGCGCGCTCAAGGTGAATGACCAGGCAGTCAGCGAAGAACGCAATTTGAGCGCTGACGATATCCGCGACGGCGCGGTGAAACTCTCAATCGGCAAAAAGAAGCACGCGATCATCCGCGTACAGTAATCACGGGCTTGGTTGCTCGGGTTCTGAAGGCGGCGACTCTTGCGCCGGTTCCGCGCCGTTTTGCACGGGCGCGTCCGCTTCGGTTCCGGCCTCCGGGACAGGCTCGCGTTGCGGCTGCATGATCTGACGGAATATGCCCGGGGTCAGCGCCGACAAGGGATTGACGAAGACCGATGGATTGCCGGTTTCCCCGCTCACCCGGTAGGAAAAGGCCAAAATCCCTTCGCCTTTTTTTCCGACAAGAATATCGCCAATGATCGGGGCGCTGCCGAGAATTGAGTTGAGCGCATAAATTGGCGCAACGGCGCCATTCAAATCCGTCACCCCGCCCGCGCCGACGCCGACCACCCCTTCCGCCGTAATGCCGACAGAGGAACCTGTTGCGCGCATGTCGGCAATGGAAACAACGCCATTGGCGTAGTCGAACTTTCCATATGCATATGAAAAATCGATGCCTTGCCCGTTCATGAGATTGGCGAGACCGTCGAGAGATCCAGCAGAGAAAATACGCGCCAAGAGCGGCGCATTCACGACTTGCAGGTTGCGCGCTTCAAGCTCGCCGGCAAAGCCTGGTTCGCCCGCCTGATGCAATGCAAGCCGCATGGAGCCCTCTCCGCCCGCAACGGATTTAACGCCCAGCAAGCCCTTCATCAATTCGCCGATTGCACTGGTGCGCGCTTCAATTGCGCGTTGCGGCCCTTCTTCGGCGCCGGTCAGCGCCATCGTGACGGTCACCGGCGCGCGGTCAGCGCCAAAGGCGGAGAAATCAAGCGCCTGCAAGCGTTCCGCGTCGCGATAGAGATCAAGGGCGCTGTCGCGATATATCACGCCTTCACGAAGGGCCACCTGATCAATCCGCGCGCGAACATTGACGCCGCGCCCCCAGTTGATTGTCTGCGCGCCGCCCTGCGCGGCCGATCCTTCCAGCGCTTCCTGCACCATCGGAGCGGCATTCAGGAAATCACCGACCGCGGTCAGTTCAAGCCCATCAGCGGAAGCGCGTTTCGCGGTGACTGAAAAATCAGCGCTATCCGCAAGATAGAACCTCGGCAAATCGGCCTTCTGAAGCGCGCCATGCGGATCGAACGTCAGCGTGCCGCCTATATTGACGCCCTCTCCTTCGATGGAGAACTGTTTCACATCTACTCCGGCATCATTGAAAACCATGGACAAAGCGCCGGTTGCAGCCGCGCCAATTGGCTTGCGCCAGCCCACCGCATCGACCATCAACGCCGCATTTGCAAAATCCGCGTTCACATCGAGGGTTTTAAAGGCGCCGATATCACCTGTTGCATTCGCATTGAAAGCAACCGGGCCGCGCAGGAACTGCCGTGTCGGCACGCCGAAGAGGTCTCCGGTCGAAGAGTTAAACACGCCTGAAATCGCAATGTCGGACGGGCCGTCTTCCGCGTAGAAATTCTGCCCCCAGACCAGTTTGATCGGCGCGCCATCTGCAAGATCCGCATCTGCAGCGACGGACATGGAGCGGGTCTTCAAGTCAATCGTTCCGGACGCATTCGAGAACTGGATGTCTCCGATCAGTTCGGAAATCGTCATGTTCTTGAAGGTGCCGGAACCTTTATACCCATATTCTTCCGGCGCGACGTCGCGCTTGTTCGGCCGCATGATCTCAATATCAGCGCGCGCCTCGCCGGAAAACTGATCCGCGCGAAGGTTCACCTTCGACAGCAACGACATCGGCGCTTCATCAAGAATGGCGAGCATGTTTTGGGCGGCGGCGGACGCTGTAAAGCGATAATAGGTCGGCTGCCATTTCGGCATGAAGACCGGAAACGACACTTCGCCTTTTTCAATCGCCACCTTGCCCACATTCGCCTTCGCAACATTCAGGCGAAATGAATTGCCGCGCAAAACGCCGCTGCCCTGTCCGTTTCGCAGCGGCGTCATTTGCTTGATGTAATACGCCTTCACATCCCGCGCATCGAAAGTCAGGCTCATGGCTTCATCGGGCAGCCCGCCGTCTTTTCTAACGGCGCCGGGAAGCAGGTTCATGGCGAAATCAATGTTTTCAATAGTCGCCGTGGCCAGCCGGTCCTCCACCCAGTCACGCGCGCCAGTCGCGATCCCCTTCGGCCAGATCGAGAGCAGGCGCTCCGGGTCAAGCGATCCGTCTATGTCGAAATCGGCGATGACGCCCGGTGATGGTGATGGCGCGCCATCAAACCCCCGCGGGCGCAACAGCGTCAGGACGCCGCTTGCGGCAAGCCCCGCCGCCTCAGCCTTGACCGAAGACAAGGTCAGCCGTCTGTCCGAAACGAAATACTGTCCGTCAAGCTGAAGCGCTGTAAGCGGCAATGCGGCGGGCAATTGATCGGGCGCGGTGACCAAAACCTCTTCCGACGCCAGTTCAAAGGAGATGCTTTCCGGCTTTCGAATATCATCGCCAAACGACACTGAGAGTTCGCCGGTAAGCGCCCCTTTGGCGCCTTCAACATCAAATTCGAAATGATCGATAGAAAACCGGTTCGTTCTCGGGTCAAAGCCGGTCTTCCACTCAACGCGGGACACTGCGCTGCGTACGCCGCCAAGCTTCAAAAACCCTTCGCCCAGATATGCATCGAATTTCGAAGACAAGACATCGCCGTCTGGCGTGAACGCCATGACCGCCTGCCCGCTCACCGGCGCATCTACGACGGCGGCTTCATCCCCATAAAATGTGCTGAGCAGATCGCCGACAGGAAAATTCTTCCCGTCCACAACCACGTTGATTACGCCTTGCGCGCTATCATATTCAGCATTTGCATTAATCCCGGCATTGGCGCCGTCCATGTCGATCCGCCCGTCCAGCAACGCCGACAAGCCTTTTTCATTGCGGCGTAAATGAACATGCGTGTTTGGCGCCGCCCAGGAACGACCGGAAGCAACATCCAGGAAAGTAATTTCCGCATTTGAAATCTCAGCGGATTCAAAAGCGCTTTTCAGCAAACGCGTGTCGAGAAGCTTCGTGACTTGCACACGCTTCTTTTTGGCGCCGCTCTTTTGACGATCGGAATATCGACTTTGAGGTTTTCGCGGCGAATGATGCGAAAATGCGCGCCATTTGCCTTGACGGTTCGCGGACCGATTTTGCCGGCGAAAAGATCACCCAGCCCAAAGGTCATTAAAATTTCAGGCGCGCTCGCCGCCTCGCGATCTTCGGCGCCGATAACCGTGACGCCTTTCAACTGGAGAAGGTATTCGCCGCGCGCCTCGGCGCGACGAAGCTCTATGCCCTCAATCGCCGCATCATAGCCGTTTGGCAGGCGCCGCTCGATGGCGAATTCTGCGCTGGGGCGCAGCGTATCAAGCGCCAGAGGCCCCTGCCCCAGCCGCCAGGAGAGGAAGATCACAGCGGCGGCGGCGATTGCGATGACGAGCGCAACGACTTCGAATGCAAGGACAGCTGCTTTCAACGCCCGCTTCTTCATGCAGCCGCAAACTCCAGAACTATGTAAACGCTGGTAAGCGCCTGTTCCGCATACAGACGCTACAAACCTTTATCGGTACCGGTCATTCGGGTCGGCGGCAAGGGATCATGGCGAATCGGCGCCATCGATATCCATGTTCACTCGCCGGGCTGGAGATTTTTTGCGACGCCGATATGGTGCGCCGCCACAACAGAGCATTCAGAGGAAACCGTAATGGCCAAAGCGCTTGCCGAAGGGGTCAAAGCCCCGTCCTTCACCCTTGCTGTCGATAGCGGCGAAACCGTCGCGTTGAAGGACTTTGCGGGCAAGAAACTGGTGCTTTTCTTTTATCCGAAGGACGACACCGCCGGCTGCACCAAGGAGGCGATTGGCTTCACCGAGGCCGCCGCCAAATTCAAGCGCGCCGGCGCGGTGATTCTGGGGGTTTCGCGAGATACCGTGGCCAAGCACCAGAAATTCAAGGAAAAACACGGCCTTAAGGTTGCCCTGGGCGCAGACGAAAGCGGCAAAGTCACCGAGGATTACGGTGTCTGGGTGGAAAAAAGCATGTATGGCCGGAAGTATATGGGCATCGAGCGCGCGACCTATCTGATCGATGAAAAGGGCGTCATCCGGACAATCTGGCGCAAAGTGAAGGTTGCCGGGCATGTTGACGAGGTGCTGGCGGCGGTGAAGGCGCTTTGACCGTAACGGTTCCCTCAACACAGCTTTCAGCAGCGCGCGGTGTTCTGGCGGCTGGCGGCATGGCGCAAAAGACCGCCGCCGCAGAACGGGCTAACACCCTTTTGGCCGGTGGAGCGCCCTTGGGCGTCGCCTCTGAGCTCCCTGAAAGGCCTGCGAGGCCCGCAAATCCAACGCTCGTGCCGCCAGGCGACGTGCCGCGCCGCAAGCTTGGATCCCCGGAAGGTCGCGCCGCCCTCCTTCATGCGGTCGCCCATATCGAATTCAACGCCATCGATCTCGCATTCGACATGGCCGCGCGTTTCACGCCGGCGATCCGCGCCGAAAGCCTCGACGACGCCCGGTTCGCCGCGGACTGGATCCGGATAGGCGGCGAAGAAGCCCGTCATTTCAATATGATAGAGGATGAGACTCCGCGAACTTGATTGCACCTATGGAGATCTGCCCGCACATGACGGGTTGTGGGAAGCCGCCCTCGTCACCCGCCATGACGTCCTCGCAAGGCTAGCAATTGCGCCACTCATTTTGGAAGCGAGAGGACTGGATGTTACGCCTGATATGATGGAGAGGCTGCGCAGTGTCGGCGACGCGAACAGCGCCGCCGTTCTCGCTGTCATTTATGATGAAGAAGTCGGCCATGTGGCCTGCGGCAAGCACTGGTTTGACGCGGTCTGCGCCGCCCGGGGGCTGGATCCGGTCGCGGCATTCCACGAACTTCGCGAGAATTTCTTCGCTGGCCGCCTGAAACCACCATTTAATTACGACGCCAGAGGCCGAGCGGGCCTTCCCAGAGAGTTTTATGAACCTATTGGAAACGAAAACCGCGTTTAATGGCGTTAAGGTAAAGGTGACTGGTGCGAACGGTGGAAAATAGCGTTACACCATCACATAACTGTTGCGTCACACATGGATTTGCGCTGCTATGCGACAAGGGTGGGCATCGTAGCGTGAGTAGACGCGTGCAAGGGGCGTTCGATTAATGAGCCGTCGTTCCGGCAAAATGAGGCGCGTACTTAGCCGTTTCTTTAAGGAACGGCAGATTTACCATCGTAGTGATGGGGTCGTTCACTTCATTTCCATGTCTTCCAAGACCCAGATCGCGCTTGCGGTGATCATTGGCGCCGCCCTGCTATGGGTCGCCTACGCGTCTGTTAACGTCGTTTTCAAAGAGCAGATTATTGTCGCCAAGGACCGGGACAGCCGGATCATGGAGACCACCTACTCCAAGCGGCTGCATGATGCCCAGGGCGCCTATGATGATGTCAGCGAGCTGAACCAGATCATCAAAGAGAATTTCGACGAAACGCTGAGCGATATTTCCGCCCGTCACCAGCTTCTGCAAAATATGGTCGAGCGCAAAGCGGCGATCGACCAAGGGCTCGACGCCCTCGCAAAGGGCTTGTCGGAAGCCGGCGGGCCGAACGGGCAGCGTCCGGCCAATGGCAACCGCGTGATGATCGATGTTGCGCCGGGCGAGCCTACGCCGCGCCAATCACGCATGTCCGCCGCCAGAAAGCTTGGCGCGGAACAAGTCCGCCAAAACGATGCGGAGCAGAATGGCACCGCGTCGGAAGCCATCAAGGAAATGAACAAAGCAGCGGCGGATTTGTACATGGAGCAAATGATGCTCCTCGCCACGCTTGAAGAAAAAGCCAATACCGAACGCGAGCAATTGACCATGGTGCTGACCAGCGCCGGCGTGCCGGTTGAATCGCTCATTACGCCGGCCAAGATCTCCAACACTATGCTGGCCCAGGGCGGTCCCTTTATCGACCTCGACGCCGGCGGTGAAGCGGCGTCGCTTTTCTACCAACACGCCAACCGCACAGCGATGGCGGTTGATGAACTGGCGGCGCTCAACAAGGCGTTGCAGAACGTGCCCCTATCCTCGCCGCTGATCGTCGCGCGCCGTTACACCAGCGGCTTCGGCATTCGGCGCGACCCGATCAATGGCAAATACGCCCGCCATAACGGCATTGATTTCGCGGCGGCCTGGGCTTCTCCCATTACCGCAACGGCAGACGGCGTGGTGCATTTCGCAGGCACCCGCTCAGGATTCGGACGCGTGGTTGAAATCAATCACGGTAACGGCTTCTTGACGCGTTACGCGCATATGAGTCGGATCAGTGTGAAGACGGGGCAAAAGGTGTCGCTTCACGATAAAGTTGGGGAACTGGGGTCCAGTGGCCGCTCAACCGGTGCGCATGTTCACTACGAAGTGCTGTACAAGGGCAAGCCGCTAAATCCTCGTCGTTTTATCGAGGCAGGTAGATATGTTTTCGAAAGCTAAGTCGGGTAAAAATTCTGACACAAAATCGATGAACAATGCGCCGCAGGAGGCGCCTGTTCAGCAAGCCAGTGTGCAAGCAGCCCCAAGAAAGGGATCAGGCGTCATGAAATCCGCCGGCGTGCCATCCATCATTTCCTCAGACGTCGTCATGCGCGGCAATATCAACTCTGCTGGCGAGATCCAGTTTGACGGCTCGCTCGAAGGCGATGTCAAAGCGGGCTCCCTCATCATCGGCGAAAAAGCTTCCGTTAAGGGCGAAATCATTTGCGAGACCGTTACGGTCCGCGGCCGCGTCGAAGGCGGCATTCGCGCCAAATCGGTGTCATTGGCGTCTACCTCTCATATTCTCGGCGACATTCTTCACAGCTCGCTGTCAGTGGAAACCGGCGCGCATTTTGAAGGCAATTGCCGTCACTCAGACGATCCGCTCTCTGAAACCTCAGCAAAAGATTTCCGTCGCGCGCGTCCGTCAGCGCCGGCTCCCGCTCCTGCCCCGCGGCCAGTGTCGACAGCAAGCGACGACGCCGAAGCAGGCGACCGCGCAACCGCTGGCGAGACACCATCATTTTTGAGCGTTGGCCGTTCGCCGCTTCGCTAGACCAAAGTCATTCTTCACGAAAAAGGCCGCCTCGATGAGGCGGCCTTTTTTGTTCAGGAACATTGATGCGGTTTATCGCCCGCGCATGCCGGACAAGCCCGAAATGGTTGTGAGGAGCGCCAATCCGGCCGCAAGATACGCGCCCCATTGCACCCCGCCGAGCCCGGCTTCCGACCCGATCATCGTCGTCATGAAAAGCCCTAGCGAGCCCAGCGCGGCAACCCCCGCCGCTACCGTTGCAATGCTTGTGATGCGCCCCAGAAACGGCAGCAATCCGGGGACGCCCAAAACCGCCGCAACGCCGGCCAGCAACGCCGACCAGGAGAGCGCACTGCCGACAAGCGCAGAGTCCTTCATTTCCCCTGTAGAAGCGCACTCTTCGCCGATCGGAAATTGCATTTTCCGGACGCAGTTGACGGTGTTGCCGATGAAGTAATCGCCGGTCACCGTCGACATGCTTTTGCCGCGCACGGGGTCTTTCGTCTCCACCGAAAACATCGGCCCGAAGAACAACGCCGCGATAATCGCCAGCGGAAGTAAAATTCGAATCATTTGATATCCCCGTCCTTGCCTTAACCACGTTGGCGGACATTACCGCCTTCAATGAGCCAAGCCAAGCGGCGGAAATAGCCGGGAAATGCTGCGCTGCAATCTGCCTGGCAGCTAGCCGAGCGATGGCAGGCTCACGCGGCGTCCTTTGTGCGGTGTGGCAGGCGCGATTGGCGCAGTTTGTCAGCAATCGCACCAAGCCCGTTAAAGGGGTTTGCCATCGCTGTTGCGGGTTCGCCTTCCTCTGTGGATTTCGGCGTCAGTCCGGATGCGACAAGCGTTTCGCCAGACGGGCCAAGAACGATGAGATATTCCGCATCATCACAACGGATCAGCGCTAATCGCCGGCGCGCATCGAGCGGCAACATTTCTGAGATCGCCAGTCGCCGCTTATTGCCCGTTGCGCCCGAAAGCGATGCAAGCCCCGCCTTGCGAGCGGCATAGGCGCATGCCCCGATCATGCCGAGGACAGCAACAAACCCAAACACAACTCGTAAGATTTCCGACGCTGGCATGGTCACGCCCTTTGCGATCTGCTCCAGCATCTAAAATACCAGCCTTATGTTTAACGAGCTGTTAAACAACCTCGCCTGTATCGCTATAGAGCGCCTGCAGGTCTTTGAAGGAGATGATTTCACCGCCCAGAGACTCGCGGAACCAGGAAAGGAACGCGGCGCTTGTCGCCAATATTTTCTCCACGCCTGCCTGATCCGGGGCATAGGGACTGGCGCCCGGGCTCAAGGACGTCGAATGAAGGGTGAAGGTCAGCACAGGGGCGCCATCTGCAACAATCTTGCGCGTCAGCGCCTGCATGTCTTCAAGGCCGGCGCCCTCAGGCGACAATCGCATGGGAATTTTCATTCTGGAAAACAGGTCATTCCTGTAGGGAGCAAATCCGGGTGCGGAGGTTTCGCCGGTCAGAAAAATTCGCGTTCCCCGCAAGGCCTTCGCCCCCGTGACAGGAGTGACGAAAATGCGCGGTCCATTCGCCTCCACCGCGAAAGGCCGGTTTGACATTGCAGAGAAATCCGGCCCGCCGCGCGCAGAAAAATCGAAAGCGGCGCTTGGACTGAAATCAAATTGAATGCCGGCCTCGCTCAGCAAAGCATAATCCGCAAGGCCAACCCCATAGCGCCCGGCGCGATGGGCGACAGGCGCCTCACCAAAAACCGCTTCAAATTCTTCTGACAACTTTTTGAGCTTCCGGGCATAGGCGTTGCGCGGCAGGTTTTTCTGAAATGAAAAATACTCGCCGCGAAAATCACCGGGCGGCGTTGTCCACTGATGAAGGTGCAGTCCAAAACCCGCCTCACCGGATTTGTGCATGCTTGCAAAGCATGATGCAGCGGCTTTGTCCTTCAGGATCGGCCATGTCAGGAAATAGAGCGGCGCGGTTCCCTCTTCCCGGCAAAGCGACTGAAATCGCTCAATGCCGCCCATAGCTGGAACCTTATGCGCATCGCCGTCAAAACAACTCCAGTCAAAAGCCTCTTCCGTATCCACCGTAACGATGAGGCGCGGACGCGCCTGAGGCTTATTGCTCACCAATGGCGTAATTTTAAGGGCCGCAGCTGCTTGGGATTTTTCAGCCAATTGACGAAAAATCAGATCCATCCCATCCGCGGTTTCATCCCAGGAATGTTTCTCTGCATAGAGACGTGTCGCCTTGCGTCCCGAAGGCGCGCTGAGAAGGTCCTTAACCGCAGCAGCGATTGCGCCGGGAGTGCGCTCGCTCGCAAGGCGCCCGGCTTCAGGCGCGGCGATCACTTCGCTATTTCCCCAGACATCCGTCGCGACGCAGGGCGTGCCGCACGCCATGGCTTCCAACAGCACATTCGGCCAGCCTTCGCGTGAGGAGGCCAGCACGAGAATGTCCGCGGCGGAGTATACGCCGTTAAGTTCGTCATGGCTGACCTCTCCGAGGAATCTGACGCGCGCCGCCACCCCTAGCGAATTCGCCTGTTCTTCAAGTATTCGCCGGTCCGGCCCCGCCCCGACGATCAGTAATGTCGCCGCAGGCAGATCCTGCAGGGCTTTAATGACAATGCCGTGGCCTTTGCGTTCGACGAGTTGGCCGACGCTTGCCAGCACCAATCCATCGAGCCCGAGAGCGCGGCGTTCCGTTTCACGGTCGATAGGAGAAAATTTGTCGAGGTCGACCCCGTTTCGAAGCACCGAGATTTTTTCCGCTGGCGCGCCAAGCCTCGCCAGTTCTTGCTTCAACGCGTCCGCCACTGTGATGACCGCATCGGCGCGCCATGCCGTATCGACAATTTTCCGTCGCGGCGCCTCGAAGGAAGGCAGCAGGTTCACATCCGTGCCGCGTGCGGTGACGACGAATGGCTTGCCTAATTCACGCGCAACTTGCGCCGCCGCCACGCTGTCCGGATAGAAGTAATGCGCATCGATGAAATCAAAGTCCCACCCTTCGGCGATCAGCGTTTCCGCCTGCCGGCGCAAACACCGCGTCAACGCGTAAGGCGTCGCATGCATCGCCCGTTTCGGCGGTATCAGAAAACGCGGGTGGTGAATATCGACGCCATGACGCTGTTCAAACTCCGGGGCGCGCGCATAGCTCGCATAGCGCCCGAAGATTGGATGTGAAAACGGAAACCACGGAACGGGCGCAACGACTCTCACCTCCGCATCATATTTCTTGCGATAGGCATTGAGGCGGTTTTCGACGAAGACGCCATGCGCGCGCGCCGCTTCATTCGGAAAAGAGTCGAAAAGAGTAATATGCGCATTGCGGCCAGTCCCGGTCAGCGCAGGTCAGGCGCCGTCGCCGCAAACCTACCTCGCGAGGCTTTAAAAAAGCGCTTGTGCGAAAATCTGCCGATCGCGCGCCTTTTCCCGAATTGGGACAGCGTCGAACAACGTTTGCGACATTGCTCTCTCACCGCAAAGCGCCCGCCGTCGCGCCTCATCTCAGTCTTTAACTTTTCGTTAGGCATGCTTTGTGCGGGAAACGCCGTGGATCGTCGCAATCCGGGACATTCACGGCGCAAGGCCGCATTCCCGGCGGATTTAAGGCTGGGAGATGTTGGCTCTTTACGTGATTGTCATTGCTTTGGCGGTCGGCGCTGCGGTGGCCTCGTCGCGTCTGATCACGCATCCGGACACACGCAGGCTCCTTCCCAGCCAACTGGCCCGCGACGGGCTTGGACTTCTCGAACCATCTTTCCCCAAGGGAACTGTCGATCTCGCGAGAATTGCCCCGCAAGACTATCAGGCGGCGGCCCGCCGGATAGCTGCTCCGTCATCCAGCCGAACCAAAAGGCTGCTCGATTTCTGCCTCAGCCTCGGCCTGGTTTTTTGCATGGCGCCGGTGCTGTTGGTCACCGCTTTGGCCATCAAGCTCGACAGCAAGGGACCCGTCCTCTACCGACAGCGCCGGGTCGGCTATGGCGGCGAGGAATTCGAGGTCTTCAAATTCCGGTCGATGTTTGTCGGCGCGGAGGCGAACGGGCCGCAATACGCGGCTAAAAACGACCTGCGGATTACCCGCGTTGGGCGCTTCATCCGGAAATTCAGGATTGACGAAATACCGCAAACAATCAATGTGTTGCGCGGCGAAATGAGCTTTGTAGGTCCGCGTCCGGAACGGCCGGAATTCGTGAGCGAACTGGAGCTTGAGATCCCGAATTACCACTGCCGGCATCTGGTCAAACCGGGCATCACCGGCTGGGCGCAGGTGAAGTACGAATACGCCGCCTCTGTTGAGGGCGCGCGCAACAAGCTGCGCTATGATCTTTACTATATCCGGCATTTTTCCCCGGTTTTTGACCTTCTGATCGTTCTGATGACGGTCAGGGTGGCGCTTTTCGGTCTTGGCAGCCGCTAGCGCGGGCCTTGTCGATTGCGACTCCTGATTTCGGCGGAATCAGCCGAGAGGATCGAGAGCAAAGCTGGGGAGAAGCCTTGTTTTTACGCGGTTTTGCGCTTCGCGCAGTTCAGGGGGAGGCATGGCAAAGATTTTGCGTTGCCTTTAGACTGACATGGGATTTCGGGGCCGTCGCGCCGGCCTGACGCTCATTGGACGCCATAGGGATATGACCATGATTAAGATTAATGACACGATCCGCGCTGCGGCTGCGATTGCCGCCGCTCTTACACTCGCCGCCTGCAATACGCTCGGGATCGGCGGAGAACAGCTTCAGGCCGCGCCAAGCAGCGCCACAGAAGCAGCGGCGGCGGCGCCCGACTATCTTGTCGGCCCGCTCGACCAGCTTGAGATTTTCGTCTGGCGCGCGCCAGAGCTTTCGACAAAAGTCACCGTTCGTCCGGATGGGCGCATTTCAACGCCGCTGGTGGAAGACATGGTCGCCGCCGGCAAAACACCTTCGCAACTCGCCAATGACCTTGAAGGCGTTTTGCGCGAATATGTTCGCGCGCCGGAAGTCACGGTGATCGTAAGCGACTTCTCTTCGACCTATGATCAGCAGGTGCGCGTGCTTGGCGAAGCCCAGCAGCCGATCGCCCTGCCCTATCAGGCCGGCATGACGGTTCTGGATGTGATGGTCGCCGTTGGCGGCTTGACGGAATTTGCGGCAGGCAATCGCGCCGTATTGATCCGCGGCCAGGGCGAAGACCGCCAGTCTTATCGCCTGCGTCTCAACGATCTCCTGCGCAAGGGCAACATTTCGGCGAATGTTCCGGTCTTGCCGGGCGATGTGATTTTGATTCCTGAAAGCGCGCTCTAACAGAGCGCGCCTTCGGGCCCTGGGGTAAAGCGTGGTGTTCAAGTTTTCCGATCTGCCTCAACCGGTTTTGCGCGGCCTTAACGGGCTCTGGCGCCGGCGCTGGCTGGTGGTCGCAATCACCTGGGGCGCCGTGCTTGTCGGCTTCCTCGCCCTATGGCTGGTGCCCGATAAATTTGAATCCCGCGCGCAGGTCTTTGTGCAGACTGAAACGATCCTCGAACCTGTCCTCAATGGATTCACGGCGCGTCCGGATTACTCCCGGCGCGTCGAAGTCATGCGCCTGCAATTGCTGACCCGGCCGAATGTCGAGGAAATCATCCGGCGGTCGGGGCTCGATAAAACCATTGAAGCGCGCAGCCCGATTGAACGCCGCGTCAAAATGCAAAACATGGTCGACTGGGTTGCGAGCCAAATCAAAATCGACAGCCCGCGAGAAATGTATTTCATCATTTCCTACAAGAACAACGATCCGAAAATTGCGCGCACGGTTGTTGATGCGGTTCTCAACATGCTGATCGAGCAGGATCTCGGCGCCAGCCTTTCTGAAAGCGAAGCCGCGCGCCGCCGCCTCGACCTTCAGGTGGAGGAATATGAGGAAAAACTCGTCGCCAATGAAAATGCGGTTGCCGTTTTTCGCGCCGCCCATTCATCTGAGCTGACGGAAAGTCAGGGCGCGCTAAGGCAGCGGGAGCTCAAGGAAAATGAGCTGGTTCGCGTCAATGATGAAATCGAACGCACCAAGGGCCGCGTCCTGACCTTGCAAAACCTGATGTCGGCGACGCCGCGCCGCGCCTCCGGCGGCGAACTGGATCGCTTGAAGGTCGAACTGGCCGCTTTGCGCAGCCAGTATGAAGACAATCACCCGGACATTCGCGGCGTGGTCGCACGCATCACCGAACTTGAAAAAGACAACGCGGCCTTGTCGGCCAATCCTGAATATGTGCGGCTCAGTTCCGAGCTTAAGGTCGCGCAAGATTCAGTGGCAATGCTCACTGCGCGCGAACAACGCCTGAAAGAAAAACTCAAGGCGCTCGATTTCGCCGCCGGCCAGGCGCCGGCAGTGGAAGCTGAGTTGCGCCAGATTGTGCGTGAATATGAGCAGACCCAAAAAACCTATGAGGAACTCCTGTCGCGCCGCGACCGCCTTGATCTGACGCGCAATCTTGGGGCGGCAGGGCGCGGCGTGGAATATCAAGTGTTTGAGTGGCCCGCCGAGTCCCTCGCACCCAGTGATCCGCCACGCTTCCTGTTGATTATGGGCGTCCTGCTCGCAGCAGGAGCTGTCGGCGCAGGCGCGGCCTTCGCCCTGACTCTGCTCGACAAAAGCTATACGCAAGCAAGCGAATTGCAGGCGGCGTTCGGCCTGCCTGTATTGGGCGCCATAAGCGAAACCCGGTCAGACTCAGTCTTTGCACTTCGCAAACAGGACCATATGCGCCTCGCCATGGCTGGCGCCGGTTTAGTCGCAATTATTGGCGTCTACGCATATCTGACCGTGTTCCGCCTGCCGGTTTTGGCGCTCGCGCCGGCTGACGCCGCGGTGCAGGTCTCCTTCCTTGAAGGGGGGCTGTCATCATGAGCTTGATTGAAAAAGCAGGCGCCACGGTCCTCAAAGGATCATTCGAGAAAAAGCCGAAGAAAAAAGATAAGCCCAACAAGAAACTATCGGTCGCCGAGGCTGAACCGGTCGTCCGCGAACGCGCGACCTTCGATCTCGACTTCGCGGCTCTTTCAAAAGAAGGCGTCTTCAATCCGGACGAACGCTCAACCCAACTGGCGCTGGAACTGCGCGCGGTCAAACGCCGGCTGTTGCGCCGCATCGGGTATTTGCGTGCATCAGGCGAGCGCCAGGCTTTTCGTCATTCCGGCAAGCAGCGAAATCTGATCCTCGTCACCTCCACGCGCGCCGGCGAAGGCAAAACCTTCACCGCGATCAATCTTGCGCTCAGCCTCGCTTTCGAGGATCAAATCGAAACGCTGCTGATCGATGCTGACCTTGCGCGGCCAAAAATCCGGGAACGGCTTTCCCTTCCCGCGGCGCCCGGCCTTGCCGACCGGCTTACGGATTCAGAATGCGATGTGGAAGCCATGGGCTGGCGCTCGGAGAAAGCGCCGCTCTCAATTCTGCCCGAAGGCGCCCGCGGCGATCGGCCGACAGACCTTTTCGCCACCGCCAAAGCGCAACAATTTTGGTCTGACTTATCTACGGCTGACCCAAACCGTCTAGTCATCATCGACGCGCCGCCTGTTCTGGCGGCGACAGACGCCGTAAGGCTTGCGAAATTCGCCGATGAAATCGTCTTCGTCGTCGAAGCGAACTCTACGCCCGAACCCGCAGTCGCAGCCGCCGTCGATGAACTGATCGACATCAATCCGAATATCAGCCTGATGCTGAACCGCTGTCAGATTGGCGCAGGCGGCGCACATTATGGCTCTTATGAATATTATGACCGCAGCGAGGCCGCGTCAGCGCCCGCTGCGTCCAAAATCTCAAGCGAAGGATAATTCCATGGGGCAGCATCGCAAATATCCGACTACGTCGTCACGCGCGAAACGAATATTGCTTGCATCCGCTGCAACGGTTGTTTTCGCGGGCGCAGCGCTCGCGCAAGTCACCGGACCGACAGCGCCGCTGAAATTGCAGACCAATTATTTCGGCTATTCCGCCGGCGTGTCGCTGCGCGCAGGATACACCGACAATATCAATCTGCAGCGGGGCGCGCTGAAAGAAGACGAGTATTACCTGTCCACCCTGCTCACCGGCGGCGCCATTGTTTCAACGCCGCGCGTCACAGCGCTCGTTCTCGGCGATGTCGATTTCTCCTACATGCTGAATCAGGATGAAATTCAGATCAGCCAGAATATCGGCGCGACAAGCACATTCACCGGTCTAGACAACTGGCTGTATTTCGACCTGTCCGGCTCCACTTCGCGCCAGTTGGTCGGAGACAATGCAAGATTTTCCGGCAACATCAATTCCGGCCGGAACCAGCAAGCCAATGTTCATTCCTATTCCGCCAGCCCGTATGTGTTTCACGAACTTTCCGATGAATCGACGGTTGAGCTGCGCTACCGCTATTCGCAAGTTTTCGTGGACGATGACAAATCACTGTCATCGCTCCTCACCGGCGGCTCCATCAACGATCTCGATCACGCATGAAATTCTTGCGCAGTATGACACCGGCCGAAAGTTTGACCGCGCCCGTTTGAAATTCACCGCCTTTGGCAGCGACACCACAGAAGACTCCGTTACACCGCTTTCCGATTTCGGCTTTCGCCAGGGATCAGTTTCCGTTTCGGGCCAATATGCGCTGACTGACCGTTTCGCGCTGTCCGGCGGCGTCGGCTATGACGAAATCGAAAATCAGGGCGCCGCCGCCATGTTCTTCGACGACAACGTGCTTTCCGGCTTCTTCTGGCGCGCTGGTTTTTCGGCAGACCCGGGACCGCGATCTTCGATCCGGATCGAATATGGCCAACGCTATGGCGACGACTTTATTGATGCTGACGCACGCTACGCGATCTCGCAGCGCTTCGTGTTCACCGCCGCCGCCAGCCGCTCCTTCCGCACGCGTGCGCAGTCCGTCACCTCTCAGTTCCAGTCGACACAACGCGGCGCCCTTGAATTCGCAGACCAGCTTCGCGCGGGACAAGAGCTGAACGCACGCGGGGTCATCGACGCTGCAAACTGGTACGCCCAGGGACAGGGATATGGCAGCGCGCAGACAAACGGCGTTTCAGTTTCCGATAATGCTTCCGCCACGCTGACCGGTGATCTTGGGCGCACGGAAATTTCCGCGAACGGGTATTATGGAGACGATGATTTTGGCTTCCGTCAGGTCAAATCCATTGGCGGCGGAATGAATATTCGCCGGCAAGTCTCGCGCCGCGTCACGGGGTATGGGTCGGTGCTGTATCGTCACATTGATTCAACATTCGATCCGACGACTTGCGAGGCGAACCCGCTTATCTTTGGTTTCGACCCGACGGACCCTGCTTTCAACGCCATGACCGATTGCGCAAACCTCGCGGCGAATGACGGCATTACGGACACTGTCGTCGCGCGTATCGGCGCGTCATACCGCCTGTATGAAAACGCTTCATTGTTCATCGAAGGGTCTCACTCAGAACGCTTCGCTGACAATCCCGCACTTGAATATGGCGAGAACTCCATCCTGGCCGGGATCACCCTGGATTTCTGAGATGTATGAAGAGTTTTTCCGACTGACCGACGCGCCTTTCCGGCTAAACCCGGACCCGCGCTTCTTTTATGGCAGCCGGAGCCACAATAAGGCGATGGCCTATCTCCATTATGGCGTGAAACAGGCGGAAGGCTTTATCGTCATTACAGGGCCGGTTGGCGCCGGCAAGTCAATGGTGATTGGCCACCTTCTCGACCAGCTGAATGCGTCGAACGTTGTCGCTGCGAATCTGCTCACCTCCAATATCGAGCCGGAAGATCTGTTAAGTCAGATCCTCTCCGCATTTCGTATCGAACCTGAAGGCGAAGGTCGCACCGGCGAAATCGAAGCCTTTGAAGATTATCTTTTCGACCAGCTCAATCGCGGACGCCGGGTTCTGTTGATTATTGATGAGGCGCAGAACCTTCCCTTCAAAACACTGGAAGAGCTGCGAATGCTGTCGAATATCGACTATGAAGGCACGCCGCTGTTTCAGGTGTTTTTAGTTGGGCAGCCTGAGTTTCGCGCCATCATGGAAGCGCCGAATATGGAGCAATTGCGCCAGCGCGTCATTGCCTCCTATCATCTGGAGCCGCTCTCCGAAGAAGAAACGCGGGACTATATCCAGCACCGCCTCGCCGTCGCCGGCTGGCGGGAAGACCCTGCTTTCACCAAGGGCGCGTTCAAAGCCATCTATGCAGAAACGAACGGGCTGCCCCGGCGCATTAATACGCTGAGCAATCGCTTGATGCTGTATTGCTCGCTGGAAAAGGCGCATGAGGTGACCGCCAAGGTCGTTGAAACGGTCTGTGCGGAACTCCGCGAAGAAAAACTCGAAGCGCGCAAGCCGGCGGATGCGATGCCGCCGGTCGCGCAGGTTGATGAGGCTGTGCATGCCGTTGCGCCGGCCGAAGAAGATGCAATGGCGGGCCTTAAAGACGCGGTTATTTTGTCTCTTGATGAAGCGCGGGCAAAGTCAGAGCCCGCACCCGGCGAAGCCGAAGTCGGCGATGAAGCGCCCGACAACCCCATTGAGGCCGCACCGCCTCGAGGTAGCGAGACCGTGCCGTTGAAGCCGCTCGCGTCAAAGACGGGCTTGCCCTCATCCATGAGCGTTCTTGATCGCCTTCGCGCCAAGAAATTGCCTGAAGACCGGCAGGAAGCGACCCTGACCGATGTCGCCAATGCAATCGCCGCCGCTGCAGAAGAGATCGACGCAGCGCCAGGCGACAATGAAACTCCCGCGACAACCGATGTGCCAGCCAAGCGTAAAACAATGTTGCGCACAATCGAAGACGCCCGCGAAGATTTGAAACAGGCGAACGGCAATATTGTCCGCCTCACAAAATCGGCAAATGCCGGGCGCAAACGCCGCGCCAATATCGCGGAAGGTCTTCAACGCGCGGAAACCCTGCTCAATGAACTGCGCCAGGCGCAGCATTAACGCGCCAGCGCGCATGACCAGGCAAACCTCCATAAACCCAGCGGAAAACCGCCACCGCTTTGCGCTTTCGGTCGACGTTGAAGATTATTTCCAGGTCTGGGCGTTTGCCGACATTGTCTCGCGTAGATCGTGGGACGGTTTTTCACTACGCGTCGGCGACAATACGCGCCGCTGCCTTGATCTCTTTGACCAGCATGGCGCAAAGGGCACATTTTTCACCCTTGGCTGGGTCGCCGAACGGGATCCGGAACTGGTTCGCGAAATCGTCAATCGCGGGCACGAGCTGGCGAGCCATGGCTATGATCACACAAAGGTCACCGCGCAAACGCGCAATGCATTTTCCGCTGACGTAAAAAAAACCAAAGCCCTGCTTGAAGACCTTTCCGGTCAAGAGGTGAAGGGCTACCGCGCGGCCGGTTTTTCAATCGGACGCGACACGCCCTGGGCCCACGAAGCCCTCGCAGAAGCGGGGCATGTCTATTCTTCAAGCACGCATCCTATTTCACATGACCATTATGGCGACGCTACTGCACCGCAATCACCCTTTGAGACATCTGCCGGAATAATTGAAGCGCCTGTCGCGACCGCCAGCCTGTTCGGAAAGCGCGTCAGCGCCGCTGGCGGCGGCTGGTTTCGTGCAGCGCCATTGGCCGTATCAAAAATGCTGCTGGAAAAAGCTGCATCCTCGCTCACCGGCCCGGTCATTTTCTATTTTCATCCATGGGAGATCGACCCGGACCAGCCGCGCCTGAACCGCGCATCGGCCAAATCGAAATTCCGTCACTATCTCAATCTCAAAACGACAGAGAAAAAGCTGACGAAGCTGCTGACCCATTTTTCATGGGCGCGGATCGATGAAACATTGTTGCCGGATCAACGATCATGAGCGCATTACCGGCAATTCAGCGCTCACCTGTTACCGTCACGACCGATACAGCTTGCTGTGCGACGCGCTGGAACAAATATGTAGACGACCACAAGCAGGGAACTTTTTTTCATCTGTCGGGGTGGGGAGACGCCGTAAAACGCACGTACAATTACGACACCCACTATCTGACCGCAGAGCGCGACGGTGCGCTGGTAGGCATATTGGCGCTAACCGAAGCCCGAACACCGTTGCTCGGCGCCTCGCTTGTCTCAACCGCATTTTCCGTCGGCGGCGGCCCGCTGGCGGACGACAAGGAGGCCCTTGATTCTTTGTTGAATGAGGCCGCCAGACTTGGCGAAAGCCGGCGCGTTCGTTACATCGAATGTCGCAGCAATTTCGTCGCAGACAATTGGCGCTCGAAAACCGGCCTTCACGCAGGATTTGAGACCGCATTGATCCGAGACGAGGCCCAGGCGCTCGCCGCCATTCCGCGCAAGCGCCGCGCAGAGATCTCGCAAAGCGCTGGACGCCGCAACGACAGGCGGCCTGTCTATCCGCCACAATGGCGAGCCCGAACTCTTCTACGAACTCTATGCGCAGTCCCTGCATCGCCTCGGCACGCCGGTTTTTCCCAAACGATTCCTCGACGCGCTGCTGGCAATTTTTGCGCAGAACGCGGAAATCTCCATCGTTGAGCAGAATGGCGCAGCGCTCGCTGCGCTCGTTACATTTTATTTCAAGGATGTCGCCCTACCCTATTATGTGGGCGCATCGGAAACGGCGCGCGCCAGTCGGGCGTTTGATTTTCTTTATTGGTCCATCATGCGCCGGGCTACCGAAAAAGGCTGCACCCGATTTGACTTTGGCCGCAGCAAAATAAACAGCGGCGCTTATGCGTATAAAAAGCTTTGGGGAATAGAACCGCGCCCATTGACCTACAAAGTAAGCCTGATCGGCGCCAACGCCATGCCCGAGATTAATGCGCGCAATCCAAAATTTGCCGCGCTCTCCAAAATGTGGCCATCCCTTCCGGGCGCGGTGGCGAACCGGCTCGGGCCTTTGCTCGCGCCGAATTTCCCATGAAACCGGAAATCCTGTTTCTCGCCCATCGCATCCCCTATCCGCCGGATAAGGGTGACAAGATACGCTCATGGCGCATTCTCAAACATCTGACATCACGCTTTCGCGTGCACCTCGCCTGTTTCGCCGACGATCCGCGTGACCTCGTGCACAAACAGTTTCTTGAAAATCATTGCGCCAGCGTGACGATCATAAGATTGAATCCGCATATTGCGCGCATCAGGAGCCTCGGCGGTATCTTGTCCGGCATGCCCTTGAGTTTTTCATATTTCCAAAGCGACAGAATGAAAGCTGCGCTTCGCATCGTCAGACAGAAACCGCTCGCGGCGGAGATCGCCTTTTCATCTTCCATGGCGCCCTATCTGGAAACGCAAATACCGGGACGCAAACGCATTGTCGATTTCTGCGATTCCGATGCAGAGAAATGGCGCGGCTATTCACAGGGCGCCAGGGGCGTCATAAAGTCCGTCTATGCGCGCGAGGCTGACTTTATGGCGCGAGCGGAAACGCAGATCGCTGGCTGGGCGGATGCAAGCTTCGCGATCACGCCGGACGAGGCGGCGGTGTTCAATAACCGCTCGGGCATGACGAAATCCGTTGACTGGTTTTGCAATGGCGTCGACGCGGATTATTTTAATCCGGATGCTATCGATAGCTCGGAAGCGCCCATTCATGATTGCGTCTTTGTCGGCGCCATGGACTATCGGGCCAATATTGAAGGCGTCTGCGAGTTTGTAAGACGCGTGTGGCCATTGATTCGAATGCATCGTCCGGCCGCAAGCTTCGCCATCGTCGGCGCAAATCCTTCGAAAGAAATATGCGCGCTGGACGGAAAGGACGGGATCACCGTCACCGGCCGGGTTGACGATGTGCGCCCATGGCTTTGCGGTGCGAAAACCATCGTTGCGCCATTGAACATTGCACGCGGCATTCAAAACAAGGTGCTTGAGGCCATGGCGATGGAAAAACCGGTTGTCGCCTCGCCGGAGGCCATGACGGGCATTAACGCGCCGAAGGACGCATCAATCATCGCCGACACACCGAAAGCAATGGCGCAAGAAATTTGCGCGCTGCTTGAAAATGAAGACCGTCGCCGCGTGATTGGCGCGGCGGCGCGGCGTTTCGTGTTGAACCATCATGATTGGGGCGCCGCCCTGGCCAGATTCGACCAAGCACTCGATCGGCTGGGCTTGTAACGCTACTTCTTGCGCGTTTCGGCGAGAACCTTTTTTACATAGGCGTCGACATCAACATCACCCTTAACGCGGCCCCTGATCTGATCGCGCACTTTCGAAGGAAGGAGCGCGGGATCCAGCGATCCCGCACTCTTGATAGTGGCGCGAATAAGGTCTTTCAGACCCTCTTCATCGTCCGGCGTCCATTTCGAGTTTTTATCCGCCATGGCGTCACCCTAATTTAGGAGCGCGCCGGGCGCCGGCGCGTCCGGGCTCACGCCGCCGAGCGAAAACGCATCCCTGCCGCCGACCGGCTTGCCGTTTATCGTCAGCCCATCGCCATTGGCCGAAACATTTAGCGTTTCTCCGTCAGCCACTTCGCCGGCCAAAATCAATTCCGCAAGCGGGTCCTGCAGCTTTTTCTGTATGACTCGCCGCAAAGGCCGCGCGCCATAAACCGGATCATACCCGCTGTCGCCAAGCCAGCTGCGCGCCGCTTCATCAAGCGAGAGCGTGATCTTGCGGTCAACAAGCAGCTTTTGCAGGCGCTCAATCTGGATATCAACGATGGCATCCATATTATCGCGCGTCAGGCGATGGAACAGGATGATTTCATCGAGCCGGTTGAGAAATTCCGGACGGAATTTCGCGCGCACCGCCTCCATCACTTGCGGACGAACGGCATCTGAATCTTCGCCTTCCGGCTGGTTCGCCAGATAGTCGGCGCCGAGATTCGAGGTCATGATAATCAGCGTGTTCTTGAAATCCACCGTATGGCCCTGCCCGTCAGTCAGGCGGCCGTCGTCAAGGACCTGCAACAGCACGTTGAACACATCCGGGTGTGCTTTTTCGATTTCATCGAACAAGACAACTTGATAGGGGCGCCGCCGCACGCGCTCAGTTAGCACGCCGCCTTCCTCATAGCCCACATATCCCGGCGGCGCGCCAATCAGGCGAGCAACCGAATGTTTTTCCATGAATTCCGACATGTCGATGCGCGCGATCGCCGTTTCATCGTCAAACAGGAATTCCGCCAGCGCTTTTGTCAGCTCGGTTTTGCCGACACCGGTAGGACCGAGGAACAGAAACGAACCCATGGGCCGGTTCGGATCTTTCAGCCCGGCACGGGCGCGACGCACCGCAGCCGACACCGCCGTCACCGCTTCATGCTGGCCAATGACCCGATTGCCGAGCCCGTCTTCCATCGACAGTAATTTCGCCCGCTCGCCTTCAAGCATCTTGTCGACAGGCACGCCGGTCCAACGCGACACGATCGCCGCCACATTTTCATCATCGACGACTTCATGAACAAGCGCCTTTGCGGACGCCTCGTCAGCTTTCGCCTCGGTCATGGCAAGCTGCTTTTCAAGCGCTGGGATCTCCCCGTATTTCAACTCCGACGCACGGCCGAGATCGCCGCGGCGTTCGGCATCCGCGAGCATTTGCCGAGCCTGATCAAGCGTTTCTTTCACTTTTGTAGACGATGCGAGGCTATCCTTCTCCGCCCGCCAGCGAGCAGTGATATCGGCTGATTTCTGCTCCAGCTCCGACAATTCCTTGTCGAGCTTTTCGAGACGGTCCTTCGAAGCGCGGTCGTCTTCTTTTTTCAGCGCCTCTCGCTCGATCTTCATTTGAATAATACGCCGGTCGAGTTCGTCGAGCTCTTCCGGTTTCAGATCCACTTCCATGCGCAAGCGCGACGCCGCCTCATCTACAAGGTCAATCGCCTTATCCGGCAAGAACCGATCAGTGATATAGCGGTTCGACAGGGTTGCGGCCGCAACGATCGCGCTGTCGGAAATGCGCACCCCGTGATGAAGTTCGTATTTTTCTTTCAGGCCGCGCAGTATTGAAATCGTATCTTCAACCGTCGGCTCATCAACAAACACCGCCTGGAAACGACGCGCAAGCGCAGCATCCTTTTCAACATATTTACGATATTCGTCGAGCGTGGTCGCGCCCACGCAGTGCAACTCACCGCGCGCAAGCGCGGGCTTCAACAGGTTTGACGCATCCATCGCGCCATCTGACTTGCCGGCGCCCACAAGCGTGTGCATCTCATCAATAAACAGAATGATTTTGCCTGCCGCTTCGGTGACTTCCGTCAACACCGCCTTCAGGCGCTCTTCAAACTCGCCGCGATATTTCGCACCGGCGATCAGCGCGCCCATATCCAGCGCAAGCAATGATTTGTCTTTCAGGCTCTCGGGGACATCGCCATTGACGATGCGCAACGCCAGACCTTCCGCAATGGCGGTCTTGCCGACACCCGGCTCGCCTATCAACACAGGATTGTTTTTCGTCCGGCGCGAAAGCACCTGCATGGTCCGGCGAGATCTCTTCATCTCGACCTATAACCGGGTCGAGCTTTCCGTCTCGCGCTGCTTCAGTTAGATCGCGCGCATAGCGCTTCAGCGCGTCATAAGCTTGCTCCGCCGACGCCGTGTCAGCCGTGCGTCCCTTGCGGATGTCATTGATGGCTTCGTTGAGCTTCGCCGCCGTGACGCCGGAGTCCTTCAGAATTTTAGCGGTGCCTGCGCTTGCCTCTACCGCCAACGCAGTGAGCAGGCGCTCGGCGGTGACGAATTTGTCACCCGCTTTCTTTCCAATCTCTTCAGCAGCAGCAAAAACTTTTGCGGTCGGCGCCGCCATATAAATCTGGCCGTTGCCGCCCTCGACCTTGGGTAGCTTGCCAAGCGCCTCGTCCGTTAGCTGCAGCGCTTTTTCCGGCTGTCCGCCTGCAGCGCGAATCAAATTCGCGGCGAGCCCCTCCTGATCGTCGAGGAGCGCTTTTAGAACATGTTCAGGTGTGAATTGTTGATGGCCGTCGCGCAGTGCGATGGTCTGGGCGGCCTGAATGAGACCGCGAGCGCGGTCGGTGTAGTTTTCCAATTGCATATCGACCTCAAGTTGAGCGTCAAAGAGTTAATAGCGCCCCAAAAAGGCGACGCCTTGTTCCAAATCAAAATGGGGGCGGAACCGCCCAAATCAAGCCGGGGCGGCAAAAAAGCGGCGCTCAGGCGCGGATTTTAGGCCTCACACGGCAAGTAACGGGGCGGTTTACAAATCCCCTGCTTTGTGCGGAAAACACTTGGCCAGCCCGCCCGCGACTTACAACAGGACACCCCCATGCCAGCTCTACGCCCCGACATCGACCCCGACGGCCTGCTTGAATATTCCGTCGTTTATACCGACCGCTCGCTCAATCACATGTCAGCGGCTTTTCAATCGGTGATGCGCGGCCTCAATGAAGAGTTGAAGGGCGTCTATAATGCACAGGCCGTCGCCCTGGTTCCCGGCGGCGGCACCTATGCCATGGAAGCGGTCGCCCGCCAGATTGCGACCGACAAAAAAGTGCTGGTCGTGCGCAATGGCTGGTTTTCGTTTCGCTGGACGCAGATTCTGGAGACCGGCAAAATCGCCGAGGAAACCATCGTGCTCAAGGCGCGCAAACCCGCGAACGCGCCTGATGCTCCATTCGCCCCCGCGCCGATTGAGGAAGTAACCGCGCGTATCGCCGCAGAAAAACCGGACGTAGTTTTCGCCCCGCATGTGGAGACGTCATCCGGCATGATCCTCCCGGATGATTACCTGAAGAAACTTAGCGCCGCGGCGCATGCGGCCGGCGCGGTCTTTGTGCTCGATTGCATCGCTTCAGGCTGCGTCTGGGTCGACATGAAAGAAACGGGCGTCGATTTCCTGATCAGCGCGCCGCAAAAGGGATGGAGCGCCTCCCCTTGCGCCGGGATCGTGATGATGAGCGAGCAAGGCCGCGAGCGTGTGAAGTCATCTAAGTCGACGAGCTTCGCCTGTGATCTCGGCAAATGGCTTGAGATCATGGAGGCCTATGAAAATGGCGGGCATGCCTATCACGCGACCATGCCCACCGACGCGCTGCGCGGATTTTTGAATGCGGTGCTGGAAACCAAACAGCGCGGTTATGAAGCGATGCGCGAAGCTCAGTGGGAATTGGGCAGCAAAGTCCGCGCGCTGTTGAAGTCGCGCGGTTTCCCCTCCGTTGCGGCGGAAGGCTTTGAAGCGCCGGGGGTTGTCGTGTCATACACCACCGACCCCGGCATCAAGAATGGCTCGAAATTCGCCGCGCTAGGGTTGCAGATCGCCGCCGGCGTGCCCCTGCAATGCGACGAGCCGGAAGGGTTTTCCACCTTCCGCGTCGGCCTATTCGGTCTTGACAAATTATCGGATGTTGACGGGGCCGTTGCGCGACTCGAAGCAGCGCTCGACAAGATCGCCTAGTTCAAACCGCCAAGCTTTGGGTTTAAGCCACGCTGACCGGCTCCCGCACGGCCTGCGGCGCCCTTGCGGGCTGCATTGCGTCGGGTTTGTGTTCAACAAGCTCCCAGCGCCCGTCATGATGTTCCACCAGGGCTGTGCAGCTCTCAACCCAATCGCCGTCATTCATGTAGGCGACGCCCCCAATGTCGCGCATTTCGGCGACATGGATATGACCGCATATCGCGCCGTCAAATCCCTTGCGGCGGCAGTAGCCCGCGACGTGATCTTCAAAGTTGTGAATGTAGTTCAATGCGCGTTTGGTTTTCTTTTTCAGCGCCTGCGACAAAGACCAGTAAGGCATGCCGAAACGACGGCGAACGCTGTTGAGCTTGGTGTTTGTCCAAAGCAGAAAATTATAGAGATTGTCGCCAAGAAACATGATCCATTTCTTGTCGGCGCGCATCATGCCGTCAAACATGTCGCCGTGAACGACAAGATAACGCTTCTTGTCCACGCCCTCATGAACGGCCCTGTTGCGGATCAGGACGCGCCCGAAATTGACCCGGAACTGAAGAAAGGCGCGCAGAAACTCGTCATGATTGCCCACAAGATAAATCACTTCCGAGCCGCGCTTGGAAACCGTCAGAATACGGCGGATGACATTGGTATGAGACTGAGGCCAGAACCACTTCTTGCGCAGACGCCAGCCATCAACAATGTCGCCGACCAGGTAGAGTTGATTGCAGGTGTTCGCCTTGAGAAACTCACACAGGGCTTCGGCCTGACTGCCTTGTGAGCCGAGATGCACATCCGAAATAAAGATTGCGCGATATTTCGGTTGTTTGCGTTCCATTGCACGAAATCAATGCCCCGATTTCGTGAGAGTTTTGTGACAGAACGGCTGCTAAATCAGCCCCGCCTATATCAAGCCAGCAAGCGGGCTCGACGGGTCAGCATAGCGCTTCTTCGGCATGCGGCCGGCGAGATAGGCTTCGCGGCCTGCGATAACGCCGTGCTTCATGGCGCTCGCCATCAGGATCGGATCTTTGGCTTCTGCAATCGCGGTGTTCATAAGTACGCCGTCGCAGCCAAGCTCCATCGCCATCGCGGCGTCGGATGCGGTGCCGACGCCAGCATCGACAATGACCGGCACGGATGATTGCTCGACGATGAGACGGATATTGACCGGGTTCATGATCCCGAGTCCCGACCCGATGAGCGAGCCCAGGGGCATGATTGCACAGCAGCCTGCGTCTTCGAGTTTGCGCGCATAGACCGGATCATCGGAGCAGTAGACCATGACGTCGAAGCCCTCCTTGATCAGGAGCTTCGCCGCGCGCAGCGTTTCCTCCATGTCCGGATAGAGCGTTTTCTGGTCGGAAAGGACTTCCAGCTTCACCAGTTCCCACCCCCAGCCTCGCGGGCAAGGCGAAGGGTGCGGATCGCATCTTCGGCGGTGAAGCAACCGGCGGTATTCGGCAAATAGATGTATTTTTTCGGATCGAGATAGTCGACCAGAAGCGGCTTATCCTTATCGGTGAGGTTCACCCGCCGCACCGCGACCGTGACCATCTCTGCGCCGGCCGCTTCTGCGGCGCGCGCATTCTCCTCATAGGTCTTGTATTTACCGGTGCCGATAATCAGCCTTGAGGCGAGCTTGCGGCCCGCCACTTCCAAAACGTCAGACATTGTCTCTTCCCGGCCTCAACCTCCGCCCACGAACTGGACGATTTCAATTTGGTCGCCATTCATCAGCGCCGTCTCGCCAAATTGCGATTTCGGCACGATCTCCAGATTGCGCTCCACAGCGATTTTCCGGGGCTGAAGCTCCAGCGCAGCAAGGAGGTCAGACACGGTCAACGGGCCGTCAAACGACTTTTTCTCGCCATTCACGGTAATATCCATGAAAATTCAATCTCTTCCGTCTATTGCGCGAGGCCGGGGCGCGCTTTTATACCGGATAACCGGCCCCGATAGGGCGCAGATGTATTCAGGCGCGGCGGCGCCCGCAAGGAAAACGACGGAAAAACCATGGCTTCGAAGACAATCTATGTCCTCAACGGGCCCAATCTGAACCTGCTGGGGACGCGGGAACCCGAAATATACGGGAAAACCACCCTCGCCGACATCGAAACGGCGACGGTCTCCCGCGCCAAGGAACTTGGCTACACTACTGAGTTTCGCCAGTCGAACACCGAAGGAACGCTGGTGGACTGGGTGCAGGAAGCATCCGCCAAAGGGGCCGGCCTTATCATCAATCCGGGCGCCTATACCCACACCTCCATCGCCCTTCTGGATGCCCTGTCCGCAGCGGCGATACCCAAAATTGAGCTCCATCTATCTAATATCCATGCGCGCGAGCCATTCCGGCGGCAATCGGTCACGGCGGCAGCGGTCGACGGCGCGATTATGGGGTTCGGCGCTACGGGCTATCGTTTGGCGCTCGAAGCCCTTAAAAGCCTTATCGAAAGCCGCGCGGCCTCCTGATTCCGCCTGCGTAGCGTGTTGTATCTGAAGAAGCGGGAATTGCATGTCCGACAAAAAAGACCAAAAAGATCACGGGCCGGAGGCGGCTTGGATTCGCGAGCTCGCCGGCATCCTCGAAGAAACCGGCCTGACTGAAATCGAAATTGAAAAAGACAACACGCGCCTGCGTGTTTCGCGCCAGGGCGGCGCAGCGGCGTACGCGGCTCCTGCCCCCGCGCCTGTTGCAGCAGCGCCCGTTGCGATGGCGGCCCCGGTTGCGGCGGCGCCAAGCGCTGCGCATCCCGGCGCAGTCAAATCGCCTATGGTCGGCACAGCGTATTTATCACCGTCGCCCGGCGCCGATCCGTTCATTCGTGAAGGCGCCAATGTGACCGAAGGCCAGACCGTGCTGATCGTTGAGGCGATGAAAACGATGAATCCGATCGCGGCGCCGCGTTCGGGAAAAGTCGTGAAGATCATGGTCTCTGATTCCCAACCGGTCGAATTTGACGAGCCGCTGCTCATCATCGAGTAAGCCGGCCCCATAAGCCGACTTTACCGGCATGATTTACGGGTAGAAAATGTTCAATAAGGTTCTGATCGCCAATCGCGGTGAAATCGCTCTTCGTATTCACCGGGCGTGCAAGGAACTCGGCATCTCCACTGTCGCGGTCCATTCAACCGCTGACGAAAACGCCATGCATGTGCGCCTCGCCGATGAGAGCGTGTGCATTGGACCGCCGGCGCCGAAAGACAGCTATCTCAACATCCCGGCGATCATTTCCGCCGCTGAAATCACCGGCGCCGATGCGATCCATCCAGGCTATGGCTTCTTGTCGGAGAATGCGCGCTTCGCCGAAATCGTTGCCGCGCACAACATCACGTTTATTGGTCCCGATGCGGAACATATTCGCGTGATGGGCGACAAGATCGCCGCGAAGGAAGCCGTGGGCGCAGCCGGCATTCCGCTGGTGCCTGGCTCTGAAGGCGCCATTCTCTCCTATGAAGACGCCAAGGAAGCCGCCGACAAGATCGGCTTCCCGGTTCTGGTCAAAGCCTCTGCGGGCGGCGGCGGACGCGGCATGAAGCTCGCGAAAACCCCTGCGGATCTGTCGGAAGCGCTGTCGACCGCGAAGGCGGAATCAAAGGCCGCCTTTGGCGACGATACGGTATATCTTGAGAAATATCTCGAATTGCCGCGCCATATCGAACTTCAGATCATCGCCGACAAGCACGGCAATGTGGTGCAACTGGGCGAGCGCGACTGCTCATTGCAGCGCCGCAACCAGAAAGTGCTAGAAGAAGCGCTGTCCCCCGCCCTGACTCAAAAGGAACGGGTCAAAATTGGCGAGACGGTCCGCAAGGCAATCGAAAAGATCGGCTATCTCGGCGCCGGCACAATCGAATTCCTCTACGAGAATGGCGAGTTCTATTTCATCGAAATGAACACGCGCCTGCAGGTCGAACATCCAATTACCGAAGAAGTAACCGGGGTCGATCTCGTGCGCGAGCAGATCCTCGTCGCCGCCGGTAAAAAGCTGAGCTTCAAGCAGGAAGACATCACCTTCGCGGGACATGCCATTGAGTGCCGGGTGAACGCGGAAAACCCGCGCACCTTCCGTCCCTCTCCCGGCAAAATCAGTCAGTTTCATGCAGCCGGCGGACCTGGCGTGCGTTTCGATTCCGCGGTCTATACGGGCTACAAAATTCCGCCCTATTACGACTCGATGATCGGCAAACTGATTGTCTATGGCGATGACCGCGCGCATTGTATTGCACGATTGCGCCGGGCGCTTTCGGAAATGGTGTTTGTCGGCATTGAGACCACCGTGCCGCTGTTTATCGATCTTGTAGACGACCCGGATTTCCAGAAAGGCGACTATCACATTCACTGGCTGGAACAGTGGCTGGAGAAGTCCGCCTAATCCAGCGTTCTCTGGAAGCGCAGCAAGGCGATTGCAGCGAGCACAAACAGGATCACGACAAGCGGCGCCAAATCGCCGCTAATGTCGCTCATCCCTGCGCCCTTCAACATGATCTCGCGGACCATGCGCAGAAAATGCGTGTTGGGAATTCCCTCGCCGATCACCCTCGCCCAGGCGGGCATGGCGCGGAACGGAAACATGAAGCCCGACAGCAGGATTGATGGCAGGAAGACGAAAAACGTCATCTGCATCGCCTGCATTTGCGTCTTCGCCACCGTCGAAATCAGATAGCCCAGCATCAGATTGGTGAGAATGAACACGGCGATGACCAACAGGAACGCGCCCACATCACCCATGAAGGGAATATGAAAAACGAAACGCGCAGCCAGCAGAATGATCGACGCCTGGATCGCGCCGACAATAATATAAGGCGTCGTTTTGCCAACCATGATTTCCAGAGGACGAACCGGCGTAGACAGCAACGCCTCATAGGTGCCGCGTTCGCGTTCCCTGGTCAGGGCGATTGAGGTGATCATCGTCATTGTCATGGTCAAAATGACGCCGAGCAGGCCCGGAACAATGTTGAAAGCCGTCACCCCTTCCGGATTATATTGACGATGCACCACCATATTGTAAGGCGAGGCGCCGCCCCGCAGTTTCACCGGCAGCCGGTCGAGCTCCGGCGCAAAAGCCCGGCGCGCAATCTCGCCCACAGCGCCGACAACGCCGCCCGCCGCAACGGGATCAGAAGCGTCAGCAGCGATAAGGATTTCCGGTCGTTCGCCGCGAACAAATTGCGTTTCAAAGTTCTCCGGAATGACGATGAGAAAATTCACCCGGCCTGATCGTAACAAATCCTCGCCTTCCGCGGCGCTATGCACGATCTCCGTGATCTCCAAATAAGTCGATTGTTTAAGCGAGGCCAGAAAGCTGCGCGTCAACGGACCGTCATCGCGAAGCTCAACCGCCGCAGGAAGATGGCGCGGATCAGTGTTGATGGCGAAACCAAACAGCGCGAGCTGCATGATCGGCACCATAATCATGATCGCAAATGTTGGCCTGTCGCGCCGCATCTGCACCAGTTCTTTGATGAACACCGCTGCGATGCGCGAAAACGAAATCATGCGGCGCTCTCCACGCCGAAATTGTCATCGCTTTGCGACATCAGGAAGATGAACGCTTCCTCCAGCCCGGCTTCAATCTCCGTGATCCTGACGCCGGGCGCGTCCTGCACGCGGCCCACAGCCGCCGCGAGCTTTTCCCGGTCACGGCCGCAAACATGAATGGACGCGCCGAAGCGGGCGAGAATCTCAACGCCCGGCGCGCCCTTTAACATCGCCGACAATTTATCGAGATCGCCATTGTCGATTTTAAACGCATGAAGCCCCAACCGCCCGGGGATTTCCGCGGTCGGCGCATCGAGCAATTTCTTGCCATAGGCGATATAGGCGATGCGGTCGCACTGCACTGCTTCATCCATATAATGGGTCGACACCAGCGTTGTTACGCCTTCGCTTGCATAGCGCCGGATCGTGTCCCAGAAATCACGGCGCGCTTTAGGGTCAACGCCAGCGGTTGGCTCATCCAGCAGCAGCAATTTCGGATCATGAATCATGCAAGCCGCGAGCGCGAGACGCTGTTTCCAGCCGCCGGACAGACTTCCCGCCAATTGACGCGACCGTCCTTCAAGGCCCAGTGACTCAATCGCCTCGTCGACCCGGTGACGCATACGGTCGAGCCCATAGAGGCGCGAAAAAAAATCCAGATTTTCCCGGATGCTTAGGTCTTCATAGAGCGAAAAGCGCTGGGTCATGTAACCCACATTGGATTTGATTTTCACGCTTTCGCGAAGGACGTCATAACCGAGACAAGTCCCCTCGCCCTCATCCGGTTTCAACAGACCGCACACCATGCGAATGGTTGTTGTCTTGCCCGATCCGTTCGGCCCCAGAAATCCATAAATCGAACCGCGCGGCACTTTGAGATCAAAATGGTCGACGACCGTCTTGTCGCCAAAGCGCTTGGTCAGGCCGCGCACATCAATGACAGCGTCGCCATTCATGGCGCATCTATATCGACCGGCAAGCCGGGACGAAGTCCGGCTGGCGATAAGGGCCGCGCCTCAATCAGAAAAACCAGCTTTTCGCGTTCATCAAGACTGTAAATCACTGGCGGCGTAAATTGCGGTTCGGTCGCGATAAAAGTAATCCGCGCCTTCAATCCTTCAGCGCAACCGTCGCACCGAAACGAAACTTCACCGCCCGGCGCGAACGAAGACAGCAATCTTTCCGGCGCATAAAATCTGAGCTTCACATTTTCCGGCGGCAGCAACGCCACAACCGGATCGCCGGCCGCTGCGACCTCTCCTGTGCGGCGATAGATGCGCTCAATGGTTCCGGCCTGCGGCGCGCTCACCGCGAGGTCGTCCAGACGTTGCTTCGCCAATCCGGCTTGCGCCTTGACAGACTCCATGTCGTCTTGTGCTGCGTCCTTTTCCGCGCGCGCGCTTTCATATCTGGCGCGCGCCGCGATCAATGCAGCGCGGTCATTGTCCAAATGCGCCTTGGAGACATATCCATCCGCAAAGAGTTTTTCACTACGGGCGAATTCGGCGGCAAGTCGCTCATAATCTGCCTGCGCTTCAACAACCGCCTTGGCGAGCGAACCTGCGTCATCGACCCGCTTCTGCGCTGCTGACGCCGCCGCGTTCGCCTGTTCAGCCTGAAAGGAAATCCGGTCCGCTTGCATATGAAAAAGGACATCGCCCGCTTTTACGGAATCACCTTCCGCAACAACGACATCCGCAATCACACCCGCTTCCTGCGGCGCCATGTATAGCGTGTCGGCTTCAATATAGCCGTTCAACATATCCGCCGAACGATCGGAGCAGCCTGCGAGCGCTGTAAGGGCGCTAATAAAAATGAACACTCTCATTCTACGCCACCAACCCGTTCAATAGAATTTCCGCATGCGCCTCAACCCGTTCCGACGGGCTAAGAGGCCCGGATTCACCGAGCAAAATATGCGTGTAAAATCCGTGTATGAAGACTGGCCCCAGAACCGATCGCGCGGCGACATCCGGCTGACAGTTGCGGAACACGCCTTGCTCAATGCCAGCTTTCACAAGCGCGGTTACGGAACCCAGTCCCTGTTCAACGACATGCTCTCGATAGTAAGCGGCGACGTCCGGATAGCGACTGGCGACCGACAACACGAGACGCGGCACGGCGAAGAAACGCTTGTCGCTGGTAAGCTGCGTAAGTGCTGCAATAATCAGGCGCAGGGAACGCACCGGGTCATCGACGCCCGCTTCGGCCATCAGGCGCAAACGGCGCGCAAGCGGCGCGACTTCGCGTTCAATCAATCCGCGCAGGATCGCGTCCTTGGTGTCGAAATAGAGATAAACGCCCGCCTTGGAGAGGGACGCCGCTTTCGCGATATCCTCAACCCTTGCCGCATCAAAACCGTCTCGCTCGAAAATGATCAGCGCCGCGTCCAGAATCTCATCGGGACGGGATTCGGCGCGGCGGCGCCATTTCGGCTTCGGTGAGGCTTGTTGGCTCATGACCGACACTAACTTACTGACTGGTCAGTTATATAAATGAACCTCTGAAGATTTCAACAACGCCCGGCTCCGCTCTATAGATGACGCCTCCCCGGCAATTGGCGTAGGCTGGGGCATGCCCCGCGATTCGGCGAGCTCCATAGCGACTGAGGACCTCTTAAAGGCCTATACGCTCGGCTATTTTCCCATGGCGCGCTCCCGTGATGACGCGCAGGCGGTCTGGGTGCTGCCCGATGAGCGCGGCCTTATCCTGCTCGACAAGCCGCATGTGCCGAAAAAGCTCGCCCGGCAGCTGAAATCCTCGCCTTTCGAGATCCGTATCGACACCGCCTTTTCCGAGGTCATCGCCGCCTGCGCAAAGGCCACCAAGGCGAGGCCCGACACCTGGATCAACGATGCGATTATCGAGGCCTATTCAGAGCTGCATTTTCAGGGCCGCGCCCACAGCGTTGAGTGCTGGCGGAACGGCAAGCTTGTCGGCGGGCTTTACGGGGTCGTGATGGGCGCCGCTTTTTGCGGTGAAAGCATGTTTTCGCGCGAGACCAACGCCAGCAAGATCGCCATGCTGCATCTGATGGCGCGCCTGAAGATCGGCGGTTTCCATTTTATCGACGCGCAATTTTACAATGAACATCTGGTGCAGTTCGGACTGATCGGCGTGCCGGATGCAGAATATCAACTCATCCTCGCCAGGGCGCTTCGCGCGAAAGCGGATTTCTTCGCGGCGCCGGCTCAGTTAGACGCGACTTCGGTTTTGCAGTCGATCACCCAAACGTCATAGACCGAATGTTGAAGCGCGTTGAGCGCCGGCGTCGATGCAAACATCCAGCCGCGGAAAATATTCACCCCATCGGATTTCGGTCCTTCAAGCACTTCGGGCGCAGGCTGGGGTTCATCCATGGGAACGAATTCCGGCGCTTCGCCAATCGGCTCGCCGGGCAGCACATCGAGATCAGTCGCCATGATTGCATCTTCGATGATTTCCGGCTCCTGAATTTTCAGATCGCTTTGCCGGCTGTCGAATTCGAGATCATAAATTTCGAGGAACGCGGTTGTTTCCGGGAATTCTTCCGGCGGGCGCCGGTCACAGGTGCGCGGCAGAATTTCCAGCGAACCAAAACGCGCAATCTCATTCATGCCGATTTCAAGATCAGTGTAGCGCGCCGTGATTTTGTTGAGCGCCCGCAAGGTGACCGAAACAGGCGTGCGCTTCACTTCTTCAATCACGCCGGCAAACGGATCGTCCTGAGCGCGTGAAAGCCGGTCAAGCTCGCTCAATTCATCCTGCGGCGCAGGGTCAAGCGCCGTTTCTTGCGCGGTCAAACTCGCTGAAAACATAGCGGAAACCGCCAGCAATGAAACACCCAAACGGGACGCAATACGCATTACATATCTCCCAGCGGATCTGCCTCTGCTTCCGACTTGCCTTTGCCGCCGCCGGAAGCTTGATTGGTGAACGCCTGCACGGCGATGCCCAGCAAATCGACCGAGCCTTGCGTGATGGTGATCTTGTCGCCCGCGCGAAGCATTTCCTCTGCGGCGCCCGGCTCGATTGAAATATGCGCGCCGCCCAGGAACCCGTCTGAAACAACTTTCGCAACAGAATCATCGGGGATTTCGACGCTACTATCGATGGCGAGTTCGACATTCGCTTCGTAAGTATTTGGATCAAGGCTGTTGGCGGAAACCGAACCGATTTTTACGCCGGCGATCCGAACTTCCGAACCGACAGTCACGCCATCAACCCGCCCGAACACTGCGCCGAGTTTGTAATGATCGCGGCCGATGCCCTTGCCGCTGGCGCCATAGGCATAGGCGAGAAACGCCGCCGCGATGGCGATCACCGCCGCCCCAACAATTGTTTCAAAAAATCCGGCGCGGCTCATTGGTTCGCCTCCCTAATCGGCCTCAGGCGCTTTCCGGCGTCCAGGCTTCGTAATCATCATTCACATCAGCCGGACCGCCTGCGCGCGAAAGACTGCCTTTAGGATGATAGGCGAGCGGCGTGCCGGTCATGTTCGGCAAATGATCCGTCTCGAAGGCGCGGCGCGTCAAGGGCGAAACCGTCGGCGCTTCATCAAATGTATGATGCAGCCAGCCATGCCAGTCAGCGGAAACCCGCGAGGCTTCGGCGATCCCGTGATAGACCACCCAGCGGCGCCGGCGCGTACCGTCGCTCCCCGGAAGGCTCGGGTCCTTTTCCTCAAAATAGCGATTGCCCTGCTCGTCGGTTCCGACAAGCCGGGCGCCCCTGCGCCAGAGGGTGAATGAAGTGCCGAAGGTGGACGAGTTCCACCAGGTGAAAAGCTGTGAAAACATGCGGGATTCCCGAATTCCTGACGGGGATCCTGGCCCCCATACGCGGCGCGAATATGGCGCCCGTCGCCAGCCCCCGCAAGAGAGGCGGGCCGATGGCCCCAAAAGGGCGATTTTCCCTTGAATTACAAAGAAAACGGGTGGAGCCAAGGGGACCGGATGACTATATTTGGGGCTGGCGACAGGCTTCGCCCCTAGAGAAGGTTCTATGCGCATCGACCGCCGCTTTTCGGAAGACAAGGGCGCGCCTTATGGCGGCGTGGTCTTTCGGCGCGCTGATTCCGAGATTCGCGCCCTGTCCGGCGAAGTCATATTCGAAATGCGCGATCTGGAGGTTCCCAAAGCCTGGAGCCAGACCGCCGTCGACATTCTCGCCCAGAAATATTTTCGCAAAGCCGGCGTTCCCGCGAAAACCAAGCGCCTGAAAGAAAAAGGCGTCCCCGATTTTCTGCAGCGGTCCATGCCGGATATCGCCGCGCTGGCGAAAATGCCGGCAGATGAACGCTATGGCCCGGAGACTTCCGCCAAACAGATGTTCGACCGAATGGCCGGCGCCTGGACCTATTGGGGCTGGAAGGGCGGCTATTTCGATGACGAAAAAACCGCCCTCGCCTATATGGACGAAATGCGCGCCATGCTCGCGCAACAGATCGGCGCGCCAAACTCGCCGCAATGGTTCAACACCGGGCTGCATTGGGCCTATGGCATCGACGCCGCCGGACAGGGTCATTACTTCGTCGATCACCTGACCGGCGCGCTGGTTGAATCCGACAGCGCCTATGAACGCCCGCAACCCCACGCCTGCTTTATCCAGTCTGTCGATGACAGTCTCGCCGGTGAAGGCGGCGTCATGGATTTGTGGAAGCGCGAAGCGCTGTTGTTCAAATATGGCTCCGGCTCGGGCACAAATTTTTCAAATATTCGCGGCGCAGACGAACCCCTGTCCAGCGGCGGCAAGAGCTCTGGCCTTCTCAGTTTTCTGAAGGTCGGCGATGCGGCCGCCGGCGCGGTCAAATCCGGCGGCACCACAAGGCGCGCCGCAAAGATGGTGGTGGTCGATGTGGATCACCCGGATATTGAAGACTTCGTTTCCTGGAAAACCCGCGAGGAAGAAAAAGTCGCCGCCCTTGTCGCCGGCTCGCGCGCGCTCGCAAAGCATCTGCCGCGCGTCCTTGAAGCCTGCTGGGAAGGCGATGATCCGGAAACCCGGTTCGACCCGAAAGAAAACGAAGCGCTGAAAACTGCGGTCAAAGAAGCGCGGAAAGCGTTCGTCCCCGACGCCTCAATCCGCCGCGTCATCGACTTCGCCCGTCAGGGGTATCGCCGCATCGACGTCGATAAATATGACCTCGACTGGGATTCTGAAAGTTACCGGACCGTCTCCGGCCAAAACGCCAATAATTCCGTGCGCGTCACCGACGGCTTCTTGTCCGCGGTGAATGACGACGCGCAATGGTCGCTCACCCGGCGCACCGATGGCGAGCCGACCAAAACCATTCGCGCGCGCGCCTTGTGGAGCAATATCTGCTCCGCCGCTTGGACCTGCGCCGATCCCGGCCTGCAATTCCACAACACGATCAACGCCTGGCACACCTGCCCGGCGGGCGGCGAAATCCGCGCCTCCAATCCATGTTCTGAATATATGTTCCTCGATGACACGGCCTGCAATCTTGCATCGTTGAACCTGTTGAAGTTCAAAACCGATAACGGATTCGACGCCGACCTGTTCGAACATGCCTGCCGATTGTGGACGCTGACGCTCGAAATCTCCGTGCTGATGGCGCAATATCCTTCCTCGGAAATTGCGCGCCGGTCATTCGACTACCGCACGCTCGGCCTTGGCTTCGCCAATCTCGGCGGATTGTTGATGTCCGCCGGCCTCGCCTATGACAGCGAGGAAGCGCGCGCCGTCGCCGCCGGCGTGTCGGCGCTGTTGACCGGCGCGGCCTATCGCGCCTCCGCTGAAATGGCGTCGGCAGTCGGACCCTTCACGAAGTTCTCCGACAATCGCGACGCCATGCTGCGGGTCTTGCGCAACCACCGCCGCGCCTGCGCCGGGACTGCAATTGGTGGCGCTTTTGAAGGGCTCGCCGTTGAACCCGCCCTGTTCGACGCTGACGCATGTCCCTGGAGCGAACTCACCGACGCCGCGCGCCGCGTCTGGAACGAAGCCTATGAGCTCGGCGCCATTAATGGCTACCGCAATGCGCAAGTCACCGTCGTCGCGCCAACCGGCACGATCGGCCTCGTCATGGACTGCGACACGACCGGCATTGAGCCGGATTTCGCATTGGTCAAATTTAAAAAGCTCGCCGGCGGCGGCATGCTCAAAATCGTCAACCAGGCAGTGCCCGCAGCGTTGAAAACTCTTGGCTACACCAAGGCGCAGATTGACGATATCGGCCATTACGCAGCCGGGCGCGGCACCCTTGAAGACGCGCCGGGCATACAGCTTAAAGACCTGCGCCGCGAAGGGTTTGAAGATCGCCATATCAAGGCGCTTGAAGACCGGCTGAGAACGACATTTGATCTGACTTATGCATTTACGCCGCAAGCGCTTGGCGAGGATTTCTGCGTGCATGTGCTCGGCATGCGCGAAAGCGAGCTTTCCCTCACCGGATATGAAGTGCTGCAGTTTCTTGGTTTCGCCGATGAGGAAATTCATCAGGCCAATCTGTTCTGCTGCGGGGCGATGACCGTCGAGGGTGCGCCGCATCTGAAAGAAGAGCACTACCCGATTTTCGATTGCGCAAATCCCTGCGGGCGCATCGGCACGCGCGCCTTGAGCGTCGAAGCGCATTTGAAAATGATGGCGGCGGCGCAGCCCTTTATTTCCGGCGCGATCTCAAAAACCGTCAACCTGCCGAACTACGCCAGCATCGGCGATTGCGCCAAAGCCTATATGCTCGCCTGGCGCATGGGACTGAAATCCATTGCGCTCTACCGTGATGGATCGAAACTGTCGCAACCGCTCGCCGCCGCTCTCCTCGCCGCCGAAAGCGATGACGAAGACGAGGATGAAGAGTTTCAGGCGGAGATTGCGGAAGCGCCCGCCGCCCAGAAATCAAAGGTCGTCGCCGAGCGCATTGTTGAGCGCATCATTGAGCGCACGCCCGGCCGCCGCCGCCTGCCCGACCGGCGCAAAGGCTATATCCAAAAAGCAATCGTCGGCGGCCATAAGGTCTATCTCCATACCGGCGAATTCGACGATGGCGAACTGGGCGAAGTGTTTATCGACATGCACAAGGAAGGCGCCGCCTTCCGCTCGCTGATGAACAATTTCGCGATCGCGGTGTCGCTCGGCCTGCAATATGGCGTGCCGCTTGAAGAGTTTGTCGACGCCTATGTCTTCACCCGCTTCGATCCGTCAGGGCCGGTGCAAGGCAATGACCAGATCAAGAATGCAACGTCGATCCTCGACTACATCTTCCGCGAATTGGCGATCTCCTATCTCGGGCGCGCCGATCTCGCCCATGTGCATCCGGAAGAAACGGCGATCGATTCCATCGGCCGCGGCGTCAACAAGGAAAAGACGCAAGCGGACGCGACCAAGCTGATCTCGAAAGGCTTTTCACGCTCCACCGTCACCGACAATCTGGTCATCCTGCGCGGCGGCGATTTCGACCGGCTGCGCCATTCGGCGAACGAAGCCAAAGGCATCGAGGACGACGCCCAGGAAGAAGAAGATATCGAAGTCGAAATCGAGGACGTCCAGGAAGCCGTGCGCGCGGAAACGGCGCCGGAAATCGAAGCGCAGGTCGCCAAACTAGCGGATGCGGTTAACCAGAAAGCCCCGCGCGGCGTGCTGGCGACCCCCGGCGCGGCGCGACAGGACGCCCGCATCAAGGGCTATGAAGGCGACGCCTGCGCCGAATGCGGCCAGTTCACGCTGGTGCGCAACGGCGCCTGTTTGCGTTGCGATAGCTGCGGCGCGTCAACGGGCTGTTCGTAAATTTCCGTTAAGACTTTTATCGCCTCTATAACAATTCGAATTTTATCCTTAATCGAACATTGACCCGGCGCCGTCTATTTTGACGGTCAGTAAGAACCGGGAGTTTGCCGCGATGAAGTTGATCGCGATGATTATTGCGTTGATGATTGCCGTCATGTCCGTTGTCGCTACGATAACGCCCGGCTCGAAGAGCTATAACAAACCGAACCCCGTGGCCGAGATCGGCAAGGAAATCGCAAAACCGCTCAGCCAGGTCGATCAGATCGGGCCGGAGCTTGAGCGCGTGCTGGATGGCGCCGGCGTGAAGCTGCCGTCAATTTCGGTTGGCCGTTCCGAGAAAAAGGTCGACCACAAACACGCGGTGCAAGATTTCAATGGCGCGAATTTCGCCAATGTGGATTTGCCGCGCACGAATTTCGCCAGCTCCTTTGTTTCAAACGCCCAGTTCCATGACGCCCTGCTCGACGGCGCCAGCCTTGAAGGCGCGACGGGCGACGTTGTGAATTTCAAAGGCGCGCGCATGGCGAAATCTATACTCAATGCGGCCATGTTCACCAATTCCGATTTCTCCGGCGCGGAGTTGCGCGAGGCGAAAGCCCGCGCTGGCGATTTCACCGGTTCGCTGTTTGTCGACGCCGACCTTTCTTTTGCAAGCTTCGCCGGCGCAAAATTGTCCAAGACTAATTTCCGCGCGGCCTATATTGCAGGCGCTTCCTTTGTCGGCGCCGACATGACCGACGCGCATTTCGAAGGCGCCGATTTGACCGGCGTGCGGTTCGCGCGGGCCACGCTCGACAAAGCGAACTTCACCGGAGCCAATCTAAAAGCCGCGACTTTTGACGGGACCAAGCTTCTCGGCGCGGACTTTTCTGCAGCGGTCAATCTGACGACCGAGCAATTGGCGAAGGCTTGCGCAAGCTCAGACACCAAACTGCCGCAAGAGGTCACCGCCCCGCGCTGCTAGCTGCGCTTTGCGGTCAGGCTGTCATCTTCATTGTCATCGCGGTCTTCGCGAAGGCTCGTCGCATCAAGCGCATCGAGCACGGCCAGCGCCGTGGCGCTGTAGCCGGTCGGCATAGTTTTCTTGATCGGCGCCGTAAACGACTCGACGATCTGATGCATATAATTGCGCACCGGCGAAAAATTCCGCGCCGATTGCGTTTGGGCGAGCGCCGGATTTGCGTCCGGGGACTGTACCGCGCCGCCCATGGATTGCGCGATCGAGCCGATGACTTCACCAACGCTTTTCGCGCGCGCGCCATCATAAAACACATTGCGGTTCGCCGCCGCTGCTTGCGGCAGCAGATCCGCCGCCTTCACCGAAGCGCCAGCCGAGAGCAGCTTCGCTGCGCCTGACGGCCCAAGGAAATGCGCGGTATAAAGATCCGCGCTGGACGCCGCCCGGCCGAGACGGCTTTCAAGCATTGTCTTGTTCTCATTCGCCAGTTCGCCCGCCATGGCGGATGCGGCTTCTGCGTTGAAGCGCATATTCAAAATCTTTTCGCGCGCCGCGCCGTCGGCGACTTCATAGCGGCCATTGGCGTTTTGCGAGATCGCGTTCGCCGCGGCGCCAAGGCCATGCTCGGCGCCGTATTTTTTCACCGTCGAGAACCAGGTCTGCTCGATGAACTGAAACAAACCCGCTGCGCTGGAGGTTTTCGCCTGCGCATTCGGGTCAAACCCGCTTTCGCGCGCGGCCATCTTCATCAAAAAATCGAAGCCCGCGCCGGTCGAGGCGCTGGCGCGTTTGACCGCGCCGGTTACGAGCGCCGCGCCACTGGCGCCGGCGGCGGAGATTTCCGTACTCATCTGCAGCCCCTCTGTTGGCGCAATGACCTCCAATCTGGCGGCCAATCGTCAACAAAGCGCTAACCATGATGTCCCGCCGTGAAACGGGCGATCCCGAATGGGACAAGGCTGACCGGCGGTTCGCGCCCGGAAATGAGCGCCGCCATGGCTTCCGCCGCCGCCGGCGCATGCAGCACCCCGTTGCGGTAATGGCCAAGCGCCAGAAACCGGCCTTCTTCGTCGCGCCCGAAAATCGGCGCGCCATCGGGCGTGCCGGGGCGCAAACCCGCCCAACGCTCCAATTCCCGCGCATCCGCCAGTACCGGCGCCGCCTTGGCGGCGTTGAGGCGCAAGCCCGCCACCGCCGCCGGTTCGACGGCGATGTCGTCGCGGCCGATCTCTTCGGTGGCGCCGATGACCAGCCGCCCCTCCGCCTTCGGGCAAAGATAGGCGCCGGGCGCGCGAATATACCGAGACAACAGCCCGTCCTTGATCTCGACCGCCGTCGCCTCGCCCTTCACCGGATAGACAAGCCCCATTGGCGCCAGACCGCTGACCGCGCCGGAGGCCAGCACGACCTTTCCCGCGGAAACCTCGTCGCCATTGGCGAGCGTCAGTCGAAACCCGCCGCCTTGCGCAACGACATCTTTCGCCGTCGCGACAATGACCGTGGCGCCGCGTTCCGCCAGCCAGATTTTCAGCGCCTTGATCACGCGGCGCGGATCGAGCTGCGCATCTTTCGGCGCATGCAGCGCCGCGATGATCGCCTCAGACAGCGCCGGCTCCATTTCTCTCGCCGCGTCGCCGGAAATCATTTCCACCGCGCCGCCCAGCGCCGCGACGCGCGCCGCCTGCGCTTCGAGCAGAACCCTGTCGCTGTCGCTATAGGCGACGCCGAGCGCGCCAGCCCCGCGATAATCGACAAACACCCCGGTCTCTTCTTCCAGCGCGGCGGCGTAATCGCGCCAAAGCGACAAACCGCGCGCGCCAAACCGATAGAGAGCTTCACCCAACGCCGCCGGCAGCTCGCCATATTCAAATGACGGCGCCAGCATGCCCGCCGCCGCCTCGCTTGCGGGCGGGATCGCTTCGCCTGCATCGATGATGGCGACTTGCGCGCCTTCCAACACCAGCGCGCGGGCCAGAGTCAGACCGATGACGCCGCCGCCGATGATCGCGATCTCGAAACTCTTGGAACTCATTCGTTTTGCTTTTGCCACAATGCCTATCAATCTCTACCGCCATACCTCCCCGTTGAGGGGAGGTCAAAAACGCACACGCGTTTTTGGGTGGGGGTTGTCTTCACTTTCATAACGCAGCGGTTTGAAAAAACGCTATTCCCCCTCCCGAGCCGCCCCTATGGCCGGCTCGACCTCCCCGCAAGGGGGAGGTGAGATGTCGCGCGCGCTTCAAAATTTCTCACTTTCTTTCATCTTGCCTTCCGGAACGGGAAAGGCGATCAGCCTGGTCTTTTCCCGCGAGCCGGCGGATGAGCCGAAAAAATAATTGACCACTGCGGCGGTCATGGTGGCGAGCGCGCCAAGCATGATTGAAAACTCAGTCTCTGCGCCGACGGGAAGTTTTTTCGCCACCATGACGCCAAGCACCACAAAGAAGCCGAGTATGACCAGCGCGCCCAGCACGGAGGGCGTCCAGTCATTCATCTTGATCTGCCGGTCGCGCGCATTGGCGCGATCGCCCGCATCAATGCGCAATTCCGCAACGCTTGCCTGACGCAAGGCCAGTTGAAATTCCTGCTCGGCTTTTTTTAGCGCAAGAAGATGTTCCGGACCGGCGCGCTCCAAAGCGTCCGCGAGCGTGTCTTCGCTTGCCGCATCGCTGCCGAATATTGCACGGGACAATTGCTCAACAGCGGCGCCCGCCAACGGACCGCCAAGCGCATGGGCAAGTCCCGGCGCCGCGCGTGCAATCGCGCGTTTCAATCTGCCCCGGTTTTTTGTTTGCTTTGTCTCGTCCGGCGACGCGCTCATACAAACCTCTCACACCTTACCAATCGCCTCGCAGTGTAAGGCCGAAACAAAAGTGGTGGATAACTATCCACCAAAAAAATTTCCGTGTTAGAATGGAGCGTCGCAGTTTGCCCGGCGGGCGCCCCGCCAGCATGACCCGCCAAAAATAGGCCGCATGCGGCCTATTCTGTCAAAAATTCAATTTGCAATTGCAAACGGATCAATTCATTCTTGGCCAAATGATTCGGCGCGTCTGAATAGCGCCGAATGACAATGGCGGTCAAAAAAATCCCAATGGCTCTCGCAGGCGCGGCGGCTCTCCTAGCTGCTTTGTTTTTGATTCTTGGTCGGTCGAAAGCTTTCACCCTGAAAGCGGTCGATGCGGCTGCGCGCGCGCCCGCCTTGATGCTGGCCGCCGGCGCCGGCGCTTCCCTCATTTGGCGAATTTCCGGGGCGCCTTTCGCGCCGTCCGAATGGACCGCCGCCGGCGCCGATGTCCTGCTCGCGACGCTCGCCTTCACCGCCGCCGCGCAATTCCGGATCACCCGCCTCGCCAGCGTCTGCCCCGCCTCTTTCCGGCTGACCATTGGCGGCGCGCCGATCTTTCTGATTGTCTGCGGTCTCGCGGCGTTCATTCTCGTGCCGCAATTGTCGATCAGCGCGGCGTTCCTGCTCGCGGGCGCATTGACCCTTAACGGCGCCGCCTTTGACCGCCGCGCTGTAACGGGCGCGCCGGCGCCTGCAACGTTGAAAGCCGCCGTCCGGCTTGAAAGCGCCGCGATCCTCGCGCTCGGCATTCCCGTCGCCGTGCTGCTCGAAGCTGTCGCCACCGCCGCGCCGCAAGGCATGCCGCAGGCGACGCCGCTGTTTGAAGCCTCGCGCGGTTTCCTTATCTCCTTCGCGCTTGGCGGCGCGCTTGGACTCGCAGCCGGTCATTACGGCAATTTCTATCGTTTCCGGAAAAAGACGCCCGCCTTTGCGGTCGGCGCCGGCATGGCGGCGTTTCTGATCGCGCCGCATATCGGCGCGCATCCGGTGATCGCCGCCGCTGCGGCCGGTCTGTTATGGGGCGAACAAACTTCGGCGCTTACCGTGACGCGGGTTCGCCTGCGCCGTTCCGCCGAGCGCCTTGTCGCGCCGCTCGCCTATTTCGGCTTCGGGCTGGTTCTCGCGCCGCGTATCCTGCAAGCGGATCTGCTGATCGTGCTGTTCGCCGCCGCCGCCGTCACCATCATGCGCGCCGGTCCGCGCCTTGCGGCGTTGCGCAAGACGACGCTGCCGCGCGAAAGCCAGATGTTCCTCGCCTGGTTCGGCGGCGCGCCGGGCGCAGCCTCGGCGCTGTTCCTGATTTCGCTGTTCGATGCGCCATCCATCATGGCGCAGGATGCGGTGCTCACTGTCGGCGCGGTCGCCGTGACCTTCGGCATTCTCGCCGCGCGGATCACCTCGCGGCCGCTGGTCACGCTGCTGTTGAAGCAGACGGCCCTGGCGCGCAAACGCGCCAAGTTCGCGGGCTAGCTCCTCACCATTCAAACGTCTCAAGATGCGCCCGCAGGTGAAACACCGTCGGGAACTTCTTCAAAATCAAGTCCGAGCGGTTGCCCATGCAGATCTCGCGGATCGCGGGAGGCTGTTTCTTGTAGTGCTCGCGTCCGCCAACGAGATCGTAAAGCAGCCGCACGACGCAAAGAATGTCGGCGCGGCGCTCCACCGCCGCCGTGCGGCCCCAATCGTGGAAATCAATCGTGCGCAGGCGAAAGAACACGCCATTGCGCTCCACGAAGATATTGCCCTTATGCAAATCGCCGTGGAATTCCTTGCGCGCATGGATCTCCTCCAGACCGATCACCAGCGCGTGGATCAGGTTCAGCGCCTCGAACACCGGCATCCGCCCGCCGCGATAGGTCTTCACAAGGTCTTCGAGAATGGCGCCGCCGAAATATTCGCTGATCAGGCAATAGATGAAGCGGTCATCGATCCACACTTCCTCGGCATGGAGATAGGTGATGACGATGGCGCAGTCGCGCAGCGCGTCGAGCTTCCTCGCATAGCGCAGGAACTGCTTTGAGTGGTCTTCCTTCGAGCGGAAATAGAGCTTCGCCGCGCGGGTCAGCCCCGTCGCCTTTTCGCGGATCTTGTAGACCTCGCCTTCGGACCCCGCGCCAATGCGCTCGATCACCTCATAACGCCAGGTCAGCCGGTCGCCCTTGGATAGGCCGAAGGATTTATGATCTTTCGCCACGCAGCCCTCTCGCCGGACAGGTTGTTCAAGCGGTCGTCCAGTGCGCCTTTCTAGACGTTTCGCGAGCCTCTAGGAAGCAGGCGGCAGCCGCTTCGACAGCGCCTGAATCTCCTCACGCAAGGCGCTGATATCACTGCGGATTGTCTGCTGGCCTTCAATCACTTCATCGACAACCGGCTCGCTGTCTTCCTCCACAACCCGGACGACGATGGCGACGAACAGGTTGAGCATGGTGAAGGTCGCGATCAGCACGAAGGTCAGGAAAAACACCCAGGACCGCGTATGGGTTTCAGCCACCTGCGAGGCGATGTCGGGCCATCCCTCCAGCGTCATCACCTGAAACAGCGTGTACATAGCCGTGAAAACATCACCGAAAAGCTCGGGATGGTCGGGCCCGTAGAGATTGGCGGCGATCACCGCGAAGACATAGACGATCAGCGCCAGCACGACCCCGACCGAGGCGATGCCGGGGATCAGATCCAGGAGCGCCGAGACCACCACCCGCATGCGCGGGATGATGGTGATCACCCTGAGAACCCTGAGGACCCGGAACGCCCGCAGCGCCGCCAGGCCGGATGTCGCCGCCCCGATGGAGACCACGACAATCAGGAAGTCGAAGATATTCCAGCCATTTTTGAAATAGGCGGCGCGCCAGGCGATGACCCGCATGCCGATCTCAATGACGAAGGCGTAGACAATGATCCGGTCAATCGCCGCCAGCCAGCGCCCTGCGCTTTGCTTGACGCCGGGAAAGGTCTCCGCCCCCAGGATCACCGCATTGATGATGATCAGCGCCAGCACCACCGCCTGAAACGGCGCGCTGTCGATAAAGCGTTGCAGCAGTGTTTTCTGTGGTTCGGTCATGGGCCGCCAATATGGGGAAAACCGCCCGGTAGAGGGGCGCGGAACCTCCCTATGGGGATTCTGCCGCGCTAGAAAACCAAGGCCCTTCCCTTTCCCGGGCGGGACGCGCAAATATTGCCAATTGGAAACGGAACGCTGGCGCAAGAATTTGCTCAAGCGATTGGCGGTCCTTGCAAATTCCGCTATGCGGGAACGTTCGGGCGGGCAAGCGCGCCCGGCTGGAGAGAATTCGGCGATAAAGAGGCCGGCACATTGACCGAACACGCAGACGACAAGCAGCAGGCGGAAGCCGGACAGCAGGCGGATATCGACCATCCGGACGAGGCTGGCGAGACCCCGCGCATGCGGTTCAAGGGCATTGTCGAGGCCGAAGGACGCGAAGCGGCGGGCTATGGCGCGCCGGCTTATGCGCCCCATCGCGAACGCCGCTGGAACGCGAAAAGCCGTCAGCTCTGGCAAGCCGCGCGCATGACCGCGGTGTTCGTGTTCTTCTCGATGATTGTCGGCCTGCCGCTGGGCAACTGGTTCGCGCATAATCATCTGAAGGCGCTGACCGGAACCGACACGCCGTGGAATCCGCTCGCCGCTTATGAAATCGAAACGCTGCTCTTTGCGTTCATCGTGCCGGCCTTGCTGTTGTTCATCGGCTATGCGCTGTCGCGTTTGATCGAAATGATCCGCGCTGCGGAGTCAATCGCCGCAACAGCGCAGCGCATGGTGACGCCAGACGTGACGGCGGCGAGTAATGCAGACAGCGTCGGGCTCGTCGTGCAGGGACATATGACGGCGCTCAATGCGGGCCTTGATTCCGCCCTCACCCGCCTTGCGTCGGTTGAGGCGATGATCCGCCAGCATGTGGAAGCGATCGAGATCGCCGGCGAAGCGATTGAAGCGCGCGCCACCGGCGCCGTCGGCCGCGTCGCCGATGAACGCTCGCGCCTGATGGAGCTGACCGAAAGCCTCAACGCCCATGCGGACAGCTTTGCCGCCGCGATTGCGGAAAAAGCAAAGACAACGATTTCGTCCCTGGAGTCCGCTGAAAATACATCCTTGCAAGCGGAGAAAGATTTCGACGAACGCCTCTTGCGGCTTGAGACCGCAGCGGAGCGCGCCTTTGGCAGCTTTGAGTCCCTGCGTGAAGCGTTGCGCGATGTGGATGAAACCATGCGCGCCTCGGCTCAGTCGATCGACAGCTCCACCGCCGAGACGCACGCAGCAACGCAAAAAGCGAAAGCCGCCGCAGACGCCGCCGCTGAATCGGCGGCCCGCAACGCCGCGAATATCGGCGCCGCCGCGCGCGCCGCATCGGAAGAAGCGAAGAAAGCCGCCGCCGCAGCGATTGAATCGTCGCGCGAACATGCGACCCGCACCGCGAAGACCGCCATCGACGCCGCGACAGAAGAGTCGGCCAAAGTGCAGGACGCCGCCGCCAAGGCGCTTGACGACATCACCAAGTCGACATCGCAGGCGCTCTCCGCCGCCGCAGACGGCGCTGTCAAAGCCACCAAAGCCGCCGAGAGCGTTTCCGACGCGGCGCGGCGCACGGGCGAAGCCGCAGATAAAGCCTCAAGCGATGTCGCCGCCGCCGGCGAACGCGCCCGCAAAAGTTCTGAAGACGCCATGAAATTTTCCGAAACCGAAGCCGCGCGCATTGAAGAACGCAATCAGGCGCTCGCCGAAGCGCGCGCCGCGCTGGAAAAAGAAAATGCGCGGCTGGAATCGCTGATCGACGAACAAAGAAATCGCGCCGACCGCCTCGCAGAGGCCATAGCATCTCAGACCGACCGCCTGTCGCGTCTTGCTGAAGCGCAATTGCGCGAACAGGAAGCGGCCGCCCGCCTCGCCGAAGCGCAAAACGAAATGCAGGCCCGCGCCGACCGCCAGGCTGCTGAAAAGAAAAAAGCCGAAGCGAGCGAGCGCAAGGCCGCACAAGAAAACGCCGCCAAATCCGCGGAAAAAGAAGCTGAGGCGACGCTTGACCTCGCAGCCGCCGCCCGCCGCAAAGAGCCGCCGCTGACCGCCGCGAAACCGGCCGCCGGCCCTGCGGCTGCAACGCCAGCTTCCGGCGCCGCTGCCGGACCCGAGGCGAGCCCGCCGGCGTCCCAAGCTAAAACGGCTCCTGCTTCCGCACCGGCGCAAACGCCGACCCCCGCGAAATCGTCAAACGGCGCCGCGCGCCTTGATGAGCTGGCGCGCGACATCGCAGAACGCCGCCCGAGCAAACAGGCGAAAGCTAAAGAGCCGCCGCTAGCGCTTGGCCGCGAAGAAAAAGCCGAAGACACAAAACGCAGCAAGGGCAACCTGTCCTGGCGCGAAATCCTTGACGCCGCCGATGACAGCGCCCCGCTCGATCTTGGCAAGGCTGCAAAAGAAAACGACGCAGAAGCCGTTGCACGCAAGCAGGCGGAAGACGCCATCCGCATCATCGCGCAACTGCAGGACTTCACCCATGAGCTGGAGACCCGGCTCTATGGCGAACCGCCCCCCGCCCTGCAGGAACGGTTTGATCGCGGCGACCGCAATGTCTTTGCAAATCGGATGCTGCGCCTCAATGAGGCGGATGTGAAACGCCGCATACGGACAGAGTCGGGGCGCGATCGGCATTTCGAAACCGGGGTGCATGAATTCCTGCAAGGCTTTGAGCATTTGCTGGAAGACGCCACCACATCGGAAACCGCCGATGAGGAGCTTGAGGAATATCTCTCTTCGCCGCTCGGCCGGGTCTATCTGCTGATCGGCGCGACTGTCGGCTATTTCGCCTGACGCGGCGCGCCGCTTACTGCGCTGTCACGACATCCGTGATGTCCGCCAGAACGCCGTCACCGCACATCACCACAACACCGCGATATTGTTTCGCGATCGCCGGGCCTTCATAGCGCACCGTCTCGGACGTGATTACCTGTGCGGCCATGCCGTCGGGCGCCGAGGCAACCAGATAAAGTTTTTGAACCGGAATCGCGCTGCGGTCGGCGGCGCCGGGCGCCCACGAAATCTGATAACCCGGCGTCGGCAAGACAACGACGCCTTCAACGATCAGCGTCGCGGACGCATCCGGTCCGGGCATAGCGTTCACCCACGCCGTCCAGCCATGCGAGTCGAGCACGGGACAGTCTGCGCCGGGCGTCACGTCTTCTTCCTCGTCAACTTGATGGGCCCCGAGACCCGGCGCGCCGCCGGGTTCTGCGCAGCCTTGCAAAGCGAATAACAAACAGGCGGAAAGAACGGAACAAACTGGTTTCATGGCCTCTGCTCCTTTAAGTGCGGGAGCAGCTTATGATCGGCCGGTCGCGAAGTCTAATATCGCAAAACGCCTTAAGAGGCTTTTTCGCCTTTGGCTGTCGCGCCGGCGTCATAGGCCCAGCCGACGACGCTGGCGATCACTTCGTCAAATGCGCCGTCAAACGCCTTGTACACCGCATCCGGCTCGATTGAGCCCGCAGAAACGCGCGCGCTGAACTTGCGCGCGGCATAGACCGAGCCTTTACCGTCGGTGAGACGCGCATAGATCGAAATATCGGCGGCGCGGTCCCGGCCCTCGACCGCCAGCTCCATGCGGCGAATGTCTGTCTGTAAAATGAGGTCAGCGACGGGAATCGCGGAACGGTCGCCTACGCCCAAAATCCGGCCGGCGTCTTCAAAGGTTTGCACCAATGCTGTCTGAAACAGGCGCGGCGCCCGGTCAGCCCATTCAGCGCCCGGAAGATATTCAATCCGGCCCGGCGCGGAGGCAACGGCGATGCGCACCGTATCATAGACGCGCGTCGCCCGCGGCTCATCAACGATCAAGGTGAAAGACAACGCCTCGCCGCTCAACTGCGCGCTGTCGGCGGCGGCGATATGAAAGCGTGGTTTCGCCGGCGCCGCATCGGGAAGCACAGATACACAGCCCGTCGCGAGCAATGCGAATGCGGCGGCTACGCCCTGAAGAACAATCTTCGCCATTATTCGTCCCCTGCATATTCAGGCGCGCGCTCGCCAAAGAAATAGGCGTTCGGATCGCGATCAATCTCGCGCAACATCGCATCCAGCGTGCGCAACAAGCGGCGCGCTTCGGCGAGCGCGGGCGCGACCTGACCCAATCCCTGATCTGCAAACACTTTAATCGACGCACGGTTCTCATTGGTGATGGCGCGCAGATCCGTCACCAGCGCGCGCGATTCCGACAGCAGCGCCTCGACGTCCTCTACGGCGCCCGGCGCATCGTCTTCCATGAATTTCTGCAAGCTCGTCGCCGCCGCGTCGAGTTTCGACGTGACTTTTGCAAGATCGGTGGTGATCTTGTTGAGGTTCTTGATGGTCGCGACGATGTCTTCTTCGTTTTCCGCGAACGCGCCGGTCAGCGTGTCCACATTGGCGATGATGCTGGAAACGCCTTTGATATTGTCATCGGACAAAAGCCGGTTTGCTTGCGCCAGCACATCGCCGGACCCTTCGAGAAAGGCGCCAAAGCCGGACGTGTCGGCTTTCAGCTGCGGCACTTTCATGTCGCTGGCGTCTTTCAAAAGCGGCGCGCCCGGGCTGCCGCCGACGAACTGGATGATGGCGAGACCGGTGAACCCCACAAGTTCAAGTTCTGCTTTGGTGTCGGTTTTGACCGGCGTGTCATTTTCAACGCGCACACGCGCGATGACGATCGACGGGTTGTCCGGATCAATCGACAGCTCAACGACTTCGCCTTTTTGAATGCCGTTAAAACGGACCGCCGCGCCATCCGACAATCCGGAGACGCGCTCGGTGAAGATGATGTCGTACTCGTCAAAGTCGCGTTGGGCTTGCGTCAAATTGATGATGAACAAAAACGCCGCCGCGATCGTGATCAACACGACCGAGCCGATGACGACATAACTGGCGCGCGTTTCCATCGGACTCAACTATCCCCTAGCTCGCCTTTGCGGTGAGCGCGGCCCTGCCCCTTGGGCCTGAAAAATACTCCTGTATCCACGGATGGTCGGTCTTGCGGACTTCATCGAGAGGTCCGCAGGCGATGACTCGCTTTTCAGCCAGCACCGCCACCCGGTCACAGGTCGCATGCAGCGTATCAAGATCATGGGTCACCATAAACACTGTTAACCCTAAGGAATCCTTGAGATTGACGATGAGCTCGTCGAACTTGGCGGCGCCGATCGGGTCGAGACCGGCGGTCGGCTCGTCGAGAAAGACGATTTCCGGGTCAAGCGCGAGCGCACGCGCAAGCCCTGCGCGCTTTCTCATGCCGCCCGACAACTCTGAAGGGTACTTCGCGCCCGCCTCTTCCGGCAGGCCGGACATGGAGATTTTGAGCGCCGCGATGTCTTTAGCTAATTCTTCAGGAAGATGAAGATGTTCTCTAATCGGCGCCATGACGTTCTGTGCGACGGTCATCGAGGAAAACAAGGCGCCGCCCTGAAAGAGCACGCCCCAGCGCTGTTCAATCGCTTCGCGCGCCTTGTCAGTCGCCTTGTAATAGTCCTCGCCAAACACGTTGACGATGCCGGCGCTGGGCCGCTTCAGCCCGATGATCGCGCGCATCAAAACAGATTTGCCGGTGCCGGACCCGCCGACCACGCCGAGAATCTCGCCGCCGCGCACATTAAGGTCGAGATTTTCGTGCACGACAAAATCGCCGAACTGGGTCTTCAACCCTTCGACTTCGATGACGTGACGCCGGGAGGTTTGCGCATCGCTCAAAAGTCGATCTCCAGATAAAACATCGCGAAGAAGGCGTCGATCACGATGACCAGAAACAACGCCTGCACCACCGACAAGGTCGTGCGCTGGCCGAGCGACTCGGCGCTGCCTTCGACTTCAAGGCCCTGAAAACATCCGATGACCGCAATGACGAAGGCAAAGAACGGCGCCTTGATGAGCCCCGCCCAGAAATGATTGATGACGATGGTTTCCTGAAACCGCGCCATGAACAGCGCCGGCGAAATATCCATGGCGAGCCAGGCGACAATGCCGCCGCCGATCATGCCGAGCATCGCCGCGATAAAAGAGAGCACCGGCAACATGATCACCAGCGCAATCACCCGCGGCAAGACCAGCACTTCAATCGGATCGAGACCGAGCACGCGCATGGCGTCAATTTCTTCGCGGATTTTCATCGAACCGATTTGCGCTGTGAAAGCGCTGCCCGATCGCCCGGCGATCAGGATGGCGGTCAACAACACGCCAAACTCGCGCAACACCGAAATGCCAACCAGTTCAACCGTGAAAATATCCGCATTGAACATGCGCAAAATCTTCGCGCCCATGAAGGCGACAACCGCGCCGATCAGAAACGACATCAGCCCGACAATTGGAATTGCGTCGAGCCCCGCCTCTTCCATGTGATGGACGGTCGACGCCCAGCGCATCTTTTTCGGATTGACCGTCACCCGCGCGCCCGTCGCCAGCGTCAGCCCGATAAAACTCAACACTTCGATAGACGCGTCATAGGCGTCGGCGACGCCCTGTCCGAGACGCTCAACCACCACCAGAAACGCATTGCGGTGCAAGGGCTCAACATGGCAAGGCGCGAGATGCGTTTCGACCTGGGCGAGCAGCGCCGCATGGGCCTCGTTGGCGCCGATAAACCGCGACGCCTCGGTGCGGCTGGTGCAGCTATGCATGGTCCGCTGCAGCATCATGGCGCCGACCGTGTCGAGCTTTTTCACCCCGGTCATATCGATGACGAGATCGCGGCCCACCGAGATCATCTGCGAAATCGCGCAAGCCGTCATCGAGCGGGCCAAGGAAGCGCGCGCGCCAGTCGCCGCGGGGAACAAGTTTCAGCGTTCCGCGCGAAACATCGATGTCGAAATTCGCCGCCGAGATCCGTCATGGTTAACTCTTTCTTAAAGGGCCCGACGCCCGGCCCGGCCCTTGCAACGACATGGTTTAGAACAGGATAATAAATTCATCCTGAATAAGGACTTGCAAGTGGGGGTGGCTTTGGGCTGATGGGGCTCGCTGCAGATCGCTGCGCGCAAATGTGTGATAAAGGGGTCATTTTTTGACCAAACGTATGTTTTCCAAGCCTTTTCAGTGGCTTACGGCGCTTCCGCTGTTATTTGTCACGGGCGCATTGGCGGTCATCGCGCTTGGGGCCATCACCGGCGCGCAATCCCCGGACGCCCATCTGCGCGAGCAACTTTTCGATTATTTTCAAAGGCTTGACCCTGCCGAGGGCGCCGCTGTGGATAACTTCCACCTGGTAGTGATCGACCGGGAGAGCGTCGAGGCGGTCGGCCCCTGGCCATGGCCGCGCACGGTGATCGCCAGACTGGTCGAGGCGGCCGGGGCGGCTGGCGCAAAAGGCGTCATTCTGACTGAAACGGTCGATGCGCCCGATCCCTTGTCGCCAGAGACCATTGGCGAATTCTGGCTTTCCGGCGCGCGGGACGAAACCCTGGCGCAACAGCTCGCCTTGCTGCCGCGCACCGATGAGCGGCTGGCCGAGGCCTTCGCCGCGATTAATGGCGCGGTCGGCGTTTCCGGCGCTGCGCCGGTCGACCCTAATCGCGCAGCCTCGTTCCGGCGCACCGATATGAAGGGCGCGCCCTGGGTCGAGACCAGCGGCGCCAATGGGGATTTCCTGGCCTTGCCGGGCGCGCGCTTTTTCTATGCGCTCAACCCGGCGCTGGCGAATGCGGCGCAGCCTTCGATTTCCGCACTGGCGCCGGATGGCGACGGCGTGTTGCGCCGCGCGCCGCTTTTGTGGTCACTCAATGCACGCCCCGCCCCCGCAATCGCGCTTGAGGCGGCGCGCCTCGCCAGCGGCGATGGTACTGTGATCGTCAACGCCGCCGCCGCCGCCAATGCGCAAGGACGCACCGTAAGCAGTCTGGAAGTCGCCGGTCACAAATTGCCGGTCTCCGACAGCGCGGCGATCCGGCTCTATCTGCCGAAAAATATTTCATTGCCGACAACCTCCGCCGCTCGTCTTGTCTCCGGCTTCAACGGCGCCCCGGCGACCATTGCCGGGTCGAACGCGCAACTGAAAGATACGGTCGTGCTGATCGGGCTCGACACCGAGCTTGGACCGTCCGTGCGCACGGCGCGCGGCGACATGGCGCCCGCCGCCGCCCACGCCCTCGCCGCCGCGCAAATCGTTTCCGGCGAAGCGCCGCGCCGCCCCGGCTGGGCCGGCTATGCTGAAGCGCTCGCCGTCATGTTGTTCGGCGCAGCGGCGATCATGACGGCGCAACGGCTCGACTTCTGGCGCGCCGCCGGTTTCGCGGCGCTGGCATCGCTGGTGCTGATGCTTGGCGCCTATGCCTCCTTTGCATTTGGCGATGTGTTGCTGAACCCGATCCCCCCGGCGCTGGCGCTGTTTCTTGGCGCGCTTTCCATCGCCGGCGGCAAATCCATTGGCGGCGTGTTGCGCGATGATAATCTGCGCGGCTCGTTCCATGACACGCTGCCCGAAGCGGCGATGAAGAAACTGCGGGAAGACGCAGGCGCAGAAATTCTCGCCGGCGTGCGCCGGGACATCACGGTCCTCGCCTGCGAATTGCGCTTTGCAGATGAAGATCTGCGCACCATGGAAAATCTTCCCGACGACATCACCAAGCTGCTTGCTTCCGCATCGCTCGATGTGCGTCAGACGATCATCAATGCAGGCGGCGTCGCCGATCAAGCGGAAGGCGGACGCCTGTTCGCTTATTTCAACGCGCCGCTGGAAAGCGCCGACCATATTCAGGCCGGCTGCGCGGCGGCCCTGCGCCTGATCGAAAGCATGGACAAGGTCAACGCCGATCTCGACGCCTCATCGCGCACGCGCGGCCTGCAAATTCATCTGGCGATCGGCGTCGCCACCGGCCCCTGTTTTGTCGGGCCTATGGGGCATGGCCGCAATAACCGCTACTCCGCCGTCGGCCCGGCGGTCGATCGCGCGACCTTCCTACGCAGTCAGTCGGAATTTTACGGCCCGGCGATGATCTGCGATGAACAGGTTTACAAGGAAACCCATCACCACTTCGCGTTCCTCGAACTCGACAGGCTGCGCCTGCGCGGTGAAAAACGCCCGGTCTCGATCTATGCTCTGATCGGCAATCCGTTCATCAAATCGTCAAAGGCGTTCCGCGCGCTGGACGACGCCCACCGCCAGCTTCTCTCCGCCTATCGCGCCGGCGACATGAACGCCGCGCGCGCCAATCTTGAAAAAGCCAAAGCCTCCCCCGGCGCCAAGATCGCGCTGTTCGACATCTACGAAGAGCGCATCGCGAAGCTTGCGGAAAAAGGCGTGCCTGAAGGCTGGGACGGCGCGCATTCGGCTGGGGTGTAAGCGCGCCTCGCCCGATCAGTCTTCGACCAGATTTTTAAGCCGCCCAATCGCCTCGTCCCACTGGCGCGATGCGCGATCAAGATAGTCGCAAGCCTGTTTCAGTGTTTCAGGCCGCACCTGATACAGGCTTTCCCGACCTATGCGGCGGCTGCTTACGATTTTCGCACGCTGTAAAGTCGCCAAATGCTTGGTCACGCCTTGCCGCGTCTGATTGGCGCCCGAAGCAAGCTCCGTGATGGAATATGCGCGCCCGTCGCAAAGCCGGGAAAGCAGTGACAATCTTGTTGGGTCGCCGAGCGCAGCAAAAACCGGCGCCGCTCGCGCCGCGGACATATTACCTCTGGACATAGTCAGCGATATTCTTGGCTTGTAGGTTCCATCCTTCGGTATTGCCGCGCAGCACTTCGAGGCGGCGCGGATCAGGCAGCGATTCAAACCCGCTTTCCGTTATGGTCAGCCTTGCGCCCTCGGCAGTCGGCTCCAGCAGGAACTCGACAAGCATGGTCGGCTGGTCCGCTACGTCGACGCCCGATGTTTCATCGAAATCATGCCAACTGAATGAAAACAACCGTTCGGGCTCCATACGCACGACCATCGCGCGCCAAGGATAATTCTCGTAACCGGGATAGACCATATGACCCGTGGAAAGGCCGCCAACTTCGAATGGTCCATCGAGCTTGACGCGAAACCACTCCCCAAACTGCTCATGATCAGTCAATGCGCGCCAGACCCGGGAGACAGGCGCCTTCAGGTCAACGATTTTTACAATGCGGTTTTCCATTCGCAACCTCCTGGTTGCGAATACTGTATTGCAAACACAAAGATACGCAACCTTTTAGTTGCTCTTTTCACACAAAAAAGGGCGCATGATTGGCGCCCTTTTTATTGTTACGTTTTCAACGAAGCTTAGCCGCTATACCATTCAGCGTTTCGCCAAGCGCGGCCTGACGTTTGTCGTCGCTTAGTTTGCGCGCCAGCGATTTCAGCTTTGATGAAAGCCCCCTGTCGGCGCCGCCTTTTGCAAGCGCCGCGTCGGCGCTGTCGAGCGCCGATTTGATATCCTCCGCCAAAGACGCATCAAGCGCCTCCGCCCGCGCGAGCTGATCCATATAGGCGCGGGCGACAACCGGTTCCGCCGGCCATGTCACCGGATACTGATCCTGCGGGTTGAAGGTTGCGCCCTGATCGGCGAGCGCGGCGGCGGCGATTTCATTTTCGGTGAGATATTCGCTCGGGGTCAGCGCCAACATGTCGAGCCCGCGCGCAATCGCCGTGCCGTAGATTTTTCCCTTATACCAATAGGTCGACCAGTAACCGCCAAGGATAAGATGTTTGTCATTGATCGGGCCGCGGTCGAAATAAGCGATCTCCACCGGGTTTTCGGAGTCCGTGAAATCCATCACCGACACGCCGCCCTGATACCAGGCCTGCACGAAAATATCGCGGCCCGGCACCGGCACGACGGAACCATTATGAGCGACGCAGTTTTCCTGATCGGTCTGCGGCGCGAGCAGTTTGTAGTAGCTGCGGAATTTCAGCTTGGCGCCGTCAATGTCGTAAATCGCATCGGCGCCCCAGGTCTTCGGGTCGGAGGCGCGGCAACGCGGCCGGCTGCCGCCGCCCCATTCATCCGTGAACACTACTTTTGAGCCGTCATTGTTGAATGTCGCCGAATGCCAATAGGCGAGATCCCGCATCGAGCACCGCGTCGATGCGTTTGGGCTTCAATGGATTGGATATGTCGAAGATGATGCCATTGCCGGAACACGCGCCCGCCGCAATCTTCATCGCCGGAAAGACAGTGATGTCGTGGCACTGATTGGTCTGGCTCGTGGTCTGGGTTTCATCGCCATGATCGCCGCCCTGCCACAGGCCCGCGACATTGCCCGTCGCCGCGTCAGCGAACACGCGCGGACTGTCAACGATGCGCGCTTTCGACGGATCAGCGACGGGGATTTCGATCACATCAATGCTGAACAGCGCTGTGCGCGTATCGCCGGGAATGTCGCCGACGCAGCCCGCAAGCTCTGCTTCCTTGCGGACGCTGGAAGTACCGGAATTATAGACTATGATCTTGCCGTTCTTGCCGGCCGGTTTTGAGACAACCGAATGGGTGTGCGAACCGCGGCAAGTCTGGACCTGACCGACTTGCACCGGCCGCGCGAGATCGGAGATGTCGAAAATGCGCAAGCCGCGAAAGCGTTCGGCGCTCACATCCTCTGCGACGCCCTGCAAACCGCAATCGACCCGGCCACGGGTTTGCTCAACCGACATGATCAGAAGGTCGCCGACAATTGAAACGTCGCCCTGCCCGCCCGGACAGACGACCGAGCTGTAAAGCGCCGGCGCGCCGTCGGCGCCCAGCTTGTAGATGTTGAAGCCGTGATAGCTGCCGACCACCAGCACATCGCCGGTAAAGGCCATATCGGTATTGGAGAAACTGAATAGCGGCGAGCGCTCGCTCCACTCGGTGTCTTCATTGCCCTGCGCATCATCTTTTTGCGGCTTTGCCGGCGGCAGCCTGGCGGGATTTTGCGGATCGAAAAATCCTGACGGCTTGGGCAGCGCAGCGACAAGCGCCATATTCATGGCAGCCTCGCCCGCATCATCAAAGCCCGGCTTCAAGGTCGCGCGCGGATCGCCCGAAAGCCCCACCAGCAGCGCGTGCATCCGCTCAATTTCTGCGGTCTGTCCGTTTTTCACCTCGGTGACGAAGTCGAACAGCAGCGGGTCATAAGCAGACCCCGGCTGTTCAAGCAGATGATCCACCATCTTCACCGCGCCTTCATGATGCGGGATCATCAGTTCCAGAAACAGTTTGTCGAACGCAACGCCCTTCGACGCGGCGAGCGCCGCCATCTGTTCAGGCGTCGCCATGCCCGCCATCATTTTATGCGCGGCGCCCATGCCGTGATGCCCGCCATGACCGCCCGCCGACGGATCCGGCGCCGTTTCGCCGCGTTCGCGCAGCCAGGTTTGCATGAAGGATATCTCATCAGCCTGAGACGCGTTGATGCGCCCTGACGCATCGAGAATTTCTTTCCGGTTTGTGCGGTCGGCGACAAGCTCAGCCATCAAAACAGCCTGGTAGTGATGCGGGATCATGTCCTGCATGAACTTCACATCATCCGCAGAATAGCTGTTGTCGGCGATCTTGATCGCTTCATCGGCGCTCAGCTCACGCCCCACCTGCCCCGGCGCGCCCGGCTGTACGATAACCGGCGTTTGCGCCATGGCGACGCTGGCAAGGACGAGCAGACCGGCGCCCGCGCAAAGGCTGAGCTTTCGCTTATGTGCCGGGAAACGTAAGACCATCACAGTCGCTCCTATGGTTTTGCTTTTATTTGGCGAATGCCAGACTCTTCGATCCTTGGCCCCACTATAAAAATGGGGCGTCATACGCAGCAGGAGCGCGTCAGGTCGTAAGGATGGGTCCATGCCCGATGCATGCGAATAGCGCCCGCCCGCAAATAGAGTAGACGTCTGAAATGCTGGAATGGCCGATCCGCCCAATCATGGGCGTCAGTCAAACATCTTCCCGCCATTCCACATACGTGGAAGCGCCAGCGCTGCAAGGAATGCGACAACGCCCATCGCCGCCATCATCAGATAGGCCGGCGCGGGTCCATAGGCGTTCCAGACAAATCCGCCGATGATCGTGGCGATGCCGGTCACGGCGCCAACACCCGTCGTCGACATCAAGGTCATGCCGGTATTGACGAGACGCAGCGGCGACGCGCGGTCAAGAAATTCGATCATGCCGAGATAGGCGCAAGCGAATGTGCCCGCATGCAAGGTCTGGACGAGAAACAACACCGGCAGCGGCGGCTCCGCCGCGACGACCGCCCAGCGCAGGGCGGCGGCGGCGCCGGCGATCGCCAGCAAAGTCGCCGGGCCGAACCGTCTCGCCAGCCCGCGCGCGCGCGTCAGCAAAATAATTTCCGCGATAACCCCGGTCGCCCACAGACAGCCAATGATCAGTGTCGAATAACCAAGCTGCTCCCAGAGCAGAAACGAAAACGCATAATACACCGCATGCGCGCCCTGGGTGAGGCCCGCCGACACCAGCACAATCAGGAACACCGGATTGGCGATCAGCTTCGGCGCCTCGCGCCAGGAGACAGGCTTGGCGCCGCCGCGCCCGCCAGCGCCCGCGGGCAACAGGAATGTCGTGGCGAATGCAAATATCGCAGCGAGCGCCATCGCCGGGGCGGCGGCCATTATGCCCGCCGCCGCGAGAAAGGCGCCGCCGATAATATTGGTCGCCAGAAAAAAACAGAACCGGCGGCGCGGGTCTGACCATAATGCAGCCATCCATTGCGGTCCGCGCGCAGAACCGCCGTGTCGGTCAGCGGCACCAAAAGACCAAAGGTCCAGATCATCACCGCCGCCGATGCGCCAATGAGGAGTTTCGTCGGCGCGATCAGCAATCCCGCGGCGCCAAGCGCAAAGAAGAATGTGACGACGCGCAAGGCGCGGCGTTCGTCCGCCTGATGGTCGGCCCAGAATGCAATGGGCGGCCCGAATAGCAGCCGCGCAATCAGCGCCGCCCCGGTGATCAACCCGATCTCCGACGCGTTAAAGCCCTTCATCGCCAGCCAGCCGGCGAAAAACGGCAATTGAATGCCGAGCAGCACAAACTGGCCGCCATAATATAGCGCGTAAAGCGGACCGGCGTGTTTCTTCAAATCAGGCTTCAAGACTGCGCCGCGGCGCCGTCAGCGCGATAGTTGGCCCAGCCCCTGGCGCGCAATTCGCAAGCCGGACATTCCCCGCAGCCATAGCCCCACTCATGACGGGCGGCGCGCACGCCATGGTAACAAGTGTGACTGTGCTCGTTGATCAGCGCGACGAGTTTTTCCCCGCCGACCTTTTCCGCCAGCCGCCAGCTTTCCGCCTTGTCGATATGCATCAGCGGCGTTTCCAGATCGAAATTCGCATCCATGCCGAGCCGCAGCGCATCAAGCTGCGCTTTCAGCGCCGCATCGCGGCAATCGGGATAACCGGAGAAATCCGCCTCACACATTCCCGCCACCAGCACACCGAGATTGCGGCGATAGGCGAGCCCGCCGGCGAGCGCCAGAAACACAAGGTTGCGCCCCGGCACGAAGGTCGTCGGCAAGCCGTCATCGGCCAGCGCGATCTCCGTCTCGTGGGTCATCGCCGTTTCGCCGAGATCTTTCAGACCATGGGCGCCGACAATCGCGTCATTCCCCAACCGCGCGGCCCATTCGGGAAACGCCTTCGCGATCTCCCGGCGCACCGCCAGCCGCGCGCCGAGTTCGACCGAATGGCGCTGGCCGTAATTAAAGCCTACCGTTTCCACATGGGCGTAGCGCGACAGCGCCCAGGCGAGCGAAATCGACAGATCCTGCCCGCCTGAGAACAGGACGAGCGCATGAGTGGGGTCGAGCTTGCGCATAGTCATAAAGCACGCGAGAATCAGCGCGCATCCTCTTTACCTGGGGGATGTTTAGGCCGCCGCCGGGAGGCTCGCAATGTCTGGATCCGCGCTGTCTGAAATCGTTTTCCTGTATGTCACGGCCCCGAATTCGGAGACGGCGGCGAGGATCGCCCGCGCCCTGATCGAGGAAAAGCTCGCCGCCTGCGTCAATATTCACGCCGAAATGCGCTCGATCTACGAATGGGAAGGCAAGGTGGAGATCGGCCTTGAGACCCCGCTGATCGTCAAAACCACCGCCGCCGGGGCGGATGCGGCGCGCGACCGGATTATTGAGCTGCACCCTTATGGCGAGCCCTGCGTCGCCGCCTTGCCAGTCGCTGCAGAAGGCTCCAATCATCGCTTTCTCGACTGGATCAGAAAGACCACAAAAGCGTGAAGCCCCTTGCCGCCGGGCCTGTTCAGCCCTTTATGCTATCAGGCAAAGGCCGGAGATAAACACATGACTGAAACCGCAATTTTCGCCGCCGGATGCTTCTGGGGCGTGGAACAAGTGTTCCGCGATACGAAAGGCGTCACCGCCACCGAAGTCGGCTATACGGGCGGACACACCGACAATCCCACCTATCGCGAGATCTGCAATAAGGGCACCGGCCATGCGGAAGCGGTGAAGGTGGAATTCGATCCGGCTGTCATTTCATTCGATCAGTTGCTTGCGATCTTCTGGGAAAGTCACGACCCGACCCAGGTGAACCGCCAGGGCCCGGATGTGGGCGATCAATATCGCTCGGCGATTTTCACATTGAATGACGCGCAGCGCGATGCGGCCCTCATTTCCCTCGCCACGGAAGAAGCCTCCGGACGTCACCCTCGTCCGATCGCCACCAAGATCGAACCGCTCGGCCCGTGGTGGAAGGCGGAAGAATATCACCAGCAATATTTTGAGAAAAACGGCGGCGGCGCCTGCCACGTTCCGCGCTAGCGGCTGTCAAAAAACTCAAACTGCAAAGACGCCGCGACGATGAAAATCGCTCGCGGCGTTTTCTAATTTCGGCGTCTTCTTGATCAGATCGCAGCGCGGCGCGCATTCAGTGCAGGCGCCGGCTTCGCCGCGCGCAGTTTCCTGCGCTGCGCCGAGGTCTCCTTCACTGCGCGCGTATTATTGGTCGCGATCATCAACCCGCCAAGCAAGACCACAAGGCCAAGCGCGTCGCCGAGAATACGGACAAATCTCAACATGCGTTTCATATGCGATCTCCGTATTCCAACTGCAGCGGCATCACTTCTAACCGCAACCATTAACCTTATGCGCTGACTCATTGCGCGACCGGCATCCGCGATGACTACGCATTGCAGAATCGCGCATGCGGACAATGTAATCCTATTACGCAGTCATATGACAATCGCGTGAATTCACGGGGACGCCGCAACTGCCGCACAATTTGCGCAATTGTCATTTTTCTTCTCACACTGAATTTCTTGAAAGCATAAAAACGATTGTATCGCCTTGGCTTTTTACGCCGGCAAAAAATACGCCGCATTCGGACAATATTTTTACGCACGCAACAGGTGCGCAAATGTCATAAAAAATTTCCTTTACGGCGCGCCCGGCATCCATCCAATAGTCACAGGTGCTGGCAAAGGGGCGCGAGCCAAGCGTGCGGTCGGTCGAAGACACTTCCTCAGAAGTAAGGTTGCGAGGCAGGATTTAATCGTGCGCATGCGTTCACCAGCGCTCACAATCTGCGACGTTACGCAATCCTATGCGGTTCGCGGCGGCGGGGTGAAAACATTTCTCAACGAAAAACGCAACTTCATTCTGGAGCGCACGGATGCGCGTCACGTCCTGATCGTTCCCGGCCCGGAAGATCGCATCACCCATGACGGCCGGACCTCCACCATTGAAATCAAATCGCCGCAAGTGCCGGGCAGTCCGAATTACCGGCTGCTTTTGCGCTCACGCGCCGTGCTGGAGGCGCTCTCCCTCGTCAAACCCGATCTGATCGAATGTCAGGACGCCTATAATTTGCCCTGGACGGCGCTCGCCTATCGCCGGCGCTGTCCGGAAACCGCCGTTGTTGCGGGCTATCACACCGATTTTCCGACCGTCTATGTGGAGCGTTATTTGCGCCCGCGCGCCGGTCGCTTTGTCGCCCGGCAGGTCCGCCGCTTCTCCTATCGCTATGCGATCAATCTCTACAAACGCTTCGACGCTTTCTACACATTGACCCAGATCGCGGCGGAACATTTCGCCGAACTGGGCCTGCCGAATGCGCATATTCTGACCCTCGGCGCCGATACGCGGCTGTTTCACAAAGCCCAGCGCAGCGATGCGCTGCGCGCCAACCTCGGCGTTCAGGATAACCAGCCCTTGCTGATTTACGCCGGGCGGATCGACAAAGAAAAGAAAGCGCGCGTCGTGGTGGATGCCTTCCGCAAGCTGCCCGCTTCGTGGGGCGCGGGCCTTGTCATGCTCGGCGACGGCAAGGAACGCGAAACGCTGGCGAGCGAATGTGCTGATTTGAAAGTGCATTTTCCTGGTTTTGTCGACGACCGGGAAACCCTCGCCACATATCTCGCCTCCTCCGATATTTATGTGTCGGCGATGGAAAACGAAACATTCGGCATCTCCGTCATCGAGGCGCAGGCGGCGGGCCTGCCCGTCGTCGGCGTCAAGGCGGGCGCGATGGTCGACCGGGTGCCGCCCTCGCTCGGACGGCTCGGCCCCTGCGGCGATGCGGATGCGATGGCAGCGAATGTCGCGGCGGTGTGGATGGATCGCTTATCCGAAATGGGCGCGCGCGCCCGCGCCCATGCGCTGGAAAATTTCTCCTGGCCCAAGACTTTTGAAAATCTCGTTTTCCGGATTTATCCCGAAGCCCTGAAAGGGCGCAGCGACAAATCCGTCGCCGCGACATTCGAACCGGCGGAAAGCCAGCATGCGAGAGTCGGCTGACCCGCAGCGCGCAAAGTTCAGGCGCTGACTTCTTCCCAGGGCCGCTCGCGCAGGCGCAATTCATCATGCTTGCGCGCCGCCATGCGCGGGCCGAGAAACCGGTAAAAGAACCAGTCTTTCAGTTGAAACGGCGTCGCGTGATAGAGCGCGCGTTCAAACAGCGTCCACCGCTTTTGCAGGGCGCTGGAGCGCCGGTCGCTCGCCCGGCACCATAAAAGCGGATCATGCACGACCCGGCCCTGCTTCCAGACCCGGTGCATCAATTCGTGATCCTTGCGCAGATGCGGCCACAGCGCGCGCGAATATCCGCCGGCGCGCTTCAACGCCGCCGTCCGGAATGTATGCGCGTAACCGCCCGCATGGCACTGCTTGCGCAATAAATGCGGCACGATGGCCATTTTGGCCTGTGCGAGGCGGCTGCTGAAGCTGCCCGGCTCGTCATAGAGCGCTGTCGCCAGCACCGCGACGACATCGCCCGGCGATACATCATAGCGCGCCGCCGCGCGTTCAAGATAATCCGGCGCGTAAACCGTGTCCGCGTCGCAGATCGCGGTGAACGGCGTATCCGCTTCCGCGATGCCCCGCTCAAGCGCCGCCGCCTGCCCCGGCGCCGGTTCATGCAGGAACAGGATTTCAACGTCTTCAATGCCGGCGAGAACATCGCGCACGACGTCGGAAGATCCATCTGTGGACGCATTATCGACAAGGATGAGGCGGAACGGGCGCACCGTTTGCGCAATCATCGAGGCGAGCATGGCCGGCAGAAACGCGCGCTCATTATAATACGGCACGACAACCGACCAGCGCGGGCGCGCTTTCGGCCCGTCGCTGCGCGGCATGGTTTGATCAGGAACCATTCGTTCTGTCACATTTCTCTCATATTGTGTCCGAACCGCAGCGGCAGGATTCGCATTCCGACATGACGACAAAACTGAAACAGAATTATGACGCTGCGTTTTACGCCAATCAAAAAGCAGGAAGCCTGACCAGCGCCGAGATCGTCCTTGCCGCGATAAAACCGATGATCGGCGAGATCGCCTCAGTGCTGGATGTGGGCTGCGGCGCAGGCGGCTGGCTGAAAGCGGCAAGCGCCGCTTTTGGCGGTGCGGAGATTTTCGGCGTCGATCATCCGGGCGTACCGGATTCGCAAATGTTCATCCCGCGCGAAAAATTTTCCGGCCACGATCTCTCCGCGCCGATTGACCTGCAGCGCCGTTTCGATCTGGTGATCAGCCTTGAAGTCGCTGAACATATCCCGCCGGAAAAAGCCGATATATTTGTCGACACGCTGACCGTGCATGGCGATCGCGTCTTGTTTTCCGCCGCGCTCCCCCGTCAGGGCGGCACCGGCCATGTGAATGAGCAATGGCCGGCCTACTGGATCGAGCGATTTGCGGCGCGCGGCTTTTCGCTATTCGACATTGTTCGCCCGATGATCTGGGACAAGGACGACGTCGCCTCGTGGTACAAACAGAATATGCTGTTGTTCGCGCGCGAGGACGCCATGGTGAATTTCGCCGGGCTTGAGGACTGGCGCGGCCGCGCGATGGTGCATCCGGGCGCGTGGGTCCGCAAAACAGAACCGGCGGCGCAGCAAGTGTCGCGGCTGTTGCAAGGCAAGAAACCCGACCATGATTGGCGCAAAGTCTAATCCGCCGCGCTAGGGCTTCGCCGCACGCGCCTTCAACACCCAGTCCGCCACATCGCGCCAGACCGCTTGCGCCTGCAGGTCGCGGAACAGCATGTGCCAGCCCTCAGGGTAACGGCGGAAGGTGATGTCGCCGGACAAGCGCATGGCGGTTTTCTCCATCGCCTTGTGCGGAATGATTTCATCCTTCTCGCCCATCAGGAAAAGAATGTCGCCGCGCACTTGATCGGCGCCGCCATAGGCTGAGCCCATCACCCGCGTCACGCCGAGAATTGCATCAAGCCGCGTGTCCTTGATGACCAGCGGGTCCTTCGCCATTTCGCGCAAGGCTTCGATATTATCTGTCGCCTGCCGTCCTGCGCGCTCGCCGGTCAGCGTCTTGCCCGGCGCAAAGGTCGCCGCGATATTTGCAGACAGACGGTAAGGGATCGGCAGCGCCGCCCCGCCCCACACGCCGGGCGCTGCAAGAATAAGTCCGTCAGCGCCCAGCGGCGCTTCCGCTTCCGCCGCAAGAATGACGCCCGCACCCATGGAATGACCCAGCACGAAAACCGGCAAGCCCGGATGCTTCGCCCGCGCAGCGATGACCGCGCCGCGCAGATCGGCGATCATCGTCTCTTCGCCGATCCAGTAACCGAAATTCGGAGAGCGCCCGAAGCCGCGCTGATCGACGGCGTATGTCACAAGGCCGGCCTCGGCCCAGAATTGCGCGGGCGCGGCGAACATATGGGAATAGTCATTCATCCCATGCAGCGCGATAATCACCGCGCGCGGTTCATCCAGCGCCCATGCCTCCAATCCGAGAACGGCGCCGTCAATGGAGTGAAAACCATCCGCTTCGAAACGCGGTGCAAACTGCGCCGGCGGCGCTTTGGGAAAGGAAACGCAAGCGGACAGCGCGAAGGCGATAAACGCTAAGGCGGCGTACGCCCTGAACCTTTTACACAGCATCTAAACTCGCTCATCCCGGCGAAGGCCGGGCCCCCGTCATTTCTTTCAGGCCAACAATCGCGGATTTTTCCAGGGAAGCAATCCCGCCCGCGAAAGGAATTAGGCGATCTGTTCATTGGTTTTCTGGATCCCGGCCTTCGCCGGGATAAGCGGCGACAACGGCTAAGCGTTTTCCGCTTTCGCCCGCTCTTCGAGCTTTTCAAGCGCCAGCCGGAATGCGGCCGCCTCGTCCGGCTCCAGGCTCGACAAAAGATCGTCCTCGAATGCGAGCGCCAGCGCCGCAATGCGGTCAAACAAGGTCCGCCCCGCCGGCGAGAGCGAAAGCATCGACACCCGCCGGTCGGATTCGTCCGCCGCACGGGTGACAAACCCTTTCTGCTCAAGGCTCGTCACTGCACGAGAGACGGTCATCTTGTCCATCGGCGTCTTGCGCACCACGTCGCGGGCCGCAACGCGGTCCGCTTCACCGATCACGGCAAGCACCCGCCATTCAGGGATCGTGATGTTTTCATCGCGATAGACCCGCGAGAGCCGGTCGGAAATCAGATGCCCAAGCGCCACCACCCGGTAAGGCGCAAACTGGTCGAGCACCAGCTTGCGTTTGGCGCCGGGTTTGGATTTTCGCGATACGCAGGCAACGGTCATGCAGACTACCTATGCAGATTCTTTCAAAACGCCGCGCTTGATCTGATCTTCTTCGATTGATTCAAACAACGCCTTGAAGTTGCCCTCGCCAAAGCCCTCATTGCCCTTGCGCTGAATGATTTCGTAGAAAATCGGGCCGATAGCGTCCTGCGTGAAGATTTGCAGCAAGAGTCCCTGCCCCTGTGTGGGCGCGCCATCGATCAGGATGCGATTTTTTTGCAGGCGCGCGAGGTCTTCGCCATGATCGCCGACGCGCTCGTCGACTTTGGCGTAATATGTATCCGGTGTGTCCTGGAAAGGAATGTCACGCTTGCGCAAGGCCTCAACGGTTGCGTAAATGTCGCCGGTTCCCAATGCGATATGCTGAATGCCTTCGCCATTGTAACGGGCCAGAAATTCTTCGATCTGGGATTTGTCGTCACGGCTTTCATTTAGCGGAATGCGGATCTTGCCGCATGGGCTGGTCATCGCCTTGGAGATGAGGCCGGTCATTTTCCCTTCAATATCGAAATAACGGATTTCGCGGAAGTTGAAGATGTCTTCGTAATAGGCCGCCCACTTATCCATATTGCCGCGATGGAGATTGTGGGTCAGGTGATCGATATAGGTGAGTCCCATATCGTTCTTCGCCGGGTCTGCGCCTTCGATGGGTTCAAAGTCGACATCGTAAATCGAACGCGCGCCATAGCGGTCAACGAGATAGACGTTAAGTCCGCCAATTCCCTCAATGCCGGGAATGTTCAATTCCATCGGGCCGGCTTTGGCTTCAATAGGTTTCGCGCCGCGCTTCACCGCTTCCTTGAACGCCTTTTGCGCATCCTTCACGCGGAACGCCATGGCGTTAGCGCCGGCGCCATGCTGGCCGCGAAACACGCCGGGCTGTCCGGACTGTTCGCGGTTCAACAGAAAGTTGATGTCGCCCTGACGATAGTGAATGACGTCTTTCGACCGGTGCTTGCCCACCGCTGTAAAGCCGAGCCGCTCGAACAGCGCCGCAAGCGCATCCGGGTCGCCGCTCGTATATTCAACAAACTCGAAACCGTCAGTGCCGATAGGATTTTCGAAAAGGTCAGCCATGGCTATCTCTTCCTGTTAGGATGCTTGTTTGAGATATTGGTAACATATGTTACTATTTTGAAGCAAGGGCCGCTCTTGCAGCCGCGCGAGAAAAGGCAAGGTCATGAAACTTTTCGGATATTGGCGCTCCAGTGCGACCTTTCGGGTGCGCATCGCTTTGGCGTTGAAAAATATTTCCTATGAATACGCGCCGGTGAATCTGCTGAATGGCGAGCAGACCAGCGATGCGTATCTCGCCAAGAACCCAACCGGGCTCGTCCCGACATTGCTGACTGATGACGGCGCGCTGCTGACGCAGTCCATGGCGATTATCGAATATCTGCAGGAAATCCATCCCAAGCCGTCGCTCCTGCCGGGCGGACCGATCGCGCGCGCCCATGCCCGCGCAATTGCATCGACCATCGCCAGCGAGGCCCAGCCCTTCGGCAATCTGCGCATTCAGAAATATCTGCGCGACACTGGCGGATTTGACGATGCGGCGATGACGGAATGGATGAACCGCTGGCCCGGCGGCGCCATGGCGGCGGTTGAAAAGATGCTGTCACGCACCGCCGGTGATTATTGCGTCGGCGACGTTCCCGGGCTCGCCGACTGTGTGCTGGTCCCACAAGTCTTTGCGTCCCTGCGCTTCAAGGTGGATATCGCCGGCCTCGCCAAGGTGAATGAAATCTATGGGCGCTGCCTGAAGCATCCGGCTTTCATCAAAGCCCATCCCGACAATCAGCCGGACGCCATCGCCTGACGCCGCGGCGCGTAAATATTGACGGCCGCAAACAACAACAGCATCGCCGCAAGGCTGGCGAGCAGGCTGCCGGGGAAATGCTGCGAGCTTTCCGGGTTTGTCAGGCCAAGCGAGGTGGCCAGGTTGCCGCAGCGGAACAGCAAGAGGCATCCAACCACCGCCGCCAATAGCTGCCAGGAGGTCCGCCGCGCGAGCAAGGGCAGCATCACCAGCACCAATCCGAAATCATAGGTGTGCATCGGCACGAGGGCGAGCATCGCGCCAACCATGATCAGGCAGCGATCATGCGGATCTTTCACAAGCACAGCCGACACCGCGCTGACGCCGCCTGCCAGCAGCACCATCGCCCCGGTTGGCGGGCTCCAGCCGCTGAAAAGCGACCAAAGATGCACAAACCCTGTGAGGTTCTCCGGCTGGGTCGCCGAAAAACGAACATCGCGATAGTTGCTCAGTGCATTCAGGAATCCGCCAATGGTTTCCTCAAAACCTGCGGAGAAGATGGCGAGCGCCGTAAATCCGGCGCAGACAATAGCCGCGCCGGCGGCCGCGCGCCATGCTGAAGGACGCATAGCAAGCAGGCAAAGAGCGACAAGTCCCAGATGCGGTTTCAACATCAACAGGAGGACGCCGGCGGCGAGCCAGACATGTTTGCGTTCCACATATCCCTTGATGAAAACAGCAGCGCCGGCAGCCACCAAAAACGCGCTCTGTCCCAGAGCCAGGGCAAAGGGCGTCGCTTGCAGCAAGCCGCCAAATATGAAAATCGTCAGAAATGCGATGCGCCGTTGTGCGACGACGGCGCTGATGCGTTCTGCGGTCAGCCATGCGGTGAGACCCAGCAGGCCCAGATTTAAAAGATTCCAGACCAGCAGCGCGCTGCGAAAAGGCAGCATCGACAAGGGCGCGCTCAGAGCGATCCAGTAAGGCGGATAAACCCAGAAATGCGTGCTCGGCCCCTCCCCGAAGGCGGCGAGATACGCTTCTGAAAAATCGCTGGAATAGGGTGATGCGCCGCTCATCCAGAGCTGGCCGGAAAGCCAGATCAATCTGAAATCAAGACCGTCCTGCGTATTGAGCGCTTTTACTGAGAGATAGAGAGCAGCGAGCACGGCGCCGGCAAGCACTGCAAGCGTGAATGTGCGATGTATTCCAGCTTTGAGCGTGCCGTAATGCATTATTCGCAGCCCCCGGCGCTGAATCAATGCTTACTCTTCAAAACGAACGCTAAGGACGCGATTACACATGGTCAATCTTTGCGCGGCGAGATGCAGAATTTTTTACGGCGTTTTTTTAAACAGGTAGTCGCGCCTCTAGCGACAAGCAGAAGAAATCATTGAGCTACTTCTGAATTCGTTTGCACAAGGATAATTCCGAAGACCCTCGCGAAAATCCGGTCGCGCGCAGCGCCGCACTGAATCGCAGCATTGCTCCCTGTGATCGGGCGTGACATTCTCACATTTCCGCAACAAAACCGGCGCAGCATATGAAACCGCTTATCTTTTCCATTGGCGACAAGACCCCGAAAATCCACGAAACCGCATTCATTGCGCCCGGCGCCGTTGTTTGCGGCGATGTTGAGATCGGCGAGAACGCTTCCGTCTGGTATGGCTGCGTGTTGCGCGGCGACACCAACAAGATCGTTGTGGGCAAAGGCTCCAATGTGCAGGACGGAACGATCATTCATGTGGATGATCCTGCCTGGGGCGGATTGCCGACGATCATCGGCGAGAATGCGCTGATCGGCCATAAATGCATGCTGCATGGGGCAACGGTGCAAGATGGCGGCTTTGTCGGCATGTGCGCCACCATGCTTGACGGATCGGTGGTTGAAACCGGCGCGATGCTTGCGGCGGGGGCATTCCTGTCGCCCAAGAAAATCGTCCCTGCGGGCGAGATGTGGGCGGGCATGCCGGCGAAGAAATTCCGTGATCTGCGCGAAGGCGAAGACAAATATGCGCTGGTCGGTTCCGGCCATTATGTCGAGGAAGCGCGGGCCCATGCGGCTGCGCTGGCGAAACTCTAAACGCCCTCGCTAGAGACCAAGGCGTCTTTTGATTTCCGCAACGATCTCTGGCGTCGCATCAATCGGCGAGCGGTCATAAGCAGGCGCGGCGTCGGTGAAGGCTTTGGCGTCGCCGCGAGCAACCAGCCGCTCGATGAACCATCCCATTTTCTCCGCCAGCCCGTCCGGCTTCCAGACATAGACCGGCGCGCGGGACGCCAACGCTTCACTGACCATGTTGTGAGAATCCCCGGCGACGACCAGCGCTGCGGCTTTCGCCAGAATATCTGGATACGGATTGTCGCCGGCGCCGTCCCAGACAAAAACATGGGCGTGCGTCAAAGCCTGCTTGAGCGCGTTAACAAAATCCGGCGGCGTCCGGCGCGATGGCGTCGCGGCGATGGCGGCGTAATCCCGCCCGGCCTCGGACAGGCGCGCCGCCAGATCCCTCGCCGCCTCGACAGAATAGTCCGCGCCGCCGCCCGCCGTCGGCCCGCCCAGGACGACGCCGAGAAATGGCCGCGGCAATCGCGCAATGGCTGGACCCGGCGCATCGGATGATTGAGCCCGCGCGCCCAGCGCATGCGGCGAAGTCAGCGTTGAAAACACATTCTCGCCGGAGAGCCGGTCATGGGCCGGCGCCCAGAGCGCATCGGCGGCCGCGCGCCCGGATCGCGGGTCCTTCAAAATGACGATACGGGTTCTGCCGCCGCTGGCCTTGCGCAGCGCCCGCGCATGGGGGATCGCGCGCCGCCCGGAAATGATCGCCACATCCGGCAAGGCGCCGGAAAGCGGGCCGCCCTCCCGGCCCGGCGCCTCACGCGGATCAACCGGGCCCCAGGGCGCCAGCAGCGCCCATAAGGGGCGCGGCGAGACCACGCGTTTTTCGAAGTCAGGAGTAAGCGCCGCCGCCACCGCGTGACACTGCACATCGTCGCCGATCTTGCCGTCGGTGAGGACCCAGACGCGGCATTCGCGGTTGCGCGTTTCCCCCACGCCTCTGTTCAGTCCCGTCATGACCGGCTATTCCTGCATTTCACACGAGTAACGTCGCATCGAATGGATCAGAATATAATCGCGCAAAAAAGACATAATCTGTCATTTTTTGTCGATTGTGAAACATTTTACGATTTCTGACTCGATTTTGATGTTGCGTCGCAATAATTTCTTGCGCCGGCGGCGAATCTTAACGCATGCTAAGTCGACACGAGCGGCGTAGCGTAATTGCGCCGAATAAAGGCTGTCGAGGAAAAACAAAACAGGGGCCTAATGACCATGAGCGCAGAAGCCGTTCTCAAACGCATCAAGGACGAAAAAATCAAATTCGTCGACCTTCGTTTCACCGATCCCAAAGGCAAGTGGCAACATGTGACTTTCGACAGATCGCTCGTCGACGCGGACCTTATGTCCGAAGGCACAATGTTCGATGGTTCGTCCATCGCCGGCTGGAAGGCGATCAACGAGTCCGACATGATCTTGATGCCGGACCCGGCGACAGCGGTCATGGATCCGTTCTTCGCGCAACCCACCTTGTCGCTCACCTGCGATATTCTGGAGCCGTCGACCGGCCAGCCTTACAACCGTGACCCTCGCACCACTGCGAAAGCGGCGGAAGCCTATCTGAAATCTTCAGGCATTGGCGACACGGCGTTCTTCGGCCCGGAAGCGGAATTCTTCGTCTTTGACGATGTTCGCTGGTCCACCGAACAGAACAATATGGGCTACGCGGTTGATTCCACGGAAGGTCCTTACAACAGCTCAACGGATTTCGAAGGCGGCAACCTCGCCCACCGTCCGGGCCCGAAAGGCGGCTACTTCCCGGTCCCGCCAGTGGACAGCTGTCAGGACATGCGTTCTGAAATGCTGGCGCTGATGGGCGAAATGGGTTTGCAGCCTGAAAAGCACCACCACGAAGTGGCGCCGTCGCAGCACGAACTCGGCATGAAATTCTCGACACTGACGGTCATGGCCGACCGCCTGCAGATGTATAAATACATCGTGCATCAGGTCGCCGCCGGCTACGGCAAAACCGCGACCTTTATGCCGAAGCCGATCTTTGGCGACAACGGCTCGGGCATGCATGTTCACCAGTCAATCTGGAAGGGCGGCCAGCCGACTTTCGCGGGCAACAAATATGCGGACCTGTCGGACACCTGCCTCCATTATATTGGCGGCATCATCAAACACGCCCGCGCGCTCAACGCTTTCACCAACCCGCTGACCAACTCCTACAAGCGTTTGGTGCCTGGCTACGAAGCGCCGGTGCTGCTGGCTTATTCCGCCCGCAACCGCTCCGCTTCCATTCGTATCCCCTGGGTTTCCTCGCCGAAAGGCAAGCGCCTCGAAACGCGTTTCCCGGATCCGGGCGCAAACCCGTATCTCGCTTTCTCGGCACTGCTCATGGCGGGCCTCGACGGCATCGAGAACAAGATCAATCCGGGCGATCCGATGGACAAGGATCTCTACGATCTTCCGCCGGAAGAGTTGAAAGACATTCCGACGGTTTGCGGCTCCTTGCGCGAAGCGCTCGCAGCGCTCGACGCAGATCGCGAATTCCTCAAAAAGGGCGGCGTCTTCAACGACGACCAGATCGACGCCTATATCGATCTGAAAATGGAAGACGTGCTGCGGTTCGAAACCACGCCGCACCCTGTCGAATTCTCCATGTACTATTCGATCTAACGGTCGAATAAGGACGCTCCTGAACGGCGCGTTCAACACTCGCATCACCCTCGCCGGAAACTCCGGCGGGGGTTTTTTAATGGCTCGCCAATTGACGTGAAAGTTTGGTTAGCGTACCCACCCGCCAGTGGAATTTAGTTGGGGGTAAACACATGAATGTTCACAAAAAATTTGCAGCCGCGCTCGTCTTGTTGGCGACTTTCGTCATGGCGCCGAATGCGCATGCCGCACTCATCTTCAAGTTCTCTTTCGAAAATACCGAAGGAAACACGCCGGGCACGGTCTCCGGCCGTATTTTCGGCCTTGAGGATAATATGGACGACCAGTCGGCGACGAGCATTATCCTAGACGAATTCCCGGGCGGACTCGGCGGCGTCGCCGACGCCGGCTTTGACGTCGTTCTATGGGCCAATGTCTTCGTAAACAGCTTTAACGTCTTCAACGGCGAGATCACCTTTGGTCGGGTGGCGGTCCAGGATCCCGGTGGCGACACGTTCGCGCTTTTCAATCCTTTCATTACGGGATGCTGCGGCACGGTCAACAATGCCCTGTCGCTAGACAATAGCCAGACCGTGACCGCCAATACAGGTGAGTTCGCGGGAGTGACGTACACCAACGTCTCTGAGGTTCCGCTGCCTGCGGCGCTTCCTTTGTTTCTCGCCGGTCTTGCCGGCCTTGGTTTCGCACGGCGCAAGCGCGCGGCCTGAGCTTCGAAGCCACGCCTGCACCCTGTCGAATTCTCCATGCACTATTCGATCTGACGACTATCACACGCATGCGAACAGGCCGGGCCCAGCGCCCGGTCTTTTTTTGCGCGTTAACTTCTTAACGGCGCCGGTGCGGTAATCTTCGATATCGAGGCTTTTTCTTTACCCTTGCGCGCAATCTGTGGCACACCGATTGAAAGCGGATAAAGGCGGCGGCGGGGCTGGCCTTGGGCGACTGGTGGAGCGCCCTTCCCCGGCGCAGGAAATTCTTAGGAGTGCGGATCACCGTGCCGATTGAAGACAGCCAATCCCTATCCCGGCCAGCGGACGCGAACGCGAAAACCGAAGCGCCGGCGCTCTTCGTCGATCTCGACGGCACGCTTATCCATGGCGATACGCTGTGGGAGAGCGCAGCGGCGCTTGCGGGCAAGAACATGTTCTCCTTCCTTGCCTGCCTGCCCGCCTTGTTGCGCGGCCGGGCCGCCTTCAAGGCGGAGATCGCCGGAAGGATGCAGACAACGCTGGCTGATCTGCGCCTGAACACCGACGTCTATGAATACGCCAAAACCGAAGCCGGGAACCGGCCAGTGATCCTGGCGACCGCCGCGGACAAATCCGTCGCAGACGCCGTCGCCGAAGATGCGGGATTCTTTTCCGGCGTTGTCGCCAGCAGCAATGGCGCCAATTTCAAAGCGGCGAAAAAACTCGCCGCCATCCGCGCCTATCAGCAAGCCAACAACCTCTCCGCCGCTTTTGACTATATTGGCGACAGTCCGGCGGACCGCGCGATCTGGAAAGAGGCGGAAACAGCCTTCGTCGTCGCGGGCGACGAAGCCGCTGCGCGCGCCCTCGCCGGCGATCACAAAAACGTCGTCCGCTTTGCCGGGACAAGCGCAAAAATAAAAGATTACCTCAAGGCGATGCGGCTTCACCAATGGGTGAAGAATGTCCTGATATTTTTGCCGCTTATCCTGTCGCATCAGATCTTCGATCTCGGCAAGGTCGGCGGCGCCTTTGCGGCCTTTATCGGCTTTAGCCTGTGCGCCTCCGCGACCTATCTCATCAACGACATTCTCGACATTCGCTCTGACCGGCGCCATCCGCGAAAATGCAAGCGCCCCTTCGCCGCCGGGCGCATCGGCATCCCCCAAGGCCTGCTTGCCGCCGGATTGTTGTTCATCGCCAGTTTTTCCATCGCCTTCATCTTCACAAGCCCGGTGGTCGCGCTGTTATTCGCCGGCTATATCGCCTTCACGCTGACTTACTCATTCTATCTGAAAGAGAAGCTGCTGGTCGATGCGATGGCGCTTGGCGTGCTCTATGGCTATCGCATCCTGATCGGCGGCGCGGCGGCCAGCGTTTTCGTGTCTGACTGGCTGATCGCATTTTCGGTGTTCTTCTTTCTCGGCCTGGCGCTGGTCAAGCGCTACACCGAGATCATGCAGGCCACGCCCACCGAAGAGGGCAAGATCGCCGGGCGCGGCTATTATGTCGGCGACCGCGAAATCGTCAGCGTTCTCGGCGTTGTGGCAAGCTACACCTCAATCCTGATCCTGGCGCTCTACATCACCTCGCCTGACGTCGCGATGCTGTATCATGAACCGCGCACACTCTGGGTGATCTGTCTGGTGATGATTTACTGGCTCGGCCGGATATGGACGCTCGCCCATCGCGGACAAATGCCCGACGACCCGATTGTGTTCGCCCTGCGCGACAAGATCAGCCTGTTATGCGGATTGATTTGCACCGGCGCCATTTTGTTGTCGATCTAGAGAACTCATGACAATGCCAAAATCCTTCACCGCCCTGCTCGCCGCCTGGAACGCGCTTTCTTTCGGGCGCCGCCTTGGCGTTTTTATCGGATTGGGCATGGTGCTGCGTGTTGTCTGGTCGCTTGCAATCCCCGTGGTTCCGGAATCGGATTCCTATGTCTACTGGATCACCGCCGGCAACCTCGCCAATCATGGGGTCTTCGGCATGGCGCCGGATCAGCCCTTTGCATATTGGCCGGTCGGCGCGAGCGCGATCTATGCGGTGTTCTTCAAGATCTTCGGCGTGAATTTCTTCACCGTGGTCCTCGTCAATCTGCTTGCGGGCGGATTGTTGATGTTCACCTCCGCCATATTGGCCCGGCGCTGGTTTGGGGATCGCGAAGCCTTGATCACCACCGCGCTTCTCGCTTTGTGGCCGAGCCTCATCTTGTATTCGACCGTGATCGCCAGCGAAGTGTTGTTTGCCTTGATGGTGAATGTCGCGCTGCTCGCATGGCCTTCGCGCAAACAGCCCGCGCTCGGCGCCAGCCTGCTGAGCGGCATCAGCTTCGCCGCCGCAGCGCTGATCCGTCCGGTCGCCCTGCTGCTCCCTGCGGTTGTCGCGATCATGACCGCCGCGCGCGACCGCGCAATCGGACCGCAAGCGCTGCGTCTCGCGATCATCATGATCGCCATGTTCGCCGCAATCGCTCCATGGACCGCGCGCAATCATGCCGTCTTCGATGAGTTCGTGCTGATTTCAACCAATGGCGGCCCGGTCTTGTGGATGGGCAACAATCCGAACTCCTCCGGCGCCTATATGGCGTACCCGGAAAATGTCGAAGGCTTGAACGAAGTTGAGCGGGCGGAAGTCATGGGCGACGAGGCCAAGGCCTATATGCTCTCGCATCCGGTTCGCACCGCGACGATGTTTGTGCGCAAACTGGCGGACACGCATATTCGCGAAACCATCGCCGTGCACTGGAACAAAACCGGCGTAGAAAAACGCCTCGGCGCGCGCGCTGTCACGCCGTTGAAGCTCGTGACGCAAGCCTACTGGATACTCGTGCTGCTCGCCTCGATCGCCGGCGCCGGATTGATCCTACGCGCCGCGCTTCAGCAAGAGACCCTTGTGGCGAAGGCCTTCGCGATCATGTCGCCGCCGCTTGGGTTGTGGTCCTATTACGCCGTGGTCCATGCGATCATCATTTCCGGTGATCGCTATCACATGCAAAGCGTACCTTTTATTGCGATGCTGGCCGCCCTCGCTGCATCCGCCCTTATTGCGCGGCTGAACGGCGAAAAAACAAGTTTGCCCATGTGGCGATCGGAAGGAGCCTAGCTCATGTCGCCTGGATGGTTATTTATCGCCGCCGCCGCTGCATCCAACGTGCTCGCTAATGTGATGCTGAAAAAAACCGTCACCGCCTTGCCGCCGGAAGGCGGCCTCGCCGCCTTGCGCGCCGCCCTGACCATGGGGTCGTTCTGGGCGTTCGCCGCGGGCGGCGCGATGCTGCTCGGGTTTTATGTTCTCGCGCTCAAATCGTTTGAACTTCCCGTGGTCTACGCCATCGTCACATCGGCGGCGCTGGTCGGCGTTCTCGCTGCGTCGGCGATGTTTCTCGGCGAAACCACGACACCCGTCAAAATCGCCGGCTGCGTGCTTATCATTGCCGGCATTTTCCTGATTTCGAGACCTTGACCGAAATGGCTCCCATGACCTCAACCGACGCCTCCTCATTCAGCAAAAGCGATATTGGCGAATGGTCGAAACGGCTGGGCCGCGAGATTGGCGGCCTGCGCGGTTTCGTGACCACCCATCGCTGGCGCATCGTCCCCTTCGACCGCATTCTTCCCTTGCTCGACAAGGCGGAGAAACCTGAGGTCTTTGACATTGGCGGCGGCGAAGGCCTGCTCCTGTTTCTCGCGGAACGCGCCGGCGCCCTGTCGCGCGGGCTCTGCGTCGACGCGTCGGAACGCAATATCCGCGTCGGCACGAAGGCCCTTTCCGCTGCCGGCGCCGATGCGATTGAACTGTCCTGCACGGCCGCCATCGAAGACTGGCCGGATCGCGAATTCGATGTCGTAACCATGATCGATGTGTTGCATCACATCCCTCCCGCCCTACAGCGCAGTTTCATCGATGAGGCGGCGGCGCGGGTGCGCCCCGGCGGCTTGCTGATTTACAAGGACATGGCGGACAGCCCATTCTGGATGGCCGAGGCGAACCGGCTGCACGATCTGGTCCTGGCGCAGCAATGGATAAATTACGCGCCGATGGAATCCGTATGCGAATGGCTGGGTGAGAAAAGCTTCGTTCAAGAGCATGACGAAACCATCGATTTGTTCTGGTACCGCCATGAATTGCGGGTCTTCCAGCAGCCCTGCTTAACCTTTATTGAGATTTTGCCGCGATAATCCGGCGCGAAACGAGGATTTCGCATCGCGCCAATGCTTGAACAATTCGTCAGATATTGTCTCGTCGGGCTTATCAACACGGCTGTCGGCTTGTCGCTGATCTACGCCGCGATGATTTTTCTCGACCTGGCGCCCGCGCTGGCCAACGCCGCCGGCTTCGCGGTCGGCCTGTGCGTCAGCTACAGCTTGAACAAACGCTGGACATTCAAAAGCAACGCCCCGACCGGCCGCAGTTTCGCGCTATTCGTCGGAGTCGTTGCAATTGGATATGTCGCCAATCTCGCCGCTGTCATGGCCGCGATACACGGCGCTGGCGTTAATCCCTATATCGCCCAGCTATTCGGCGTCGGCATTTACGCCGTGCTGGTGTTTCTGGGCTCACGCTATGCGGCTTTCCGTTCATAGCTGCGCAGCGGCGTCTTCATCGCCGCAATCGCGGACCCATCCAGCGGCTTGCGCACGGCCTCTGCGAATTTTTCATGATAGAGCGGATGCTCCGTTCCCATCAGCCGGTCCCACCAGCTGAAATAGAGTCCGTAATTCCATCCCGCTTGCGCATGATGCAGATCGTGATGCGTCACGGTGGTCATCCAGCCAAAGAGCGGACGCCCGTCGCGGCGGCTCGGGAATAGTTCATAGCCGCAATGGCCCATGGCGTTGCGGATGATCATATGCGCCAGAAACACGATTATCGCCTGAATGGATGTGGGCATGATGAAGAGGGCCAGCGGCAAAAAAGCGGCGTTGATCGCAGCCTCCCCGATATCGAAAGAATATGCGGTCCAGGGCGACGGGTTGTGTGATTTGTGATGGGTGCGGTGAAAACGGCGGAACAGCCGCGGGTGATGGATCAGCCGGTGCGTCCAGTAGAACCATGCATCATGCGCGACGATCAACATGACCAGCGTAAAGGCGAAATAGGCCCAGCCCCGTTCCCCCGCCACATAATAGGTGTCGAGCCAACCGGCCTTACCGGCCAGCACGGAAGCGACCCCGGACAGCGCGAACACGATAATCGTACGCATTGAAATGGCGAATTCGCGGCGCATCTGCGCCGCCTTCGGAGATGCGGGCCGGATCTTGCGTCCGGCGAGGCGTCCCGCGAAAAGCACATTCACAAGCAGAAACACCCCGCCGGCGCCGAGCATATAGCGCAGGAAGTCATTCGGCAGAATGTGCAGGAAAATGCCGATGGCGGCGGTCATGGGGTCGGCGGCGTCGATCAGGCGGGCTTGGGCTTCCACATCTTTCTCCTCAATTACGATGAGAAAATGATGTCCTGCGCGCCGTCTCCAATCTCCGCAAATCCAGAAAACATGCGGCTTTTTCAAAAATGATCAGGGATTTTCAAAAGCGGTCAGCCGCCTTCGAGCGCCGCCCGGCGATATTCTGTCGGCGTCTGGCCGGTCGCCTGCTTGAAGGCCCGGTTGAACGGCGCGATGGACCCATATCCAAGATCAAGCGCGATCTGGAGGATCTGCTTTCGGGCGTTTTCACCATCGGCGAGCAGCGCCTTGGCGTCCTCGATTCGCCGGGCATTCAGGAATGCGGAGAAATTGCGGAAACCGAGCGCGCCATTGATGAGTTTGCGGAGCTGGTGCTCCGGCACGCCGACTTTTTCCGCCAGCGCCGCGACGCTCAGGCCTTCCTGTCGGTAGACGCCCGCATCCATCAGCGCCATCAGCCGGTCATAGGCGGGCTTATCGGCAGGCGAAACCGCTTGCGCCTGCGCCGCCCAGCCGGATTTCCCGGTCACTGTCGCCGCCGGATCGGCGAACAGCGCTATTTGCGGGCGCAAAAGCCAGCAACCGAAAATCAGATTGAGCCCGCAGATCGCAATCGCATGCGCCATGCGCAACATATCCGGCAGCAGGTAATTGCGCTCCACCGTTTCGGCGCTGGCGATGATCAGCCCGAAAATACCGACCGTGACGGCGATCGCAAACCGGAACCGCCGCCGCGGCGTCACCAGATCGTCCGCCGCATTAAAGAGCGCCAGCCGCAACGCATCGAGAAACATCAGCGCGTTGAGACCGACATGACCGTACCAGAACAGCTTTTCGAGCCAGCCTGGCGGCGCCGCGATATGACCAATATGCAAAAACGGGATCAGCACCGCAGGCGCAAACCGCCACCAGCGCCAGCGGAAGCCATCGTCAAACAGCGCAGCCGCGAACCACCAGAAAAACACGGTCCCATAAATGGCGATAAATGAAACCGGGATGATGACAGTGCCGAATAGCTGGCGCGTCGCCTCGCCGGCGAGTAATACATAAACGCCGGTGGAAAAGATGAAGACCGCGCCCAGCCGCCGGACCTGCACGCCCTCGCCGCCCCTGAGGCCGACAACAAAGGCGAGCAGGAAAGACGTGCCAGCGCCGGCGCCGCGCAGCACCGTTTCCCAAATGTCAGCAAGGTCAAACATTGCGCGCGGACGCTGGCCGCAACACCTTCTTCTGTCAACGCAAAACCGGCTGGAGCGAAGCTGTCGCAGGACCGGTTGACCGCGGCGAGTTTTTTTGTAACCTTTAGGTTACTTATGATAAATGACACCGATATGGACGCCGTTTTTCAGGCGCTTGCCCATGAAAGCCGCAGACGCATGCTGGACATCGTGAAACAGCAACCGGGGATAGGCGTCGGCGCGCTTGCAAGCGACTTTGATGTGAGCCGCATCGCGGTGATGAAGCATCTCAACGTGCTGGAAGACGCCCATCTCATCATCTCTGAAAAAGATGGCCGCACCCGAAAGCTCTATTTCAACGCCGCGCCGATCCAGATGATTCACGAGCGCTGGACCACCGACTACAGCGCCTATTGGGCCGGCCAGATGACCCGCCTCAAATATCTGTCTGAGGCGCGCCATCATCAGGAAACGGATAAAAGAAAGAAGGGGAAATCCTGACATGAACGACAATCACTATGCCGAAAAACAGATTTACCGCGTCGTCATCAACGCGCCCATAGAGACAGTTTGGTCAGAACTGGTGAACACCGCCTCGCCCCGTCCATTCTTCTGGAATTCAAAATGGGATGCGAAACAAATGGCGCCGGGCGAGCGCTACCGCATGTTGTCAAATGACGAGAAAGTCGTCGCCGTCATCGGTGAAATCACCGAAATGGACCCGCCGAACAAGATGGTGACCAGCTTTCAGCTGACCTCCCTGCCCGACCCGGCCTCTACGGTCACTTACCTTCTGAAGGAAGTCGATGGCGGCACGGAATTCCAGCTCGTGACGGAACGCATCGTCGCCGGTTCAAAGAGCGAGAAGTCCATGGCGGACGGGGCGAAGTTCATCGTCGAGAATTTCAAATCCTATGTGGAGACCGGAAAAATCAGCCTCAGTGCGCGCGTGATGCTCGGCCTGTTTTCGCTGATGGCGCCGATGACGCCAAAGGCCATGCGCGCGGAAAACTGGCCGCTAGATAAGGGAGAATAACCAATGGCGAAATCACCCGAAGAAATGGCGGCGAGCATGATCGCCAATATGAAAGAAAAAACCGGCAAGACGCTGGACCAATGGATCGCCCTCGCGAAAAAATCCGGCGAGGAAAAGCACGGGGGCGTGGTCAAATTTTTGAAAGCCGAACACGGCATGACCCATGGCTTTGCTAATCTTGTCGCCCATAAATTTCTGAAAAGCGACGCGGGCAGCGCCGAAGGCGGCGATGATGCGCTTGTCGCTGCGCAATATGCAGGCCCGAAATCAGAGCTGAAGCCTATCTATGACGCGCTCATCAAGACCGTTGCGTCACTCGGAAAAGACGTCGAGATCGCGCCGAAGAAATCCTATGTGAGCCTCAGGCGGAATAAACAATTCGCCCTCATTCAACCTTCAACCAAGACCCGTGTTGATCTCGGGATCAACATCAAGAACGAGCCCGCCAAGGGCCGGCTGGAAAAATCCGGAAGTTTCAACGCCATGGTCAGCCACCGCGTCAGACTGGAAAAGCCCGCGGACATCGACAAGGACGTCAAAGCCTGGCTGAAAAAGGCCTATAACGAGGCCTGATTTTAATATTCTGTCTAATGACTAACTTTGGAGAGAGCCGAATGTCATCACCTTCATCGAAACTTCCTGTGTGGTACACGGTCGCCGCGGTCGCCGCGCTTGTCTGGACAATTGCAGGCGTGGCGTCTTTTGTCATGGACATCACGATGAGCGAGGAGGCATTGGCGGCGATGCCGGAAGCCCAGCGCTCGATCTATGAAACGCGGCCCTTCTGGGTGGTCGCGCTCTATGCGATCGCGGTCATATGCGCGTTTGCCGGCGCCGCCGCGCTGCTCTTGCGGAGAAAACTCGCTGTGCCGTTCTTTGGCGCTTCGTTGGTCGCCGTTATTTTGCAGATGACTTATGTCCTGTTCGGCATGAAGGCCGTCGCGACGCTCGGCGCGGCGACCGCGATCTTCCCCAGCATCGTCACCATAATCGGCGCCTTGATGCTGTGGTTTTCGATACAAGCGAAAGCCAAGGGCTGGCTGCAATAGCGGCGACAGCGACGGCGGGCTTATTTGAGCGCTTTCGCCTTGCCGGCCTCGCCGATCTGGTATTTCAGGAACGCCGGAAACACCGCCATGCTTTCCTTGGTTTCGCGCCCGTCGGCCATGCGAAAAATATTCTCATAGAAAAACGCCATCACGGAAAATCCGTTTAGCGCTTTTAAGAGGTCGATATTCGAATTCGGCCCGAGAACGCCTGGCCCGATACGAAGCTGCTTTTCATAGGATGGCGCTATCTCCATCTCGCCATGCAAAAGCTTTTTCGGCACATCCGGATCGACGCATAGCGGACGCGCAATGCCGATCACATCGCAGGCGCCGGAAGATATCGCCGCTTCCATCCCCTCGCGGGTTCTAAATCCGCCGGTGACCATGAGGGGCATGCGCGCCACATTGCGAATTTCCTCCGCATAGGTCAGAAAATAGGCCTCGCGCGCGCGCGTCGATTCGCGCTTTGTTTCTTCATAGCGCGCGTCCATACCCTCAAGGTCCATCATCGCTGGCTGCTCATAGGAACCGCCGGAAATTTCCAGCAGGTCAACGCCCGCATCATTGAGCCAGCGCGCGACCTGCAGGCACTCGGCAGGCGAGAACCCCCCTTTTTGGAAATCGGAAGAGTTCAGCTTCACCGAGACCGGAAATCCCGAGCCCACCTGCGCGCGCACTTCCTTGATGACGCGCATCAACAGCTTTGCGCGATTTTCGAGACTGCCGCCCCATTCATCGTCGCGCCTGTTGACCAGCGGGTTTAAAAACTCAGAAATCAGATAGCCATGCGCCGCATGCACCTGCACGCCGGTGAAGCCCGTGCGCTTCGCCACCGAGGCGGCATGGGCGAAGCGTTTGATCACATCCTCGATTTCATCGCCGGTCAGGGCGCGAGGGCGCCCGAATGTGCCGCCGGGAAGCCCAAGCTCCACCGCCGATGGGGCGACCGGCTCTTTCGCGACGATTTTCGGCGTCTGGCGGCCCGCATGGGAAATCTGCATCCATATATCGGCGCCCGCCTGCCGCGCCGCGCCAGACCAGGCCTTCAATCGGCCGAGTTGTTCATCCGTCTGCGGACCATCAATCGCCACATTGCCCGGCCGTTCAAGATAACGCCGGTCAACCATGACATTGCCGGTGAGCAGCATCCCCGCCCCGCCCTCGGCCCAGCGCCGGTAGAGCGTCACATGCCTGTCGGTCGCGCGGTTCCAGGCGTCAGCGAGACCTTCCGTCATCGCCCCTTTTGCGATGCGGTTTTTCAGCTGGCCGCCGCTGGGCAGCACGATCGATTTCGCCAATTCGCCTGTCATAGGGCCCTCTTCGGCGCAAAGCCTAGCACGTCTGCGTGAATCTCACGAGAAACTGCTGATCACGCTTGCGCGCTCTCCGGGATATGCATGAAACTTGACCGCATGAGCCAGGAACGCCCCATCATCACGCAAACCGATGGTCCGGTGCTGACGGTGACGATCAATCGGCCGGACCGGCGCAACGCCGTTGACGTCCCGGCGGCGCAGGCGCTGACGCAAGCGTTTCGCGCCTTCAACGCCGATGACAGCCTTTTGGTCGCGATTCTGACGGGCGCGGACGGAAATTTCTGCGCCGGCGCCGATTTGAAAGCGCTGGCCGGCGGCGAGGAAAAGCGCGTCGAAGAAGCCGACACAATGCTCAACAGCGACGCGCCCATGGGACCGACGCGCTTGCGGCTCTCCAAACCGGTCATTGCAGCGGTTGAAGGCTTCGCGGTCGCCGGCGGGATTGAGCTTGCCCTGTGGTGCGATCTGCGCGTTGCCGCGGAAGGGTCGGTCTTCGGCGTCTTCTGCCGCCGGTTCGGCGTGCCGCTGGTCGATCTCGGCACAGTACGCCTGCCGCGTCTGATCGGTCATTCGCGCGCCATGGATATGATTCTCACCGGGCGGGCCGTCGCCGCCGCCGAAGCGCTCGAATTTGGCCTGGCGAGATCGCCTGGCGCCAAAAGGCCAGGCGCTGACCGCCGCCAAAGCCCTCGCCGCAGAGATCGCCGCCCTGCCCCAGACTTGCCTGCGCAATGACCGCCTGTCGGCGCTGGAACAGTGGGGCCTCAGCGAGGAAGCCGCCGCCCGCAATGAAATCCGGCGCGGTCTGGCCACCATTTCCTCCGGGGAGACCCTGTCGGGCGCGGCGGCCTTTACGGGCGGCGCAGGCCGGGGCGGCGCAAAACGGTAGACTTTTCCCCAATGCTTTGCGGATCGCTCAAAACCGCGCTAGATCGGGCTTCCTTCTCACGCCCCACATAGTTGCGAGTTCCTATGGCCAAACGCGCCGCCAAAAAGCAAGATTCCGACCTGTTTGAAGATTACTCCGCCAAGGACATCGAAGTCCTTGAGGGGCTTGAACCGGTGCGCAAACGCCCGGGCATGTATATTGGCGGCACTGACGAAAAAGCGCTGCACCATCTCTTCGCCGAAGTGCTCGACAACTCCATGGATGAGGCAGTCGCCGGACACGCCACGCGCATCGAGGTTGAGCTGCATGAAGACGGCTATCTCTCCGTGTCGGACAATGGCCGCGGCATTCCTGTGGACGCGCATCCGAAATTCAAAAACAAGTCAGCGCTTGAAGTCATCATGACCACGCTGCATTCGGGCGGTAAGTTTGAGGGCAAAGCCTACGCTACGTCCGGCGGCCTGCATGGTGTCGGCGTATCGGTGGTCAACGCGCTCTCTGACGATCTCATTGTCGAGGTTTGCCGCGCCCGCACCATGTATCGCCAATCCTATGGCGACGGTCACCCGCGCTCGAAGCTTGAAAAAGTCGGCCCCGCACCGAACAAGCGCGGCACCATGATCATGTTCCACCCGGACCCGAAAATTTTCGGCGCATCCGCAAAGTTCAGACCGTCGCGTTTGTTCAAGATGGCGCGCTCAAAGGCCTACCTCTTTGGCGGCGTAGAAATCCGCTGGAAATGCGCGCCGGGCCTGATCAAGGACGACACGCCGGCGGAAGCGGTGTTTCACTTTGAACGCGGGCTTACGGATTATCTGGAAAGCCTCGCCGGCTCGCGCCCGACGGTCACTGACGGCGTGTTCTCCGGCAAGGTCGAAAAGAAAGACGATGGCGGCCACGGCAATGTGGAATGGGCCGTGCTCTGGGGCGCGGCGGGCTTTGGCGACGCTGACGGTTTTGTGCATTCCTATTGCAACACCATCCCGACGGCGGAAGGCGGCACCCATGAAGCGGGCCTGCGCGCCGCGCTCACCAAAGGCATCAAAGCCTATGGGGAATTGGCGGGCAATAAAAAGGCCGGCAATGTCACTGCCGAAGACGTGCTCGGCACGGCGGGCGCCCTGCTCTCGGTCTTTGTGCGCAACCCGGAATTTCAGGGCCAGACCAAAGACAAGCTCGCTACGGCGGAAGCCCAGCGCATCGTTGAAAACACCGTGCGCCCCGCCTTTGACCACTGGCTAGCGTCCAATCCGAAACAGGCGGGCGCGCTGGTCGACTGGGTCGTGGACCGCGCTGATGAACGCCAGCGCCGGCGCAAGGAAAAAGAAGTCTCGCGCCAGCAGGCGACGCGCAAATTGCGTCTGCCCGGCAAACTCGCCGATTGCTCAAACGCCAATCGCTCAGGCACGGAGATTTTTTTGGTCGAGGGCGACTCCGCTGGCGGGTCGGCCAAACAGGCGCGCAACCGCGCGACGCAAGCCATTCTTCCCCTGCGCGGCAAGATCCTCAATGTCGCCTCGGCCAGCCGCGACAAGATCCTCGCCAACCAGGAAATCGCCGACATCACCCAGGCGCTGGGCGCCGGGCTCGGCTCGAAATTCGATCTGGAAAATCTGCGCTACGAAAAAATCATCATCATGACCGACGCCGATGTGGACGGCGCTCATATTGCAGCCCTCCTCATCACCTTTTTCCATCAGGAAATGCCGGAGCTTATTCGCGCCGGCCGCCTTTATATGGCGCAACCGCCGCTGTTCCGCCTCTCGGCGGGCGGAAAGTCCGTATACGCCATGTCGGAGGAAGAGCGCGAGAAGCTTTTGAAATCCGAATTCAAGGCGAACCAGAAAGTCGAAGTCGGACGCTTTAAAGGCCTTGGCGAAATGATGGCCGCGCAGCTTAAAGAAACCACCATGAACCCGGAAACCCGGGTGCTGGCCCGCGTCGTCATCGCCGAAGACAAGGAAAAAGACTGCGATTCGCTGGTCGACCGGCTGATGGGCAAGAAGGCCGAAGCGCGCTTTCAGTTCATTCAGGAGAACGCCGCCTTCGCGCAGGACGCGCTGGATATTTAGCTGGAGGAACGAGGTACTTCATGGCGGTAAAAAACGAAGTTGAACGTTTGACGACAAGCTCAGATGAAAGCCAAATTGCAAAGCTATTCGCTGCCGAAAATATCTATCAAATACCATATTTCCAGCGACCATATCGCTGGAAACCAGATAGAATAAAAAGGCTACAGGACGACATTCTTCAACTTGTAGACGGCACAAATGATCTGCACTTTCTAGGTGCGATTATAATACAAAATACGCGAAGCCCCTCCACAGAGCCTGACATATATAATGTCATTGATGGGCAACAGCGCATAACAACGTTTTTCCTCTTTCTTTTATCCTTAATTTCCCAATTATCTACTCGTGGCGAAATAAAAACGGCATCTAGTATATTTAAAAAGTATGTCACGATTGGGCGTGACATTGAACACTTTTCCAACATTCGACTAACCCCTTGCAAAGAAGACAGGGCTCAATTGAATGCGATATTGCGCTCTGTGTGTTCTAATGAAGGTCTTTTTGAAACCCTTGGCGATCATAAGCCGAAATACCTTCCGAACACCGGCCTCGAAACTGGCCGCATGTTAAGTAACTTCAGAAATTTCTCAAAATTTCTAGACGGGCAGTTTTCGCAGGGTGGAATTGACAGAATAAATGAAGTCCACAATTCGCTCGTCTCAAGCTTAAACATTGTAGAAATTGATGTAAAAGACGCCACGAGTGGGCCAAAAATATTTGACAGCTTGAATTCCAAGCAAGAACCAATGACAATCGGCGACCTGGTACGAAACGACGTCTTTAGTAAAGTGTCCGGGCAGACGCCAGCTTCTGTTGACAAAATTGACCAAGACCACTGGCAAGTTTTTTATGGTCGCTTTGATGTCAGCGGAAAGAGTTATTTCGATAAGTATTTTTTTCCATATGGCCTGATCTTAAATGACAATCTAAGCAAATCAAAAGTTTACCCTTATCTCCAGGAAAAATGGAAGACTATCCATAACCCTGTCGAGATCATCAACGAATTAGAAACTTACCAACGGGATTTTTTGGATCTCATAGCTGGTACAGAATTTTGCAAACATAATCGCCCTATCTCTGACAGAATTTACCGCCTTTTTGCACTTGACGCGCCGTCATCGACTCTGCCTTTCACAATGAAGTTGTCACATGCAACAAGAACGCACGCGGTCGAAGAAAGAGCAGCCACTGAAATATTTGACGTGATTGAAAGCTTTCTCGTAAGAAGGGCGCTAACAGGAATCGAACCAACTGGTTTACACGCCGTATTTAAAGGTCTTTGGAAAAACCTCTCTGAAGTTACGCCATACGGCGTTATTTCAGCAATACGTTCAAGAACAACAGTAACTTGGCCCTCAGATGAGGAGGTCAAGAAAGCTGTAATTGAACGAAAACTTTATGGCACGGGGCACCAGAACTTCATACTGTTGGAGTATGACAGAGCACTTGGCGGAGATGTTCCAGATAACTCACCATGGATAGAGCATGTTTATCCTCAATCTTCCAATGATTCTTGGAAAACCTCTTTCCTCGAAGGGGTCAACAAAGAAAGTCTATCAAAAATAGACATGACACAAATTAGAGACACATTTGCCAATCTTGTGCCCTTGTCTCCAAAGATGAACGGATCGCTTGGGGCTAAACCCTACAAAATTAAACGTGAAAAATTTAAAGTCGACTCTATGTATAAGACTTCTCGCAAATTCGCTGAGGACTACCCTGAATGGAACTACAGCACCTTAGCCAAACGCGCGGCAACTCTTGCTGAATGGTGCGTAAGTAGATGGCCTGATCGCAACTAGGTCAAAATTCAAAACTCTTGCCCACGCGGTTCCTCTATTCACCTGCCCAATGCATAAATCTTCGCATCCGATGGAATATTGAGGTAGTGGGCACCTACGCTTGTCTCATCAGGCCAGGGACAAGCGAGCCGCAGCAAGTCGCGGCATAATATTTGCCACTTAGAATTCTGCCTCGCTCTAGACATCCTCTCACCTCACACCATATTCCCGCGATATGAACACGCTGATCACCCTACTCATCGCGGGCGCCGGGCTTTTTGTCGGCGGGCGCTGGGCCTATGCGCGCCGCAAAACGGAGGCGCTGCTCGCTGCGCCATTGCCGGCTGAACACCGGCGCATTCTGCGCGCGCGCGTGCCGGTCTACAGAGCGTTGCCGCTCGATTTGCGCAAACGCCTTGACGGGCTCATCAATCGTTTCCTTGCGGAGAAAAAATTCTACGGTTCGGGCGGGCTCGAGATCACCGAGGAGATGCGCGTCATCATCGCGGCGCAGGCTTGCCTGTTGATCGTCAGCAAGCCGAACCGCTGGTATTCGACTTTAAAGACCATCCATATTTATCCGTCGGTGTTCACCAGCAATCAGGCGCGGCGCGACGGGCATCTGGTTTCCGAACATCGCCCGGTGCGCTCCGGCGAAAGCTGGGCGCGCGGGCCGGTCATCCTCTCCTGGGATCAGGCGGCCTATGGCGCCTTCGCCGCTCATGACGGCCAGAATGTCGTGTTCCACGAATTCGCCCATCAACTCGACGCGGAGACCGGCGTTACAGACGGCTCGCCCCTGCTCGACAAGGACCAGAGAGCAGGACGCTGGGCGCGCATCTTTCAGGACGCCTACGGACGATTACGCGATGATGTGGAAGCGGGCCAACCCAATGTGCTCGATGCCTATGGCGCAACCAACCCGGCGGAGTTTTTCGCCGTGGCGACGGAAGTATTTTTTGAACGCCCGCAAGACTTACGCAGGCAAGAGCCCGACCTCTATGGCGAGATGGCGCAATATTACCATCTCGACCCGGCGGATTGGGGCTAGATATGCAGCGCGTGGCCGAGGGTGCGTAGCGCCGCTTCCTGAAACGCTTCACCCAGCGTCGGATGGGCGTGGATCGTTCCGGCGATGTCTTCAAGCGTCGCGCCCATTTCCATCGCGAGGCCGAAGGCGGTTGAAAGCTCGCTGACGCCACGGCCCACAGCCTGCACGCCCAGAACAAGATTATTGTCGGCGCGCGCGACGATGCGAATGAAACCGTCTTCCGCCTCCATCGACATGGCGCGGCCATTGGCGGCGAAGGGAAAGCTCTGCACCTTCACCTCGTGCTTCGCCTTCGCTTCCTCCGGCGACAATCCCACGGAAACAATTTCCGGATCGGTGAAACACACGGCAGGGATCGCGCGCTTGTCCCAGCGGCGATTGTGACCGGCGAGAATTTCCGCGACCATCTCGCCCTGCGCCATGGCGCGATGCGCCAGCATTGGCTCGCCGGTGACATCGCCGATGGCGTAGATGCCGCTCATCGACGTTTTGCACCGCTCGTCGATTTTCAAAAACTTGCCCGCCATATCGAGCACGAGCTTTTCGCGGCCCCAGCCTTCGGTTTTCGGCGCACGGCCTACAGTGACGAGAATTTTCTCGGCTTTAACGGTCTCGCTTTTGCCGTCTGCGGTTTCGATGTCGAGGCCTTTTTTATTGGCGCCTTTGGCTTTCGCGCCGAGCAGCACCTCAACGCCGAGGCGCTTCAGCGTTTTCTCCACCGGCCGCGTTAGTTCCTTGTCGTAAAGCGGCAGGATCTTGTCCATGGCTTCTACGACCGTGACCTTGGTTCCGAGTTTTGCAAAGGCGATGCCCAATTCGAGGCCGATATAACCGGCGCCGACAACCGCCAATGTTTTCGGAGGCGCCGGCAGCGACAAGGCTTCCGTCGATGAAATGACATTGTCGCCGAAGGGCATGAAGGGCAGCTCGACCGGGACAGACCCCGTCGCGATGATGATGTTGTCGGCGCGGATGCGATAGTCCTCATCGCCGCCACTCACATCGACCGTCTTGCCGTCGATGAATGTCGCCCAGCCGGAAATGCTGCGCACTTTGTTTTTCTTCAGGAGCCCGCCGACGCCGGTGGTCAGGCGCTTCACGATCCCGTCTTTCCATGCCAGCGTTTTCGCAAAGTCGAGTTGCGGCTTGCCAGCGCTGACGCCAATCGCCGAGTCGCCAGCGAAATGCGCCGCCTTTTCGAACTCGTCCGCCGCGTGAATGATCGCCTTGGACGGAATGCAGCCGACATTAAGGCACGTCCCGCCGTGATATTGCCCCTCGACAATGACGCAATCGAGGCCGAGCTGGCCCGCGCGGATCGCTGCGATATAGCCGCCGGGCCCGGCGCCGATCACCAGCACTTTGCATGAAATGTCTTGCATGTCTTAGTTCTCAATAAAAATCATCGCCGGGGTTTCGAGCAGCGCCTTCAGACGCTGCACAAACACCGCCGCATCCCAGCCATCGATGACGCGATGATCGAAACTCGATGACAGGTTCATAATTTTGCGCGGCACAAATTCCGTTCCATTCCAGCGCGGCAAGGTCTGCATCTTGTTGACACCGACAATCGCGACTTCCGGGTGGTTGATCACCGGCGTCGTGACGATGCCGCCCATGGCGCCGAGCGAGGTGATGGTGATCGTCGAACCGGAAAGCTCGTCGCGCGACGCCTTGCCTTCCTTGGCGGCTTCGGAAAGCCGCGCGACTTCGCCCGCGCAATCCCAGATGTCGCGCGCTTCGGCGTGGCGCACCACCGGCACCATGAGGCCGTTTGCGGTTTGCGCCGCGATGCCGATATGCACGCCGCCATGCTGATGAATGACATTCGCCTCATCGTCATAGATCGCATTGATCTGCGGTTGTTCGCCGACCGCCTTGACCATGGCGCGCATCAGGAACGGCAGGATTGTGAGCTTCGCCTTTCCTTCCTTGCGCGAGGCGTTGAGTTCGGCGCGCAATTCTTCAAGCGCGGTCACATCGACCTCATCCACATAGGTGATGGGCACGATGCGATTGTTCGCCGCTTCCATCTTCTCCGCGATTTTGCGGCGCAAGCCGATCACCGGCACGTCGGTGACTTTCATATTGCGTGCATAACCGCCGCTGCGCGCAATGGCGGTCTGACCGTCGCTGGCGAAAAACGCGTCGAGATCTTCATGGGTGATGCGCCCTGCCGGTCCGCTGCCCGGCACCCGGCGCAGATCGACGCCCGCATCGCCCGCGCGTTTCCTCACCGCTGGCGATGCTAAGGGTTTTTCACCTTCATGGCGCGGCATGGCGGATTTGGGGGCGGAAACCGGCGCAGCGGCGCCATTGGCTTTCGTTTTTTCCGCTGGCGCTGCAGGCTTTTCAACGGGCTTGTTCTCAACCTTTGCTGGCTTCGTTTCTTTCGGCGCTGGCTTTGACGCTTCCGCTTTCGCCGGCTCCGCTTCGCCCGGTTTCACATTGCCCGCGCCGTCAACTTCGAGCCGCACAAGCGGTGAGCCGACCGCCAGCACATCGCCGGGCGCGCCGGCGCGCCACAAAATCTTGCCTTCAACGGGGAAGGAATTTCCACCGTCGCCTTGTCGGTCATCACCGCTGCGACGACGTCATCCTCGCGCACATTGGCGCCGATATCGACCATCCACTCAACGAGTTCGGCTTCCGCCACGCCCTCGCCCACATCTGGGAGCTTGATGACATGTTCGCCCATCAGACGGCCTCCATCACTTTTTTCATTGCGTCGCCGACTCGCTTCGGCCCCGGAAAATAATCCCATTCATGGGCGTGCGGATAGGGCGTGTCATAGCCCGTCACCCGAATGATCGGCGCTTCGAGATGATAGAAACAGTTCTCCGCCACAATCGCCGCCAGTTCCGCGCCAAAGCCGCAAGTGCGCGTCGCTTCATGCACGACGATGCAGCGCCCGGTCTTGCGCACAGACGCCTCGATGGTTTCCAGATCGAGCGGCAGCAAGGTGCGCAAATCAATGATCTCTGCGTCGATGCCGGCCTCTTCCGCCGCAGCTTCCGCAACATAGACCATGGTGCCGTAAACCAGCACGGTCACATCCGCGCCTTCGCGCCGGATCGCCGCCTTGCCCAGCGGCAAGGTGTAATAATCCTCCGGCACTTCGCCCAGCTCATGCTTGGACCAGGGCGTCACCGGGCGCTCGTGATGGCCGTCAAAAGGACCATTATAAAGCCGCTTCGGTTCAAGGAACATCACCGGGTCATCATCTTCAATGGCGGCGATCAACAGGCCCTTGGCGTCGTAAGGGTTCGACGGCAGCACGGTCTTGATGCCGGAAATATGGGCGAACAAAGCTTCCGGGCTCTGGCTGTGCGTCTGGCCGCCGAAAATACCGCCGCCTGTCGGCATGCGCACCACCATGGGCACGGTGAAATCATTATTCGAGCGATAGCGGATGCGCGAGGCTTCCGAAGCGATCTGGTCGAAACCCGGATAAACATAATCCGCAAACTGAATTTCGACGCAGGGGCGAATGCCATACGCGGCCATGCCGATCGCGGCGCCGAGAATGCCGCTCTCGCTGATCGGCGCATCAAAGCAACGCTGGGGCCCGTATTTTTCCTGCAGGCCTTGCGTGCACCGGAAAACGCCGCCGAAAAACCCGACATCCTCGCCAAAGACGACGACATTTTCGTCGCGTCCCATGGCGTTGTCCATGGCGCTGCGGATCGATTGAATCATGGTCATGCGCGCCATGGCTTAAAACCCCGCTTCTTGACGTTGGCGGCGAAGATGCAACGGCATCTCCTTATAGACGTCGTCGAACATGCTGGCGGGAGAGGAATGCGGCCCGTCATGCAACGTGCCGTTCTTCTCGGCCTTCTTTTGGGCCTCTGCGACCTGCGTTTCCAGCATCCCCTGCAACTGGTGGTGCTGGGCGTCGGACCAGACGCCGCGCTTGATCAGATAATCCTTGATGCGCTCCACCGGATCACCCAGCGGCCAGTTTGTCGCTTCTTCTTTCGCTCTGTATGCGGATGGGTCGTCCGACGTGGAATGCCCGCCCATGCGATAGGTCACATGCTCGATCAGCGTCGGGCCAAGCCCCTTGCGCGCCCGCTCCGCCGCCCATTTGGCGACCGCGTAAACCGCCAGATAATCATTGCCGTCGACGCGTAGCGAGGGAATGCCGAAGCCCAGTCCACGCGACGCAAAAGTCGCGGCGCCGCCGCGCGCAATGCCCTGGAAGGTGGAGATAGCCCACTGATTGTTGACAACATTCAAAATCACCGGCGCACGATAGGTCGACGCGAAAACCAGCGCGGAATGGAAATCATTTTCGGCGGTCGAACCTTCGCCGATCCAAGACGTGGCGATCTTGGTGTCGCCCTTGATCGCCGACGCCATGGCCCAGCCGACGCCTTGAATGAACTGCGTCGCGAGATTGCCCGAGATGGTGAAAAAGCCATGCTCTTTTGAGCAATACATGATTGGCAATTGCCGCCCTTGCAGCGGGTCGGCAGCGTTCGAATAAATCTGGTTGATCATGTCGACCATGGGATAGTCGGTCGAGAGCAGCAAACCCTGCTGCCGATAGGTGGGAAAGTTCATGTCGCCGGGCTGCAAGACTTTGGAAAAGGCGCAGGCGATCGCTTCTTCGCCAAGACATTGCATGTAAAAGCTTGTCTTGCCCTGACGCTGGGCCATCAGCATGCGCGCATCAAAGGCGCGCACCCGCATCATGTCCTCAAGCCCCTCTTTCACCTGTTCGTCGGTGAGCATATCCGCCCAGGGACCGACCGCTTCGCCTTCGCGGTTCATGACGCGGATGATCGTATAGGCCAAGTCGCGAATATCGCCGGCATCCACATCCACCGGCGGCATCAAGGCGGCGCCGGCTTGCGGAATTGGAACATTGGAGAAATCCGGCTTGTCGCCGGGGCGAAATTCAGGCTCTGGGACAAACAACGACAGCGGCTTGGTTTCGCTCATCAAAGTCTCCAAATTTCCCCCGCCAGAGGCTTCCGCCGAGGCGCTTACGCATTTTTCGCCATAAATTCTGGCTTGTTTTGCAGGGATTTAGCCCGTCAGCGCCAGGCAACGCAATGGCGTGCGAAAACAATGCGCAAAAAGGACCATTCGTTGTTTTCAGCTCCTCGTTAAAGGTTGAATCTGCCACAGCGCTCCGCGCCCATAGCAGAAGCTGCACATCGCGAAATCACCAGCCGCCGCCGCCGCCGCCACCACCGCCTCCGCCGGAAAATCCGCCGCCGCTGGAGCCTGATGAGGAAGAACTTTGCGGCAACGCACTCGCAACGCCGGTCGCCATGCCCGCCACCAACGCACGATTAAGGCCATGCATGGAATTGTAATGTCCGCCATGGGCGCTAACCCATCGCGGCTGATAGTTGGCCGCCTCGTCCGGGATCAGTTTTTCAAAATGCCGTGTCCAGGGTTCTTCGACGCCGAGCGCCACCGCATAGGGAAGAAACCGTTCATAGCGTTCGACCGTCATCGGCGGCGGCGCGCCCGAGCCGGGCGTCACCGCATCGAGATAAATTTTCTCGGCTGTCTTGAGATAGAGACGGAAGCCCTCAATCTCGGTGCGCACTTTTTGACCACGCATGGTCGGCGCGGGAATTAAATAGGCGAAAGCGCCGAGCATCACGACAAGCATGCCGACGCCGGCGAAATGCCACGCTGTCCACCCTACCGAAACCGCTGCGGCGACCGCAATCGCCGCAATGGTCATCACAGCGCCCAGCGCCAGATAGCCTGCGTTCCATCTAAAATAGTCCTTACCGAACCGTTTGCCGATTTCTTTTTGAAATGCCTGATACGCAGTCGTGAAATAGGAATCGTAACCGCTGCCGAGCGTGACTTCGCGCCTTTGCGTAAACAATCCGCGCAGGAAGTTTTGTTCCGCTGGAGAGAGCAAGCCCTCTCCACCATCAAGCAAGGTCAGCTTTGTCTTCTTTTTGCTCTCTGCATCGATTTTTACGCGGTCTTTGATAGCAAGGTTGAGGATCGTCGCGATCAGCGCCTGATGGCCGGAGAGACCGCGATTATAGATCTGATGCGCCGCTGCCGGAGAATAGCCTTCGGGCGGATCGTAGCGGGGGAACACCGGACCCTTTGCTGGATCCTGCCCGGCCCGGGTGAACGCCCATCCATAAAACAGGGAGAGCAGAGCGATGGCGCTGGAGAGGACAAGCGCCGATGCGTTGCGCGCGAGCCATTCATTGCGTTTGTCAGCCGCGGATGGCGGATCGACGGCGCCTTTTTCAAACCCGACAGCGATGGTCAAGCCTTCGCGCGCATTGAGCGGCTGCGTCGTTTCAAAAATTTGCGCCTCGTCTGAACTGTCGAGGCGATAGGCGCGCTTGTTCTGCCCCTGCTTGCCAGTATAGGCGGCGGTCGACGTGATGATCGCGCCTTGCGGCAGCCGCACGATCGCGCGCGCGTTCAAGATGGGAAAGCGCCAGTAATTGCCCGTCGCATTCCAATAGACTTCGTCATAGTTCTCGAAATAGCGGACCTGATTTTTAACGACGTATTCGATCACATAGTCATGGGCGCCATGGGGCAGCAAAACATCCGCGTCGCCAATGCGAATACGCATCGCATTCCCCTCACGCTCCGTCGCATAGGGTTCGCGCTCGCCATCGCGGGTGACGCGCTTGATGTCATAGTCGTAACCGAGCTTTGCGCCATTGCTCATATAATAGCGCGGCAGATCGCGGAAAATCCCGCGCCTGATCTGGTCGCCCTCAACGATCACCTTGATGTTCTCAGTAACAAGAATGTCGCCGCTTTTTAGAACGACGATCTCGACAGTGAAGTCGGTGATTTCCTCACTGGCGGCGACCGCAAACGGCCAGACAAGCGCCAGCAGCGCGATCAGGACTGCGCGCAAGCTCATGCCTGAGCTCCCATATCGATCGCTGGGACCGCCTTGTCTGCGGTCTCGATTTCAAAATAGTCACGCTTGGCGAGATCCGAAGCCGCCCGCCAAAAAATTCACCGGAAAGCTTTCGATCATCGTATTCAATTCGCGCACTGCGCCATTGTAAAAACGCCGCGCCATTTCGATTTTGTCTTCGGTGTCGGAAAGCTCGTTTTGAAGATCAAGAAAATTGCCGCTGGCTTTGAGGTCGGGATAGTCTTCTGCGACGGCGATCAGTTTCGCCACCGGTCCCGATAGGGCGCTCTCCGCTTGCCCCCTCGCCGCCGGATCGTCGCCCGCAGCCATCGCCATGTTTCGTTTGGCGACGATGTCTTCAAACAAATTACGCTCATGGGCGGCGTAGCCCTTCACCGTCGCAACAAGCTGGGGGATCAAATCGGCGCGGCGTTTCAACTGCACATCGATATCGGCCCAGCCATTATTCACCAATTGGCGGCGCTGCACGAGGCGGTTGTAAATCGCAACAAGCGCGACGGCCGCAATCGCAGCCGAGCCCAAAGCAAAGAACAGTAAATTCATGATATTCCCTCCCGCAGTGTTTTATATAGGCATTCTACGGAGGAATTTAAGGCCCCGCAGGATTATCCCTTGGACAGGCTCGCCCATTCATCTTCCGTCAGCACCGTCACGCCGAGCTCTTGCGCCTTTTTCAACTTGGACCCGGCGCCCGGCCCCGCCACAACGTAATCGGTTTTCGCAGAGATTGAGCCGGAGACTTTCGCACCGAGCGTTTGCGCGCGCGCCTTGGCTTCATCGCGCGTCATGGATTCAAGCGACCCGGTGAATACGACAGTCTTGCCGGCGACGGCGCCGGTCGCATTGACCGCAACCGCTTTTTCCGGCGTCACCTGTTTCAGCAAGCGATCAACCGCGTCGCGATTATGCGCCTCGTCGAAAAAGTCGATGACGCCGCGCGCGACCAGCGCGCCAACGCCGTCTATCGACAACATATCCTGATAGGCTTCGCTGTCTTCGTCGCGGGCTTTCTGCGCCGCTTGGTAAAAAGCACTCACCTCGCCATAGTGACTGGCGAACAGCCGGGCATTGGTCTCGCCCACATGGCGAATGCCGAGCGCGTTGATGAACCGCGTTGCTGATATTTTACGGCGTTCATCAATCGCGTCGAACAGATTGTTGATCGACTTGGCGTTTGTCGGCGGCTTTTCCTTGCCTGACTTGTCGCGCTTGCGCGCGCCGCCCTCATCAAGGTCATAGCGATAGAGATCAATCTCGCCCGCATCCTGGCGCGCGCGCAAAGTGAAAATGTCCGCCGGTTCTCTAATGACGCCTTCTTCGTGAAACGCCGTAATCTGCTTTTCGCCGAGCCCTTCAATATCGAAAGCCTGCCGCGAGACGAAATGTTTCAGCCGCTCGACCATCTGCGCATCGCAAATAAGCCCGCCAGTGCAGCGTTTGTCCACATCGGCTTTGCCGGTATTCGGGTTCACTTCGTTGACAGCGTGCGACCCGCAAACCGGACAGGTCTCGGGAAATTTATACGCCTTTGCGCTTTTCGGCCGCTTACCCAGAACAACTTCGACAACTTGCGGAATGACATCGCCCGCGCGCTGGATCACCACCGTGTCGCCTTCGCGCACATCCTTGCGCTCGATCTCATCAGCATTGTGTAGCGTGGCGTTGGTGACGACCACCCCGCCGACAGTCACCGGCTTTAACCGCGCCACCGGCGTCAGCTTGCCCGTGCGGCCGACTTGTATGTCGATTTTTTCGAGCAGCGTTGTCGCCTGCTCCGCCGGGAATTTATGCGCCATCGCCCAGCGCGGCGCCCGCGACACAAATCCCAGACGCTCCTGAAAATCGAGCCGATCGACCTTGTAGACAACGCCGTCAATATCATAGCCGAGGGAGGCGCGCTGTTCCTCGATCATTTTGTAGCGCGCCAGCATGTCTTCAATGGTCTCACAGCGCTTGGTCAGCGTGTTGATCTTGAAACCAAGCTTTTTAAAGCGCTGCACCGCTTCCCATTGCGTGCCGGCGAGCGGCTCGCTCAGTTCGCCCCAGGCATAGGCGAAGAAATGCAAGGGCCGCGACGCGGTAATCGCTGCATCGAGCTGACGCAGGGACCCGGCGGCGGCGTTGCGCGGATTTGCGAAAGGCTCCTCGCCTTCGGTCTCGAGGCGCGCATTCAACGCCTCGAAATCCTCAAGGCTCATATAGACTTCGCCGCGCACTTCTAAAATATCAGGCGCGCCTTTGAGCTGTTGGGGAATGTCCTTGATGGTCAACACATTTGCGGTGACGTTTTCGCCGGTTTCGCCGTCGCCGCGTGTCGCCGCAACTTTCAACACGCCCTGCTCGTAGCGCAGATTGAGCGACAGTCCGTCAATCTTCGGTTCGGCGGTAAAGGCGACGGTTTCATCCTCGCCAATACCGAGGAACCGCCGCACGCGTTTTTCAAAATCGACGACATCCTCATCGCTAAAGGCGTTATCAAGCGACAACATCGCGATCGCATGTCTGGACTTTTCAAATTTCGCGGAAGGCGGCGCGCCCACTTTATCGGACGGTGAATCCGCGCGCTTTAATTTCGGAAAGCGCTTTTCGATGAGCAAATTGCGGCGGCGCATCGCATCATATTCCGCGTCGCTCATCTCCGGCTTGTCATGCTCATAATATGCGGCGTCCGCGCGCGTCAGCGCCGCCGCCAGCCGCATAAGCTCCGCCTCCGCCGCTTCCGGCGTCATTTTGTTTACAGGAATCATCGAAAAATCAGTCGCGGACTTCTTCGCCATATCGATTGGTTACGCCCGTTTGCGCGCAGGCTTTTTCGCCGCGGCTTTGGTTGTGGATTTGGCCTGCGTCTTTGGCGATGAATTTGACGATATGGGCGCGCCAAGAAGGCGTTTTGCGGCGGCGCGCGCTTCTTCTGTGACTTCCGCGCCGGAGAGCATGCGCGCGATCTCTTCTATACGCTCATCTGGCGCCAATGTGGTGACCCGCGTGAGCGTGGTGGATTTCGTCTGCGTCTTTTCGATCCGCCAATGGGCGCCGGCGCGCGCCGCCGCTTGCGGCGAATGGGTGACGACCAGCACTTGCGCGTCGGATGCGAGGCGCGCCAGTCTTTCGCCGACCGCATCCGCAACGGCGCCGCCAATACCCGCATCAACTTCGTCAAAGATGATGACGGTGCGATTTTCTTTCGCCGCGAGCGCCGCTTTCATGGCGAGGACAAATCGCGAAAGCTCGCCGCCAGAGGCGATGGTTTTCAACGGACCCGCCGGCGCGCCCGGATTGGTCGCCACCATGAACTCCACCGCGTCGTTCCCGTCCGATGTGGGATGTGTCTCATCGGTGCAGATCTGGGTTTTGAAAATCGCCTTGCCGAGCTTTAACGGCGCCAGTTCCTTCGCAACCGCATTGTCCAATTGCTTCGCCGCCGTGATGCGGTCTTTGGAAAGCGCCGCCGCCGCCTTTTGAAAAGCGGCGAGGGTTTCACGCACATCTTTTTCGAGGCCCTCAAAGGCCGCCTCGCCCAACTCCAGATCTTCAAGAGCTTTGCGCGATTGCGCGAGAAACGCCGCCAGCGCGTCCGGCGTCACCCCATGTTTGCGCGCCTCAGCCCGCAAGGCGAAAAGCCGCTCCTCCACCCGGTCGAGCTCATCGGGGTCCGCGCCAAAGCGATCAATAGCGCGCTCAAGCGCGTCGCGCGCCTCTGCGGCCTCGTTAATGGCGCTGTCGATCCGGGCCGCCGCCAAGGAAAGCGGGTTTTCTTTTTCCGTCAGCAAACTCGCCGCACGCTCAATCCGGCGCAGGGCGCTTGAGAGTTTCGCATCAAACGCCCCCTCGCCCAGCGCGGACATGGCGGCGTTCAGATCGTCGGCGATCTTGTCAGACGCCATCAATTCTGCGCGGCGCCCGGCAAGCGCCGCCTCTTCATCCGCCTGCGGATCAAGCTTGCCAAGCCGGTCGACAACATGGCGAAGATAGTCCGCCTCGCGCGCGGCTGCGTCGCGGTCGCGCTTTTTCTCGTCAAGCGCGGTTTCTGCGTCGCGCCAGCGCCGCCAAAGCGCGGATACATTTTCGGCTTTTTTCTGAAGCCCGCCAAATTCATCAAGCATGCCGCGATGGGTCGATGCGGTCAGGAACCCGCGTCCATCATGCTGCCCGTGAATCTCCACCAGCGTCTCGCCGATGGTTTTGAGCATCGCGACCGATACGGGCTGGTCATTGACGAAACCGCGCCCGCGCCCGTCAGCAGTCTGCACCCGGCGCAAGATCACCTGATCCTCCCCGGTGTCGAGACCGTTTTCCTCCAGCGCCTTCCAGACCGGGTGGCCCGGCTTGGGTTCGAAGATGACGGAGACAACGCCCTGCTTGGCGCCCTGGCGCACCGCGCCGCGTTCAGCGCGACCGCCCACCGCCAGCCCGAGCGCGTCGAGCAGGATCGATTTGCCCGCGCCGGTCTCGCCGGTGAGCGCCGTCATGCCGGAGCCAAGCGCAAGCCGCGCCTGGTCGATCAGCACAAAATCTTGAATATGTAGCGCGATCAGCATCGGCGCGATTACACCCGTTCAAATAACGCGAGCGCCGGGAGGAGAGACCCCTCGCCCGTCACCATTCGATTTATCGCAGTTTGGGCCCCGGTTAAAGACGCCTTAAAGCGGGTCGTTCGCTTCGTCGATGGCGTTTTCCGGCGTGTTGTCCGGCATTTCCAGCGCTTCGAGCTCGTCCGGCGTCGGCGGCTCGATCGCGCGCAGATCGCCCGAATTGATGTCCGAATGGAGCGGCGCCGCAGCATCCAGCTTCCGCGGTTTCCCAGCACGTTTGCCTGAGCCTTCGGCGACCAGATTGCGGTTTTCAAACAGGCGATAGGATTCCTGATACCACCGGCTGCCGGGATAATTGTAGCCCAGAACCGCAGCGGCGGCGCGCGCTTCGTCGACAATGCCGAGCTCCAGATACGCCTCGACAAGACGATGCAGCGCTTCGGGCACATGGCTTGTGGTCTGGTATTTCTCGACGACGGTTTTGAAGCGATTGATCGCGGAGATGTGCTTGTTCTGCTTCAGGTAGAAGCGGCCCACATACATTTCCTTGCCCGCAAGGTGGTCGAAGGTCAGGTCGAGTTTCAGACGGGCGTCGCGCGCATATTCCGTATCCGGATAACGGCGAATGACGTCGTTCAGCGTCTGCACGGCGTTATTGGTGTAATCCTGGTCGCGCCCTACATCGCGGATGCGTTCGTAAAAACACATCGACTTCAGATAATAGGCGTATGCGGCGTCCTTGTTGCCGGGATGCAGCGCAATGAACTGGTCAATCGCCGATACGGCTTCTTCGTAATCATTGCCCTGGTAATAGGCGAAGGCCTTCATCAGCATCGAGCGGCGCGCCCATGCGGAATATGGGTGCTGGCGCTCAACCTCTTCGAAATAGGCGATCGCCGTATCATAGCGCTTGCGTTCAAGTTCGCGCGTCGCGAGGCTGTAGAGGATCTCTACCGGACGCTCCACATAGGCGAATTTCTGTTTCTTTTTGCCCGAAGATCCGCAGGCGACGACAGCGGTGCAGGCAACGAGAACTAGGAGAATTTTACCGACAAGCGCCAAAGACTTTTTCACTGGAACCGACTTCACCTGGGAAAGGCCTTTCGAGACGCGGTCCACGCCGACAGTCGGCGGAACCAGGGGGCGGAAGACGTTCTAGTTGGCTGCAGGCGGGGCTGTCAAACGAGGATGCCGGTCGGGGTGGAGACCCGCCGCCGCCAGCCGAATTCAGGCGCTGGCGGTCATGGGCTGGGCGGCGTCGCAATCGCTCTTGACCAGCGCTATCGCCGCCTGGGTGTTGACGCCATGGCCAGGCCGATGAGCCCGGATGCGCCCGATAATCGGCGCCCCGGCGAGATACAGATCGCCCAGAAGGTCCAGCGCCTTGTGCAGCGCAAACTCCTCGCTGTCGCGCAACGGATCGTCATTGAGCAGCTTGTCGCCATCCACGACCAGGGCGTTGGTCAGCGCCCCGCCGCGAATAAGCCCGGCCTTTTTCAACGCATTCACCTCTTCCAGCCGCACGAATGTGCGCGCCGTCGACAGTCGGACAAGATCGGCCGGATCGTCGAGATCGAGGGACAATGTCTGGCGGCCGATCAGGCAGCCGGCGAAGTTGATTTCGATTTCCACGCGACGCCCGTCGAAAGGCTCGAACTCGATCCAGCGCGCTTCGTCGCCAACGCGAAGCTTGTCCTGAACGACAATCGGATTGCGAGGCGCGGATAGTTGCGTCAGCCCGATTTCGGCGATGGCCCCGACAAATGCAGCCGCGCTGCCGTCGAGAATCGGGATCTCCGGGCCATGCACTTCAATTACGATGTGATCGATGCGGGTCAGCGCCAGCGCCGCCATCAAATGTTCGACCGTGCAAACCCGGGCGCCGGCGCGATTGGCGAGGCTGGTGCCGTGATCAGCGCTGATGACGTTTTCCGGCGCTGCTTTGATCTGAGACACAGCCCCCTGCTTGTCGCAGCAATGAAAAACCACGCCGCCGCTGGAGGCGGGGATGAGCCGGATGCGACACTCTTCACCGGAGTGAAGGCCGATGCCGGAAAACTCCACCTCCTCCGCGATAGTCCGCTGGCGCGCAGGCTCACTCATACTGCTCTCGCTAATCTGATGCTGATCCCCAAATGCCGCATCCCCGTAATGGTTCCCCACGGGACGATGCGTCGTGTTGAACGAGCATAGATTAGTTTTGCGGGTGCGAACATTACTCATGATCAAGATTTTTTCGGATTCTTCCCCCGGCGCAAATGCCGAATTGCGAAAAACCGCGCCGGCAGATTACTTGCCGAGCGCGGTTTTCACTTTAAAAACAACCTATTAATGAAGCTTTTCCAGCATCAGCCGGTTTTCTTCTTGCGCAGGAAGGACGGGATCTCCAGATCGGCGTCCTCCTGATCGTCAAACAAATCCCCGCGAGGGCTGCCTGCGGGCTTCGGCGCTTCCGGCGCGCGCGGCGGCGCAACTTCGCGCCGCTCTTCCTGACCGCCAAGCGCCTTGAACATATCGACAGCCGCCTCAAGCGAATGCTTGCCGAGCGCCTGAGCGCTTCGGAACGGATTGACGGCGTGGCGCGGCGGCTCCTGGCGAGCCGGGCGCTGCGGACCGGGCCGTTCAGCCGCCGGGCGTTCCGATGCGGGACGCTGGGGTGCTGGCGTGCGCGAAGCGGATTGGGCCGGCGCCGAGACTGCGCCAGGCCGGGTTTCGGTGACCGCGCCCTCTGTAAGCATCTTGCGGATGCGCTCATGCACATCGCCGACCGGATTGACTGCAGGCGCCGGGCTTGTTGCGGACATGCCCCGGACAATCGGCTGCGCAGACGTCGAAGACGTCGCCGTGCGCGGCGTCGCCGGCACAGATGACGCTGCGGTCATTGACGGCGCAGCAGCGGCCGGACGATCCACTTGCGTCGGCTCGCGCCATGGCTTGGCGACCGCGCCGGTGTTGACTTTGATCTGCGGACGGTTGGCGTCGCGTGCTTCAATATCGATGCCCGTCGCAACAACGGAAACACGCACCCTGCCCTCAAGGTCCTGATTGAAGGTCGAGCCGACAATGATGTTGGCGTCCGGATCGACTTCCGCGCGAATGCGGTTCGCCGCTTCGTCAACCTCAAACAGAGTCATATCCATGGACCCAGTGATGTTGATGAGAACGCCCTTGGCGCCTTTCATCGACTGTTCGTCGAGCAGCGGGTTGGAAATGGCGGCCTCGGCGGCCTGAATGGCGCGTTTTTCGCCTTCGGCCTCGCCCGTGCCCATCATCGCCTTGCCCATCTCGCTCATCACCGTGCGCACATCGGCGAAGTCGAGATTGATCAGGCCTGGCATGACCATGAGATCGGTGATGCCGCGCACGCCAGAATGCAACACCTGGTCGGCCATGGCGAAGGCTTCGTGGAAGGTGGTGCGCTCATTGGCGATCGCGAACAAATTCTGGTTCGGAATGATCAGCAGCGTGTCCACATGCTTTTGCAGCTCTTCGATGCCCGCTGTCGCCAGCCGCATCCGCCGCGCGCCTTCGAAATGAAACGGCTTGGTGACAACGCCGACCGTCAGGATGTCACGCTCTTTCGCCGCCTTGGCGATAACCGGCGCTGCGCCGGTGCCTGTGCCGCCGCCCATGCCTGCGGTGACGAACAGCATATGGCAGTTGCCTACATGCTCGAGAATTTCATCCAGCGACTCTTCCGCCGCAGCGCGCCCGATATCGGGAATGGACCCAGCACCGAGCCCTTGCGTCGTTTTCACGCCGAGCTGAATCTTCTTTTGCGCCTTGGCCAGGCCAACCGCCTGCGCGTCGGTGTTCGCGACAACAAATTCGACGCCTTCAAGCTGGCTTTCGATCATGTTGTTGACGGCGTTGCCGCCTGCCCCGCCGACGCCAATGACGGTGATGCGGGGTTTCAATTCTGTCAGTTCCGGCACGCTAAGATTGATTGGCATGGATGTCTCCGCTGATGCGCATATATTCTGGGCTGTGCGGGCGCCCCGCTCCCCGTTGGTTAATCCGTCGTTAAAGAATCGTTCATAACCCTTTCCAAATGGTTAACAGGGGCTTAACGACTCCTCGGCTGACCTCTTTTTTTTGAGAGAATGTCGCCGCCGATTTCTTTGTTTGAAAACGCCCGCCCGACCAAAAAACACGCGGTCGGAAAAAGCGCCTCTAGAACTTCGCGCGCAACCAGGCTTCTACATTGCCGAGCACGGAGGATCTGGATTCTGATTGGGGTGATTGGCGCAAAAGGCCAAGCCCGCTTTCAGGGTTTCCACCTAAATTTGCGTAATACTGAATCAGCCCCGCGCATACGGCAAAACCCGGCGCGGACGCCGCCTCCGGAGAGCCGGCGATCGCTGCCGGACGACCGAGGCGGCTCTTCATGCCGAGGCTTTTCTCCGCGACCTCTCGGGCGCCGACAAGCAAAGAGCCGCCGCCGGTCAGCACAACGCGGCGCAGGCCCGAACGGCGCATGCCGTCATCGGGCAGTTGATCGCAAACCAGTTCGAAAATCTCTTCCAGGCGCGGCAGGATCACTTCGCAAATATCGGCGCGGCTGGCGCGCGCGACTTCGCCGGGGACGCCAAGCTGCGGGAAGTCGATAAAACGGTGCTCATCGCCGGGACCAATCAGCGCCGATCCGTAAAGCGTCTTCACCCGTTCCGCATGGGCGAGCGGAGCGCCGAAGATTTGCGCGACATCGCGCGTGATATGCGCGCCGCCCACCGGCACGCCGCCGCATTCGATAAGCGCGCCATTGTCATAAACGGCGAAATCGGTCGAAGTCGCGCCAATGTCGATCAGCACGACGCCGAGTTCTTTTTCATCTTCAAGCAGGATCGCTTCAGCCGCAGCGAAAGGCGCGGCGGCGAATTCTTCGACCTTTAAGTCGCAGCGCTCGATCAGGTCCGCCAGATTGTCGAGATAACTTTGCCGGGCGCCGACGGCGAACATCTGGGTCGACAAAACCCCGCCCGTCAGCCCGATCGGATCGCCAAGCCCCTCCTCACCGTCAAGCTTGTACCCGACAGGAAGCGCGTGAAGCGGCGCACAGTCGGGCGGCGTCGCGATCTTCAAGCCTTCTGAAAGGCTGTCATCCACATCTTCCTGCGCGACAACGCCGCCGGCTATCTCAAGATCGACGCCGATCCGGCGCGCCCGCAAATGTTTGCCGGGAACCGCAACGATCAGGCGGCCGACATTTTCGCCCGCCATGCGCTCGGCGGCTTCGACGGCGTTGCGGACGCCGGTTTCAATGGCTTCGGCGGTCGCCGCGCCGCGAGATGTCGCCGGCGCGCCGTAACATCCGACGCCGACAATCTCCGCCTGCGGCGCAAAATCTTCTTCTGTATTGATGCGCGCGATGAAGCAGGAAATCTTCGAGCCGCCAATATCCAGCGCAGCGGCGAGGCTTTCCTCTTTGCGGCGTTTTCTATGGTTCGGTTTTTGCGCCACTTTCGCCCTTACTTTGCAACGACGGTAAATCCGCGCCGCTTACTCTATCCGCCCAAGCGGGCGCTCCAGCTCAACGCCGCCAACTCTTCTGTAGACGAAGTTTTCCGGATTGCGCAAATCGACATATTCGAGCTGCTCGTCAAGCAATCCGGTTTCGGCTTGCAGGCGCGACAGATAATGCACTGCATCGCCGACCCCGCCTTCGGGGAATTTCACGTCGATGCCATTGCGCGTCTTCAAATTCCAGCGGCGGTCGCTGACCCGGATCAGCGCCGAGGTCAGCCCCCAAAGCTCCGGCGCGTGCTGCAAGGCTTGCAGCATTTCCGACGCGGCCTCCGGCGCACCGGCGCCGACAATGAGCGGCAGATCCGCATATTCATAAGCGTCGACCTGACGAATGACTGCGCCAGTGTCATCGATCAGATGCAGCGCGCCCGACAATTGCCACACAGCCGCGGGTTCCCGCTCGCGCACCGATACATGAATGGTGTTCGGCATCAGGCGCGACACGGCGGCGGTGCGCACCCAGCCAAGCTGCTCAACCGCCGCGCGGGCCCGGTCCGCATCGAAATGCAGGATCGAACCGCCAATCACCGGCCCGACCGCAGAGAGCACTTCATCTTCGCTGGAATGGGCGACGCCGCGCGCGGTTATGCGCGTGATTTCAAAACCTGCATTGACGGCGCCGGCGCCGGCGAAGCGATTCAGCTTCTCGCCCATCAAGCCGATATAACCGCCAGCCCAGAGAAATCCGATGGCGACCACCGCGAGCAAAACCGAACTTGCGATCATGGCGTGAGAAAAGCGCGTCCAGACGGCGCTGACCCGTTCGAAAAAGCCCTCAGGTTTTTTGCGCGACCGGCGTTTCGCGGTTTTTTTTGCTGGTTTCTTTTTCACCTTTGGCACGACGCATCCTCCACCATCCAGGCGCAAAGTTCAGAAAACGGAATGCCGCAAGACGCCGCCTGCTCCGGCGAGAGCGACGTCGCGGTCAATCCCGGCTGGGTGTTCACTTCAAGGCAATAGACCTGTTCGCCTTCGGCGTCAGGGTCATATCGAAAATCGGCGCGCGACAGGCCGCGGCAGCCCAGCGCATGATGGGCGCGCAAGGCGAGATCCATGCAGCGCGCTGTAATTTCATCGGGAATTTCCGCCGGCAACACATGTTTCGATCCGCCGGCGGCGTATTTCGCTTCATAATCATAAAAAGCGAGCGCCGTCGTAATCTCGGTCACGCAAAGCGCTTTGTCGCCCATGACGGAAACCGTGAGTTCGCGCCCGGCGATGAATTTCTCGACCAGCACCTCATCGCCCAGCGACCATTCTTTTGCTGTCAGCTCGGCTGGCGGGCGGTTCTCGCCCTTTCTGACGATGAAGACGCCGACGGAAGAGCCTTGCGCATTCGGCTTGATGACATAGGGCGTCTCCATGACATGGCCCTTCGCCGCCTCCGCGCGCGAGACGATCTTGCCATAGGGCGACGGGATATTCGCATCTTCAAACACCGCCTTGGCGCGCTGCTTGTCCATGGCGAGCGAAGACGCCAGCACGCCGGAATGGGTGTAGGGAATGCCCATCACCTCCAGCACGCCCTGCACGCAGCCATCCTCTCCCCATTGTCCATGCAGCGCATTGAACACCGCATCCGGTTTGATTTCGGCAAGTTGCGCGGCGAGATCACGCTGCGCGTCAATCTCGATCACCTCATATCCCGCTTCGCGCAGGGCCTTCGCCGCCGCCGCGCCGGAATTGAGCGACACTTCGCGTTCCGGCGACCAGCCGCCCTTCAGGACCGCGATGCGGTTGTATTTCCTCGTCACTGCCCTGGCTCTCCTATCCGCCGGATTTCCCAGTGCAACTCAACGCCGGTCTTGGTTAACACATCTTTACGAAGTGACTCGATTAGGGTCTCGAGGTCCTCCGCCGTGGCGTCGCCGCGATTGATGATGAAATTGCAGTGCTGTTCGGAAACCTGCGCATCGCCGACCACGCGGCCCCTGCCCCCGATTTCGTCGATGAGCTGCCAGGATTTGCGTCCGCCGGAGATTTCCGGATCAGGATTGGCGAAAGTGGAGCCGCCGGTGCGCTCGCGGATCGGCTGGGTCGTTTCCCGCATTTCGCTAATTTCATCCATGCGCTTCAAAATTCGCGCAGGATCGTCAGGACGTCCCTCGAAGGTCGCGCTGGTAAAGATGAAATCTTCCGGCGCCGAGCAATGGCGATAGGAAAAGCCGAGCCCGGCATTGGAGAGAATGCGGCGCTTGCCCTTGCGGTCATAAGCGACGGCGGCGACCAGCACGTCCTTCACCTCGCCGCCATAGGCGCCGGCGTTCATGCGGATGGCGCCGCCAATCGTGCCCGGCACGCCGCGAAAAAATTCGAGCCCCGCGACGCCTGCCTTCGCGGCGGCTTTGGCAACCTGCGCGTCAATACAGCCGGCGCCGGCGGTGACCCGCATGCCCTCGACTTTAATCTGCCGAAATGGCGAACCGAAACGAATGACAACGCCCCTCACGCCGCCGTCGCGCACCAACAGGTTCGAGCCGACGCCCATGACATGAACCGGAATGTCTTCCGGCGTTTCTTTCAAAAAATGCGCGAGGTCGTCTTCATCGGCAGGCGAATAGAGCACATCAGCAAAGCCACCAACGCGGAACCATGTCAGCGCGGAGAGGTCTGCGTTCTCCGTGTATTTCCCGCGGACGGTGGGGAGATCCTGGATTGTTACGTGCAACTTCAATTCTTGCCCAAAGCATCACGATATGCATCGACTGTTGCCGGCTCGTATTTACTTATCGCCCGGGTCAACGCGCAGTCAGTAGTGACCAAACGCCCCATTTCATCAGAATAGGCGAAAACAAAATACTCCTGCGCTTTTTCAAAGTTGAGACCGCAATTACCGTTATCCTGTCTGTCGTGAAAGATCGAAATACGGTCTTGCTCAACGCCCTTCATCTTTTCACGCACCTGAAATTGGGTCACCCGATCAGGATTGTCGGGATTCAACCCTATCAAGGCTCTCTGCGTTTTGATCGGGACGCCTATAAAGATCGCTTGCATGCCGGAGACATGCTCTTCTACCGTAGCAGGAACCACACAGGAGCATGCATTCGCAGCCGTCGCAGCTAACGAGAATAACAAAGCGCCTGTCAAAATGAGCGGTCGCATTCTTTAACTCCCCATTTTGCCAAGCTCGCCCGCCAGCGCATTAGCATATTTCGTAATGTCGCCAGCGCCGAGGCAAATGACATAATCGCCCGCTTCCGCCACTTCGGAAATGACGCGCGGCAATTCATCGAAACTTTTAAGCGCGCGCGCGCCTTGGTGCCCATGGCTTTCAAGGCCGGCGACAAGACTGTCACGATTAAACCCTTCAATGGGCGTCTCGCCCGCCGCATAGACATCGGCGACAAGCGCCACATCGGCCTCATTCATGCAGGCGCAAAATTCGTCAAAGAGGTCGTGCAAGCGCGAATAACGGTGCGGCTGCACCACCGCGATGACTTTGCCCTTGGCGATATTGCGCGCTGCGCGCAGGACCGCCGCGATTTCCGCCGGGTGATGGCCGTAATCATCGATGATCGTTACGCCCTTCCATTCGCCCGCCGGAGAAAAGCGCCGCTTCACGCCCGCAAATTTCGACAGGCCGGATTTGATCTGCTCGTCGCTGGCGCCGAGGCGCTTGGCGACGATCACGGCAGGCAGTGAATTCAGCACATTGTGATTGCCCGGCATGGGCAGGCGAACGCCCTCGATGCGGTCGATCTCTTTCCCGCGCTCTCGGAAAATGATGTCGTAAAAGCTGGCGCCGTCTTCATGGCGAATATTCGCTGCGCGCACATCGGCCTGCGGATTGACGCCATAGGTGATGAGGCGGCGGTCGGTGACGCGCCCGACCAGCGCCTGCACTTCCGGGTGATCGAGACAGACGACGCCGAAGCCGTAAAACGGCGTGTTCTCGATAAAGCGGTCGAACGCGGCGCGCAATTTTTCAAACCCGCCCCAATGGTCGAGATGTTCCGGGTCGATATTGGTGACGATAGCGACGGTTGTCGGCAGGCGGATAAACGTGCCGTCGCTCTCATCGGCTTCGACGACCATCCAGTCGCCCTCGCCAATGCGCGCATTGGCGCCATAAGCATTGATGACGCCGCCATTGATGACGGTGGGATCAAGATTGGCTTCGTCGAGCAATGCAGCAACCATGGTCGTGGTCGTGGTCTTGCCGTGGGTGCCGGCGACCGAAACGGTCCATTTGAGGCGCATCAGCTCGGCCAGCATGTCGGCGCGTTTGACAACCGGAATATGTCGCGCGCGGGCGGCGGCGACTTCCGGATTGTCGCGTTTGATCGCGGTGGAAATGATCACCGCATCGGCGCCCTCCACATTCGCGGCGCTGTGGCCGATGGTGACCGGAATGCCCTTGTCGCGCAGGCGCTGAACATTGGCGCTGTCTGAAACGTCGGAGCCGCGCACATCATAGCCAAGCGTGCGCATCACATCGGCGATGCCGCTCATGCCAATGCCGCCAATGCCGACAAAATGCACAACGCCCGCGCCAAATGGCAGGCGAACCTTGATCGCCGGCGGGTCGATTTTTGAAAATTGGTCTTTGCGCGTCATAATACTCTACTCAGCCCGCCCTTTGCGCGGCGATGGTCTCTACCAGATCGGCGAGCCGCGAGGCGGCGCCGGATTTAACCGCCCCATGCGCGGCCTTCGCCATCGCTTCAAGGCGCGCCGGATTTTCCAGCAAGGCCGCCAGCGGCGCGGCCAGCTCATATTGATTAAACTGTTTTTCGGGCAAAATCACGGCGGCCTTTTTATTGGCCAAAGTCCGTGCGTTACCGCTTTGATGGTCGTCCATGGCGATGGCCAACGGCACCAAAATCGATGGCCGCCCGATGGCCGCCAGTTCAGTCACGGTGGATGCGCCGGCGCGCGAAATCACCAGATGCGCCGCCGCCATGCGCTGCGGCAGGTCGGTGAAGAACGGCGCCACTTCGGCGCGGACGCCAGCTTGAGCATAGGCGGCTTGCACCGCTTCCATTTCCCCGTCACGCGCCTGATGCGTAACCACAAGTCGCTTGCGCAAATCTTCCGGTAGGCTGGCGATAGCTTTCACCGGCGCGTCGGAAAAAATGCTGGCGCCTTGGGAGCCGCCAAAGATCAGCAGTTGAAAATCGCCGCCGCGCCGCGGATAGGAAGCGCCGTCCAGCGCGGCGACCGCATCGCGCACCGGATTACCCACTTCAATTGTCGCTACGCCGCCGGGCAATTTTTCAAGCACGGGGAATGCGTGCGCGGTAAAGTCTGCGCCCTTTACCAGCATGCGGTTTGCGCGGCCCAAAACGCCGTTTTGTTCATGCACGCCATAAGGGATGTTCATCAAGGCCGCCGCCTTCATGGCCGGCAGCGACGGATAGCCGCCAAACCCCACCGCGGCGACGGGCTTGCGCCGCCTGAACTCGCGCATGGATTTCACCAGACCGGAGGCGATGGAAACCGCGGCCGCTGCTTTTGCGACAAGACCGCCAATGGACGGGGTCGCGGCGGAAATCTCAAACCGCTCATCGGCGGGGAAGTCTTTAGCGTATCGCGCACCGCGCACATCGGTGACGAGCAGCACGCGATGGCCACGGCGTTTTAATTCCTGCGCCAAGGCTTCGGCCGGAAACAAATGCCCGCCAGTGCCGCCCGCAGCGAGCGCGATTGGCCCCGAGACCATCACGGCATGATGTCCTTGCGCCGATACACGCCCTGCCGGGTGCGGGTCAGTGCGAAAATGAGGCCAACGGTCAGGCCTGTCGCGAGCAATGAAGACCCGCCATAAGAAATAAAGGGCAGCGTCATGCCCTTGGCGGGCAAGGCGCGCAAAGAAACGCCGATATTGATGATCGCCTGAAAGCCGATGATCGCCGCAAGCCCGGTCGCGGCGCATTGCGCAAAGACGCTTTTCAGCCCCGCCGCAACGCCCATGACGCGCGCAGTGAAAATCGCGAACAAAATGATGATCAAGATCGCCAGCAGAAAGCCGAACTCCTCCCCCGCCACCGCGAAGATGAAATCCGTATGGGCGTCGGGCAGCGCGGTCTTGACCGGCGGCGCATCGCCCCGACCTATCAACCCGCCATTGGCGATCGTTTCGATCGCGCGATCAACCTGATAGGTTTCCGTTGTTTCCGGTTTGAAAAAACCGTCAACGCGCGCGGCGACGTGATCGGAGAGAAAATACCCGGCGGTCAATGCGCCCATGCCCGCCATGCCAAGCAGCGCGATCCATAACCAGCTCCAGCCGGCGACGAAAAACATCACCGCCCAGACGGCGGTTATCAGCGCCCATTGCCCGAAATCCGGCTGCAGCAGCAACAACATGGCGAACAGGGAATATAGCCCGATGGCGACCGCGCCGCCGGGAAATTTCGGATCGCGCGCACCCTCCGCCAGCATCCAGGCGGCGGCGATGACGAAACCGGGCTTGGCGAATTCAGAAGGCTGCAGCGACATGCCGGCGAAATACAGCCAGCGCTTTGCGCCGTTCACTTCGCCGCCGAAAATCAGCAAAAACACCATCAGCGCGATTGCGCCGACAAACACAAACACGCCTAGCCGGCGCGCCTGCAACGGCGTCAAAAACGCAATCGCTGTGATCAACAGCAAAGTCGGCCCCATAAAAACGAGCTGGCGCATAGGAAACTGGAACTGATCCACATTAGACATGCGCGCCGCTGCAGATGGGCCCGCGGCCATCAACACCACCCCGCCAATGACAATGATCAAAGACAGGATCGCCAGCGCCGTGCGGTCTATCGACCACCACAGACGCGCAAACGGGGAATCATCGAGCCGCGACAGTCGTTTCACGCCGCCTCTCCATTGGTTGCCGAGAGATCAGAGACGAGCGTGCGAAACGCCTGGCCTCGTTCGTTAAAATTCTTGAACTGGTCATAGGATGCGCAGGCAGGCGATAGCAGCACGACCGGGTTCGACGCATCGGACTTCGCCGCATCCTTCGCCGCCGCCGCGACGGCCTTTTCCAGATCGCCGCATTGCATGCATTTGACCGAGTCTTTCAACTGCGTTTCAAATTCCGCCGCCGCTTCGCCGATCAGATAGGCGCCGCGCACCCTGCCCATCAGCGGCGTCAAACTTTCTACGCCGCCTTCTTTCGGTTTGCCGCCGACGATCCAGAAAATATCCTGAAAAGCGCTGAGCGCCCGCGCCGTCGCGTCTGCGTTGGTGGCTTTTGAATCATTGACAAACAACACCTTGCCGTTGCGTCCGACCTCTTCGAGCCGGTGCGGCAAACCTTCATAGCGCTGCGCCGATTTTACGGCGAGCGCCGGATCGACGCCAAACCGCGCGCAGACGGCGACCGCCGCCGCGGCGTTTTGATGATTATGCGCGCCGCGCAAGGACCGCGCCGTTGTCAGATCGCCCGCAGTCGCGGTCTTGCCGTCGAGATTGTAGTAGATCTTGTCTTCAAGCGCATAAACGCCGCGCCCCAGCGCGCTGCCTGCGGAGACCGGGCGCACTTCAGCCGGTCCGCGCGCCATCAATTCGGTGCAAACGCTTTGCGCATAGTCGTCATCGACGCCGATCACCGCGAGGTCTTTTTCGGTCTGGTTCAAAAAGATCCGCTTTTTTGCGTCGAGATAGCCGTCGACGGACCCATGCCGTTCAATATGGTCAGGCGACAGGTTTAAAAACACCGCCACATCGAGACGCATGGAATGAGTAAGATCGAGCTGGAAGGAAGAAAGCTCGAGCACATAAATTGCGTCGCTTTCAAACGCCGGCAGCGACAATACGGCCTCGCCAATATTGCCGCCCACATAAGCGTCTTCGCCCGCCTGTTTCAGAATATGCCCGATCAACGCAGTCGTCGTAGATTTGCCATTGGAGCCCGTGACCCCGACAATGCGCGGACGCGCGCGTTCTTCCAGCGCGTTCAACGCACGAGCGAATAATTCCGTGTCGCCGATGACGGGAACTTTTTCCAGCTTCGCCTTACGGACAATTGCGTGCGGTTTTGGGTGGGTCAGCGGCACGCCGGGCGACACCACCACCGCTTCGAGTTCTTTCCAGGGCCAGTTCTTTGGATGCTCGCAGCGATATTCCGTGTCCGCAATCTTGTCGCGCGCCTGACGGTTTTCATCGAAAGAAAAGACCTGCGCGCCCGAGGCGACCAGCGCATCGCATGTCGCAACGCCGGAAACGCCGAGGCCGAAAACGCCGAACTTCTTTCGCTTTACGTCAGGGATCAAGATCATCGTTCGCCCTAACGCAGTTTCAAGGTGGCGAGGCCAACCATCGCCAGCACGAAAGCAATGATCCAGAACCGGATGACGATGGTGGATTCCTTCCAGCCAAGTTGCTCGAAATGGTGATGGATCGGCGCCATGCGGAACACCCGCTTGCCGGTAAGTTTGAATGACGCGATCTGGATCATCACGGACAAGCCTTCGAGCACAAACAGCCCGCCGACAATCGCCAACACGATTTCATGCTTCGCAGCGACCGCGATCGAGCCGATGGCGCCGCCAAGCGCGAGCGAGCCTGTGTCACCCATAAAGATCGCAGCGGGGGGCGCGTTGTACCACAAAAAGCCGAGACCGGCGCCGATAATGGCGCCGCAGATCACAGTCACTTCGCCGACGCCTGGCACAAACGGAACGCCCAGATAATTTGCGTAAATCGCATTGCCGACAAGATACGCGATAAGCGCATAGGCGCCCGCCGCGATCATCACCGGCACGGTGGCCAGCCCATCAAGACCGTCGGTCAGGTTCACCGTGTTCGAGGCGCCGACGATCACGAAGGCGGCGAAGGGTATGATGAAAATCCCGAGCGGCACGCCAGGCGCGTTGAACCATTCCTGAAACAAGGTAAGCGGCACGAACGGCACGCCGACCGAGCGCGCCAGCCCTTCCGGCGCATCCGGCGCGGCGCTGAGCGCATCCATGCAGAAATAGGCCGCAAGCAAGGCCACGGCGAACTGCACGATCAATTTCAAGCTGCCGACAACACCGTCCGTCGTTTGCTTGGTGACCTTCATATAGTCGTCGATAAATCCAAGCGCGCCAAATGCGAGCGTCACGCCCATGACGATCCAGACATAGGGATTGTCGAGCCGCGCCCATAAAAATGTGGCGACGGTCAGCGAAATCAAAATCAGCACGCCGCCCATGGTCGGCGTGCCAGCTTTCTCGATGATATGGGTCTGCGGGCCATCTGTGCGGATCGGCTGACCGCGCCCCTGCTTGCGGCGCATCCAGCGGATTAGCGACGGGCCCAACAAAAACGAAATCAACAACGCCGTCATCACCGCGCCGCCGGTGCGGAACGTCAGATAACGGAACACATTGAACAACTGGAACTGATCCGCATAGGGGGTCAGCAAATGATACAACATCAGGCCCGGCTCTCTTTCAAATCATCCTTGGCGCCGCTTTGTTTCAGCGCACGCGCGACTGCGCTTACTTTCGAGGCGTTCGATCCCTTGACCATGACAATATCGCCCGGGGCGACCGCGTCCAATACGGGGCCGACGAGACCGACGGCGTCGCCGGCATGCAGGCCGCGCATGGCTGGAGGAAGGACATCCCAGAGATGGCGCATTAACTGGCCCGCTGCGTAAACCCGGTCAACCTTCGCCGCAAGCAGCGCGTCTGCCAGTTTTGCATGCAGCGCCGGGCTTTCCGGCCCCAACTCCAGCATTTCGCCCAAAACCGCGATGCGCCGCCCGCCGGAAGTCGGCTCCGTAGCGCCCAGCAGGCCAATCGCCGCCGCCATGGAAGCCGGGTTGGCGTTATAGCTTTCATCAATCAGGGTCGCCGCGCCGCCATCGATCACGATCTGCGCCCGCGCGCCCCGCCCTTCCGCCGGAAGGATGTCGGCCAGCGCCGCGATAGCGGGCTCAAGCGGCGCGCCAACCGCATCAGCAGCGGCAAGCGCGGCGAGCATATTCGTCGCCTGATGGCGGCCCGCAATGCCGACCTTGAAGCTGTGAACCTTACCCTTGAGCCGTGCTTTCAGTTTCGCCCCGGCGCCATCGGCCTGGTAGTCGAGCAGTTGAAAATCCGCGCCTTCTTTTTCGCCGAAGGAAACGAAACTCGCGGCGCCCGCAGCCTCGGCGCGCTTTTTCAGCAGGCCGAAAAACTCATTATCATAGGGCAAGACTGCAATGCCTCCGGGCGCGAGGCCGGTGAAAATCTCCGCTTTGGCTTCGGCGATCTCTTCGACCGATTTGAAAAACTCCAGATGCGCCGCCGCCACCGTGGTGACGATCGCCGCATGCGGGCGCACCAGTTCCGTCAGCGGCGTAATCTCGCCCGGATGGTTCATGCCGATTTCAAACACGCCATAATCGGCATGCATGGGAAACCGCGCCAGCGTCAGCGGCACGCCCCAATGATTGTTGAAACTCTTATCTGCGGCATGGACCACGCCGTCGCTGCCCAGCACGGCGCGCAAAATTTCCTTGGTCGAGGTTTTGCCAGCGCTGCCAGTAACCGCAATGCGTTTGCCAAAGTTGCGCGTGCGCGCCGCCGCCGCGAGATCGCGCAATCCGTTCAGCGTATCACCGACCACCAATAGCGGCGCACCGTCGGGCGCGTCTTCCGGCGCCCGCGCCACCAAAGCCGCCGCAGCGCCCGCCGCAAAGGCGTTTTTCAAAAACTCATGCCCGTCCCGCGCATCGCGAAGCGCCACAAAAATATCGCCGGGCTTTAAAGTGCGCGTGTCGATGGAAATGCCGCCGGCATTCCATTCTTCCGCCGTCCAGCTTTTCGGATCGCCGCCGCGCGCGCATAAAGCGCCGCCGGTCGCCGCCGCAGCTTCATACGCACTCCACAGATTATCTTGTGTTTCCTTGACCATCACCCGAGCTCCTTTATCCGACCGGCGATAACATCCCGCGCTACGCTGGCATCGTCGAACGGCAAGACCTGATCCCCAACCTGTTGCCCCGCTTCGTGCCCCTTCCCCAAAATCAGAAGCACGTCCCCTTCTGCGAGCATGTCGACGCCCGCAGCAATCGCTTCCGCCCGGTCGCCAATCTCCGCCGCGCCCGGACAGCCTTTTAAAACACCCGCCCGTATTGCAGCAGGATCTTCCGAACGCGGATTGTCATCCGTGACGATCACATGATCCGCGTTTTTCATCGCGGCGGCGCCCATTAACGGGCGCTTGGTTTTGTCGCGGTCGCCGCCGGCGCCAATGATCGCAATGACGCGCCCCGACGCGTGCGGGCGGATCGCGGCCAGCGCGGTTGCGACCGCATCGGGCGTATGCGCGTAATCCACATAAACGCCCGCGCCCTTCGTCTCACCGACTAACTCCATGCGCCCCTGCGCACCCTCGATATTTTCAAGCTGCAAGATGACATCGTCAAATTTCACCCCGGCGCCGACAACCATGCCTGCGGCGAGCAATACATTTTCCGCCTGAAATGCGCCGATCAGCGGCGTTTCAACGCGATAAGTCTTTCCGCCCGCTTCGATAACCAGGCTGAGCCCGCCTAAATGCGGAGTGCAGCTGACAAGCGTGATGTCGCGCCCTTTAACGCCGGTCTGAACCGTGGGCACGCCGCGTGCACGCGCAAGCTCGACGACGTCTTCGGCGCGCTCGCCGTCCATATTGATTGCGGCGACGCCGTTGCTGGCCAAAAGCGATGAAAAAAGCCGGCCCTTTGCCGTGAAATAATCTTCAAACGTATCGTGATAATCGAGATGGTCCTGGGTGATGTTGGTGAAGGCCGCTACACAGAACTGCACGGCGTCGGCGCGAAATTGCGCAAGACCGTGGCTGGAGACTTCCATTGCAAGATGGGTGACGCCGGCGCGCGCCATGGCGTCCAGCGTTTCGTGCAGCATGACGGGGTCAGGCGTCGTATGCCCGAGCGGGCGTTCGTAGACGCGCGACTGGGCGCCGAGCGTGCCCAGACTGCCCGCTTCATAGCCAAGCAATGACCAAAGCTGCGCAGCAAAGCGCGCGGTTGACGTTTTGCCGTTAGTGCCCGTGACCCCGGCGATAAATTCCGGCTGACGCGGATAGAAACGCGCCGCCATTTGCGCCAGCCGCCGCCGCGGCTCCGCATCGACGATGATCGGCAGGTTTGACGTGACACCCGGCTTCGCGAGAACCGCCACCGCGCCGCTTTCCTCCGCCTGGGGAATGAATTTAGCGCCATCCGCATGAACGCCCGGCAGCGCAGCAAACAGAAAGCCGCGCGAGATGGCGCGGCTGTCGGCGGTTAGCCCGTCAATCTGCGGGTCCGGCGAGATGCTTTCATACGCAAGTTCGGAAAGCCTCATGGCGCACCGCCCCCGGCATCGCCTGCGCCATTACCCAAAGCTTCGCCCAAGACTTCACTTTGCAGCGCGGCCTGTCGCATCAGCGCCGGCGGCTGGCCGGAAACGAATGACGCAAGCGCGGTCGCTTCATTTACCGTCGACAAGCCGAGCAACGGCGCCGCCCGCTCGACAAAGCGCGAAAATGCGGGCGCAGCATTCCAACCCGCCGTCGCATAGCCATAGGTTTCTTTCAGCGCTTGCGGATTATCGAAGGAAATCAAAACAGCGTAGCGCGGCGCATAGCCGGGAACGGCGCCGACAAAACTCGCAATCCGCGCATCCTTTTGATAGCCGCCCGTCTCGGAGCGCTTGTCCGCCGTCGCCGTCTTGCCTATCGGATAATAACCCGGCGCCTCGGCGTAGGATGCCGTCCCGTCGGTCACGACACGACGAAGAATGCGGCGCATTGCGGCGCTGGTTGTTTCGCTGAATACGCGATTGCCTTCCGGCGCGCGCGCTTGATGGTCAGCCGATGATGCGAGGAAGCTCGGCGTGCGATATACGCCGCCATTGACCACCGCCGAATAGGCCGCCAGCAAGTGCAAAGGCGTCACCGAAATGCCGTGACCATATGAAATCGTCGCGGTTTCCACCGGCCCCCATTGCCAGGGAAGCTCCGGCGCGCGGTTTTCGGCAAGCTCTATCGGCAAGGCTTCGAACAAGCCGAGCGCCTGTAAAAACCGCTGCTGTTCTTTTGCGCCAAGTTCGAGCGCCATACGCGCCGCGCCGATATTTGAGGAATGCTGCACAACTTCAGACAATGTCAGAACGCGGTTCTCGCCATGAAAATCAGTGATGGTGCGGTCCGCCACCCGGAGGTTTCCGCGCGCATCGTAATTTGTTCCTTCATTGCCAAGCCCGTCCTCAATGACCGACGCGGCGATGAAACTCTTAAACGCCGAACCGAGCTCGTAGCGGTCATAGGTGGCGCGATTGCGGCGGGAATCGGCCGGATAGGCGCCCGGCGCATTCGGATCGAAATCAGGAAGGCTCGCCAGCGCAACAACTTCGCCGGTCTCCACATCCATGACCGCGCCCCATGCGGCCTCGGCGGAGAATGTCGTCATGGCGTCGCTGAGTTCTTCTTCAAGGATCTGCTGCACACGAATATCAATACTGGCGCGCATGGGCCCGCCGCCGCCTTTTGGCGCGCGATACCGGTTTGCGACTTTTTCAAGCCCCATAACCCCGCCCTTGCCGGGCTCGTCATGACCAACCACATGCGCGGCGAGCTTGCCTTGCGGATAGAAACGTTTCACCCGCGCCGCGAAGCGGACGCCCGGCAAGCCTAGATCGAACACAGCCTGACGCTCCGCCGGGGTCAGATCGGCACGCACTTCAACATAGCGGCCCTGGTCGAGCTTCGCTTCCAGTTCAAGCGCGTCAATGTCGGGCAGGACCGCAGATAATTTTTGCGCCGCCTCGCGCGCATCCCAGACTTCGCGGCCGGCGACTTCCAGCGCGATCACCGGCAAATCGGCCGCCAGCAGCGCGCCATTGCGATCGACAATTTCCGGACGCGGCGCGACGGCCATCGGCGCGGCTGCGAAACTTGTCGCCGGTGCAAGATCGCCGAAAGAAATAAACGCCAGCCGCACACCAAGACCGGCGAACACAAAAACAAATACCGACGCACACATCATGACGCGCATGCGGGCGCGTTCAGCGATACGTCCGCGCGCGCCCATGGCGCGCACATGCAATGACTGCTCGCCCGCCGCCCGCGCCTTGCTCAGCGTTCCAAGCTCAACATCGCTCGCCGCCGCATCGGCGATGACATAGGCCTTTGGCTTGGCTCTTTTGTTTTTGCCCTGGAACATCTGGCGGCCGCCTGTGGGTAAGGATTGAAGTCGTTATTGCGCGTCCGCAAGCTGCGCCATGGCCAGCGCATTGCGAATAACATCGCCCGCCGGCGCTGGCGCCTCTTCTGTTGCGATATAGCTTTCATCACCGAACAGAGAGGCAAACTCGTGCGCATTGACCAGTTGCTCGCCGGTCGACGGACGCAGCTCAGTCTTGGTCTCAGCGACTTTCGCAAGGCGGTCCGGGTTTTCAAGATAGGCGATCTCAGCCCGCAGCATCTGGATAGCCCGCTGCTCTTCGACCTTGCTCACCTCGATGCGCTGAATGTCTTCGCGCAGCTCACGAACCGAAATTTCCGCCTTGTACCGGCCAAACGCCGCCGCCGCCAGCAACACACATAGAAAAATAGTTGTTATACGGATCATTTTTGCCTGCCTCCGTCCATAAAGGATAATTTGATTTCTTTTGGCGCGCCAAGCGCCTCTCCCGCGTCCGGTGCGGGCGCCGCCTCAGTCCGAAGCCCCGCCCGGAGCTTCGCTGATCGCGCCCGCGAATTTTCATCGATTTCTTCCTGCGACGCAGCGACTGCGCGCGAATAGAGAAGCTCAAAAGAAGCCGGCGGCTCATCCGCCGGCGGCAGATGCCGCGAACCGCTGCTTTTGGCGTCGGAACGCCCTGTCAGAAAGCGTTTGACGATGCGGTCTTCAAGCGAATGAAATGCGACGACCACCAACCGGCCCGCCGGGCGCAACAGTCGCTCCGCTGCGCGCAAGCCGGCGATCAACTGACCGAGTTCGTCATTCACAAAAATACGCAGCGCCTGAAAGACGCGCGTCGCGGGATGAATTTTCAGCCGCCCGGCGCCCGGCGTCGCCTTTTCGACAATCGCCGCCAATTGCGCCGTGGTTTCGATCGGCGCCTTTTCGCGCTCACGCAGTATTGCCCTTGCAAGGGCGTTGGCGCGATTTTCCTCGCCATAGCGGCGAAAGATGGTTGCAAGGTCCTGCGCGTCAGCGCGCGCGATGACTTCCGCCGCATCAGGCTTGCCGCCATCCATCCGCATGGAAAGCGGTCCGTCAAAGCGAAACGAAAAGCCGCGCTCGGCCTCATCCAGCTGCATCGAAGATACGCCGAGATCGAAGACAACGCCGTCGACAGTTTCCACGCCCTCCTCCGCCAGCGCCTCGCGCATTTCTGCGAAGGGCCGGTTGATGAGGAAAAGCCGTCCGGTGAACTCTTTCGCCCACTCTTTCGCCCGCTCGATTGCGGTCGGGTCACGGTCAAAACCGTAAACCACGCAATCAGCGGCAGCCAAAATCGCGCGCGTATAGCCGCCGGCGCCGAAAGTCGCATCGACATAAACGCCGCCGTTTTTCGGCGCGAGCGCTTCGATGACTTCTTTCAACATGACGGGCTTGTGCCCGGATTGCGGAGACGCTGCGGTCATTGCGCGCCCTCCCCGCTGCTCAACCCATTGCCGGGATTGCGCAGCGAACGCTTTGCATCGCTGGCGATCTTCTTCGCCTCATCAAGCGGATCGGCGAAGAGTTCGGGATTCCATATCTGAAAAGAACGTATGTGACCGGCGAACAGCGCCTGGCCGTTCAGCTTGGCGTGCGCGCGCAGATCTTCAGGCAAATTTATGCGCCCTTCAGTATCCGTCGTCACCGGCGTCATTTGCGTAGCGATGGCGCGCTCAAGCGCGATGCGCTTTTCCGAATAGGGATCAAGGTCTTCAATCATCGCGAGCAGATGGTCGATATAATCGGCGCCGCCGCATTCAAGGCACGGCTCTTCCGTAGACGGAAGGCAATAGATGACATTTTCAGAGGCCAGATCGAGCACGCGCCGAAACGCAGCCGGCGTCGCCAGCCGGCCCTTCGCATCAATCTTGTTGGTGTAGGACCCGAAAAATCGAGCCCCGGCCCCGCGCCGCATGCCGCATCCTCCGCCGCGTCGCGCTCCCGGTTCCCGCCGGGCGCACGCCGCCCTCAGCCCCAAAAATTTGGGCTATGCTGGGATAGCATGGGATTTCATGGGCGGTCAAAGGATGATTCGCCTCCGGCCGCGATTTCTCCCCGACGATTCCGGAACAGAAACGGAACATCATCGAGATCACTTCGCGCGATGTTTTGTAAACACCGGTTAACAAAGGGTGAATTTTCCACGCAGTTTGGGGAAAAGTTTGCGCCTCAGGCTGAAGGCTATGCGCCGCGGGCGGAAACCCGCCTCGCCGCCGCTGGCGGCGCGCATTCCGGCATGACTGAATCTGCGGCAGTCCCCGCCTCGGCCAGCGTCATTTGCGCTTCGAGCTGCGCCGCCAGCCCCGCCGCCGCCGCAAGCTTTTCCTGCGCATCGGCTTCAGCCTGCTCAAGCGTCGCCAGCATTGCCCTGAGCCGGCGCCCGCGCGCAAGCGTGCTTTCCGCGCCGCCGCCGTCTTTCGCGCAATCGATTTGCGCCAGGGACCGTTCCGCCGCCTGCCGCGCTTCGGCCACATCCGCCAAATCCTCGCGCAACGCCGCACGTTCCTCACGGGCAAGCGTCAGCAATCGTTTCAGTGCGCTGAGCAATTTTGCGGTGATGATCATGCCCTGCCCTTCCAATCGCGAATTGGGCGATGCTTCGCCCTGATTGTCCAATGCTCTGCGCCGCGCGACGCTGGGTCCAAAATCCAAACGCGATCCGGAACATATGCCAAAACGTCCATTTCGGGGGCGAATTGAATGATCGCCCGCGCGCGCTTACCCTTTCGTCCAAACAGGCGCGCCCGATAAAGCCGGCGCGTCTTTCCGAGTTAACACCGCCCGCTTAAGCCCCGGTAAATTGGTGAACTGCTTTAACCACAAAAATCCGAACATGCTTAATGACAGCGCCCGCAAATCAAGCAATCACTAGGGCTCGCCAGTAACAAGTATTTTCGCAGCCTTAAAAAGCTCCCGATAAACCAGCGAATTTGATTCACGCTGTTAACCATTATGAAATCTTATCGTCGTTAACTTCCCGACGATGAAACGAATTTAGCGCGACGAGTTCGAGGGGAACAGCGCGCCAATAGGAGACGGACTATGCGGGTTCTGCTGATCGAAGATGACGGCGCCACGGCACAAAGCATCGAACTGATGCTGAAGTCAGACGGGTTCAACTGCTACACCACCGATCTCGGTGAAGAAGGCGTCGATCTCGGAAAAGTATATGACTACGACATCATCCTTCTCGACCTAAACCTGCCGGACATGACCGGCTTTGATGTGCTCAAATCTTTGCGCGTCGCCAAGGTCAACACGCCGATCCTCATTCTGACGGGTCAGGGCGACATTGAAACAAAAGTCCGCGGCCTCGGTTTTGGCGCAGACGACTACATGACCAAGCCTTTCCACAAAGACGAACTGGTCGCGCGCATCCACGCAATTGTGCGTCGCTCCAAGGGCCATTCACAGTCAGTCATCACCACTGGCCGCCTGATCGTCAATCTCGATGCAAAAACGGTTGAAGTTGCGGGCCAGCGCGTCCACCTCACCGGCAAAGAGTACCAAATGCTGGAGCTCCTCTCGCTCCGCAAAGGCACGACGCTGACCAAGGAGATGTTCCTCAATCATCTCTATGGCGGCATGGACGAGCCGGAACTTAAAATCATCGACGTGTTTATTTGTAAGCTGCGTAAAAAACTCGCCGCCGCTACACAAGGCGAGCATTATATCGAAACGGTCTGGGGGCGCGGTTATGTTCTTCGCGACCCGCAGGAGGAAAAAGCCCAATCCGTCGCGTAACTCCAAGCGCGCGACGTTTATTCTAAAACTTGCACCCGAAAAAAAACGCCCCGGAGAAATCCGGGGCGTTTTCTTATGGCTTTGACCTCATACCCATCGCTTGACAGTGGAATTTGTATATGCAAAGTTTGCTTTGCATTTTGACAATCAAACTTTTCTTCCCTGTTTGGCGCGCCAAACGCCATCGGGAGCGATTTTCGCGATATGCCCTGTAAGGAGAGATGGATATGAGCAAGCCAAATAAAAAACACGCCGGTCTAAGGCGGGTGCTCGTCTTACTGATGGCGGGGGCGCCGATCGCGTTTCTCGTATCGTTACCCTGGCTAAAGGAACAAGGGGCCGCAACGGTGTATCTGTTGAGCGCCGCCGCCGCCTTCATTGTAATCGGAACGTCTTTTGTACTTGCTGTCATTAGTGATCGGGAAGCCGATGAATGGGCCAGAAGTTCAGCACGGTTCGCTTCCCAATGGGGCATGCTGGCGGGCGGTTCGATAGTTGCTATAATCCTCGCGCTACCGCCTTTTCACTCCTTGATCTTCGAAATTGCATCCTGGTTTCATCGGGAAGGGCCGGTTGACCAAACACTCGTTTTGGCGATTTTTACGGCGGGTTTTGTAACCTGTGTGCTCGCCCAGACGATCGCGCACCTTTTGATTGGACTCATCTGGCGTTTTTGGTCGTCGCGATCAATCTAAGCCGAGAAAGCTGAATGAAAAACCGCATCCGCGTCTTACGCGCCGAAAGAGAATGGAGTCAGGCCGAGTTGGCGGAGCGGGTCGGCGTATCCAGGAACTCCATCAACGCCGTTGAGAACGGTCGTTTCGATCCATCCCTCACACTGGCCTTTGATATCGCCACTGTATTCGGGTTGAAAATAGAAGACATATTCACGCGCCAACAAAAAGGTGACTCGTAACCAGGATTGCCTTCACCCCTCAACCACCGCCTCTTCCATCGCCAGCACCGACTTCTTGCGCGCAACGCCCCAGCGATAATTGTGGATCACGCCGGATGACAAGATCACCCGATGACAGGGGATGAGCACGGAAATGAGATTGGCGCCAACCGCAGATCCCACCGCGCGATTCGCTTTGGGTTTGCCGATGCCAGTTGCGATATCGCCATAGGTGCAGCGCGCGCCATAGGGAATCTTGAGCAGCGCTTCCCACACCTTCAACTGGAAATTCGTACCGCGCACATGCAGGCGCAACGGCTCATCGAGCCTGGCGTTGAGTGCAAATGCGAATGCCTGCGTCGCCAAGGGCGCCACATAGTCTTTGTCGTGAACGAAATCCGCCGCCACCCAATCATGCTTCAATTCGGCAAGATTGAAGTCGTCGCCGCCTTCATCGGCAAAACTCAACCAGCACACGCCCTTGTCGGTCGCACCTATCAGCACGCGCCCTAATGGGCCATTGAGGAACGCATAGCGAATAGTCAGCCCCGCGCCGCGCCGGCGATAATCGCCCGGCGTCATCGCTTCGGCGGCGAGAAACAAATCATGCAAGCGCGACGATCCGGAAAGCCCGGCGGAAAACGATGCGGACAACACATCCTCGCCTTCGGACATGGCGCGCTTGGCCTCCTGCGCGGCGAGATATTGCAGGAACCGTTTGGGCGAGACCCCGGCGCCAGCTTTGAACACGCGCTGAAAATGCGTAGGCGACAGCCCCACATGCGCGGCCGCCTGCTCAAGGCTTGGCCGCATCTCAGCATTCGCGGTCAGATAATCGATCGCCCGGGCGACGGGCTCGAAATCGTCAAGGCGGCGGGCGGCGTTGAATGTGGACATATCGTTCATGAGGCCCTTTTTGGGCGAAAAATTCGCCGGACAACACCCGTTTCTTGCGGGATCCGCACCGGCCTTTTACCCACCATTAACCCTAATGGCGCCTAAATAGGGGGGCAACAATCCGGAAGGGATCCTCAAATGGAAGATCTCAATTACATTATCGGCATTGGGTTTTCCGGCGCGGATCTGCCCCGCGCAGTTATTCTCGCATTCCTGTTCGCGATGTTCGCGCAAGGGAACGCAAATATCTGGAAAGTCGGGCTCCTCGCGCTTTTGATCGACCGCACTGTCTGGCCGATCGCCGCAATGGGCTCGTCAGGCGCGGAATTGCAATCAATCTATTCCGCGATCGCCGGCATGGCCAAAAGCTTCAAAGACGATATCGGCATCTACATTGTGCGCTATATCGGACTTGTGCTGATGATCGGCGGCTTCCGCTGGCTGCGCGCGAGCATTCACAACATCTCGCCGAAAAAAGCGGCCGCTTAAACCTTCTCGAACGCGACAACCGCGTTCAGCCCCCCAAAGGCAAATGAATTTGAGAGCGCGACAGCAATGTCGCGCTCTTTTGCTTCATTGGGCGCATAGTCGAGGTCGCATTCGGGGTCCGGTTGGTCGAGATTGATCGTGGGCGGAACAACCCCGTGCTTTAGCGCCAAAATCGCGGCGATGCTCTCTATGCCGCCAGCCGCGCCGAGCAGATGCCCGTGCATTGACTTGGTGGATGACGCCACAAGGTCGTCCGCGCCTGAGCCGAAGACGTCGCGTATGGCTCTGGTCTCGGTCGGATCATTGAGGAGCGTTCCGGTGCCATGTGCGTTGACGTAAACCGACTTCGGGTCGGCAACGCTTACGTCTTTCATCGCGAGTTTCATCGCGCCGGCCGCGCCGTTCACATCCGGATTGATCATGTCCTTGCCGTCGGCATTCATGCCGAAACCCGCAAGGCGGCAGATAATGTTGGCGCCGCGTTTTTTAGCGTGGCTCTCTTCTTCAAGCACGAGGATGCCTGCGCCTTCGCCAATCACCAGCCCGTTGCGGTTTTTCGAAAACGGCCGGCAGGTCTCATCGGCCAGAATATGCATCGCCTTCCAGGCTTCGAGCGCGCCATAGCACAAGATCGCCTCGCTGGCGCCGGCGATCCCCGCATCGGCGGCGCCGGACTTGATCAGCTCCGCGCATACGCCGATTGCATGAGCGCCCGTAGCGCAGGCGCTGGACACCGCGAATGAGGGTCCGCGCACCCCATGTTTGATGGTCAAATGGCTGGCCGCTGCGTTTGGAATGATTTTCAAGATTGTCAGCGGATGCGGACGCCGTTCGCGGCAGAGCATCGCCACATACGCATCGTCAAAAGTCGACTGGCCGCCAATGCCGGTGCCGATGATGCAGGCCGTGCGCGCGCCCAGCGCCTCATCGAACTCGATCCCCGATTGCGCGACGGCTTCCTCGGCGGCGAGCACCGCAAGCTGCGAGAAGCGATCAGCGCGCATTAGCTGCACGCCGAGCGATTTGATGCGCTCTTCCAGCCCATCAATCGGCGCCACCGGCAAGGTCAGGGAAAATTTGTCGGCGGCCGTAAATTCGCGTTTTTGAATAGCGCTGCGCCCGGCGGAAAGACCGTCCCAATAATCGGCGACGCTCGCGCCCAACGGCGTGACCGCGCCCATTCCCGTAACGACGACATTTCTACTCATTGGGGCGAGCCATGCCTTATGATTTTTCTTGATCAGCTTGTCGAGCGCATCGAGCAGTTCGCCCACCGTCGCCATATCGCCAAACGGATTTTCGTTGGCGTTAAACGGCACTTCCACATCGAGTTTCTCTTCGATCTCATAGATGATTTCCACGACCGAAAAGGAATCAATGCCAAGATCTGCGATAGGCGTATCGCGGTTCAGCTCTCCGGTGAGGCCAACCGCATGTTCCTTGATGATCTCTAAAAGGGGCGCTTCCAATTCGGCCATGTCAGATCTCCGTTGCGTCATCCGGTCTTAACCGACGCCGCTGGAAATGCCTAGGCCGCGGCGCCGTCAGGGCGCGCCCTAGTCCCGGAAATTCTGGTATTGCATCGGCTGTTCAAGCTTCAAGCCCTTCACAAAGGCGATCACCTCTTGGAGATCGTCACGTTTTTTGCCCGTGACCCGCAGCTCATTGCCCTGGATGGCGACCTGCACCTTCAGCTTCTCACCCTTGATCGCCTTGACGATTTTCTTCGCCAATTCCTTATCAAGGCCTTCCTTGATCAGCACACGCTGACGCACCGACTGGCCCGCCGCCGGTTCTTCCTTCTGGTAGTCCAGTGATCCCGGCTCGATGCCGCGCTTTTGCATGTTGCCCTGAAGGATCTCATGCATCTGTCGCAGTTTCATGTCGTCATCGGCGAAGATCGTGATGACGCCGTCTTTCATTTCGACGGATGATTTTGATCCTTTGAAATCGTAGCGCGTGGAAATTTCGCGCGTCACATTTGCGATGGCGTTCTCCGCCTCTGAAAGGTCGACTTCGGAAACGATATCAAATGAAGGCATGAAAGACTCCCGGGAGGTTAGCTGATTTTGGGTTCGGCCCAATTATTGCGGCGGGACAGAAAGAAGAAAACCAGACAGGAAACATAGGCGAAGATCGACATGCCCGTCATGATATTCGGTGCAACGCTGAGCGGAGATTCGCTGCCGGATTTCACTAACGGATGCCAGGCCAGCGAAGACCCTTCCTGCATTGAAATGCGGACCATTTCCGCGGCGATCTCCGCAAGGTCGCGGTAAATATTCACCAGCGCATTTGCGTAACCGAGACAGAAGGCCGAGAAAACAGCAAGCACCAGCACCGCCATCTTGCGAGAGATCTTCGGTGCAAAGAAATAGCTTGCGACGAGCATGGCGGTGATAATCGCCATCCAATTGGTGAAAACGGCATTCGCTGTCTCAAACACTTGATAAAACAAAGCCAGAACTTCTGTGTCCGTCATACACATCTCCCCATCGCCACGTTGTTACCGCACGCCTGCGGGCGAAGGCAATGACACTTCGGGCGGGCGGGAGAATGCCCCATAAAATAAAAGCGCCAGACGGTCTGTAAGCCGGGTTCTGTACCCCTTCCCTCTTTTGCAAGAAGACCGGGGCGACGACCATTCCTCTAGGCCGCGGATTGCTCCGCGGCTCAAGCAACCAACCCGGACGACTCAGCGCGAAGACACGCCTGCCCCGAAAGGCTCGTCATCCCTATTCGGTTTTGCTCCAGGCGGGGCTTGCCGTGCCCGTCCCATTGCTGGGCCGGCGGTGCGCTCTTACCGCACCTTTTCACCCTTACCTCAAATAGAGGCGGTTTGTTCTCTGTGGCGCTATCCCTCAGGCCGCCCGAAAGCGTCCCGGCCGGGCGTTACCCGGCGCCTTGTCTCCATGGAGCCCGGACTTTCCTCCCGCGGCAAAGCCGCCGGCGGCCGTCCGACCGTCTGGCGCTAAGGGATGTGGCGGTCTAGGAGGGCAAGGTCAAGCGGCGGAGAAGGAGCAGATCATGGGGACGCTGTACCATTACAGCTCCGATGCGGAGGTCATCAGGGTCGGCGAAGGGTTTTTGGACCGCTCGCTGCCCAAGGAGGCATGGACCCACGGCGCCCACTGGGCGGCGGCGTTCTGGCTGATCCTGAGGCGTCCTGACATTACGCCCGAGCGCGAGATGCCGGATCTCATCCGCCGCTACAATGTCGCCACCGGCGGCGAAAACACCGATATGGCCGGCTATCACGAGACGATTACACAGGCCTCGCTGATCGTCGCGCGCAGCTTCATCACCGCACAGGAAGATGCGCCGCCGCTCCACGAGCTCTGCAATCGGCTCTATGCTTCGCCATTCGGGAAGAGCGACTGGCTTTTCTCCTATTGGACGAAAGAGGTGCTGTTTTCCGCCAAGGCGCGGCGGGAATGGATTCCGCCTGATATCAAGCCGCTTGTATTATAGCTAACAGAACCTTGCGGCACTGTTTCGATCTGACAGGCGCATCCTCAAGCGAAATTAGAAAACCTGCATTAGCTAAGGCTCACCCTCGCAGTCCGGACGTTTCATGCAGAATCTTTCACATACCTATTTCGGCGCAATGCTGTTTGCCGCCGGCGCCATCACTTCGGTTGTGGTGTTGCAGTTTCCCTGGTTTGCGTTCCTGGCGACCTTGCTGGTCTGGACCGCGATGCGCTCGCCGGAATCGATCGGGGTCGGCGCCATCTTCAAAATAACACCGGCGCCATCTGTGTCTGATGCGGCTTACGAAGGATTGTGGGCGGCGGTTGCGCTGGTTTTCGGCGTGACGGTCTTCTTTGAAGGCTTCAAAGCAGTCCTTTGACATAGACCAGCGCCGCGCGCGTGCGCGGATCAAATCCCTGCCCTAACGATTGCGGACAAAACCGCCGCTGAAAAGCAAGCAGCCCCGCTGCGTAATCGCCGAGATTTGCGTCATAGCCGATATCTGACAGCGCCTGCAGCGCGTCCTCGAATGACACGCCTTCTCCGGATTTCGGATCGCCGTCGAATGGCGCCAGCGCCAGCCCTTCATCGGCGAGTTTTTCCAGGGAAATTTTTCGCCCGGATCTTCCTTGCGGCGTGGCGCCACATCGGAATGGCCGATGACCCGCGCTGGCGCGATATTGTGGCGTGTGCAGACTTCTTTCACCAGTTCGATCACCGATGCGATCTGCGCGTCGGGAAAATCGCGATAGCCCAGTTGATGGCCCGGATTGACAATCTCAATCCCGATGGAGCGCCCGTTCACTTCAATATCGCCGCCCCAGAAAGAAACCCCCGCATGCCATGCGCGTTTTTCCTCTGCGACGAGCTGGTAGACATCGCCATTTTCCTCAACGAGGTAATGGGCGCTGACATGGGCGTCCGGATCGCGCAGGCGCGCCAGCGCCGCTGCTCCGGTCGCCATGCCCGTATAATGCAGGAGCAGCAGGTCAATCGGGACCTTGCGGTCGTCGAAATTGGGCGACGGCGCGTCAATGACTTTCATGGGTCTACCCTTGGGGCTCGATCAAGGCATTATTATCAGCCTGTTTCTTTACATTCCGCAAAAGCACCAGACCAACGCCCGCAAGCGTCATCAATCCCCCGATCACCATGCGCATGCCAATCGGGTCGCCCAGAATGAGCACGCTGGAAAAAACCGCTATCACCGTCGTAAACAGGACGCTTGGCGCGACCACGCTGATCGGCAGCCGCTGCAGCAGCCAGTAATAGGCCGTATGCGCATATAGGGACGCCCCCAGCGCCGAATATAACAGCGCGCCAACCATCAGCGTCGGGTCCGCCGCCTGCCATGCCGCCCCCTGCCCCTCTTCCATGACGAAAGACAGGATGGACAGCATGATCACCCCGACCAGAGCGAACCACGCCAGCAATTCATGGGGCCTTAGCGAGGTTGTACGCTTGACGATCACCGCGCCCATCGCCTCGGAAAAAGCCGCCCCGGCGACCAATCCGACGCCAATGCCGATGCGGGTGTCATCACCCATGCCGGAACCGCCAAGCGCGATCACCGCCACGCCGGCGAAAGCCAGCGATATGCCGAGCAATCGCCGCCAGCCCGGCCGGTCGCCCAAAAATACGACAGCGAGAATAGTCGCGAATGGGACATTGAGCTCAATCGCAATCGCCGCCGCAGACGCCGTCGCATATTTCAAGCCGCTGAACATCAATGCGTAATTGATGGCGCCAAGGCAAAGCCCGCCGAGCAGCACAATCTTCATTTCGCCTTTTCGCCATTTAAGGAACGGCGACAGGATCAGCGCCACCAACGCCATTCGTAATGCCGCGTAGAAAATCGGCGGCACGGTTTCGACCACCACTTTCATGACGACAAAATGCATGCCCCAAAGCAGGCATATTGAAAACAGAGCTGTGAGTTCGCGTACAGACAATTGAACGTCGCCTTTTATGGGGGGCCGAAGGGAAGGACGTGCCTACCGCCATAGAACCCGTTGTCCATAGACGGCAATCGAATTTATCTCATATGAGGAAGTGAATTTTGGCGACTTCGCGCCAGCGCGTCGCCTAGGCTTCGGCGGCGCGCCATGCGCGCGGCGCTGCGCCCTTGGTGAACAACCCGGCAAGCGCTGAAAAACACAGTACAAATGGCGCCGCGAGCGCCACAGCGATGAGCGCGAAACATGAGAACAAGACGACGCCGATGAATAGCGACGCTTCACCAAGGGCCTTGGCCAGGCGCCGAATTAACGGCGCGGGCGCCCCCGATTTCTCAGATTTCACGACCAGCTTTTCCAACAGAAACCCACTCAACGCGACTTAACATCGGCCATCAGATCAAATTCCGGGCGCGCCGTCCAGAGACCGGCGCACACGATGCGCTGTAAATGCCTAGCGATATTCCGTTAACATCTGCTCATAGGCGTTGTTGATCGCCGCCATCCGGCCCTCGGCGATTCGCACGAGATTGGCGGGCACCCCCCGCGCAATCATGGCGTCAGGGTGATGATTGCGGGAAAGCGCCCGATAGGCGGATTTGACCGCCTCAAGGCTCGCCCCCGGCTCGATTCCCAAAATGAGATGCGGATCCTCGGCGCCAAGCCCCAAATGAGTCGCCTTGAGGCGATGGTAAGCGGGCTTGGAGATATTGAAGGCGGTCGCGGCCTGGTCCAGCAATTCCAGCTCGCGCGGATGCGCAACGCCATCGGCGACCGCCACATGGAACAGGCAATCGACCACATCCTCAAGGACTTCCGGCGCATCTTCGAAAATTCGCCCGACCTGCCGCAAATATTCGCCAAATCCGGCAACATCCTGCTGGGCGAGCTGGTAGACCATGCGGACTTTTTCGGCTTCTTTTTCCGGAAACTGGAAAAAGTCCCGAAACGCGCCGATTTCATCATCTGTGACGACGCCGTCGGCTTTGGCCATTTTCGCCGACAAAGCAATCAGCGCGATCGAGAACACAGCCTCGTTGCGGCGCTGTTTTTGGGCGGCGAACGCTTCCAGCAGCGCTCCCAATGTGCGCTTGCGGGCCTCGGCGATGCCGGCCTCAATTCGGTCCCATATAGACATGGGCGGGGTACATAAGTCCCGCTGACCTGAAAATCCACCTCACGCGGCATTTATTGCCGTTTTCATGTCGGAATATTGTGGAAAAATAGCCGGGAAAATTTTTTCCCGAACCAGAGCAGGCTCTTACCCCCCATCGCGCGCACTCGATGCGCTGATGTGCAGCCGTTGCGCTTTGCCAAGTGCGCTTTTTCATAGTCAAAATTCAGTCGCATTAACCATCGGGCGATGGACCGACAGGCGGGGGCTAAATCGGGATGGGGCAGACAGTTCAACAGCTGGGCGTTTTGGTAAGCGGACTTTGCTGCGGCGTTGCCTTCACGGTGATCCTGCTGGCGATCGCCGGCGTGTTGAACTAACCGCGCCGCCTCACTCACGCATTGCGAAAGCCTGATCGGCAATCGTCACGCCAGTCAGGCGAGACAGCGCCAGATCTTCACTGTCAGTTTTTGCTTTTCGCCCGAGGCCGGCGACAGCGTTTCCACCTTGTCGAGCTTGAGACCCGACGCCGCACACCATCCCTTTACTTCCGCATCGGAAAACCCGAGCCGGCGATGAGCGTGTTCTTCACGCAGGAACTCCAGCTCATGCGGCGCAAAATCCGAAATGATCAGCACACCATCCTTTTTCAAAATGCGCGCAGCCTCGCCCACCGCCGCACCCGGCTCTCCCAGAAAGTGCAGAACCTGGTGCAGACAGACTGCGTCGGCGCAGTTGTTCTCCAGGGGCAGCGCAAACAAATCGCCATGGCGGACCTGCGCGCCGGGAATGCCCGCGCGGTCGAGATTGGCGCGCGCAATAGACAGCATGTCGTGGGAAAGGTCATAGCCGATCGCCGCCAGATAGCGCCCGGCGAAAATCTCAAGCATGCGCCCAGTGCCGGTGCCCATATCGACAAAAAGCTCCATCTTCTTGTCGCCCGCAAGCGCCAGAATGTGAGCTTCGATATCCTGCTCGGGCAGGTGCAGACTTCTCAGCCGGCTCCATTCCTGCGCATTGGCTTCAAAATAGGCGCCGGCCTGAGCCGCCCGGGCCTGACGCGTCTGTTCAAAGCGCTCGCCATCGCGCGCCAGCAGCCGGTCGCCTGAGGCCGCCAGCGCTGCGGCGGCCTCAACCACCGCCTTCCGCGCGGCTTCGTCCTCTCCGGCGGCGGTCGCCCGGTAGAACATCCAGGCGCCTTCCCGGTGGCGCTCAGCCAGCCCCGCATCCGCTAGAATTTTCAAATGCCGGCTCACACGCGGCTGGCTCTGCCCGAGAATGGTGGTGATTTCGCTCACGGTCAGCTCCCCCAGAATCAGGAGCACCATGATCCGAAGCCGGGTTTCCTCGCCGATGGCGCGAAATACGTTGAGCGCAGCGTCTAGCGCCATGACAGCCCTTTGCAGAATGAATCAGACAATGCCTTGAAACATAAAGATATATTTATGCCCCGGCAATTGAGCCATGCCGCCACAGGGCGCAAACTGGGGTCGATCTAACGTGTTTGTTCATTGTTCCGCCGCGCCGAAGCCTTATATGGTCTTCGCGTTTAGACATAAGGCCGGGCCGGCAAGGCCCGCATGCGCCAGGGGGCGTCCGTATTATGAGAGTTTTTGGGTTAATCGCCGCTTCCTGTCTGCTCCTCGCCGGCAGCGCCCACGCGCAGCTATCGGGCGATCCGGACGAGGTCGCCCGTGAGCTTGAGGCGACAGAGCCTGTCGCTTCGGACGCTGACGCTGACCCATGGGAAGGCTTCAACCGGAAAATGTTCTCGCTGAATGACGGCCTCGACCGGCATGTCATGGTTCCGGCGGCAAAGGCCTATCGCGCGGTGACCCACAAAAAGCAGCGCAAGGGCCTCAGGAATTTCTTCGCCAATCTCAGAACGCCGGTGATTCTCGTCAACGACATTCTACAGGGCGAATTCGGCCGCGCCGGTGAAACCATGAGCCGCTTTGTCGTCAACTCGACCATTGGCTTTGGCGGCATGGGCGATCCTGCCGAACGGCTGGGTATTGAACAGCATTCTGAAGATTTCGGTCAGACGCTCGCTGTCTGGGGCATCGACTCCGGCCCCTATCTGGTGCTGCCGCTGATGGGGCCAAGCACGGTTCGTGACGGGTTCGGCTCTGCGGTCGATCTTACCGCCGATCCGGCGTTCTGGATCAGAACGGACCCCGCTCTTTATTACCGGTTGTCGCGCGCCAGCGTAAATCTGCTCTCCGTGCGCGAACCGCTGATCGAACCCTTGGCCGACATCAAAACGGACTCGCTCGACTATTACGCGTCCATCCGCAGCTTTTATCTGCAGTCGCGCAAGCGCGAGATAAATAACGGGCGCACCAATTTCGACGACTTGCCGGATATTGGCGAGTTCGAAGAATTCGACGAGCTAGAATAGTAATCCCCGCCCCCGCAGGAGCCATGTGATGCGCAATTTCACCCGCCGTTCCGCTTTTCATCTCGCCGCAGCCTTCGCCAGCGCCAGCATGCTCGTGCTCGCTTCGCAGCCGGCCGCCGCCGACCAGGCTTCCGAAACCTATATGCAGTCGATCCTCGACGAAGCCGAACCGCTATTAGCGCTTGGCGATCACGACGCCATGCTCGATGGCATTGAAAAATTGGTGGGCGAATATGTGGATATGCGCCGCATCGGCCGCTTTGTGCTCGGACAATATGCAAGGCAGATGACGGACGAACAGGCGGCGCAATATTTTCCGCTCTTCACCCGTTATGCAACGCTGATCTATCGCAACACCCTCTCCGACTATGCGGGCGAGCGCCTGACGGTGACGGGCTCTGTCGACCGGTCCGAGCGCGACATCATCATCAACTCGAAACTCGCCAACCCGGAACCGGGCTCGGCATACGCAAACACAGTGATCCATTGGCGCATCTATCGCAGTCGCGACGGGGAATTGAGCGTCGTTGATGCCGGCGCTGACAATGTCTGGCTCGCTATTGAACAGCGCAGCCAGTTCGCCTCAATCATTTCCAATAATGGCGGCGGCGTAAAAGGCATCGATGCGCTGATTGCGGAAATCAGGGACCGCGTAGAATAGCAGCGGCGCCTTATTCGTAGCCCAGAATCTTGCGCAAGCCCGGCGCCATGAATTCGATCAGCTTTTTCTGATGGTCCGGCAGCTCATTCGGGATCTCGACTGAAAGGCCGGACAAGTTTTCGCGCGCCGTTCCGCTCTGTTTGCGGTCGGCGCCCACCTTGATGCGCTCACGCCAGTCATCAGGAATCGGATCAATGCCGCAGGCGCCGAGCAGCTTGCGGAAGTAGACTTCGGCTTCCAGCGTATCCACGGTTTTCACCGCCTGTATGAGTTCCTCATATTTCACCATCGCATCGACGGTGCCGATCCATGCAACCGCATTATGGGTGTACAGATCGAGCATGGACGGCACCTTCTGATAGATGCCGACAATCATCAGATTGAGCAGTTCCTCAACGGATATCCGCCCGCCCTTCACATGGTCGATATTGCCGGAGAACTCGTCCGACAGGAAAAACCGCGCCCGCGCCAGCACCCAACTATAAGGGTCGCGATAAAGGACAAGTTTTCTGACGCCGGTCAGTTCAATGGCCGATGCGTCCGAGAACAACAAATGCCCCCAGCTCAACTGGCATTTCTGCTGATCGAAGGCCTCGAGATGTTGTTGCAGGTTTGGGTGCTGAATGAACTGCTCATGATATTGCTGCTCGACGGGCACGAACATCCGCACGATATTGCGGAGGAGATGCGTGCCGCTTTTGGGGACCGAGTTAATGAAAGCCGGCTGACGCAAGGACGTCTGCGGGAATTTCCGGTTTTCGATATTCAGCGTGTCCGGTTTCATGGAAACTCTGGGCATAACTGAACCTCTTCATCTCTAAATTCTCGGCGAATTGCAGGTCTAATTCCTGCGCCAGCCTGGGGCAAGGTTAAAAAAAACGGGCGATGGATTGCGCCATCGCCCGTTTCTGCATGATTTGGGCCGCTAGCTAGAACGACGCTTTTAGGTTCAGGAACGCCCGGCGCCCGACAAAGTCATATTGCGACGCATAAGGCACCGACCCGAGATTGGTGATCGAGCCGTAGTTCGCCCCATATTCGGAAACGCGCGGCGGCTCTTTGTCAAAGACGTTCGCGACGCCAAAAATAACCGTGAACTTCTCGTCGCTAAAGGTCTTGGAGAGCGAGACGCTATGGTAGATCGTTCGTTCAGCGACCAGATCAACGCAGTAAGGCCCATCATGAAGAACGTCTGTTAGACCACAGGCGCTATCAAGGCCGGTCTCGTTACGGAAGTCTTCGAGATCGCTGGTCTGGCCGAAATAGTCAATCGACCAAAGGAAGGACCAGTCGTCTTTGTCCCAACGAACATTGAGATCGCCGGTGAACTTCGGCTCTCCCTCTTCGCCATTGACGTCTTCGACCGTTCCTTCAAAGAGCGCAATTGTATCTTTCAACTGCACCGTCATCTGCGACATGATCTGAAGATCGCCCAGCTCGCCCGGAAGCTCTTGATCAAACCGCACGGTGAAGTCGAGGCCACGGTTCTTCTGACTGTTCACGTTGATGAACTGGTCAGTTACAGTCGCGATATTGCTCGGACTACCCTGACCGTTGCGTTCGAAAAGATCGCATAACGGATCGTCCGGAAAATAGTCCGATGTCAAACACCCGTAGATAATGTTCGCCGGGCCAAGCTGCGCAATTTCGCCGTTGACCTCAATGTCGAAATAGTCAGCCCGGATGCTGAAGCTTGTGGACTCCGGCAAGATCGGATCGAAGAACACCGTGACACTGGCTGTTTTCGCCTTGGATGTCTCCGGATCAAGCGCGCCGAGCCCGCCGCTGGTGATAATGGTCGAGGAGATGGGACCAGCGATGTGATTGTCCGGTACGCCTTGCGCCGCGCAGTTATCCGCAAGCCGTTGCGAGATGCTGCCGTTGGCAAGCGCCGCGCCCCAACCCGCGCACGGCTCAAGGAGGTGTTGACTCTCGTAAGATGTCTGGTTCGCCAGATAGAGCTCGAACAAGGCTGGCGCACGGAACGAAGTACCCATTGTGCCGCCGAGGCGCAACCAGTCGGTGACCACCCAGTTGGCGCTGACTTTCCATGTCTGCGCCGTGCCGGACACCGTGCTCACATCCGTATGGCGACCGGCGACGCCGACTTCGAAAAACTCGACGCCTGGCAGGTCTTTCAGCAGCGGAATGCTCAACTCACCGAAAAATTCCAGCGTTTTACTTGATCCCACCGTGTGCCCGGAGGCGCTGCCGGTCCAGGAGTTGTTGATAAAGGGCTCGGAGTCCGGATCAGACGGATCATAGTACGGATTTTCCGAATAGGTGATGTCGCCGGGAATGTCGTCAAGCGAGTCCCGTCGATAGGTCGCGCCGAACGCCGCGCCGAGTTTGCCCGCCGGCAATTCCATCACGTCGCCGGTCAGGATCGCTTCAACATAGGCTTGCGTATAGACGGTTTTCCCTTCTTCCGTGCCGAAGAGGTAATCGCGGACATTCTGCGGGATGTTCCCGCGCAACAGTTCCGGATCCCACCAGTCGATGGTCACGCAGTCTTTGCCGCTGACCGGCGTGACGTTGCCTTCGCACCCGTCCGGAAAGTAGCCGTAGCCGACATAATATTGGTAATCGATCGAGTCCTTGTAGATTTGATCGTTGCGATAAAGGCCTTTCGACCGGCTGTATTGGGAGTACACATCCCACGCCCATCCATTGAGGCCGCCACCTTCAAACTCACCACGAAAACCGCCGACACCGCGGAAGTAATCGACCTGTTGCGACGCATCCGCATGGTTGGTGATTGGCGTCGCGCTGGTCAGATAAGGGCCCGTCGCTGCATTGAACGGGTTAGGTCCCGCCACGCCGAGATAAGGAGAATTCAAAACCACCGGCCCGGGATCGGACGTGACGCTGAAATCCCAGAACTGGACCCAATTGTTCTGATAGGTTTCGCGGCGGTTATAGAGGAACTCCCCATAGGCCTCGATATTGTCGGTGATTTCGTAAGAGCCTTCGACATAGGCGGTGTAGCGCGTTGTCTCCGGAATGACTGTTACTTCCGGTATGAACGGCGATTGCTGATTGAACAGGGCGTAAGAAATCGGATCATATTCGACCGGGAAGAATCCTTCCGGAACGGTCAGGTCAGATCCGTCGCGCGCCGCTGCAAGCGCCGGGATGTAGTCCTGGAGGTTGTCGCCAGCATAATTGTACTGGAACTTGGTCACGACGCCTGGGCCACTGCCGGGAATGTTCGAGTTGGGGTTGTTCGTCAGACCGCCATAATTGTAGCCGTAGTTGTAATCATAATAATGCAGGTCGTAGATCCAGATGTGCCCCCAGGGCAGGTCATCGGAACATTTGTAATTTCCCGTACGCGGATCAATCAGATCGACGCGGTTGCCGCCTGGCGAATCGAAAATGCGCTCTTCACCACATTCAAGATATTTGGGGCGCTGGCCGCGCGCCAATTCCTTGCGCTTGTAGTAGTCGCCGGAGACAAGCAGATGGCCGCGATCGAAGGTTTTGCCCCAGGTGGCGCTGGCGCGATATTCTTCGCCGCCCGACGTGAAAGGCTGCGATGCGAAGGCGTCGAACTCGATGCCGTCCGTGTCGCGCTTGGTGATGATGTTCACAACGCCGGCGACAGCGTCGGAGCCGTAGATCGAAGAGGCGCCGTCTTTCAAAATTTCGATATTGCCGATGATCGAGGTCGGCAGCACGTTCAAGTCAAAGGAACTGACCGCACCGCGCGTCCCGGCCGGGCCGGCGCGGCGGCTGTTGAGCAGGACCAGCGTGCGTTCTGCGCCAAGACCGCGCAGTGATACGGTGGCGGCGCCGGCGCCGCCATTGGAGACGAAATTGGAGGAAATCGCGGATGTTGTCTGCGCCGAGCCCGAGGCGACGGAGGAAGACTGAATCAACGAGGCTGCGTCAATCGTCCCCTGCAGTTCGCCCAATCGCGGATCAATGACCTGGACCGGTCCGGCGCTGCTAAATTCGTCGCGCCGGATCTCGCGAGCCGGTGACCACGACAACGTCGCGCTCAGCATCGTCATCTTCAACCGCGTCGGGAATCGTTTCCACATCCTGCGCATATGACGCCGACGTGATCGCTCCCGCCGAGGCGCTCGACAGCAACGCAATCAAGCCTTTGCGCATCAATTTCTTCGACATTTTATGCTCCCATTGCCCAAAATCAGACCGATGAAGGAGCGCCCCTCGCCTACCGCTGGCAGAAAATCTCCAGCACGCCCCTTGCTGACGCGCCGAGGCTATATCGCGCTTGCGGAATTCTCACGCGAAATTGTGATCACGGCGTACTAAACGGGGCATTGAGCGCGCTCCTGTTGCTGCAAAGCAACAAGATTGCAAAAAAGAATACTGTAATTCCAATGCCTTATGACAAAAAAAGGCCGCCCCAAGGGCGGCCTTTCCGGTAAGTCCTGTGTCGCCAGCTTATGACGAGTAATATTCGACGACCAGATTCGGCTCCATCGTGCACTGGTACGGAACCTCGGCGAATTCCGGCACTCGCAGGTAAGTCGCGGTCATTTTCTTCGGGTCAACCTCAATATAATCAGGAATGTCCCGCTCGGCGCTCTGCAGCGCTTCGAGCACCAGCGCCATGTTTTGCGACTTCTCTTTAATCTCGATCACATCGCCCGGCTTTACGCGGACCGAAGGAATATTGGTGCGCACGCCGTTCAGCTTCACATGGCCATGATTGACGAATTGGCGCGCAGCGAAAACCGTCGGCACGAATTTCGCGCGATAGACGATGGCGTCCAGACGGCTCTCCAGCAGGCCGATCAGCAGCTCTGCAGTGTTGCCTCGGCGGCGCACAGCTTCGTTATAGGTGCGCTCGAAATGCTTTTCGGAGATGTTGGCGTAGTAGCCTTTCAGCTTCTGTTTCGCCATCAGCTGCAGACCGAAGTCCGAGGTTTTGCCCTTCCGGCGCTGGCCATGCATGCCCGGGCCGTAATCGCGCTTGTTAATCGGAGATTTCGGCCGGCCCCAGACGTTTTCGCCAACCCGGCGGTCAAGCTTATGCTTGGCCTGAATACGTTTAGACATGAGTATCCTCAAATTCTGGCGCGGCCCGGCGCGCGAGGCCAATCCCCGGCGCAATCTCAACGGCGGTCCACGCGCCACCCGTTAGAAGCGGCGGGAAGTACTCAAGCGGGCCGGAGCTGTCAAGAAAGCCCCGGCCCGAAATACAAAAAACCCGCCTGAACAGGCGGGTTTTTGCAAATAATCGGATCAAGCGGCCTATTCGGCGGCTTTTTTCCGTCCGGCGAAGCCGAGACCGCCAATGCCTGCAATCATCAGCCACGCTGCGGCCGGGAGCGGCACGTCGGAAACGCCGCCGAACTCGGTGTAATGGCTGAGGCCAGAGCCAGCGCCCGGGAAAGATGTGTAATCAATGGTCAGCGATCCGCCAGACGTGTTTTTCACGAAAATGGCGACTTGTCCGATCTTCAAAACCACATATTCCGCAAGTGTCGAGAATGACATGCTGCCGCTATTGCCAACGGTGCGGGTACCGTCCGTGCCGGCGAACAGACCCGTTGACCCGGTAGCCAGAATGCTGAGGCGGTTTGCTTCCGCTGTTTCGTTGGACGGCGTGCCGTCATAATAGTCCGCTAGCGTACTGGAAAGGACGCCCGCGCCCGTGGGTTGCGCGCCGTCGCCGCCGGCGCCGGTAAACGCTTCACAGCTGGCTGTGCATTCAATAGTGCCGAGACCGTCATCGATGGTGATGACATTGGCGTTCGCCGCACCGAAACTAAGCGCCGCGACCGCAAAAAACGCAGATACAGACTTGATAATCACTTCAGTCCCCCTTGGACAGTTACTTGAATTTGCGGGTGGAAAAAGCACGATGTGATAATGTTCGCAAGCGGGTTTGTCATCGCGCGCCCAAGAATCTTTGCGACCTGCATGCAAAAGCAATTTTACGCGGCGCGCGCCAAACGCGCACAACCACAGCGGGAATTGAAACCGCACGCCGCCTGCTCAGCCTGTCATCGCGTGAATGCTATATTCTGAATAGTCAGGCGATTTCATCTCTTTGAGATAGGTCCGCACATCATGGGGATAGAGCGTGAAATTCCGTCCATGCTCATCAACATACCAGGCGCCGCATCGGGCGGCCCAGACTTTTTCCTGAAGATCGTGCTGCACTTTGTTGTCATAGGCCTTGGCCGCCTCCGGGCGCGGTTCGATCAAGGCGCCCTCGCCGGCTCTGCGAATAAGGTCGATGACGTAGTTCACCTGCGCCTCAATCATCAGCACCACCGAATTATGCCCAAGCCCGGAGTTTGGCCCGAGCAGCAAAAAGAAATTCGGAAATCCGGGGACAGCAATGGTGCGATGTGCTGCGATGCCGTGGCTCCAGACATCGCGCAGGCTTGTGTTCGAAGGGCCGGTGACATCGATAGATTCGAGAATGTCAAAAACCTTAAAGCCGGTCGCATAAACCAGAATATCGGCCTCGCGCAGCGTACCGTCTTTGGTGCGTACGCCCGCAGGCGTAATTTCGGCAATGGGGTCCGTCACCAGATCCACATTGGCTTTCTGGATGGCCGGGAAATAGTCATCCGAAATCAGAATCCGCTTGCAGCCCACCGGATAATCCGGCGTCAATTTTGCGCGCAATTGCGGATCGGCCACATGGGTTTCCAGATGTTTTTGAAAAATCCGGCGCACCATCGCCTTGACGCGGTTTTCGTCTTTTTTGAACGCGCCAAAGCGCCATTCTGCGAGCGTAAAATAAAAACCGCGATAGGCGCGCGCGAGCAAAGGCGCCTTTTCGAACAGCGCTTGAAGCCATTTCGGATAAGCGTAACTCTGGCGCGGCATCACCCAGTTTGGCGTGCGCTGATAGACATCTAGATGGGCGACTTTGCTGGCTATTTCTGGGATCACCTGAACCGCGCTCGCCGCTGAGCCGATCATTGCGACGCGCTTTCCGGCCAGGTCCACATCGTCGCGCCATTGCGCGGTGTGGAAGGCCGGCCCTGAAAACTGCTCCTTACCCGGAATATCAGGAAAGTTTGGTTCATGCAGCCCGCCGAGTCCGCTGATGACGTAGTCTGCCGTCACCGCGGCGCCGTCACTGAATTCAACTGTCCATTCCTTGCCGTTATGGCGGACCGAGGTGACTTTTTTGCCGAAACAAATTTTTGGATAGAGATCATATTTGCGGGCGCAGTGCTTCATGTAGTCCCAGATCTCGCCGCCCGGAGAATAACGCCGGGACCAATGGGGATTGGCTTCAAAGGAAAAGGAATAAAGATGCGACGGCACATCGCAGGCGACCCCGGGATATATATTCTCCCGCCAGGTGCCGCCGACTTCGTCAGCCTTTTCATAGATGGTGAAGTTCTCGAAGCCTTCCTGACGCAAGCGGATCGCCATCCCCATGCCGGAAAATCCGGCCCCGAGTATTGCAATGCGCGGCCCCTTGCCGCCCCCGGTCGAGAGCGGCGCTGGATTGTCGAGAGTCGCTCGGTGGTCGTCAGCCATAGGGCCCCGCTGGGTTGGTGGGGCTTTACGCGCCCGCCACTACACTGACCAGTTTACTGTAATGGCGCCCCAACCATCAAGGGCGTCCGGCAGCTATAGCGCCTGTAGCGAAAGAGCGAGTTTTTCGAGCCGCGCCCGGTAGGCCGCCATGTCCTTGATCGGCGCTTCGGCGACCCCTTCAGCGATGGCCGCTTCCGCCACCGCGCTCGCTACTTCCGGCAGGAGGCGCGGATCAAAGGCTTTGGGAAGAATATATCCCGGACCAAACTCAAACTTCTCATCCGGATAGGCCGCCCGCACAGATTGGGGCGTCTTCATTTGCGCGACCGCGCCAATCGCCCTGGCGGCGGCAAGCGTCATGCCCCGCGTAACCGTCTTTGCGGCCACGTCGAGGGCCCCGCGAAACAGGAATGGAAAACAAAGAACGTTGTTGACCTGGTTTGGATAGTCGGACCGGCCCGTCGCGATGATTGCATCGGGCGCGGCGGCGGCCGCATCTTCCGGCCAGATTTCAGGCTCGGGATTGGCGAGCGCAAAGATAATCGGATTGGGGTTCATGGTTTTGACCATGTCCGGCGTCAGCAGACCCCGCCTTGAAACGCCAAGAAAGAAGTCTGCGCCCTCCACCGCATCGGCGAGCGTGCGCTTGTCAGTCTTGACCGCGTAATTGGCTTTCTGGCCCGACAGGCCGTCCTTGCGGCCCTGATAGACGACGCCGGTACTGTCCGTAAGCAGAATGTTTTCTTTTTGGCGCCGCCGGCGATGAGCAACTCAACGCAGGCGATCGCCGCCGCGCCAGCTCCCGACACGGCGATCTTTATGTTGGAGATCTTGCGGCCGCTTAGTGTGAGCGCATTCAACAATCCCGCCAGCACGCAAACACCCGTGCCGTGCTGATCATCGTGAAACACCGGCACGCTTGCGCGCTCGCGGGCCAGCCGCTCGACTTCAAAACATTGCGGCGCCTTGATGTCTTCGAGATTGAAACCGCCAAAGCCCGGCTGCAGGGCGACAATCAGGTCAGCGAGTTTTGCGGGGTCTTTTTCGTCGACGCATAAATCCACAGCATCGACCCCGGCGAAGCGCTTGAACAACGCCGCCTTGCCTTCCATGACGGGCTTGGCAGCCTCGGCGCCGATATCGCCAAGCCCAAGAACCGCCGTGCCATTGGTGACGATTGCGACAAGATTGGAACGGTTGGTGTAAAGGCGCGACGTCGCACTGTCTTTTTCGATCTCGCGGCAGGCGGCGGCGACCCCCGGAGAATAGGCGAGCGACAAATCGCGCTGCGTCGACATCGGCTTGGTCGGCAAGCATTCCATTTTGCCCGCGGGCGCTTGGGCGTGATATTCAAGCGCAGCTTCATCCAGTGAGCGCGATGGCGGCGCTTTTTCCTTCGCCCGCGCATCATAAAGGCTCGCATATGACGCTTTCGCCTCACCCTTGCGACCTGCGCCAAACAGTTTTCTGAACATGGAACGCCCCCAACTCTCCGCGTCATCCCCCGCGGCCGGCGCCAGTTAAGACCGAATGGAGAAGGGCGTAAAGGCCGTATCCGTATCATATACGTCAACGCCCTCGGCTTTTTTGAGTGCAGCGACGACCCGATAGGTCACAGGCGTCAACACCGCTTCCCACAATACTTTCAGAACGTAATTGGTGATCAGAACTGTAAACACCTGCTCAAGCGACCAGACGCCCAAAAATGCGATGGGATAGAAGAGGATGCTGTCGACACCCTGCCCGACTACGGTGGAGCCGATCGTTCTTTGCCACAAATGCTTGCCGCCCGACGCGACTTTCATGCGCGCCATGACGAAAGCATTGGCCAGCTCGCCCGCCCAGAACGCCATGATCGATGCGAGCACAATGCGCGGCGTAAGGCCGAACACCGCTTCATAGGCGCCCTGCCCCTCCCAGCCGGGCGCCGGCGGCATGGAGACCACCGCCCAGGCCATGAAGGCCATGAACAGGACAGCGGCAAAACCCGCCCACACGACCCGGCGCGCACGAGCATAGCCGTAAACCTCGGTCATTACGTCGCCGAGCACGTAAGACAGTGGAAAGAAGAGAATGCCGGCGCCGAACATGCCGACATTCCAATCGCCGATCCTGAATTCGAAAAACTGCACAAGCTTTGCAGCGCCAATCAGGTTGGAGCAAATCAGGATCGCGACAAACGCCGCCATGGCGAAGTCATAATATTTGAACCGGTGCAAGCTCAATGCATCCGGATGGTCAATGCGTTCAATAGTGTCTTTCGCCGTCAAGGAATCGCCTTTCCGAAATTTGTTTACTGACTGGCCGCTTCGTTCCAGCCTGTCCAGCCGGGCCCGCGAACGACGCGGCCGGCTTTGACGCCGGTATGCACGCCATCTTCTATCGTATGCGCGCCATTGACGAATACCTGCTCGACGCCAACCGCAAGCTGGTGAGGTTCGGCGAATGTCGCTTTGTCCTGAATGGTCGCCGGGTCGAACACGACGATGTCGGCATAGTAACCCGGCGCCAGCATGCCGCGGTCTTTGAGTTTCAGATTTGTCGCAGGCAGCGAAGTCAGTTTGCGAACCGCCTCTTCGATGGTCAGCACATTTTCGTCGCGAACGTATTTGGCGAAAATGCGCGCGAAGTTTCCGTAAGCGCGCGGGTGCGTGCTTTGTTCAAGAAACACGCCTTCCGGCGCCATGGAGCCGCCATCAGAGCCGAAACTGACCCATGGCAGCGCCGCTTTTTTTGCGATGTTGGCTTCCGACATGGAGAAATAGACAACCTGCACGCGGCTGCCGTCTTCTATAACCAGATCCATCGCCGTGACCGGGTAAGGCGTGCCGCGCTCTTCGGAGACTTCCGCCAGCGTCTTGCCGATATATTTGCGAAGCTCCGGATTGCGGAAGCCGACCAGCAACACGCCCTCCGGCCCGCCGGCATTGGTGATTCCGCTGACGAATTCGCCCGATCCGTTGAGAATTTCATCGGAAACTTTGGCGCGGGTTTCGGGATCCATCAGCCGTTCGGCCCATTTTTCATAGCCGCCTTCCTGCACCCAGAGCGGCATCGCCGCATCGAGACCTGTTGAGCTTGCCGGATAGGCGTACATATCGGCGGTGACTTTCAGGCCTTCCGCCTGCGCCGCCTCAACCTTGGCGATCACGTCGTCGAGCTTGCCCCAATTCGCCCTACCGCTCGCCTTCAAATGATAGATCTCCGCCGGCGCATCGCTCGCCCGTGCGATTTCGATAAGTTCATCGACCGCCTCAAGCAGCTCCTCATCTTCAGAGCGAATGTGAGAAATATACATGCCGTCATATTCGCTCGCAGCGCTCATCAGCGCGATCAGCTCTTCGGTGTCAGCGAAATTCGCCGGCGCATAAATCAGCGACGAGCCAACGCCCATGGCGCCCTCGCGCATGGCCTCGCGCACCATTTCCTGCATTTCGCTGAGTTCATCCGCCGTCGCCTGCCGGTTGTCATAGCCAATGACCGACGCGCGCAAAGTCGTGGCGCCGACGAAAGACGCGACATTCGGCGACACGCCGCGCCGCTCCAACGACTCCAGATATTCCCCCAGCGTTGTCCAGTCGATGTCATATTGAATATCGCTCTGACGCTCTTTCGCCTGGCGCTTTATTTCATCCGACCACGGACCATAAGATATGCCCTCGCCGAACACTTCGAGGGTGACGCCCTGAGAAATATCCCCAAGGCTGCGCCCGTCTTCGATCAGATCCTCGACCGCCCAGCTCAACATGTTGATGAAACCCGGCGCCACGGCGAGCCCTTCTGCGTCAATGACGCGAGCGGCGGCGCCCTCATCGAGATCGCCAATCGCGGCAATGCGGTCGCCGGAAATCGCGATATCGGCGACTTCACCCGGCGCGCCCGATCCATCATAGATCGTCCCGCCGCTAATGATCACGTCATAAGACGGCTGATCGGCGGTCTTGCCTTCAGGACTGCCGCCACAAGCCGATATAAAGGCGGCCATCATCAGGGCGGCCAAAAATCTCTTCATGCTTTCATCCCTCGCTTCAAACGCCGTCAGCCGGCTCTACTGTTTGGGCCCCTGGACAAGCGCCTTGATGACCCCGCGAAAGGTGCGCACTTCCGCCTCGGTCATGCCCGCACGCATCAGAGCGGCCTTGATATTGCGCTCAACCGTAGGCCGCTTTTCGGGAACCAGGAAATACCCCGCTTTATCGAGCTCGGTGATCAGGTGGTCGATGAGCCGTTCGAAGTTTTCTTTCGCGGCGGGAATGGCGGAATAAAGTTCCGACGCCAGCGCGGTTTGCCCCTGCGCCTTGGCCCATTCATAGCCGATGATCAGCGCCGCCTGGCCGAGATTGATCGAGGCGAAGGCGGGATTGACCGGAATCGAGACAATCGCGTCCGCGCGCATGACATCTTCATTCGCAAGGCCGGACCTTTCCCCGCCGAACATCACTGCGCATTGCTCGCCGCGGTCGATTCTGCGCCTTCAGCGCCGCGGCCGCTTCTGCAGGCTCCAGAACCGGCAGTTGGGCCTCGCGCGGGCGCGCAGTCGTCGCCAGCACATATGTGCAATCGGCCAAGGCCTCCCCTGACGTCTCAAATACCCGCGTCTGGTCGATGACCATGCTCGCGCCAGCCGCCATCGCCCCGGCCTTCTCATTGGGCCAGCCATCGCGGGGATTGACCAGCCGGAGCCCTGAAATCCCGAAATTCAGCATCGCCCGGGCCGCCGCGCCGATATTCTCCCCCATTTGCGGCTCAACCAGCACGAAGAGCGGCGCCGGGCCCAGGGCGCTTCGCCCATCCCGGCGGGCGATTCGGGCGGGCGACGGGACGCCCTGGTCAGATTTTTGGTTCATATTGCTGTTTTCACTTCATCGGCGATGTTGGTGGCGAAGTTGGGCCGGCAGCCTCTTTTCATTAGCCCCCGCCCGATGCTAAGAGCCCCGCAACACCCATTCAGATTAGTCTCTCGCGTGCATCTGTTCAAAGCGCGCTCAATAGGTCCGGTAGGAAATTCCATGCAAAAAATCAAAGTCGATAATCCCGTCGTTGAAATGGACGGGGACGAGATGACCCGGATCATCTGGCAGATGATCAAGGACAAGCTCATCCACCCCTATCTCGATCTCGACCTTAAATATTTCGACCTAGGCATGGAGGCCCGCGACGCCTCTGACGACCAGATCACTATTGATGCGGCGGAAGCCACCAAAAAATACGGCGTCGCTGTCAAATGCGCCACCATCACCCCGGACGAAGCGCGGGTTGAGGAATTCGGCCTGAAAAAGATGTGGCGCTCGCCCAACGGCACGATCCGCAATATTCTTGGGGGCGTCGTCTTCCGCGAGCCCATCATCATGCGCAACGTGCCGCGCCTGGTGCCGGGCTGGACCCAGCCGGTGATCATCGGCCGCCACGCCTTTGGCGATCAGTACCGCGCCTCGGACATGCTGTTCCCCGGCAAGGGCAAGCTGACCATGAAATGGGAAGGCGAGAACGGCGAAGTGCAAGAGCAGGAAGTCTTCGACGCGCCTTCCGCCGGCATCTACATGGGCATGTACAATCTTGATGAGTCGATCAACGATTTCGCCCGCGCATGCTTCAACTACGCCTTGCAGCGCAAATTCCCGCTCTATCTGTCGACGAAGAACACGATCCTCAAGAAATATGACGGCCGTTTCAAAGACCTCTTCGCCGACATGTATGAAAACGAATTCAAAGAAAAATTCGCCGAGCACAATCTGACCTACGAACACCGTTTGATCGACGACATGGTCGCCGCCTGCCTCAAATGGTCCGGCGGATATGTCTGGGCATGTAAAAACTATGATGGCGACGTGCAGTCGGACACCGTGGCCCAGGGTTACGGTTCGCTGGGGCTGATGACGTCTGTGCTGATGAGCCCGGACGGCAAGACGGTGGAAGCCGAAGCCGCCCATGGCACGGTGACGCGCCACTTCCGCGCCCATCAGCGCGGCGAGGAAACCTCCACCAACTCCATCGCCTCGATCTACGCCTGGACGCGCGGCCTCGCCCACCGGGGCAAGCTCGACAGCAATGACGCGCTGATCAAATTCGCCACTACGCTGGAGCAGACCGTGATCAAGACGGTTGAGAGCGGCTATATGACCAAGGATCTGGCGCTCCTCATCGGGGCGGAGCAAAAATGGCTCACCACCTCCGGCTTCCTTGAAAAGGTTGACGAAAATTTCCGCAAGGCGATGTCGGCCTAGCAATTTCTCCTCTAGCCCGGGCGCAGTAAAAGCGCCGGAAAATGACGGCGCACCGCCCTTCCCCGCAAATTCGGGGCGGTTCGCCGCATATGGCTCGCTTTGGCGCGCTCTGCGTGGCAGCATGGACAGCTCAGGGGCGTTGCGTATTAACCCCTTCGAGGAGCTCAAAATGACACGACCCGCTTCCGCGTTGCGCCTTGCCGCATGCCTGTTCGCACTGACCGTTTTCGCCCAACCGGCCATGGCGGAAACCAAGACATATGATCTGGACAAATTCGAACGCATCAAGGTGTCGACCGGCCTGCGCCTCACCGTTACGGCAGGCGCTGCGCAAACCGTGACGGCGGAAAGCGATAGCGGCGACTTCAGCGAACTTGACATCAAGGTGAAAGACGGCGTCCTCGTGCTGTCGCGCGACTGGAATCGCCTGAGCTGGCATCAGAAAAAAAACGACTACAAGATTTCCGTAACCGCGCCAAAGATCGAGGCCATTGATGCGTCGGCGGGCTCACATTCGACGCTTACGAAAATCGATTCCGGGCGCTTTATTCTCGATTTGTCGAGCGGCTCCCATGTCGCCATTGACGGCCGCAGCAGCGACTGCCGCGTCGACATTTCAAGCGGCGCCAATCTGTCTGCGCGCGCGCTGAACTGCGAGGTCGCGAATGTTGAGGTTTCAAGCGGCGGCCATGGCGAATTATCGGTGCTGAAGGCGCTTGTGGGGGATGCATCAAGCGGCGGCCATTTGGCGGTGTTTGGCGCCCCGGAGCGGGTGAACATTGACCGTTCCTCCGGCGGCCGCATTAAAATCGTCGCGCCGGCCACGGCGACGCGCGACTAAGCCGCTTCAAAACAAGAATGCCGGAAAGCGGCACAGACCGAAAGAAAGGGAAAAATGATGAACCGGACAATGAACACCCTTGCGTTGACGGGCGCGGCGACAATGCTCGCTCTTGGCGCGGCGCATGCCGAATCAAACAGCTACGACCTGAGTGGTTTTACGGTGGTTGAAGCTTCCGCCGGGGTCGATGTGGAAATCACCGTCGGGGGTGATTACGCCGTGCGCGCCGAGGGCGATGCGGATGCGCTTGAGAATCTGCGCATTGAACTCGACGGAGAAACGCTGGAAATCGGCCGCGAAAATAGACGTGGGTTTTTTAGCGGCATGCGCCGGGGGAAACTGACCATTTATGTAAGCACGCCGTCGCTAAACGGCGTCAGCGTCTCCAGCGGCGCGGACCTCGAGGCGAGCGGTATTGATGCAGGCGACTTCAGCGCTTCCGTTTCAAGCGGCGCAGATGCGGAATTGAGCGGAACCTGCGGCAAGCTGAAAGCCGACGGCAGCAGCGGCGCCGATCTGGACGCGGAAAATCTGCAATGCACGGATGTGGCCGCCAGCGTGTCGTCCGGCGCCGATCTGATTGTCTACGCTTCACAAAGCATCAATGCGAGCGCCTCCAGCGGCGGCGATGTCGTCGTCTTCGGCGACCCGCAAAACACAAACGTAAGCAAGTCGTCCGGCGGCGGCGTTTCAATCAACAAATAGCGTCAGCCGGGCATCAGGCGCCAAGCGCGCGTTCGATCGATTTGATCGCATCGGCCGCGCGCGACCCGTCCGGCCCGCCGGCTTGCGCCATGTCCGGGCGCCCGCCCCCGCCCTTGCCGCCAATCGATTCAGCGCCGGCGCGCACCAGATCAACCGCGGACAATCGGTCCTTCAAATCATCGGTGACGCCAACGGCAAGCGCAGCCTTGCCGTCATTGACGCCGACAAATGCAGCGACGCCCGAGCCGATTTTCTGTTTCGCCTGATCCACCAAACCGCGAAGATCTTTCGCCGCGACACCGTCGAGCACGCGGCCGATGAATTTGACGCCGCCGATTTCGGCGACTTCGTCATCTGCAGCCGCCGCGCCGCCACCGCCCAAAGCCAGTTGTTTTTTCGTTTCCGCCAATTCTCGCTCAAGTTTTTTGCGCTCGGCGACAAGCGCTTCAATCCGCGCCGGCAATTCTTCCGTCGTGGTTTTCAGCGCGTCTGACGCCTTACGTGCAAGCGTCGCCTGGGTTTCGAGATAACGCCGCGCAGCTTCGCCGGTCAGCGCCTCAATGCGGCGGACGCCAGCCGAAACGGCGCTCTCCCCGATAATCTTGAACAGCGCAATATCGCCGATGCGGCGCACATGCGTGCCGCCGCAAAGCTCGACCGAATATGGTTTGCGCGCATCGCTCAATGACTGTCCCATGGTCAGCACACGAACGTCGTCATCATATTTTTCGCCGAAAAGCGCGATGGCGCCCGACTCGACCGCATCATCATAAGACATGACGCGCGTTTCGACGGGCGTGTTCTGGCGGATGACGGCGTTCACCCGGCGCTCGACTTCTGCGATTTCGTCGGCGCTGATGGCTTTGGGATGGGTGATGTCAAAGCGCATGCGTTCCGGCGCCACAAGCGAACCTTTTTGCGCCACATGCGATCCCAACACGTCTCGCAGCGCTGCGTGCGCAAGGTGCGTGACCGAATGATTGGCGCGGATACGGTCGCGGCGCTCAACATCAATCGCAAGATGGACCGTGTCGCCGGCCCGGATCTCGCCCTTTTCAACTTTGCCAATATGCCCATGCAGCACGCCAGCGCGCTTTTTTACATCCTCGATGACGATCACGGCGCCCTCATCGGTGGTGATGCGCCCCGCATCGCCGACCTGCCCGCCGGACTCCGCGTAGAAGGGAGTCTGATTGACGATGATCTCGACCTTGTCGCCAGCTTTTGCGGCGTCCGCAGGTTTGCCGTCGACGACAACAGCCTGCACGACGCCTTCCGCAACATCGTGAATGTAACCGAGGAACTCGCTGGCGCCGTGCTCTGAACGGAGGTCGAACCAGACGCTTTCATCAGCGGCGTCGCCAGACCCGGCCCAGGCGGCGCGCGCCGCGGCCTTTTGCGCCGCCATGGCTTTATCAAATCCGTCGACATCAACGGCGCGCCCATCGCGGCGCAGCGCGTCCTGCGTCAGGTCGAGGGGGAAGCCGAATGTGTCATAGAGCTTGAACGCCGCTTCGCCGGGCAGCGGCGCGCCAGCGGGAAGATTAACGGTTTCCTCTTCAAGCAGCTTCAAACCGCGCTCAAGCAGGGAGCGGAATTTTTCTTCTTCCGACTTCAAGGTTTCAACGATCAAGCCTTCCGCGCGAACAAGTTCGGGAAAGGCGCCGCCCATTTCACGCACCAGCACCGGCGCGAGACGCGCCATAAGCGGATCGCGAACCCCCAGGCCATGCGCATACCGCATGGCGCGGCGCATGATCCGCCGCAACACATAACCGCGGCCTTCATTTGACGGACCGACGCCATCGGCGATCAGGAAACTCGTCGCGCGCAAATGGTCTGCGATCACGCGATGGGCCGGCTTGTCGGCGCCTTCCGCTTTGCGGCCGGTCATGTCCACCGATGCGGCGATCAGCGTCTTGAACAGATCCACGTCATAATTGTCGTGCACGCCTTGCAGCACCGCAGCGATGCGCTCGAGCCCCATGCCAGTGTCAATGGATGGCTTCGGCAGGTCAGACTGCTTGCCGCCAGCAAAACGCTCATATTGCATGAAGACGAGGTTCCAGATCTCAACGAACCGGTCGCCGTCTTCATCGGGCGAGCCCGGCGGTCCGCCGGGGATATGATCGCCGTGATCATAGAAAATTTCAGAACACGGTCCACATGGGCCGGTTTCGCCCATCGCCCAGAAATTGTCATTCGTCGCTATGCGGATGATCCGCTCTTCGGGCAAGCCGGCGATCTTGCGCCAGAGGTCAAACGCCTCATCGTCAGTGTGGTACACGGTTACGGTCAGGCGGTCGGCCGGCAAGCCGAAATCCTTGTGGACCAGCGTCCATGCTGCGTCGATCGCCTCTTCCTTGAAGTAATCGCCAAAGGAAAAATTGCCGAGCATCTCGAAAAAGGTGTGATGGCGAGCCGTGTAGCCGACATTGTCGAGATCATTGTGCTTGCCGCCAGCGCGCACGCATTTCTGCGAAGACGCGGCGCGGACATAGTCGCGCTTTTCGACGCCCGTGAACACGTTCTTGAACGGCACCATGCCCGCATTGACGAATAACAAGGTCGGGTCGTTTTGCGGCACAAGCGGCGCTGACGGCGCGACGACATGATCGCGCGCGGCGAAGAAATTCAAAAATTGCGACCGAATGTCTTTCAACGACGTCATTTCTGGGCCTGCCTGTTTCATTCCCGCAAAATATTGTTCGGGAACCGCCAATATAGAAACCGCGCCGGCTCAATGAAAAGAGCCGGCGCGGCAAGGTCTTAAGCTGTGGAAGGCCGCCCGTCTAGGCGGGCCGGACCAGGGCGCTGCGTCCTGCAGGGGATGGCTTTGGCCCGAGGCCCGGGCCGCCTCCGATTTAGCCTTGGGTCATGCAGAAAGCATTGAGCTTGTTGCCGTCGGGATCGCGGAAATAGCCCGCGTAAAAGGTATCGCCGCGCGGGCCCGCCGCGCCCTCATCCTTGGCGCCGAGTTCGATCGCCTTTTTGTAGAGCTTGTCGACGGTTTCCGGCTTGTCACAGGCAAGCGCGACCATGGTTCCATTGCCGATCGTCGCGACCTTGCCGTCATGCGGCTTGATGACGCCCAGGCCCGGCGTATCCATGCTCGCCCCCCAGGCGATGAATGTCTCGCCTTCCATTATGCGCTTGGCGCCAAGCTCGGCGAGCAGCGCATCATAGAATTTCGCGGCCTTGTCCATGTCATTCGTGCCGACAGTCACATACCCAATCATCTCTCTCTCCCATAATGAATGTTTCCACGACGCCGGCCCGTGACGGCTTCTCATGACGGCCGGCATTCAACAGCTGGTCGAACGCACTGCCGGCAAATGATGGCCGGCTGACGGCGCGCATGAAAGCCTCATCGGCAGTCAAAAGCGCGACGTCACAGTGAAGTGAATGTACGAACCATCTGACGCTTACGCTTCAGCGGCGATTCCGTCCTCATCATCCTCGCTGGTTTCGCCAGTGAGCATTTCCTCAGCAACGAGGCCGGCATTGGCGCGCACGGCCGTCTCGATCGACGCCGCCATGTCAGGATTTTCCCGCAAGAACTGCTTGGCGTTTTCACGGCCCTGGCCGATGCGTTCGGAATTATAAGAGAACCAGGAACCCGATTTTTCGACCACATTGGCTTTGACGCCAAGATCGATCAGTTCGCCCATTTTCGATACGCCTTCGCCATACATGATGTCGAATTCGACCTGCTTGAATGGCGGCGCGACCTTGTTCTTCACGACTTTGACGCGGGTCTGGTTGCCCACCACCTCGTCGCGATTCTTGATGGCGCCGATGCGGCGAATATCGAGGCGCACGGAGGCGTAGAATTTCAGCGCATTGCCGCCAGTGGTGGTTTCAGGCGAACCGAACATGACGCCGATCTTCATGCGAATCTGGTTGATGAAAATCACCAGCGTATTGGATTTGGAAATCGACCCGGTGAGCTTGCGCAAAGCCTGACTCATCAGGCGCGCCTGCAATCCAGGCAGTGAGTCACCCATTTCGCCTTCAAGTTCAGCGCGCGGCGTCAGCGCGGCCACGGAATCGACGATCAACACATCAACCGCGCCGGAGCGGACCAGCGTGTCAGCGATCTCAAGCGCCTGCTCGCCCGTATCCGGCTGGGAGATCAGGAGATCATCAAGATTGACCCCGAGCTTTTGCGCGTAAATCGGATCAAGCGCATGCTCTGCGTCGATAAAAGCGGCGGTCCCGCCCTTCTTTTGAGTTTCGGCGGCAACATGCAGCGCCAGCGTCGTCTTGCCCGAACTTTCCGGCCCGTAAATTTCAACGACCCGGCCCTTGGGCAGTCCACCGATCCCAAGCGCGATGTCGAGACCGAGTGAGCCGGTCGAAATCGATTCAATATCGACAACCTCGCGGTCGCCCAAGCGCATCAGCGAGCCTTTGCCGAAGGCCTTATCAATCTGAGAAATCGCCGATTCCAGCGCTTTTGACTTATCCATGCCGCCCGTCTCCACTACCCGCAATCCGCTTTTCATTACCGCCGCCTCCGTTGCCTACAGGGACCCGCCCTGTCAATGAGGCGCATATGTACGCTATTTGTTCTCGTTTTGCAATATCGATAGTAAACTGATTTTATTACAAATTTCACATTTGTTCTATTTATGTGCCCGCCCGTAACCTATCGGGATTATACCCGCTCAGCAAAACCGGACTGAGGGCCGTCTGCGTAAGAATACCGATTCGGCCGGGCCCCGCGACAGCTTGTTTTCACTCCCCCTCCTGCTTGCGCCTTGAAATGGCGGCTCAGGCTCCCCGCCCGCGCTCCTGGCCGGAAAGGTAACGATAAGCGACGCCGCCCGCGACGCTCGAAAATGAAATGCTGATGATCATGTAAAGGTAAGTGGCGATGGAATAGGTCCAGAAGCCGGGCTTGGACATGTCGTAAAGCTCCATCTGCATCTCAAGCATGCGCTGCTCCAACTCCTTCATCATCGCCTCATCCGTGCCGGCCGCGATCACTTCCGGCAGCATGGCGAGCATGTTTCCGGCGCCGAAGACCGCGTAGATACCGGCGATAAAGGCGAGCACCACGCCCCACAAAATCCAGTAAAGGAACAGGCTCCAGACCGCGCCTTTCGTCACCTGCCAGGAGCGTCCGATGCCGATTTCGCGCTCCGCCACAGTGGCGGGAAAAATCAGGGACATGCGCAAGGCGAACCATAACAAAGCAATGAAAAACACCGCCGTAAGCAAGGCGATCACGATTCCGCCAACCGCCGGCGCCGCCAGGGAAGACGCCAATCCCGCGACGATAACGCCCAGCATCCCGGCAAAGCTTGCGACCGAGAGCATGACCACCCAAATGATGTAGCAGGCCAACACGCGAAACTCGTCGGCGCCGAACCAGAGATAAAACGGCAGGAAGCGCGGACCATCGCCGCGCATGACATGGCGCAGCACGCCGGCGACAAGCATCGGGTACAAAATCGCCGACGCCAGATAGACATAGCCGGAGGATTTTACGCTCTGACCGAGCGTCACCAGCACCGCTTCATCGCCGTCGCTTGCCGCGAGGCTCAACTGCGCCTCAAGCATTGTCGGCATCACATACGCCATCACCGCCATCATCAGCAGCGCCGGCAGCCAGGTGATGCGCAACAGGGTCAGGAAATGCGCTGCGATATAGGAGATCGACGCCCCAAAGGCGGTGAACACAGGCAGTTTCATGGCTCGCCCCTCACGTCGCTTGGCGCCGCTATTACGGCCCCGGATCGCCAGTGATGCGGGAAGCCTAGCTTGGAAGATCGTCACAAAACAACCGTAAAAAAAACGCAACAAATACGGGCGGAAACGCTAAAACGCCCCTATCTATGCCGCAGTGCAAACCGGTTCTCCTGGACCGAAAAATCCGCTATGACGCGTGCGTTGCCGTCATACCCTGCAAATGAGTTTTGGAAGGCGCTATGAACCGTTTTTTCTTCGTGATTATTGCTTTGATCTCCGTCGCGCTGGCGGTTGTCGTTTTCATGCCGGGCCTGCTTCCCGTCGCCGCCTTCAAGGGGCAGATCGAAACCAAGGCCTCTGAGGCGCTTGGGCGCGAGGTCACGATCGGCGAGAACCTGTCCTTCCGGATTTTTCCGCGCACGGCGTTTCACGTTGAGAATCTCGAAATCGCCAATGCAGATGGATTTGACGGCGACTATCTCGCCCGGGTCGAGGAAGCCGATATCGGCGTGAAGCTGTTGCCGCTGCTGTCGCAAACCGTCGAGATCGACCGGTTCGTGCTGACCCGCCCTGACATCCGCCTCATGCGCGCGAAAAGCGGCGCCATCAACTGGAACCTTGCCCGCGAAGAAAGCGCAGGCGATGCGGGGCAACAAAGCGGCGAATTGCGCGAGTTGAAGCTCGGGGATGTGCGTATTGTTGACGGCGCTGCGCGCTATCAGGACGGCGCGTCGGGACAAAATTATGCGGCGAGCGACATCAATCTCGCTGTCGTGCTGAAAAGCCTCGCCGAACCGCTCGAAGCAAAGGGCGCGATGATCTTTCAGGGCGAACCGACCGAAATAGATATTGTGCTGACCAGCCTCGCCAACATCATGGCGAAGGAGCCGAGCAATCTGAAGCTCAACCTCAAAGTCGGCGACGCTGTCGCCGGCGCCGATCTCGCCATCGCTACCAAAGACGGACTGCGCTATTCCGGCCCGGCGACGCTGAACGCGCCAGACCTGCCTGCATTCGCGGCGCTGGTCGGCGCTGAGCTTGCAGACGCGCCGGGCTTCGACAACCTGTCGGTTAAGGGCGATCTTGACGGCGACGACGCCAGCTTGCGCCTGAACAACTCGTCAATCGTCTTCGACGCAATCGCCGCACAGGGCGCCGTCTCGCTCAATTGGGCCGGCGCGCGCCCGAAAGCCAGCGGCGTTCTGTCTACGGACAAACTTGATTTGCGTCCCTATATGCCGCCGCCATCGCAAAGTTCGGAAGGCTTTCCCGCCTGGTCCGAAGCGCCGATGGATTTTGCGAGCCTCAATAATATTGACGCGAATTTTGACATCTCGACCAATTCGATTTTCATCAACGATCTGGAATTCGGCGAGAGCCGGGTAAAAATGACGCTTGATGCAGGCCGGATGACGGCGGAAATTCCTGAGCTGTCAATGTATGGCGGACAAGGCTCCGGCCGCATGGTCGTCAATGCGCGCGGCGCCACCCCCTCCTTCGCCGGAAACTTCGATGTGGGCGCGGTGAGCGCGCAGCCATTTTCTGCAGACCTCTTCAAAACCGACAATCTGCTCGGCATTGGCGCGTTCAAGCTGAATTTCACGGCGTCGGGCAAAAGCCAGGCCGCGATCATGAAAACCATCGACGGCTCCGGCGGTTTTGACCTCGCCGATGGCGCGCTGAAGGGCGTGAATATTGCTGGCATGGTGCGCGCCGCAGGCGAATTTACCGAGGGCTTGAACCCCGCCGCCTTGCAACGCGCGGTCGCCCAGGCGCGCGGGCCATCACAACAAACGGACTTTTCCGAATTCCTGTCGGATTTCACCATCGCCAATGGCGTCGTTAGCGCGCCGACGATTACGCTCAATGGGCCCTATCTGAAAATGACCGGCAAAGGGACCGTCAACCTTTCTGCGCAAACGATAGACCTGCGCCTGTCCCCGCGCGCCACCTCAACGATTGACGGTCAGGGCGGGCGCGTCTTCACCGCGCCGGTAAAGATCGGCGGGACATTTTCAAAACCAACAATCGGCGTTGATGCGGAATCGCTGGTGCGCTCCGGACTCAAAAACACGCTGGAGAAAGCCCTGACACGGGACAAGGAAGACGAAGACGGGGAAACGACGGAGCAGGATCCGGCCCGCACAATTCTCGAGGGCATTATCGGCGGCAAACCGAAATCAGGCGATGAAAATAAAACCGGTGATGAAGCAAGCGCTCAGTCATCAAAAGATGTGCTGATCAATGAAGGCCTGAATGCGATCTTCGGAAAGAAAAAGCCTGCGGCGCAAGAGCCGACCGAAGACCCTGCCGACGAAAAAGAGCCGCAACAATAAAAAAACCGCCCGCTTAAATAAGCGGGCGGCCTAAACGTTTCCTACGCTGCGCGCGCGGAAGGCGACTCTATTGATGCGCCGCCGGATCGGGACAATCTGACTTTGAACGCCGCATCAGCAAAACGATCAGGATCAGCGCGATAATCGGCGATCCGATAATAAAGAGCGTCAGCGCCACCGCGCCGCCCGCCGCAACAATGCCGATCAAGGCGCCGATGAGCGCGACAATCAGGCTGAACACTGCTCCGATAAGACCGAGGATGAGGCCGGCAAGGCCGCCAAACCCTGCAGCGATCGCTTCGGCGATCGTCAATTGCGTGTCAGCATAAAAATATGCCCCAGCGGAAAGCGCCGCGCCCAGAAACAAAATCAATACCACCGGCGCAACAATCCATCCGACGCCGCCAGACCGTCTGGTTTCTTGATAATCAGAAGTCGTCATTTTCGCACCCCGTTTTCGAACAGTGAACCGTTCGCCTTTTCTTTGATGATTTCTAAAACGCGAGAACTGTTCTGATAGTGGGTGCTTTTTCCGAAGCGCTCAAGCCGGTCCAGCGCAGGAATTGGGCGGCTCGTCGCGTTCACCGGTGGAAATCAGCGGCCTTGCCGCATCGCCAGCGCTTTGCTAGGCGATGCGCCCGTCATTGAACGGTCAACCCGGGAAGGAACAAAATGGCGCGCAAAGCCGCATTGACCGCCGAGGCCGCGCCACGCGCCTGGCAACGCATGCTGTCAGGCCGCAGGCTTGACCTGCTGGACCCGTCGCCTATGGATGTAGAGATCGAAGACATCGCCCATGGTCTCGCCCGCGTCGCGCGCTGGAACGGACAAACCAAAGGACCGATCCCGTTCAATGTCGCTCAACATTCGCTCATCGTCGAAAGTTTTTGCGGCGAGCTGAAACCCGGTTGGCCGGTGAAATGGCGCCTCGCCGCCTTGCTGCACGATGCGCCGGAATTCGTCATTGGCGATATGATTTCGCCGTTCAAAGCCCAGCTTGGCGAGCAATATAAAGCCATTGAAAGCCGGCTTATGCAGGCGATCCATTTGCGTTTCGCCCTGCCTGCGCATCTGCCGGATGCGGTCGAAAAGCTGATCAAGCGCGCCGACCGGGCCAGCGCCTATTTCGAAGCGGTGCAGATCGCCGGGTTCGAGGTCGAAGAGGCAGGTAAATTCTTCTCCAATCCGCGCGGGGTGACGCCGCTGACGCTCAAGGCGATGACCTCCGTCGATGCGCAGGAAGCCTATCTCGAGCGGTTTTTCGAGCTTTATGAAACCCATAAGAGTGCGACCGGGTAACAATTCCGGCAAATCAAGCGGCTGTGAGCCTCAGGTCCATTCCATCACGGGGCCGAAACACCTATGTTTTGGGACGAACCGCACGCTAGGCGGTCTGAAATTCGTTAAGCCAGCATGTCCTAATGCCACACGTCGTTATCAGTTCTCTCGAAGCCGCACCCGCCGCCTGCGATCATTGCGATCCCGGCTTCGTCGTTTCAATTCTCGACAAAGACGACACCGCACCCGAACGATTTGAGTGTTTGCCGAAAGAGCGGCATTTGAAGCTCGATCCCACGGCCAGCGAAAACGACATGGCGCCGGCGATCATCGCCCTGGCCAACGCCTGGGCCAAGACAGAAGATAATGTCCTTATCCATTGTCACCGCGGCGTCGCCCGCTCCACCGCCATCGCCTATATCATGATGTGCGTGCGCGAGCCTGAAATGTGCGAGCAGATGATCGCCCGGCGGTTACGCATGGCCGCGCCTCACGCCGACCCCAACCTGCTTTTGGTGTCGGAGGCTGACGCATTGCTCGGCCGCGAGGACAGGATGGTCGGGGCGATACTCGATCTGTGCCCATGCTGCTCGACTGTCTGCGCGCCGATTGTGACCTTGCCTGTAGGCCCGTAAATCCTCCATAGAAAGCATGTGAGGAAACCACCCGCCCCTTCGCTCGCGACCAATGTCGCCATTGCACTCAATGCAGTGATCGCCGTGGTCGACGGCGACCGCCCGAAAGTCCTGTGCGTGCGTGCGCCAAGCGCCGGCGCCTCACCAGAGAAGAAGCGCCACCTCGCGCTGCCCTATGGACCCTTCGATCCGGAACGCCACCGGACCTTTGAAATCGGCGTGCGCGAATGGGTCGAACGGCAAACCCATGTTTCGCTTGGCTATGTGGAGCAGCTCTACACATTCGGCGACAAGGGCCGCGAAGCGCCCGCCGCCGCGCTATCCGGCGGCGATGGCGAACGTGTTGTCTCTGTCGGCTATCTCGCTTTGGCGCCCGCCCCTGCTGACATTCTCGCCGAGGATGCGCTCTGGGCGGACTGGTATTCGTTTTTTCCCTGGGAGGACTGGCGCGCCGGCGAGCCGCCTATACTTCGTGACCGGATCATTCCGGGCCTCAACGCATGGGCCAATCGCGGCGCCAGCAAGGATCAAAAAGCTGCGCGCATCGCGCGGTTCAATGTCGCCTTCGGCATTGACGGCTTTGGCTGGGAGGAAGAGCGCACGCTCGACCGCTATGAAGTCATGTATGAAGCCGGCCTTGTCTTCGAAGCCTTGCGCGATCAGGCCGACGCAAAGGCCGCCCCCTCCGACGCCGGTATCGCCATGATTTCCGATCACCGCCGCATACTCGCCACGGCGATCGGGCGCCTGCGCGGCAAGCTTAAATACCGGCCGGTGATTTTCGACATGGTGGCGCCAACTTTCACCCTGTTGCAGCTTCAGCGCGTGGTGGAGGCGATTGTCGGCTTTGAGTTCCACAAACAGAATTTCCGGCGCAGCGTGGAAAAGTCCGGCTTCGTCGAGGCGACAGGAGAAAGCACCGGCGAAACCGGCGGACGCCCCGCCGCCCTTTTCCGCGTTGACCGAGCTGGGCTGAAAGACCGCGCTGCGGCGGGCCTTGCTATTCCACGCCTGCGCCGGCCCAGCGAATAGTCATTACGAAAAACACAGGGCAATGTCGCGAATCGTGATCAAGCCAAAAGCGCAATTGGTGCGTATTTGACCCAAAGCGAAACCTTTTGCCCCTATTTCGCGTCGCATCGTCACGATTCCATGACAGTCAATTGACCCGTATAGGTTTTTCACTAGGGTCTGGCGCTTAAAGCCCTTGCGGACTGATTTTTCCGCCCTATATATGCTCTAGTTGAGCATAATAGTTCTTCTGAGGAAGCCTGACCCTTTCAGGCGACGAACGCTGGAGACGACGACATGCCGGATTCTTCTGGAGCCGTGATTGGCGAGCGCGCAAACGCACTCCTTCCCTATACCGACGAGGTCAAAGCGAAGACTGATCACCTCTATCCGAAAGTCGCGAAGCTCATTCCCGAAATCGAGTGGCGCACGCATGCGCCCTATATCGCCGCGATCAACGATCTGAAGAAACAGAAAAACGCGGTGATCCTGGCGCACAATTACATGACGCCGGAGATCTTTTTCTGCGTCGGCGATTTCGCCGGCGACAGCTTGCAACTCGCCAAGGAAGCCGCGCGTTCAGACGCAGATGTCATCGTGCAGGCGGGCGTTCACTTCATGGCGGAAACCTCGAAAATTCTGTGCCCGGAAAAAACCGTGCTGATCCCCGATCTGCGCGCCGGCTGCTCCCTCGCCGCCTCAATCACCGGCGCCGATGTGCGTTTGCTGAAACAGAAATATCCGGGCGCACCGGTCGTCACTTATGTGAATTCGACCGCCGACGTAAAAGCGGAAACCGATGTGTGCTGCACCTCGTCAAATGCGGTTGAGGTCGTCGAATACGCGGCGCGCGAATGGAACTCAGACATCGTGCTGTTCCTGCCTGACCAGTATCTCGCGAAGAACGTCGCGGCGATGACTGATGTGAAGATCGTTACATGGGCCGGCGCCTGTGAAGTGCATGAGCGCTTCACCGCCGAAGACATTCGCGAAATCCGTGAAGGCAATCCCGGCGTTCTTGTGCTAGCGCACCCTGAATGCCCGCCGGACGTGCTCGCCGAAGCGGACTTCGCCGGATCGACCAGCGGCATGAGCAACTACGTCAAGGACAATCAGCCGAAAAACGTCGTGTTGATCACCGAATGCTCCATGTCGGACAATGTTGCGCTGGAAAATCCGAATGTGAATTTCGTCCGGCCCTGCAATCTCTGCCCTCATATGAAGCGGATCAGCCTTCCCGCAATCCTGCGCTCGCTGCAGACCATGGAGCATGAGGTGTTGATTGATCCGGACATCATCGACAAGGCGCGCCGCCCGATTGAGCGCATGATCGCACTGCCGTTAACCAGACAGTCCATGTATGACCACCAGCATGCGCCGGAAGTGTTCGCGCTAGAGGCGCGGGCTTAGAAAAAACATGAGCGAAACATCAACTCCGCTCATCCCGGCGCAAGCCGGGACCCAGTAGAAAAAGGATCTGGATCCCGGCTTGCGCCGGGATGAGCGGGCATAAATGGATCAACAGTCAGACATCCTCATCATCGGCGCGGGCGTTGCGGGGCTTTATACCGCGCTAAAGCTGGCGCCGCGCCCGGTCACCATCATCACCGCGCGCCCGCTCGGCAAGGGCGGCGCAACCCCATGGGCGCAAGGCGGCCTCGCGGCCGCCGTCGGCCCCAACGACACGCCGAACCTGCATTTCGCCGACACCATGCAAGCCGGCGCCGGCCTGGTTGATCCGGAAGCGGCGCATATTCTCGCTGTCGGCGGACCCGAAGCGGTCGAGGATTTGCTGCGCTTCGGCGTAAAGTTCGACCGCGACGAAAACGGAAATCTGAAAGTCGGCCGCGAAGCCGCCCATTGCCGCGACCGCATCGTCCACGCCACGGGCGATCAAGCGGGCGCCGCGATTATGGAAGCGTTGATCGCCGCCGCGCGCGCGTCAGAACACATCACCATCCTCGAACGCATCGTTGTTGAGGATCTGCTGGTTGACGACAATGGCGTTGTCGGCGGCGCGCTGGTGTTTGATGTCGCCGCGGGCGAGCGCGAAGCCTATGAAGCTGCGGAAGTCGTGATGGCCACTGGCGGGCTTGGCGGTCTATATGCCGTCACCACCAATCCCGTCCCCGCGCAAGGGCACGGCTTGGCCTTCGCCGCGCGCGCTGGCGCGGTGATCCGCGATCCGGAATTCGTGCAATTCCATCCGACCGCGCTCAATATCGGCATCGACCCCGCGCCGCTCGCGACCGAAGCCCTGCGCGGCGACGGCGCCGTACTCGTCAACAAAGACGGCAGGCCCTTTATGACCGGTTATCACCGCGATGGCGATCTCGCCCCGCGCGACATTGTCGCTCGCGCGGTTGAGGCGGAATTGAAATCCGGGCGCGGCGCCTTTCTCGATGCGCGCGACGCCATCGGCGCGAAATTTCCCGGCGCCTTTCCCACGGTCTTCGCCTCCTGCCAGGCGGCGAATATCGATCCGCGAACGGAACTTATGCCCGTCGCCCCGGCGGCCCATTACCATATGGGCGGCGTTGAAACCGATCTTGACGGACGCACCAATGTGGACGGGTTATGGGCGGTTGGCGAAGTCGCCTCCACCGGCGTGCATGGGGCGAACCGCCTCGCCTCCAACTCCCTGCTTGAGGCCATTGTATTCGGCGCCCGCATCGCCGACGAGTTGCGCGATGCGGAGCTGGAGTCCACGCAAGACGCCGGCGCGCCGGGCGACCGCATGGAGCTTCCCTCCAAGCCGGCGCCCGCAACAGAGATGGCGCGCCTGCGCGCCGCCATGAGCGAACATTGCGCCCTGATCCGAGACGGCGAAGGCCTCGCCGATCTGCTCGAAATCATTCACGAGATGAACGCGGCGGCGACCATGACCAGCGGCCTGAAAAGCGCGCTGGTTTCCGCAGAGCTGATCGCGCAAGGCGCATTGGCGCGAGAAGAATCCCGCGGCGGACATTTCCGCAGCGATTATCCGAATCGCGCCGAAGAGCCCTATCACACGGAAATTGCCGCCACTTATATCTACGACGAGGATGGAGAATGATCGCCCGCCTTTCGCCGCTAATCGTTGAAGACGCCGTCGCGCGCGCGCTGAAGGAAGATTTCGGCGACGCTGGCGACATCACCACCAATGCAACTATTCCGGCGGACGCGAACACAAAAGCGGTGATCGCCGCGCGCAAGCCCGGCGTCGTCGCCGGTGTTGACGCCGCGCTCGCCGCCTTTCGCCTGACCGATCCGGCGATCACTATCAGCGTTGAAAAAGACGATGGCGCGCGCGTCGCAAAAGGCGACGTCATTCTATCCATCAACGGCCCCGCACGCGGCGTCCTTTCCGCTGAACGGGTCGCGTTGAATTTCATGGGGCATTTGTCTGGCGTAGCGACTGCAACCGCTGACCTTGTTGATGCGGTGCACGGCACCAACGCCAAAATCGTCTGCACGCGCAAAACCCTGCCCGGCCTGCGCGCCTTTGAAAAGCATGCGGTTCGCTGCGGCGGCGGCCACAACCATCGTTTCGGCCTCTATGACGCGGTGATGATCAAGGACAACCACATCGCCGCATCTGGCGGCATCACCAAAGCGCTCGCTGCTGCGCGCGCCGCAGTCGGCCACATGGTCAAAATCGAAGTGGAAGTGGACGGGCTGGCGCAACTCGAAGACGCCCTCGCCCATGGCGCCGATGTTGTCCTGCTCGACAATATGACGCCCGCGGACCTGAAGCGCGCCGTCGAGATCAACAATAAAGCTAATGGGGGCCGCGCCGTCCTTGAAGCCTCCGGCAATGTCACAATCGCCACTGTCCGCGCCATCGCGGAAACCGGCGTCGATGTGATCTCTTCAGGCTGGATCACCCATTCCGCGCCAAATCTCGATCTCGGCCTCGACTTCCTCTAGGCGCCGCATTCGGCTGGGCGATGATTTGTGTTAGCCTTACGGGGCGTGTGAATCATCAGGGGGAAATCGCATGACAGACAAGTTTTCACGAAGACTGTTTCTTGCGGGCGGCATCGCAGCCGGCGCCGCAACGCCAGCCATGGCGCAAAAACGGGCAGCGCCGCGCTATCAGACGCCAGGCGTTTATGTGGAGGAAATCCCCTCAGGGGTCCGCGTGATACGGGCGCCGGAAACATCAACCACGCTTTTCGTAGACGTGTTTGGCGGCAGCGATATTGAAACGGTCACCAGCATTTCAGATCTGCATACGAATTTAGCCAGCCGTCCCGGCGTCAGCGCCGAAGCGCTGGAAACCGTCACCATGTATTTTCGCAATGGTGGTCGCAAGGCGCTGATCGCCAGCGTCGATAATAACAGCGCTAGCGGCATTCTCGGCGCCGCCGGCGGCAATGGTTTGCGCGCGCTATTAAATGGCTCCGCGCTCGGCGTCGACTTCATCTGTGTGCCACCCGCCGCCGCCCTCACCGTTGCGGAAGCCGCGAATATCTACAGCGAAGCGCTGCTGCTCGCGGTCGAGCAAAAAGCGATGCTGCTGATGGATGCGCCGCCAACCGCAACCTTTGATACGAGTGACTTCATTGCAAACTGGCGCGGCCTGCTCGGCGTCAATGACCGCAATGCTGCGCTTTTTGCGCCGCGCCTGACGGTCGGCGGATTTGCAAATTCTCTTTGCGCAAGCGCCGCCGCCGCCGGGATCGCCGCACGCATTGACTCCGCGCGCGGTGTCTGGAAAGCGCCGGCTGGCATGCAGGCCGCGCTTGCAGGCGCCGCGCCAGCTAACGCCCTGACCACCGCCGACACCGAACTGCTGAGCCAGGCCAATGTGAACGCCATCCGCACCTTTCCGGGCCGCGGCGCAATGGTCTGGGGGGCGCGCACCTTGTCGAGCGATCCCGAATGGAAATATTTGCCCGTGCGACGCACCGCGCTGTTCATCGAAAAAAGTCTCGACAGCGGATTGGAGTGGGCGGTGTTCGAACCCAATGCGGAGCCGCTTTGGGCGCAGATCAAATCGGCCATTGAGAATTTCATGCAAGGCCTGTTTCGGCAGGGCGCCTTTGCCGGCGCCATCCAGCGAGACGCTTATTTCGTGCGCTGCGACCGGTCGACCACAACGCAGAGCGATATCGACAACGGAATCTGCAATATCGAAATCGGCTTTGCGCCCTTGAAGCCCGCAGAATTCATCATCCTCCGCCGCGCGCAGCGGGCTGCCGCGTGAATGCCGTTTTCGATGCCAATTTCGGATTAACCCAGGCTCGCCGCCAATGAAAAAAACCATCGCCCTTGCCGCCGCGCTCATGCTCGCCGCCTGCACACAGGTCAGTTCCGATGCGCCCGCGCGCAAACAATGCGATGTATCCCTGCTTGTGCTTGGCGTCGCCCAAGACGCGGGCAAACCGCAAATCGGCAATCCGGGCGACCCTGCCTGGGACGATCCTTCCCTGCAGCGGCAGGCGACGTCGCTTGCGTTGATCGACCGGCGCGGAGAGCAGCCCATACGCTGGCTGTTTGACGCAACGCCCGACATCAAAACACAACTGCACCAGCTCAACATATCCGCACCGACAGACAACCCAGCCCGCGTTGACGGCGTGTTTTTGACCCATGCCCATATCGGTCACTATGCGGGCCTGATGATGTTTGGCCGCGAGGCGGCGGGCGCGCAAAACATCGAGGTTTTCGCCATGCCCCGCATGGCCGATTTTCTGACCGGCAACGGCCCGTGGTCGCAATTGCTTGTGCTGCACAACATCTACCTCGCTATTATGGAAGATGGGGAACCGGAGCCGCTCGCCACAGGTCTTTCCGTAACGCCGTTTCTTGTGCCGCACCGGCAGGAGTTTTCGGAAGTCGCCGGTTTTATCATTCAGGGGCCGAAAAAATCCGCGCTGTTTCTCCCCGATATCGACAGTTGGGATGACTGGGACAAAGAAGGCGTGCGCATCGAAGCGAAGATCGCCGATGTTGATTTCGCCTTTGTCGATGCGACTTTCTTTTCCGGCGAGGAGTTGCCGGGCCGCGACATGTCAAAGATTCCGCACCCGACCGTTAGTCATTCCATGGCGCGGTTTTCTTCGCTGGCCGAAAGCGAAAAAACCAAGATCCACTTCATCCACATGAACCACACCAACCCGTTGCACAATTCAAAAAGCCCGGAGCGCGCAGCAGTGAAAAAAGCGGGTTTCAATGTCGCCCGTGAAGGCGCGGAATTCTGTTTGTAAGAACCGCTGCGCTAGAGCGGCAGCCGCAAATTGACCGTTAGCGCATGATTGATGCGGGTTTCCGCATTATCGCGTGGTTGAATTTGCGCTTGGTAGCCGAACTCAACCTTCAAATCTTTTGCAATCGGAAAGCCGGCGCCGCCGGAAAGGCGAACTTCCTCAAAACCTTTTCGGCTGCCCCAATCCGAATTATTCAGCACAAAGAATGACTCGCCGGAGCCGAACAAGTAAACGCCATCCGACTGCCCGGCAGGTTTGGTGAACCTCACCATTTGCCGCGCGCGCCAGACCGTGTCGTCACCCGTATCGCGAAATCGTTGTTCAACACGAGCCCGCACCTGCAATGCGCCGCCCAAAACATCTTTTGAACGCCAGGTGACCTGCTGCATCAGCCGATGCTCTCTTGCGTCTTTCGCATTATTTCGATCTGCGAGAATGTACCAGTACCCCGCCCCAAGGCTGAGCGACGGGCTGAGTTGATAGTCCGCGCCGCTGCGAAAATGAGTCTGCAGCAAACGCTCAAGCCCATCGCCATAGCGCATATGGACGTTAAACGAACCAGACCATCGATCGCTCAGTTTGGCGCTGACCCCGGTTGTGGTCCAGATTTGCGCATCATGATCCGCCGCCAATGAAGGCGCGGCGCCAAATGCCGAAGCGCAACATAAAGCCGCTATCAGGCTTTTCCGGTGCTTCATCAAGATCACTCTGGATTTTCCGGATGCGTTGTCGTCAGGACGCGGCATGCCCCGCCCCAAGCAACGCTACATCGCCGCCGGCGCGGCCGCGATCGTGCGGCGGCTCGGGAATTTGTAAAATTTGTGCGTGCCGATGGTTGCGGTCGGCGTCAGCGAGTCTGCCCAATGGGGCGTCACGTAATTTGCGTGATAATGCGTCGCATTCCGGCTGACCGGCGCGCGCACGCCAGCGAGGATCGCGCCGGCGAGTTCTTCCGACTCTTTCCATTTGCGCTTGTTGAGTCGCGCCTGCATGGAGCCGTCGCATGTAAACGAGAACTGGCAACCGGTGCGCCGTTCTGATCCCTGAAACACAACGCCGCAAATCGAGCCCGGATAAACGGCGCTCTTAACGCGGTTCAAGATAACGTCCGCCACGGCTAGCTGGCCGATGCGCGGCTCTGACCGGGCTTCGTAGTAAATCGCCTGCGCCAGGCATTTGCGCTCATCGGCATCGAGCTTGGCGACAGTCAGATCCGTGAAATCAAACGAGGCGAGCCCTGCAGTGAGGTCTTCCGCATTGAGCAGTTCGCCCGTAGCGAGCGCTGGCTTCAAGCGCGGCCCGTCAAGCGCTGCGCGCGTGGCCGCTGTCTCCGCCGCAAGATAGGTGGCGAGGTCGGCGACCAGATCAGCTTCCTGCGCCAGCGCCACTTCCGCCTTGCGCTGCTCTTCTGCGCGGCTTGCATTGACCGTGGCGCTCATTGCGCTCGCAACGGCGCATACGGAAAGGAGGCCCGCCGCCATCAGGCTGCGCAGCGTCCAGTTCACGTCCAGGCCGTGTGCTGGCAGGCCGTGTGCTGGCCGATTTATGTCACGCCGGTCTTTCAATTCTCGCCTTCTCTTCTTGCGCGTCTCACCTGCTGGCCGGAAGACCATCGGAAAGACGCAAAAAACGCGCCGTGGAGCGCGCTTCCTCCGCCGGAATATGGCGCCCGCGAGAGGCTTTCGCAATTGAAATAAGGCTGCGTTAACCCTTTGTTAACCTTATCGAGGACGGAATAAGTCATTGTTTTTACAACGACTTATTTTTTCTCGCGTTAATGTTAACCTTTTAGGCGGTTGATCCGCCGGAGGTTTTTTCTAGTTTTGCTTGTGCTGCGGCAAGTCGCGCAATCGGCGTCCGATAGGGCGAACAGGACACATAGTCGAGCCCCGCCCCCTCTACGAAGCGGATCGAGTCCGGATCGCCGCCATGCTCGCCGCATATGCCGAGCTTGATGTCCGGGCGCGTCGCCCGGCCTTTTTCCGCCGCGATATGGATCAACGCGCCGACCCCTTCGGGGTCGATAGTCACAAACGGATCGCGTTCGAAAATACCCTGCCGCAGATAATCCGGCAGGAACGCCGCCGAGTCATCGCGCGAAAGACCAAAAGTGGTTTGCGTGAGGTCATTGGTGCCGAAGGAAAAGAATTCCGCGTCCTTGGCGATCTCATCGGCGGTCAGCGCCGCGCGCGGCAATTCGATCATTGTACCGACCAGATAGTCGAGCTGCACATTGTTCTCTTTCAGCACCGCGGTCGCGATCGCATCAACGCTCGCCTTCAAGAGCGTAAGCTCTTCGCGCTTGGCGACGAGCGGGATCATGATTTCCGGCGTCACCTTCTCGCCGGTTTCCTTGGCGACATTGCAGGCCGCTTCGATGATCGCGCGCGCCTGCATCTCGTAGATTTCCGGGTAGGAAACGCCAAGACGGCAACCGCGATGGCCGAGCATCGGATTGAACTCATGCAGCTTGTGCGCGCGATCTTTCAGCTTTTGCGCATCCATGCCGGACGACTTCGCCACTTCCTCAATCTCGTCATCGGAATGCGGCAGGAATTCATGCAATGGCGGGTCGAGCAGACGGATCGTCACCGGCAGGCCGGTCATCACCCGGAACAACTCTTCAAAGTCCGAACGCTGCATTGGCAGAAGTTTAGCGAGCGCGGCTTTGCGGCCCGGTTTGTCTTCGGCCAGGATCATTTCGCGCACGGCGATAATCCGGTCCGCTTCAAAGAACATATGTTCCGTGCGGCAAAGACCGATGCCTTCCGCGCCAAAATCACGCGCGACCTGCGCGTCATGGGGCGTTTCCGCATTGGCGCGCACCTTCATCCGGCGCACCTTGTCGGCCCAGCCCATCAACTTGGCGAAGTCGCCGGAAAGTTCCGGCTGCACTGTCGGCACCGCGCCGGCGAAGAGCCGCCCCGCCGCGCCGTCAATAGTGACGAGCTCGCCTTTCTTCACCTGCCGACCAGCGACGGTGAAGAACTCTTCGCTCTTGTCGATCTTCAATTCGCCCGCGCCGCAAACGCAAGGCCGGCCCATGCCGCGCGCCACAACGGCGGCGTGGCTGGTCATGCCGCCGCGCGCGGTGACGATGCCTTTCGCGGCGTGCATGCCGTGAATGTCTTCCGGGCTGGTTTCAACGCGCACCAGAATGACCGGCTTGCCTTCCTGGGCGAGACGCTCGGCCTCATCGGAATTGAACACCACTTCGCCGGATGCGGCGCCGGGCGACGCCGGCAGACCGGACAAAAGCTGATCGCGCGGCGCATCGGGATCGAGCGAAGGATGCAAAAGCTGGTCAAGCGAATGCGGATCGACGCGGCCAATCGCTTCTTCTTCGGTGATCAGGCCTTCCTCGCACATATCGACGGCGATCTTCAGGGCGGCCTTCGCCGTACGCTTGCCGTTGCGGGTCTGCAGCATCCAGAGTTTCTCATCCTGGATGGTGAACTCGATATCCTGCATGTCGCGATAATGTTTTTCGAGCTTGTCGAAGACATCCGCCAGTTCGGCGAACGCCTTGGGCATCGCCTCTTCCATGGACGGCGCGTCGTCGCCCATGGTTTCGCGGGAACGCTTGGTCAGCGCCTGCGGCGTGCGGATGCCGGCAACCACATCCTCGCCTTGCGCGTTGATGAGGAATTCGCCGTAATAATAATTGTCGCCGGTCGACGGGTCGCGGGTGAACGCAACACCGGTCGCTGAGGTGTCGCCCATATTGCCGAACACCATGGCCTGCACATTGACGGCCGTGCCCCAGCTTTCGGGAATATGGTGCAGACGGCGATAGGTTTCCGCCCGGTCATTGCGCCATGAACCGAACACCGCGCCAATCGCGCCCCAAAGCTGTTCATCCGGGTCCTGAGGAAATGGCTTGCCCAGCGCGTCGGCGACAAGTTTCTTGTAGCCTTCGATGATCTTTTTCCAGTCCCCGGCATTCATCTCGGTGTCGAGGAAATAATCCTGCTCTTCCTTATAGGTCTCGAGCAGTTCCTCGAAGGAATGGTGATCGAGTTCGAGCACCACATTCGAATACATCTGGATGAAACGGCGGTAGCTGTCATAGGCGAAGCGCTCGTCGCCGGAGAGCTTGGCGAGCCCTTCAACGGTTTCGTCGCTGAGACCGAGATTCAACACCGTGTCCATCATGCCCGGCATGGAGGCGCGCGCGCCGGAGCGCACGGAGACGAGCAAAGGCCGCGACTTGTCGCCAAAGCCCATGCCGACCGCGTCGCCGACTTTGGCGAGCGCTGCGTCGACCTGTTGTTTCAGCTCTGCGGGATAGGTGCGGTCATTGGCGTAATAGGCCGAGCAGAGTTCAGTCGTGATCGTAAAACCCGGCGGAACCGGCAAGCCGAGGCTCGCCATTTCCGCAAGGTTCGCGCCCTTGCCGCCCAACAGATTGCGCATGGTGGCGTCGCCTTCAGATCCGCCTGCGCCAAAGCTGTAAACCCATCTTGTCGTAACACTCATGGGGACTCCCGCCCTCTTCTTTGCCTGCTATCGCGCGTCTCCGATTGGGACGCGGCCCTGCCTTAGGGCGCCGCACCGCAACATCCAAGCCGGAAATTGCCGCAGCGGCGCCTTTGGTCATTTCTTTCAAGGCCCTACTATAAGCCGTCCCGGGAAGCCGGGGACAACTATCCACCATATTTTTTTCCGTGTTAGGATGGGCGACCAGCTGACCTGCGCCCGCTTTTTGGCCCGCGCAGGAGGGACAGCGGGAGGGGCGCAATGGGACAGGACGAGCGCAGGCCAGTGCGGGGACGGCCTATGCGGAACCGAAGCGGTTTCGCCGTCGCCATTCTGTCCGCCATTGCAGGCTTTTCCGGCGCCATGGCCCAGGATGGGCCAGATCCCTTGTCAGCAGAAATCGCAGGGTTCCCGGTATCGGCCATAGCCGGGGCCAGCGCCGTCATCGCTTTTCTGGGCGCCGTGCTCTACGCGGTGCTCACCTCAAAGCGGCTCGACGGGTCGTCGCTCTTCAACCGGCTGTTCATCGTGGTAGCGGTCACATCCGGTTTCTTCAGCGCCGTCAGCTCCGCCATCGGCTTTGGCCTCATCACCTCGCAGGAGGAAGCGGATTTCTTCCGCAACGCCATTCTGCCGCCCGCCTTTGGCGTCTTCGTCTTTTGCCTGGCGCTGGCGATCTGGGTCGGCGGCGCGGATTTCGTACGCCATCGCGACTGGTTCCGCGGGATCGCCTCCGGCTTTGGCGCCGATGTGCTGTTTTTCATGGAACGCGCGATCAAACTGTTCATCATCGTGCCGTTTCTGGCGCTGATCCTGTTTTTCGTCTCGACCTGGACAACCGTGGTCGGCATCGGCGGCGTCGACGCGGTGCGCCACACCTACACATACGAGATCAACCGCCTCGCTGCTGAATGCGCCGGCCTCACCACATGGCGGCAGCGGGATTTTCTGGTTCTCGCTGACCTGGAACTGTCTGTCGAGGATGTGAAACGCGTCGCAGGCGCAGAGGAAAGCGGGGGCGCGCAATCGGGCTCTGCCGGGGGCGGCGCGGTCACCGATTACATCAACAGGCTCGCAACCTGGTATGGCGGGCTTTATGACAGCGTCGCCAAGATCATCGCGGAGCAGGAAGATGCGGTCGAAAACCCTTACGATCCGGACGGCTGCGCGGCGCATACGGACGAACTGAAACGCATGCTCGCCCGCAACGCTTATGACAATGTGGACCGCTGGAACCGCGAATTTGAAACCGCATTCGATGATTTCGCAGCAACGCTCAATCGCTGGCGACGAGACAAGCGCATTGAACGCCTGCTCGATCAGCAATTGGACGCCTTTGCCCGCGCCAATCCAAAACCGAGCGACGGACGCATGTCAGTGCGCCAGCGCGAGGCGATCGACCGTTACGCCGCGGAAGTGGAAAGCGCGCTGCAATCGACCATCCGCTCGCAAAAACTTCAAAAGCCGGATGTTCCGATCAAATCTGCGGCGGAGCTCGCCCCTGCCCGCGGGCTCGATATTTTCCGGGAGATTTTCAACCCGCCCCCGCCGCCGGAGGAGCCGGAACGGATTTCCCGCGCGCAATCGGTCGTCGATTCGGAGTTCATTCCGGGATTGTCGACCATGTCGCCGCGCGATGCCGTGTTGAAGCACGCCAACATCTTTTCCGATGTCTGGGCGCTCGCCATCGCGTGGGACTACGCGCCATACATCTTGATGCTGGCGTTTCTGTTCTTCCCGAGCGCCGAACGCGCGGCGGGGTTTAAGGATTAAGTGTAGAAGTTCTTTTCTACACTCTCTCCTCTAAAAGGTTTGTATATTCTGTCTGTATAAGAACTATAAAATAATAAATTCGCTGTTGTAGCTCGGATGTTTGCCTATCTAGCAAATCAAGCACCTCTACTGGCACAACATCGCCCTCATCCGAAGAAAGAAGAGTTTGCTTAGCCTTTGCAAGATTCTCTCCTAACGGAATAAACCCGCCTAAATGAATGTCTTGTGAGAACATTCGGTAAGCGTTATCAGAAAAAACAATATCGACTTCGGCGAGATATGTGTTTAAATTCGCATTCCACTCCCAAAGCTCATCGCTATATCGGTCAAACTGCTCTCTCGTGAGATTTTTATCTTGTGCGGCGATTGCCACTTTCAGGCGATACATCGCGTACATTCGCGCATCAAGCGAGTGAGATATGCTTTCTCTAAGCTTATCTGCGCGAGCTATTTTATAGTCGAGCTTACGCAACTCCCACGCATGCAAATTCGCTCTTTGCTGAAACTTGTAAGATACAATCCCGCCAACAATCCCGGTCAGAGCAAACCCGATAACTAACAAAAACAGCTTAGATTTAATGTCTTTCCAGTCCATAAAAGAATCCCCAATCCACCAGAGTAATTAAATATAGAGTACATCTATACTGTATTCACTCAAGTTGATAATCTTTGCAGAAACAAAAAACGTACCGGCTATTACCCCTCTAACTTCGAGAAGTCCGCGACTTTCGCCGTCGCAGCGCGCAGGCGCGCAAGCAGCGCGAGGCGGTTCAGGCGCAGTTTCGGATCATTGGCGTTGACCGTGACTTTTTCAAAGAATGCGTCGAGGGGGCTGCGCAATGCAGCCAGCGCCGACATCGCCGCTTCGAAATCTTCCGCCGCGACGGCCTTTTCGGTTTTACTTTCCGCATCATTCAACGCCGCGTGCAGCGCTTTTTCTTCCGCGTCCCGCAGCAGTTTTTCGTCCACGCTGTCTGAAGCGGAAGCCTTATCTTTCTTCTCTTCAGCCTTGAGGATATTCGCCGCGCGCTTATAGGCCGCCGCGAGATTGGCGCCGTCATCGGTTTTGAGAAACGCGGCCAGCGCTTCGAGTTTGGCGACGATGAGGACGAGATCGTCCTGAAGATTACCCTCCGCATCGGTCAGCACCGCATCAATCTGGTCGTGCTTGTGGCCTTTGTCTCGGAGGTAAACTTTCAGGCGGTCGTGGAAGAAGTCCCAGAGATCCCTTACTTGGGCTTCATATTTCTTTGCGCGGTCTTTGTCTTTCACATCATAATCTTGATGTGAAAGATCGAGTTCTCCTGACTTAAGTTTATCTTTTTGCTCTCTGAGCAACGGGATTAATTTTCCATATATTTCATTTCGGTCCTTGCCAAAATGCTCGTCAACAAAGCGCTTTGCATCGCCAGCTAAATACTGATTTAAAAATCTTGGCAGTGCGGTCATTTGATGGTCAACAATATGTAAGACAGCCGCTAACACGACGGCATACGCAAATTCCACTCTCTTAGTTGAACATAAAACGATCTGAATCACGCCCAACGCAGCGCGCCGGAGCGCAAACGGATCACTCGATCCTGTCGGCTTTTTGTCGATGGCCCAGAACGCCGTCAGCGTGTCGATCTTGTCTGCTAATGCTACAGCAACACTTACCGGCGCGGTCGGGACTTCATCATCCTGCCCGGCGGGTTTGTAGTGATCGCGGATGGCGTCAGCTATCTCCGCCGGTTCGCCCTGCGCCAGCGCATAATAGCGGCCCATGACGCCTTGCAGTTCCGGAAACTCATAGACCATGCCAGTGACGAGATCGGCCTTCGCCAGCATAGCCGCACGTTCCGCCGCCGCGGGGTCGGCGCCGACTGCGGGCGCAATTTCCTTGGCGAGCGCTGCGATACGACGCGCCTTGTCGCCGACGCTGCCGAGCCCTTCGAAGAAGGTTACTTTATCCAGATCTTCAATCCGGTCGGCGAGTTTCTTTTTCAAATCCTGATTATAGAGATACCAGGCATCGGAAAGCCGCGCGGTCAGAACGCGCTCATAGCCGGTGCGCATGGCTTTGCCGCCATCGGGCGATTCAATATTGGCCACATAGACAAACTTGTTGGCGAGGCGACCGGACTTCGGGTCACGCACTGAGAAATATTTCTGGTGCCCGCGCATGGATGCTGTCAGCACTTCGTCCGGTACGGAGAGAAACTTTTCGTCGAACGAGCCGACCATGGGGATCGGAAATTCGGAAAGTCCAGCCACTTCGGCAAGCAGCCCGGCGTCTTCCACCAGCTCCAAACCCTGCGCCTTGCACAAAGTCGCCGCGTCGCGGGCGATCATTTCCTTGCGTTCATCCGCATCAAGAACGACTTTGGCTTTCTTCAGCGCCGCTGCATAAGCTTCGAAAGAGCGCACTTGGATCGGCGCCGGCGCCATGAAGCGATGCCCCTGGGTTTCATCGCCTGATGTAATGCCGTCAATTTCAAAACTCACCACTTCGCCGTCGAACACGCATAGCACGCCATGCAGCGGGCGAACCCACTTCATGTCTCCGTCGCCCCAGCGCATGGACTTGGGCCAGGAAAAGCCGCGCACGATCTCCGGCACGAACTCCGCAATCAGATCCGCCGTGTCGCGGCCCTGCTGGTCGATCACCGCGACCCAATAGGCGCCCTTTTTGTCCTCGCGCTGCTCGCATTCATCAAGCGATGAAAGCCCGGCGGATTTCAGGAAACCCTCGACGGCCCGGTCAGGCGCGCCGACACGGGGGCCTTTTTCTCCTCCCGCCGGTCCGGCTGGCGCACGGGCAAGCCATCGGCCACCACGGTCAGCCGACGGGGACCAGCAAAACCCTTCACCCCCTCGGGCATATAGCCGGCGTCCAGCAACGCCTTATTGACCGCCTTTTCAAGGTCGGCGGCGGCGCGGGCCTGCATGCGCGCGGGGATTTCTTCGGAGAATAATTCTATGAGCAATTCTGACATGGGCGGGTTTCTAAGGGGGTTTTAAAGGGTGGCAATGGCCGGCGCGCGTGATGGGGGCCGGCATGCGCCTACCCGGTCATCCGCCGAACCTGCACCGCATTGATGCGCGCGGCGAGCTTTTCCTGCGCATTGAGGAAATCCGCCTCCACATGAATGAGCGTTTTCGAGGCGTTGACCACCCGCCCCTCAATCACCGCCAGCGGCATGGTCAGCGGGCGAAAATAATTGGTCTCAAGCCGCGAGGTGCGAAAGCGCTCATTGTCGGCGTTAAGCACCGTCATGGTCGCCAGCCCCGCCACATGGTCGGCGACCGAGGCGATATGCCCGCCAAACATCACGCCATCCGGCATGACGAAGCGGTCATCGATCTCCCAGCGCATTTTGATATGCCCGAAGGACCATTCTGTCAGCACCAGCTCGCCCAGCTTTTCGCGCGCCCAGTCATTGAAGCGCGAGGCGCCAGCCTTGTAGCCATTAAGAATGTCGGTGTGACGGTCGGACGTGGTGCGGATCAACTGCGCTAGTCCTTCTTGTCGTAGAAGTCTTCGCGCGGCCCGATCCAGTCATCGATCTCAAGCAAAGCGTCGATCTCGACAATCATCTCGTCCAGCCTTTCCCGGCCCTCAAATCCGACGCAGCCCTGATACAGGCTGACCGCGTGACTGAGCTTTTTAGCGTCAAAGGAAACATTCACGCTCGGCATGTCGGTCGCCCGCCGCGGACAGTTGGTTCCAGCCGCATTCGGATAGGACGTATCGAAAGACGCAAAATCATGGGCCTTGGCGATGGCGATCAGCTTTTTAAACGAGCCTTCGGGCAGGCGTTTGCTGACCGTGCCGTCTGCTTCCGCCACAAAACGCTCGCCCTGAAAAACCAAAATATCGCGGTCATCGACAATGAGCTGATAGACCGGACAAAACCCGTAACACGCCGTGCGTTGCAGCTTGAATTGCTCATGCTTTTCGGGCGCGCCGGTGTTGAGCCCGCGCGTCACATAAGGCTCATAGTCGGTGCTGCATGCGGAGATCAGCAATGCCGCAAAAACCGGCAAAAGGATCGAAAATTTCATAATGCTCGTTTCACTAGATTATTTGCAGCCATTCTAACCGAAGTCCGCCCGTTCATGTAAGGGCGACCGGCGCAAAGGGCGAGAACATCTGCTTGGCCTCCGCCACATCGCCGATGGTCACAAAGTCGCAAAGCGCCGCATAGTCGCCCCACATTTTGAGGACAGCCTCATTCTCATGGGCGGCGTCGATGGCGGCCTGGGATTTCCAGCAGAAAACTTCGACAATCGTCCCGTCTGCGGCGCGCCCGCATAGCGACGGCGCATCCCCGACCAGCCCTTCGGCGCGCAAGACCGGCAAATGGGTTTTCATCAGGGCGAGCAGCTCTTCGTCCTTGCCCGGCTTTGGCTTGTAGCAGGCGATAACCATGACGCTCATGACTGGCTCCTATTTGCGGTTCAGGACGCAGGCGTCGAGCCCATCCCGGCGCACCTGGTTCATCCGAACCCGGACGGTGCCGACACGGCTGCGGACATAGGGTCCGGGCGGATCGACGCGCCATTTATGCGGGTTTGGCAGGACGCTCGCAAGCAGCGCCGCCTCATAGGCCGTCAGGTCTTTCGCGCTTTTGCCGAAACGGGCCTGTGCGGCGGCTTCGGCGCCGAAATGCCCGTCGCCCCATTCGGCGATATTGAGATAGACCTCAATGATCCGGCGCTTTGGCCAGATCGCCTCGATCAGCATGGTCATCCACGCCTCGCCGCCCTTTCTTAGCCAGCCGCCGCCATTCCAGAGGAAGGCGTTTTTCGCCGTCTGTTGGGAAATCGTTGAAGCCCCGCGCAGCTTTTTGCCCTGTTTGGATTCCTCCAAGGCCTTGTCGATCGCCTGCATGTCGATGCCGTTATGCAGGCAAAAGCGCGTATCCTCCGCCGCGATCACCGCCGTAACCAGATAAGGCGAAATGTCTTCAAGCCGCGCCCAGGGATGGATGATCACATCGCCGCTCATTTTCCGCTGCAGCATCAACAGCGTGCCTGGCGGCGCCGCGACGGCGTAGAGGCCGGCCCAAAGCACAGTGCCCGCAATCAACGTGGCGAGACCAATCAATCCCGCGCGCAGGGCGAAGCGGACGCGGCTTTGCAGCGTCTGCTTTTTTTGACGCGACTTGCGGCGTGTTTTTTTCGGCGCAAACAACGCCATATCTAATCCCAAACAACAGGACGGCAAAGAAAAAGGCGGCGCAGGGCCGCCCTTTTCCTAAAATGACGCCGCCATTCGTTTTTTTCAAGCGGCTTACTTCAGCAAAGCAAGCACAATCGCGGAAATGACCCAACCGACCAGCAGATGCGACGCATCAATCATCAGCAAGGTCGAGTTATGGGCGGCGTAGATATAAGCGTAGCAGGTAAAAGGCAGCGCCAGGAAAAACCACAGAGCGACAGCCGTCGTCACCGCGCCGCCAATCCCGACCGCGCCTTTCCATTTCAGCACCAGGCCGATGCCGATCACTTGCAACACCGTGATCAAAAACCCGCTCGCCATCCAGAGCGGGCTTTCAGCTTCTGCAGCGTCTGCGGAAATACCTTCCGCCGCCATCCAGACATCCTGAAACAGCATGCCGTACCAAACCCAGCCGACCAGAAAAAATGCAACCGATGCGGCGATGACCGCGACAAGATTCAAACCGAGAATTTTGGGCATCACGCCCTCCCTCTGTTGACTTGCCCGCGAGCATAGCGCGAAGCGCGGCCTGCGAAAATGAAGAAATAATCCGCGCACCGCACAATTCGATGCTGCGCCCGCGAAATGCTCCGGAGCCCGCCTATTGGGAAAAGATGCCGAAATTGCGAAAACGCGTCATGTAAGGCCCGTAATCCGTAGGCTGCGTATCGCAGAGCAGGTCATCTTCGGCGAATTTGACCCAGGGTTGCGCGCTTTTCACCCAGATATGACCGGCGAGACGCACCCAGGAGGTGTCGTCGAAACTTCCCGCGCGCAGGCTTAAAACCCCGCGCGAAGGCCGGTGACCATGGGCGATGCGCGCGCCGCAATCGCTGCAAAACCACCCGACGCGCATATTCCCGGCGTCGGACGCCCATTCGATTTCCTTCGGCGCGCCGGCGGTGAAATGAAAGGCATCTTCCGACACCATGGCGTTGACGGCGAATGCGCCGCCGCCGATTTTCTGGCAGTTTGTGCAATGGCAAGCCGCGATCGTCACCGGCGGCGCCGTCAGCTCATAGCGCAATCCGCCGCACTGACACCCGCCTTTGATGGGGAGCGCGACGGTCATGGCTCAAGCCTCCGCGTAATCGACAATGCCGGCGCCCTCGCCGCGCCCTTGCGGGCTTTCCAGCCACGCCTCGCAGCAGGCCTTGGACAATGTCCGAACCCGGAGAATATAGGATTGCCGCTCGGTCGCGGAAATCACCCCGCGCGCATCAAGCAAATTGAACAAATGCGAAGCCTTGATGCACTGTTCATAGGCTGGCAGCGGATAGGCTTTGCCATCGCGCTTTCCGGCTTTGATGATGGCGGCGCAATTTTCTTCCGCCTCCTTAAACTGACGGAACAAGATCTCGGTGTTCGCCAGTTCGAAATTGTAAGCGGACTGCTCCACTTCGTTTTGGTGGAAAACATCACCATAGGTGAAGGGCGAGCCGTCGGGCTTCTTGCCGCCATAGACGAGATCAAAGCCATTATCGACGCCCTGCACATACATGGCGAGACGTTCCAGCCCGTAGGTGATTTCGCCGGTCACCGGCTTGCAGTCAAAACCGCCCACCTGCTGGAAGTAAGTGAACTGCGTCACCTCCATGCCGTCGCACCAGACTTCCCAGCCCAGCCCCCAGGCGCCGAGCGTCGGGCTTTCCCAGTCATCTTCGACAAAGCGAATATCGTGGATCGCGCGATCGACGCCGATTGCGTCCAGCGAGCCGAGATAAAGCTCCTGAATATTGTCGGGGCTCGGCTTCAGCGCGACCTGGAATTGATAATAATGCTGGAAGCGGTTGGGGTTCGAGCCATGGCGCCCGTCTGTCGGCCGGCGGCAGGGCTGCACATAGGCAGCATTCCACGGCTTGGGCCCGAGCGAGCGCAAGGTGGTGGCCGGGTGAAAGGTCCCCGCCCCCATCTCCATGTCATAGGGCTGAAGGATGACGCAGCCCTGATCGGCCCAATATTCCTGCAAGGTCAGGATAAGGTTCTGAAAGGACTGTTTTTTCTGTTCGGCCATGGGGGTTCCGGGGTCAACGCGTTTCACAGCGTTGCACCGGAAAACGCGCAATCAGTCAAGGCGGCGGCGACTACTCGGCAATCGCGGGCGCAACCTGGCGCTTATAGCGCGCTTTCGACCAGTAATAGATCGGCAGGCCGGCGGCGAGCAGCAGCGCGCCCCACAGGAGCGTTTTGATCCCCGCCCCCGCCATCGCGATGATGGAGTAAACCAGCGCCGCCAGCGCGATCATCAGCCAGCCGCGCGCCGAGCGCCAGTCGGCTTTGATTTCGGCGAGCGCCGACAGGACATAAGGAGCAAGCGTCGCCAGCGTCGACATGGCGATCATGAATGTGAACGCCGCGACGAGACCTTCCGTATAGTTCATCAAGAGAATGACCGTGCCGATAACGCCGGTGACGATCAGCGCATCCGCCGGCGCCGCGCCGGTGTTTTTCTTAGCGAGAAATTTTGGCGCGCAGCCGTCTCGCGCAATCGCCATAGCGGTCTGGGCGCCGATAAAGACGCAGCCATTCAGCGACCCCGCGGTGGAAACCATGGCGCCGAGCGCAATGATGATCGCGCCTGCAGGCCCTAATAGCCGGGCGGCTTCAGCGAACGGCGCCTCGGACACCGCAAGCGTCTCCACCGGCAACAACATCATCACCGCCGCGGTCGACGCAATATAAAGCACCGCGACGCAAATGGTTGCGGAAATGATGGCGCGCGGGATGGTGCGCTTGGCGTCCACCACATCTTCGGCGGCGACCACCCCGGCCTCAATTCCGACAAACGCCCACATGGTGAGCAATGCGGTTGCCGCCAGGCCCTTGATAAAGGGCTCACCGGTCGGATTGAATTCGGGAATGTTCTCTGGCGCGCCGCAAAACACGCCGAGGCCGATGATCAAAAGCAGCGGCGCGATTTTCAAAAAGGTCATGGCCAGTTGCGCCCGCGCCGCCGAGTCAACGCCGCGAATATTGATAGCGGTAATCAGCCAGACCAGTGCAATCGCCACAAACATCTGCGCGATCATATTGCCGGCGAGCGGCGGAAAAACCGCGCCCGCATAACCGGCGAATGCAACGGCGATGGCCGCCGTCGCAAAGACGATGCTCAACCAATAGCTCCACCCCATCAAAAATCCGGCGAGATCGCCAAATGCGTCGCGCGCATAGACATAAAAGCCGCCGCTTTGATGAGTCCGGCCTGCAAGACGCCCGAGGGTCAGCGCGATGGTGATGGCGCCGGCGGTTGTGAACAACCAGCCGACGAAGCTGATCGAGCCATAAGACGACAGCACGGCGGGAAGCAGGAAAATGCCGGAGCCGATCATGACGCCGGCGGACATCGACCATACTTGCCAAAATCCCATGGAAGGCGGGCGGACCCCCTCGCCCGATTGATCAGAGGACTGATTCATCTGAGGAGCTTCGCGCGAGCGTCACGCGAATGTCAATCGCGAATCCGTTCGCGATTGATTTCAAACGCGCCGCCAACGCAGCGACATGCAAGACAGTCCCGCATCAATCAGTCCGATTTGCGTGGTTTTAAGCGGCAGGACTTTAAAGCCCAGCCCATCGAGAAGGTCGATGCTGCGCGGAAAATCAGCGCCGATCAGAATGACATCATTCACGCGCAGCGCATTCGCCGCCGCCTCTTCGCCTTCGGGAACAGTCACTATGTCAAAGTCCTCGAAGACGCCGGACCGGGCAAGCCGCGCAGTGGAGAACACCGTTTCCTCATCGAGCAGCGAACAGTCAGTCTTGAAATGCAACACGCCTTCAGGCGTTTCTACTATCTCGCTGGCGCGTCCCAGGGTTGCGAGACATTCCGCGAGCGCCTTGGCGCCGGCGAGATCGGTGCGGCTGGACAGGCCGATCATCACCTTGCTCGCGGTCGTCAAAATATCACCGCCATCCGCGTAGCCGCTTGCCGGCATCTCCAGAACAGTTTCGAAAGCCTCTTGCAAAACCGGCGCGATTTCCTTTGCTTCGCCCGCGCGGCTCGGGGCGCCGGGGCGCAACAAAACAGCCCCTTCGGAAAAGACCAGCGCCGGGTCCTCAACAAAAATTGAGTCCGGAAACGCTTCCAGCGCCGGCAGAACCGTCAATGAAACGCCCGCCGCCTGCATCGCTTCGAGATAGGCGTCATGTTCAGCGCATAGATCGGCATAGGAGGGATCGCCGCGATCATCAGCGCGCAAACCTTTGACCACGGACTTTGACGGGCGGCGAACAATCGCATTGGTGAAGCGATAAACGGGTCCATCAATGCTCATGGCGCAACGCCCTTATGATCAGAACTGCGGCGCAGTCTTTTTAAAGCCTTCGAGGTTCATCACGCGCTCGCCCCATGCCTTGACGTTTGGATAGTCATCCAGCGGCAAACGCATCGGCGCGGCATAGGTAAGGCCCGCCCCGACGGCGAAATCAGCCAAGGTCGGCGCATCGCCGACAATCCACTCTTTGCCTTCCAGCGCGGCGTTCAAAATCCCCGCTTCACGGCCGAACCGGACCAGGGCGTCTTCGCAAACCCCTTCATCGCATTCGCCCATTTTCAGCATCGGCTTGATGACGCGCTGAAACTGTACCGGCTGATAGGCTGGCGACCAATGCGCCAAGTCCCACATCAGCCACTGGTTCACTTCCGCGCGCTGTTGCGCATCTTCCGGGTAAAGACTGTTATTCGCCTTGCCGGCCAGATGGATCATGATCGCGTTGGATTCAGAAAGCTTGAGTCCGTTATCATCCATTGCCGGAATACGGCCTGCCGGGTTCACCGCCTTGATCGTCTCATCGCCAGGCGCCGCCATGACGGACTCCACATCAAGACCAAGGTGATGAGCCACCGCGAGCGGCTTTCTGACATTTTGCGACATGGGTGCGCCGACAATCTTGATGGGGTTCGCCATGGAAATCTCCTATTGTCCGGCCGGAACGCTACCGGCCGGCGCTGGCGCGAGCAAGCGGCCCCAACTCACGAAACTGTCATCGGCTTAAAGCGCCTGCATGGCCCTGACGATCTGCGTCGATTCCGCGATCGGCGGCGGCGCATCAAGCGCATTCTGGAAGTAGCGCCGGGCGACGCTCTTTTCACCAGCCTGCAGCGCAATCAATGCGCGCCCCACATAGGCCTCATAATTATCGGGCGTATATTCAAGCAAGCGCGACAACAGCGCGTCGCCTTCTTCGGGATTTCCGGCGGCGGCTTCGCAAAGCCCCACATCCACCATGGCGTCAAGCGCCCAGGGATCGGTCTGCAAGGTCGCCTTGGCGGAGGCGCAAAAGCCCGGCGTCAAATTTTTGCCGAGCAGGGTTTTTGCTTGCGCGGCGTAATTGAACGGTTTTTCCGCCGGTTGCGGCAGCGGGCGCTGTTCGCGGATGTCCGGCCGCGAAACTTCAACAGGCTTTTGGGCGACAGGGCGCACGCTGGCGAGCTGGGCGGGCTTGGGCGGTGCGAGCCGCTCAGGCGGGGCGAGCGAAGCGAAGCGCGAAAGACGCTCCGGCGCGCTTTCGCGCAATCCAGGCTTTGGAACCTGCGGCGGCGCTATTGTCGGTTTCGCCGCGAGGCTCGGCGTCGCCAGTTGCGCCTGGGACGGCTCTGCATCGGCGAAGAACATATCGATACAAGTCGCCGCCCGGCCGGAAATTTTGCACGGCTTGGCGTTCGCATATTCAAGGATGCGCCGCGTCTCGACGCGAAGCGCGCTACCCTGCGCTTCCGGGCTCATGGACAGGCCCGCAATATTTCGGCTGCGCGCAGTAAGATCGAGGGACATTTCCGACGCGACGCCGCGCAGCAGGAATTCAGATCCGCTGCGCTTTTCGATGGCGCAAGGCCCGTTGCAGATTAGCGCGATGCGGGTCTGAAGTTCCCGTTCGCCGACCTGCACATCTTCAAGGCCCGGCGTGTCGGGGCTGGCCAGCGCGGCGGGCGCAATGGCGGCGAGGCCCGCGCAGGCTGCAAAAATGGAAAAAAGGCGTTTCATCGGCCCCGGGGGAAACTGACCATGCGACAAGTGAATGACCGTTTCTTCTCTCTAGAGTCGGGGGCCGGGGTCAATCGAAACGAATCACCCAGAGGAAAACTATACACGCAAAACAAAACGGGCGCCGTTTCGGGCGCCCGTTTGCATCTGTGGAAAACCGCAATCAATAAGTGCGATAGACGCGTCGGCTGCCCGGTTTGATATATCCGTATCCCCAGGAGTCATAGCACAGCAGCGCCACTTCCTCATAGCGCCGACCGCGACGATAGAAGGTCTGCGAGACCACATCGCAATCGCGGAGATAGGATGGGCTGTAAAGGTCCCAGCCGAAACTCACATAGAGCCAGCCAAGCGGATCATAGCCTCTGTTATAGTGGAACAGATTGTGGCTTGAGCACCAATAGCCGTGACCGCGATGCGGCGCATGACCGTGCCCATAGTGACGCCCGCCATATCGCACGGACGGATGGCGATAGGAGCCGCTGCGGAAACGCCGGCCGTCGGCGCGGCGGTCGCGATTCTTGTAACGCTGGTCACGCCGGCCATCGCGATATCCATCGCGGCGACCGTCCCGGCGGCCATCGCGATAGGCGTCGCGGCGGCGGTCGTCATAGCGCGCTCCGTCGCGGCGGCGATCACCGTCCCGGCGCGCATCACCGCGCCGCCCATCACCACTACGAGCGCCATCGCGTCGACCTTCGCCGGCGCGGGCGCCATCTCTGCGCCGGTCGTTATTGTCCGCTACGCGGCGCTGATTGTTTTCGGCAACGCGGCGGCGTTCGCCCTCTTGTCGGCGCGCGCCTTCGCGGCGCTGACCATTATCCGCGGAGCGGCGGCGTTCGCCCTCCTGCCGACGGGCGCCTTCGCGGCGCTGACCATTATCCGCAGTGCGGCGGCGCTCGCCTTCCTGGCGACGAGCGCCCTCGCGACGCTGACCGTTATCAGCAGAACGGCGGCGTTCGCCCTCCTGCCGGCGGGCGCCCTCGCGACGCTGACCGTTATCGGCGCTGCGACGCTGTTCATTGGAATTACCGGAACTACGGCGCTGGCCATTGTCGCTGCTGCGCCGCTGATTGTCGCCGCGTTGCGCAGAATCATCACGGCGCGGCGCCTCGCGGCGGGCTTCACGGCGCTGGCCTTCGCTTCTTCGCCCTTCGCGCCGACTTCCGTCACGCCGTTGCGCTTCGCTACGGCGACCTTCGCCGCGGCGTCGCTCACGATCTTGCACCATGGCGACTTGCATAAGCGATGAAGCATCGCTCGCAATCACTGTTACTGAACCTAATGGCTGTGTCGCGGCGGATGCCGGCGCAGACAAAGCTGCGAGCCCAGCGGCGAGTGTTGCAACCGCCGCCGCATTTCTGAAAACCGAAAACGGCTTTATTTCCATCAAGGGCATTCGCCTCTCCTATCGGTAGCGAGGCCCCCTTAGCGCCCAACTGCAATCTGCGTCAGTGAAATTCTTACGTCAATGTAAACATGTTCACGCTAAAGCGATAAGTGCTTGAATTGCGGCGGAAACACGGCAATCGTGTCGCAAATGTGGCGCGCCCCCATGCGTATGCGGATGATTGTGGCGGGAATGCGGCGCGCGGCCAATGACGAGACAGAACACCCGATGAGACAAACGCAGAAAACATTTCTTGAGTTCTTCGCCGGCGGAGGAATGGCGCGTTTGGGGCTTGGCGATTCGTGGCGCTGTGCGTTGGCGAATGATCTGGACCCCGCAAAATGCGCTGCGTATCGCGCGAATTTCGGCGGCGGCGATCTGATCGAAGGCGATATCGCCGCGCTAAGCGCTGAAGATTTGCCGGGTGAACGCGTCGACCTCGCCTGGGGATCGTTTCCCTGTCAGGACTTGTCTCTCGCCGGGGCCCGCGGCGGCATGGGCGCCAAACGATCCGGCGCGTTCTTTCCCTTTTGGTCGCTGATGGAAGGTCTGATCGCCAAGGGCAAAGGCCCGCGCATCATTGCGATCGAAAATGTGGTTGGCTTGCTCACTTCCAATGGAGGCCGCGATTTCGCCGGTGTTGTCAATCGCATGGCGAAAGCCGGTTACGCTGTGACAGCGAGCGTGCTCGACGCAAAATCCTTTACGCCCCAATCACGCCCAAGACTTTTTATCCTCGGCTTTGCGGCGGACCTGCAATTGACCAACGCTGCATCGCTTCCCGATGACAATGCGACGCCCGCGTTGATTTCTGCTTATGAACAGATATCGGCGCAATCAAAGGCGCACTGGTTCTGGCTTGCCTCTGCTCCGCGCGCCGGACGCAACATACGCTTCTCCGACATTATCGAGTGGGATGCGCCGGAATGGCATATGCCCGCGCAAACGGAAAAACTCATCGCCATGATGGCGCCGCATCAGCGCGCCCGCATCGACAAGCTGATCGAACATGGCGCGCGCCGCGCCGGCGCCGCTTTTCGGCGTACACGCATCGAAAATGGCGAAACCGTCCAGCGCGTCGAGGCGCGCTTTGACGGCCTTGCGGGATGCCTGCGCACGCCGGCCGGCGGTTCATCCCGGCAAATTGTTTTTGCGATTGAGAATGGCGAAGTCCGCTCGCGCCTTATTTCCCCGCGCGAGGCCGCAAGGCTGATGGGCTTGCCGGAAGATTACCGTTTGCCGCAAAGCGCCAATGCAGCGCTGAAACTCGCCGGTGACGGCGTCTGCGTCCCGGTGGTGCGATGGCTGGCGGAAAATGTGTTTGAGCCGGCGCTTGGCGCTGCAAAATCCCGCAAAGCTGCGTGACGGCGAAGAGCACAGACGTTTTCTCAAAAGAAAAGCGCTCTGAAGTGATGCGCGCGGTCAAAGGCCGCGACACCAAGCCGGAAGTCTTCCTGCGCAAACGGCTTTTCGCCCTCGGCTATCGCTATCGCCTCAATGTCAAAGGGCTTCCGGGCAAACCCGACATCGTTTTTCCAAAACACAAGACAGTGATTTTCGTGCATGGCTGCTTCTGGCACGGTCATCGCTGCAAGCGCGGAAACCGGCAGCCGAAACAGAACGCCGAATACTGGCGCGAAAAAATCGCGCGCAACAAGGCGCGAGACAAAGCCAATGAAGCAGCTTTGAAAAAGCTTGGCTGGCGGGTGATCACCATTTGGGAATGCGAGATTAAAACGCTTGAGCCGGCAAGTCTCAAGATCAAGAAATCTTGATTTGAATTGGCGCCCGCGCGCGGCGCTGGTCTGCTACAAAGCGCCGACGCTATGGATTCCAGAAAGGCCGTCATGACCGAGTCCAGCCCCGACAATGACTTGAATATTCAGCATCAACGCCAGGATGGTCGCGGGCGCTATTGGGCTCGCGTCTCCGGCGGCGAGGCGGAATTGACCTACATATTGCGCAACGACGGCGTGATGATCATCGATCACACTTTTACGCCGCCACAAGCGCGTGGCCAGAGCATTGCGCGCAAACTCGTGGAGCACGTCATCGCGGAGGCCCGCAAGGACGGATTTCTCATCGAGCCGCAATGCCCCTATGTGGACAAGCTTTTTCAGCGGCGCGCGGAATGGGCGCCGCTGCGCGCATAATTGCGCGCTAAGCGCGATAGGCGGCGTGAACCGCCCGCCCCTTTTCCTCATAGCCAAAGGCGGCGGCCGCCTCCGGTGTTTCGTTGAGAAGGGAAACCGCACGCTCGAAAGCGTCAATATTGGTGCAGCGAAGCGAAACCCGTTTCACTTCGGCGCCCTTATTGTTCACAAGCTCGAACCGGTAAGGTTTTTTGGTCATTTCTTTACTCCATCGGCGTTCAAAACGCCTGTTCGTCACATGGAGCAACAGCACTTTTTGCAGATCATGCACGCACAATCTTCTGCATGGATTGGGCTACGCCTGGGCGGTTAACAACCTCCTAATGCGCAGCCCAACCGAGATGAACAATTGGTGAGCTTTGCGGCCGGTCAATCGGCCTTTTCTTTGGCGACCCACTCATCAACACGGCGTTCCAGAATCTCCAACGGCAGCGCGCCGCCGCCCAGCACCGTGTCGTGGAAGCCCCTAATGTCAAATTTTTCGCCGAGTTCGGATCTCGCTTCTTCGCGCAGCTCCAATATCTTCAGCATACCGATTTTATAAGCGGTCGCCTGTCCCGGCCAAGCGATATAGCGCTGAACCTCAGATCTGATCTGGCCTTCTGCGGCGGGAGAATTGGCCATGAAGTAAGCGACGGCTTCTTCCTCGGTCCAGCCCTTGGAATGCACGCCCGTATCGACAACCAGGCGGATGGCGCGCCAGATTTCGGTCGTCAGGCGGCCAAAGTCAGAATACGGATCCTTATAAGCGCCCATTTCCTTGGCCAGGAGTTCGGAGTAAAGCCCCCACCCTTCCTGATAGGCGGTGAACCCCGCTTGCGTGCGGAATTGCGGGACGCTTGTCAGCTCTTGCGCGATCGAGATCTGCATATGATGACCCGGATTACCTTCATGATAGGCGATCACTTCCAATTGCGGGATCGGCATCGCACCCATATCCGACAAATGCGCGTAATAGACACCGGCGCGCGAACCATCCGGCGTGCCGGGGAAGTAGTGTTGCGCGGCGCCGGGCTGCTCGCGGAACGCCTCTACCCGTTTCACTTCAAGGCCGGCCTTTGGCAATATGCCGAAATAGTCCGGCAGCTCCGCATTGATGTAATCGAGATACGCCGTCGCCGCATCAATATAGGCTTGGCGTCCTTCATCGGTGTTCGGATAGTAGAATTGCTTGTCTTCGCGCACGAACTCAAAAAATTCCTGCAAGGTTCCTTCAAACCCGACCAGCGTCTTGATCGCCTCCATCTCGCCCTTGATGCGCGCGACCTCGCTAAGGCCGATCTGATGGACTTCTTCCGGGGTCAAATCCGTCGTCGTCGAATGCGCAAGCCGTTCGGCGTAATAAGCTTCGCCATTGGGGTTTTTGCCGACACCGGTGGCGATCTCGTCGCTATTGAGGCGATCTTCTTCAAACCAGGCGATCAGCGCTTCATAGGCCGGCGCCAATTCATCGAGCAGCGCAGCGCGCGCCGCCGCCTGTAACTCGTCCGCTTTCGCCTGATCGATCTTTCCCGCATCGACAAGCGCCGCGATTTTTGTTTTTGCGTCGGCCCAGATCGGGCTGTCACCCTCGCCTGCAAACGGCGCGCCGGTGATGATCGCACGGGATTGCTCCAGCACGCCGTCATAAGCGAAGCGCGGCGGGCGCGACCCTGCCTCTGCGTTCAGCTTCGCCGATTCCAGCAGCTGCCCCAACGCCCGCGAGGCGCCGCCAATACGCGCAACATAGGCGTCCATGTCGGAAGGCTCATCGACTTTGTGGAACGCGATCAGGAATTGCGCGAGGAATGCCTGCGGCCCCTGCATCTGTGTGAAAACATAAGCATTGCGACGAAACTTGTCGGCCTCCGCCGCGCGCTCATACTGGTAGACCCAGATATCGTAGGAAGTCTTCGCTTCAGGCGTCAGCTTGGAGCGGTCGAAGGTTTTCTTCAGCTCTTCGACAGACAGACGCCGCCATTCGAGTTGCGCATCCTGCCCCGCTTCAGACAGGTCGTCGATTTTGTCATAGTCTGTTTTGTCGCCCAGAAAGGTGCGCTGAATCGGGCTGAATTCAAGCTGCTCTTCGTATTTGGCGTCGAACCATGCATTGAGCCTCTCCGTTTCCGCCGCGATATCTTCCGCTGAGGGCGTGGCCGCGACGGAAACCGCCTTGGGGTTTTCCGGCGCGCCTTGCTGTCCGCACGCCACAAGCGAGGTTGTTCCCAAAAGCAAAGCAATCATCAAACGCATAGCGCACCTTTTTGTTCGGTTCATTTCGGCCGAGGCCCCCAAAAATTTCCGGCATCGTAAAGGGTTCACGAATGACGGCAATTGAAATACGGCGAGACGAATAAAAAAGGCGGCGCCCGGATGCATTCTCTGGGCGCCGCCTGTTTTCGCGGGAAATCTTGGAGGATCGCTCTAAAAAGCCTCCGCCGGAAGCGCCATCATCGCGTCAGCGCCGGTTTTCACCTTGTCGAGATGCATGCCGGTTTCCGGCAGAATGCGCTCGACGAAATAGCGCCCGGTGATGAGCTTGTTCTTGTAGAACTCGTCGCCGGAGTCCTTTTTCTCAATCGCCGCCTTCGCCGACTGCGCCCAGGCATAGGACAAGGCCGTAAGCGCGAACAGGCAAAGATAGTCCATCGAGGATGCGCCCGCATTGTTGAAATTGGACATGGCGTTGGCGCCCATCCATTGCGTCGCCTCAAGCGTACGCCCCTTGGCCAGCGCGAGCCCGTCAAGGAAAGGCTTCAATTCTTCGTCGCCCTGATTGTCGGCGATGAATTCATCGACTTCCGCAAAGAAGGTTTGCCAGGCGCGGCCGCCATCCTTCATGAGCTTGCGGCCCACAAGGTCGAGCGCCTGAATACCGTTCGCGCCCTCATAGATCATGGCGATGCGCGCATCGCGCACAAACTGCTCCATGCCCCATTCCTGAATATAGCCGTGACCGCCCAGCACTTGCTGTGCGTTGGTGGCGTGCCAATATCCTTTTTCCGTCAGATAGGATTTCAGGATCGGGGTCATTAGCCCCATATAATCATCCGCCTTCTGACGGGTTGCTTCATCTTCGGCCTTGGTGTGAAGATCGCCATATAGCGCTGACCAATACATCCAGGCGCGCGCGCCCTCCGTAAAGGCGCGATGATCCATCAGCATGCGCCGCACATCCGGGTGCACGATAATCGGATCAGCCGCCTTTTCAGGCTCGGCAGGCCCGGTCAGCGCCCGCCCCTGAAGGCGGTCTTTCGCATAGGCGGCGCCATTCTGATATGCGACTTCTGAAATCGCCATGCCCTGCAGGCCGACGCCGAGCCGCGCTTCGTTCATCATGGTGAACATGGCGCGCAGGCCTTTATTCTCTTCGCCAAGCAAATAGCCCACCGCGTCATCGTAATTCAGGACGCAGGTGGAATTGGCGTGAATGCCCATCTTTTCTTCGATGGAGCCGCAAGTGACGCCATTGCGTTCACCGAGCGAGCCGTCTTCCTTGATGAGGAATTTCGGCACGATGAACAGTGAAATGCCTTTCACCCCTTCCGGCGCGCCTTCAATGCGCGCGAGGACAAGGTGGATGATGTTATCGGTGAGGTCATGCTCGCCGGCGGAAATGAAAATTTTCTGGCCGGAGATTTTGTAGCTGCCGTCGCCCTGCGGTATCGCCTTCGATTTGAGCAAGCCGAGATCGGTGCCGCAATGAGGCTCCGTGAGGTTCATCGTTCCGCCCCACTCGCCGGCGATCATATTCGGCAGATAGGTTTTCTTCTGCTCGTCCGTACCGTGGTGATAGATTGCGTCCGCGGCGCCGCGCGCCAGTCCCGGATACATGCCGAACGCCATATTCGCCGCCGACACCATTTCCGACACCGCCACCGCCAGAATATAGGGCAAGCCCTGACCGCCATATTCAGGATCGAAGGACAAGCCCTGCCAGCCGCCCTGCTTGTAGATCTCATAGGCTTCCTTGAAGCCTTTGGGCGTGGTCACCGAACCGTCCGGGTGACGGGTGCAACCTTCCTTGTCGCCGGAGTGATTGATCGGGTGGAGGACATTCGCCGCCAGCTTGGCGCCTTCCTCAAGAATGGCCTCGACCACATCCTCGCTCGCATCCGAGAAACCGGGGAGGTTCGAGTATTTCGAAATCTGCAGGACGTCATTGAGGACGAACTGCATGTCTTTTAGCGGCGCATTATAGCTGGTCATGTTTTTCCTCGGCTGGTCGGTGGTCGGCGTTCAGGGTTGGGTCGCGGCGCATGGTCATGCATAGGCGAACATTCAGGGCGGCATTTACACCAGTTTGCCAGCAACAGCGGTAAAAAACACGCGTGAATGGCAGTTCTCCACAGATTAACGCCCTTTTAACCCGCCCCTGCGGCAAGACATTATTAAGGAATGAAGCCCGCCGGCTTCAAGATCAGGCGCTGCGGCGCGCCTGTGCGTCCGCCCTTACCCAACGTAAAGGATTTCCACAGCATACTAGTCACGGGAAAGAAAAAACGACTAAAGCCCAAGATGAGCCGATGGGAAACGCTCTATGACCAAGCAACGTCAGGCGGAGGTAGACCTCCTTGCCAGTGATCGCGACGCCCTTGCGGCGCTTGTCGAGCAGCATGACATGCTGGTGCAGGCCATCCATGCGATGCCGCAAATGTTCTATGTCGTCAAAGACGACAAAGTTCTGTTTTGCAATCGCCAGCTCGCCGAATTTTACGACCTGCCCGAAGGCGTAACCGTCGCCGGAACGCCCTGGAACGAGATGATGCAGGCAATGCTGTCTGCGAACATGTCCGACAAGGCGACGCGCGTTGAGGAAATGAAGTCCGAAGTCCTTCGGCGGCTTCATGACAATGGAAAATTCCGCCGCTCCTGGGCGCTCGAAGACGGACGCCACCTCGTCATCGAGGCGATGGAGTGCGACGACGAAACCATCATCGTCACCTACTCCGATGTCACTGCGCTGAAAAACGCGCAGCGCAAAGCGGAAGCCAGCGAACGCGCCAAGGCGGCGTTCCTCGCCAATATGAGTCACGAGATCCGCACGCCGATGAACGGCGTCATGGGCATGGCCGAATTGCTATGCGCGACGCCATTGTCTGATGCGCAGACGGTCTATGCGTCGACCATTATGAAATCCGGCGAAGCGCTCCTCACGATCATCAACGATATTCTCGACTTTTCGAAAATCGACGCCGGACAGATGAAGCTGCATACGGCGCCGTTTTCCATCGCTGAAGCGATTGAAGATGTGGCGGTGCTGATCTCCTCGCGCATTCGCGACAAGGATCTGGAACTCGCGGTTCGCATACAACAGGACTTGCCGGCGATTTTTGTCGGCGACGCCGGCCGGATCCGCCAGATTCTCACCAATCTTATGGGCAACGCCTCCAAGTTCACCGATGCCGGTCATGTGCTGACGGATTTATCCGGCGAGCCATGCGACGAAGGTTACAAGCTGACCTTCAAGATTATCGACACCGGCATGGGCATCCCTGAAGAAAAATGCGCCAGCATTTTTGAAAAATTCAGCCAGGTCGACGACTCCGCTTCGCGCAAGCATGAAGGCACCGGGCTCGGCCTCGCGATTTCCGCGTCGCTTGTGCATTTGATGGGCGGTGAAATCGGCGTTGAAAGCCGTCCCGGCGAGGGGTCCACATTCTGGTTTTCAATTACGCTGCCGGTTTTCGCCGCCGAAGAAAAACCCGCCACACTGCCTGTCGACGTGTCCGGCGCCTATATCGCCGTTATCGACGACAATGAGGTGAACCGGACGATCCTGAAGGAGCAACTGAGCGGCTGGGGCTACAAATGCTCTTTGTACCAGAGCGGGCATGAAGGGCTTTCCGCCATTAGAGAGCAAGCCCAGCAAGGCGCCGCGCCAGACCTGCTGATCCTTGATCACCACATGCCCGGCATGACCGGCGCCGATGTCGCGACGTTGCTGCGCGGCGATCCGACCTTCAAGACCCTGCCGATTGTCATGCTGACCTCCGTCGATGAAGCCACCGGCGGCGCCGAGTTCATGTCGCTGGGCGTTAATGCGCATCTGACCAAGCCCGCCCGTTCGACCTTGCTGTTCGATACGATTATTCGCGTCCTGCAGGATCATGCGCGGTCGCAACACCAAACCGACGCCGCGCCCGAAGCGAAAACGGGGGCGATTGCGGAGACAGCGCAAGCCGGCGCGCCGACGGATGAAGCCGCGCCATTAGCCACGCCGACAGGCGGGCTGGACGTGCTCGCCGCCGAGGACAATGAGGTCAACCGCCTCGTCCTCACCCATATTCTGAAAGAAACCGGCCTGACCTTCAAAATCGCGATGAACGGCAAAGAGGCCCTGGAGCTTTACGCCGAACGCTCGCCAGCGGTTATCCTGATGGATATCTCGATGCCGGATATGAACGGCCTCGACGCCACGCGCGCGATCCGCGAGGCCGAGGCGGAAAGCGGCAAGCACACGCCGATTATCGCCCTCACCGCCCATGCGATGAAAGACGATAAAGACAAATGCCTCGAAGCGGGCATGGATGATTACATCTCAAAGCCGATTTCGGCGGCGCGCTTGAAAGACCGGTTGGCGCACTGGATGCGCACCGCTGCGGAAGCCGCAGCCTAGGCGGTCACTGGTTTTCCCCGGACCGCAATCCGCACCCCCCTTGCGGGCCGAATCAGCTTTAACGTTTCATTAATAATTGGAGCTTTTTCCTGTCCGCTTAAGGCTTTGCGCCCCTCGCGAAGCAGCTTAACGGTGACCTGTTCGACTTGGAGCATTATTGTGCCTGGCGCACTGGCTCTAGTTGGCGGGAGGGGAACTCGCCCCAGCGAAACACGGTGGAAGACCATGAAATCGAACGCCCCCTGGAGCGTCAAAGGAATTGAACGCGATGCGCGCGAGACGGCGAAAGAAGCCGCGCGCCGGGAGGGCATGACCGTCGGAGAATGGCTGAATCAGATGATTTACAGCCAGGCCGAGGGCGGCGAAGGCGCCGCGCTTGCCGATTCCGAGGTCGAAGGCCTGAAGCTCCGCGATATCGTCACCGCAATCGAGCATTTGCGCAATCGTGTCGTCGATGCTGAATCCAAACAATCCGCCGCGCTTTCCGAACTCACCCGCAGCATGGGCGGCTTTGTCGAACGCGTGCAGCGCCTTGAGCGCGTAAAACCGGTGGATGGCTCCTATCAGGATATCGCCCAGCGCGTGGAATCGCTGGAACGCGCCGGCGGCGACCGCCATCGCATCGACGCCTTGAAGGCGCTTGAAAAAGCCGTGGCGCAGGTCGCGATCCAATTCAACAACGCCCAACGCACGACCCTGACCCGGCTCGACTCCGCCGAAGCCCAGCTTCAGGAATTCGCCGCACGCATCGACAATGTCGGCGATAGCGGTTCGAGCGATCCTGCTGAAATCGGCTCCCTGAAAACCGCCATTGAAGGTCTCGCGGAACGCGTCGCAAAAGCAGAGCGCATTGCGGAGGAAGCGGCGAGCCTGCGCGGTGAAGCCGCTGAGTCTTCCGATCCGGAATTCATTGAACGGACCGGCGCGCGCCTGCGCGTCCTGGGCGATGAGATCAAGCGCGGCGGCGACCAGATCCGCACGCTTGAAGGCACCATCACCAAGCTGTCCGGCCAGATTGAAGCTGCAGAAAAGCGCAGCGCCGACGGCGTCCAGAAAGTCGCCGAGACCATCGCCGAAGTGCGCTCGCAATTGCTCAAGGAAGATGGCGGCGGCACGGAGGAAGTCGAAGCCTTGCTTGCCAGCGTCAAGCGCGAAACCGAAGAACGCCTTGAAGGGCTGCAAAGTTCGCTCGAAGAAATGAATGCGCGCTTTGATGCGCTGGCCAGCGCCGCCGCTGAAGCGCCCGCGCCTGCGGCGGAACCCGCCGCCACTGTTGAAACGGCGGAAGATGACAACCTCGCCGCCGAAATAGAAGACGCGCTTTCCAGCACGCCCGCATCGGCGCCGGCCCGCTCCGCCGCCGCGCGCGCCCCTGCCCCGAACATCATCACGGCCGAGCCCGGCGATGTCGCCGAAGAAATCGAAGACGCCGTCGCCGCCATCGAAGCGGAGGCGGAGGCCGAAACGGATTCCGATCCCTTTGCTTTCTCCGACGAAATTGACGCTGAAAGCGAAGATGACAGCGCAGATGATTTCAGCTTCCAGATCGACGATGAAGCAGGCGCGGCGGATGAAGAAGACGCCGACGACGACATCACCGTCAGTGCCGAAGACGACAATGAAAGCGCAAAAGACGCGCGGTCGCTGCTCGCTGAAGTGCGCAACGCCCTTTCCGGCGACGGCGTAGCGGAAAAAGCTGCGCCGCAAGACGATGAGGATGACGACATCAGCGCGCTATTCGCCGATGACGAAGATAACGACGGTAGCGATGAAGACGATGACCGGCAGGCGCCCAACACCGCCTCGCTTGCACCTGCCGCGACAGATGTAAGCGACGATGAAGAGGCTGACGCTGGAGAAGACGAAAAGCCAAAAGAAGACATGGTGCAGGCTGCACGCCGCCGCGCGCGCGAAGCCGCCGAGCGCAACGCCGCGATGGAAAACCGTCCGCGCCGCGGACAACTGACGGCGAAGCAGCGCGCCATTCTGGCCGCCCGCGCGCGCCAGAAACGCGCCGCCGAAGAAGACGACACAGCGCAAGAACTCGCAGCGCCGGCAATGGCAATCCCCGGCGACGCTCCGACAATAGATCGCGATGAAGACGAAGATGAGAGCCCGCAGGGCCGCTTCGGCAAGATCGCGGCGGCGCTGTCATCTGCGCGCGCACGGATCGGGCGCAAGAAAGACAGCGACGAAGACGATGTTGAAGAGGCGCCGGCGGCGACCGATGAGCGTATCAAGTTCGATGACGAATCCGTTCAGCGCAATGGCGACCGGGCCGCGCTCGACACGCTGCAATCCACTGCTTCTGCACGGCCGCTGACCATCGCTCTCGCCGTCGCCATCATTCTGGCGATCGCGGCGCTTGCCTATCTCGTCAAGGATTTCGTCTTCAAACCGGATGCCGCCGCGACCCGTTCCGCCGCGCAGACGGAACGCCCGACCATCGAGCCCGTCGCCGAAGGCGAAACGACGCTGACATCGGTTCCCGACGCCCCGGCGATCGATCCGCAATCGCTTTATCTTGAAAGCATGAATTCGCTCGCCGCCGCGCAGACGGAAGACGAAGCGCTGGGCGCCGTTCGCCAGCTTCAGGACGCCGCCGCCCTAGGCTTCCCGCCGGCGCAATTACAGCTTGGCGAACTCTACAAAACCGGCCAGGGCGTTGAACAGGATCTTGGCCAGGCGCGCGTCTGGTTCCGCCGCGCCGCGAATGGCGGCAATGTTCTCGCCATGCACCGCATCGGCGTCATGACCGCACGCGGAGACGGCGGCGCCGCCGATCCGCAGGAAGCCATCGCCTGGTTCGAGCAGGCGGCGAATTTCGGCCTTGTCGATTCACAATATAATCTTGGCGCGATCTTCCACCCGAGCGATGACGCCGCTTCTTCGGTACAGGATGCCGGCAAGGCCTATTACTGGTACTCGCTGGCCGCGCGGAACGGCGATGATCAGGCCCAGCCGCTCGCCGCCGGCGTCGCTGTCGCCTTGTCACCGGAGCAACGCGCAGATCTTGATGCGCGCGTCTCCGCCTGGACAGCCAAACCCGCCGACCAGGTCGCCAACACCACCGCCGCCGCGAACTAAGCGCGCCCGCTCCATTGCTCGGGTTTGCTTGCTTCGCGCCGCCGGGCGCGCCTATAAGATTCGCACCGCAGCAGCGTTCCTGATTTCCGGCGTAGCCTCATGCAACTCTATCTCCCCATCGCGGAGATGCCCGTCGATCCGTTTGTGGTGATCACCATGGGCGCCGCTGTCGGGTTTTTATCGGGCATGTTCGGCGTTGGCGGCGGCTTTTTAATGACGCCGCTGCTGATCTTCTACGGCATTCCCCCCGCCGTCGCCGTCGGCAGCGAGACCGTGCAGATCACCGCCTCATCCGTTTCCGGCGCGCTCGGCCATATCAAACGCAAGACCGTCGATTTTCAAATGGGCGGCTTTCTGGTCGCCGGCGGCGCTGTCGGCTCGGTCATCGGCGTCTTGTTGTTTCGCGCATTTTTGAAAACCGGGCAGATCGAAACCCTGATCTCGGTTTCCTATGTGATTTTTCTCGGCGCTATTGGCGCGCTGATGCTCACGGAATCGCTGCGCGCGCTGTTTCGCTCAACCGATGTGAAACGCCGTGCGAGAAAGCGCCGGAGCCCCGCCTGGATGGCCGGCCTGCCCTTTCCCATGCGCTTTCGCACCTCCGGGCTGTATATCAGTCCCTTGCCGCCAATCGTGCTCGGTTTCCTGATCGGCATGCTGGGCGCGGTGATGGGGGTCGGCGGCGGCTTCATCATGGTCCCTGCGATGCTCTATATTCTCAACATGCCCACCAATGTGGTGGTCGGCACGTCGCTGTTTCACATCATCTTCGTCACCGCGATCACGACGCTCCTGCACGCAGCCGCAAACCATACCGTCGATATCGTGCTCGCCATGTTGCTGGTCTTAGGCGGCGTCATCGGCGCACAGCTTGGGGTGCGCGCGGGCATCAAACTCAAAGGCGAACAATTGCGCGCGCTGCTGGCGCTGCTCGTGCTCGGCGTCTGCGCCAGACTGCTGATCGGTCTTGCATTGCCGCCGGGCTCTTTCTTCATTGTGGAGGGCGCGCGATGAAAGCCGCTCTCTTTTCCCTCAGCTTGTTGGCGTCGCAGGCGGTCGCGGCCGATATCGACATCGCCCTTACAGACGACCGGGTAGATGTCGACACAGGCTTCGCCGGCGCGCGGCTGACTTTGTTCGGCTCCATCACGGGCGTTGATGACCCGTCAAAGCTCGACATGATCTCGGTCATTCGCGGCCCTGACGCGCGCTTTGACGTGCGCCAGATGCAAAAGAACGCGCTGATCTGGACGCCGGGCTCCAAATACACGATTGGCCCAGCGCCCGGACTTTACCTCACCTATTCGACCAGGCCCGTTGACGATATTGCGCCGCTGCCCGCCCAGGCCGAGTATCATCTTGATGCGGATTATCTGGACATCGCCGTTGATGCGCATGCAGAGGCGCAATCGCAAAACCAGGCGCTATATCGCAGCGCCTTTTTGAGCGAAGCGGAAGCCATCGGGCTTTATCAAGCCAGCACAACCGGCATCGACTTTAAAAAAGGCGCATTGTTCACCATCTCCGCTCACCTGCCCGCCAATACGCCGGTGGGCGAATATGACGTGGCGGTGTATCTCTTTCGCAATGGCGAGATGATCGGCTCTGATTCAGCAGCGCTCGCGGTCAACCGTGCGGGTATGGAGCGGCGCATCTATGATTTCGCCCATCAGCGGCCGGTTTCCTACGGCATTCTATGTGTCGCGCTGTCCCTGCTCTCCGGGTGGATTGGCAGCCTCGCATTTCGCAAATGACATTTTTGGTCTATCCTTCGCGCGAGCGGGTAAGCGAAGTGCGTTGGGAGAGCATGGGTGGCGAAAATTCGGCAACAGGCGGAGATGACCAAGCTTGGCGTATACGGGCTGGCGCCCTTCTACCTCGCCGCCGCGGCGCTTTGGATCAGCCCGTATCTGCTGCCGCAGCCATTCGCTCTCGACTTCCATCGGATTGCGCTGGCCTATGGCGCGGTGATTGTCGCCTATCTCGCAGGCGCCGGGGCCGGCACAACGCTCACGCCGGCGCAAAAATTGCGCGAGTCCTTTTTACCCGGACAGCTCATCACGCTCGCGGCTTTCGCGGCGATCATTCCTGACGGCGTCTTTTATCTCTCCCTCGGCGCGGTCTGGCGGCATGTGATCATCCTGATCCTGCTGGTCTATTTGCTGATGCGCGATCTCAACGCAACAAATGCCGGGCTGTTTCCGAAATGGTACGGCGCGTTGCGCACGCGGCTCACCTTCTGGGCCGGTCTGGCGCTGCTATTAATTATAAGCCGTCTGCTGCTTTGGGGTTATTACTAAGCGTGTCGCGCTTTCAATCCGAAAACCGGCAACCACTTTTCGGGAAAGCGCGCTAGCCCCTCATGAATCCAGAAACGCTCGACCAACTGACGATCGCGCTTTCGCCCGCATCACAAGGCATGCTCGCCGGTGCGATCATCATCATGATTTTCGCAATCGCCCTTGGATTAAAGCCTGAGCATTTTTCGTTCCTGCGCTCCGATCCGAAACTGTTCTGGGGCGGACTTGCTGCGCAGTTGATCGGTCTGCCCGCCATGACCTTACTGCTGGTGACCATCCTCGCGCCGCATCCTTCCATTGCGCTGGGCATGATCGTCGTCGCCGCCTGCCCCGGCGGCAATGTGTCGAATTTCATGACATGGAGCGCGCGCGGCGACACCGCCTATTCGGTTTCGCTCACGGCCGGGTCCAGCGTTGTCGCCGCATTGTGGACGCCGGCGGCGATCCTGTTCTGGTCTGAACTTTACCCGCCGACGGCGGCGTTGCTCGACACCATCAATTTCAACCGCATCGCCTTCATCATCCAGACCACGGTGATGCTCGCCGCGCCCCTGGCGCTTGGCATGGCGGGCGGGCATTACTTTCCCAAAGCCGCAGAGAAAGCCCGCAAGCCGCTGGGTCTTTTTGGCGGGGCGATGCTGGTCATTGTGATTATTGATGGCGCGATCAAACTGACCGGCGCGCTGCTCCCCGCCTGGGCGCTCATTCTCATTCCCGTCGCACTGCACAATGGCGCAGCCTTCGCGCTCGGCGCGGGCGCAGGCCGCTTGCTCGGCGCATCTGAGGCGCGGCGGCGCAGCCTCGCCTTTGAGGTCGGAATCCAGAATGCCGGCCTCGCAATTGTGCTTTTGCTGGCGCAGCTTAAGGGCCTCGGCGGGGCGGCGGCGATCGCAGCTGTATGGGGCGTTTGGCACTTCTTTTCCGGCGGCGTTATGATCGCCCTCTACAGAACAATCGACGCCAGAAAAGCTCACGGGAAACGCACATGACATTTGATTTCAAAATCACCGGCGGCCTTGTCTTTGATGGCGATGGCGGCGAACCGTTGCGCGCCAATATCGCGGTGAAGGACGGGAAGATCGCCGAGATCGGCCAATGCGACGGCGACGCAAAAGAAACAATCGACGCGGGCGGCGCCATCGTCACGCCGGGCTTCATCGACTTGCACACACATTATGACGGCCAGATTTCCTGGGACGAGGAACTGCGCCCTTCGGTCAATCACGGCGTCACCACTGTCATCATGGGCAATTGCGGCGTCGGCTTCGCGCCGGTGAAAAAATCAGACCGCGACCGGCTGGTGCGCCTGATGGAAGGGGTCGAAGACATTCCCGGCACGGCTTTGCATGAAGGCCTCACCTGGGACTGGGAGACCTTCCCCGAATATATGGACGCCATCGACGCCATGAAGCACACGATCGATTTCGGCGTGATGATCGGACACGATCCGGTGCGTGTTTACGCCATGGGCGAGCGCGCCAGCGCATTCGAAGAAGCAAATGACGACGACATAGCGGAGATGCAGCGCATCGTGCGCGAAGCAATGGAAGCTGGCGCCGCCGGTTTTTCCATTGGCCGCACTGACGTGCACCGCACCGCCGATGGCGACTGGACGCCCAGCGCAGAAGCCAGCGAGAAAGAACTCACCGCATTGTCCGGCGCGCTTGCTGGTCTCGACCATGGCGTGTTGCAAATCGTCAACGACTTTAATCTGGAGCGCGAGGGCGACCAGTTCCACGACGAATTCAAGATCGTCGAGAGCTTCGTGCGCGCCGGAAACGGCAAGCCCGCCTCGATCTCTCTCATGCAGCGGGACATGAAGTCCAATGACTGGCAACGCATTCTCGACGAGACCGACCGTCTCAACAAAGACGGCGTCAATTTCAACGTACAGGTCGCGCCCCGCGCCATCGGCGTGTTCCAGGGCCTGCAATGCACCTTCCATCCGATCATGGCGCAACCGAGCTATATCGCCATCAAGGACAAGCCCTTGGCCGAACGCGTCGCCATCATGCGCGATCCCGACTTCAAGAAAAAATGCCTCACTGAGACGCCGGTGAAACTCGCGGGGCCCGGCTCCTCCGTGCCGCCCATCGCCGATGTGATGATCGCCGCAATTGAAATGGTGGCGAACAAATTCTTCCGGCTTGGTAAAAACCCGGACTACGAACAGTCGCAGGATCAGTCATTGGGCGCCGAGGCGCGCCGCGACGGCGTTTCGACGATGGAGAAACTCTACGACACGCTGTTAGAACTCGACGGCAAGCAGCTCATCTATTTCCCGATCTATAATTACACCGAATTCAATTACGACAATGTCCACGCCATGCTGACCCATCCGAAGGCGCTGCCCGGCCTATCCGACGGCGGCGCCCATGTGGGCACGATCTGCGACGCGAGCTTTCCGACTTACCTCCTGACCCATTGGTGCCGCGACCGCGATCACGGGAAAATTTCTTTGGGGCGCGCGATCCAGATGCTCACCGCTGACGGCGCGGATTACTTAGGGCTGAAAGACCGCGGACGCCTTAAGGTCGGCATGCGCGCCGACATCAACATCATTGACCATGAGAAACTGAAGTTAGGCCCGCCGCGCATGGTGAAAGACCTCCCCGCTGGCGGACAACGCCTGTTGCAGCCAGTCTCCGGCTATCGCGCGACGTTCGTCAACGGCGAACAGGTCATCGCCAATGACGAAGTGACGAAAGCGCGGCCGGGGCGGTTGGTGAGGTTTGGGTAGTGAACCGCTCAAACGCGATAATTCAATGGCTAGCTGCATTTGCAATTTCTTCGATAGCTGTCGCCGCGTACGTATTCACGGCTATTATATTCGCTTCACCGCGTGATCGTGAGATGATGGAAATTTCGCTTACCATTCAAGGCTTGTCCAATTACGTGATCGCCCTGCTTCAATTCGTTGCCGTATATACGCTAATTATAATGGTGATCGCGATAGCCCCGGCGCTTGTTGTAAGCGGCCTTTGGGAGTGGAGCGGTCGCAAGCCTTCTACTCTACTTTACGCCGCCGGAGGTCTCGCGACTGGCCTAGCTTTTATGGCGTTCCTCTTCCTCATTTTCCCGAGTGATAGGATAGACGCAACACAAAGCAAGCTTTGGGTCGAAAATTTGTATTTGCTTTTTATAGCAGGAAGCGCAGGACTTCTCGGCGGCTGCATCATGGCCTGGAGGCGGCGTGCTTATTTTCGCACCTTCCTTGATACTCCTACCGCAACTTTGGAAACATAAGATGCGCATTGGCGGCGATCCGAAACTCTATCTGATCCTGATGGCGCTCGGAATCGTCCTGCCCTATGCCTCCTTTGTTCCCTGGGTCGCCGAAAACGGCCTCGCGCTTGACCGACTGGCGCAACAAGCCTTTGAAACGCGCATCGCCGCCTTTGCCTGGCTCGACGTCATCGTGAGCGCGCTAGCGCTGCTGCTTGCCGCCACGACGACATTGAACGGAGTAAGACTTTTTTCGATCATCGCCGCCTGCCTTATGGTCGGCTTGTCCGCGGCGCTGCCGCTTTTCTTCTATTTTCTCGCCAAAGACAGCGCAGAGGCGCAATCATGAACTTCACCTTTGACACCGTCCCGAACATCATCTTCGAAACCGGCTCAGCCGCGCGGCTTGGCGAAATCGTGAAACCGCGGATGCAGCGGCCCTTCGTCGTCACGGACAAGGGCGTCGTAGGCGCCGGGCTGATCGACGGCGCCTTGAAAAGCCTTGAGGCGGCGGGGCTCGACTACGCCCTCTTCGACGGCGTTGCGGCGGACCCCCCGGCGCAAGTGGTGAAAGGCGCTGTTGAAACCGCGCGCGCGCACAAGGCCGACGGCGTTATCGGTTTTGGCGGCGGTTCCTCTATGGATACGGCGAAGGTGATCGCCGTACTGATCAACTCGTCTCAGACGCTTGAGGAAATTTACGGAACCAATATGGCCCAGGGCGGGCGCGTTCCCCTCGCCTTGCTGCCCACGACCTCCGGCACCGGCTCGGAAGTCACCAACATTTCGGTCATCACCACCGATGACGACCAAAAAATGGGTGTGATCGCGCCGCAGCTCTACGCCGACCTCGCTGTTCTTGACGCCTCACTGACGCTCACCATGCCGCGCCATGTGACGGCGGCGACCGGCATCGACGCCATGGTGCACGCCATCGAAGCCTACACCAACATCCACCGCAAGAACCCGCTGTCGGATGCGCTGGCGCGCGAGGCGCTTCGGCTTTTGTCGTTCAACATCGTCAAGGCCTGCGAAGCGCCGAATGACGTGGCCGCACGCGAGGCGATGCTCTTGGGCGCCATGGTCGCGGGGCAAGCCTTCGCCAACTCCCCCGTCGGCGCAGTGCATGGCATGGCCTATCCGCTGGGCGGGCTGTTTCATATTCCGCACGGGGCTTCGAACGCGCTGATGCTGGAGCCGGTCCTGCGTTTCAACGCGCCAAAGGCCGACCACCAATATGCCGAACTCGCGGACGTCATCGCGCCCGGCGCGAGCGGTACAAAAGCGCAGAAATGCGACGCCTTCATCAAGCGCATTGTCGAGATCGTCGAAGCGACCGGCGTCGAGCGTCGGCTGTCGCAGCTCGGCATCTCGCACAACGACCTGCCGCGCATGGCCGAGGATGCGCTGAAAGCCCAACGGGTTCTCGTCAATAATCCCCGCACCGTCACCTATGAGGATGCGCTGGCGCTTTATACGGAAGTGCTGTGATGGCGGCGGGTTATTCCGGCACGCCGCTCTTGAAAAAACTTGGCGTCAAGGACGGACAGGCCGCGCTGCTCGTCGCTGTTCCGGAAGACGTAAAAGAACTTTCCAACTTCCAGCAATGGCGACGCGTCAAGAATGCGAAGACCGCGCGCGGCATAAGCGGCGGCCCTTATGACTACGCACATTTCTTCACGGCAAGCGAGGCGGCGCTCAACGACGTTCTGCCCGCATTGAAAAAGAACTCGCGCAAGACGGCATGATCTGGGTTTCCTGGCCCAAAAAATCCTCCGGCGTTGCCTCCACCGTCACCGAAGACACAATCCGGAATCTCGCCCTGAAAATCGGCCTTGTTGACGTCAAGGTCTGCGCCGTGGACGATGTCTGGTCGGGTCTCAAACTCGTCATCCCGGTGAAGCTCAGAAACAAGTGATCTTATGACCTCCCGCCATCTCGTCGACCCCGAACTCCTGCCAATGCTGGATGCGTTTCCGGACATTCCCTTAACGCTCGAAACGCTTGCCGACACGCGCAGCCGCATGAGCGAAATGCTGGCGCAGCGCCCAACCGAATTTGAGGGCGCTAAGGAGACGGAAGAAAAAGTTCCAGGGCTGAACGGCGCGCCTTCGGTCCGCATTCTCATCTACAGGCCGGAAAAGAAATTCACCAACGCTCCGGCGCTGCTGCATATTCATGGCGGCGGCTTTGTGGCGGGCGCACCGGACATGTCAGCGCAAACCAACGCCAATGTCGCCGCGAAACTTGGCGCTGTGGTCGTCTCCGTCGATTATCGGCTCGCGCCGGAATTCCCTTTCCCCGCGCCGCTCAATGATTGCTATGCGGCGCTAGCCTGGATGCATCAGAACGCTGAAGCGCTCAACATCGACCGGTTGCGGGTCTCTGTCGCCGGCGACAGCGCCGGCGGCGGGCTCGCGGCGGCGCTTGCCTTGCGGGCGCGCGACAAGGGCGAATACGCGCTTTGTTCGCAGCATCTCAACAGCCCAATGCTGGACGATCGAACGGGTACAGACATTGCCCCGCGCTCATCTTTCAGCGGCGAATTCATGTGGACGCGCGACAAGAACGCTTTTGGCTGGCGATGTTATTTTGGCGACGCCCCGCGGGAAACGCCCCATGCATCGCCATCGCGCATTTACGATCTTTCCGGCCTGCCGCGCGCATGGGTCGCCATCGGCGCGCTTGATTTGTTCCTCGATGAAAATATCGACTATGCGCAACGCCTCGCCGCCGCCGGCGTTTCCGTCGATCTTGAGGTCTATGCTGGCTGCTACCACGGATTTCAGATCGCCGCGGAAGCAGCCGCCTCCAAGCGTTACGCGCGGGACTATCTGGACAGCCTCGCCCGCGCCTGGAAGGCAGCCTGATGAAACCGGAAACCCGCCGCCCCGATTACAAGCATTTTCTACCGCTGCAAACGCGTTGGGCCGACAACGACATTTACGGCCATGTCAACAATGTCGCCTATTACGGTTATTTCGACACCATCGTGAACGAATATCTGATTGGCGCCGGGGCGCTTGAAATTCATGCGGGCGACGTGATCGGTCTTGTGGTCGAAACGGGCTGCAAATATTTTTCTGCCCTTGAGTTTCCGCAAAAGCTCGAGGGCGCGTTGCGCGTCGCACGCATCGGCAATTCATCGGTGCGCTATGAACTGGGGATTTTCAAGCAAGGCGAAAACTCCCCCGCCGCTGAAGGCCATTTCACCCATGTTTATGTGGATCGGGAGACGCGAAGGCCGGCAAAATTGCCGCCAAATCTACGCGCAGCGCTCGAACAAATCGCCGTCTAACGCGCGCCAACCGTCGTCCGGTGGAGCAGCCGCGCATGCCCTTCAAACCCGCCGGTGGCGCGATGGAGGACAGAGCGATTGTCCCACATGACGAGCATGTTCGGCGACCATTTATGTTCGTAGACGAATTCCTCGCGCGTCTGCCATTGATAGAGTTCGGCGAGAAGCGCCATAGACGCGTCCGCCTCCATCTCGGCAAAACCCGTGATGTAACCGATGCAGCCGTAAACACCTTCTTCGCCTGTCTCAGGATGCTTTGCAATGATCGGGTGACGGTGCTCCGCTTTCAGCGCTTCATCTGAGGCCTTGATTGTCATGGACCGCGTCTTGGCGTCCTTCTCTCCATAAACGCCTTCCTTTGCATAAGGGATGCGCGCTGAATGGATAGCCGTCTTTCCCTCCAGCTTGACGCGCAATGCAGCCGGCATTTTTTCCAGCGCCAAATGTTGATTGGCGAAATGGGTGTCGCCCCCATGCGGCGGAATGGTTATGCCGAAGAGACAGGTTCCGGCGGGCGGCTTTTCCTGAAAGCTCCAATCCGTGTGCCAGCTTTCGGCGAAAATCGGCGACGTTTCATCCGCGTCGCGCTTGACCGCAATGATGTGCTTGCGCCCGGGAATTGGTGCAATGAAGGGATCGTCGCCGAATGGTCCGAAATAAAGCGTGAACCGTTCCAGGTCATCATCACTCATCGCCTGATCGGGAAAGCACAGCACATGATGCTTCAGCCAGGCGGCGCGGATCTCCGCAATATCGCTGTCGCTCAGCGGCTTGGTGAGATCGACACCGGTGACTGTTGCACCGCAGGCTGGGCCGCTTTGTTCGATTTTCATTTTCGCACCCTCCGCCGATCCACCGAAGGATAAGCATAGAGGCTGCGCCGCTACAGTCGACGGCGGCGTGCAGTTAGATCCGCTCTTCCAGATCAACTTTCGCGACGTCATAGCCGCGCTTCAGATCGTCAATATGCTTGAGCATCCAGTCGCCGGCGCGGGCCTCGTCGCGCGCTTCGAATGCTTCGATCAGCTTTGCCTGCGCGCTCAAAATGCGTTCTTTCGCTTGCGGCGCTCCGGCGATGACGAGACGCAAGCTTTCGCCGATCATCATGTTGAGCGATTGCAGCATGGCCAGCATGACGCGATTATCGAGACCACGGGCGATGTGCTGAAAAAACTCCACCGCGGCGGCGACCGTCGCTTCGTGATCCTTTGCGGGCGCTTTCTCAAGGTCTTCGCGCACGCGTTTCAGTTCGGCGACATCATCTTCAGAAAGACGCTTCGCCGCCAGCCGCGCAGCCGCCGGATAGAACGTCGCCAGCGCATCCCAGACTTCACGGAAAGTGACGCCGCCAAGCGCAAAGCTCTTGCTCGCCGCCGCCGCAATGTCGGCGCTATCGGGGCGGCGAATGAAAAATTTCTTGCCTGCCCCGCGCACAATCAGCCCGGTCTGTTCAAGCAGTCGCAACCCCTCGCGCACGGTCGAACGCGTGACGCCAAACTGCGCGCATAGTTCCGCTTCCGTCGGCAGATGCGCGCCGTCTTTCAGCGAACCGTCGGTAATCCGCGCTTCGATCGCCTTGAAGACCTTGAGATAGGCCGGTTCGCGTTCCAGCGGTTTGAAAGCTTTGGTCATTGAACTGCTCACTTACAACTACGCACTAAGGGCGAACAATTCCCGCCCCACCAGCATGCGGCGGATTTCAGAAGTGCCGGCGCCGATTTCATAGAGTTTTGCATCGCGCAGCAACCGTCCCGTTGGATATTCATTGATATATCCGTTGCCGCCAAGCAACTGGATCGCATCAAGCGCGACCTGCGTTGCTTTTTCCGCCGCATAAAGAATGCAGCCGGCCGCGTCCTGGCGGGTCGTTTCCTTGCGGTCGCAGGCGGCGGCGACAGCGTAAACATAGGCCTTGCAGGCGTTCATGGTGGTGTACATATCGGCGATCTTGCCCTGCACAAGCTGAAATTCGCCGATTGATTTGCCGAACTGCTTGCGGTCATGCACATAGGGCAACACCACATCCATGCAGGCCTGCATGATGCCAAGCGGCCCAGCCGCTAGCACGGTGCGCTCATAATCCAGCCCGCTCATCAGGATGCGCACGCCATCGCCTTCTGCACCCATCAGGTTTTCCGCCGGAACCTCGCAATCCTCGAAAACCAGCTCGCAAGTGTCAGAGCCGCGCATGCCAAGCTTGTCGAGCTTTTGCGCCGTAGAGAATCCTTTTAAATTCTTCTCGATCAAAAAGGCGGAAATACCGCGCGAACCCTCATCGGGAGACGTTTTTGCATAAACCACAAGAACATCTGCCGTCGAACCATTGGTGATCCACATTTTGTTGCCATTCAAAATGTAGCGGTCGCCTTTTTTCTCGGCCTTCAGCCGCATGGACACCACATCGGATCCGGCGCCGGGTTCTGACATGGCGAGCGCGCCCAGATGTTCGCCGGAAATCAGTTTCGGCAGATAGCGCTCTTTCTGGGCGTGACTGGCGTTCAAATTGATCTGATTGACGCAAAGATTGGAATGCGCGCCGTAAGACAGGCCCACCGAAGCGGACCCGCGGGTGATCTCTTCCATGATGACGCAATGGGCGAGATAGCCGAGGCCGGTCCCGCCGAATTCCTCGCTGGCGGTGACGCCAAGCAGGCCCATCTCACCGAGTTCGGGCCAGAGGTCGCGGGGAAACAGGTTCTTTTCGTCAATCTCCGCCGCGCGCGGCGCAAGCCGGTCATCGACCCAGCGGGCCACCACCTCGCGCATTTCCTCGACCATCGGGTCGAGACCGAAATTCATAGAAAGCTGGCTGTTGGATCGCATTGGCGCGCACTCCCGAATAGGGTCAAATCCAGCGGAGTCCTTGCGGTCCGCCCTGTTGAGACCTTGTTTATCAGATTTTCCTATTGTCGGACAACCGGAATATGCGGTATATGCTGAGATATCGAAAAGAGGCCGAAAAATCATGCCTGTAATCCGCTCCGCCCTTGACCCGCGCTCTGACAGTTTCGCCGCAAACGCCGAGGCGATGCGCACTCTGGTGGCCGTTTTGCAGGCCAATGCGGCGAAGGTCGCCGAAGGCGGCGGCGCCCGTTACGCCGACCGCCACAAGAAGCGCGGCAAGCTGCTGGCCCGCGAGCGCGTGGCGCGGCTCCTCGATCCCGGCGCGCCTTTCCTTGAGATCGGACAGTTCGCCGCCTGGGAAATGTATTCAGGCGATGTAATGAGCGCCGGCGTCGTCGCCGGGCTTGGCCGCATTGCAGGCGTTGAATGCATGATCGTGGCGAACGACCCGACCGTAAAAGGCGGCACCTATCACCCGATGACGGTGAAGAAGCATTTACGCGCGCAGGAGATCGCGCTCGAAAATCGCCTGCCCTGCATCTATCTTGTGGAAAGCGGCGGCGCCTTCCTGCCGATGCAAGATGAAGTCTTTCCGGATAAGGACGATTTCGGGCGCATCTTCTATAATCAGGCGCAAATGTCGTCGAAGGGCATTCCGCAGATTGCGATCGTTCACGGCTCCTGCACGGCGGGCGGCGCCTATGTTCCGGCGATGTCGGACGAAGCGGTCATCGTCAAGAAACAGGGTACGATCTTTCTTGGCGGCCCGCCGCTCGTGAAAGCCGCAACCGGCGAAGTAGTTTCGGCCGAAGACCTTGGCGGCGGCGACACCCATACGCGGATTTCCGGCGTCGCCGACCATCTCGCCGAAGATGACGATCATGCGCTGGGCCTCGCCCGACAGATTGTCGGCCGCCTCAACTGGGTGAAGCAGGGCGAAGTGGTGATGGCCGATCCGGCAATGCCGCTTTACGACGCTGAAGAACTTTACGGCGTCGTCGAGGCGGATGCGCGCAAGCCCTATGATGCGCGCGAGATCATCGCCCGGATTGTCGATGGCTCCGAGTTTGACGAATTCAAGCCGCTTTATGGCTCTACGCTGGTCACCGGCTTTGCGCGCCTTCACGGCTATCCCGTCGGCATTCTCGCCAATAATGGCATCCTGTTTTCCGAAAGCGCCAAGAAAGGCGCGCATTTCATCGAGCTATGTTGCCAGCGCAAAATCCCGCTGGTGTTTTTGCAGAACATCACCGGCTTCATGGTCGGCCGCTCCGCCGAAGAAGGCGGCATCGCCAAGGACGGGGCCAAACTCGTGACTGCTGTCGCGAGCGCCGCCGTGCCGAAATTCACAATTGTTGTCGGCGGCTCTTACGGCGCGGGAAATTACGGCATGTGTGGGCGCGCTTATTCCCCGCGCTTCATGTTCATGTGGCCGAATGCGCGCATCTCCGTCATGGGCGGCGAACAGGCGGCGAGCGTTCTCGCCACCGTGAAACGCGACGGATTGCGCGAAGGCGAGATATGGAGCGAGGCGGAGGAAGAAGAATTCAGAAACAAGATCCGCGAAGGCTATGAGGCCCAGGGCTCGCCCTATTATTCCTCCGCGCGGCTGTGGGATGACGGGATTATTGATCCCGCACAGACGCGCGACGTGTTAGGCTTGTGCCTATCGGCGTCGATGAATGCGCCGGGAGAGGAAACGCGCTTCGGCGTGTTCCGGATGTAATAAGCGGGACGCATTGCCGACCTGGAATTGAAGCGTCCGCTTTGTTCTAGTGTTCAAAGGCAACTGACATAAAATTTGACGATTGGGTTTGCGATGACTGACAAAACGAAGGACGGGCAGATGAACGAACAGGTTCTCATCACCACCATTGATCATCGCGGCGTTGCCCGCCTCACCATGAACCGGCCCGACATCCGCAACGCATTCAATGAACAGTTGATTGGCGAGATTTGCGATGCGATGGGCCGTCTCAGCGCCGATCCGAATGTCCGCGTGATCGTCCTGACCGGCGCCGGCAAAGCGTTCTCCGCTGGCGCTGATCTCAACATGATGAAACGCGCATCGGGTTTTTCCGCAGCCGAGAACAAGGACGATGCGCGCCGCCTCGCCCATATGCTGTCGACCATTTATCACGCGCCGAAGCCGACCGTGGCGCTGGTCAATGGCCCTGCTATGGGCGGCGGCCTTGGCCTGATCGCCGCCTGCGACATCGCCATCGGCGCCGACACCTCATTTTTCGCCTTGTCGGAGGTGCGCGTCGGGCTCATTCCCGCCGTGATTTCTCCCTTCGTTATTCAGGCGATCACCGTGCGCCAGGCCCGGCGCCTTTTCGTTACGGGCGAGCGATTTGATGCGAGCGAGGCGCGGCGCATCGGCCTGCTCCACACCGTTGTGAACGCCGACGCCTTGAATGACGCGCTGGAAGAAACGCTTGAAGGGCTGCTTGTTTGCGGCCCCAGCTCGCAAGAGCTGGCGAAAGAACTCATTCGCAAAGTGGCTTACCGCCCCTTGGGTGACGCGGTGATGGAAGAAACCGCAGGCATGATCGCCAAGACCCGCGCCAGCGACGAAGGCAAGGAAGGCGTCACCGCATTCCTGGAGAAACGCAAACCGGATTGGTTGAAAGACTAAATGACCCTGGGCCTTCTCATTCGCAAGGTGAAAACCGAAGACCGCGAAGCGCTTTCCGCGCTGATCGCCAGCGCATTCGACCGCGATGATGAAGCGAAGCTTGTCGAAAAGCTCTGGTCTGAAAACGCCATCAAGATCGAGCGGCTCGCAGAGATCGGCGGCGTCCCGGTTGGGTATTGCGTGTTCAGCGCCGTCACCTGCAAACCGGAACTTGACGGTTTGCTGCTTGGCCTCGGCCCGCTCGCCGTTGCGCCAGACCATCAAAACCAGGGCGTCGGCGCGGCGTTGGTCAAAGAGGGTTTGAAGCTTTGCCGCGAAAACAACGCCCGCTTGATCGCGGTGCTGGGTGAGCCGGATTATTACGGACGGTTCGGGTTTGAACCTGCCGCGACGCGAAAAATGACATGGGCCGGATCTCGACGCCGGTGACGCTTTTCGCATCATCACGAAAGAAGACGACAATTTCGGCGCGGTCGCAGCGGACGATATCCGAACCATCCACTACCATCCCGCATTCGATATGGTGAGCTAATGTTCAAAAAAATCCTGATCGCCAATCGCGGTGAGATCGCTATTCGCGTCGCCAGGACCGCGCGCAAAATGGGCGTCGCGACGGTGGCGGTTTATTCCGACGCAGACCGGAACGCACCGCATGTCAGAGCCTGTGACGAGGCCGTCCATATCGGGCCGGCCGCAGCGGCGGAAAGTTATCTGCGCGCGGAAAAGATTATCGACGCCTGCAAAAAGACCGGCGCCGAGGCTGTGCATCCCGGCTACGGCTTTTTGTCGGAGAATGCCGTCTTCGCCGATGCGCTGGACGCCGCCGGGATCGTCTTTATCGGCCCTACAGCAAAAACCATTCGCGCTATGGGATCGAAATCTGCGGCCAAGGATTTGATGGAAGCCGCAAAAGTCCCGACGACGCCGGGCTTCCAGGGCGAAGATCAGGCGGTCGCGACATTCAAGCGCGAAGCAAAACGCATCGGCTACCCGGTGCTTTTGAAAGCAACGGCGGGCGGCGGCGGCAAGGGCATGCGCATGGTCGCGCAGGAAAGCGACCTCGAAGACGCGCTCAAATCCGCCCAGCGCGAAGCGAAATCCGCCTTTGGTGATGACCGCTTCCTGATTGAGAAATATGTGACCCGCGCGCGCCATGTTGAGGTTCAGATATTCGGCGACGGCAAAGGCGATGTCGTCCATATGTTCGAACGCGATTGTTCCGTGCAGCGCCGCCACCAAAAGGTGATCGAAGAAGCGCCGGCGCCGAACCTTCCCGCGAAAACCCGCGCCGCGCTGCTCAAAGCTGGCGTCGATGCCGGCAAGGCGGTTGATTATCGCGGCGCCGGCACGGTGGAATTCCTTTACGACGCTGATAATGACGCCGTTTATTTCATGGAGATGAATACGCGGCTGCAGGTGGAGCACCCCGTTTCAGAGATGATCACCGGTCTCGATTTCGTCGAATGGCAATTGCGCATCGCGGCGGGCGAAGGCTTGCCGCTGGGGCAGGACCAGATCACCGAAAACGGTCACGCCTTCGAAGCGCGGCTTTATGCGGAAAATCCGAACCAGAATTTCGCACCGTCAATCGGCACGCTGACGACATTACGCCTGCCCGCCGACATTGCACGCATTGATTCCGGCGTCGAAGAAGGACAGGCGATCACGCCTTTTTACGATCCGATGATCGCCAAGATCATCACCCATGGCGCGGGCCGCGAAGAAGCGTTGGGCGCCATGCGCGCGGCGCTGTCGCAGACCCGCGTCGCCGGACTAGAGACCAATGCGGCGTTCCTCCATGCGCTGGCCGCCGAAGGTGATTTCATCAAGGGCGACGTTTCAACGAAGTTTATCGAGGAGCATGATGCCGCGCTTTTCGAACAAACGCCCGCAGGGCCGAAACAATGGGCGGCGGCGGCGATGTGGAAACGCGCCTCAACCGCCAGCAATGACAATGACCCCTGGGGCTCGCTCTCCGGCTTCCGGCTCAACCGGCCGCGCCACGAAGTGATGTGGATCGAGCATGATGGCCAGGCCGCCCTGCTCCGCCTGTCGAAGACTGGTGATCAATTCAAAGCGACGCTGGAGCCCGATGCTTCCGCCGCCGCGCGCCGCGAGGGGCGCGAAGCGCAAACGCCAATCGAGTTTTCGTTTTCCAGCGCTGCAGATAGCGACGGCGCCCTGCGGCTTACCCATATGGGTGAGGATTTCACCGCTTTCACAGCGCCACATGGTGACACGCTTCGTGTATGGATTGGCGCAAACCATTGGGACATCGCCTTTCCCGATCCGCTGGCTGGCATTTCTGCGCATCATTCAAGCGAAGGTTCGCTGACCGCGCCGATGCCGGGCGTCGTGACCTTGCTTTCGGCCAAACCGGGCGACAAGATTGAGGCGGGCAAGCCCCTGCTCGTCATGGAAGCGATGAAGATGGAGCACGCAATCAAGGCGCCTTTCGACGGCGTCATCAAAGGCTACAAGTTCAAGCCCGGCGATCAAGTCAAGGACGGCGACTTGCTGGTGGAGTTCGAGGAAAGCGCGTGACCAACCCCATCACCCTTGTTGAAGTCGGTCCGCGCGACGGATTGCAAAACGAAGCGCAGACTGTCGATGTCGCGACCAAGGTCGAGCTGATCGAACGGCTCGCCGCTTGCGGCTTTAAACATGTGGAAGGCGGCGCCTTCGTTTCGCCGAAATGGGTGCCGCAAATGGCGGCGTCCGACGAGGTGATGACGACAATCAAACGCGCAAGGGGCGTTTCCTACCCCGTTCTGACGCCAAACATGAAGGGCTATGAAGGCGCACGGGCAGCGAAAGCCGATACGGTTGCGGTCTTCGGCGCCGCGTCGGAGAGCTTTTCCCAGAAAAACATCAACTGCTCCATCGAGGAAAGCCTTGAGCGCTTCAAACCGGTGATCGAGGCGGCGAAAGCCGACGGCATTCGCGTTCGCGGCTATGTTTCCTGCGTGCTCGGCTGCCCCTATGAAGGCGACATATCACCGGCGGCTGTGGCGCCGGTCGCTGCCGCGCTATACGAAATGGGCTGCTATGAAATTTCGCTCGGCGACACGATCGGCGTCGGCACGCCGGAAGAAACCAGAGCGCTGATCCGCGCCGTTTCGAAAGCCGTGCCTGTCAAAGCGCTCGCCGGGCATTTCCATGACACATACGGACAAGCGCTCGCCAATATCTGGGCGGCGATTGACGAAGGCGTCGCCGTATTCGACTCCTCCGTCTCCGGATTGGGCGGATGCCCTTATGCGCGGGGCGCATCGGGCAATGTGGCGAGCGAGGATGTGGTCTACTCCCTCGCCCGCTCCGGTTTTGACACTGGCGTAAATCTCGACGCCCTGATCGAAACCAGCATCTGGATTTCAGAAAAGCTCGGCCGCAAACCGGGGTCGAAAGTCACGCTCGCGCGCTCCGGCGGCTGACCCCGCGTCTTCAGGCCGCTTTGCGCGAACGGCTGATCTCCGCGGCGATCCTCTCCACATGGCGCAGATCTGTCCCGCAGCACCCGCCGAAAATCGTCAATGACGGCACAAGGCGTCGCAACGCCTCATTTTCCAGCGCAAGCTCGCCCGGATTGCCGTCATCCAGCACTTCCGCCTCATCAAGCTCTGCATGCGAACATTGAGAAGCGTTCGCGCGCACGCCTCGCAGGCGCGAAAGCCACAGGCCGTCATCTTGAAGCACTGAAGTGAAATGCGTCGGATGCGCGCAATTGATCATGTAATAGGTCGGCGCCACGCGCGCCTCGAAATCGGTTTCCATGATGGCTTCGCTTAGCGCCTGCCCCGAGGGCAAGCGCCCATCTGTTTCCACGGTGAATGAAACGACGCAGGGCATCTTTGCGCGCGCGGCGGCGTTGGCGAACCCCACCGCTTCGGGCGTATTGGTCATGGTGAAGGCGGAAATGAAATCAGCGGCCGTATCGGCGAATATTTCCGCCTGAAAGGAATGATACTCTTCCGCTTCTTCCGCGCTCATTAAGCTGCGCAGCTCATATCCGTCACCGCGCGGACCGACATTGCCTGAAATGACAAAAGGCGTTTCAAGGCCCGCACGGTCACGCACATGCTCCACAAAAGCAATCGCGTCGCGGTTCACCGCTTCAAGCGCCGGCAGATCATAGCCAAGTTTGCGCCCCCAATCCGGGCTCGCCCGCCAGGTTGCGCTTTCAAAAATAAAACCGAGTCCGTGCCGTCTCGCCAGCGCCGCATGAGCAAGACAATATTCTTGCATCGCTGCGCGGCCTTTTGGGTCTTTCAATAATGGGAAAGACGCAAAACACGGGAGTTCAAATCCCTTGTTAAAGAGCAGGTCGGTTTCCATGCCGCTATCCGTCAGGAAAAGCTCTCCACTGAGCTGCGGTAAGTCGGTTCTATAGGTCGACACGGTGTTCTCCTTTTTTTGGAGAACGGAAATAGGCGGCGGAAAGGACGAGCGTTACTGACAAATGGATTACGGCGTTCCTGTCTTTCGACAGGGACGCCGCATCTCACATTTTCGTGTGCGCGCTACAATTTATCTTTGTAGACGGGCTGAATATCAACCGGCAAATGCGTAAGCGCCGCAATGACATTCAACGCCGCATCATCAAGCACGGCATATTCGGCTAGAAACGCTTTCGCGGCTTCATAGTCGCCATCGCCCTGAAGCACGACAATATCGCGGGTCAGATCCGAAACCGCCTGCTCAAGCTTGGCGAAATCGAGCCGGAATTTTCCGTCCTCAACCGTGAAAGCGCCAGCTTCCTGAAAGTAGGTGTATTGAAACGCGGCGCCCTTGCCATGGGCCTCGTTAATGCCGAACCGCATCGCGCGGAAAAGCCCGACAAAGTAAGTCGCGAGGAAATTTTCTTTCTCCGCGACCGGCAATTCACCGCGCTCCATCATGTAAAGAATGTTGTAGGCGCCCATGACATCGGCCTTGCCTTCTTCGGTCATGGTGTAGAGTTCCTGCAACCGGGCGCTCACCGTCGTTTCTTCATCGTCAATGATGATTGTTCCCGGCCCGAGACTGTGGGCGAGTTCATGGAACAGCGTTTCGCCGGACATATACTCCTTCATCAGAAGCGACGCCTGATCGGCGACCAGCACGTCCTTAGCCATGGGCGCCAGGATGCGGTCGAATTTGGCGCCGAGCACATTGTTGAGCAGGACTTTCTTGGCGCCTTTCGCCTCACGCACCCGCTCATCATTCGGCAGGTTGAATGCAATGGTCTGCACGCCCGGCACATTGTCGCCGCCGCCATGCACCTGATAGGTCACCGCGATCGGCGATTCAAAACCGCGCTTGAAATTCTTGTAGGCTTCAGCGACCGGAAGATTTGCTTCCATATCGCGCAGGAAATCCTTGTATTTCGCTAGCGCGGCGCTTTCTTCCGGATTGACGATCGTGATGAAGGCTTCAAACGCCGTCTTGTAGCCGAAAAGCCCGTCCGTATAGACCTCATACGGCCCAATCGCGGCCTCAATCGGACCTTCAAGATCCATCCACGCCATTTCCGATTCATAATAATCGTCGGTCAGGAATGACTCAGCGCGCAGGGTGAGAAAATTCTTCAGGCTTTCATTCGTCGTAATCTCTGCGGCCTCGCGCATGAGCTGCGCGGCCGGCTCAAGCCATTCCCGGTAATGTTGTGAATAGGGAATGGCGACAAGACCGCCCTCTTCCGTGCGGCGGATGACGGTGTAGCCGCTTGTAAAAGCTTCTTCATCTTCCGGATGATCGGCGACCCATGCAGCGAATTCTTCTTTCGACATGTCCGCCGGATAGAATGCCGCGCCCGCCGGCATTTCCTGATCGCCATAAAAAACTCTGTTGTGATCAAGCGTGTCCCACGGGCCGAAATGCAGGTTGAACATTTCCTGCAAGCGCTTGTTTCCGCTGGCCGCGATTTCCTTGCGCCATTGCGGGTTCATCTCGCTGCGCTGGCGGAAATAGATTTCCGACATCAGATTGCCGACCTGATTGAGCTTGTTGACGACCTGGCGCTCCTCCGCGCTAAGGAAGGAGGTGTCTACATCCATCTCCACCACAGCGAACTGCGCGCGCATGGTTTCAAGCGCATCCGCCTCCGCCATTACAGCCTCGCCCGCAATCACGGCTTCCGTTGCATCGCCCTCCGGCGCGGCGGGCGGCGCCTCACGCGAGCAGGCAGCAGCAAGCGCGAGCGCTGACATGGCGGCGGCGGAGAAAAGCGAACGTTGAAGCATTGGGAGCCCTTTTAAAATGCACATGGGTCGTTATAGCGGCGCTTGGCGCGGCCCATTCGTTAACGCAATCTAGCCCGCCAGGCGCTGATCCGCAAAGTACGCCATAATACGGCCTTGCGGCCCCGTTAGGGTTTGAATATTGCTTTGCTACTATGAATCTTGGCCGATTGTTTGATTCGCGTGGATAGAAGGGGAACGGCATGAAGAAATGGCTCGCAGGACTGCTCGCAGGACTTGGCGCCGCCGTCTTGCCCGCAAGCGCAGCCTACGCCGAACCGGCCGACTTTGAGCGCTGGGTCGAAGGCTTCCGCGCGGAAGCCGCCGCCGCCGGCATTTCCGAGGCTGTGCTTGATGACGCGCTGGAAGGCCTGTCCATCAACCCCCGCGTTTATGAATTGAACGACAATCAGCCGGAATTTTCGCGCGGCGTCTGGGACTATCTCGACAGCGCCGTTTCGCCCACCCGCATTCAAAACGGCCGGGCGAAATTCGCCGAAAACCGGTCGCTCCTCACGCTGATTGAAAACGCCTATGGCGTCGATGCGGAAATCGTCTCTGCGATTTGGGGGCTTGAATCGTCCTACGGCGCCATCATGGGGAACTATGATGCAATACAAGCTTTGGCGACGCTCGCCTTTGAAGGCCGCCGCACCGGCTATGGGCGCAGCCAGCTTATCGGCGCGCTGAAAATCATTCAGCATGGTTATGCCGGCCGGAACGAACTCAAGGGCTCCTGGGCTGGCGCCATGGGCCATACGCAATTTATTCCGACGACTTACCTTTCTTACGCCGTTGATCATGATGGCGATGGGCGTCGCGACATCTGGAACAATCTTGGCGATGTGTTCGCCTCTACCGCAAACTATCTTAGCGTTTCCGGCTATCGCGCGAATGAAGCCTGGGGGCTTGAAATTCGCCTGCCCGCAGATTTCGATTACGCACTTGCAGACAACAACATCAAAAAGGCCGTAGTTGAATGGGCTGCGAGCGGCGTTGATGTCGCGCAAGGCAAATCCCTTATCGAACGCTTCGATCCGAATTCACGCGGCCGATTGATTTTACCGGCGGGCGCTCGCGGTCCGGCGTTTCTGGTTTTCGGCAATTTCGAAGCGATCCTGAAATACAACCGCTCCACCTCTTACGCGCTTGCCGTCTCGCTGCTTTCTGACGAGATCGCCGGGCGCAGCGGCGCCATTGTCGGCGCCTGGCCGCGCGATGACCGCCCGCTTTCCTTAGATGAGCGCAAAAGCTTGCAGCAGGCGCTGAAGGATCGCGGCTTTGACCCCGGTCCGGTCGACGGCATTATTGGCGCCGGCACCAAAAAGGCGCTGCGCGCCTGGCAAAAACAAGCCGGCCTTCCCGCAGACGGCTACGCCTCAGCGGCCATGCTCAACGCCCTTAAAGGCTAGCCCTCCCCAAACCACAGAGGGCTTTCTCCCTAAACCATGCACCCAATCTCGGGTCGCATTGCGCGCAAACCCGCGAATTTTAGTGACTTGCGAATTATTATCAGAATCATTCGCAAAGCAGTTGCGAATGATTCTTAATTACGTTACGAGCAAGCGGCCGGCCTGGACCGGGGCCTTCACACTCTCGTTTCGTTCACTTCCATCAAACTGGGGACATATCGTGCGCCGCACATCTGTAAAACAACCGAAATCACTCCGCTTCATCGCTTCGCAAACCGCTCTCGCGGGAATCGCGGGCGCGGGCGTCGCCGGCGTTGCGCCTGCGACCGCCGAAGAAGCAATCCTTCTCGCCTCTGCTGCACCGAGCGTGCGCGACGAAATTATCGTCGAAGGCGAAAAGCACGGCTCCAACCCTTACGCGGATCCTGCCGCCCCCTACAAAATCGACCGTTCCGCTTCATCCAAACTCACGGAAGACCTTCTCAACACAGCCAAGTCTGTTTCGGTGATTTCGAAAGAACTGATCGACGATGCCGGCGCGACGTCCTTCCGGGACATCGTCCGCACCCAGCCGGGTGTCACCATTGGGACCGGCGAAGGCGGCAACGCCTTTGGCGACCGGATCTTTATTCGCGGCTTTGATGCGCGCAACGACGTCTATGTGGATGGCGTGCGCGATCCCGGCGTTGTGAGCCGGGAAGTTTTCGCAGTTGAACAAATCGAGATTCTAAAAGGCCCGTCAGGCTCCTTTGCGGGTCGCGGCTCTACGGGCGGCGCAGTCAGCCTGGTCTCGAAGGCGCCGCAGCTGACAAGTTTCGGCGACGTCGAAGCAACAGTCGGCACCAGCGACACCTACCGCCTCACCGGCGACTTCAACTATGCGTTTAACGATACGCTCGCGCTTCGGGTCAACGGCATGTATCACGAATCCGATACGCCGGGCCGCGATGAAGTCTTTAACGACCGCTGGGGCGTGGCCGCCGCATTGCTGTGGACGCCAATTGAATCGCTAGCCTTCACGCTGGATTACTACCATCTCGACACGGATGAGATGCCCGATTACGGCCACCCATGGAACGGCGACGCCAATGCACCTTTCGATGTTGACCGCGATAATTTCTACGGCCTCGTCAATCGCGATTTCCGCGAAACCTTCGCCGACATCTATACCGGACGCATCGAATATGCGCCGACGGAAAACGCCACAATTCGCAGCGTCACCCGCTATGGCAGAACCGGCAATGCTTATGTCGTCTCCGCGCCGGAGCGTCCGGACATTTCCGATCCGGATCCGGCCAACTGGACGCTGCGGGCGAACCCGAAAAACCGCAATTCGGTGAACGACTATATCGCAAACCAGACCGACGCGACGGTCGATCTCAATATTGGCGGTCTCGACCATACAATCGTCGCCGGTTTCGAAATCAGCCACGAAGAAATCGAAAACCGCCCCTTTGCGTTTTTGGACTCCGAAGATCCGTCGACCGGCAATCCGATTTCCCCTTCGACGGTATTCCAGAACATTTTCAATCCGGACCCGTTTGCGGCATGGCCCTTCCCGGTTGAAGAAAGCGGCGCTTACTCGCTCGCAAAAGTCGACTCAAATGCGCTGTATTTCCTCGACACCATCAAATTCGGCGAAAGCTTTTCGGTATTTGGCGGCGTTCGTTTCGATGATTATTCGATCGAGGTTGAATCCGTCGGCGGCCGCGGCGCGGGCTCCTTCGCCAATGACACCAACTTTGTGAACTGGCATCTCGGCGCGCTTTGGAAGCCTGCAGAAAACGCCAGCATCTATGCTTCCTTCGGTTCGTCATCGAACCCGTCTGGCGAGCAGGTTGACGGCCTCGGCGATTCCTATGGCGGCATCACCGCGTCAACGGAAAATCTCGATCCCGAGCGCAACAAGTCCTATGAGATCGGCGCCAAGTGGAACATTTTCGACGAGCACCTCGCGCTCACCGCAGCAATCTACCGCACGGACAAAACAAACGCGCGCGTGCAGATCGAGCCGGGCTTTGGCGGCGCTTTCGGCCTTGAAGGCGAGCAACGGGTGCAAGGTATTGAGCTCGGGTTTTCCGGCAATGTGACGGAGCAATGGAGCCTTTATGGCGGCCTCTCGCTTCTGGAAGCGGAAATCACCGCCGCCCCCGATCCCGAAGACGTCGGCGGTAAAATTCCCAATGTTGCGGAAACGAGCTTCAACGCGCTGTCGCGCTATGAAATCACCGATCGCATTCATATTGGTGGTCAGGCGAGTTACCAGGGTCCGCGGGCCGGCGGCAGCACCGTCGATATTGGAACGGAAATCCCCGGCTATTGGCGTTTCGACTTCTTTGGCGGCTGGCAGGTGACGGACCGGGTCGGAATTTCGTTCAACGTGCTGAACGCGACAGACAAGGTCTATTACGACGCGCTCTATCGCTCGGGCACGCCGTTCGTCTATATCGCGCCGGGCCGCTCCGCCTTGTTTACGGTGGATATCGATATCTAAGGTGTGCGCCCTATCCCTCCCGGCGTTATCACCTATGCTCCGCCTGCCCGATTATATCGGGCGGCGGAGTAGCCTTTAGAAAGTGACGTGCCTCAATGTTGTTGCCAATTCCTGATGTTCTGAGCCCGGATGAGGTCGCAGACTTTCGCGCGAAACTCGACGCCGCCCAATGGGTCGACGGACGTGAAACCGCTGGCGCCCAATCACGCCAGACCAAACACAATTTGCAATTGCCGGAGACCAGTCCCGTCGCGCGCGACCTCGGCGATCGCATCCTCGATGCGCTCTCGCGCAATAATCTCTTCGTCTCGGCCGCCCTGCCCTTGCGCATTTTCCCACCGCTGTTCAATAAATATGAGGGCGGCGGGTCATTTGATGTGCATGTCGACAATGCGATCCGCGGCGTGCCCGGCACGCCGGTTCGCTTGCGCACCGATCTCTCTGCGACGCTGTTTCTCAGCGAGCCGGAAAGCTATGAGGGCGGCGAACTGCAAATCGAAACCCCCTTCGGCGCGCAGGATGTAAAGCTCCCCGCAGGGTCCATGGTGCTCTACCCTTCCTCCAGCCTCCACCTCGTCACCCCGGTGACGAAGGGCGCCCGCGTCGCCTCATTTTTCTGGATCCAGAGCATGATCCGCTCCGCCGAGGACCGGTCGACCCTGTTCGATCTGGACCAGACCATCCAGACCCTGGGCCAGGAAAAAGGCCTCAATGACCCGGCGGTCCTCAATCTTTCTGCGGTTTACCACAATCTCGTCCGTCGTTTGGCAGATACTTGACATACCCCCCTTGCTGCGCTGCACAAAAAAGCCTATAGGCGCGGAATGCTGCGCCGCAACATTGCGGGCGCGGTCCAGGGAGATATCAGGAGGCCATTATGGCGACCACGAAAAAAACCGCGGCGAAAGCCATTCCCGCCGCTGCTGCCAAAACCAAAACAATCGAGATGCCTGACGTGATGTCGTTTTCCGCCGGCGCTGACTGGGCCGAGAAAGCGAAAGAGCAGTATGAGACGATGATGTCGTCCTTCACGGGCAATTTCGACGAAATGCGCGAGCAGGCTGAAGAGCTCGCGGAAACCACGCAAGCGCGCATCAAGACCGTTCAGGACCGCGCTACGAAAACCAATGCAAGCCTGATGGAAGCCGCTCAGGACGAAATGAGCCAAGCAGTTCAGTTCGCTCAAGACCTCGGCAAAGCAAAAAGCTTCACCGACGCTGTTGCAGTCCATCAGTCTTACTGGACCAATCTTTTCGAAACCCGCATGGCGCGCACGCGCGAGCTGACCGAAGCCACGGTTGAGACCGCACGCGAAACCATGACCCCGGTGGAGCTTCCCTTCACCAACATGAAAGCGTTCGAAAAGTTTTTCGCCTTCCCGCTGAAAGCCTAGCACCAGCGAGACTTCTCTGCGCGTTTCAGCTAATGCTTTCCGCCTATGAGCGACGGCAAGCAAATATATGAAGCGGCGATCGAATGGGGCGCGCCCGGCGACGGGGACGCGCCCTTTTTGTTGGCGCCCCATTCCGTTCAGTTTGACGATGTTTATTTCTCCGGCGATGGGCCGGCGGAAACCCGCCATGTTTTTCTGGATGGCAACGCCCTGCCCGCGCGCTTCAACGCGCAACGCTTCGCCATTGGCGAGCTGGGCTTCGGCACCGGGCTCAATTTCCTGACGGTCTGGGATGCATGGAAAAAGGCGCCGAAGCCTGCGGGCGCGCGGCTTTCGTTCTTTTCCGTCGAAGCCTATCCGCTGGCGCCGCAGGACATGGGCCGCGCGCATCAGGCCTGGCCGGAATTTGCACAGCTTGCGGCGCGGTTGCGCGCAGCGCTGCCGCCCGCGCATCCGGGTTTTCACCATCTCCAATTCGGCGATGTATCCCTGACGCTGTTTTACGGCGATGCGGCGAGCGGCCTTGCGCGCGCAGAAGGCGGCGTCGACGCCTGGTTTCTTGACGGGTTTTCGCCGGCGAAAAACCCCGGCATGTGGTCGGAAGAAATTTTCAGCGAACTCGCCAGGCTGTCAAATGACGGTGCGAGCTTTTCCACCTTCACGGTGGCGGGCGGCGTGCGCCGGGCGCTCGAAACTGCAAATTTTGAATGGGAAAAGCGGCCGGGCTTCGGGCGCAAAAAGCAAATGCTCGCGGGCCGCATCACAGCGCTGGCGCCCGATGACAAACCCGAGCCCAATCGCGCGCCATGGCTCACCGCGGGAGAGACCTTAAATCCCGGCGCGCGCATCGCGGTCATCGGCGCCGGCATCGCCGGGGCGAGCCTTGCGCATGCCCTCACGCAAGCAGGCTTTTCACCATCCGTTTACGAAGCATCCGCGCCGGCAAGCGGCGCCTCCGGCAACCCGGCGGGTCTCGTCATGCCGCGCCTCGACGCTGGCGATACGCCGGCGGGGCGTTTCCATGTGAGCGCCTATCTTCATACGCTGTGCCTATTGGAAGAATTGAGCGGCGTCTTCAATCCTTGCGGCGTCGTCTTTCACGCCAAGGATGACAAGGAGCGCGAGAGGCAGGAAAAGCTCATCGCCATGGCTGCGTTGCCAGCGGAAATGATGGACGCGCGCGCCGAAGGCCTGTTCTTTCCGCAAGCCGGGATTGTCGATCCGCCGGCCTTGGTTAAAGCGCTGCTCGGCGAGACGCCGCTCATCAAGCAGCGTGTCTCGCGCCTGATGCAGACCAGCGAAGGATGGCGCGTCATCACAGACAAAAGCGACGACGCGTTCGATGCGGTGATCATCGCCAACGGGCTTGATGCTCTGCGCTTCGCTGAGGCGCGCACCTTGCCGCTCGCCGGGTCCGCCGGTCAGATCGACTGGTTTCCGGACGCGCAGCCGCCAGCCAGTGCTCACGCCTTCGGGCCTTATGCAGCGCCGGCGCCGAAGGGCGGCGCGATTATCGGCGCCACCTATGCGCCGATCACCATAGGCGCAGAGGCGCGTTTCACGGCGGAGGCGACGCAATCGAACATCGCCGCCGTGGCGCGCACGCTTCCCGACTTCGCCGCGACGCTGGACGCTGCAAAGGCCCAGCCGCGCGCCTCCATCCGTTGCACGACGCCGGACCGCCTGCCGGTTTGCGGGCCTCTGCCTGACTGGGGTATTTACAGCGGCGCCTATGACGGCCTTCGAACCGGCAAGCCACATGACTATCCGCGCGGCGTGATGCGGCCCCGCCTATTCGCCCTGACCGGGCTTGGCTCGCGCGGGCTCGTCACCGCGCCTTACGCCGCAGCGCTCCTCGCCGCAGAACTTTCCGGCGCGCCCGTGGACAGCACAATCCTGCAAGCGCTTCACCCTGCGCGCTTTTTCATCCGCGATTTGAAGCGTTCCGGCGCCAGATAATCCCTCGCCTTGCGGGGCGGCTGCGCTTTAGGGTAAGCCGCGCTTACAAGAAATTGAGGATTCCTCCCATGCGCGAAACTCCCTTCGGCCCAGTCTATGACAGCGTTCTTGAGGGCATTGGCAAGACGCCCATGGTGAAGGTCTCGGCGCTCGACACCGGCCCTTGCGAGCTGTTTTTGAAACTCGAATCCTCCAATCCCGGCGGCTCGATCAAAGACCGCATCGGCGTCGCCATGATCGAGGCCGCTGAGCGCGAGGGCAAGTTGAAGCCCGGCGGCACGATCATCGAAGCGACCGCCGGCAATACCGGTCTCGCCCTCGCCCTCGTCGCCGCGCAAAAGGGCTATAAGACGATCATCGTTGTGCCCGATAAGATGGCGCAGGAAAAAATCTTTCACCTGAAGGCGCTCGGCGCCGATGTGCGCCTCACCCGCTCCGATGTGGGCAAGGGACATCCTGATTATTACCAGGACATGGCCGCGCGCATCGCCGAAGAAACCGGCGCCTTTTATGTCAACCAGTTCTCCAATCCCGCGAACCCGAAAGCTCATGAAGATACAACGGGTCCGGAGATTCTCGGCCAGCTTGACGGCGATGTGGACGCCATTGTCGCCGGCGTTGGTTCAGCGGGCACGATCACCGGCCTGTCGCATTTCTTCAAAGAGCACTCGCCGAAAACCGATGTCATTCTCGCGGACCCCAAAGGCTCGATCCTGACCGACCTTGTGAACAAGGGCGCGCCGCCAAACGAAGTCGGCTCCTGGCTGGTGGAAGGCATCGGCGAAGACTTCATTCCCGACATCGCCGATCTTTCGCATATCAAGAAAGCCTATGAGATCACCGACAAGGAGAGTTTCGAGGCGGCGCGCGATTTGCTGAAAAAAGAAGGCATTCTCGCGGGCTCTTCGTCAGGCACGATCCTCGCCGCTGCCTTGAAATATTGCCGCGAGCAGAGAGAGATGAAGCGCGTCGTCGCCTTTGTCTGCGATCGCGGCGACAAATATCTTTCCAAGATGTTCAACGACTATTGGATGTATGATCAGGGCTTCCTGAAACGCCAGCCCAAGGGCGACCTCACCGACCTCATCACCCGGCGCCATTCCGAACGCGCGACTGTCACCGTCAAGCCCGACGACACGCTGATGCAGGCTTACGGAAAGATGAAACTCTACGACATCTCGCAATTGCCGGTGCTCGACGATGAGGGCGTCGTCTCCGGCTTGCTCGACGAAGAAGACTTGCTGTTCGCGGTGGTGCGCAATCGCGACAAGTTCAAAGACCCGGTGAAATCGGCCATGACCTATCGCGTAGAGACCGTTGAAGCGAAGCAGGACATGCAGTCGCTGCTGCCGATCTTCGCCAAGGGTCATGTGGCCGTTGTGCTGCATGACGGGAAATTCGAGGGACTGATCACCCGGACAGATTTGTTGAATTATCTGCGGCTTCAGGTGGCTTGATGGCAATCCAACAACGAGACCTAAATGATAAAGGGCTATTACCATGCCAATCATTGCTCGTTACGGCTGGACCATTTATTGGGCGCATTTGCTACAATGATAATGGTGATTATTTTCAAAAATCCGACCTTAATGATTTCGAACTCGACTGGTTTGAGGAGGCCGGCATATCTTGGGAAGAATATAAGCATAAGGATGGTGATACAGGCGAAAATATAACTGAGCTTGGCACCCATTGTGAGATAGTTACTTTTGGCAACTACTTACTTTCAAAAGGATCTTACCGCATCCCTCATCAATTTCTTAAGCCAGCAAGCATGAAAGATTTGATGCAAAGGTGGAACGATCTTCAAAACTTAATAATGAAGTCTTCTTACGGTGTTGAACCGGTCGATAGTGATGAGTTATCAGATTTGGTAATAGAATTGTTGTATGTTTCTCATGAAATTCGTGATCGTGACATGGCTATACGATATGAAAACGCCGGTGGTTTAACTTTATTTTTGTGCCATGCTTCACTGGACAAACCGTTTGTCCGAAATGTGCAAGCTGACTTATCCGCTGCTGGGTACGATACTTGGATAGATGAATTTGAGATCAAAGTTGGAGATTCTATTGTTGATAAAATCGATCAAGCATCCGGAACCGCTGATGCACTATTGATCTTTCTTTCAAAAGCTTCGATCAACTCTCCTTGGGTTAAGAGAGAATGGCAGTCTTCTCTAGCTAGGGTTTTGTCTGGTTCAGAAACAAAAATATTCCCCCTACTCATTGAAGAAGTGACATTACCAAATATCATCTCAGATATTAAATACGCCGATTTTCGAAGGAGTTATGATAAAGGGTTTAGCGAACTCATACACGCACTTACACACCTTAAGCAAACTGATTGAACATGATCCTTTACGGCCTTAAAAACTGCGATACCTGCAAGAAAGCGCGCAAAGCGCTGGAAGCGGCGGGCAAGGCGCCCGAATTCCACGATGTGCGCGCCGACGGCGTGACGAAAGCACAGATCGCGAAATGGGCGACTTCGGCCGGCTGGGAAAAGCTGCTCAACAAATCATCCACGACCTGGCGCGGCCTTGATGACGCGGACAAAGACGGCGTCACGGAGAAAAAAGCGCTGGCCCTGATGGCGGCGCATCCGACCCTAATCAAACGCCCAATCATCGAAAACGGCCCAACGCAGGTTTATGTCGGCTGGTCCAAGGACGTTCAGGCCGAATTGTTAAAATAGTCGGGTGGCGCCTTCTTCCCCCGTTTACGGGGGAAGTCCCGGCCCAGCCGCGAAGGCGGCTTATGATAATAAGCGCTCGTTCGCGCGCGGGGCCGGGGATGGGGCTTTCGACGGTATAGAAACCACCCCCTCCGCCCGCTTCGCGGACACCTCCCCCGCAGGCGGGGGAGGAAAAACGCACAATGCTGACGCAGGTAAGATGCTTATGACAAGTGAAGAGAAAATTGAAATTCTTGTCGACGCCGACGCCTGCCCGGTGAAGGAAGAAGTCTACAAAGTCGCCTTCCGTCATGAGACGCCGGTGACGGTCATCGCCAATGCGCCGATCCGCATTCCGCGACACGAGCTCATCAAACGCGTCACCGTCAATGATCACTACGACGCCGCTGACGACTATGTCGCGGAGCACGCCCATCCTTGCGCCGTGGTCATCACCGCCGACATATTGCTCGCCGAACGCTGCCTGCTCAAAGACGCCGTCGTGCTGGGCCCGAAAGGCGATCCGTTCACAAAGGACTCCATCGGCGGCGCCCTCGCCGCCCGCGCGTTGATGGCGGATTTGCGCGCCGGCGCCGAAAGCACGATGGGCGGGCCAGCGCCTTTTCAAAAGGCCGACCGGTCACGGTTTTTGCAGGCGCTGGACGAAGCGCTTGTCCGCCTGAAGCGCGCAGCAATTTGAGCTGCGTCAATAAATAAAATTTTTTCGCGCGCATCCTGACCGGACTTGAAGACAGGCGCACTTAACCTATCTCTCGTCCGTCAATGGGAAGCGTCCGATTGGCGCTTTCCTTTGGTGTTTCATTTTTGACTTTGACCTCAACCGAGACCCAAAGGAGACAATGTTATGTTCAAAGCCCCCAGCGTCTTTAATCGCAACCGGAACGCCCCCGCCCTGGCGGATGAGGCGAACGGCGCGCCGTTCTTCCAACTGCATCGGGAGATGAACCGGCTCTTTGACGACTTCTTTTCCGATTTCGGAGCGCCGTCGCTGTTTGCAGAAGGCGGAAAAAACGGCGCCCGCGCCATCCATATTGACGTCAAGGACAAGGGTAAGTCGCTTGTCGTTGACGCAGAACTTCCGGGCGTAGCCGAAGACGACATTGATGTCGAACTTCACGACAACCTCCTCACCATTCGCGGCGAACGCAAGGATGAGGAAGAAAAAGAAGGCGTCTCGCGGCGCTCTTACGCATCCTTCCAGCGTTCCATGTCGCTGCCCTTTGATGTGGACCCCGATGCGATTGAAGCGAAATTCAAAAATGGCGTGTTGAAACTCGTCCTGCCGAAGCCGCCGGAACTCGAAGCGAGAACGAAGAAGATCACGGTCCAGCACGGCTAAACCGTTGCCGGGCCGGCCGGGGCGGCGCTCCCTCGCCGCCCCAGTCGCAGCATTGTGGAACTGAAGCGCCGTCCATGCGTTTTCTCTGCGGAGAGTGATGCGAATGACGGTATATTTGACCTATTTTGACGCCGCAGGCGCCGACATGGATGGTTTCGCGCAGGAAACCCGCCATAAACGGCTAAGTGATGGCTTGTACTTCGTCGAGAGCAACGAAACGCGCTCGCGCCTATATCACCGCATCAAGCGATACCTGAAAAAGGACGCCCCCTTGCTTGTCGCTCCACTGGACCAGGCGCCAAAGTTCAAGAAGCTGGAAGACGGCGCGCTAAAGTGGATACGGGCCCGTTTTTCCTGATGCTGTCCGCCGCTGAGGGGTGTGGAAATGGCCGTGTTGAAGCTGTATGCCTTGGACAAATTCCAGCCAGAGGCATTTCATGAAACACGACGGAAAAAACCGCCCCGCTTTCGCCACCCGCGTCATTCACGCCGGCCAGGAACATGACCCGACCACCGGCGCAGTGATGCAGCCGATTTACCAGACCTCGACCTACGCCCAGGAAAGCCCCGGCGTGCATAAGGGCTTTGTCTATGCGCGCGGCGCCAACCCGACACGCCACGCCTATGAGCGCTGCATCGCCGACCTTGAAAACGGCGCGCGCGGATTTGCATTCGCCTCCGGCATGGCGGCGATCTCCACCATGCTCGAACTCTTCCCTGCCGGGTCGAACATCATCGCCATGGACGATGTTTATGGCGGCACGTTTCGACTGTTCGAAAAGGTGCGTCGCACATCCGCGAATTTGTCATTCACCTATGTTGACCTCACCGATCCGAAAAAATTCGAAGCCGCGATTACGCCGGACACGAAACTTGTCTGGCTGGAGACGCCCACCAATCCCTTGCTGAAAATTGTCGACATTGAAGCGATTGCAAAGATCGCAAAGAAGCATGGGATCGTTGTCGGCTGCGACAACACTTTCGCTTCGCCCTATTGTCAGCGTCCGCTCGATTTCGGCGCAGATATTGTCATGCATTCGGCGACGAAATATCTCGGCGGACATTCCGATGTCATTGGCGGCGTGCTTGTGGTCAATGACAAGGAGTTAGGCGAGCGCATCGCCTTCCTGCAAAACTCGGTCGGCGCCATTCAGGGCCCATTCGATTCCTTCCTCGCCCTGCGCGGATTGAAAACACTGGCGCTGCGGCTTGAACGCTCATCATCGAATGCGCTGGCGCTGGCCGAATGGCTGGAAGCCCACCCCGCCATTGATCGCGTCACCTATCCGGGGCTCAAATCGCATCCCGGCCACGCCGTCGCCAAACGCCAGATGGACGCCTATGGCGGCATGGTCACGATTTTTGTCAAAGGCGGCCTCGATGCGGCGAAAACATTCCTCGAGCGTGTGGAGCTCTTCACCCTCGCTGAATCGCTCGGCGGCGTTGAAAGCCTGATCGAGCATCCGGGCATCATGACTCACGCCTCTATCCCGCCGGAGCGGCGCAAGGAGATGGGGCTCGACGATTCCCTGGTGCGTCTGTCCGTGGGCGTCGAAGATTTCGGCGACCTTCAACGCGACCTTGAGCATGCGCTAGCCGGCCTTTAAAGGCATGACCTTTCCATCCGCTCTTTCCCGCGAAGGCGGGAATCCAGATAGCCAGCGATAGCCAGGCAACCGACGCAGTTCCTGATCGGCTGGATCCCCGCTTGCGCGGGGATGCGCGGTGGGAGTGGATTTCTTTCCCGAAGCCCCTATGATTCAATGGTAGATATACGGATTAAACCATGGCCGACGCCCCCAGCCTAGCCGAGCGCATTGACAATGCGCTGACCCCGGTCAGCGATTTCGTTTCATCGATCATCTTCTATTCTGTCGATATCGCCGGCGTGTCGCTGCCCTTGGTCGTCATCTGGCTGATGACAGCGGCGATTATTCTCACCTTCTCGCTCGGCTTCATTAACCTGCGCGGCTTCCGCCATGCCTGGAGCCTGGTGCTCAATCCCCACGACCAGCAAGGCGCCCATGGCGAGATATCGCATTGGCAAGCACTAAGCTCCGCCCTTTCGGGCACGGTCGGGCTTGGCAATATCGCCTCCGTGCCGGTCGCCATCGCGATAGGCGGGCCCGGCGCCGTGTTCTGGATGGTGGTCGCCGGCTTTTTCGGCATGTCGTCGAAATTCGCCGAATGCGCGCTCGCTGTGAAATACCGCAAGGTGCGCCCTGACGGTTCGACGCTTGGCGGGCCAATGTACTACATCGAGGAAGTATTCCGCCGGCTTGGCATGAAAACACTCGGCAAAGCGGCGGCGATTTTCTTTGCGATCATGGCCATTGGCGCGTCGATCAGCATCTTTCAGGTGAACCAGTCCCATGCGCAGTTCGCCAATGTCACAGGGCTGAAAATTCCCGTCCTTTTCGGAATCGTCATGGCGACGGGCGTTGCGATTGTTATTCTTGGCGGCATCAAACGCATTGGCAAGGTGACCGGCATCCTCGTGCCGCTGATGGGCGCAGTATATCTTAGCGCTGGTCTGGTCATTCTCGCCATGAACTTTTCCGCGATACCCGACGCTTTCCGCACCATTTTCGAAAGCGCCTTCGGTCTGGATGCGGCGGGCGGCGGATTTGTCGGCGCGCTGATCAACGGCATTCGCCGCGCCACCTATTCCAACGAAGCTGGCGTCGGCTCGGCGGCGATCGCGCACTCTGCGGTGAAAACCAATGAACCTTTGACCGAAGGTTATGTGGCGTTGCTCGAACCCTTCATCGACACGATCGTGGTGTGCACCATCACCGCGCTCGTCGTTATCGTCACCGGCGCTTATGAACCCTTTCTTTATGGCGAGAATGTCGTCGGAATCGAAATCACCTCGGCCGCCTATGAAAGCGCATTCAGCTGGTTCCCCTATATCCTGCTGGTCGCCTCTGTGCTTTTCGCCTTCACGACCCTCGTCAGCTGGGCGTTTTACGGGGCGCAGGCGGCCGCTTACCTTTTCGGCGACACCAAGAAAGTCGATGTGCTGTTCAAGCTGTCGCTGTGTTTCGTTCTGTCCACCGGCGCCGCCGTGTCGCTATCGTCGATCATCAACTTCATCGACTCCATGCTGTTCGGCATGTGCATCCCGAACATCATCGCGCTCTACTTCCTGTTGCCGGAGCTGAAGCGTGACGTGAAAACCTACAAGGCGAAGTTCGGCGTTTAACGCTATCTAAGCGCGCGGATGCGCCTTGTCGAAAGCGCGCAAGAGACTGTCGCGATCGATCTTGGTATAGCGCTGCGTCGCCGCAAGCGAGGAATGGCCCAGCAATTCCTGGATCGCGCGCAGATCCCCGCCCGCCGATAAAAGGTGCGTCGCGAAGGCGTGGCGCAACGCATGGGGCGTGGCGGAATCCGGCAGCCCGAGCGCCACGCGAAGCTTCGCCATGGTGCGTTGCGCAAGCGTCGCGCTTAAGGGCTTGCCGCGGGTGGAAAAGAACAGTGGATCGCCCGCCTCCCCGCCATAGGGGCATAAAGCGGCATAGGCGTCGATCGCTTCGCGCGCGGCCGGCACGACCGGCACAAGCCTTGTCTTCGCACCCTTGCCCTTGATGCGCAGCGCGTCTTCCAGCGGAGCCTCGCCCCAGCGCAACGACAAGGCCTCGGAAATGCGCAGGCCGCATCCGTAAAGCAGCGTCATCAGCGCGGCGTCACGCGCCTGCTCCCAGTTCTGCTTTTTAGATGTGGTCTTCATCGTCTGCGCCGCATCGATCAGCGCATGCGCGTCAGCTTCGTTCACCGGGCGCGGCAGGCGCTCTTTCGCCTTTGGTCCGCGCATGATGGCGATGGCGTCATTGTCGATATCCGCACGCTTGCGCAGGAATTTGTAGAACGTTTTGATTGCGGAGAGTTCCAGCTTGATCGATGGCGGCGCAAGCCCCTCGTTTCGTCTCTCAGCGAGGAACGCGCGGAAGTCTTTCGTCTCCAGCGCCGCGAGTTGATCCAGCGTCACAGTCCCGCCGAGATAGCCGCGCAGAAAACCATCGAACCGTTCCAGCGTCGCGCTATAGTTGCGCAGCGTATAGGCGCTTGCGCGCTTTTCCGATTTCAGATGCCGCTCAAATGCATCGCGCCAGTTTGCGAGCGTCATTTCTGCATTGGAAGAAGCCTTGGCCATAAGCCTAGATCGCACCGATGAAGGTTAACAAAACCTTACCGAGTGCGTCAGCGCAGGGAAAGCGCCGCCAAATCCGCCCGCAACAGATCGATGCCATCGCCTTTTTCTGCGGAGGTGGCGCGCACGATGGGGTGCGCGGCGGGACGCCGGACGATCTGTTTTTCGGTTTCACCGACAACATGCGCAAGCGCCGTCGGTTTGATCTTGTCCGCTTTGGTCAGGATGATCTGGTAGTTCACCGCCGTCTCGTCGAGCAGGCCCATGATCTCAAGATCCGTCGGCTTCAACCCATGACGGGAATCGACCAGCAGGCACACCCGGCGCAACACGGACCGCCCGCGCAGGAAGTCCTTGGTCAACGCCGTCCACCGCTCCACATCCTTGCGCGGCGCTTTGGCATAGCCATAGCCGGGCAAGTCAACGAGGCGGAGCTGGCCTTCAATGTCGAAATAGTTGAGCTCCCGCGTGCGGCCCGGCGTGTTCGACGCGCGCGCGAGGCCGTTCTGTCCGACCAGCGCATTCAAAAGCGTCGACTTGCCCACATTGGAGCGGCCGGCGAAGGCAATCTCGGACGGGCCCTCTTCCGGCAGGCTGTCGAGATCGACAACACCCAACATGAAGACGGCCGGGCGCGCGAAAAGCAAACGCCCAGCCTCAATTTCTTCCGGTGAAAACTCGTCAGGCGACGTCACTTCGCGGCGCCGTCTTCGGCCTTTTTGGCCCAGGGCAGTTTCAATCGCTCGCCCAGCTCAACCTTCACGCCGTTTTTCTTCATGATGTACCATTGCTGCAAAATGCCGAGCGTGGTGTTCCAGAACCAGTAGAGCACCAGACCCGCCGCGAAGGGTGCAAAGATAAAGACAAAGACGAACGGCATCAGGCCAAAAATCTGCGCCTGCACCGGATCAGCCGGCGGCGGGTTCAGCTTGGTCTGGAACCACATGGCGACGCCCATCAGCAATGGCAGGAAACCAATCCCCAAAAACGCGCCGATCAGCGGCAGCGCGGTCGGGTCAAAGGGCAACAGACCGAAAAGGTTGAAAATCGTTGTCGGGTCCTGCGCCGACAAATCCTGAATATAGAGGAATGGCTGGTGACGCAGCTCAATCGTGACGAACAGCGTTTTGTAAAGCGCGTAGAAGATTGGCATCTGCAACAACATCGGCAGGCAGCCCGCAAGGGGATTCATCTTCTCCTTCTTGTAGAGCGCCATCATCTCCTGCTGCAGCTTCATCTTGTCGTCGGTGTAACGCTCCTGCAGTTTTTTAATTTCCGGCTGCAGCTTTTTCATTTTCGACATCGACTCATAGCCTTTGTTCGCCAGCGGGAACAAAATCAGCTTGATCACCAATGTCAGCAGCAAGATAGCGACGCCGAAATTGCCAATCTTGTCGCCGAAAAAGTTGAGCGTGTAGAAAATAGGACGGGTCAGGAAGAAAAGGTGTCCCCAATCAACCGCCTTGTCGAAATCATAAACACCGAGCCCGCCATCTTCCGGCTGTGCTTCATATGACTGCAATAGATCGACGTCTTTCGGCCCGCCGAAAATATAGGACTGAAACACATCGCTCTCGCCCGGCGCCAGGGTAAGCGCCGGCGTTGCGTAGAACGCCTCGAAGATCGGGCTTTCTGTCGTGCCGCGATTGGTGAGCAGCGCGTTGATTTCCTGATCCGCCGGCGGAACGACCGCAGCGAGCCAGTTCTTGTTGGTGATGCCGACCCAGCCGCCAACGCCGGATTCTTCGATCTTCGCTTTCTTGTTCTTTTTCAGCTTGTTGTATTTGCGCTCAAAAAGTTCTTTGCCGATCACGCCAAGCGGGCCTTCATGCAGGATCATGAAGTTGCGGTAGTCTTCGGGAATGTTCCGTTGGGTGACGGTGGCAAAGGCCTGCAATGAAACTGTTTCGCCATTATTGTTCGTCACTTTCTGAGTGACGGTGAACATGTATTTTTCATCAATGGCGAAAGTCTTTTCAAAGACCAGCCCATTGGATTCGCGGGTCAGCGTCACCGGCGTGGTCGTTGTCAGCACCGCGCCTTCCGGTGCGGCCCATAAGGCGCGCGCGCCATTATCGCGCCCCGCCGCCCAGCCTTGCTGAACGAAATGCCCATGGGTTGTTTCTTCCGGGCTCAGCAGACGGATCGCCGGGCTCTCATCGTCGATCGTCTCGTGATATTGAAGCAGCACCAGATCGTCGAGGCGGCCGCCCTTCAGATTGATCGATCCTTGCAGCGTCGCGGTTTTGATCGGCACCCGCGCCGTGTTCTGCGCTAGCGCCTCCTCAACGGAAAGCTGCGCCTCGCCGCCAATCAACCCGCCGCCAATTGAGGCGTCGGAAACACCCTGCTCCGCGGCTTTCTCGGCCTGTTCAGCCTGCGCCTGGCGAGCCGCCTGCTGGGCCTGCTGCTGCGGGCCGATTACGAATTGGTCCCAGACCAAAAACACGCCCATGGAGAGGACGATCGCCAAGATCAAATTGCGGTCCATGAAAAATCCCGATGAATTGCTGAAACCGCGCGAAGGCCCGCGCCCCACGCCTGTCGTTGCTATGTAGTGTTGTGCGAGAGCCTTAAAAGGGCGCGCTTCATATCGTCAAGCAGCGCATTGAAATTGCGATCATACGCCGCCATTCGCGCTATTAGCACATAATCGCGCCCTGCGGCGGCATGGTCAGGAAAAACTTCCCGCGCGGCCGCCCGCAGGCGCCGGCGAATGCGGTTGCGGACCACCGCCCCGCCCAGCTTTTTCGTAACTGTCAGGCCGAGACGGGACATGGACTGGTTTTCCGGATTGTCCCGAACAAGCATCAGAAATGACGGCGCATGGGCTTTTTCCGCCCCGCGCATCGCCAGGAAATCCGAGCGCTTTTTGATAACGCCCATGGGAATAGCTGCGCTGGAAGCGCTAGCCGATTGATTTGGTTGTGATTCTTCCGCCAGAGTTAGGCGGAGAGCCGCTTGCGGCCCTTGGCGCGGCGCGAGGCCAGCACTTTTTGGCCGCCCTTGGTCGCTTTGCGCGCGCGGAAGCCGTGGCGGCGCTTGCGCTTCAGCCGGCTCGGTTGAAAAGTGCGTTTCATCGTTCAGTCCTCAAGACGGGGTGGAATCGCGGCGCGCGCCGCCCATTCGACAGTCAAACAAGAGGCGGGGGAATAAACCGGCCAAAGCCCGGCGTCAACACTACAGGAGCCGGATTCCAGCGGCTTCGAGGCCGAATTCACCGATTTCGCCCCATAGCGGAGACTTCGCGGCCTTGTGACCGTTAACCAGGACATCGTGAGCGCAATTCGGGCCGGCCTTCGCTAGAAAAGGCCGCGACCGGCGCTGCGCCAGTCTATAGTCCCCCGGCCGCTGATTCCCTATGGCCAACCCAAGATTCGTCCCTCCTCTTCAGGTAAGCAATGCCCCAAGCCTCCCCCAGCCTCCTAAAACGCGCTCTGCCGCTCGCCATCATCGCGATTGCGCTCATCGCTTTTTTCTCCCTCGGGCTTCAGCGCTATTTCACCCTGGACACGCTGCGAGACAATCGCGAGGCCCTGCGCGCCTGGGTCGAGGCGGACCCGCTGCGCGCCATGGCGATATTTCTGGGTGTCTACGCAGCGGCGGTCGCGATCTCATTTCCGGGGGCGAGCATCCTCACGATCTTTGGCGGCTTTCTGTTCGGCCTGTGGCCAGGAACGCCGCTTATTGTCGTCGCCGCCACGATTGGCGCGACGCTCATTTTCCTCGCGGCGCGCACGGCGCTCGGAGACATGCTGAGCAAACGCGCCGGCGGGTTCGCCAAACGCATGGAAGAAGGATTTCGCCAGGGTGAGCTGTCCTACATGTTCGTGCTGCGGCTGGCGCCGGTATTCCCATTCTGGGCGGTGAATATCGCGGCGGGTCTGATGGGCGTTTCGCTGCGTAATTTTCTCGTGGGCACGTTTTTCGGAATCATTCCCGGCTCCTTCGTCTATGCGAGCATCGGCGCAGCAGCGGGCGCCGCCTTTGATGCGGGTGAAGACATTTCCCTTTCCGGCGTTTTGTTGAAGCCGGAAACCATCACGCCGATTATCGGCCTCATCGTTCTGGCGCTGATCCCGGTCTTTCTGAAACGCAAAGCCGCGCCGGAGACGCCATAAGCATGTCGCAAACAATCAAAGCGGATATTTGCATTATCGGCGCGGGATCGGGCGGCCTGTCCGTAGCCGCAGGCGCCGCCATGCTGGGCCGCAAGGTCGTCCTGATCGAAGAAGGCGCGATGGGCGGCGATTGCCTGAATACCGGATGCGTCCCGTCAAAGGCGCTGATCGCCGCCGCCGCTCGCGCCGAAGACATGCGCAATGCGGCGAAATTCGGCATTGCGAATGTAGAGCCGCAGATCGATTTCGCCGCGGTCATGGATCATGTGCACGGGGTCATCGACACGATAGCGCCCATCGACAGTCAGGAACGTTTCGAAGGTCTCGGCGTCACCGTCTTGCGCGCGCATGCCTCCTTTACCGGTCCGCGCGAAGTGAAAGCCGGCGAGCAAACCGTCGCAGCAAAACATTTCGTCATCGCGACGGGGTCAAAGCCCTTTGTCCCGCCCATACCGGGCCTCGCGGACGTTTCCTATTTCACCAATGAAACGATCTTCGAAAACCGCACGCGCCCCGATCATCTGATCATCATTGGCGGCGGACCGATCGGCGTTGAAATGGCGCAGGCCCATCGCCGCCTCGGATCGGACGTCACCATCATCGAGGGCGGTAAAATTCTGGGCCGGGATGATCCAGAACTTGTCGAAATTGCGCGCGCGCGTCTCGTCAAGGAAGGCGTTGAAATTGTTGATGACGCAAAAGCGGAAAAGATTTCAAAAACTGAAAAAGGCGTCAGCGTTTCAATCGGCGCACGCGCGATTGAAGGCTCGCATCTCTTGGTTGCCGTCGGCCGCAAAGCCACCGTGGACGGTTTGAATCTCGAAGCGGCGGGCGTCGACTATTCCGATAAGGGGATCAAGACGGATAACCGGCTGCGCACGACCAATAAACGCATCTATGCGGTTGGCGATGTCGCCGGCGGTCGGCAGTTCACGCATGTGGCGGGCTATCACGCCTCTGTCGTCGTCCGCAACATGCTGTTCAAAATGCCTTCGAGCAATAATGAGCATCTCGCTCCACATGTAACTTATTGCGACCCGGAGCTTGCCCAGATCGGCCTCACGGAAAGCCAGGCGCGCGAACAAGACAGAAATATCAAAGTCGTCCGCTGGCCATTTGCTCAAAATGACCGCGCCGAAGCTGAACGCGACACCGAAGGGCTGGTCAAAGTCGTCACCGACAAAAAGGGCCGCATATTGGGCGCAGGCATTGTCGGACCCGGGGCCGGAGACCTGCTCCAGCCGCTGACTCTCGCAATCTCCGCAGGGCTTAAAATCCGCGCCTTCACTGATATGATCGCGCCCTATCCGACCCGTAGCGAAGCCAGCAAACGCGCCGCGGGCGCATGGTATTCAGATACGCTCTTTTCGCCGCGGACCCGAATGCTTATTTCTATCCTCTCCATGTTCGACTAGAGCCCGCATCCCACAGAGTCCTATGTCCGCCGCTATTGCAAAACGATCACTCTCAACCAAGCTGCTTTTGCTGACGATCGTTTTCGTTTTCGTGGCGGAACTGGTTGTGCTCGTTCCGTCTGTCGCGAAACAGCGCCTGGACTGGTTCAATTTGCGATTTGAAGAAGCCTATCTCGCCAGCCTGGCGCTTGAGGGGCCGCGAGAAATCGCGCTCGATGAAACCCTGGTGCGTCAGCTATTCAGCACAGCGAACATTCTTGGCGTTACAATCAATAGCGATGACATGCGCATGCTGATTCTCGCGCCGGAAATCAATCCGCATGGCGCGCCGAACATGTTGTCCGTCGATCTTATTGAGGAGAACTCGCTGACCCTCATCACCAACGCATGGGGAACAATGTTCTCAAGCGGCGATCATTTGATTCAGGCGACCGGAGCGCCGAAATTCGTTCCTGGACAAACGGTCGACATCATCGTGTCGCAGAAAGCCTTGCGAAACGATCTGCATGCCTATGCGGCGAATATTTTAAAACTGTCGCTGGTGATCTCCACTCTGACCGCCGGGCTTGTCTATTGGGCGCTCAACCGGATGATCGTGCATCCGGTGAAACGATTGACCGCCAATATCACCGCCTTTGACGCCGATCCGGAAAACGCACATGGCGTGTTGACGCCGTCAGGACGCAAGGACGAAATCGGCGCGGCGGAACAAAGTCTCGCCGCCATGGAATCCAGCGTACGCGGCCTGCTGGGCGAACGCCGCCGCCTCGCCGCGCTCGGCGCAGGCATATCGAAGATCAGCCATGATTTGCGCAACATTCTCGCCTCTGCGCAATTGATGTCTGACCGGCTGTCGAAATCAGACGACCCAAGCGTCCGGAAACTGGCGCCGCGCCTGATCTCGGCGCTTGATCGCGCCATCGCGCTTAGTCGCGACACGCTAACCTATGGCCGGATGGAATCCCGCCTACTCGATAAATCGCCCTTTGTCCTGCATGAGCTTGTTGAAGAAGTCTTCGAAGACACAGCAGCGATGGGCATTGTCGCGGAAAATAATGCGCCTGAAGATCTTTCCATCGTCGCCGACCGCACGCAACTTTACCGGACGCTGTTCAACCTCGTGCGCAACGCCATGGAAGCGATGACCGAGAATGCAGACGGATCCGAGACCGCCGAATTCGGCAAGGTGACCATCGACGCCGTTATTGAAGGCCGGGAATTGCTGATCACCATCGCGGATACCGGCCCCGGATTGCCTGAACACGCCAAGGCCGATCTCTTCGAACCATTCAAGGGCTCGCAAAAGCCCGGTGGTTCCGGCCTCGGCGTCGCCATCGCGGCTGAAATCACCCGCGCCCATGGCGGCGCGATCACGCTGGTGAAGAGTGATGACACGGGCGCGGCTTTCCGCGTCCGCCTCCCCCACGCCAGCTAGGCGCTAATCCGCTTCCACCACGCCGGTGAGCCAAACGCCTTCGCGGCGAGGATCGGCGCCGCCTTCGAAGGTCCCGTCCGGCAACCGCTTGAAGGCGTGGACGCCGCTATTGAGATCTCGCGTTTCCACCGGATGCCCCATCGCCTTCAGCCCTTCGATGACCTGTGTATCAAAGCCGCCGGCTTCCAGCATCGGCGCGCCGCGCGGATACACCGCGTTGGGCAGGTCCACCGCTTCCTGCGTCGACATGTTCCAGTCGATCATCGCGATCAGTGTTTTGGCCACATAGCCGATAATCGCCGGCCCGCCCGGCGAGCCCGCAGCAGCCCAAACGGCGCCATCCTTATCGAACACAATGGCAGGCGACATGGAGCTGCGCGGACGCTTGCCCGGCGCCACCGCATTCGCCACCGGCTTGCCATCGCGCACCGGCAGGAACGAAAAATCAGTGAGCTGATTGTTCAGCACCATGCCCGCCGCCATCAGATGACTGCCAAAGGCGAACTCAACCGTCGTCGTCATGGACACCACATTGCCGTCGCCATCGACAATGACAAAGTGACTGGTCGAAGGCGGTTCCGGCGATGCGTCGGCGCCATAGCGCTTCCACTGGCCCGCCCCTTCCGCAAGGTCAAAAGCGGAAGGATCGCCAGCCTCTACTGATTCCGCCGCCTTCGCGGCATCGATAAGCGCCGAACGCGCCTTAAGATAGGCGGGGTTCAACAGCCCCGCGATCACCGCTTCCGGCGACAGACCGTCATCGGACAATTGCTCATTGTCGGCGAGATATTCGTTGCGATCCGCATAGGCGAGCCGCGACGTCTCGAAAATCAAATGCAACGCCTCGATCGATCCGGAGCCGGCGCCCGCCATGTCAAAATCCTGCAGCATGGACAGGATCTGCAGCAGCGTCACGCCGCCTGAACTTGGCGGCGCCATCGAACAAACCTGATAAGCACGGTAGTCGCCGCATACGGGATCCAGCTTCACCGCCCGATAGGCTTTCATATCTTCCAGCGTCATGCCGCCGGGCTGTGGCGCGCCATTCACTGCCGCTACAATCTCCTCGGCGATCGGCCCTTCATAGAACGCGTCAGCGCCGCCATTGGCGACGGCTTTCAGCGTCTGTGCATAGGCTGGGTTCTTCAGCACATGCCCGACCGGCCATGGCGCGCCGTCTTCCGCATAGAAATAGGCGGCGGCGGCGGGCAATTGTTTCAGGCGCGGAATGCGCTCCAGCAATCCATTGAGCCGCGGGGACACGTTAAACCCCTCTTCGGCCAGTGAAATCGCCGCGTCAAAATCTTCAGCCCAGGCAAGCTTGCCATGCTCTTGATGCGCAAGCTCAAGCATCCGCACCGCGCCCGGCACGCCCACAGACAGGCCGCCGACCACTGCGTCGTAAAAATTCATCGGCGTGCCGTCATCCTTCAAAAAGCGGTCCGGCGTCGCCGAGGCGGGTGCAGTTTCGCGCCCATTATAGGTTTCAAGCGTGTCAGACCCGGCGTCGTAATGAATCAGGAAGGCGCCGCCGCCAAGGCCGGAAGATTGCGGCTCCACAAGCCCCAGCACGGTCTGCGTCGCGATTGCGGCGTCCACCGCCGAGCCGCCTTTTTTGAGGATTTCCGCGCCGGCTTCCGCCGCATAGGGATTCGCGGCGGCAATAAACCAGTGTTGCTCGGCGGGCGCCTGCGCTTCTTGCACTTCCGCCGTTTCGCGGCTGCAGCCGGCCGCGAAGACTGCCGCCAGCACCATCAAACGCGCCGCCGCGCCCGACCTGAAAACCCGTTTCATACCGCTATTCATCGCCGCGCCCCGCTTTCAGTTGCTCACTGTTCACCCGCCCTTCTTACGCGAGCCCGAGCCGGCTTTCGACCCCATTCCTTGCGCCGTCATGCGGATACGGGGCGCAATGAGGGCGCCTTTCGCCGCAGCCGCACGCCCGCACCGCCATGGGCCAGTTCACAAGCCTCCCCTGCCAGCGACGCGGCCGAAATACAGAAAATCGGCGAAATCACGGGAAAGCATCACTCCGCCCCGCCAGGGCGCTTGCAATTCTCACCGCGTTGGGGTTAAACCCGCGCCTCGCGCCGCCATATGACGCGATACGCACCCGTAGCTCAGCTGGATAGAGCACCAGACTACGAATCTGGGGGTCTGAGGTTCGAATCCTCACGGGTGCGCCATTTTTTCAATGACTTAGAGTGGCCCGACTTGGACCGTTTACAGGCGGTTTACACCTGTGTTCCAGTTTTTAACCACGCCGCTAACTCCACGGCCATAATGATATTACGTTGGCGATGATATTTTTGGGCACGTTCCACACAAAGAATGGCAGCCCGAAAGCATACATTATAGCGATCATGATTATTCGTATTGGCTTGCTTTCGTTTTGCGCACCATGCCACTTGGTTCGAAGCTCTTTGAGATCATTTTCAACATCGACATAAACGTGGCCTGACCCATCGAGGTGATCCGAGCCATTTGTTCGACTCTGCGGGTTCTGGGGCGGCGTTCATGCCGCCACGCTCTGAACGTAAGACGGCACGAACAGCCATGGCAAGATGGCTTTCGGCGAAGATGGTTTATAGCCGCGCGATGAGTGCGAACGAAACGTGTTAAAGTGCGCCCGCCACCATTGATCAGGGTTTTTGCTTCGTTCATCGTGTAGAAGATCTCCCGCGCCAGCAGCTCGTCTCTGAGCTTGAAGTTGAAGCTCTCGCAATAGCCGTTCTCCCATGGCTGCCGGGCTCGATGAACAAGGTTTTGACGCCAAGTCGGCCAAACCATTCACGAAGCGCAGTCGCAATGAACTCAGGATCATTATCGCTGCGAATATTTTGCGGCGGCCCGTGCTTGAGGAAGAGATCGGCGAGAATTTCCAGAATAATCCTGGCGTTGAGGCGACGTCCAACGCGGGTCGCCAGGCATTCACGCCTGAACTCATCAATCACGCACAGCATGCGGAAAGGCTTTCCATCATAGGTGCAATCCATGACAATATCACAACCCCAAACATGATTGCGACGTTCCGGCCGCAAGCGCAGTTCGGTGGCGCGCGGAACGGCGTCGCGCACGTCAAAGCCGGGTTCACGTTGTTCGCTGATGAAATTGACAAGCACGATGCCGTTCAGCATAGCGACGCCGAAGACAGCGATGAAGCCGACTGCCGACGACACGGACAGATACTGCCCGGTGACGAACAGCGCAAAGAGCTCGCTTCTGATCGGTTTTCCGTTATGGGTTTTGTCCCTGACCGCTCCTAATGCGCTGTCATTTTTCGACGTAAATGATTTCGGTGACCGGCGATTTCGCTACCGACTACAACATTGCACAAACCCGAGATGCGTCCGGAAACCTTCGATAGACTTACCTCGGCCGCCGCTTTGGCGTTGTCGTCATAAGCACTATCAGATGCAATCTGAATTAATTTTTCAAGATAGCTGGCCTGCCCTGCACGTAGAATGGGATCCGGCTTTGAAAAACACGACTTTCCGAAAATCGCATCCGTAAGCGTATCGAGAAGTTCGTGCGATGTGTATTCGCCGCCCAGCGCCTCATGGGCGCTCAACCTGTTCAGGCGCAAAGGCGACACCAAATACGAAAGAAGAAATTCCCGCTCCGAAGCGACGGCATCCAGCACTGACAGCGGCTCGCCCCGTCCTGGCGCGCCATAATCGAATCCGCGCCGGACATATTGCGCATGTTTCAACAAAGAGGGCGACAGCGCGTCATAAGCGCCGGGCGCATACACAAGCTTGACAATCAGATCGACAGCACGCGCCTGCTCTTCCCGGGAAACAGGCTCGAACGGGGTCTTTCCACTCTCATTCAGTTGTTTCGTGGTCGCCACTTCCATATGCGCGCCGCCAACAACCATTGCGACTGTGGTGACCAGTTGTCGCCGGCTCGACAGCAATGAATTCAGAGTATCTCGAAGATCCTGAAAAATCTCGTCGCTGTTCGTGTGCGTTGCTTCCAGCCTTGCAATCGCCGCATCAATATTCTCCGCCTGCAATGACGCCCAACCAATAAGGTCGCTCGACATATCGTAAAGTAGTGTGCGTGGATCGACGCCGAGATTATATTGCACGACTTCCGCATCGTTGCCGAAGGCGAGCGCTGGATCAGTTGATTGGGCGAGAAGAGTCCGCACGCGCTCCGCTTCCGCCGCCGGTTCATCAAGCGAGGGAAGATAACCGAACTCGATCGCCCAATAATCATAAGGACCAAGTTCGGTTTGATAATATTGTTTGCGAACGCCATTGGTCGGCATAAAATTCGCCGGCAAATAGTCCATGATCGAGCCTGTGATCAGGCCGTCTGGCTCCTTAAGCGTATCTAGCGAAACCGAGCTCGAAGCTTTCATATTGTGGGTCAATCCCAGTGTATGACCGACCTCATGAATGACAACGGAAACCATAAGCTGGTCAATGACCTGCTGGCGCTTCTCCTCGGAAACACCGCGCGAGCTCAAAATGGCGCGCGTCACCGCGGACTGCGCCTGCATGAAAGCACCCATTTGGCATTTCTCGGCATTTTCAAACGAAAACATTCCGTCAATCAATGAACCGCCAAACGCCTCATCGCCCGCCCCAAAAGACCGCGCGTAACGATCGCCGTTTCTCACAATCCCAAACTCAAGGGCAATGTCAGCGCCAAGTATCTGTCCCGTCCGTGGATCAACAAGAGAGGGCCCGTATCCAAGAAATGGAACTCTGGGGCCGGATGCAAAATAAAGCGTATTGTAACGCAGGTCCCCGGCATCCCATTCCGCATCGTCAGGTTGCTGGCGCACAATGATGGCGTTGCGGAAACCGACACGCTCCAGCGCTTTGTTCCAAACAAGAACACCACGCTCGACCTCATCGCGATATTCAACTGGCGTTGAGTTACTGATCCACCAGGTAATCGGCTCCACAGGTTCCGAAACGGCCTGTTCTGGATGCTTCTTCCTCAAGTCCCAGCGTGAAATGAAGTCATGATATGGCGTTGCGCTCAGGGTTGAGAGGTCTTCCCGCTTGGGCCCAAAATAGCCAACGCGGAAATCCGCGCGGCGCGGCGCAAAACCGTTATTATCCGGCGCCTCAATCAGGGTATGGCTCACTTGCAGCGAAACGTTGCGCGGATCCGCGAGCAACGCTGCATTCGCGCCTACTGAAAACCGTTCACTGTCGGGATGGGATAATACGTATTCGACGCGCACGTCTGTGTTTTTTGGGTAATTGCGATGATCGATAATCTTTGATTTGGATGCATCGACATTGCCCACACTGTATTTCGCCGGGACGCCGGGCTCGCCAGTCGCCGACCCCCGGCGCGGCGTTACAGATGCAAGCGCTTCGCTTTTAAAAACCTCGTTTGCGCATATCAAATAGCGCGCGTCATCGCCCGCATCATCTTGAGCGAGGATTTTTGTGGAAACCAACAGCCCGTCGCTAATGCCGTCTTCCGCCGCACGCGCGAGCGGGCTCTCAGGGTCAACATAGAAATTCGTATTCTTTTGTTCTATCTCGATCTTTTCGAAGTGCCGAACTCAGTTTCAACATTTTTGTTGGATGATAGACAGTCGGAACGGCGCCCATAATGACCGTCCCCTGTATTACCTGCATGTGATAGATAAAAGACTTATCGTCGTTCATTTGGGCGCCGCTGATCTCCATAAAGAGATCACCGTTTTTCGGGTTTTCATAAAGCGGGAACAAACCGTCAGTGCGCGTCAGACCATTCGTTGCGTCGGCCAGCAAGAGAGGACCTGGACTTTCAGCATCAGGTCCGTTCTTGCCGCCTTTTTGGGAAGGAAAAGGCTGACAAGACGCCCCGCCTGATCTGGAAGGCGGCTTGCCAGGCTGAGCCCAGACCGGCGCCGCCGCAAAAGAACAAGCGGCGCAAAATGCGAACAGCATCACGTAACGCACAGACATCATCATGTAATTTCCTCGGGTATTGCGGCCGTGTCAGGCGGAAAACTCCAGCCCTACAGCACCGGATCATTTCCGGCGCTGGAGAGAATTTGTGAGGCGTTTAAAAGTCTTTGGATACAGAAAGTGAAAACCTTCGCCCGAAAGGGTTGCCATTCAGAACGTCGAAACCGAGCGTCGTATCCAGAAACGGGGTCTTTTCGTCGAACACATTATTGACACCTGCAAAAATGCGCCAACCACCCGTGAACGGATCATACGTCTGGTCGAGACGATATGAGACGAACAGGTCAAACATCGTAAATGAATCAACTTGCTGCACAGTTGTAGAGCCAGTCGACGTGTCGCGACCACGCGCGCCGACGAAATGGCGGTATCCAGGCAGGTGATTAATATCCAATGTCAGCGTGGCGTTAGGCAACACGGCCGGACTGAAACTCATACTCGCCCGATGACGCCAATACGGTCCGCGATAGCTCGTACCCGCTAGCGCTAACGCCGGCGTCCCTGGCAAAATGGTTTCGTTCAACCGCGCCTGATAAGTTCCGTCATAAGACAGCAGCACCCTTCCCATACCGGTTGCGAAATTATAGTCAGCAAACACATCGTAAGCCCGGCTTTGGGTTTGTGCGAGATTAATCGGAATCGCGTTCAACGACATGAGCAGGCCTGCTCCGTCCCGCACTATGATGCCCGGGAACAACGCCGTATTCGCCGTTGTAAATTCCAGCCCGAACTCGCCAAGCGGATCGATAATACGGCCGGTGAAATCGATGTTTTGCATTTCGGCGCCAAATCTCAGGCCAGGCGCGAATACAGGCTTGATTTCCACGCCAACGGCCCAGCTTTCGCCCTTTTCAGGTTCAAGATCGGCGTTGCCGCCAAAGTTGTTTTGCGTCAGCCCGAAACAAGGCGGCCCTCCCGCAAGCGCTTGCGGGCAGCCGAAATCCGGAGTCGGTGTGTTGATGCCGCTGAGTGGTTCGCTGAGGTCGAAGACGCTCGGCGCCCGGAACGAGGTGCCGTGAGAAGCCGTCACTTTCATGCCTTGAACAACAGTCCAGCCGAGACCAATACGATAAACAGTTGCATCGCTGACATCAGAGGAATGCGCATATCGCACGGCGCCCGTCAGTAAGAGCTCCTGAAATCCGGGAATGGCGTAGCCTTCGCCAATAATGGGAAAAGCAAGTTCGCCAAAGACAGACGTTGTCTTGCGCGACGCCGTTCCCACAAGGTCCTGGTTAGTGCCGATGCCCTGTATATTCGTGCCCACCGCCGCGGCGCGGTCTTCCCGAAACTCCCCGCCAACGAGACCGACGACAGCGCCGCCGGGCAAACTGAAGAGATCGCCCTGCATGTGACCCGAGAGCATCCGAAGGCTGGTCTTGGAATCGTTGACTCTCAGAATCATTCAGCTCAAGAACCGCAAAGGCGACAGGGTCGGCATTCAGCCCGTCTCCGATGATGTTGATGGCGCCAGCGAGCGCGCCGGTTCGGAGCGCCTGTTCAAACGTGTACCGATCAAGCGACGCCTTGTCGCTCGAGTAAAAACCGGTAAGGCTCCATTTCCAGCTCGGCAGGAAAGGCGCCTCTCCGGAAAGGTTGGCGCTGATCGCCAATTTTTCGGTATTGCTCTCCCGTGTCACATTCGGCAAAAGGCCCGCCGCCGATTCATTTTCAAACTCGTAAACATAACTTGCGGACAAAGGCCCAGGAAACGCCGCCGAAAGAAATGGCGCCGACGACGGACTGGTTATCGTGAAACCCAGCGAATGCGGTCCGGAATCTGTATTCACCTCGCGTTTCGACGCCAGAACGTCGAGCGAGAAGTTTATGGTTTCCGAGAGTTCGGCTCCTGCGTGGAGGAAGGCTGAGTACACATCGGATTCGCCGGTGAATTGTCCGTCTTCAAAGTCGTCTGGCACCGCACCGGGCTGAAGGTCGCCCAGAGTGAGCGTATCGCGCGCGCCCGGAAGCACAGTCGCAAAAGTGCCGCCAATCCCGGGAAGCGAGCCTGCAATGCTTTGAAATCGCCCCGGCTGCGCTAGATTATTGCGATAATCCCCTCCTCCCAGCGCCGTGTAATCCCGGTTTGTGCGCCCGAGATCCACATAGCTCGTTGCATCGCTGGTCAGATAGGAAAAGCTGCCCAGAATGTTCCAGCGATCACCGCTAACGCCACCAAACAACGACGTCTGAAGACTATCGCCGCCAACGCCATTGCCGTTGAAATTAACGCTCGCCTGCAGCCCGTCATAACTGGTGCGCGTGATGATGTTGACAACGCCGCCAATAGCGTCCGTGCCATACACAGCCGATGCGCTGTCGTTGAACACCTCGATGCGCTCAATCGCGGACGACGGCAAACCGGCGATATCTGCAAAATTTGCACCGCCCTGCGCCAGCGCACTCGCTGTGATGGGGCTTCCATTGAGCAGCATCAGGGTCGAGCCAGAGCCAAGCCCGCGCAGATCAGCAGAGGCGCTTTGGTTAAAGTTATTAAAGCCGCTACCCGTGGTGCTGTCATTGCCCGGCGTTGAGGAGCCGACCGCCGAGTTATTTTGCAAAAGAATAGAAAGGGCATCCTCGGCGGTTTGAAGATTGCGCAGCTCCATTTCCTCGCGGGTAATCACCGTGATCTGCGACGTGGGTGCGAATTGTTGCAGGCGCGTGCCGGTAACAACGATGACATCGGAACCGTCGTCCTCGGACCCATTGCTGAGTTCTCGCCCGGCGCCTGTCTGTTCCTCAATTTCAGTCTCAACAACCGTTGGCGCCGCCTGCCCTGACACGTTCGGCCCTTGCGCACCTGCGGCCGACACAGCGTTGTCAGCAATCAACATGATTGCGCCGGATGGGTCGCGACGCGCCACCAATGCGGATTCGCTCAATAGCGCGCCCAAGGCTTCATCGGCGGAATAGGCGCCGGAAACAGCCCGGGCTTGCTCGCCGCGAATCTGATCTTCGACGTAAAGCAGTTCCTGATCCGATTGCGTAATATAGGAGCGTAGCGCGACGACCATGTCGCCGGCCGGAATATCAAATTGCTTCACATGACCAGGCGTAGTCGTCTGCGCCTGCGCCCCCGCAGCCATAACAATTGCAAGTAGACTTACGCCGGCGGTCGCCGCCGCCTGCCTTACCCTGATTACCTTGTTCATTGACTTCGTATCCCCTGTAACAGACGCCGCGTATGCACCCTCGCATACTGGCTCGTTCACAGAATTAAGACGAAGCTCTCCCAATTATCCGGCACCCGGATTACGAATAAATTATGATGCGGTCGCCTTCGCGGCGCAAATTCAAAGAAAAGGCCTCAGAAAGGAGGCGGGAGAATGCCTCTACATTATTCACCCGAAAGCTGCCGCCAACACGGATTTCTGCGATATTCGGGTCTGTGATTTCAAGCTGAACAACATTGTACCGGTTAAACTCACTTACAGCCACGGACAGCGGCGTCTGATCAAAAACCAGAAACCCTTTTCGCCAGGACAGCGTTCTCTCGACTTCCTCCGGCGCCTTATAAACGACCAGCACGCCGCCATTATCCGAACGTGCTATCTGTCCGCCATTCAATACAGTCGACGGTTGCGCAGCATCATCGGCGCGGTTGGAAACGCGGACACGCCCTTCGGTCACCGCCACTTCAATGCCCGCGCCAGTGCGTCGCACTGAAAACCGTGTGCCCAGCACCGTCACCTGTTGTTCGCCCGCATAGACGACAAAGGGCTTGGCGTCGTCATGGGCTATTTCGAAATACGCCTCCCCCTTGGTCAACACCACCGACCGCTTTTCTTCAGTCACATTCGCCGTAAGGGTCGTATCAGTGTTGAGTTCAACGCGGCTGCCGTCCGGCATCGCGACTGTCTCGTATCCGCCTACATATGTCTGGTACACCGGAGATGGCGCGGCGACGCGGCCGTGGATCGCAAAGCCGGCAACCACGAGCAAGAACGTCGCTGCGATGCTTGCGCCATAAGTTGCCATACTCCACCGACGGCGGCGCGGACGCTCCATGTTCGACGAGCTGAGCGCCGCGAGGCGGTCCGCCTCGGACCAGCCGGCGATTAACCGCAACAGCGCCACGCGGTGCGATAGCGAAGCACAAAGCCATTCGCCAAACGTGGGGTTTTCATGGGCATAAAAGGCCAGCTTGTCGGCATCGACGCCGTTATGACGACGATCAAGCCACGCCAACCAATCCGCCGCCGCCCGCTCGACTTCAGCGGCAGTTTCTTTCGGAATCGGCTCCTCCGCTAATGTCATTTCATCTCCTCCCCCTTCAAGCGAAACTCAAAGGGCGATTTTTCGCTTGTCGCCGCCCCAAATAACGCCTCCGACAGCCGGCGAACCCCTTTGCTCACATGTTTCTCAACAGTGCACTCCGCGATCCCGAGTTGCATCGCTGTGTCGCGCTGCGAGAGTCCATATACCTTTCTGAGCACAACGACATTGCGACAACGCGGCGGCAAATCGTCGAGCGCGGCCTGCAATAATCGCAATTCCTGACGCGCAGACACCCGCTCATCCTGCAAAGGTTCATCTATGAAGACGTGCAACGCCTCCAAATCCAGCCCCGTGTCTATGGAAACAACGCGGGATTTTCGCACACGGTCGATCACCAAATTGCGAGCAGTGCTGAAAATAAAGGCCTTCGGAGATTTGGGCCGCTCTTTTCTCGCAGCGGCATAAACTCTGGTAAAAGTCTCCTGCCGTAGATCCTGGATCTCCGAGAGATCGCGCCAATTGCGCCGTAAAAACCGCTCCAACGCTGCTTCATGAGGCAACACGGCCCTCATAAACCAGGCATCGAGACTCTCTTCCGACATGCCGCCCCTCCGGAGGGTTACACCTTCCCAACCGAGAAGAACTGATCATCAGCGGCAAGACTTTTCCAGAAAAACGCCGACGTCAACCCACCGTGACGATCCACGACTGGACGCCAACCTCTCTTCATCGTCATCGCATAGAGAAAAGTCTGACCGCGCAAAGTCGTTTCCCTACGTGAGCGTTATTTGAGTCACTCGGATCCATAGTCGATAAATCATCCCATACGTAACAATAGGGACGTAACACAATTTTCCCCCACCTTAACAATGCCTTATCCCCACCCGCCAATTCGCAGTTCTACTGCTTATGGCGCGCTATATTTTGATAACTTAGCGTTTTTGCCTCGGGACTTTTTACAGCCTAAGCGGCGGATTTTTCCGATGCCGTGCGCGCTTTCCTGTCACCAAAAATACCTTCGATAAAGTTTGCGAGCAGGACTATTGTGCGCATCTTGCAGAACTGCGCTTGGCGCCGCCCGATCCCGAAGCGCGCCTAACTTCGTTGCGCTTCCGACAAAATCCAGCGGCGGAAAGCATTCAGCGGCGGGTGATCTTCGTGAGTCCCAGGCCAAACGAAATAATACGACTCAATGCAGGTCAATGGAGCGTCAAGAAACTCGACCAGATCTCCCCGCTCCAGCTCCGGCTCGACGAGAAATGTCGGCAGCAAAGCGATGCCGAGCCCGGCGCGCGCCGCTTCGAGGCTGAGCGTGAATTGATCGAGCAACATGCCGTGCAACTCGCCGTGGTCTATTTTCATTGCTGCGAACCAGCGCTCCCATGCATCGGGTCTGCTCGTCAGATGTAATAAAGGCGCGGCGGCAAGGTCGGCTGGCGTCGACGGAGTGAGCTGCGCCTTGAGACCTGGCGCACAGACCGGCGACACAGTTTCCCCCATCAGCGAAACGACCTCGGCGCCCGGCCATTCGTTCAATCCATAGTGGATCGCCGCATCAACAGTATCAGCGCGAAAGTCAAACGGGCTTAGCCGCGTGGTGAGATTGACCGTTATATCCGGATGGGCGGCTTTAAAAGACGGCAAGCGCGGCGCCAGCCAACGCGCGGCGAACAACGGCAACACCGCAAGATGGAGCGTGCCGCCGACCGGATTTGCACGAAACCCGAGCGTAGCGCTTGATATGCGCGTCAACGCCTCGCGTATGTCGCGCGCATAGGCCGCCCCCGCAAGAGTAAGGCGAACCTTTTGCTTTTCGCGATGGAATAACTCTGCGCCCAGCATCTTTTCCAGCGCGCAGATCTGGCGGCTGACCGCGCTTTGGGTGAGATTGAGCTCATGCGCCGCGGCAGTAAAGCTGAGGGTTCGCGCCGCTGCCTCGAAAGCGCAGAGCAGAGAGGTCGGAGGATAAAAACGGCGCGGGACGCCCATATCATTCCACTTTGGAACTAACTGTTTCAAAAACCTCGTTTGCACCAAAATCTTTTCCGCCGCAACATTCCATTTGCGCATGATTTGATGAGCAGAAGTGCGAATTGGAATGCTTGGCGACAAAAACAGTCACGGCTTGTGGGAAGCCTCGGCCCCTGCGGCTCCGGCTACGCCCGCCCTATACGGCTCGATCGAAGCCGAGGTTGCAGTCATTGGCGCCGGATACGCCGGTTGTTCAGCGGCGCTGCACCTCGCCTTAGCGGGCGCCAAGCCTGTCGTCATAGAAGCATGCGAAATCGGGTTCGGCGGCGCCGGGCGCAATGTCGGCCTGGTCAACGCCGGCCTGTGGACTATGCCGGACGAAGTGCCGGCTACTATAGGCGAAGCGCGCGGCGAGCAACTGCTGGCGCAACTGTCGAAGGCTCCCCAGCTGGTTTTCGACCTTATCGTCCAACATGACATCGACTGCGAAGCAGTGCGCACTGGGACGCTCCACTGCGCGGTGAAGCGAAAAGGCGTAAAAGCGCTTACGGAACGCGGACGGCAATGGCGCCGACGAGGCGTCAGTGTGGAGCTGATTGAAGGCGACGATGCGGCGCGGCTCACAGGTAGCGATGCGTTCCCAGCGGTGCTGCTTGATCGGCGTGCGGGAACAATCCAACCCCTCGCCTATGTTCGGGGTTTAGCGGCGGCGGCGATACGTAACGGCGCCAGAATCCATGCACGATCCCCGGCGTTAAGCTGTGAAGATCTCGGCGGCGCCTGGCGAGATCGCGACGCCTGGCGGCGCCGTAACGGCGCAGCGCGTAATCGTCGCCACGGACGCTTATTCGACGGGCCCATGGAGCGCGCTTAAACATGAACAGGCGCCCCTCCCCTATTTCAACCTTGCGACCGCACCGCTTGCGGCAAAACTTAGGGACCGCATCCTCCCCGGCCGCCAAGGCGCGTGGGATACAAAAACAATTCTCTCCTCCTTCCGCCTTGATGCAAGCGGCCGGCTGATCTTCGGCAGCATCGGGGCGCTTCGAAATGGCGGCGCCCGCGTGCATGCCGACTGGGCGCGGCGCAAACTCGCCCGGCTATTTCCAGCGCTTGGCGGGATCGACTTCGAATATGGCTGGTACGGAACTATTGGCATGACCGGCAACGCCTTGCCGCTCCTTCATGAACTGGGCGACGGCATTGTGTCGATTAGTTCTTATAATGGCCGCGGTATCGCGCCTGGCACGACCTTCGGCCGCGATCTCGCGCGCGTCGCGCTGGGTGAAGTTGATTTGGGCGATCTTGCCCTTCCGCTGACCCCGATTCGAGAAATGTCCCTCCGCACCCTTAAAGGCGCCTACTACGAAGCTGGCGCACAAATCGCTCACATTACCGCCGGACGTTTTTGACGCAATTTCGATATCGGCATCTTAAAGGATAAGCTCATGAAAAAAGACCTCGCGACCGAAACACGCGCGCTAATCGCCAACCTCGGTGTTAACGCCGCGCAAATAGATGGCGGAACGCTGACCGTCATATCGCCGATCACTGGCGAAGCAATCGCTAAAGTGCACGAAACCAGTGCTGCAGAACTCGATAAGAAGGTCGCAAAAGCTGAACAGGCGTTCCGCGCCTGGCGTCAAATTCCGGCGCCGCGTCGCGGCGAATTCGTTCGCCTTCTCGGAGAGGAATTGCGGCGGGCCAAAGATGATCTCGGCAGGCTGGTTTCGATCGAGGTCGGTAAAATTCTTTCCGAAGGACTTGGCGAAGTTCAGGAGATGATTGATATATGTGATTTCGCAGTCGGCCTCTCGCGTCAACTTCAAGGACTTTGTCTGCCCTCTGAGCGTCCCGACCATCGCATAACGGAACAATGGCACCCGATCGGCCCAGTCGGGGTGATCTCCGCCTTCAACTTCCCTGTCGCGGTGTGGAGTTGGAACGCCGCACTTGCCTTCATTTGCGGGGACAGCGTGATCTGGAAGCCGTCCGAAAAAGCGCCCCTCACCGCGCTTGCGGTCAGCGCGCTTACCGCACGCGCCTGCAAAGCATTTGGCGACGAAGCGCCGGACGGATTGGCGACGCTAGTCGTCGGCGGGCGCGACATCGGCGAAATGTTGGCTGACGATGCACGCATACCATTGATTTCGGCCACCGGGTCGACGCGCATGGGACGAATTGTCGGAGAACGCGTTGCGCGCCGGTTCGGCAAAACAATCCTTGAACTTGGCGGCAACAACGCCTCGATTGTCACGCCATCGGCTGATCTCGAGCTGACGCTGCGCGCGGTCGCATTCGGCGCTATGGGAACCGCTGGACAACGATGCACAACGCTTCGCCGGCTCCTGGTTCACGATTCCCTCTATGATAAACTCGTCCCCAAACTAAGCGCAGTTTTTGAAAATATCGCAGTTGGGGACCCTCGAAATGAGAGCACTCTCGTTGGCCCGCTGATCGACGCCGACTCTTTCGCAGCAATGGAGCGCGCAATCGACGCGGCGCGTGATGCCGGCGGACGTGTACATGGCGGCGGCCGCGTCGACGTGAATGGCGGAAACTCCTTCTACGCCCGTCCCGCGATAATTGAGATGAACGAGCAGGCTTCGTGCGTTCGCGACGAGACCTTTGCGCCGATCCTCTATGTGCTGCGTTACCAAACGCTCGATGAAGCGATTGCACTACAGAATGACGTGCCGCAGGGCTTGTCTTCGTCGATCTTCGCCACTGATATTCGCGAGGTTGAACACTTCCTTTCCGCAGCAGGATCTGATTGCGGTATCGCAAATGTAAATATGGGCACTTCCGGCGCGGAGATCGGCGGCGCCTTTGGCGGCGAAAAGGAAACGGGCGGCGGACGCGAAAGCGGATCCGATAGCTGGAAAGCCTATATGCGGCGCCAGACCAATGCGATCAATTACGGTCGCACGCTGCCGCTCGCCCAGGGCGTCAAATTTCCGATTTGACAGCTTTCAGCCCTTTATTGAGGACGAATGATGCCGCGCCTTTTCGCAATGACAAAGCTGATTGCTGGCGAGTTAAAAGGAGATACGCCCCCGCTCGTCAGCCTGTCGTTTCAAGAATTTTTCCGGGGTTCATGATGTTTTGCGGATCGAGCGCCTGCTTGATGCTGCGCATTAGGGGCACGGCGGCGCCCAGCTCCTGTTCGAGATATCGGATCTTGCCGCGGCCAATGCCGTGCTCTCCCGTGCAGGTGCCATCCATGGCAAGAGCGCGCTCAACGAGGCGGTGGTGTAGCGCATCAGCCTTTTTGAATTCTTCTTCGTCGCCATCCTTGGCGCAAATGCCGAGATGAAAATTCCCGTCGCCCACATGGCCGAGGATCGGAGCAAAGAGCCCTGTCTTTTTGATGTCTTCCTTGGTGGCGAGAATGCAGTCCGCCAATCGCGAAATCGGCACGCAAACATCTGTCCACCACTGGCGCGTCCCAACAGCGTAAGCGGAAATAGACAGCGCCGCCTCATGGCGCGACCGCCATAGCGCCGAACGCTCCTCAGGCTTTTCCGCCCATTTGAAGTTCTCGCCGCCATTGCCGGTCATGATTTCCTTGGCGAGATCGACTTGCTCGCTGACGGATTTCTCGGTTCCGTGAAACTCAAGGAACAGGGTCGGCTTTTCCGCAAGCCCCAGTTTGGAGACATGGTTGACCGCCTTGATCGTATCTTCATCAAGAAACTCAATCCGCGCTAACGGCACGCCGATCTGGATCGCCTCAATCACCGACCGGATTGCGCCTTCAAAATTATTGAACGCGCAGACCGCCGAAAGGATTTTCTCCGGAATGCCGTAAAGTTTCAGCGTCAGTTCCGTAATCACGCCAAGCGTTCCTTCCGAACCGACAAATAGCCGGGTCAGATCATAGCCCGCCGAGGATTTGCGCGCGCGTTTGGCGGTGCGGACGATCTCGCCCGAAGGGGTAACAACCTCAAGGCTTAAGACATTTTCCTTCATCGTGCCGTAGCGCACTGCATTGGTGCCCGACGCTCTGGTCGAAGCCATGCCGCCCAGCGTTGCGTCCGCCCCCGGATCGATTGGAAAGAACAGCCCCGTGTCGCGAAGATATTCATTGAGCCGCACACGCTTGACGCCCGGCTGGACAACCACATCGAGGTCTTCCTGGTTAACCGACAAGATCTTGTCCATGCGCGACAGGTCGATGCTCACGCCGCCTTTCAATGCATGAATATTGCCTTCTAATGATGTTCCGGCCCCATATGGCACGACCGCCGTCGCCGTCGCCGCACAGGCCTTGACGATAGCCTGAACTTCTTCCGCCGTTTCCGGAAACACAACCGCATCCGGCGGCTGAGGGTCAAAATGCGAGATGTCCGTTCCGTGTTCAGCGCAAACGCCGCGCGAGGTGGTAAATCGATCGCCGAGAATTTGTTGCAGCGTCGCCGCCGTCTCCTGCGCCAAGCTCATGACGGTTCCTTGTCAAAATTCCAGGGCGAAATCCAAGGCTGCACACACTGCCGTCATTTGCGCGCGAACGCACTCTTCAGGCGTCGTGCGCGGGCTGTCCGGATAAACCTCAGTCGTTGTCTTGAAACGCGCATTTGTGATTGAGGTGCAAAGCGCAAGCTCGGTCAAGGGGTACTCGATGACGCCATGCGCGATGACGGGCGATCCGATGATCTCCCCCGTCTCATCCGGCGGAGCGATATGAGTCACCTTTTCCACCGCAGAAATGATAGCCTGCTGAAACGCAAGCTGCCGATCCTCGCTGTCAGCCACCAAATAAAACCCGTCCGGTATAACACCTTCCTTAAAGACAACGCCGTCGCGGGAACTCAAGGCGGGCCTGAACTCGGTTTCGTCGCTATCTGTCGTTTCATGGAGGTCGATATGAAGGAGATAGTCGCTTGCGACGGTGCGCGCGAGTTCCATCAATGAGGTCGCCTCAAGCGGCCCTCCAAGCCGGAAATTTCGATTCGGATCGACAGCATCGTAATTCCATCGGTTGATGCGCTCATACGCCCAAGGGCTGACACAGGGGGCAACAAGCAAGTTGACCCTGCCCACGTAGGCGTCTGCGCATTCATTCAGAAAAGCAAGCGCGCCCAATACGCCGCTGGTTTCGTAACCATGCACGCCCCCGGTCACAAAAGCAGTCGGAAGCGCAGGGTTCATCTCACAGCTGCGCAACGCATAAACAGCGTATGCATCGCCTGCATATTCGATCCGGCCATAGGCCAACTTTTCAAAGCGATCGCTAAGCGCGTCGATGCGCGAAACGATCTCTTTGTTATAGCTTCGCTGGCGTGACTGAAGAGATCGCCATTGGTTAAGCTCGTCACCACCCCAAGACTTTCCCGCTACGCCTATTGAGGGGTCGAATATCATGGCGGTCTCGCTTTTATGCTGCGTCTGCGTTTTTCTTGCCTGCAATCCAGTCGTCGATCAATAGTTCAAGCACCGGGAGCGTCACCGCGCCCGCCGCCATCAGCGTGTCATGGAATTCACGAATGCTAAAATCCTCGCCAAGCATTACTTCCGCGCGCGCGCGAAGTTCGCGGAATTTGAGATTGCCAAGCTGATAGGCGAGCGCCTGGCCCGGCATGCCAATATAGCGATCAACCTCGGAGGTCAGCGTTTCGAGCGGCATGGCCATATTATCCTGGAAAAAGGCGAGCGCCTGTTCTCGTGTCCACCCCTCAGCATGGATGCCGGTGTCAAGCACAAGCCGCACCGCGCGCCACATTTCCATCTCCAGACGGCCATAGCGTTTTTCCGGCGTGTCGTAGAACCCCATATCCTCGCCCAAAGCTTCGCAGTAGAGCGCCCAGCCTTCGAGACAGGCGGTATATTTCAGAGCGCCGAAGCGGCGGAAATCGGGAAGCTGATCCATCTCCTGAATCAGCGCCAAGTGCATCAAATGTCCGGGCCATGCTTCATGCAGCGCGAGAGGCAGGTGCATGTAGCGCGGACATTTGCCGGGAATTGAGGTGATCCAGTGAACGCCTGCGGCGCTGCCGTCGGCAGGGTTGGGCTGTGCATATGCCGGCGGCATCTTGTCGGCGATGGCCACGGGTATGCTGCTGACGCCATAGGTGGTGCGCGGCGTACGTCCGAAAAATTCCGGTATCCGCGCCTCGATGCGTTTTGACAGGACTTCGATCTGCTCGCGCAACGCTTCCGCGCTTTCAGCGAATTGATGGTTGTCAGTTTGCAAGTGACGGCGAAAGCCTTCGAGATCGCCAGGGAAACCGGCGTCTTTCGCAACGTCTAGCATTTCTTCTTTAACACGCTCGACCTCAGACAGGCCAAGGGCGTGTATCTCCGCAGCCGGCAAATCGAGAGTGGTGTACGAAGCAATATGGAAATTGTAGTGCCGCTCGCCATCAACATCGTTAGTACAGCCTAAGCTGTCTCGCGCGGCTGGCAATATCGCAGTCTCAAGATAGTCGGCGTAATCAAGAAACGCCGGCTTCATTTCATTTTCGATTAACGCCCTTCCTGCATCAACCAGATCAGTCATCTTGCCGCCCCGCTTCGCGATTTTGGCGAAGGGACCGAAAAAGGCGTTGTCCTCAATCGGCGCTCCCATCTGACCTCGAACCTGCTCAATGGCGCGCTCGACGACAAGGCGCGGGTACGACATGCCGGCTTCCAGGCCTTTCGCCAGACTTTCGTGAACAGTTGCAAATGACGCCGGAATCGCGGCGAGCCGCCGCAAATAGAGTTGCGCGTCATCGACAGTAGCGAGCGCGGTAGAATTCGCCCAGTAGATCAGCGTAAACTCCGGCCCCAAAGGGAACAATGCCGGCCGAAGATGCGCACCGCTTTCCACCATCTCGGTTAGGAGCCGGAATTCGAATTCTAGAAGCTGGTAGGTTGCGCGGTCCTGAACTCCGAGGCGAGACAGAATCAATCGCAGCCAATTCTTCAAGGGCCGAGCGCGCCCATGCGGCCCGTCGTTCGTGGTCGGCGGGCGCCTCTCGCATCAATTGCGCGGCTTGTGTAGGCAAACCTGCGGAGATCGCGCTGATCGGCGACTCCTCGCACTGGAAAGCCCAAAAACGGTCAGCGAGTTCGGTCAGTTTAGAGGACGTTTGCAAGATATTTCTCCTTGTACGACGCTTTTACGATTCCGCGGCGTAATTTCTTATGCGAACCGTCGATCGATGAGAAAGGATCAGAATCCTTTCAATTCGCGACTGCCGCACCTGTGCGGCGCGGGTCGGCGCAGGCGCTAGCGAGCCCGTCCGGGGAGATATGCACGCCCTCATAGGTGCCGTGATGATAGTTCCACGGATTGACCAATTCGATTTTGATGCCGCGCTTCCTGACTTCTTGATGCATGTCCGGCGTGCCGCAGTCGGCTTCCAAGGTGAAGGCGTCCGGCGCCAGACTGTCGGGGCCGTAAGTCGGCCCGCCGATACGCGGCTGGTGCACCGAGGTTTCAATGTCCATGCCGAAATCCAGAATATTGAGCGCATTGGTTATGCAGTTCTGGATCAAGCTGACGCTTGGCGATCCCGCCGCGAGCACGGGCCGATCTTCAGCATCAAAAATGATATGCGGCGCGACATAGCATGTGCCACGATCGCCGGGTTTGGGCATGTTTCGGAAAAAGTGCACGCCGCCGGCCCACAAATTCATGCCGTCGACGATCAAGCCGTTTGACCAGGCATTAGACATAACGGAATGCAAAACCGTTGCAATGTTGCCGTCACGGTCGACGACCGTCAGGTGATCCGAGCCGGGATAAGGCGCTGCGCCCGGAGTCTTGGGATCACGCATTTGCATCAACTCAAAGCGCGTTGCCGCATATTCCTTGGAGAGAATTGTCTCCAACGGCAACGGCCAACTCTTCGGATCGCCCTGGCCCGCGCCCTCTGCGAACACCTCTAGACAGAATCGCGACAGCCAATACATAGAGTCCGCGCTTTCGGTTGGCATGCCCCACTCCTTCAGCGGAATATGCTCAACCAGATTGAGAATTTCGATGAGATGAGTTCCGCCATTGTCTGGCGGCGGCGAACCGGCGATCTTGTAGTCGCGATAGGTTCCCCATGCAGGTTCCATCCAGCGCACATCGTATCGGTCGAAATCCTCCATAGTCAAAACGCCGCCGGCGCGCTTGACCGTCTCGACCACCTTCTCTGTAAAAGACGAACGATAGAAGTAGTCTACGCCGTCCGCCGCCATCCGCTCCAGCGTGTCGGCCAGTGCGTGGTTGACCAGTTGCTCGCCGGGATTGCGCAAGCAATTGTCGCGGAAATAGATGCTCCGCCCCTCTTCACTCATGCCAATCTTTTCGGCCTTTTCAAACATCAGGCCATAGAGAAACGGATAGATCGGAAAGCCGTTGCGGGCGAGTTCGATCGCCGGCGCCGACAATTCTTCGCGTGACTTGCTTCCATAGCGCTCGCGCGACGCTTCCCACGCCGCCCAAAAGCCCGGAACCGCAACGCTGCGTCCGTTCTCTATGTCAGCTGCTGAAAACCCCGGCAGCCCGGCGAGAGGCGCGTTCATCGAACCGTTGACATACTGCGTCGCGCCGGTCGCCTTTTCGTAATGCATCATGCTCAGCACACCGAAGGCTGTCGTCATGTGCGGCTCGACAACCGTCTGCGCAAGCGACGCGGCGAGCGCGGCGTCCACCGCATTGCCCCCGTCCTTCAACACATTGGTCGCAACATGCGAAACGATCGGGTGCGAACTGACGGCAATGCCGTTCTTCCCCGTTGCTTTCTGCTTTCGTCCAAACACCGCAGCGCTAGTAAGCTGCGTGATTTCTTCCTGATCGAACATCATCTGGTTCTCCTCGTGACCCGGTCAAATCCCGCGCTTTTTCGCGACCGACCTGTTTTACTAACGATTTTGTTCCCACCTCCGGACCAGGAGCGTCATTCGCTCCCGGCGGGTTTAAATTCCGGCGGCACGGAAAGACCGAGATATTCTGCGAAGAACGCAAGCACTTCAGCCGACTGACGTGTTTGGTCATCCTTGCTTATCGCCCCGTGCCCCGCTTCGGCGCGCACCCGCAGCAATACGGGCAGCGTATTGGATGTTGCAGACTGCATTCGAGCTGCGAGCTTGCGGCCGTGCCATGGCGGGCAACGTGGGTCGTTGGCGCCGCAGTCGATCAGCATGGCGGGATAGCTGATGCCGTCTTCGATGTTGTGGTATGGCGACCAGTCGAAGAGTGTCAGCGCCATGGCCGGATCCGAAGGGTCGCCATAGTCCAAAGTTGCGGCCATGGTGAATGGATCGCGTGATCGTTCCAACAAATCGCAGACCGGGGCCTCTGGGGATGCAGCGCGGAACAGATCCGGCCGCTGCACCGCGGCGACCGCCGCCATGACGCCGCCATTTGATCCGCCCGTGACACCAAGTTGTCGCGGCGACGTTATGTTCCGCGCGATCAAATCTTCCGCTGTCGCATACAAGTCGTTAAACGTGTTTTGCTTGTGCTCAAGGCGGCCCTGCTCCCACCAATGAGAGCCTAATTCGCCGCCGCCGCGCAGATGACTTAGGACCAAGACGCCGCCCGCCTCAATCCACGTCGTCCACCTGCTGCCGAACCAGCCGGGAAGCACAGCAACATTATACCCGCCATAGCCGGTGATGATGGTCGGTAGCGGCTTTGACAGATCGGCGTCGCGACGGGCGATCACATGATAGACGACTTCCGCTCCGTCCTTGCTGGTCGCCGTATAATCCAGCACCTGCGCATCGAAAGTCCACTCCGGCGCCGTTATCTGCGTAAGCTCCAGCGTCTTCACATTCGCCGTGTAGTACGCAGGAGAGACAGCCGGTGTCGCAAACAGGAAATCGACTTGATCACCACAGCCGCGCACCATGGTGTTTGTGACGTTGAAGAACGAAAAGAAACTTCCCGTTCGGTTCACAAGCCCCTTCCCCGGAAGCTCAATCTCGCCTTCAAATTTTCCAAAACGATCGAAAACGCGTAGACGCGAATATGCATCCACAAAATCGAGGACGACTGCGCGATCGTCAAACGCGACAATATTGGCCAGAACATTTTCAGATGCCGGAATGATTTCCCGCCACGTCTCAACTTGCGTCGGCGTAGCGAGCGGAATGGAGACCAAACGCCCGCCGGAAGCGCCGTCATCCGTAATCGCGAAGAAACGGTCGCCAACAATATCGCCCCGGAATATGCCTTTGACGCCTTTCAAGAAAGGCCGCCAAACACCGTCGCCTTGCGTATCAAGAATATATTCCGGCTTTGGCGAGAGATGATTTACGAACAACAAAATATGTCGATTGTCCGCAGCTACTACCGGCCGAACATAGAAGTGACTGGGCTCGACCTCTTCAAGCGTGGCGACCGTCGGGTGATCGACCTGCACGCGATATAAGGTCTTTCCTGCCTGGATATCCTTCGAATCCAAGCTCATATAGAAAAAACCGCTATCGTCGGGCAGCCAAGTGAATGTGCTTAGCCGCTCGCTCGGCAATCCCTCGGACAGGACCCTGCCGGTTTCGACATCGACGAGTTGGGCGATAGGCTTTTCGCGCCCGCCGGACGTGTAAGCCATGATCGCCAATTTGCCGTTGTTCGATAGCGCATACGCGGCCATCTGCAACGGTTCGTCAACACGCATGGCATTCAGATCGACGACCCGCCGTGCGGGACCCGTTGGCGAGATCCGAAAGTTCAACGACCGCAAGGTCCTGCCCCTCAGGAATGAACCGCCGGACATATTTGTTTCCGGTAAACGCAGGGAGAACGTCATCCTCGGGCATGCTTGCGGACTGGAGCCCTACAAGAAACGTTTCATATGCCGGCAGGCTCGTGAGATGGCCGCGGGCGACTTCGTCCTGAGCCATTTGCCAGCTAGCGACGGCATCATCCGCATCATCCTGGAGCCAGCGCAGGGGATCGACATAGCGCACTGCCCCGGCGCCGTATTCGACAACTTCTGGACGCTTCTCAGCGGCCGGATAGGTAAGCAGTCCCGCCTGCGCAGGAGAATTGAGGTCCGTCGCCCCGTGCGCTTTCTTCATATGCATATCAAGCTTTCACGCAGACGGTGTATTCGCCGGATTGACCGTGTCCGCCCACACCGCTCGAACCCCTTCGGCAATGACATCGGCAATTACGGAGCTATGGTCCTTGCCGGGGAAGATTCGTGTCGTAACCGTTAGCGACGGATATTGACGCAGAAAAAGCGTCTCAGCCATCAGGGCCGAAGCGCTGACGACCCCCCATGCGGCCAAACCTGGTTTGCCTAGCTCAAGCTCCCCAACGCCGAAGAAAACATCCGCCTTAAGGTCTTCATTCGCGGCGGCATGCGCGGCCTCAAGCTGAAACGCAGCGCGTTCCGCTGCATTGCTGGACGGGCTGCCTATGATGTAGCGACGAAAGGCGCCGGGTCGGGCGAACAAAGCATAGTTGGCGAACATGCCGCCGCCAGAATGACCCAAAAGACCATGGTCGTCATTCATGCGGTATGTTTGCGACAGATGCGGCCTTACCTCTTCCACAAGAAAGGCCAAAAGATCGTCAGCTTTCTGCTCCAGCCCTCCTTCCGGAACGCCAAGCTTGCGAAAATATTCGCCGCCAAGCCCATCAAACAACATGGTTTTCCCGGGAGGCGCGAAGTCAATCGCGCGTCGCCGGCCAAACTCGGACGCGCCCGCTTCGCTGGGACAGCCGACGCTAACGACGATCATCTCAGGCGCGTGCCCGCCGAAGACCAATGTGTTGAGCAAACCAACAGCCAGATGGAATAGAAACGGCCCGTCGGTAAGCCACAGGACAGGATACCGCTTGTAAGGCATGACGCCGTAGCTCGCTGGCAAGGCAACCTGAACCTCGTAATCCCAATCGAATGCGGTCGTCGACATCGTAACCGCCGGTTCGATTGACATTGTGCATCGAGCGCCAGGCCGCTGCCAATCCGCTAGGCGCGGTGTTGATTCTTCTTCGCTCATCGCTGAACTCCTGCGGCCGCATCAAGCAGGCATGCACCGACCCACGCCGCAAACCCGTCGATCATATTGTCGTAATGCCGTGTCACGCGGCGCCTCCGGTCGGCGCAGGGAGATCGAGAGGGTGTTGCATTCCCGTGCTGCTGCGCGCCGTCACTTCGAACGGATTCTCCGCAAGACGCATCAACAAGATACAGATGATCCAGGTCGGCAGAGTTATGCATACGCCACCCCAGAACATACTTTGCGGCCCCGCCTGAATGACATCCCCGAGCGCTGCGGACCCGGCAACGCCAATGCCGATCGCCGGCCCGTTCGTCATCGCACGCAGCGCCATAATCCGCGCCCGGATCGCCGGCAGCGCCAGATCCTGCAACAAGGTGACGCTTGAAGCCCCGGCGATCGTCGAAGCAACAACTTGAACGCCGACGCATGCGAAAACCTGCCAGGGAGATGTTGCAAAGGGGATCAGGCATACAAGGGGAAGCGACACAATCAGCGTCACCCAAATCGCACGAGGTGCGGCGCGATGGCCAATTCGCCTTTGCAGCAAGCGCAGAACGAAATTTCCGGCGACGACACCAATGATGCTGGCGGCGGCAATCACCAAACCCAGGACCATGCCGATATGAGCAGCGCTGAGACCAAAGATTCGTATGAGAGACAGCGGGGTCCACGCCAGAATGCTCGTCACTCCTAGAGCGAAGAAAGTCATGCCCGAAAAGACGAGGCCAACCGACCTAAAATTTTCCTTCAGATAGGGCAGGATCGGCTCGACGGTTCGTTTTGCTTGCGCGTGTACGCGCTTCACCGATCCGACCGGCAGAAAAAACACCATCGCCATAAAAATCGGAAACGGCGCTGCGGCCATCAAGAAAGCCAGACGCCAGTCTTCGAGACCGTTCAACATACCGGGCAGAGGCTTCAACGCATCAATCAGCGCAATCATCGCGCCGATCAAAAACAAGCCTGCCGCCATGCTCAGTGACACCGCGGTATAATAGATCATGGTCGCGGTAATCCGCGCCTGCCCACGGAACAACTCCGGCAGCATCGACATGAATATCGGCGCAATGCCGGCCTCTGAGGCCGCGACCCCGGCGGAGGCGATGAACAAGCCGACAAATCCGCCGGCAAGGCCGCAGGCGGCGGTTCCAACAGCCCAGCATAGAATGCAACCGGCGAGCACCCAGCGGCGATCATACCGGTCTGCCAGCCAGGCGATGGGATAGGCGGCGACGAATGTAAGCGCGGCAAAACCCAACCCCTGAATCAGACCAAGCTGCGTGTTGCTGAGGGATAGCGAGTCGCTCATATCGGCAGCGACCACGATGAATACCTGACGATCGATGATCGCATAAAGCATCGTTGCGACCATTACTGCGAGAGCAAGCCATCCGCGTATGTCAGATATCTGTCGGGTCGTAGATTGATGCATGAACTCATCCTTGGCTTGCAATGTTCATATCCGACCGGCAGACGCCGGAGCAAACGCCCGCCGGCCGGCTGCGCGCTGCTATGCGCAGCAACGCATCAGGCCAGGTCTCCCCCTTAATACTTGGCCTTGAAATTGACGCCGATCACGCGCGGCATCGGTTCGATATCCTCACGATACACCCCAATCGGGCCGGGGATGATTGGTGTGTCTTCGTCGGTCAGGTTTGTTGCGAAAACAGAGAACTGGAAATCGCCAAAGTCCAATCCGACTTGCGTGTTCAAGAGGTCCCGCGACCCGATTGCAACGTTCACCGCGGCGCTGCGGTTTATAATTGAGGACTTCCCGGCATGCTGATAGTCGAGACGGGCGAAGCCCTGTACATCGCCGAACACTGGCCGACGATAGTCGATAGATCCAGACCAGCTTTCACGAACGGCGTAGTCGACGGGATCGCCAGGAGCATGTTCGGCGGAGGTGCTCTCATATTCCAGGTTATTCCAGCCATAGGTCGCACTCAGCGTAAGACCAGTGACAGGACGCGCGCTCAGCGACACGTCGGTCCCCCAACCGTTCACCTTGCCGCCATTTGCGGTATATCCAAGCACAGCGCCGGTTGGAATGACTGACGTTTGGATGTCGTTCCAATCGTTGTAATAGACAGCCGCATCCAAAGCCACGCGTCGATCAAACCATTCGCTCTTCGCGCCCGCTTCATAGGTCCACAAATTCTCAGGATCATAGGCAGGCGGGCCGCCCGTCGCCGCCGAGTTGAAACCGCCGCTGCGGAAACCCTTTGCGGCGCTCACGTAAAACATCGCCGAAGGCGTGACCTTGTAGGAGACATTCACCCGCGGATTGACGCTTGAGAAATCACCGCTGCTGTCTTGTGGCGACGCAATCCCGAAGCTGGTCGAAGCCCCTGTGAACGTGCGTTCTTCTTCGTAATAGCGCAGCCCCCCGTGACGGTTAGCTGCTCGGTTGCATGCCAGTTCAATTCACCGAAAGCCGCCCACGCTTCAGATTTCTGAACGGCCGTGACGGCAAGCAAATCGAATGGCGCTTCGCCCGGTGCAGTGAAAGTGACCGACGTCCCATTCCGGTCGAGCTTGCGGCCGTAGAGCCCCACTGACCAGTCGAAGGCTCCGCCAGGCTCTGAGCTGAGGCGAATTTCGTTGGTCAGAACCTTGATTTCCGACGCAGACCCCAAGCCAACGCTTGTTATGAATCCGGGAGTGAACCCGAAAAATGGCAAAATCGGCACGAAAGTCGCCGAATAGTCAGTCGCGGTGTCATTCTGCGCATTCTGATAGCCGAAGCTGTTGACCAGCGAGACGCCGCCAAGATCCCAACGTAAAACAGCGTTTACCAGATCGTAGTTCGGATTGTTTCTCTGCGGTACAAGGATGGCGGTTTCCCGGTCGACGCCGAAATTTTGATAATCCTGTGTCTGCTCTTGATGCAGGACCATAACCGACGCCTGAAAATTGTCCGTAACCTCAGCCAGGAGCTTGCCCCGAAGTGTCAGAATCTCCGCTTCGTTGACGTCTTTCTCGCCCGTCGCCAAACTGTCGACCCAGCCCCCGGTGTTTTCATACCCGGCGACAAGACGCAAACCCACGCGATCCTTCACCACCGGCAAGTTGAGGACACCATTTACCTTCCACGCCGTGCTGCCGTCATTGACCGAACCTGCCTGGGCTTCCACGTTGCCGCCGAAGCGCTTGAGGTCCGGATCAGCAGTTAAAAAGCGGATCGTCCCACCCATCGAGCCTTCGCCATAGAGCGTGCCTTGCGGACCGCGGAGGACCTCCACTTGCTTGATATCAATAAGTCGCGGACCAAGGTTTTGACTTAGATCGTCAATGCTGATGGGCATTTCGTCCAGATATTGGCCGACTGTCGGCAACCCGTTCGAATTCGCAATGCCGCAGAATCTGGGCGCGTTGCTGTCCTGGGCCCTGCTCAACCAGAGACAAGCCGGGCACTGAATACTGCAAATCCGCGAGGCTTGAGGAATTGCGACGTTTGATTTCATCGCCGGTGATGGCCGTGATCGCCATCGGAACATCCAGAAGGCGCTCTTCGCGTTTTTGCGCCGTTACATAGATAACGTCCTGGACAACGTCCTGGCCCGCCGTCGCATCCTTATCGATGTCAGCGGCTGCGGTCTGCGCAGACGCGCCTGTCGGAGCTGCAATCATCACTGCGGCCGCGCCGCAAAAGAGTTGATTACGCATCCGAGACAAATATTTGTCGCCTTTTCCCATGTCTTAACCCCTCCAATTTTTCGACATTTGACCCTCTTGGCTGACTTTTGTGATGACTTGTCAGCATCAGGCCGTTGATTGACGATAAGGCGAAGCGACGCGGGAAAGTGCCTTGGCGCGACGAAAAAGGGACCAAAGACGACACAAGCGTGATGCCATTGGGCGCATGTTTGGGGTTGATGCGTCTATGAACGGTTAAAGGACGCGCGCGCTTTTCCGGGCGAAATAGCAAACCGGCGGCGAAAACTGCGCGAGAAATGGCTTGTACTCGTGAACCCGCAAGCCACCGCGACCATCGTTCTCGACAGCTCCGTTTCGCGCAAGAGTCGCATGGCTTCATCAAGCCTGATTTTCAGGTAGTGCTCGCAGATCGTCGTGCGCATTTGGACTTTAAACAGCCGCTCAAGTTGACGAAGCGACAGGCCCGCGGCTGACGCCAGCGCTTCGCGTTCAAGCGGCGCTTCTTTGTTCCCTTCCATCAACTCAAGCGCGATCACGAGGCCGGGATGCGACACCCTATATCGCTGGCTGACGGCCGCCCTTTGCGCCCCCTCGGCTGGACGGGTCTGGGTGCGAATGTACCAATCGCTGACGAGCTGGGCGAGATCGGCGCCATGCGCATCTGCGATGAGCTCCGCGACAAGGTCCAATCCTGCAATGCCTCCGGCGCAGGTAATCCGCCTACGGTCGATAACAAACAGCCCCCGCACGAAATCAAGGGTCGGAAAGGACTCAACAAACGCAGGCTCATGCTCCCAGTGGATCGTGCAGCGGTAACCCTCAAGCAATCCGGCGCGCGCGAGGAGGAAAGCGCCGCCGGAAACCCCGCCAATGGTGATACCGCGCATGCTCAGCCGCCGTAGAGCGGCAAAAGTCGCGCGGTGATCAAACACCGCAGGGTTGCCCCCAGCGCATACGAGCAGCAAATCGATGTCGAGATCGCCGTTGACAATTCCGTCGACCTGCAAGAGCGCACCCGTCGAGGGCCGGACAGATTGACCGTCCACCGAATAATGACGCCATTCATACAATTCCCGCCCGGAAAGCCGGTTGGCCGCACGAAATGGCTCGATCACCGACGCATAGGACATCAGCGCGAATTCTTCGATCAGGAGAAATCCAATCCGCGTCGGGCGGACGCCTTGCCGAGAGATGTCGTTTTTAGAACCGCCATTGTCGTTACTGTGCACCATAATCCTGCAGTTACGATACAGAGGAGTATGAGGCAATAGGTCGAGAGGAGAACGGCGTGCGCTATTCATGGGCGGCGCTCATCGCGCAGTCACTTCGCAAGCACCGCGGCTGGAAACCAGCCTGGGCCGACCGGCCGCTGCAATCCCATTATGACGCTATCATTGTCGGCGGCGGCGGCCATGGCCTCGCGACCGCCTATTATTTGGCAAAGAACCACGGGATCAACCACGTTGCGGTGCTCGAAAAAGGGTGGATCGGCGGCGGCAATGTCGGTCGCAACACAACGATCATCCGCTCGAACTACCTCTTGGACGGCAACATCCCTTTTTACGATTGGTCGCTGCGCCTTTGGGAAGGGCTGGAACGGGATCTGAATTACAACGCGATGGTGAGCCAGCGCGGCGTCCTGAACCTTTTTCACAATGACGCACAACGAGACGAGATCCGTTAGACGCGGCAACGCGATGCGGCTTCACGGGGTGGATGCGGAATTGCTAAACCGCGATCAGGTTCGCCGGATGGCGCCATTTCTCAACTTTGACGATGCGCGCTTCGCAATAGAAGGCGGTCTCTTGCAACCGCGTGGCGGAACGGTGCGGCACGACGCCGTTGCTTGGGGATACGCAAGAGCCGCTTCAGCGCTGGGCGTCGACATCATCCAAGGATGCGAAGTCATCGGGATTGAACGCGACGCATCCGGCACCGCCGTCGCCTTGGAAACAACCCGGGGGCGAGTCGGCTCTGAACAGATCGGTCTTGCGGTCGCCGGACACAGTTCGCGTGTCGCGGCTTTGGCCGGCTTGAGGCTGCCTATAGAAAGTCATGTCCTGCAAGCTTTTGTGTCCGAAGGACTGAAACCCGCCATCCCCGGCGTCATCACTTTCGGCGGCGGGCATTTCTACGTTAGCCAGTCCGACAAGGGCGGGCTCGTCTTCGGCGGCAACCTCGACGGCTATAATAGCTACGCCCAACGCGGCCAGATGCCGACAGTGGAAGACGTTTGCGAAAGCGGCATGGCGATCATGCCGATGATCGGCCGCGCACGCGTCTTGCGCAGTTGGGGCGGGATCATGGATATGTCGATGGACGGCTCTCCGATCATCGACGCAACGCCAGTACCCGGTCTCTATCTCAATGCAGGCTGGTGCTATGGCGGCTTCAAGGCGACCCCCGCCAGCGGCTGGTGCTTTGCACACCTGCTCGCAACCCGTTCGTCCCATGAGCTTGCAGCGGCCTATCGCCTCGACCGTTTCGCAACGGGCGCGCTCATTAACGAAAAGGGCGAAGGCCCCCATACGAGATCTTCATTGAGGCATTACTGAACCATGCAAATCCACTGCCCCTATTGCGGGCCGCGCGACTCTGGAGAATACATTTATCGTGGCGACGCTGCTCCGGTCCGGCCAGGCACGTTCGATGCCGGCGAATTCGTCGAGTATGTCTACATGCGCGATAACGTAGCCGGACCAATGAACGAGCATTGGTATCATTTGCATGGCTGCCGGCAGTGGCTTTTAGTCCGGCGTGACACGGTCTCCCACGAGATAAAGTCTGTCTCTTTAGCGACGGAGTCCCCCTTATGAGCCGGCGGGCGAATGGTGGGCGGATCGACAGGTCATGCCCTCTCAATTTCAGTTTTGATGGCCGCAACCTTTCGGGCTTCGCCGGCGACACCTTGGCGTCGGCGCTGGTCGCAAATGACGTGAAGCTATTGGGACGGTCGTTCAAATATCACCGGCCAAGAGGCTTGCTCTCCGCTGGTTCGGAGGAACCCAACGCGCTCGTGACACTCCGCGAAGGAGCGCATGCCGAACCAAACACGAAAGCAACCCAAGTTGAACTTTTCGACGGGCTTAAAGCCGCCAGTCAAAACCGCTGGCCGAGCCTGCGGTTTGACTTGCTGGCCATTAACCAGACCATCGCCCCCCTGCTTGTCGCCGGCTTTTACTATAAAACTTTCATGTGGCCCGCTGCCTTTTGGGAAAAGGTGTACGAGCCAATCATCCGCCGCGCGGCGGGTCTTGGCCGCCTCTCCATGCTCCCCGATCCGGACTGCTATGATCGCGAGCACGGTTTTTGCGACCTGCTCGTTATCGGCGGCGGACCTGCCGGACTTGCTGCGGCGCTTGCGGGCGGACGATCCGGCCTGCGCGTGATCCTCGCCAATGAGGATTTTGAACTCGGCGGACGCCTTCTTTCCGAAAACCATGTCATCGATGACATCGCGGGAGATGTTTGGGCGGGCCAAGCAGCCGAAGAACTGGCTTCGTTGCCGAATGTGCGGGTGCTGAACCGCACGACCATAGTCGGCGCCTATGACGGCAAAGAATATATCGCCATCGAGCGGCTGACCGATCACGAAGCTCAAGCTGCGCCGAAGCGCCCAAGGCAACGTTTGTGGAAAATCATTTCTTCTGAAGCCATTCTTGCATCGGGAGCAGTGGAACGCCCGCTTGTCTTTGGAGGCAATGATCGCCCAGGCGTAATGCTTGCATCAGCCGTATCGGCATACATAAATCGCTTTGCTGCAGTTCCCGGAAAGCGCGCCGTCATCTTCACCACAAATGACAGCGGATGGCGCACTGCAGCGGACCTTCTCGCCGCAAATGTCGAAATCGCCGCCATTGCCGACAGTCGCGCCTCCGTACCGCCAGAGGCAAGAGCGCTTCTGCCAAAAGACGCACCTGTTTATGTCGGCGCCCGCATTAGCGACGCCCATGGCGCCTCGCTTCATTCTGTTGATCTTTACAGAGATCAAAAACGTCATCGCATTCGCGCAGATCTGCTGGCGATGTCCGGCGGCTGGACCCCCGCCATCGGGCTTGCTTCAAATCTTGGCGCCCAACCGGTCTGGTCCCAAGCTCAAGACGCTTTTCTGCTGGAAAAGACTCGACAGGGCCTTCGCGTGGCTGGCGCTGCAAACGGAAAACTTTCGCTCGGTGACGCCTTACGCGAGGGCTGGGAGAACGGGAAAGAAGCAGTCCTTTCGCTCGGTCGCCGAGCCGCCAGCGAACCAACCTTCACCACAAGCGACGATCCGTGTTCCGGTCGCGCGCTCTGGCATATAGGCGAGCGACGCGGCAAAACATTTGTCGATTTCCAAAACGACGTCACCGATAAAGATATCGGCATTGCCATTAGGGAAGGCTTCACCTCGCCTGAACATTTGAAACGGTACACGACGCTCGGCATGGCCACGGACCAAGGCAAGACCAGCAGCGTCAACGGGCATGCGCTTCTTGCCATAGCAACTGGCAAGACAATGGCCGAAACAGGCACGATCCGTTCGCGTCCGCCCTGGCAGCCAGTCGCAGTCGGCGTGTTGGCCGGCCATCATCGCGGCCCCGACTTTCGACCGACACGCCTGCCCCCAAGCCACGATTGGGCCGTCGCACGCAATGCTGTTTTCATGGATGCGGGCTTGTGGAAACGCGCACAATGGTTCCCGCAGCATGCCGACGAACATTGGCGCGACGCAGTTGATCGAGAGGTTCGCCTGACCCGCTCCGGCGTCGGCGTCTGCGACATCTCCACGCTCGGCAAAATCGACATCCATGGCCCGGACGCCGGGACGTTCCTGGACCGGCTTTACACTGGCACTTTCTCAAAACTGGCCGTTGGACGCGCGCGCTACGGCGTCATGTTGCGCGAGGACGGGTTTGTCTTTGACGACGGCACGACAAGCCGGTTTGCTCCTGATCGTTATTATGTCACGACGACAACGGCCAATGCTGGACGCGTCATGCAGCACATTGACTATGCTAGGCAGGTTCTTTGGCCGGAACTTGACGTACAGGCAGTATCAGTAACCGAACAATGGGCAGGCTTTTCCATAGCAGGTCCGGCGTCTCGCGCGCTGGTCGCAGATGTCCTGCCCGGCATTGACGTATCAAACGCTTCATTCGCACCCATGGCCGCCATGGAGCTGGAATGGCAGGGGATGCCCGCTCGGCTGTTCCGTTTATCCTTTTCCGGCGAACTCGCCTTTGAACTTTGCGTTCCGTCTTATGCGGGAGATCGTTTGCTGCGCCGGCTCTTCGAGCTGGGCGAGCAATACGGCGTCACTCCATATGGCACAGAAGCGCTCAGCGTCATGAGGATCGAGAAAGGCCACATCGCCGGACCGGAACTCAACGGTCAAACCACAGCGGCGGATCTTGGGCTCGGCAGGATGATGTCGACCAAAAAGATTATGTCGGCCGGGTCCTCGCCGGACGCCCCGCCCTGGTCGATCCTGATCGCGCTGTTTTGGTCGGACTGAAGCCAATTGATCAAGACAAGCTATTTACGGCTGGCGCGCATCTCATCCGGCCAAACCGCGCCGTAAGCGCGGCGAACGCCGAAGGGCATGTCACATCCGTCGCTTACTCGCCGATGCTCGGCCACAGCCTCGCCCTCGCCCTCCTCTCTCGTGGACGAGAACGTCATGGCGAACGGATTGTTGCGCACGATCTCCTTCAAGGTTTCGTTGTGGAGGCGGAAATCTGCGATCCAGTATTCTTTGATCCAGAAGGAGCGCGTGTTCGTGGTTGACCCCGTACTGATTGAAGAACGCACATGCCTGTCCATGGCGTCGATTCTAGCGCGCCGCGGCGCAAGCGCCGCCTGGATTGGCGAAGCGATAGGGATCGACATGCCGACCGGTCCGCGCTGGACAGCAAATGATTCCATCGCAATGATCGGAACCGGACCGGGAACGTGGCTGGCGCATCACTACGACGCGCCCCTCAATTGGTGTGGAGACTTGCAGCGCCAGCTCGCCGGGTTGGCGAGTATTTCAGATCAGTCCAGCGCCTATCGCATATTTCGCCTTAAAGGCCCGCAAGCACGCACCTTGTTACAGCGCGGAATGGCCATCGACTTGGACAGCTCGGCGTTTCCGGCGGGCGCCGCCGCAGTCGCAGCGATTGCGCATGTCGACGTGATCGTCCGCAGCCTTGAGGCGGAAAGTTACGAAGTCGCCGTCTACCGCAGCTATACACACAGCTTTTTGTGTTGGCTCGACGACGCCGTGGCGGCGCTCTGACCCGTGAAAGCCACTGATTGGTGCGAAGGGCATTCCATTCGGCAAAATCATGAACGGAGAGAATAATGGCGCAAATCGTGTTTGAAAATGCACGGATCTTCGATGGTGTTTCGCCGGACTGCTTGGGCGGTATGTCCGTTCTCGTCGAAGACGGAACAATCCGCGAAGTGTCTGAGCGCCTGATCAAAGCGGCCGACGCGCATCGCATCGACATTGCAGACAAGACGCTGATGCCGGGACTGATCGACCTCCATATCCACGCTTACTTTTCAGATCTCAACGCACAGGTCGTCGATCATCGCGACACCCCCTACCGCACCGCTCACGCCGCCAGAATGCTCGGACACGCGCTCGACTGCGGCTTTACAACGGTCCGCGATGTCGGCGGAGGCGATTACAGTCTCGCCTGCGCTATCGCCGACGGTTTGATCCGCGGGCCGCGCTTTTTCTATGCGGGCAAAGCCCTTTCAATGACAGGCGGACATGCCGATCTGCGCCTGCCAAGCGACTCTCAACATACACATGGTTATTGTTCATGCGGATCGGCTAATTTCGCTGGCGTAGTTGTCGATGGTGTGGATGAATGCATAAAAGCTGCACGCGAGGAACTCCGCCGCGGCGCTCATTGCATCAAGATTATGGGATCGGGCGGGGTCATGTCGCCGACTGATCCCATCTGGATGAATCAATTCCGCGAGGATGAAATCCGAGCGATCGTTCAAGAGTGCGCAGAACGGCGCACCTATGTTGCTTCTCATTGCCACCCGGTGAGCGCCATCCGGCGTGCGGTTGATTGCGGCGTGCGCTGCATCGAACATGGAACGCTGATTGACGCCGACACGGCGGAATATGTCGCCGCGAACGACGCCTATGTGGTGCCGACCATGTCGGTTATCTTTGCGACGATGGAAGCCGGGGAGCGCCTCGGCACGCCGGCCGAAAATCTCAAGAAATTCAAGGAAGCGCATGAGAATGCTTTGTCCGGATTAGATCACATGCGCAGCGCTGGCGTTAAGCTCGGCTATGGCACCGATTTATTTGGCTCGACTTACAATCAACAGTGCCGCGAATTTAAAATCCGCGCGGAGGTGTTCTCGCCGCTTGAATTGTTGCGCCAAGCTACATCACTAGGAGCCGAAATTCTGATGCAACAAGATAAGCTCGGCTGCGTGAAACCAGGAGCTTATGCAGATCTGATCGTGGTTGATGGCGACCCTCTCGATGACATCGGGCTGATTGCCGCCAATGGGCAAAAACTGGATCTGATTATGCGTGGTGGCGAAATCGTAAAAATGCAAAGGCAGTCTTGCTGAAACGAAAAGCTGTTGCTGCAAGTCGCTGAATTGTGCGCGCCTCGACAAGCCCTAACCATCGCAGTTGCGCTCAATAAACGCGCCGATGCGTTCGACAGCGCTTTGCGCCTCCGGAACATTCGGAAACATTTGCCAGACATGGATCAGGCCTTCCTCGATTTCGAGAGTGACCTCTACGCCTGCGGCCCGCGCTTTGTCGGCGAAGCGCGTGCTGTCGGACAAAAGCACCTCTCTGGTCCCGACTTGAAGCAACAAGGGAGGCAGGCCCTGTAAATCGCCATGCAACGGCGCCGCCAACGGATTGCGCAAATCTGCAGCGGCGTATTGCCGGCCGCTTGTCCGCAGACCGTCAGGGGTCAGCATCGGATCATCCACAGCCCCCGGCGCCGCAGTCGGACCGGTTCCCTCAAGATCCGTCCAGGGTGACAGCACCACTGCGCAGGCCGGCAGAGGCAACCCTTCCGACTTCAGTGCAAGCAGCGTGGCCAGCGCCAATCCGCCGCCTGAGGAATCGCCTGCGACCGCCATGTGCTGCGGCGCATAACCTTGCGCAAGCAACCAGCGCCAGCACGTCACTGCGTCTTCGACCGCTGCGGGAAAGGGATGTTCGGGCGCCAGCCGATAGTCGGGCAGCAGCACACGCGCCTTTGCTGCTCGCGCGATACGCCCAGACAGAGCACGATGGGTGTTCCGTGAGCCCATCACATAGGCGCCTCCATGAAAATAGAGCACCACATGATCGGCTTCGCTTTCATCGACGGCGACCCAATCCGCCGGCGTCCCGTCTGCATCGACTTCACTGACGCGAACATCCGTCGCCACCGGAAACATATCCGCTGAACCTTCCATGACTGCGCGTTGCTCTTCCACGGACAATTCTTCCAGGCCGAGGCCTTCGCTCATCATGGCGACGATTTGTTCGTGCTCAATGCTGGGCATATTGGGGTTCCCGTCCAGGACTGAAGAGTGCGCGCAAGCGTAACACTCGGACGCGTTGCAGTCGCCGAGTGCGCCCGCTCCCCTCCCGGCATTTTTATCCGATGTGAACCGGTTAGCTGTACCGCCCATACGAAACAGGGCCAGGGGCACGACAGCGGGCGGATTCGCCAAAAGCCACCAAAACATTGACATATCTGTTTAGGTTGCATCCAGAGGACGACACTGGAGAGAGGGAATTTTTGTTAGAATTTACATATTGATACGCACTTCCAGCATACCCAACCCAAACTTTCTTCAAAATTTTACGCGAAAACACGTTGACAGAACGGTCACCCTTCAATATTTAACGTTTACCGGTCGGTTAATGTTCTGATCGGCCGCCCGGGCGGAGGCGCTTCCGCTCCAGACAGTTGAAACAAACTCAAAGGAAAGGAGATGGAGAGATGGAAAAGTCGCTTCGTCATTTTACCCGCCGACGCGCAGGCGCCTCAGCGCTCGCTTTCACGATCCTCGCGAATTTGGCGCCGTTTGCTGCGCTCGCTGGCGCGTCACTGACAATGGCTTCGCCGGCGATGGCCGATAATCAGCCCTCCCGCGCCGCAACCGCCAAGACGCCGCCGCTCAATGACGGCTTGCCGGAGCCGGGCTTTACAATCTCACAAGGCGACACTGCGATCGTCATTACTGATCCGCAGAATGATTTTCTGTCTCCTGACGGAGTCACCTGGGGCGTCGTCGGACAAAGCATCACGGAAAATGGAACGGTCGAAAATCTTGGTGCGCTGTTCAAGGCCGCCAACGACACCGGCATGCCGCTCTTCGTATCCCCACACTATTACTATGAACACGATCATCAATGGCAGTTCGAAGGAACGCTCGAAACGCTAATGCATAAAATCGGCATGTTCGATCGCAAAAACGCGCTCAATCTCGAAGGGTTTGAAGGCTCCGGCGCCGACTGGCTCAACCAGTACAAACCATACATCAACAACGGAAAAACCGTCGTCACCAGCCCGCACAAAGTCTACGGGCCGGCCAGCAACGATCTCGCGCTTCAACTGCGCAAGGCTGGCGTCAACAAGGTCATCCTCGCCGGCATGTCGTCAAATCTGTGCACGGAATCGCATATGCGCGAGCTCATCGAAGCCGGATTTGAAGTGATGGTCGTCACCGACGCCACCGCCGGCGCCATCACCGAACATTATAATGGCTATGACGCGTCGCTCACCAATTTCCGGATGATCGCAAGCGCCGTCGACAACACGGAAAATACGGTCAAGGCCATCAAGGCCGCGCACCGCCGCTAGCCCCAAAAGCCATCCTTCCCCGCCCTTCGCGGATGGCTTTCCGGCGCCCGGCTGGCGCTCCCCTCCCAAGCTAGGCCAGCCGGGCGCCCCTCCCCACTCAACTCGCAGGCTCCGTAGCTTTTTTCGCCTGACATACGCTTCCCGTAAACCGCCAGGCCGCTTTTGAGGAAGCCCGCATCACCAAGGCCTGAACCCAACCAAAGGAACCAACCATGACCAATGCACTTAAAACTTTTGCCGCCGCCATCGCGCTTTCGTTCGCCGGCCCAATCGCCGCCTACGCCGCTGACGAACACAATGTCTCCGCCGGCGTCACCACCGCCGGGGCGCCCCTCGGCCTTCACGGCGTCGACCCGGTGACGCTGACAACACTGAACGCGGTCGCCGAGGGCGACGCGGCGCACACTGTCGTATATGACGGCGTTGCCTATTATTTTGCATCAGCGGAATCCGCCCGTCAGTTTAAGACGGCGCCGGCGAGCTACGCGCCGCAATATGGCGGCTTTTGCGCTTATGCCGTCGCGCTCGGCAAGAAATTCGATGGCGACCCGCATTTTGCGGATATTGTCGACGGCAAGCTTTATCTCTTTGTGAATGCGCAAATCTTCGAGAAGTACAAAAAAGACTCCAAGCGCATTCTCAGAAAAGCCGAAAGCACCTGGCCATCGATCAAGCACAAAGCTGTCAAAGATTTGTAGGGTGACAATAGCGGCCGGGCGCAATTGCCCGGCCGCTTACAATTCATTCGATCAGTACAAGTCTTTTTTTCTAAACCGATATTTCACCGCCAATATTCAGCGCCAGCATTTTTTGCACCCAGTCATCCAAGCAAAGAAGCCGCTTGCCCGCATTTTTACGCCGCAAATAAAACTTTGCTGACTCCCGAAGAATAGCCTTTAATGTGGCGCGCGCCGTTCTCGCGCCGACAAGGCGGGCCGCCCCAGGCAACGGGCGGCCTGAAATAGGCCAAGGGGGAAACCAATGAGTAGCAACGCGATAGGCAGTGAAGGCGGCTGCACCTGTGGAAATATCCGATATCGGATCAGCGGCGACCCGCTGATTGTCCATTGCTGTCATTGCCGGTGGTGCCAGCGACAAACCGGAACTGCATTCGCGTTGAACGCCTTGTTTGTCGCTTCGGATGTCGAGGTGATAGCCGGCGAGCCGGAAGACGCGCCAGTTGAATCACCAAGCGGCAGGGGTCAAACCATCGCCCGTTGCCCCGACTGCAAAGTCGCCGTCTGGAGCAATTATCATATGGGCGGGCTTAAAGAGCGAATCCGATTTATTCGCGTCGGCTCATTGGATAATCCGGATTTGCTGCCGCCTGATGTGCATATCTACACATCAACCAAACAACCCTGGGTGATCCTTTCGCCCGATGTGAAAGCAGTTGAAGAATTTTACGATATTCAAGCGACCTGGTCGCAGGAAGCATGGAACCGCCGCAAAGCGCTAGAAGCGGAGCTTTAAAGTCATTGCTTGCTAGCATTCCAGAGTGCGGCGCCGGCCCATTCTTTTTTGCCTGCGCGATACGCCCGAACGAAGCGCGCCTATCGGTCAGGTTTTCGACTTGTAAACGACATGCCCCACCGCGGTGTTGCTGGCCGGCACACGATAAAACCGGTGCAACTCATCAACGCCATAGCCAAGCGATGCGCGCATGATCAGCCACATGATCAGTTCGATCCCTTCGGTGCCCGCCTCGCGCAGATATTTAAGCCGCGTCCAGGTGGCGAGCTCCTCTGGCTCGTGGGCCAGCAGGTCAAGGAAGCGATTGTCGAATTCCTTGTTGATCAGACCTGCGCGCGTGCCCTGCAACTGATGGCTCATGCCGCCCGTGCCCCAGACCTGCACGTCGAGATCTTCAGGAAATGTCTTCACGGCATTGCGGATCGCTTCGCCAAGTTTCCAGCAACGCTCTCCCGACGGAGTCGGAAACTGCGTGACGTTGACCGCGAGCGGAATGACTTTGCAAGGCCATTCTTCGACCTGACCAAACACCAGACTGAGCGGCACGGTCAGCCCGTGATCCACATCCATTTCGTTGATGATGGTGATGTCGAATTCGTCGATGACAAGCTGCTCGGCGACATGCGCAGCAAGGTCGATATGGTTGTGCACTAGTGGCACAGGCCGTCGCCCCCACCCCTCATCCGCCGATTGAAACGTGTCTGCAAAGCCAATCGCAAAGGTCGGCACAATATCCAGCATTAGCGCCGAGGCGTGATCATTATAGGCGAGGATCACAACATCAGGCGTGTTGTCTTTGACCCATTCCTTGACGAATTCGTAGCCTTTAAAGACCGGCGCCCAATATTCATCCTGGGTCTTGCCGAGATCGATCGCGGCGCCGATGGCGGGAACATGACTGGTGGCGATGCCGGCGGAAATTCGCGCCATAGTTCTAATTGCCTTCCCGAATTGAACGCATGCCTTCCGGGCTGCGCCCGCCTTCGCGCATCATGGTCGCATATTCCTCCGGCGTCATGCCGGTCATGGAGCCAACCGCTTTCTGTGCGCTCCAGCCATCGGTGGAAGCGATCTTGACGAGGAAATACATATTGCCGCCGAGCTCGATGAGTTTGTTGAAGTCGCGATCCAGCACCGCTTGCTTCTGGCCCTCGGTCATCGCGAAACGATCAAGATAGGCGTTTTCGTCCGCTTTGAATGTCGTGCGGTTTTCTTCCTGCATCAGGCTCATGCAGAATTTGTGAAGATAATAGCCTTCCCGGCTGCGTCGCGCCGTAAAGACTTTGGTGCCCGGAATGTCTTCCAGGTCTTCGAGCGGGTAAAGGCGTTGGCGTGGCATAATCGATGGCCTACCACAGCCCGGATCACACTGTCCACGCTTGCATCACGGGTAGCCCGCATGCGCGCCATAGCGTGGGACATGTATGTAGCATCGCGCGATAATGGTATTGGCGGCGCCCCGAGTCAGAAAGGCGCCTTTTCGTCTTTGCCGCGATCACCGGCACGGGTGAAATGCCAGCATTACGAGGCTCTATAGATGCCGCCCGCTTGCTGGCGCCGACAATATCGCCTTACACTCATAGAACCGGCAGTAATCGTATCGCCGGAAGCAGTGTCAATTTTGGACGACCATCAAATCCAGAAGAAGAAGAAAACAGGCCAGAAAGCGCCGGGATGAAGGATGATACGATGTCGCAATCCCGTGGGCTGGTAAGCCGTTATGTGGTCATGGCGGTGCTTGGACTATCCGGCACTGTCATCTATCTCCTCCCTTTTCTGCGTGAAATCTATTACGAGCCGCTGCGCCTCGCACTCGGGCTGACGCATTCGCAATCCAGCGTGCTGATGGCGACCTTCGGTTTCACCTCGATGATCGCCTATATTCCCGGCGGATGGATCGCCGACCGGGTTGAACCTCGCATCCTGATCGGGGCGTCGCTTGTCTCCACCGGGATGTTGGGGTTCTTCTTTTCTACCTTCCCGTCTTATCCGGTCGCGATTGCAATTCACGCGCTATGGGGCGTCACGGTCACCGGCATGATGTGGGGCGCCCTGATCAAAGCGACCCGCGAATGGGCGAGCGGCGCGGAGCAAGGCAAAGCCTTCGGACTCCTAGAGGCCGGACGCGGCGTTTCCGAAGCGGCTTGCTATTCAATCTTCCTCGCCATCTTCGCCAGCCTGGGCGGCGACGCCAAAGCCTTCGGCGCGATCATCGTGCAATACTCCATCCTGCATATTGTGCTTGGAGTCATCGCTTACTTCCTGATCACGCCGGGCCGCGGCGAGCCGTCAGAGGACTCTATTTCGCCGAAAGACATTCTTCGTGTATTGAAAATGCCGCAGGTCTGGCTGATCGCGGTCGTCGTGCTCGCTGGTTACAGCGCGTATTGGGGCGCGTATTATTTCACGCCCTATGCGTCGGATGTGTTCATGATGAGCGCCGTCGCCGCCGGCGCAATCGGCGCCGGAAAGGTTTGGCTCAAGCCGGTCGCGGCCACCGCCGCCGGTCTGATCGCCGACAAGATCGGAATTTCAAAATCAGTTGTCGCGTGTTTCTTCGTGCTGATTGCGAGCTTCGCAGTCTTCATCATCATGCCCGGCAGCCCGGGCATGATCGCTTTCATGCTGGTCAATATCGCCATCGCATCGCTGGCGATATTCGCCCTGCGCGGGATTTACTTTGCGCTGCTTGAAGAAGGCGGCATACCGATCGCAATAACCGGCACCGCCGCCGGCGTGGTTTCGATGCTGGGCTTTACGCCCGATATTTTCATGCCACTTGTCGGCGGGGCGTTGCTTGACGCATATCCGGGCGAAGCGGGCTATAAATTCTATTTTGGCTTCATCATGTTTCTTTGCGCCTGCGGCGCTGCTTCCGCAATGGCGTTACAGCGCATGCATAAAGCGCGCTAACGCCGCGCGCTTTTCAACACCGCCAATGCCGCATTCCGCCCCGGCGCGCCCGTGACGCCGCCGCCCGGATGCGCGCCTGCGCCGCAAAGATAAAGGCCTTTCACCGGCGTTGCGTATTGCGACCATTGCGATGAAGGGCGCATGAAAAACAACTGGCCCAAATTCAGATCGCCATGAAAGATATTGCCTTCGGTAAGGCCATATACTTCCTGCAGGTCGAGCGGCGTCAACACCTTCCGCGCGATCACGCTGCTTGCAACATTCGGCGCTTGCCTGCTGATCAGTTCAACGACGCGGTCGCCAAAGGCTTCGCGCTTGTCATTCCAGTTCCCCTCGCGCAGATGAAACGGCACATATTGAACAAAGCAGGTCATCATATGCCGGTCCGGCGGACAGAGCGTATCGTCCACTTCACTCGGAATAACGCAATCAACCCAGAGATCGTCGCTTAGCTCGCCGAACTTCGCCTTGTCATAAAGCCGCTGAACAGCTTCCAGATCATCCATGATGCTCAGCACGGCGCGCTCTGCCAGCGTTGCATCGTCGGGAAGCCCAAGAATTTGCGGCCGCTCCGACAGCACCAAATTCACTTTTGCCGCGGGGCCGTCCATGCGAATGGCGGATATGTCGCCGGCAAACTCGGCATCGAGATCGCGCTGCTCCACCAGTCCCAGAAACGTCCGCTTCGGATCGGCGTTGGACAGAACAACCGGCGCGGAAAACTCACGTCCGTCCGATAGCGCAACGCCGCAAGCGGCGCCGTCTTTGACAATGATCCGCGCAACTTCAGCGTCGGTCAGAATATCGGCGCCTTTGTCCCGCGCCGACTGCGCCAGCGCCCCGGTGATGGACCCCATGCCGCCAATGACATGGCCGGTGAAGCCTTGAATGCCTTCATCGCCCCCCGACAGCAGGTGAAACAACAGGCCAAGCATCGACCCGGAATCATATGGCCCCCCATGCTTGCCATAGACATTATTGCCGAGCATGAGCCGCTTGGTTTCCGGCGCCTCAAATCGGTTGTCGAGAAACTCGCCCAGCGATCCGGTAAGGAAGCGAACCATCGCCGCCGCCTCCGCACCGCTGAGATTCCAGAACCGCTTGGCCAGGCGCGCAACCTCATAGAGCCGGTCCAGCCCCTTCGCCGCCAGATTTGGGGGCGGCTCCAGAAAGAACGGCTGTAAATAGCGCGCCAGCTTTTTGAGTTCCGCATCCACTTGCAGATAGGTTTGCGCATCGCGCGCGGAATAGCGGCGAATTTCATCGGAAGTCCGCTGCGGATCGGCCCAAAGACGCAACAACCGCCCGTCAGAGACCGGCATGTTGAGCGCAGGGTCGCACGGAACCATTCGCAATCCGTATTTGGCGAGATCAAGATCGCGAATGACCGCAGGCGTCAGCATCGATGCAATATAGGAGCAAGACGAAACGCGGCAGCCCGGCGCGACTTCTTCGGTGACGGCTGCGCCGCCGACGATGCTGCGGCGTTCGAGCGCTAGCACCGACCAACCGGCGCGGGAAAGATACCCGGCGGCGGTTAACCCGTTATGCCCTGCCCCGACAATGATCGCATCATAGCGAGACTTAAGCGCTGTCATAATTTTTCCGTGATATGGACATTTGAAGTTCGCCGATCCACATTTGGGTGTTGATCCGTATTAAGACTAGGGCAAGCATCGCGATGACAGACACCCAAACACCCGTCGACTTGCAGGAATCGCTTCCCAGCGATTCCTACACGGAGGCTTCTGTGCTGTCACGGGAGAAGATCGACATCTTCTCTGCGAACTGGACTTGTGTCGGCCGCGAGGAAGACGTCGCAATGGCGAATTCTACGCTTGTCGTCGAGTTTTTGGGCGAGAGCGTAATTGTCGCACGCCTTCAAGACGGCTCCTTGCGCGCGCATTATAATGTGTGCCGCCATAGAGGCTCGCGCATATGCGGCGACGATTCAAAATGGGGGCTTTCCTTGCGCGGCGGCGTGATGGGGGAGTTTATTCGCTGCCCCTATCATCAATGGACCTATGGCCTTGATGGCGCTCTCATTAATGCGCCGCATCTTTCCGACAAACCGGGCTTTGACAAAAGCGAATTCAGCCTGCGCTCTGTGGGCGTCGGTGTTTGGGGCGGTTTTATTTTCCTGAAACTCAATGCTGACGGGAATGATATCATTTCCAGAACGCTTGGTGAGGAGATCGGTGAAGCGCCGAGGCGGCTTGGCAACTATCCGCTTTCGGGGCTGAAAACGGCGCGGACCATCACCTATGACGTGGCCGCAAACTGGAAGCTGATCGCCGAGAATTACAATGAATGTTATCATTGCGGCGGGGTACATCCGGAATTGTGCGCCGTCGTGCCGGTATTCCGGTCTAATGGCGGCATGAATCTCGACTGGGACGATGGCGTGCCCCATCGCGAGGGGGCATGGACCTATACTTTTTCCGGCACCACAGAATCGCAAACCATTCGACGGCCTGAGCGAGACAGAAAAAGTCCGCCACAAAGGCGAGCTAATCTATCCGAATTTGCTATTGTCTATGAGCGCCGAGCATGGCGCGGCGTTTATTTTATGGCCGCTCGCCGCCGACCGGACGCGCATTGAAGTGCGATTCCTTTTCGACCCGGAAGAAATGGCGCGAGACGATTTCGATCCGTCCGACGCAGTCGATTTCTGGGACATCACCAACAAACAGGACTGGGCGATTTGCGAACGCGTGCAACAGGGCGTCAGTTCGATGTCCCATGACCACGGCTATTACGCGCCGATGGAAGATGAGAGCCTCGATATTCGGCGCTATGTCGCCGCGCGCGTCAAAGATCGTTAGAGCCCCTTTTCATGTTTCTCTATACAGACCAATCGCCGATACAGTTTCAGGATGAGTTGCCCGAAGCGGTCGATGTCGTGATCATCGGCGGCGGCGTTATCGGCGTCAGCACAGCCTGGCATCTCGTCAAGCGCGGACATTCAGTTCTGATTTGCGACAAGGGCCGTGTCGCAGGCGAACAATCGAGCCGCAATTGGGGCTGGGTGCGCGTCAATGGGCGCGACGAGGCGGAAATTCCGGTCGCTATTGAAAGCCTGCGCTGCTGGCAGGAGCTAACCGACGAACTGGGAGACGAAATCGGCTTCGTTCGCCGCGGCATTGTGGAACTCGCGGAAACCGAAGAGGACTGCGCGTTCTTTGACGATTGGATCAAGCTGGCGAAACAGCATGATCTCGACACCAAGCTATTGTCGCCCGCAGGGATCAAAGACCTCATCCCCGCCGCAAAAGGGCAATGGCGCGGCGCCATGATCACACCCAGCGACGGGCGGGCGGAGCCTTTCCGCGCGGTGCCTGCAATCGCACGAGGCGTCAGGGCGCGCGGCGGGCATATTCGCGAAAATTGCGCTGTCCGCGCGATCGACATTCAAGCCGGACGCGCAACAGGCGTCATCACCGAACATGGCGCCGTGCGCGCAAACGCAGTCGTCTGCGCCACCGGCGCCTGGTCAAACATGTTTCTTGCAAATATGGGCGTTTCGCTGCCGCAGCTTGTGGTGCGCGCGACCGTCGCCCGAACCGAAACCGCGCCCAATGTTTTTGATGGCGCCGCCGGCCTCAAAGACATCTACGTCAGGCGGCGTGCAGATGGGGGCTACACTGTCGCCAGCGCCATCACCGAACATCTTCTCGGCGCCAACAGCTTTCGATATTTTTTCAGTTTCCTGCCATCGGTGAAAAATGCCGGCGACATTCGTCTGGGTTTCGGCCGGGACGTCACGCAAGCTGCGGTTCCGCGCAAATGCTGGAGCGCTGACGAAGTTTCTCCATTTGAATCCAACCGCGTTCTAAACCCTGCGCCGTCCAGCGCGATGCTTGAGATTATGCGGAGCAATCTCGACAAACGCTTGCCGGAACTTTCAAAATCGAAATTCGCCGAAACATGGGCGGGCATGATTGACGCCATGCCGGATGTCGTTCCGGTGATGGATGCCCTTCCCAGCTGTGAAGGTCTCTTTCTCGCAACGGGATTCAGCGGACATGGCTTTGGCATCGGCCCGGGCGCGGGTAAGGTTGTCGCCGATCTCGTGGAAGGCCGCACGCCGCAACACAACCTGTCGCGTTTCCGGTTCTCGCGATTTTCCGATGGGTCAAAACTGAACCCGGGCCCCGGCCTGTAGCCGGGCCGCGCAAACCGATATGGATCGCGCCTGCATATCGCTGGATGAATTATTTCTGTCCTGACGTGTTTGCTCTCATATGACGAATACCGCGATCAAGATCGCCCACCTTTCTGACCTTCACTTTGGCGCGGCGTCGCCCGACGCCGTAAGCGCGTTGCATGCCGATCTCGCGCAGCGCAATCCCGAATTTGTGATCATCACGGGAGATTTGACGCAAGAAGGCAGGAAGAAAGAATTCGAAGAGGCGCGTGATTTTCTGGCCGCGATAAAGGCGACCTTGTTCGTCGTTCCGGGCAATCACGATTTGCCAGTTCGAAATTTGTGGGCCCGCTTCATTTCACCCTATAGCCGGTTTCAGCGGTTCATCGCCAACGCAACGAATCCGGTTTACGCCGACGGGCGCATCGCCCTCGCCGGCCTCAATTCCGCCCGGCGCGCAGCGCTGGATATTAACTGGTCTTATGGCCGATTGTCCCGGCGCCAAATACGCGATGCCGCCTGTCATTTCGGCCATGCAGAACCTTCGACCATCAAAATCGTCGCGGCGCATCATCCCTTTATCAAGGGCGCAGGAAAAGCCGGCGCGCGCATTGTGACGCGCGGCGAAGAAGCCTTGCAGGAATTTTCGAAAAACCGGGTCGATATAATTCTCACCGGGCATGTGCACAAATCGGGCGCGATTGAGGTTGCGGCAGGCTCCCGGAATATTGTCATTATCCAGGCCGGAACCGCCACTTCAACGCGAACACGCGACGAAAAACCTTCCTATAATTTGATCACCGCAGACATGAATCGTATCAACGTGCAGACCATCACCCTGCAAAAGGGAAGCTTTTCCCCTGTAAATACAGCCGATTTCGCGCGCCATGACAGTGCTGGCTGGGTGCGGGACAAATCGGCGGGAGCGTTGTAGTCTTGTCCAGGACTTGCCAAATTAGCAGAATAAAGGGGCGGTCTGACGTGGGAAAAGCTGACAAAGCAACTCCATCGCAGCAGGATCTTCACGCATATATCGATGACGAGCTAACGCCCGAGCAACGTATGCGTGTTGAAGCCTGGCTGGAGGAAAACCCCGACGAACGCCGCGAGTTGATAGAGCTCAAATTGCGGGAGAATCTGCTTCGGTCTGTTTTTGCAACGCCAAACGACCAGATTTCCGGGTCCGCCGAAAAAAGCCACCCGACATCAGCGCCCTTTGAAGAAGACCAAAAGCACCCAAAAGGACGTGCTATTTTCTGGGTAGCGGCAGCGGGCGCCATTGTCTTGGCTGCATATTTAATAGCAGCCCTATAACACCCGCACCACACACGAACGCGCCGGCGGAGACCGGACAAGCCGGGCACTGCGCCGGACGCGTTACGTACTCAACTTGTCTTTAAATTCAGCTGGCGTCGTCGGCGATATCTTCTACGCCGTCGGCGAAGTCATCTGCTGCGTCATCGATATCTTCCGCAGCATTTTCCAGCGGGCCTTCATTTGCTTCGTTGAAAAGCACAACAGCGCCGCCGACAATGACGATTAACGCGACCAGTCCGATCAATCCATTCTTCGAATTCATTTCGATTCTCCTTTGCTTAGCTTCTCAACGAACATTGCATCGCCGACAATCGTTCCGCTGGAAAATCCTGGCAGCCAATGAACCTTCATCAGCCGCCACCTCTCATGCTACCGGCGTTACGCCGTTGCAAGGCGCTCAGCGCCGGACTCTGTCATATCTTTAAGGCGCGAACGAGCGCGCGACAGGCGCGAACGCACCGTGCCAACAGGGATCTTCAAACGCTGTGCAACTTCTTCATACTTCATGCCTTCTACGACAATCATCGACAGAACAATCTTGTCGCGCTTGGGCAGCTTTTCAAAGCAGCCAAGCATTTCCTGGCATTCAACCGTCATTTCCTGCGGCGCAGTGACGGAAAGTTTTTGCTGTGGCGCATCACTTAGTTCGACGCTTACGCCGCGCGTTTTTTGTTTGCGAATTTGATTTAGGAATAAACGCTTGCAAAGCGTAAACATCCAAGAGCGAAGGTTCGTACCCGGCTCATAATACTCCGACTTCCGCAGCGCGCGCTCAATGCTGTCTTGAACAAGATCATGCGCTGCATCCTGGTTTCGCGTTAGCGACAATGCAAATCGCTGCAAAGCCGGGAGAACATCGTTGAGTTCGTTTGCTGTAAATGTCGTGCTCATTGTTTCACCTATGTGTTGCTGCGAGCACTGACCCATCTACGGGTGAAACAATGAAAAAGCAAAGTAATTCGTGTACATATTACCATGAAGACATGTATCGACAGGGGCTTACCTGTTCGCGTGAAGCGGTTGTGCTTCTACAAGGCGCGGCGGCGGCGTTTGCGCCGTCAACGACGCAAACAACCGCATAGCGTCAAGCCATGCGCGATACACAACATACGTATGTTGCGTATGTGTCCCCAATTAGCGGTAATTATGGCGAAATTTGGCGCAGCCAGGCGGCCTGACGCTTGTGGCTAGGTTCTAGCCGAGGCGAAAATCAGGCTTTTTCGCCATTTTCGCGGTCCAGGACTGCTTTGACGTCTGCATCGACAACGCCAAAATCCCTTGTCGTCGCGTCTTCTGTATCGGGATCCTCAAAATGCGGGTCGGAAATAAGGCCGCGCCTCAAAAGCTCACGAATGGCCGCGGCGCGCGTCGGCATGCGGTTTTCAAAGCGCCAGTCGTCAATCGCCTTCAACTCCTCTTCATCGAGCATCAGTTGAAGCTTTTCTGTGCGCTTCAAATTCTGAGAATCCGGCATACTTTGACGACCCTTTTCGAAAATTTCTTGCTGATTTGGCGCTGTACGCCCTGATTTTGGAGTAAGTTACTCCAATAGAGTTGCAAGGGCTAGTTGCAACGCCCAGGAAATTCTTCGCGAAATCGAGCGTCAAAGGGCGACGAAAACGTCTTCAAATGTCTAATTTGTAAGGCAATGCTCAGCAAAATGCCTGCGCCAGCCGCGTCAGGCGAAATAGGTCATTGTCGATCTGAGCGATCCAGCCGGCGGTTTTCGCCTTCCAAACCGGCGCCTGAGTGACGGAAAAAGCGAGACGCAGCTCCTTCGCCAGTTCTGATTCTCGTTTTAGGACCCGGCGAACTGCAAGCGCGCAGTCGATGGCTTCCTCGCCGTTGCCCGCGCGCAGAGGCGGGGCGGTGCGCGCCGCATCGCTTGTGAGCAGGCCGCTTATTTCGGTTATCAGCTCTTCACGCTGTGCAGCGCGTTCTCTGGCGAAATTCAGGAGATCCGGCGGCCCCTCGTCAATGCGCAGCATGGCATTGTAATCCTCAATGCACTTCCGGCAAACCACGAGCGCCGAAACCAGCGCCCCCTTCATCGCCGATGACGGGGAGGAATTTGCATCATGGTTCGCCGTTTCCAGAACAAGCTCCCTGGCGCGGTCATCGTCAAGCAGCGTCAATTCCACATCAAGACGCTGAGATTCCGGCAGGGAGTTTTCAGCATATCGCTTCACATCTCTGGCTGTTACTATACTCAAAACCATATTTGAAACCCTCTCATTCATGACAAACAAACACATGAAAAATCGGTAGGTTCGCCGCCCAAGGCGTGATTATTCAAATATTTACAGCCGCGAACCGCGAGGAACTTTCGCAAAGAACCGGGGTTTCCTGCGCATGAAAAAAAGCTTGATTCTGATCAATGAACGCTCTGGCGCCCTCAGCGCCATCGGCGCCGCCCAATGCCTTGACGCGTTAACGCAGGTCATCACCGGCCCCTATGAGGTTGAGATCGCCAGTGGCGATCCTTCCCGGCTGGTGGATGCAGCGCGCGCCGCCCTGAGCTCAAACACGATCGAAAGCATCTACCTTGCGGGGGGCGACGGAACCTGCGCCGCCGTTTCGGGCGTGCTTGCGGGCAGCAATATTGCGCTGACGCCCCTGCCCGGCGGCACCATGAACGCATTTGCGCGCGATCTTGGATATGACGCGGATCTGCTGACGGCTATTTCGCAAGTTTCTACTGCAAGAGAACGCCTTATCGATATTGCCTTTATCGGCGAGTACGCTTTCTTGAACAATATCGTGTTCGGCGCATACACCGCTGTCGCTGAGTCTCGCGAGCATTTGCGCGAAGCCGACGGCGTCGGTGAAATCCTTGAGAGCGTTGCGGAGATCGCCGGCACGCTCGTTCACGTCGATAAAGAACGCTATAAAATAATCATCGACGACGAGACCCGGCAAATTCAGACCAACACGATCATGATCGCCAATAACGTTTATGACGGTGCGGATCAGTTGCGACCCACGCGCACGCTGCTCGATCAGGGATTGCTAGGCTGCTATGTCGCGAACTCCACTTCCGCCATCGATTTTGTGACTGTTCTCATTGACGCGGTAACCGGAAAGATCGCGGAGTCAGAACTCATCGCCTTCAGCGCGTGCAAGGCTTGCAAAATCGACTGTGAAAGCGGAATTCTGGCGGTCAGCATTGACGGCGAAGCCGTGGAGCTGGCTTCACCGGTTGATATTCGCATCGCCCCTGCCGCGCTGCGCGTTTTGGCGCCGATTGCGGCCGCTTAAGCCGCTAATCATCATCTACCGCCGCATCCGCCAGCAACGCCCCTATGGCGCCAATCGCCGCCGTCGCGGCGATTGTGGCGATCGGGGATTTCTTGAGCTGGCGCGCAAACAAGCCCGATGCGACAATATCCAGCGGCGCGCCCATGGATGAAAAGGATTTCGTCAGCGCCGCAAGCGGCGAAGCGCCCGCGCCATCATTGGCCTCAGGCAAAACCTCCGCCGTGTGATCGCGCCGCCCCAGAAAATAGACGATGGCCGCGAAGCCCGCGGTAAGCGCCGCGACGATGAACAGCGCGAAATGCATCGCCATGATTGTGGACAACCAGATCGCGGCGCCCGCAACGGCGAACAAAAACGCCCCGCATGCCAGGCAAATGCTCGCCAGGCCAAAGGCGGCCTCTGTCGCCACATCGCCCACAACGTCATGGGCTTTTTTTATAGTGGATACAAACATGATCTATTTTCTGGAAGCTGCGAGAAAATACCCGATCGCAAGCGCGCTGGCGATTGCGGTTAACGGCTTTTTCCGCACAGCTTTTTCAGCCTGCTTTTGAATTTCCTGCAATTCAGATGTCGCCGCTTCCACGGCCTCCCGCGCCTGCTCTTCGGTGCTGGCAAGCCCGTCCGCCAGGGTCTCTTTTGCGTCGCGGACGCCGGCGGAGGACAGAGCGGCCATATCTTTCTTCAGCGTGCTCAAATCTTCACGCAGCTTCGCAAAATCCGAAGCCAGCTCGCTATAGGCTTCCTTCGTTTCAGACTCGGGAAGATTAGCCTGTTTCATTTGGCTTGGTGCTGACATATTCGCCTCCAATTGCTGCTGCAAAATTCGGCCATGATTTTCATGGCTTTCCCGCCATACAACACGGGCCGGTATGAGTGGTTCCTTCGCCCTTGGCGGGATTGCCCGCTGAAACACCCTCTATGCATGGGCCAAAAGGAACCAAACCTGGGCAAACTGGTTTGCCGGACATCCGCCGCCAGCGCGGCGACAAGCAGCTCGCCTCGCCTTCGCGCGAGAACGGGCGTTGTTACCTGAGGGCGAAGCCTGTTAAGGCTTGTCAACCACAATCATCGAAACCATATGCCGAGCAAGCGGCGCGAAAACGGGAAACAATATGCATCATGCTCGTTAGGCTGGTCATCATGGCGGTCTCACTGGGTGGTGCGGCGTTGCTCGGCCGGCGCGCAGTGAACCGGCAAATCGAACAGCGCTTGCCGACTGAAATTGAAACCGCGCGCAATATCGCGATCCTGGAGCTGGACAAGCAGATCCAACAGGTCATCGCCGAACGGCTCGCTTCTTTCAGCCTGAGCCTGCTTATCAAGGCCGGCCTGATCGGCGCCGCCTATCTGATGTTTACGCAAGGCCACCTGACGGCGACAGGCTTGCAGATTGTTGTGGCGTTTTTGCTCGTCTTGTTTGTCGCCCGCGACATCTTAAAGACGCTTCCCTTCTTGGCGCCGGCGCTACATCTGGTCAGGCGGCATCACTGGAACTTTCGCACTGCCGTCAAAGAATTCGTAGCAGGCGTCGCGTTTGAACGCGCCTATGCGGAAGCCATGGTGGCGATGGAAAGCGGTCCGAACAGGCTTTGGATCGCATTGTCGAAATATACAGCCCACAGCCTGTCTGAAGATGTCGCCAATGCCGTCGCGGAGGTTGCGCGCACCACAAGTTTTCGCCGCGCCAGAAACCGCGTTTTGCTGGCCTTGGGCGCAGCCCTGGTCATGTCCGCCGCCTATATTGGCTTTTTTCTGCTCACCATCGGCAACGCCTAGCGCGCACGATACGGGGCGTTGCTTTTGCTCATTCGGGAACCAGCCCCACTGTCAGGGGTTTGGGAGGTCAAGATCAATCCGTAATGAGCCGAGGTGCGCAACATGGCGACAATTTTGGACAAACCGACCTCCCCTCATTCGCCGTCTTCGCGCGCGCGTAAATCCGACCGCGCATTTCCGCCGCCATGGGCCTTCCTGAAGCCGGAAAGCACGATGGCGTTTTCCGAGCGCGCGCTTTTCATCACCGCAGTCAGTGCAACAATCGTGGCGATTTTGGCGACATGCGCCGCCCTGCTGTTTGCGCGTCCGGTATTGGTTCCCATCACGACAGCATTCGTGTTGAGCATATTGCTTGCACCGGCGACGGAGTGGTTGCGCCGGCGCGCCGTGCCAAGCGGCTTGCGCGCATTTATCGCGGTGTTCCTTGCTTTTGGTTTGTTCGTCAGCGCGCTTTATCTCGCCATTCAACCGGGCGCGGCGTGGATCGAAAGGCTGCCGGAAGTCGCCGATCAGGCGCGCGACAAGCTCACAGGGGTGCAGGAAGCCGTCACCAAAGCACAAGATGTTTCAAAGCAGGTGAACGATCTCACCGATCTTGGCGACAAGACAACGGAAGAGGTTGTTTCCGTCCAGGCGCCGACGCTCAGCACCAAGCTGTTCTCGTCTGCGCGCAATATCATCGTGCAAATTCTGTTTACGGCGGTGCTAACCTATTTTTTCCTGGCCTCGCGATTAGATCTGCGGCGCAAGCTTATATTGTTGCGGTCGAACCTCGCCGGCATGCGCCAGACCGCACGCATGACGCGCGCCGTTGAGGAAAAAGTCGGCGCTTATATGTTCACGATGCTGATCATCAATATCGGCCTTGGCGTCGCTACCGGGATCGCCATGTGGGCGATCGGCATGCCCTCGCCTCTGGTTTGGGCGGGTCTCGCGGCTCTGCTTAATTTTGTGCCCTATCTCGGCCCGATTACGCTGACCTTTTTGCTGGCGCTCACCGGTCTGGTCAATTTCGACACATTTGCAGGCGCGGCGACGGCGCCGGTCATATACATCATTCTCAACTTCATCGAGTCCAACTTCATCACCCCCACTTTGATCGGGGTTCGACTGACCATCAGTCCGCTCGCCGTCATTTTGAACATCAGTTTCTGGACATGGATGTGGGGGCCGGCCGGCGCGGTGATTTCGATTCCCGTTCTCGTGATCTTCAAAACGGTGTGCGACTACTCAACCTTTTTGCGGCCGATTGGATTACTGATTGGCGATCCCGATACGTTTCGCCCGTCAAAGCCGAATTTTCGCCATTTGAAAATCTGACGGATTTTCGGAACCAATCGGGTTTCCCGGTGTTTCCTATATAGCAGCCGCGCAAGACAGCGATTGTCGTGCGCGGCGGGAAAGACAGGAGGATATCATGCTCGGTTGGGCGCTTACATTTTTTGTGATTGCAATTGTCGCAGCTATTTTTGGTTTCGGCGGCATCGCCGCCGGCGCAGCGGGCATTGCAAAGATTTTGTTCTTTATCTTCGTCGTGTTGTTTATTCTCGCCATGGTGGCGCGTGCGGTCAGAGGCCGACCGCCGGTTTAAACTGACGCGACAGACTTAGTTGTTTGTTCCAGGGGGCGCTCTTGCAGCGCCCCTTTCTTGTTTCGTTTTCAGCATGCGCCAGGCAACGAAACAACCGGGCGAACGAAGCGCCAAATGATGAAAAGCCGGACACATGCCGCCACTCAAGGAACGATCAATGCGTTTCACTGTTTCATCTACAGAGCCTAGCAACCAAGGAGAAATTCAATGAACAGCGATCAAATCGAAGGAAAATGGTCCCAGCTAAAAGGCGCCGCAAAAGCAAAATGGGGCGACCTTACCGATGATGATCTGACGGAAATCGAAGGCAACACGGAAAAACTGATGGGCAAGCTTCAGGAACGCTACGGCATTGAGCGCGAAGAAGCCAAGCGCCGTGTCGATGAGTGGCGCAATTCTATCTAGCGTCAGCCCATCCCCCGCCTATTTGAGAAAAGGGTTTTGCATGGCCATCATGCAAAACCCTTTTTTATGGCGCAAAAAATCGCGCGCAGCTTATCGCGGCCCCTAAAAGATTCGCGGCGCGAGAAACAAGGCGACGGCGGAAAGCACAGCAACCCCGATCAGGTTCAACACCACGCCGGCGCGCATCATTTTCGGGATGGAGATATATCCGGAGCTGAACACAATCGCATTTGGCGGCGTTGCAACGGGCAGCATGAAGGCGCAACTCGCCGCCAGCGTGACGGGAATGACAAAGACCAGCGGGTCCTGCCCTGTTTCGACAGCGATCGCCGCCATCACCGGCAAAAACGTCGCCGTGGTCGCCAGATTGCTGGTGAGTTCGGTCAAAAATATCACCAGCGTCGTAGCGGCGATGATCAAAATCGCGATGTGAACAAGACCAAGCGGCGCAAGCTGAAGGCCCAGCCATTGCGTAAGGCCTGAAGCAGTCAATCCGCCCGCCAAGGCCAAACCGCCGCCAAACAGGATCAGCACGCCCCAGGGGAGCCGACGCGTATCCTCCCACACGACAAGCGCCTCGCGCTTTTTCCCGCTGGGGATCAGGAAGGCCGTAACCGCCGCCGTGATAGCGACGCCCGCATCTGAAATCTCACCCGCACCCGTAAGCGACGCAATCGGCTTGCGCAACAGCCAGCCGCCAACAAGCGCAAGAAAGACGAGGCCCGTTCGGAATTCCGCTTTCGATACGGCGCCGAGTTCCTTTTGCAGCGTGTTGATATGATCTTTCGCCTGATCGGATGCCAGAAAATTGACCGGATAGATGAATTTTGTAAGCACCATCCAACTGATGGGCAGCATGACGAGACTGATCGGCACGCCGACCATCATCCAGCGCGCAAAATCTATCTCAACATTATAGGTCGACTCCATGAAGCCGGCCATGAATGCGTTGGGCGGTGTGCCGACTAGCGTTGCAACACCCCCAAGCGTTGAACCATAGGCCAATCCCAGCAACATTGAGGTTTCGAAATTCGCCAGGCTTTTCCCGTCCAGCTTCGGCATAGTCTCTCGAATGACCACAACAACAGACACCGCGATCGGCAAAAGCATCAATGTGGTTGAAGTGTTTGAAATCCACATGCTGATGATTGCAGCGGCGGACATGAAACCACCCACAAGCGAGCGGCCGTTGACCCCGACCAGATGAAAAATGCTCAACGCCACGCGCCGGTGCAGCCCCGACCGTTCAATAGCGAGCGCAATGATAAATCCGCCGAGAAACAGATAAATTATCGGGTGCGCATAAGAGACCGCCGTGTCGGCGATAGGCGAAACACCAAGGGTCGGAAACAGGACAAGGGGCAGGAACGCGGTCACCGCCACGGGCGCCGCTTCGCTCGCCCACCAGACCGCCATTAACACGGCGACCGCCGCGGTACGCGCGCCCGCCTCCGACAACCCTTCAGGCCGGAAGAACAGCAGGATGAGCAAGGCCGCAGCCGGCCCGGCAATCAATCCAATCGTTTGATGCAATGCGCGCGGTGGCGCTGAGTCTGGCGTCACGATGTTTCTCAGTTCTGACATTGCACTGGCGGCGATTGAGGGCGCCCCCGCCTTGCGTCATTTTCCGTTATCATATTCGCGCCCCTCCACCCCCCTATAACGCCAATCGGGCGGCGTGTTCAGTTTTGCGCCCGTCGCCCTCGCGGTTTTCAAGAAAATATTCCGCCGCAGGCCGGGCGGCGGCGCCCTTGCGCCGTCTTTCTGAAACGAAGGCGGGCGGTTTTCGCAGATCGCCGGGGTTCATTTTGGGATCGCAGCCTTAATCGGGGTGCGGAACAACCATCTATACTCGCCGCCAGGACTTGAGGATTTGTGCGTTGCAATATTTTTGTTGACAGAAGACGCCGGATCTGTTTTTTTTAACTTGCTCAAAGAAGAGCACAAAGTCGGCCCAGCGAAGGGTCAGCGCCGCAGCCAAAATTCCTGATTGGTTGCGAGGCCATAGTCTCTGGCGAAAGAGATACATCCACAAGATTGGGCGAATTTCACACGCAGCGCGTGCGCGCGCTTACGCTCAATCGTTCCGTTCACACACGAGACTTGGAGCTCATTCAGACATGGCAGACTTTCGCAAACTCAACCGATTTGTCGCAATCGCCGCTTTGTGCGTTTCCGGACTAACCGCAACCGCCGTTTCATCCCCTTTGGCGGCGCAAGAACTCGAGCTCGAAAAAGACGAGCTGACCTTTGGCTTCATCAAGCTCACCGATATGGCGCCTTTGGCCATTGCCTATGAGAAGGGCTATTTCGAAGATGAAGGCTTGTACGTCACCCTTGAGCCGCAGGCGAACTGGAAGGTTCTGCTGGACAGGGTGATCGATGGCGAACTTGACGGCGCCCATATGCTGGCGGGCCAGCCGCTCGGCGCAACGATCGGATTCGGCACCAAGGCCGACATCGTCACTGCGTTTTCCATGGACCTTAACGGCAATGGCATCACCGTTTCCAACGAAGTCTGGGAACAGATGAAGCCCCACATTCCGATGCAGGATGATGGCCGGCCGGTTCACCCGATTAAAGCGGACGCGCTCAAGCCGGTTGTCGAAGCCTATAAGGATGAAGGTACACCCTTTAAAATGGGCATGGTTTTCCCCGTCTCTACACATAATTACGAGCTGCGCTACTGGCTGGCGGCGGGCGGCATTCACCCCGGCTTTTACGGCACGCGGGACACGACCGGTCAGATCAAAGCCGATGCGCTGCTTTCGGTTACGCCGCCGCCGCAAATGCCGGCGACGCTCGAGGCGGGCACTATCTTTGGATATTGCGTCGGCGAGCCCTGGAACCAGCAGGCGGTCTTCAAAGGCGTCGGCGTTCCGGTGATCACCGACTATGAAATCTGGAAAGACAATCCGGAAAAAGTCTTCGGCGTGTCCAAAAGCTGGGCCGACGAAAATCCGAACACGCATAAAGCCGTCGTAAAAGCGCTGATCCGCGCCGCCATGTGGCTTGATGAAAATGACAACGCCAATCGCGCAGAAGCGGTGAAAATCCTGTCGCGCTCCGATTATGTCGGCGCCGATGCGGAAGTCATCGCAGCCTCCATGACCGGCACATTCGAATATGAAAAAGGCGACAAGCGCCCGGTGCCGGATTTCAATGTGTTCTTCCGCTACAACGCCACCTATCCGTTCTATTCCGACGCGATCTGGTATCTGACGCAAATGCGCCGCTGGGGGCAGATTCCGGAAACCAAGCCGGACAGCTGGTATATGGATGTGGCGAAAGAAGTTTATCGCCCGGATGTCTATCTCGAAGCCGCGCAGTTGCTGATTGACGAAGGCAAGGCGAAGAAATCGGATTTCCCATTCGGCACGGACGGTTTCAAACCGCCGCAGTCTGAGTTCATTGACGGCGTGACCTACGATGGACGCAAGCCAAATGAATATCTCGCGAAATTTCCGATCGGCCTGAAGACTGGCGAAATTGTCACCGATGGCGGCGAAATTGTCTCAAACTAAGCTGCGCCAAACCAACAACCGCACCTTTCCGGATGCTTTGAGGACCAAGTCATGAGCGCGACAAAGTTAAGCCCGAGCGAAGAGACCGAGGCGCCGGTCAGTCCGCCAGCCGAGATCGAAGCGGCGGCGCCGGAACCGCAAGACGTAAAGCCGGCGAAATCCAATGGAGGCGCAGCCTTGTTCCTTCAAAAACTGATGAATGTTTTGTCGGTTCTCGGTCTCGGCTTTATCAACCCGTTGATCCGTCTTGGCTTGGGTGAAAGCCCGAAAACCCAACTGGCGGATTTATGGAAAATGATCGGCGTGCCGGTGCTCGCCATCATGATCTTTCTGGCCGCCTGGTCGGCGGGCGCGTCCCAGGTGAACACAAGTCTCGGCAAAATTCCGGGGCCCGGCGCCGTTTGGGAGCAATTCGGCGCGCTGATGGAAGACCACAAAGTAACGCGCGAAAAAGAAGCGGCGTTTTTTGAGCGTCAGGAAAAGCGCAATGCCGCCTTTATCGCCGAAGGCAAGCCGGAGAAGGTCAAAACCCGCGCCTTTACGGGCAAGCCGACCTATATCGATCAGATTTTCACCTCGCTCAAAACGGTGTTCTTCGGATTTATCATCGCCACCTTGATCGCCGTGCCGCTCGGGATTTTTTGCGGCCTCAGTTCTACGGTCAACGCCGCGTTCAATCCGTTGATCCAGATCTTCAAACCAGTGTCTCCCCTCGCCTGGTTGCCAATCGTGACGATGGTCGTCTCCGCCCTCTATGTGAACAGCGCCGAAGGATTGTCGAAATCATTCGTGATCTCGGCGATCACCGTCACCTTGTGTTCATTGTGGCCGACGCTGATCAACACCGCGCTCGGCGTCGCCTCCATCGACAAGAATCTCCTGAACGTCTCAAAAGTTCTGCAGCTCAAGACAACCGACAAGATTTTCAAGCTCGTCATCCCCTCATCCCTGCCGCTGATCTTTACAGGACTTCGCTTGTCGCTGGGGGTTGGCTGGATGGTGTTGATCGCGGCGGAAATGCTCGCGCAAAATCCCGGTCTTGGAAAATTCGTCTGGGATGAATTCCAGAATGGCTCGTCGACCTCGCTCGCACGCATCATGGCTGCGGTGCTGACCATTGGCGTCATCGGGTTTTTGCTCGATCGTGTCATGTACACGCTGCAAGCGATGTTCACCTTCTCTGAGACGCGGTAGGGGGGCGGTTCAATGACAATCTTGAGCTTGAAAAACGTCACCAAGTCTTATGGCGGTGAAACGATCCTCAATGACATCAATATCGATATTGAGGAAAACGAGTTTGTCGCGATTGTCGGCTTTTCAGGCAGCGGCAAGACCACATTGATCTCATTGATCGCCGGCCTTACGGAACCGGACCAGGGTGAAATCAGCTTTGACGGCGCCGCCATTTCCGGCGCATCGCCAGACCGCGGCGTGGTGTTTCAAAATTACTCTCTGATGCCGTGGCTGTCCGTTGCCGGCAATATCCGCCTCGCCGTCGACGCGGTGTTTCCCAAAATGCCGGCGGAGGAAAAAGCCGAACGCATCGCGCATTACATCGACATGGTCGGTCTCTCCCATGCGAAGGACCGGCGTCCGTCGGAATTGTCCGGCGGCATGCGCCAGCGGGTGAATGTTGCGCGCGCCCTCGCCATCCAACCGAAAATGCTGCTGCTCGATGAACCTTTGAGTGCGCTCGACGCCCTGACGCGCGCGAACTTGCAAGATGAGATTGAACAGATCTGGCAGAAAGAACGCAAAACCGTCATCCTCATCACCAATGATGTTGATGAGGCGCTGCTGCTCGCCGACAGAATCATCCCCCTCACCCCCGGCCCCGCGGCGACTTTCGGACCGGAGTTCCGAGTCACGCTCAACCGGCCGAGAGATCGCAAAGCCGTCAATCACGACCCGGAATTTATACGCCTGCGCAAAGACATCACTGACTATTTGATGCAGATCGGCATGTCTCGTCCCTATGACGCATCGAGAGCCATCCTGCCTGATGTTTCGCCACTGACCTCCACAAAGGGCGGATTGAAGAACGGCCGCAAAGAAGCAAACGCCGCGCGCGCGCAAAAAACCGCCGAAGTGATTCCGCATCCGGCCGCCGACACGACGGACCCCAATCTGCCGACGCCGGTCAAAGAAGCCGCACGCCCGCACACGCAAAATCTAGCCAAATATGTCGAATTTTTCAAAGCCACTAAAATCTATCCGACGCCAAAGGGCCCATTGACCGTTGTTGACGATTTCAATCTCGACTTGCGCAAGGGTGAATTTGTTTCGCTCATCGGGCATTCGGGATGTGGCAAATCAACCGTGTTGTCCATGGCGGCCGGGCTGACCTCGATTTCAGGCGGCGGGATCGTGTTGGACGGGTCGGAAATTGACGGCGCAGGACCGGACCGCGGCGTCGTATTTCAATCGCCAAGTCTCTTCCCCTGGATGACAGCTTTTGAAAATGTCGCGCTGGGCGTTGAACGTGTCTATCCGCACGCCTCCAAATCCGAACGCCGGAAAATCGCGGAATATTATCTGGGCAAGGTTGGCCTGGGGGACGCGATGAAGAAACGCGCCAGCGACCTTTCCAACGGCATGCAACAACGCGTCGGCATCGCCCGCGCCTTTGCGCTGTCGCCGAAACTGTTATTGCTCGATGAGCCTTTTGGCATGCTCGATTCCCTGACGCGCTGGGAATTGCAGGAAGTGCTGATGGATGTCTGGACGCGAACCCAGGTGACGGCGATCTGCGTCACCCATGATGTGGACGAAGCAATCCTTGTCGCCGACCGCGTCATCATGATGACAAACGGACCGCATGCGCGCGTCGGCAAGATCATGGAAGTCGATCTGCCCCGTCCGCGCTCGCGCAAAGCGCTGCTTGAGCATCCAGATTACTACAAATATCGCGAAAAGCTTCTGACCTTCCTTGAGGAATACGAAGTTCACGACAAGAGCGCCGCCTGATCAGCGACGCCTATGGGTCAATGGCGACCCTTCAAAATCCGCGACGCAGCGGACTCCGAATGAAACAGGCGCTTCGCGCCAGGGTTTATTTTTGAAGGGATAAAACCGTGCCTCGATCCAGGAGACTTCTAAAATCCAGCTTGTCCGCCGCCTTGCTCGCTCTTGCGCCGTTCGGCGCAGCATCCGCAGAAGAACCGGTCACGCCCGAACAATCCGCACTTGTAAAAGCGATCGCGGAATCAAAAATTCTGTTTAACGGCCGGCTTCGCTATGAAGCAGTGTCGCAGGATGGGTTCGCCCAGAATGCAGACGCCCTCACCTATCGCATTCGCGCCGGGTTTGAGACCGGAAAATTGTGGGACACATCGTTCCTCATCGAATTCGATCATGTCGATGACCTCGTCGACGACTTCAACAGCACAATTAATGGCGCCACGCAGTTTCCTGTCGTCGCCGATCCTGACGCCACCGAACTCAATCGCCTGCAATTGACCAACACATCCTTGCCGGACACGAAAATCACGCTCGGCCGCCAGCGCATCAAAATCGACAATGACCGCTTTGTCGGCAATGTCGGCTGGCGCCAGAACGAACAGACATTCGATGCAGTGCGGGTCGAGAACGCCAGCATCAAGGGGTTGAAACTCGACCTTACCTATATTGATCAGGTCAATCGCATTTTCGGCGACGATCTCGCCCATGGGACGCTGGGAAAGCGACAGCTGGCTTCTCAATGGCAAATACACATTGCCGATCGAAGGTGTGAAAGTCGCGCTGGGCGGCTTTGCCTATCTTCTGGATTTCGACAATGCGCCGGGTGCGTCGTCGCAAACCTATGGCGTCAACGCCTTGTTGTCGAAAGGTCCCGTAAATCTCAAAGCGAGCTATGCGGCGCAAAGCGAATATGCGAGCCAGCCTGTCTCTTACAATGCTGACTACTACAATATCGAGGGCGGCGTTTCCAAAAACGGCTTTAGCGCAGGCGTCGGCTATGAAGTTCTGACCGGAGATGGCGTTATTGGATTCTCTACGCCGCTCGCCACGCTCCACGCTTTCAATGGATGGACCGATGTCTTTCTGGCGACGCCCGCCAATGGTCTCAAAGATCTTTATGTCAACGCAGGGTACGCGACGAAATCGGCAGGCCCCTTTTCGCTGCTTAAACTCGGCGTCGTCTATCACGACTTTTCCGCTGAAAATATCGACGCCGATTACGGTTCAGAGATCGGCGTGGTTGGCGTGGCGAAATTTGATCGCCTCACATTTCTAGCAAAATACGCAAACTACAATTCCGACGGCTTCGCCTCTGATCGCAACAAGCTGTGGCTTGAGGTGAGTGTCGGTTTTAACCGCCTGCATGCCGGGACGATGACTGCAAAACCAATTGGAGACGCCCAAATGAGAAAAAATTGGTCATTATCGGAAACGGCATGGCGCCGGGTCGCGTGCTCGATGAATTATTCGAGCGCGCGCCCGGCCAGTTTGACGTGACGATCTTTAACGCCGAGCCGCGGGTCAACTATGACCGGATCATGTTGTCTCCGGTGCTTTCCGGCGAAAAAAATACGAAGACATCGTTATCCACGGCGACAATTGGTATGTGGATCATGGGGTCACGCTGCTCAAAGGGCAAAAGGTCGTCAAAATCGATCGCGACGCAAAGACGGTGACCTCCGACTCCGGCGTTACGGCGCCCTATGACACATTGCTGATCGCAACCGGTTCGATGCCCGTCATCATTCCGGTGCCCGGTCATGAATTGGCCGGCGTGTTGACCTATCGCGACCTTGACGATGTCACCGCGATGTTGCTGGCGGCGCAATCCGGCGGCGACGCCGTCGTCATTGGCGGCGGGCTCCTTGGCCTTGAAGCGGCGGCGGGCCTGAAAGAACGCGGCATGAATGTAACCGTATTGCATTTGATGCCGACGCTTATGGAGCGCCAGCTCGACCCAACCGCCGGCCATTTGCTGCAATCAACATTGGAGGCGCGCGGCATCAATGTGCTCACGGGCGCCAACACCGCAGAGATTGTGGCCAGTAGCGACGGAAAAGCAGTGAACGCCGTCAAGCTTGATGACGGACGGGAAATTCCGGCGAAGCTTGTTGTTATGGCGGTCGGCATTCGGCCAAATGCGCAGCTCGCGAAAGAAGCTGGCCTTGCTGTCAATCGCGGCATTCTTGTCGATCAATTCATGCGAACGTCTGATCCGGACATTTTCGCAGTCGGCGAATGCGTTGAACATCAAGACAAAGTCTATGGCCTTGTTGCACCGCTCTATCAGATGGCGGGGATTATCGCAAAGGAATTGACCGGAGAGGAAAATCCGGGATTCAGCGACAGCGCTTTGGCGACAAAACTGAAAGTCACCGGCGTCGATCTTTATTCCGCTGGCGACTTCGCTGAGGGCCACGGACGCGAGGAGATTGTCCTGCGTGATGCTGCGCGCGGCGTTTACAAACGGCTTGTGCTGGAAGAGCAAAAAATCGTCGGCGTCGTGCTTTATGGCGACACCGCCGACGGGGCGTGGTTCTTTCAACAGCTAAAAGACCAGACCGATATATCCGACATGCGCGAGACCTTGATTTTCGGGCCCTCCTTCGCGGGAGGCGAACCGCTGGACCCTATGGCGGCCGTTGCAGCATTGTCCGATAACACAGAAATCTGTGGCTGCAACGGCGTATGCAAGGGCAAGATCATTTCGACGATCACCGAGAAATCACTGACCACGCTTGACGACGTTCGCGCCCACACAAAGGCGTCTTCATCCTGCGGCACCTGCACCGGCCTGGTTGAACAATTAATGAGCCTCACCCTTGGCGATGCGTTCAACCCAAACGCCGTCAAACCGGTTTGCGGGTGCACGACGCTTTCCCATGACGATGTGCGCCGCCTGATCAAGGCGAAGGAACTGAAAACCATTCCCGCCGTCATGCAGGCGCTGGAATGGAGCACTTCAAGCGGTTGCGCGAAGTGCAGGCCGGCGCTGAACTACTATCTCGTTTGCGACTGGCCTGATGAATACGCCGATGACTACCAGTCGCGTTTCATCAATGAACGCGTCCACGCCAATATCCAGAAAGACGGCACCTATTCGGTCGTTCCGCGCATGTGGGGCGGACAAACCTCTTCAAAAGAGCTGCGCGCCATCGCCGATGTGGTCGATAAATTCAACATACCGACCGTGAAAGTCACGGGCGGCCAGCGCATCGACATGCTCGGCATCAAAAAAGAGGACCTCCCCGCGGTCTGGGCCAATCTCGGCGAGGCGGGGTTTGTTTCCGGCCATGCTTACGCAAAAGGCCTGCGCACTGTGAAAACCTGCGTCGGCACAGACTGGTGCCGTTTCGGCACCCAGGACTCAACCGGTTTTGGCGTGCGCATCGAAAAATTCATGTGGGGATCATGGACGCCGGCGAAAGTCAAAATGGCCGTATCCGGTTGCCCGCGCAATTGTTCTGAAGCCACTTGCAAAGATGTGGGCGTGGTCTGTGTCGACAGCGGCTATGAGATACATTTCGCCGGCGCCGCCGGACTCGACATCAAAGGCACCGAAGTGCTCGGCCTGGTCGAGTCGGAGGACGACGCGCTCGAACATATCGTCGCCCTCGTCCAGATGTATCGCGAACAAGGCCACTATCTTGAGCGCATCTATAAATGGGCGAAACGCATCGGCTATGACGAAGTGCGCCGCCAGATTTTGCACGATCCCGCAAAGCGCCGATCATATTACGACCGCTTCGTATTCTCCCAAAAATTTGCGCAGGTAGATCCATGGTCGGAGCGCGTCTCCGGCAAAGACAAACATGAGTTCAAACCGATGGCGACTTTGGCCTTGCAGGCGGCGGAATGAACAACGGAGCAGCTCAAATGAATGCATTGGCGGATAGCTGGATAGCCATTGGCGCGCTGGATGACATTCCGCGTCTTGGCGCGCGCAGGATCGTCATGGGGGAAACGACGATCGCCGTGTTCCGCACCAACGACGATGCAGTTCACGCGATTGAGGACAAATGCCCCCATCGCAACGGACCGCTGAGCCAGGGCATCGTTCATGATGGATGCGTCACCTGCCCCTTGCATAATTGGGTGATTTCTCTGGAGACCGGACAAGCCCAGGGCGCCGACGTAGGTTCTGTGCGGGTTTTTCGCGTGCAGCTGGGCGAAGCCAATGAAATCTTGCTGCATGCAGATGAATTGAAACCCGTCGCGCCAGAGCCAGGCCTTTAGGCTGTGGCGCTCGACGCGACATATTCTTCGGAAGCAAATGATCCGGGCGGTATGTCACCGAACGGCGTGTGCACGACTTGCCCCTATTGCGGCGTCGGCTGCGGCGTGCTCATCAAAAAGCAAGGCGCGAAGATCACGGTTGAAGGCGACCCGGATCATCCGGCGAATTTCGGGCGGTTATGTTCCAAAGGGTCTGCCCTCGCAGATACGCTCGGCCCTGAAGAACGCCTGCTTTATCCGAGCATTGACGGCGAACGGGTGAGCTGGGACTGCGCGACCGATGCAATCGCCAAAAAATTTCAGTCTGTCATCGCCGAACATGGTCCCGGCGCCGTGGCCTTTTATGTCTCCGGACAAATCCTGACGGAAGACTATTACATCGCCAACAAATTGATGAAGGGCTATATCGGCTCCGCCAATATCGACACCAATTCGCGATTGTGCATGGCGTCATCCGTTGCGGGGCACAAACGCGCATTCGGCGCAGATATTGTGCCGGGATGCTATGAAGATCTCGAACTGGCGGACCTCATTATTCTGACCGGCTCAAATCTCGCCTGGTGCCATCCGGTTCTCCATCAACGCATCCTGGCGGCGAAAGAAAACCGCCCTTCACTCAAAATCATCGTGATCGACCCGCGCCGAACCGCGACATGCGATCTCGCTGACATGCATTTGCCGATCGCGCCTGACAGCGACGTCGCCCTGTTTCAGGGTCTGCTGCGCTATCTAGGCGAAAATGGCGGACGCAATGACGCCTTCATATCGGCGCATACCGAGAATGCTGAATCCGCATTGCGCGCTGCGGGAGCGTTCGACCTTTCTCGTGTCTCGAAAGAGACCAGCATAAGCGAAACTCAGCTTCGCGAGTTTTACGAACTGTTTCTCACAACCGAAAAGTCCGTGACGGTCTACTCCCAGGGCGTCAATCAGGCGGTGAACGGTTCAGACCGCGTCAACGCAATCATCAATTGTCACTTGTTGACAGGGCGCATCGGCAAGCCCGGCATGGGTCCGTTTTCCGTCACCGGCCAACCCAATGCCATGGGCGGGCGTGAGGTTGGCGGGCTCGCCAACCAGCTTGCCGCGCATATGGAACTGGATAACCCGGACCATCGCGATCTCGTTCAACGGTTCTGGCGTTCGCCTACAATCGCAGCGTCACAAGGCCTTAAAGCCGTCGATCTTTTTGACGCGGTGCATGCGGGCGATGTCAAAGCCATATGGATCATGGCGACCAATCCGGTCGCCAGCATGCCCAATGCAGACCGGGTGCGCGAGGCGCTCGAAAAATGCGAGCTGGTGGTCCTGTCCGACGTGGTCAGAACCACCGACACCGCCGCCGTCGCGAATATCTTGCTGCCGTCTACCAGTTGGGGTGAAAAGGACGGTACTGTCACCAATTCCGAACGGCGCATTTCACGTCAGCGCCGCTTCCTTCCGCCGCCCGGCGAGGCCCGCGATGACTGGCGCCAGTTCTGCGACGTGGCGGCGAAGATGGGCTGGGGCGACGCTTTCGCTTTTGAAAGCGCTGATGCGGTGTTTCGCGAATATGCGTCTCTCTCCTCATTTGAGAATAATGGCGAGCGCGATTTGGACCTCGGCGCGCTGAAGCACATTGCGCGGCGCGATTATGACGCGCTCACGCCGGTGCAATGGCCAATTCCGACGGGTGCAAGAGAAGGCCAGAAACGCTTCTTTGCAGATGGCGCGTTTTTCACGCCGGACAAACGCGCGAATTTCGTCACGCCGGGCGCTGAGCAGTCCGCACAGACCACGCCCGACTTTCCATTTACGCTGAATACGGGCCGCCTGCGCGATCAGTGGCACACCATGACCAGAACCGGCCGGAGCGCTCGCCTCAGCCAGCACTATAGCGAACCCTTTGTTGAGGTGTCGCCGCAAGACGCCGCAAGGTTGGGCCTTCAGGATGCAGGGCTCGCGCGCCTTACATCCGCTTTCGGAGACATGTCAGCGCGAATTTTGGTGACGCCGCGCCAGCAGGAAGGTTCGCTCTTCGCGCCAATGCACTGGACCGATCAATTTGCGCGAGATGGCCGCGTTGATTCACTTGTAGCGCCGCAGGTCGATCCGCTTTCGGGCCAACCGGCGCTCAAGTCTGCTGCTGTGCGCATCGAACCCTTGAATGTCGGCTGGTATGGCTTTGGCGTGCTTAAAACCGACGATTTTGCAGGCGTAACAGCGCCGGATGACGCTATGTATTGGGCGAAAGCGCGGATCGAGGGCGGGCTCAGGGCCGAGCTCGCAGGCCTCTCGCTTGACGATCATGGACGCCGCGTCGCTGACGCGTTCTTTGCGGCGCAACTTGAAGCCTGCCCCGCTGACATTCAAATCGTTCAATATGCCGATGAACAGCGTGGCGCTTATCGGTTCGCCTTGTTCGCCGGAGATATCTTGCTGGCGGCGCTGTTTATTGCGCGCGAACCCGTCGGCGTTTCGCGAAGCTGGGCGAGCGAGCTGCCGGGCCGCGCATTCGCGCCCCATGAACGCCAGCGCGTGCTCGCCGGACGCCCCGGCGGCGATGCGCCTGATCGCGGCGCCATTATCTGTTCCTGCATGAATGTCGGCGCCCGCGAGATTTCCGCCGCAATTGCACGCGGATGCGCTTCCATTGCCGATGTCGGAGCTGCGACCGGCGCCGGCACGAATTGCGGGTCGTGCCGAAGTGAAATCAGTCAGTTCTTGCTGGAGACGAGCGATGCGTAAACCGGAAACTATCGACAGGCCGCGCCTTGCGCCATTGCCGGTTCTGCCGGTGTTTTTCAACTTGCAGGATCGACATGTGCTTTTGGCGGGCGCAGGCCCGGCCGCCGCCTGGAAAGCGGAACTCCTCGCGGCGGCCGGCGCCCTTGTTCGCATCGCTTCGCCTTCGTCATGTCCGGAACTCGAAGCATTGATCCGCAACAATCCCGAGCACTATGAAATTTTAGGTAGAGCGTGGCGTGAGACAGACTTTGACGGCGCCGCCATCGCGATCGGTGTTTTCGACGATGATATTTCAGCGCAAAAATTCGCAGCAACCGCGCGGAAGCGGCGCGTGCCTGTCAATATTGTGGACACCCCTTCCCTGTGCGACTTTCAATTCGGATCAATCGTCAATCGCGCGCCGGTCGTCATTTCGATTTCAACAGATGGCGCCGCGCCGGTGCTCGGACAGGCTATCCGCCGGCGCATAGAAACGCTTTTGCCGACAGCGATTTCGGATTGGGCGAGCGCCGCGAAGAAACTGCGGGCGCGATTGCGCCGCCAGATCCCTGACGCCGCCGGGCGCGCGCATTTCTGGCGGTGCTTTTCAGAAGCCGCCTTTACAAAGCCCGCAAATGAAATCGAGAAAACAGTGAGCCGCATCATGGCGCAAAACGCTGGCGCGCAAGGGCGCGTCACGCTGGTCGGCGCCGGGCCGGGCGATGCGGAAATGCTGACGATCAAGGCGGTCCGCGCATTGCAGTCCGCCGACATCATTTTGTTTGATGATCTTGTGTCTGACGATGTGCTTGATCTCGCTCGCCGCGAGGCAAAGCGCATGCTGGTCGGAAAGCGCGGCGGCCGCGCTTCATGCAAACAGGACGACATCAACGAAACCATGCTTCGTCTCGCGCGGCAGGGAAAACATGTGGTCCGTTTAAAGTCCGGCGACCCGATGATCTTCGGCCGCGCTGGCGAAGAAATCGCGATGCTGGAATCTGCGGGCGTCCCCGTGGACGTGGCGCCGGGCGTCACCTCTGCACTCGCCATGGCGGCGCGGCTGAAAACATCATTGACCCATCGCGATTGCGCCCAGGGCGTTAAATTCATCACCGCCCATGCACGCGACGGCGCCTTGCCCGCTATTGACTGGCGAAACGCCGCCGATCCGAACATCACCTTGATGGTTTATATGGGCGCGCGCAAAGCGCCGGAATTCGCCGCGCGTCTCTTGAGCGAAGGGCTGGCTGCGCAAACCCCGGTGATTGTGGCTGCCGCCCTCACCCGGCCCGGCGAACAATTACGAGGCCTCACGCTGGGCGGGCTGGCCGGCCTGTCGCTGGACCCGAAAGACCCCATTCTCATCGGGATCGGCGAGGTTTTCCGCTCAGCCGCCAATCGCCACGATCTGACGGCGGATGAGGGTATTTCCTGCGCAGAATCAACAAAATTAGCCGATTATGCCTAATATGAAGCGCTGGATGTTGCGATGCAGCAATGCTACTTTGTGCGACGCAACATCAAACCATCGGAATAATGCAACAGCAGGCTGCACCTCCTTTAATCGTCCTCCTTGTGGACAGTAATCCTGAACGCGCGAAAATCGTCGAACAGGGGCTGCGCGGCTCCGCCGTGGTTCAGCAGGCGGCGTCGCTGCATGGGGTTGAACTGCTGACAATGATTGAGCGTCTGCAGCCGGACGCGATCATCATCGATTGCGAAAGCCCGGATCGCGACACGATCGAAAACCTGCAACTGGTGGCGCGGAAAAATCCGAAGCCTGTCGTCATGTTTGTTGAGAATGGCGACGGCGCTCTCGCCAAGGAAGCGGTTCGCGCCGGCGTCAGCGCCTATATCGTGGACGGTCTGTCGGAACGGCGCGTCTTACCGGTTGTCGAGATCGCAATCGAGCGATTTAGAATGTTCGACGCGCTCTGGCGCGACCTTGAAAAATCGAAACGGGATCTGGAGGCGCGAAAATCCATTGAGCGGGCCAAGGGCCTTCTCATGGAAAAACGGAACCTGAGCGAGAATGACGCCTATGCCGCCATGCGAACAATGGCCATGAAGCAAAAGGTTTCCATCAAAGACGTCGCCGACAATATTTTATCCGTAGCCAGCCTGTTCGACGAGTAACCCGAAACATCATGACGCCCGAAAAACATACCCTCCGGATCGGCTTTGTGCCGCTGATCGATTCAGCGCCGCTCGTCGCCGCGAAGGAAAAGGGGTTGTTTGAAAAATACGGGCTTGATGTTGAACTCGACAAGCAGAATTCCTGGTCGCAAATTCGCGACAAGCTCGCGGTTGGCGCGCTGGACGCCGCCCATATGCTCGCCCCGATGGCGCCGGCGAGCTGGCTCGACAATGCCTACGCAAACGAGCGCTTTGTCACTGCATTGTCGCTCAATTTAAACGGCAATGCGATCACCGTTTCCGAAAAGCTCTATGCGGAAATGGTGGAGGCTGACCCCGAAGCGATGTTTGAACGGCCCACATCCGCGCGCGCGCTGCGGAAAGCCATCGCCAACCGGCTGGTCGCGGGCAAAGAAACGATCAGCATCGGATCTGTTTTTCCTTTCTCGTCCCATAATTACGCCATTCGTTACTGGCTCGGCGCCGAAGGGCTTAATCCGGACCGGGATGTGCGCATGGTCGTCGCGCCGCCGCCTTATATGGTCGAGCACCTGAAGGAAGGAAAGCTCGACGCTTTTTGTGTCGGCGAACCGTGGAACACATTGGCGGAGCTGGACGGCGTTGGCCGCACCATTGTCCGTTCGGCTGAAATCTGGCGGCACATGCCGGAGAAGATTCTGGGCGTCAGAAAAAGCTGGGCCGATGAAAATCCGCAGACCCACACCGCCCTGGTCTGCGCGGTGCTGGAAGCGCTCACCTGGCTCGACCGGCGCGAGAACCGTCTGGAGATGGCCGAAATCCTGTCGCATACGGACTATATCGGCTTGGGCGCGCGCTTTTTAATGCCCGCCTTGGTGAGCAAGGGCATGCTCGCCAGCCGCAAGAGCATCATCGAGGCGAGCGACTATCTGATTTTCAATCACTATGCGGCCAGTTTTCCCTGGCGCTCCCATGCGATCTGGTTCCTTACGCAAATGGTGCGATGGGGACAGGTGGTCAGCCCGACCGATATCCGCGACATCGCAAACAGCGCCTATCTGCCCGACGTCTATCGGGGCGCCGCCAGGCAACTCGGCCTGCCCTTCCCGACCATAGATGAGAAAGTCGAAGGCGACCGCGACCATAGTTGGGTGCTGACAGATGCGTCAGAACCGCTGGCGATGTCGTCCGGGACTTTTATCGATGGCATGAGCTTCGATCCCAACGCAGCCACCGCTTATCTTGAAGGCTTTTTCAGACACAATTTGCGGATTAATCCGGCGGACGTGAAACCGGCCTAGCGCGCCCGCCCCCAATCACCAAGTCGGCGCCGCCTCACAAAAGAGACGGCGCCGATGTGTCTTGATGCTGGCTCGCGCTGGTGGCCCGGCGCCGAACCCGGTCTATGCTTTTCGTCTTTTTGCGACGCCCAGGCCCGCAAGGCCGGAAAGCATGAGCACCAACGCGCCGGGGACCGGCACTTCCGAAGGCGGCTCAACAACCATCGAAGGCGAAAACAACGCCCAAGTTCTGTTTGCAATTCCGGCAGTGTCCTGGTCGCGATAGACCGAAAAGCTTTCGCTGACGATCAGATCGTTCATGAGCCCGGCCAATAGATAGAGGCCGAATCCGCTCGCCGAGCCTGCGCCCGCCAAATTGATGTTCGAAAGCGACATCACATAACAATCAACAGAGGATTCACACCCGGCGAAACTTGTCGGGTCGTCAATGTCGCCGAGAAACGCCGCAAGCGCATCGAAGGTGTCATTGCGCAAGACCGCATTCGCGAATGGCAAGTCATCCCCGTTGAAGTCACACCCGGTATAGAGGTCGATGCAGGTTCCCTCGACAAATTCCACGTCATAAGTGGCGACCAAATCCCCACTCACGGAATTATAGACTTCAAGGCCGTTGACGCCCTGGATTTGGCCGGAACCATCCGTGACCAGCACAGCTGCGGCGCTTGCAGCCTGCGGAGACGCCCATATGCCCGCCATAGCGAGCAAGCCGACGCCAGCCACTTTCAAACGCCGCGATATCCTACGAAACAAAACCATACAAATCCCCATTTCCAGTCGCGGCCCGCGAATGGCGACCGCAATTCCCACTCTTGTGAGAGGATCCCCCTGCTGCAGAAGCGTCCTCAATTACAAAAGCGACGCATCGACGGAAAATGACTCATATTTTTTTAAAGTTTTTTCGCAGCCGTGCCGCTGACGACGGAAATGTTGGTTTCGCTCGCGTCGAAGCAAACCATCACAACCATAGGGCGTGTTACAAGACGCCTCGCTCGGCGCATTGAGCGACAGTTTCCTTGGCGCTGTCCCGCTCGCTGACGCCGACCTCGCCAAGTACAGGCTGGTGCTCGGCATATTTGTCCCATGTTACGAGGGTGTCGCTGCTTACCGCACAAGCATTGGGCCAGTCATCGGTCTCAAGATAAAGCTGCGCCAACACAATTTGGCTGTTGGCCAGCTCTTTCAGGAAATTGGGGTTCTCGGGATTTTGCTCAACGCGCTGCCTTCTGCGCGCGACCGCTTCGCGCCCGGCGCTGATCGCCTCGGCCGCGCGGCCAAGACTGAACAAGCACTCGCTTTTCTGGAGGATTACAAAGGTAAGCAATTCATTTAAGCGATCGTTTTTCGGATTCTTGACGATCAAGCCCCGGAGTGTCGCCGCCGCTTCCTGTAAATCGGCCAGCCCCTGTTCCGCGCGCATTTCCATATAACAGGTGGTATTGGCGCGCTTCAGCAAGCTGATCGCGACATGCGTTTTCATTTCAAGATTTGCATCAGGCGAGCCCGCAAGATCCCGCGACAGATCTACGGCGGCGTCGAAATAAGGCATGGTCGTTTCATAATCGCCATTCGTGTAATAAATATTCCACGCCATTGCTTCGCCATACGTCACATTGGCGCGCGCCAGCTCGAACCGGGCCCGATCACTGTCTGGAAATTGCACGGACAGCGCATTTGTTTTTTCCAGTCCGGTTTTTATTTGCGCTAACCCGGCCTCGCTTTCGCCACGCGCGCGCAAAAAATATCCGGTGACAACATCGGCGCGCGCGCCGTTCAACAGATCATCGGAATTCGCCTGATTTTGTTCGATCAAGGTCGCAACCGCCGCCTTCGCCAGCTTCATCGCTTCGACAGCCTTTTGCGGATCGTTATTGGAGAGCCCCTCCTGTACGCTTCGCGCGATCAGGATCTCCGCCGTCGCTCGCAATACCGCTGTATTTTCAGGGTTTTCTTCATACAGCGCTACAATCTGATCCGCCGCCTTTTCAAGCAGCGCATCAGCTTCTTCGCGGCGCCCGAGATTTGCGACGCCCGGATTCCCCGTGACATCGGACAAGCGCTTATAGCCTTGTGCAATTTCAATTCTGAGATCGATTGACGGGTTTGGCGTGGCGCTCAGCGCGTCAAGATAATCGAGTGAGGTTTCAACCAGCACCGCGCGCGCGGGCGCAGACCCTTCCAGCACCGCGACCTGATCATGCAGATCGAACATGACGAGATGCGCCAGTTCGCGGACTTCGTTGAAGCGCTGTGTCGCATGGGCCTCCGCAGATTGCGCGCGCACATAAAGCGCCGATAGGGCGATGCTGGTCGCGAAAGCGGCGAACACCGCCAGGCCGCCCGCTCCAAGCGCTAATCTGCGCCGGCCGACAAAACGGGCGAGGTGGTATGTCCATCCGCCATTTACCGCAGCAACAGAATCGCGCCGGCGATACGCCCGCAAATCATCCGCCAACGCATCGACAGTCAGATAGCGATTTTCCGGTTCGCGGGCATGCGCTTTCGCTGCGATCGCCGCCAGGTCCTTACTCCTTGGCGCGTCAATGCCCTTGGTGATCTCCGCCAGGATGACGCCCAGGGAATAGATATCGGTCATGGTGGAAGCGGGAACGCCCTGTTCTCGCTCCGGCGCCCCATAGCCTTTCGTCATGGTCATTTGCGGCATTGCGCCCTGCGCAGCGATGTCATCATCGAGGCTGTGCGAGATGCCAAAGTCGATAAGCTTTACATGCCCGCCATCGGAAACGAGCATGTTCGCAGGCGACAAATCGCGATGTATGACGAGATTTCGATGCGCATATGAAACCGCGTCGCAAGCCTGTTGAAAGAGATCGAGCCGCTCATTCAAGGAAACGTCCTGATCGGCAAGATACGCGCCCAGCGGAGCGCCCGAGACAAACTCCATGACAAAATACGGCGCGTTGTTTTCTGTCTCGCCGCCATCATACATCTGAGCGATATTCGGGTGTTTGAGCCGCGCCAGCGTACGGCGCTCCGCCCTCAGCCGTTCAACGAGGCGAGGCGTTGCGACATCTGCGCGAACGACCTTTATCGCCGCGATATGTTCGAAGTCATCCGTCACGCGCCGCCCGACATAGACCGCGCCCATTCCGCCGCGACCGATTTCGCGTTCTATTCGATAGCCGCCAATCAGCTCTGGCATTTCTTCTTCCGGCGCAAATGCTTGCGCGCCGCCTGTCAGCAGCGCGGAAGCACCGCCCTGCGCGGCGAGGATTGAAAACACCCGTTCACGCAATTTTGGCTGTCCGGTGGTGCGCTCCGTCACAAAGGCGCGCCTTTGTTTCGGATCGCATTCGAGCGCATCCTCTACCAGCGCGAGCGCGCGACGTTCGAGCTCTGTCTCCTCAGATGTCATTTTTCAGCGCATCCAGAAGCCAAAGCCGCGCCGCGGCCCAACTGCGATTCACGGTAGCGGGCGCCACGCCTTGCACCTCTGCAATTTCCTGCACGGTCATGCCTGCAAAATACCGCATCTCAACAATATCCGCGCGCGCCGGGTCTATGGCGCTTAATCTCAGCAGGGCGCGCTCAAGGGCGAGCAAGTCCATATCCACGCCATCAGGATTGAGATTGGACTGGGTCATTGTGACATTCACGCCTTTGCGCTTCTGCCGTCCTCGACTCTTTGCAGCATCCAAAAGCACATGGCGCATCACGCGCGCCGACAATGCAAGCAGGTGATTCTTGTCGCTGACCTGCAAGTCGGTCGACTGGAGGAGCCGAACGATCGCTTCGTTGACGAGGTCGCCTGTCGCCAAGGATATCTGTCCGTGCTCGCGATTGAGCAATAAAGAGGCGATTGTTTTCAACTCATCATAGAGCAACGCAAACAGACGGTCGCGGGCGGACTCATCGCCGCTGCGCCATGCGTCCAACAACGCTGCACCGTCAGCTCCGTCCGTCACAATTTCCGGTTTCTTCCCCTGCGATTCCTGCATGAGTTTGCTGTCTGGCCCCCGTTGCAACAGCCAACGCTAACAAGCCCCGCGCATCAGATAAACCGGTTGGCGCCCGTCTGTCGCCAAATTTCTGGCCGGATGCCCCAACTATCGGCAAGCGCAAAGCTTCGCCAAGGGGTCTACCGCAACTCTCCCAGTCGATTCTGAGGCTCAGAGGGGAAGCGTCAGGTCAGAAAAAAGGCGGCGCCCGATGCACCGCCTTTCCTGACACTCGTGGAATTCGCTAACCGGCAATGCCGGTGCGCGAGGCAACAATCAAACGCCCAATTTATCCTTCAGCCGCGCCACATCCATCAGGGCATGGGTGACCCAGATATGGCGGCACTCTTCGTCAGAAATATCCAGCGGCGTGATATCGACCGAAAACTTGATCGCACACGCCTCGGGACCGCAAGGCGTCACGACAATCACGCCGCTATAATCCGTCCATGGCAGCGGCCCGTTGTCGGCCAGTCTGTATTCGTAGTAACGCCGCTTCTCATCCATCACCACGAGTTCTTCGATGATGGAGCCGCCGCCAAGACGTTCGCGATCCAGATGAAAGATGCGCTGCGCCCCGACGCCGTCGCCTTCAAAAGTAACGCCTTCCATTTGCCCCGGAATGGGCATGAGATCCGCGCAGCCCTTCCAGTTCGCCAACGCCCAGACCTTGTCTGCGGGCGCGTTGATTTTCTTGGCGATGATTGCGACCACCATATTTTGTCCCTTTATTTAATGAACGCGCCAGACGGATGAGCCCGCGGGAAGCGCCGCAAATATTGCAAAAACTTGCCCAGCGTCCGGTCGCCCGCAGTCAACGTGCCGGGCCGGTATTTGATAGTGTTCAAAATATCGATGTCCTCGCCAATCGTGCGGGTCATCAACATTTCCGCGGTTGCGAACCGCTCATCGAGCAACGCTTCCGCCTCCGGACTTCCATCGCCTTTTTCAAGCGCCAGCACGGCGAAAAGTTCATGCTTGCCTGGACGCGGCAGTCCGAAGCCGACCATGCCGCCGATCCAGAAGTCGCCATAAGGGCCTTCCTGCCAAAAGATGCTGGAGCCGCGAATGCCGACTGTCCATTCAATCGGAACGCCTTGCTGGTGCGCTGCAATGACTTTGTAGCGGAACCCGTGATCATCCCAGGTTACGGAATCATGCGGGTCGTCAGTGGCGAACTCGGTTTTATGCACGACCTTGAAATGCTGCATGTCCGGCGTATTCGCAGCGAACACCCATGGATCGCAATTCAGCAATTCAGGAAAGCGAAACACCCGGATGGCGAGCCGGTCGTCGTCATATTCAAAGTTCGGAATATCAAAATCCGGCTCTTCACCATTGAAGGCCCAGATCACGCCATATTGTTCCTTTGTCGGAAACTTGAACAAGCGCGCTTTTTCCGGCGCCGGATCGCCAATCGCGGTTTTCACGCATGCGCCGTCGCCGCCATATTCCCATTTGTGGAAAGCGCATTGAACATGATTGCCGACGACATCGCCGATCGACAGATCGGCGCCGAGATGCGGACAATAAGCGCTCATCACGCGGGCGACGCCATCATCGCCGCGAAAGACAATAACCTTGCCGTCCAGAAACGCTTCACCGCGCACTTTCCCTATCGGCACATCCGAGGACAGGCAAACCGGAAACCATGACTGCGTAAACAGACCGCCCTCGCCTTCCGCCGGCATCAGCTTGCCAACACGCTCTGTCGGGTTGCCGTCTGGAAGATCAATATCGGTGCGCGTCAGTTTTGAAATTGTTTGCGTGGCCATAGCCGTCGTCCTCCTGAAAATCGTTAGTCCGCCACTGGCGCCTCAAGCGCCTCTTTGAGATTTTTCTCGATCAGTTCCAGCAGCAATCTGGATTGCGCCTTCATTTCCTGCGCAAGCATCGGGGATGTGCGATACCGATTAAGCCAAATCACCCGACAGCTATTCTCGTCGACCGGCGCCACATGAGCGGAGCCATAATAATCCGTAAACGGCATGTCTCCAGGATCAACCAGTTCATAGGCGTAGTACATGCCGCGATCATCGCGTCCGGTTTGTCGCTCAAGAACAACGCCGCCGGTAATGTTGTCCGTCATGTGCAGCGTGCGCACCGCACCCACCCCCTCGCCTTCGACCGTCACATGGGAGACAAATCCCTTCCCAAGCGCGGGATCTGCAAAGGCGCCGACCATCGCCCAGACATTTTGCGCCGGCGCCTGTATTTTCATGTCGGCGATCAAATAGACCTGTTCCAGCGGGTCTTCGTTTAGAACGCCCATTTCGCCATCACGCCCCATTCGCGCGGGCGCCCGAAGGTCGCATCCGTAGAGCCCAGCGTGTCAAACTGACTGAGCCCGTTCGTGATATAAAGCTCATCGGTCATGTTGGTTCCGAACACCGCGATCTCCCACGGGCCGTCATTCGGCGCAAAGGACAATCGCAGATTCAGCAAGCCATATGCATCCTGCGTCAGTAAGGGATTATTGTCCGCCACATGCTGGGTTCTCGTTCGGTAGGAGTAATCCGCACGCAGCGTGGTGCCGAAGTCAGCTCCAAGCGGGAGCGTATATTCGCCGCCGAAATTCAGCGTCCATTTCGGCGTTTTGACCAATTCGCTATCGAGATTGATCGCCGTCACATTGTCGTCAAGCTGCGTATATTTGGCGTCGATGAACCCGACCCCCGCATCGATACGCAGATTGCGCACCGGCACAGCGTTCAGCTCCAACTCAAAACCCTTGATCTCGGCGGCGCCGGCGTTTTCGACAAGCGCGACAATGCCGCCGAAATCGTCCATGGAAATCGCCAGGAGCTGCATGTTTGTGTAGTCGGAAAAGAACATGGCGCCGTTCAGCACCAGCCGCCGGTCAGCGGTCGATGACTTAAAGCCGGCTTCATATGTCCACACATATTCCGGATCAAAAGGCTGCATGGCGACGAATGAATTTGTCGGCCGGCCGTTAAAGCCGCCGGACTTGAACCCGCGCGCGGCGGACACATAAGTCATCACATTGTCGTTCCAGCGATAGTCGATCCCGAATTTCGGCGTCCATGCGCTCCAATTGTCTTCGATGGAAATGTCATGCGTGACGACGCCCGCTTCAAAACGCTCGAGCACGGAGTCATAGCCCTTGGTGTCATCGGTGTATCGGATGCCGCCGGAAATGCTCAGCTTGTCGGTGATGTCGAAGCTCGTATGCATGAACGCCGCGTAGCTGTCATTGTCGATGCCGGCGGAAACTGCGCCGTTGAAATCAAGCCCCGGATGGATCGGATTGCCCATGCCGCCAAGCCCGGGAATGATGCCGGTCGGCAGCATCTCCAGCGCCCCGAACAGCCCCGGCGTGAAGATGATGCGGTAAGCGCTCAGGCCTTCTTCATGAAAATACAGCGCCCCAAGCACCCAATCGAGGCGGTCGTCCCAATGGCTGCCATTGATCTGGAACTCCTGTGAGAATTGTTCCTGATCATCCTTCACCGTCTGTTCAAAAAACGTCAGCGGCGAATGATCTGAATCATGTCCGAAATACGCGTCTTGATTGCGATAGGACGTCACGGATTTGAAGGTGAAGTCTCCGCTGCGCCAGGTCGCGACGCCTGACACGCCCCACAAATCGAGATCGGAAAAATTCGGCCCAGTGCTGTTGGTTACAAACGGATCATCCGTGATGTAGCTGTCATCATAGAAAACCCCCAGGCCGGGAGCGACAAAGCCGTTCCACAGGCCGATCAGGCTGCCGGTTTGATCCACATCGATCAGCGTGTTGGCGATGGCGTCATCGCGATGGCGGGTGTAATCACCGGTTAGCAAAAGGTCGAAATCGCTTCCGGGCGTCCAAAGGACCTGACCGCGCACGCCTTTGGAGTCGACGCCGCCCAGCGTGTCGCCCGCCAATTGGCGCTCCACATAGCCATCGCGATCTTGCGAAGAAACCGCAATCGAGGCGGCCAGCGTATCCTCGACAAGCGGCACATTCAGATGCGCGCGCACATCGATGCGATCGAAGCTGCCATAGATCGCTTCAACCCCGCCCTCTAATTCATTGCCGGGTTTTTTCGAAACGATGTTGATGGCGCCGCCGACGCTGTTCTTGCCGAAGAGCGTGCCTTGCGGGCCCTTCAGCACTTCAATTCTTTCGAAGTTCACCAAATCCATGATCGAACCGATGGATCGCGGAATATAGACGCCGTCCACATAGACGCCGACGCCCGGTTCGGTGGTGAAAAGGAAGTCGGCCTGGCCGATGCCGCGAATATATATCTGCGTGCTGGTGCTGCCGCCGGTGCCGCCATTGCCTTTGTCGAAAACGAGGTTCGGCGTGTAGTCGCCAATGCCGTCCAGCGTGACCACATTGCGTTTCGCGAGATCGCCCGCGGTAAACGCAGTAATCGCGATCGGCGTGTCTTGCAGGTTCTCTTCGCGCTTGCGCGCCGTGACGACGATATTGTCGATCCCCGCTACCGGCGCGCCCTGCGCAGACGCTGCTCCGCCGCCGCTGAACATCACCGCCGCCAGCGCGATCGCGCTCGCCCCGCTGGAAAACGTCTCGCCCCGCAACAGCGACCGAAAAATGTGTCGTTTCGTCATTTGCCCCTCCAGAAAACAACCAGCGCGCTACACGCCGAAAAGGAGCGTATGTTATTTTTATAATATTCGCAATCGTATTCTATTTTTAAATGGCGCGTCGACATATTTCCCATTGATTTCACGAATTTATAAGCCCGGCAGGCGTCATTTCTCTAGGGTGTTTCGATCCATGACTCGAAAATCATGCGCATGCGCCGGTGCGTATCGACGAGGATTTCCTCATAGGTTTGCGTGTTCGAAAGCTTCACATGGGCGTTAAAGGCAGTGCGCAGGAGATTGTACAAAATGAACGCGCCATCCTCGACATCGAGGCTTTTTCGCACCCGGCCCAGCTCCTGAAGCTTGACCAGCATCTTCGCCATCTGTGCGCTGAGCTTTGTGTCAAAGGCCTCTGTCACCTGCTGCAAATTCTCGTCGAGCTCCCCGAAACGAGGATCGAAAGCGCGCAGAATATTGACGTGTTTCCACTCATTGGTGAACCTGTAGGCCTCATATAACGCGGCTATTGCGTCCACTGCGCGTTTTGGCGGATTGGCGATGACCGCCTCGCCCTTGGCCAGCATGTCGTCTATGACCGGCTCCATCAGCGCGCGCATGATGCCGCTTTTGGACCCGAAATAGGTATACATGGTGCCGATGCTCACATCAGCCTCGCTGGCGATTTCTTCAATCGTCGTGCGGTCATAGCCTTGCCGCCGAAACAATGTCTCCGCAGCGTCCAGCACCAGGTCCCATCGTCTCTGTTTAGATCGCGCCCGTAATCCGGTCATCATTTCCTCTACACACTCATATTATCTGAACCCGTATTAACAGAGTTTGCCGAGCGATGTGATGCGACGGATATTACAACATTCTTGTGTTGATTATATTTTTATAATCCGAGATAATATATTTTATTATTTTCTCGGGAGAGGGTCATGCCGATAGAGAGACGTCACGTTCACGAAGCCGCAGAACGCCAGATGGGGTTTTGCCAATGCGTTCGCATTGGAGATCTTGTCTTCCTTTCCGGCGCCGTAAGCTGGGATGAAAATTTTCAGCCGCTGCATCCCGGCGATATGGCCGCGCAGATCGACCAGATTTACCAGAATCTGACAAAGGCGCTGAAGCGGTTCGATCTCGACTTCGACCATGTCGTGAAGGAAACCGGCTTCACCACCAATATGGATGCGACGCTTGGCGCGCTCGCAGCGCGCGCAAAATATTACGCCAGCGGCGCGCTGCCCGCTGCAACCTGGGTCGAGGTGACGCGGCTCGCACATCCTGACTTGCTGCTCGAGATCGAGCTCATCGCCAGCATCTCGAAATAGCCAGGCCGCGCACAAAAATCAGCACCGCGTTGAGGGAGGAAGCCAATGGAGCCCGACGCATCACAACAACTCGCGATGTACAAAATGATGGTGACCAGCCGTCAGTATGAGGACGCAATTCAGGCGGCCTATTTCGAAGGCAAACTGCCGAACTTCAACATGGCGAACGGACCGATCCCCGGGGAAATGCATTTGTCCAGTGGTCAGGAACCCTGCGCCGCCGGTGTCTGCGCGCATCTGACAAAGGACGACTATGTTTCCGCCACCCACCGCGCGCATCACATCGCCATCGCCAAAGGCGTCGATCTCGACCGGATGACCGCAGAGATTTTCGGGCGTTCAACCGGTCTGAGCGGCGGGCGCGGCGGACATATGCATCTGTTCGACACCGCAGTGAATTTCATGTCGAGCGGCATTGTCGGCGAAGGCATCGCTCCTGCCGTGGGCGCCGCGCTTTCTTTTCAGATGCGCGGCCTCCCCCATGTCGCCGTCGCCTTTATCGGTGAAGGCGCGGCCAATCAGGGCGCCTTTCATGAAGCGCTCAACCTCGCCGGGCTCTGGAAAGTTCCCTTCGTCTGCATCATTGAAGACAACAGCTATGGCATTTCGGTCGACAAAAAGAGCTCAACCGCCGTGCCGCGCAATGATGTCCGCGCCGCCGGTTACAACATGCCGGGCTTTTACATTCACAATAACGACCCGCTGGCGATTTACGCCATCGCCGGACAAGCGATTGACCGCGCGCGCAAGGGCGGCGGACCGAGCCTGATCGAAATCGAAACCGACAGGCTGACGGGGCATTTCACCGGCGATCCGGAAACCTACCGGCCCGAAGGCGAAAAAGAATCGATCACCAAACGCGACGCCCTGCCGATGATGCGTGCGCGCATGATCAAGGACGGCCTGGCGACGGCTGACGATTTCGACGCCGCCGAAAACGATGCCAGCGAAAGGGTGGCGCAAGCGCTCGCCTTTGCGCGCGCCGCGCCCGAACCGGCGCCGGAAGAAGCAATGAACATGGTTTTTGTGTGAGGCGACAATGACAACAGCAACAAACACCCGAAAACTGACGATCGCCAAAGCCATGGCCGAAGCGCTGGGCGAAGCGATGGGCGCAGATGAACGCATCTTCGTCATGGGCGAAGATATCGGCAAGCTCGGCGGGGCCTTTGGCAACACGGCGGGCCTTTACGATCAGTTCGGCGCCCAGCGTGTGCGCGACACGCCGATTTCCGAAACAGGCTTTATCGGCGCGGCGGTCGGCGCCGCCGCCTGCGGCATGCGCCCGGTGGTCGAGTTGATGTTTGTCGACTTCTTCGGCGTTTGCATGGATGCGATCTACAATCTCGCCGCCAAGAACGCCTATTTTTCCGGCGGCCAGCAACCGGTTCCCATGGTGCTGATGAGCGCCATTGGCGGCGGCTATGGCGACGCCGGTCAGCATTCGCAAACGCTTTATGGCACCTTCGCGCATTTGCCGGGCATGAAAGTTGTCGCGCCCTCCAACGCCTATGACGCGAAGGGGCTGATGCATGCGGCGCTGAAAGACGACAATCCGGTCATCTATCTGTTTCACAAGGCGCTGCACGGTCTCGCCTGGCTCGGCACCACGCCGGGCTCCATCACCCATACGCCGACCGAGCCTTATGAAGTCCCGCTGGGCAAGGCGGCGGTGCTGCGCGAAGGGACCGACGTCACCATTGTCGGCCTGAGCTGGCCGGTGCATCTGGCGCTCGCCGCCGCAGAAGATCTCGCCGCGCAAGGCGTGTCAGCGGAAGTGATCGACCTGCGATCGCTTGTGCCGCTGGACAAGGAATGCATCCTCTCCTCCGTGCGCAAAACCGGGCGTCTGGTCGTGGTCGATGACGACTATCAAAGCTTCGGCGTCACCGGCGAAATCATCGCCATCGCCGCCAATGAGGCTTTTGATGCGCTGAAAGCCGCGCCGCAGCGCGTCGCACATCCCGATATTCCGGTTCCCTTCGCGCGGCCCATGGAGCAATTCGCGCTCCCCAATAAAGACAAGATCATCGCCAGCGTGCGCGCAACTTTGTAAGTGTGGCAGGAACTCATGAATATCATCATCGACATGTGGACGAATGAAGACGAAGGCGCGCTCAGCAAATGGTTTGTGAGCGACGGCGACAGCGTGCGCGAAGGCGACATGATCGCCACCATCGCGCTCGAGAAAACAGAATTTGAAGTGAACGCCCCCGCATCGGGCACGATTTCAATTCTGGCGAAGGAAGACGCGGTCCTGCGCTCCGGCGATGTGATCGCCAGGGTGCTGTAGCCGGACCGACCGGACAGCGATGCGCGGCCCGGGCGACGAGCTGTGCGTCCAAAGGGGCCGCGCCGCGCGTTCAGGCTTGTTTTCAAACAAATCTGAAGCTGACGCCAGCGGCCACGCCTGGCGAGGTTTTTCTGCGCCCGATGAGGGAGAAAGTTGGAACACTTCTCGAAGCGTCCGACCGGACGTCGGCCGGCCAGGCCGCCCTATCGGAGGCGTGAGTGAAACGAACTGCCGCGAGATATGGAAAATGGTGCCCGGGGGCGGATTTGAACCACCGACACGCGGATTTTCAATCCGCTGCTCTACCAACTGAGCTACCCGGGCGCGGGGGCCGGATTCAGGCCCCGCAGATCCCGCCGGGCGGCGCAGCCGGTCCAGCGGAGCGCGGCTTATAAATCAGGACGGGCGCGCTTGTCCATGGCTGGAGCGCTGAAAATCAGCCCCTTTCCGCCGCCAATTCTCTCGCGGCGCGCCGATGGCTTTGCGGCAGGCGGCGGGCGCGGCTATGGATGGAAAAAAAGGGTAGTTCCATGACACAGAAATCCCGCACCCGTTCGGCGAAATCAGCCCCCGCAAAGCCGCCACCCTGGAAGCGCTCGGCGCGATCGACCGGGGAAGGGCCGCGAAGACCAAGGTAAAGACCAAAAGCGCCGCCCCCACCCTCACCCAGCTTGGCGCGGCGTCCGCCCCCGCCGCCTCTCCTGAAGAGGCGACGCTGGAAACCGCGCCCAACCCGCAAACCGGTGAGAACTATGTGGCGCGCTTCACCGCGCCGGAATTCACCTCGCTTTGTCCGGTGACCGGCCAGCCGGATTTCGCCCATCTCGTCATCGATTATGTGCCGTCGAAACTGATCGTTGAATCGAAATCGCTCAAGCTGTTCCTGACGTCGTTCCGCAATCACGGCGCCTTTCACGAGGACTGCACCGTCTATGTCGCCAAGCGCATCATCGCGGCGACAAAACCGAAATGGCTGCGCATCGCCGGCTATTGGTATCCGCGTGGCGGCATTCCGATTGATGTCTTCTACCAGACCGGCGAACCGCCAAAGGGCGTGTGGCTGCCGGACACAGGCGTCGCGCCCTATCGCGGCCGCGGCTGAAGGAATTTTTATGCGCCGTTATTTGTCTTTGTTGGGATTTGCGTTCGCCGCCGCCTGCACACAAACCGAATCCGCAGACCCTGCAAGCGCCGCGGATGCGGATGCGCCAAAACGCGGACCCGCTGAGATCATCGCCGAAGCCGCGCCCGAAGACTGGCGCGCGCTTGATCCGGAAAACCTGCTGGTGATCGAGCTGGAGCGCGGAAGCGTGATCGTCGCGCTATCTGAAAAGCTGGCGCAAAATCATACGACGCAGATCAAGGCGCTGGCCCGCGAAGGATTTTATGACGGGCTTTCCTTCTACCGGGTGATTGACGGCTTTGTCGCACAGGGCGGCGATGCGTTTGAAACCCGTGACATCAAGACAGCACAGAAAACCCTGGACGCGATGTTTGACCAGCCGCTGACCGCTCATATGGGCTTTGCACCGATCAAGGATGCGGATGGTTACGCCGCACAGGTTGGCTTTCTCGACGGACAGCCCGTCGGCGCCGATGCGGGCAGCGCGACGATCTGGGGCCTGCATTGCACCGGCGCCATGGCGATGGCCCGCAATGTTGAGAAAAACACCGGCGGCACGGAATTTTACATCACGCTGCAGCCGCAACGTTATCTCGACCGCAACCTCACCGTCTTCGGCAATGTCGTGGAGGGCATGGAGCATCTGCAGGCCTTGCGCCGGGTGCAACCGCCGGAAACGCCGGAAGACGATCTTGGCGAAACAATCATTTCCATGCGCGTCGCCGCTGACCTGCCCGAGCTTGAACGTCCCGCGCTGGAAATCATGCGCACCGACACCGCGACTTTTGCGGCCTATGTGGAAGCACGGCGCAACCGGCCGGAAGATTTCTTTTATTTCCGTCCCGACCACGCAGATGTCTGTGCGCTGACGATCCCTGTTCGCTCTTCCGCCGAATGACCAAAGACAAAAAAGTCGGGCCCTGGCGGGTCTCCAGCGTGCGCGAGATCTTTGACAATCCGTGGATCAACATCGCTGACCACAAGGTCACGCACCCGGACGGGTCGCCCGGCGAATATGGCGTCGTGCGTTTTAAAAATCTCGCAATCGGGATTCTGCCGATCAGTGACAAAGGCAAAGTGATGCTGGTGGGCCAGCACCGCTTTCCCCATGACAAATATAGCTGGGAGCTGCCCGAGGGCGGCGGCAAGCTGGATGTTGCGCCGCTCGACAGCGCCAAACGCGAACTGGCGGAAGAAACAGGCCTGCGCGCTGAAGAATGGGCGGAGCTGACCGCCTTCGATATTTCAAATTCAGTGACCGATGAACGCGCCGTTTGCTTTCTCGCCTGGGGGTTGCGCGAAGGCGATGCGGCGCCCGAGCCATCGGAAGCGTTAACGCTAAAAGAGGTTTTCTTTAAAGACCTTTTAGAAATGGTTATGTCGGGCGAGATATCAGACAGTCTCACAATTGTGATGGTGCTGACCGCATGGGCAAAGGCCTTGCGCGGCGAACTTCCGGCGCCTATTTGCGCCCTCATACTTGCGGGGCTTTCCGGAAAATAGGAAACTCGCGGCGGAGAGGAACACGCCATGAGCCAGACATCGGCAAGCAAACCATCTGCGGAAGCAACCAATGTTGTTCCGTTGACCAAGGATCAGACCTGGGCGCGCATGCGCGTCGAGGCGGCGTCGGCGGCCGCCGCCGAGCCCGTGCTTGCAAGCTTTCTGCACGCCACCATCCTCAATCATTCCTCTTTCGATGTCGCGCTTTCCTACCGGCTGGCGCAAAAGCTTTCCGATGCGGAAATGAACGCCATGTTGTGGCGAGAAGTTTGCGCCGAGGCCTATGAGAGCGAGCCGAAGATTGTTGAATCAGCGCTGCATGACTTGCGCGCCGTATTTGATCGCGATCCCGCCTGCCACGAGTACATGCAGCCATTCCTCTATTTCAAAGGCTATTTGTCCTTGCAGGCGCAGCGCGTCGCCAACTGGCTGTGGCGTCATGACCGGCAAGCGCTGGCGGCGTATCTGCAAAGCCGCATGTCGGAACTGTTCGCCGTCGATATTCATCCGGCGGTGAAATTCGGCAAGGGCGTGTTCATCGACCACGCAACCGGCATTGTGATCGGCGAGACCGCGGTGATCGATGACGATGTGTCGATCCTGCAAAATGTAACGCTCGGCGGCACCGGCAAAGAGACCGGCGATCGTCATCCGAAAATCCGCCGCGGCGCCTTGATCAGCGTCGGCGCGAAAGTGCTCGGCAATATCGAAATCGGCGAAGGCGCGAAGATTGCGGCGGGCAGCGTCGTGCTGAAGGCGGTTGCGCCCCATTGCACCGTCGCCGGGGTGCCCGCGAAACCGGTCGGCGCCTGCAAGGAATCCTCACCGTCGGAAACGATGGATCAGGACTTCAACTACGACACCTATTCGATCTAGATTCACAAACCGCCTTTGCACGCCTGCTTTGCGATATAGGGCGCGCAAGCCTATGGTTTCATCATGATCCCGATTTCAGTTCTCGATCTTTGTCCGATCATCGAAGGCGGCGACGCCGGCCTCGCCTTGCGCAATTCGCGCGACCTGGCGCAATGCGCGGAAGCCGCCGGTTACAAACGCTTCTGGCTCGCCGAACATCACAACATCGCCAGCGTCGCCAGCGCCGCAACGTCAGTGGTCATCGGCTATGTGGCGGACGGCACGAAAACCATTCGCGTCGGCGCCGGCGGCATCATGCTGCCCAACCATGCGCCGCTGATCATCGCCGAACAATTCGGCACGCTCGCATCGCTCTATCCGGAGCGGATCGATCTCGGGATCGGACGCGCGCCGGGCGGCGACATGGCGTCGATCCGCGCGCTGCGCCGGCCCATGCGCGATGGCGGCGAAGATCAGTTCCCGCATGATCTGGCTGAGCTGCAATATTTTTTCGCCCCGCCGGAAGAAGGAAAACTGCAAGCCGTGCCGGGCGCAGGAACCAATGTGCCGATCTGGATTCTCGGCTCCAGCCTTTATGGCGCGCAGCTCGCGGCGCATTTCGGCCTGCCCTATGCCTTCGCTTCGCATTTCGCGCCAGCAGAACTGGAAAATGCGATCCGCATTTATCGCGACCGATATCAACCATCGGAGCGATGGCCGAAACCGCATCTGATGCTCGCCGCCAATGTGGTCGCCGCCAATACGGATGAAGATGCTGAACTGCTCGCCACCTCGCTGCAACAGGCCTTCGTCAATCTGCGCACGGGCCGCGCCGGCACGCTCTTGCAGCCGCCCGTCGCGGGCTATCTCGACACGCTCGACCCGATGGCCCAGTCCATGCTGCGCCAGGTTCTTTCCTGCACTTTCATTGGCGGGCCGGACAAGATTTCCCACGAGTTGAAAGCGTTTATTGAGCGCCACCAGCCCGATGAGATGATTTTCGCGGGCCAGATTTTCGACCATGAGGCGCGCAAACGCTCCTTCGAGATCGCTGCGGATTGCGTTTCCCGGCTTTAGGCGGCATGACCTCGCCTCATGCGCGTAGATGATTTCGATTTTGAGCTTCCGCCCGAGCGAATAGCGCTGGCGCCCGCGAACCCGCGCGATTCCGCGCGGCTCCTCTGCGTGCGCGGGGCTGGCCTCGCCGACCGGGTCGTGCGCGATCTCCCGTCCCTCTTGCGCCCCGGCGATCTGCTGGTCGCCAATGATACGAAAGTCATCCCGGCGCAGCTTTTCGGCCAGCGCGACGCCCGCGACAAAAATCAGGGCGGCGGCGAACCGGTGTCCATCGAGGCGACCTTGCACAAGGATCTCGGCGGCGATGTCTGGCGCGCTTTCGTGCGACCGGCAAAGCGCGTGCGCGAAGGCGATTTGGTGCGTTTCGGCGATGCGCTCACCGCGACAGTGCGCGATCGCGACGGCGCGGAGGCGACGCTTGCCTTCGACGCGGCCGGCGAAAATTTCTTCGCAGCGCTCGACAAAGCGGGCGTCATGCCGCTTCCCCCTATATTGCACGCAAACGCCCGGCCGGCGATGACGACAAGGCGAACTATCAGACCATGTTCGCAGAAGAGGAAGGCTCCGTCGCCGCGCCGACGGCGGGACTGCATTTTACGCCGGACCTTGTCGCCGCCTTGAAAGACAAAGGCGTCAAGCAAACCACCATCACTTTGCATGTGGGCGCGGGCACGTTTTTGCCGGTGAGCGTAGACGACACCGCCGATCACAAAATGCACAGCGAATGGGGCGAAATCACCGAAGCTCAGGCGCGCGAAATCAATGACGCGCGCGCGGCAGGCGGGCGGATCATCGCGGTCGGCACGACCTCCCTGCGCCTGCTGGAAAGCGCGGCGGCGGAAGACGGAACACTCAATCCCTTCGCGAGCGAGACCGACATCTTTATAACGCCCGGCTACCGGTTTAAGGCGGTAGACATGCTGATGACGAATTTTCACCTGCCGCGATCTACGCTGTTCATGCTGGTTTGCGCCTTCGCCGGAACCGAGGCGATGAAAGCCGCCTACGCCCATGCGATTGAACAGCAATACCGATTTTATTCCTATGGCGACGCCTGTTTGCTGGAGTGCAAATCATGACCGATCAAATTTCCTTCGACGATTTCCTGAAAGTCGACATCCGCACCGGCGTGATTGAAAAGGTCGAGCCTTTTCCGAAAGCGCGCAAACCAGCGTGGAAATTATGGGTCGATTTCGGACCGGAGATCGGCGTCAAAAAATCCTCCGCGCAGATCACTGTGCATTACAAGGAAGAAGACCTTGTGGGCCGTCAGGTGATCGCGGTTGTGAATTTCCCGCCGCGCCAGATCGCAGACTTCATGTCGGAAGTTCTGGTGCTCGGCCTGCCTGACGAAAATGGCGAAGTGGTTTTGCTCGGACCGTCGCAGAACGTGCCCAAGGGCGGGAGATTGTTTTGAGCGCTGATTTCTCCTTTTCCCTCCACGCCACCGATGGCGGCGCGCGCACCGGCCAGATCGACACGGCGCGCGGGGAAATCCGCACGCCCGCTTTCATGCCCGTGGGCACCGCCGGCACCGTCAAGGCGATGCTGATCGATCATGTGCGCGCCACCGGCGCCGATATCGTTCTCGGCAATACTTATCATCTTATGTTGCGGCCCACGGCGGAACGCGTCGCATCGCTTGGCGGCCTGCATAAATTCATGAACTGGCCGCGCCCGATCCTCACCGATAGCGGCGGGTTTCAGGTGATGTCCCTGTCAAAGCTCCGCAAGCTGACGGAAGAAGGCGTATCCTTTCAGTCGCATATTGACGGTTCGAAGCATATGCTGACGCCGGAACGCTCCATCGAGATTCAATGTCTCCTGGGTTCTGACATTCAGATGCAACTCGATGAATGTCCGGCGATCCCGATCGAGCATGACAAGGCGCGCGAGTCGATGCTCCTTTCCGCGCGCTGGGCCGAACGCTCCAAGCGCGCCTTTGAAGAAAAATCGCAACCGGGACAAGCGCTGTTCGGCATCGTCCAGGGCGCCAATTACGAAGATCTCCGCCGCGAGAGCCTCGACAAGCTGCTGGAAATCGGCTTCCCCGGCTATTCCATCGGCGGGCTGGCGGTCGGTGAAGGCCGCGAGGAAATGTTCCGCGTGCTTGAGTTCACCACGCCCCATATGGACGCCCATAAGCCGCGCTATCTGATGGGCGTCGGCAAGCCGGCGGATATTGTCGGCGCGGTCGCCCGCGGGGTCGACATGTTCGACTGCGTCGCGCCGACGCGCTCCGGCCGTCATGGCCAGGCCTGGACCAAGGCGGGCGCGATCAACATCAAGAACGCCCAATATGCGGATGACCTGGCGCCGCTCGACCCGGACAGCGCCTGCCCGGCCAGCCGCGACTATTCAAAAGCCTATCTCCACCATCTCTTCCGGGCCGGGGAATATCTCGGGCCGATGCTGCTGACCTGGCACAATCTGCAATATTATCAGGATCTTATGGCCGGCATGCGCGCCGCCATCGCGGCCGGGCGCTTCGCCGATTTCGTGGCGGATTTCCGCGCCGAGACCGGCGAAAACCTTGTGTGAAATTGGCGCGATTTTCCCGCCTCGAATCGGTTGACCGCGGGATAGGCCGCCCCTATGTTCCGCGCCTTCCAAGGCGGTTGCCGCTTCACGAAGCTCGTGGGCGGCTTTTCTTTGCCGGGTATCGCATTCTTGTCTCGCGCTGCCCGTCGCCGTTGTGGGCCCTTAGCTCAGCCGGTAGAGCAACTGACTTTTAATCAGTAGGTCGATGGTTCGAACCCATCAGGGCTCACCACTTTTCCTTATGTAATTCATGACATTAGGAGCCCCGCCCCGGCGGCGCGCGCGACAGCGCGCCTCGCGGCGGTTGCCCGTCTTTGAAAGTCACAGCGGCCAGCGGGCTATCGCTTATTCAGCGGGTTCGCAAATCGCGCCCACATCCAGCATCGGCGCCGCGTCCAGCCCTTCCGCATCGAGCAGCGCCGCCGTACGCTCAAGCGCGGCGACCAGAAAAGACTGCTCCCACTCTTCAAGCTTTGCAAAGCCACGCTCAAAGCGCTGCTGCAAAATGCTCGGCGCGCGGTCGAGCATGGCGACGCCGGCATCGGTCAACGTGACAATGATGCGGCGCTTGTCGCTTTCATCGGGCGTGCGCTTGAGCAGTCCACGCGCTTCCAGCTTGTCGATCAGCGCCGTCACCGTGGCCTGGCTCAGCGAAATGTCTTTCGCCAGCATGCTGGGCGCGGCGCCGCCGGATTTCGCGATCATCTCCATCAAGATGAGTTGCGACGGCGTCAGCCCGCATTGTTTCGCAAGCGCGCGGGAGCTGATCTCCGTTGCGCGCAAAATCTGGCGCAATGCGATCAGGGCGTGATCATTCCGGCTCGTCATGAGATTGCATCCCCTTCAGCAAAACCGGCCCCTTCCCTAACCAGCCGTTTCCTCCCTTAAGCCGAGGTACAGGCTGACGCAACACGCCAGCAATACGACCGTAAAGGGCAGCCCCGCCGTAATCGCGCCCGCCTGCATCGAAGACAATGCCGCCGCGCCGCCGCCCACAAGCAGCACAATGGCGATCAGCCCTTCCATTGTCGCCCAGAAAATACGTTGCGGGATCGGCGCATGGAGTTTGCCGCCGGCGGTGATGCTGTCGATGACCAGGGAGCCGGAGTCAGACGATGTCACAAAGAACACCATCAGCAGCGTTATTGCGAAGAACGACGCGAACTCCGCCAGCGGCATGTTCTCCAGCATCTGGAACAGGACAAGCGAGACATCGGAAACGCCCGCAGGCAAGGCGCCGACGCCTTGCTTCACCTGATCGATCGCGGTGACGCCGAAGGAACTGAACCACACCACAGCGACAATCACCGGCACAACCATCACGGCGAGCAGGAATTCGCGAATGGTCCGCCCGCGCGAAACCCGCGCAATGAACATGCCCACAAAAGGCGACCAGGAAATCCACCATGCCCAGTAAAAGATCGTCCAGCCATGGAACCATTCCGTATCCTCGCGGCCGATCCAGTTGCTGAGGCGTAAGCTGTCGGTGACATAAGACAGCGTATTGACGCCGTAGCTCTTCAAGATGGCGAGGGTCGGCCCGGCGATGATGACAAAAGCGAGCAGCGCAAGCGCCAACACCACATTGATGTTGCTCAAAATCCGGACGCCCTGATCAAGCCCGCGCACAACCGAAAAAATCGCCATGGATGTTATGCCCGCGATCACGATGATCTGCGTGCCGAGCCCGCCATCAATACCGAAGAGAAAATGCAGTCCGCTCGCTGCTTGTTTGGCGCCAAGCCCGAGGGAGGTGGCCAGGCCGAATATGGTGGCGATCACCGCAAGCAGGTCGATGACATGCCCCGGCCAGCCCCAGACCCGTTCCCCCAAAAGCGGATAGAAGATTGAGCGAATGGTCAGCGGCAAACCCTTGTTGAAGGTGAAGAACGCCAGCGACAGGCCCATCACCGCATAGATCGCCCATGGGGTCACGCCCCAGTGAAAAATCGTGGCGCTGAAGGCGAGGCGTTCGGCTTCCGGCGTGCGCGCCGCCACATCGAGCGGCGTGCCGAACCAGTCCGTATAATAGGCCGTCGGTTCCGCCGCGCCGTAAAACACCATGCCGATGCCGACCCCGGCCGAAAACAACATGGACAACCAGGAGAGCGTGCCGAAATCGGGCCGCGCATCCGGCCCGCCCAACCGGATTTTTCCCATGGGCGAAAGACCGAGAAAGACACAGAAAAGAAAAACGACATTGCTCGCGAGTACAAAGAACCAGTCGAAATGCTGAAGCGTCCAGTCGCGTGCATGAACCAGCATGCCGCCAGCGCTTTCAGGAAAGAGCAATACCGATCCGGCGAAACTCAAGATCAACGCAGCGCTGGTGAAGAAGACCGGGTTGTGAATATCAAGGCCCAAAAACTCGATATTGTCCTGCCCGGTCGTGTAATCCGTTTCATAAACGGACTCTTCCGGCGCCAGTTCTTCCGGCAGCATGTCTTCATTCTCATTTGTCACGCGCGATACTCCGTCAGCGCAGATCCGAGCGCCTGTTTCAATGGATCAAGAAAGGGTTCAAACCGCCGCCATTGATCGACGCCGGATTTGTTGATGGGCTTGCGCACCTGTTCAGAACTCGCCGTGCGCACGGAACGCTCGGTCTTGTGAAAATCGAGACAGGCCGGCTCGAATGGCAGACCGCAAAAATCGAGCATCCGGCGCACCTGGCCTTCAAGATCGTCGATCACGTCTTCATGCTGCACACGCAGCACCTTGCCGGGCAGCGTCGCATCCCAATGGCGCATCAGTTCCACATAGCCGCGATAATAACGCCCGATATCGTCCAGCCCGTAGGTGAACTCCTGGCCTTCCGCGAATAATTGCTTGAAGCCGCTGAAGCAGCAGGCCATGGGTTCGCGGCGCGCATCGATAATCTTTGCGCCCGGCAGGATCAGATGAATGAGCCCCACATGGCGGAAATTGTTGGGCATCTTGTCGATAAAGAACGGCGCGCCCTGACGGTGGATGCGCGTATCTTCGATATACGTCTCGCCCATCTGCGCGAGTTTTTCCGCCGATAAGCTCTGCAGAATTTTCGGATAATCAGACTCGCCGCTCGCCCGCCGGCGCCCTCGCAGGCTCTGCGACAGCGACAAAATATTCGGCAGCTCCAATGTGCCGTCAATCTGGCTGTGCGAGGCGAGGATCTGCTCCAGCAAGGTCGAGCCCGCCCGCGGCAGACCGACAATGAAAATCGGGTCCGGCGCATGATGGCCTTGCTCCGCGCGGGACTTGAAAAGCTCCGGCGTGCAGACTTCCATCTGCGCGCGAAACTCCTTGTCCATATCGTCGGCGCTGTATGCGCTTTTGAGGCGCTTCAGCTCATTGCCGCGCGCATAATAGGCGAAGGCCGTTTCCACATCGCCGCGATCTTCATAGGCCTTGCCAAGCGCGAAGCTGAGATGAAAGCGGTCCTGATAGGCGATGTCGCCGCGCGCTTCCTGTGCGCGCATCGCTTCTATCTCGCTGTCGCTGAATTTATAGGTTTTGAGATTGGCGAGCGCGTAATAGGCGTCGCCCTGTTCCGGTTTTGCAGCGAACGCCGCGCGGTAAGATTGGATCGCTTCGTCACTGCGCCCGCATGTTTTCAAGGCGTGACCGCGCGAGGTCAGGGTCGCCGGATCGTTCGGGATCGTCTCCAGCACCTTGTCGAACAAGGCAAGCGCCTGTTCGAAATCGCCGGTTTGCAGAGTCTCAATTGCGTAATGCGACTGGAATAAAGGATTGCCCGGATCGCGGTCATAGAGCGTTTTCGCCTGATCAAGCGCCGCCTCGAATTTCTGCCGCTTGCGCAGCAGCTGAATGAAGTCGAGGCGAAGCTGGATATTGTCCGGCTCGAAGGCGATGGCGCTTTCAAGCAGAAACTCCGCATCATCGAGAACGCCGAGACGCGCGCCCACATCGGCGAGCAGGCGCATCCCCTCCACATGGCGCGGATGCGCCTGAAGAAAGCGGCGGCAAAGATTTTCCGCCTTGATGAGCTTTCCCTCATGAATGAAATTCGTAACCGCGAGGAGTTCCCGCGGAAGGTTTGCAAGCCTTTCCGCCTGGGCTTTCGCCTGCGCCGCTTCTTCAGGACGCCCGAGCCCGCGCAAAATCTCATCTTGCGCGCGCCAGCTTGCTTCAAGCGCCGGATTGGCCCGCACCGCCTGCGCAAAGGCCGACAGCGCCGCCTCCGTCTTGCCAAGTGAACGGGCGAGATGCCCCTCCTCCTGAAACGCCCGGCCAAAATCCGGCGAAACCGATTTCAGCTTTTGCAGCAGCCCTGCGGCGCGTTCGGGATGTTTCAAATAACGCTCGCACACCGCGCCCATATAGAGCGCGTCAATGGAGTCCGGCGCCGCGTGGAGCACCGGCGCCAACAGCGCACGCGCCTCTTCAAACCGCCGGGCGGTCATCAACCGCTGCGCGTCTCGAAATACGGCTTCCGTGTTTTCCTCTGCTGTCGACAAATGCGCCGCCTCTAGGTGAAAAAGCGCCCCTTTTTTGAGGGGCGCTCTTTGGAAGTGGTTACTCGCCGGCTCTCACCAGCGCCGCCCTTAGTAAGTGTAGCCGAACCGAACGCCGATCGTGCGCGGACGCAGGACTGTCGTGCGATGGCGGTCGTAAACGAAGTTGTTCGCCAGCTCGCCATGGGTGTTGCCGAGATTTTCACCAAAAAGCTCAAGCGACCATTGTTCGCCGGCGACGCCGACAGACGCGCTCACCGTGCGCCAGGCGTTCACTTTCGCCTTGTTGATTTCGATGATGTCGCTGAAGGACGATCCCGAATAAACAAGTTGCGACTGCAGATGCGCGCTGAGGTCCGAGGACAGGTTCCATTCATAGCGGGCGCGGATATTGCCCTGGAATGTCGGCGCATAAGCAAGCTCGCCGCCGACGATCACGTCATCGGTCGGCGTCAGCACTTCGGTGATTTCCGTGTCGAGTACGGAATAGGCGCCGGTCAGCGTCAACCCTTCCACGGCGGCCGGGGCGAAGATCACATCGCCCTCGACGCCGCGAATTTCCGCATTCGCAGCATTATCCGAGAAGAAGAGGTTGGTGATGCTGGGGTCGAAAATCGTTGTCTGCAGGCGCTCGATTTCAACGTAGAAAGCATTGCCGTTGATTTGAAGCTGGTTATCAAACAACTGCGTCTTCCAGCCAATTTCATAATTGGTGACTTCGTCGGTATCGATCGCGAAGGGAACAGTGTAGCCGCTGCCATTGGTGGCGCCGCCGGGACGATTGAGCAGACCCGGACGGAAGCCCTGGGAATATGTTGCGTAGAACAACAGATCATCCGTTGGCGTCCAGCTGACATTGCCTTTGAAGATGAAGCCGTTTGTCGACGCCGTATCCGGCGCGCCCAGGGCGTTGAAGATCTGCGTCGCTTGCGCTTCCGACAAAAGCGGGTCCGCCGCCATGATGTCGGCGACAGACTGGCCTTGGGTGTAGGTCAGGTGACGGCTGGTGTCGCAGGTCCCGCGGAAGGTGACTTCGCCATCGCCATTATAGATGTCGCTGATATCCGTGCCGAACGCATTCGCATCCGCCTGAAAGGAGTTGCAGAAGGACGAGTTCGCGCTGCCTTCGAAATCAACTTCAATATCGTAATAGCGCGTGCCGAAAGTGAGCGTCAGCGTATCCGGCACAAGCTCGAAGCTCGCTTCGCCGAAGAAGCCGAGCTGTTTGTCGGTGCGGCGAATGTCGTTTCTGAAAATCACATCCGCCGGGAACGGGCCGTCATCTGAGGTGAAGCCGGTCGTGAAGGGGAAGTTCGGCGCAAAGCCGTTATTCGGATGACCGGCGACCGGCTGACCGAAGACATCGGCGAGGACCGAGCCCGGATAGGTGAAGTCGTTGCGCTCTTCCAGAGTCAGATCGCTGTAGAAACCGCCGACCGTCGCGCGCAGGCGTTTGTCCGCCGGCGTGTTGAAGCGCAGCTCATGGGTGAAGACCTGCGTCTGCGTGACAGAATCAACAAACAGGTTCGGCGCCTGACATGTGCCCGCCGGCGCGCCGCCCGGATAGGAGACGCCGCCGTCGCAGATGTAATAAGGCAGATACTGGCCCACATAGAGATAGTCGGAATAGTCGACGCGCTGATTGGTGTCGCGATCGGTAAAGGCGCCGGTGTAAAGCGCTTCCAGCGCGCCAAGGCGGCCTTCAACGGTCCAGCTTGTATTGTGGAAGTCGTCTTCGAGGCGGTCTTCTTCAAAACGCTGAATCTCGTAATCGCCAAGCTCGGGGTCGGTGAAGAACACGCCGTCGGAATCGAGGTTCTGGCGCGCATGCGCAACCGTGATGCGCCAGTCATCATTCACTTCATACAGCATCGAAGCACGGAAGCCGGTGTATTTCGTGTCGTTGAAGTCTTCCTCAACCAGATTGGCGTTGTCGGCGTCGAGGAAGGTCACGCCGGAAAGATCGGCCGTGGACTGGAAGCCTGCGCGTTGTGCGGAAACCGGAACGCCATTGGCGCGAACTGTCCCCTCTGGGCGGAAGCGAGCTGAATCCGATGCGTTGCGCGTGCCGGCGACATTATCGATATACCCGCCGGCGTCATCGACATAGCCGACGATGCGCAAAGCGACATTGTCCGCAACCGGAAGATTGAGCATGCCCTGGAACTGGTTGCTGATCTCGCCGCCTTTCGTCGTCGAAAGGCCCGCCATGGCGGATGCCTGAAGTTCGCCGAGGCGCGGCTTGTTGGTGATCAGGCGGATCGTGCCGGCCTGAGAGCTTGCGCCGAACAACGTGCCTTGCGGCCCGGGAAGAACCTCAACGCGCTCAAGGTCGACTGCATACACATCGAGATTGCGGCCCGGCTGCGCCAGCGGCTGCTCATCAAGATAGAGCGCGACATTCGGCGCCAGGCCCGCCACCCCCGCGGTGGTCAGGTTCGGCGTCGTTGAGGCGAGACCGCGAATGTAAATCGTGTTTTGTCCCGGCCCGCTGCCGCCGGCGGTGACGCCTGGCAATTGCACCAGATAGTCGGAGAAATTATCGACGCGCAGCTCATCGAGATTTTCCGAACCAAGCGCCTGAACAGCGACAGGAATGTCTTGCGCGTTCTCGGCCCGCTTGGTGGCCGTCACAACGATCTGGTCCACCTGCGCATAGGCGGCGGTGGAAAGGACGGCGGAAACGGCGATGATAGAAGCGCCGGTCAGGTACTTTTTCACTAAATTATCCCTCGAATTGGTTGCCCCGCCTTGCTTTGGCGGGCTTTTGAACGCCGGGACGCGAAGACGCTCGAAAAGCGCCTCAACGCGACTCACACCGGCAATGTGATGGTGATGCGGGTCGTTATAGAGATTATTTCGAGAAACGAAACATATTCCGCCAGACAGATCGCATATATCGCTAAAGCGCTGTTATATATGTGTTATTTTCCGCACCATCGCCTTCTGGCGAAATTTATTTCGGATTTCGATATAAATACCCGCTCGCGCAGATACTGACCGGCCGCCGCCCGGCGCTTTTTCAGGGCCCGGCGCATGAAGGTCCGGCGCACAATCGAGAGAGCAGGCTGGTTGCTGGCGACCCCCGCCGCTACATGATAGAAATCCGGCAGAATATGAGGATGGAACCCGCCGAATAATGATGCGCCCCGTGACACATGTGGTTCTTGCGGTGATGTTCGCCCTTATGGGCGCGCTGCAAGCCGCCTGCGCCTGCGCGCCGCATATCTCCGCCCCGGCGATGGATCACGGATCTGCAGCGCATCACGCCGCCGGTCCCGCCATGCAATCCGGCCATGATCATGGCGCTATGGCGGCGCATGACTCCCACGCAAATGAAACGCCGCCGCATGAATGCGGCGACGGTTTCGACTGCACGGCGCAAGCGAGCTTCGACATTATTCAAGGCGCGCGCGCGGACGCAACAATCGCCGCGACCGTCAAGACAACGACAGCGATCCTCGCCTCCGCGACGCATTTCCACGCGCCGCCCCAACGCGCAAACAGCCTTCATGCGCCCCCGCATTGGTCGGCGCCGCCGCGCTCCTCGCCGGTTTCCCTGAAAACCCGTCTCCGCACCTGATCGGGCCCGCGCTGCTTTGACCCTTACGCAGGGTCGCATGCGTTCACGCCCTCAATCAGATTTATGGAGACATCCAGATGAAGCTATCTTTTTTCAATGCGCTTTGCGCAGCTCTGCTCGCCGCGTCTGCCGCGCAAGCCCAATCCGCCCATGACACTATGAGCCATGAAGGTCATGGCGAGTCGCGAACGATGAGCGGCCCCGAAGCAACAGGCGAAAATGAATGCGTCATGCCCATGGGCGCAGGCGTGATCGATGCGCTGGACGTGAAAAACGCCACAGCGAAGCTGACGCTCGACCCCATCGACATGCTCAACTGGGACGCCTCTACACGCGATCTTCCGGTTGAAAGCGCAATGGTCGACCTCGCCGCATTCTATCAGGGCGAGAAAGTGCACCTCATGCTGAAGCCCGCCAAGAAAGACGCATGGTCAATCGCCATCATGTGCTCGGTTGAAATCGACGAAGGCGCGCATCAGGCCTGCATGACGAAAATGGGCGAAGAGCAAGTGAGGCTCGCGACCGCCGCCGGGAAAGATTGCAGCAATGCAAAAACCGACGCGTCGCACCATCACGGCCATCACTAGCGCCACCGCTCAAGGAATATTTGAATGTTTACGAGACGACATTTGTTGCAAGGCGCGACTGGCGGCGGGCTCTATGCCGGCGCGTTAAGCCTCCTGCCCGCATGGGCGCAATCCGACCATCATGGACATGGCGCGCGACAAAGCCCCGCCGCGCTCACCGGTCCGAATTTCGACCTCGCCATCGGCCATTCGAAAGCGATGATCGACGGACGCGAAGGGCATGCGGTGACAGTGAACGGAACATTGCCGGCGCCGTTGATCCGCTTCCGCGAAGGCGAACGCGTGACCATGACGGTGCGCAATACGCTGGATGAGGACACCTCCATTCACTGGCATGGCTTGCTGGTGCCGTTTTACATGGACGGCGTGCCAGGCGTTTCCTTTCCGGGCATCAAGCCGAAGCAAAGCTTCACCTATGAGTTCGCCGTTCCGCAAAGCGGCACCTATTGGTATCACTCGCATTCGGGTCTTCAGGAACAAAGCGGGCTTTACGGGCCGATCATCATTGACCCGGCGGGCGCAGACCCGGTCGCCTATGACCGCGAATATGTGGTGGTGTTGTCAGACTGGCTGTTTGAACATCCGCACAAAGTCTACGCCAAGCTGAAGAAGAACAATGAAGTCTTCAACATGCAGGAACGCACCGCCGCGGATTTCCTGCACGATGCAAAGGACAACGGCCTCGGCGCCACCATCAAAGACCGCGCCATGTGGGGACAGATGCGCATGTCGGCGACCGATATCGCAGACGTGACCGGCGCCGCCTACACCTATCTGATCAACGGACATTCCACGGAGGATAACTGGACAGCGCTGTTTGAAACCGGCGAACGCATTCGCCTGCGGATCATCAATGCATCGGCGATGACGATTTTCAATTTCCGCATTCCAGGCCTGCCGATGAGTGTGGTGCAAGCGGATGGCCTTCCGGTGCGGCCCGTCGACACGGATGAATTTCAGATCGGCGTCGCCGAAACCTATGACGTTATCGTTGAGCCGACGCGCGCGCGTCCCTTCGCCCTGGTCGCGGAATCGATTGACCGCTCGGGACAGGCCGTCGCGACGCTGGCGCCGCGCCCGGATATGCGCGCCACGGCGCCCTTGCTGCGCGAACGCCCGATCCTGACACATAAAGATATGGCGATGGATCATGGAAACATGGGCGAGATGGCCGGGATGGATCACAGCGCCCATCAAATGGGATCGGCGCCCGCGAAACAGGAACATCACCACAAAACCGGAATCGGCGTCGACATGGTGGCGGCTGCCCCGACAAACCGGTTGAACGAACCCGGTCTCGGACTGGAAAATGTTCCCCATCGCGCCTTGCGCTATACCCAGCTCAACGCCCTTGCGCCCAATCCGGACCCGCGCCCGCCAGAGCGGGAAATTGAAATTCATCTCACCGGCAATATGGAACGCTTCATGTGGGGCTTTGACGGCGTCAAATTCTCCGCCATCGAAAAACCCATCACGCTCCATGAGGGCGAGCGCGTGCGCTTCACCCTCGTCAACGATACGATGATGACGCATCCCATCCATTTGCACGGCATGTTCTTCGATCTCATCACCGAAGACAGCAATCATCGCCCGCGCAAACATACGGTGAATGTAAAGCCCGGCGAAAAACTGTCATTCGATGTGAGCGCCGATCATGTGGGCGACTGGGCGTTTCATTGCCATCTCCTGTTCCACATGCATGCGGGCATGATGCAAGTGGTGTCTGTCCTGCCGAAAGGCGAAGGCGCACGGGCGACTGCGATGGATCATGGCGATATGCCAATGCCTGAACAAACCAGCCATCAGCATGGGGAGCATTGATCATGACCTATCGTGAAATATGCACCGCCCTGCTCTTCGCCTGCTCATTTTCCGGCGCCGCACTGGCGGAAGAAGAGAGCAACCCGCCATGGGCACAGGCGGACGCCTATCACGACGCCGGCGAGATGGCGGCGTCGCGCCGCGCCGTTCTGAAAGAACATGGCGCCGGCACGGCCTATTATGTTCTCGGCGACCGGCTGGAAATCCAGACCGGCGAAGGCGATCCGGCGCTGGTCTTTGAAGGACAAGCCTGGTGGGGCGGCGACCGCAACAAGCTGCGTCTCAAGACCGAGACGGAATATTCCTTCGACGACGACGCCTTTGAAGAAGCGGAGCTACAGGCGCTGTGGTCGCGCGCCATCTCCCGCTATTTCGATTTCCAGGCGGGCATCCGCCATGATTTCAGCCCCGACCCGTCGCGCAGTTACGCGGTTGTCGGCGTGCAAGGCCTCGCCCCTTATTGGTTCGAAGTCGACGCCGCGCTTTTCGTCAGCAACAAAGGCGATGTCAGTGCTCGGTTAAAGGCTGAATATGAACTGATGCTGACCCAGCGACTGGTGTTGCAGCCCAGCGCGGAGGCCGACATTTCATTTCAGCAGGTCGATGCGTTGGAAACCGGCGCGGGCCTGTCGGCAATCGAACTCGGCGCGCGGCTTCGCTATGAGATCAAACGCGAATTCGCGCCCTATATCGGAGTCAACTGGTCGCGCCAGACCGGCGGAACCGCCGACTTCACCCGCGCCAATGGCGAAGACCCATCCGCCCTGTCGCTTGTCGGCGGCGTCAGGTTCTGGTTCTAGCGCGCTCGCGGCTTCGCGTTAGAAGTCGTAATTCAGATTAACCCGGAAGGTCGTGTCGGTTTTGACGCGGCCATCCGGCGGGTCAGTTTCATAACGATAGGTGTAGGAAATCCCGGTCGACAGCGTGTCGGTGAACGCCGTCGTCAGCGCGGTGTTCGACAGCAGCGTCGTTGTCGGCTCCGTCCATGTTGCGTCGAAATTCTGCTCGAATTTAAGCCCGTCGCGTATGACCTGATGAAACTTGGCGGCGCTGTAAAAGGCGAAGTGACTGTCGGTTTCGCGCGTGTCGTCGATCGGCGCATATTGGTAGCCCGGTCCGCCCTCAAGGCTGAGCGCCGTCTTTTCAGAACGAATGAGCCAATGCCCGGCGCCAAGCCCGGCGAACAGGCGGTAGTCGAATCCTGAAAACTCATCCTCATCGTACGAGAACCGCCCATAGGCGAAGCTGTCTTCGCTGACCGCATAGTCGAGCTTGTAGGACCCGCCCCAGCGCTGCTGGGTTTTGACGCCCTTTGACCGGCCGTAATCGAAAAACATTTTCAGATTATGGGTGAAATCGCCATCGGGAAGCTTGGCGTCGACAAGGAGACCCGCCGCCGAGTTGCGCGAATTGCCGGTCGAGATGACGCCCGAGGCGCCGACCTTGCCGGTCCAGTCGCCAAGGCCGAGAAATTTCGGCGCCGGCGCGGGCTGGACCGATTGTTCGGCGGTGCGCGGTTTGACCTTGGGCGCCGCCGCGTCCTGCTTCGGCTTATAGCGCACGACCAGCCGGTCATAGTCGCCATCAAGCGGCATGATCAGCGCGCGCAGATAATCGCTGTAAAGGCGAATGGCTTCTGCATGTTCGGGATAGACCTCCCGCGTCGCATAGGCGACCGCCCCCACCTGGGAGGCGTCATCGGTCTTCGCGGCGACATCGAGCATGGCGCGAATGCCGGCGGGCAGCGTGTCCCGCGCCGCCGCGACCTCCGGGGCCGGCGCAACGATATAGCTTGCGGTGATTTTGTCCTGGGGCTCGGCGGCCCATGCCGGCGCAACGGCGGCGACTGTAATTCCCAAAATCGTCCATATCCGGCGCAGCGACATGTGACGGGCCTTTCACGCTTACTCGATTACATTTTTGAACCGCCGGCAAAATACACAAAATCGCACGCCTTCCAAACGGTCTGAGGCTAAATTTCAGCGTATAAAAAACGCGCCTTCGCCGGATGGCGAAAGCGCGTTGACAGGCTTGGCTTTAACAGGGACGCGAAAAATCAGATCTCGCTTGCCGCCCCGCGCGATGACCATGTCCTCGCGGTTATTTTCGAAGTCGCTGGCGCTGTGGCGTTCGCGCAATTGCGTATCCGGCTCGCCGAAGGTGCGGTTGACCATTGCGCCGCGCTTGACCGCCGGACGCTCGCCAATCAGATCGACCCAACGGTCGAGATTTTTATATTCATGCACGGAGAGGAATTCCTGCGCCCCATAGGCCGCACGCATCATCGAGCCATACCAGGGCCAGATCGCCATATCGGCAATGGTGTATTCGTCCCCCGCCATATATTTGTTTTTCGCAAGATGCGTGTCGAGCACATGCATCTGGCGCTTGGTCTCCATTGCATAGCGGTCGATCGCATATTGAATTTTGAACGGCGCATAATTGTAGAAATGTCCGAAGCCGCCGCCGACAAAAGGCGCTGAGCCCATCTGCCACATCAGCCAGTTCATCGTTTCGGCGCGCTTGTAATGCTCGGTCGGCAGGAAGGCGCCGAATTTTTCCGCCAAATAAAACAGCATCGAGCCGCTTTCGAACAGGCGCGTCACCGGGTCGGTAGAGTGGTCCGCCATGGCGGGAATTTTCGAATTCGGATTGATCTCGACAAAGCCGCTGCCGAACTGATCGCCGGCGCCAATGCTGATCATCCAGGCGTCATACTCCGCACCCGCATGACCGGCGGCCAGCAACTCTTCGAGCATGATGGTGACCTTCACGCCGTTGGGTGTGCCGAGCGAATAAAGCTGCAGCGGATGCTCGCCCACGGGCAGCACCTTTTCACTGGTCGCGCCGGAGATCGGCCGGTTGATGCTGGCGAACTCGCCGCCATTCGCCGCGTCCCATGTCCAGACCTTGGGCGGAACATAGCCCGTAGGCAGGTTTTTTGACGGATCGTTATTGTCGCTCATGGGGCCTCATTCCTCTTCTTCATGTGCTCGTCTAGATAGCGGCTGGGGCACCCTAAGCGAACACACAAAGCGTTGATCGACTAAATTGGAAGTGCTTCCTTGCCTATGAAGCGCAAGCGGGCCCATGCGCCCTCGCCGCGCCCTGGTGGCCAATAATCCGGCCCGAAATCTTGAAACGCGATTTGCCGCACCTCATATCCTTGTCATGGGAGAGGGAAGTAAGGGCTGATCCCAGCAAATACGGGCGATTAATAGTAGATTATTGCATTTCATCACGAGCGGCGCACAATCTTCACGCGCGCCGCCGGCAGCGGAACTGCGCCCGATTGCAGGCAAGGTGGATTGGCCTTAACGATTCCCACGGGAACACGAGCAGCAAAGGGGGCCCCGGATGGCGGCTGATGACGACCTCACAAACCGGTTCGAAGCAGTAAGAGCGCGCTTGCGCGAAACCCAGAGCGAAGCGGCGGAGAAAACCCGCCGCACCGTGAAGACCAGCCTCAGCGGCGAAGTCGAAACGGCGGAGCGCACCTCTATTGAGGAAACCGAAGCCTTCCGCATTCTGACGGATGCAAGCCTTGATCCGCGCCAGAAGATTGAAGCACTGACGGCGCTGCTCACCTTTGACGAGGAAGACCTTGAGGGCAATGTTCAGCGCCTGAACGAGAACCGCGCCATCGTCGCCGCCCTGCTCGCCGATTTCACCCAGCACAATAAAGAGAGCATCGAACTGGTTCGTGACAACCCGCTGTCGCATCTCCGCACCGGCATCAAGGATGTGTTCGAGGAATATCACTCGCTGGTCGGCGACCGCGCGGACCTCAAAGCCAAGCTGGAACTGATCGACGAGCTGATCGAACAGAAAGGCGGACCGCAAGGGCTGATCGACGCCATGCTCGCCGCCCGCGACAAAGAGCTTGAAAAGAACGCGCTGGAAAAGGCGCTGAACGAAGCGACAGGCGCCGTCGAAGGCTTGAACGAGTTTCTCGCCGGCCAGGCCGCGAGCGTGAAAGCCCTGTCGCGCGCCATTGAAACCGATGAAAAAGACGCCTTCCTGTTCTTCAAGGGCGAGAAGAAGAAGCTCCTCACCCGCCGGCGCGAACAGCGCACCGTGGCGGAAGCCGCCATTGAAAAGAAAAAGACGGAACTGGTTCACGCTTCCGAAGCGCTGGAAGAGCGCGCAGCCGCTTATCAAGGCTTTATCGACACCGATGACTGGCGCATCAATGAAAAGATTCTTGAAATCCTCGATATCGGCAATGAGGAATTCATCGAGCGGGTCAAGGCGCTGTCGGATCTGACCTTGTCTTACATCGACAACACCGAAGAAACCCTGACCGGCGTGCGCGAACAATTGGAGTCGCTTCTGCAGCGCGTCACCGGCGTGCACACGCTGACGCACAACACCAAGGAAAATGTCGCGGTGCTGCTCGATGCGCAGCGCGACGCGCAGGAAAAGAACGCCCATGCGTTGAAAGCCTTTGAGGCTGCGCCGGAAGCGACCGGCGTCGATGCGCTGACCCATGAAAAGAAAAAGCGCGCCATCAACCAGCACATTTCCGCCATCGACAAGACCATTCAGTCGACAGCCGCCGTTTCCGGCGAGCTTGGCAAAATCGAATCGAGCCTGACCAATTTCAAAGACCAGATGGAAGAAGGCCTTGCCGACGCCATTGAACAGCAAATGCTGGCGGTCGGCTCTGCGGCGGTCTCCGGCAACAACACGCTGATGCGCGTTGAGGGGCTGGCTACTTTTGTTCAGTCGGTCATCACCAAGGGCCAGTACACCAAAGAATCCGAGGCCGCGCTGGGCGATCTCGCCAAAGAAATGGAGCGCGCGCTGATGGGCCGGATGGCGAAAAACGCCTCGATCCGCGACCTCAATGCGACGCTGAAAGAAATGGCCGACTCGATCGACGTTAAAAACGACGTGGTCCTTGAGATCGCCGAAGAGCGCAAGGCGCTGATCGACAAGCTTATCGAGCAGTCGGAAAATCTCGCCCGCGCCAATGAAGACGCCCTCGCCATCGAAGCGACGGTAAACAAAAAGCTCTATACGGAGGATGAATAGAGACCGGGCAATCGCGGGAGGGAATGATGGAAAACAAGCTGCTCTTTGATCTTGAAGACTATCTTGACCTGGTCGAGCCCGGTTTCGAGTTTGTCGGCGAAGGTGATATCGAGAAAATCTCGAGCATTCTTGGTCAGAACCAATATTCGAATCTGATCTATGCAGGCCGTTCCGGCGTCGGCAAGACCGCCAATCTTTACGGCATCATCCAGAAGAAAAAGAAGACCATCGAAGGCAAGATCGGGCCGAATGAAAAGCGCCTGCCCTTGCATATGATCGACCGGCGTTTTGTGCTGCTCGACACCAACACGCTGTTTGACAGCAACGACCCGCAGAAAATCGAAAAGAACATCAAGCTGGTTTTCGCCGAACTCGACAAGCCCGGCGATCATGTGCTTCTCGTCGAGGACGGCAACGATCTGTTGCGCGGCATTGACGACAATCAGGTGCAGGGGCTGATTTCCATTCTGGTGCGCGAGCTGAAAAAACGCTCCTTCCATTGCATATTGATGGTCCGCGACGAGCCGGGCAAAAACAAGCTTGGCGAAATTCTCAATTGCCATTCCGACATCGCCGAACTCTTCACCGTGCTGGAGAAAAAGCCGCCGGCGCGCGAAGAAATTCTTGAAATCATGACGCGCTCAAAGCCGGCGATTGAAAAGCATTTCGACAATCTGACGATCAGCGACGACGCCAATACAGAAATCGTCAATCTGACGCTGCAATTCCCCAATCTGTCGATGTATATGCGCCATCAACCGGCGCGCGCACTCAGAATGCGCGATCGCGTCGCCAGCCAGTTTGTCTCGCGCCGCCAGGCCCGCCCGCCGGAGCTTGATGCGCTGGAAAAGAAACTCGTCGCGCTTGAAGACAGCCCGGCGAATGCGTCCGAACGCGCGAAACTCTCCAAACAGGTCGATGACATCACCCGACTGTGGGAAGAGCGCGCCCGCGCATTGGGCGCCGCCTATCTGGAAAAACGCAAACATGAACGCGGCCTTGAAGAACTAAATCTCGAACTCGCCAAGGCGACTGACGCGCTGCGCGCCGCCTTTCACGAGGCTCATGGACGTGAGGCGAGCGAACGCGATCTCGCCGCGCATAAGACCGTCGAAATCAAGGATGTCGAAAAATATATCCGCGAGACGACGCGCCTGCTTGAAGAGGCAGACAAACGCGCCCGCGCCGTCCGCAGCGAAAACAACGAAACGCTTGAACTCACCGTCGCCGATGTGCGCGACTTTTTCAGCGAGATGTCCGGCATCCCGACAAAAGACCTGAACGCCGATGAAGCGACGCGCGCCCTGGGACTGGAAAGCCGCCTGAAAGAAAAAATATTCGGTCAGGATGATGCGGTCGCCACCATCGCCGACGCGGTGCTCACCGCAAAGGCCGGGCTGAACAATCCCGAAGCGCCCATCGGTTCCTTCATCGCAGTCGGTTCCTCCGGCGTCGGCAAGACCTATTCCGCTGAGTGTCTCGCAGAAGATTTGTTCGATGATGCGGACGCCCTCACCGTTTTCGACATGTCTGAATTCATGGAAAAACACACGGTCGCGCGGCTCATTGGCGCGCCGCCGGGCTATGCCGGTTATGGCGAAGGCGGCATGCTGACCAATGCGGTGCGCCGGCGCCCCTATCAGGTGATCCTGCTCGACGAGGTGGAAAAGGCCCATCCGGACGTATTCAAGATCCTGCTGCAATTGCTCGACAAGGGCCGCCTCAGCGACGAACTCGGCACGGTGGATTTTAAAAACACCTTGTTCATCATGACGACCAATCTCGCGCAGCATTTGAGTTTTGACGCGGCGCGCACTTCGGAAAACTCCAGCGAGGATATCAAGAGCGAGATCCGCAAGATCTTCCCGCAGGAATTGATCAACCGCGTCGATGCGTTCCTCTTGTTCAAGGCGCTGTCGCATGAAGACATTGCGCGCATCGTCAAGCGCCTCATCGCCAAAAAGAATGACAATCTGAAGCGCCAGAAAAAAGCCATCGAGATCAACCTGCCCGATGAGGACATCGCCGAAATCGTCGCGCGAAAATATCTGCAGGAAGAAGGCGCGCGGCAGGTGCAGAAATTCGTTCAGAACAATCTCATCAACGAAGCGGCGAAAATCGTGCTCACCCATTCCGGCGATGCGGCGGGCGGCGCGATCAATGCGACATTCAACCCGGCGGATGACAGCTTTTCCTGGGACTTTGCGCCGGCCCGCGCGGAGGCGGCTGAATGAGCGGCGATGACGCCCTGAACGCCGCCCGCGCGGCGCAAAAAAGGCGCGCGCGGCGGCGCAAGAAACCATCGCGCCAAAACGGGAAAAGCAATCCGCCGCGGGCAAGATCGCGAGCGCGACGAGACTGCTCGCGCTCTGGAATAAAATCGAAGCCCTGTTCGACATGGTCTGGAATGGCTGGCTGAAACCGGTGACGCGTTTTCTCTCGCCGATCACGAAGCGCGTTGTCGGCTTTTATCGCTGGAGCTTTGCGAGTTTCGCCTATAAAGGGCCGAAAGAAGCACGCGAACTTTCCCACAATCGCGCCGGGGTCACCGTGCTGGCGCTAGCCGTCATCACCATCGCCGCGCCCTTTGTTCTGGTGCAGCAAATCATCCCGACAATTTCGCGCACGATCTATGATGCGGGCATGCTGGCGACCATGAAAGAAGATCACCTTTTTCTGGGCCGCCCCGACCTGATCAATCCGGAGCGCGAATTGTTTCAGGTGATGGGCTGCCGCGACATTACGGGCTGCGACGGCGGCGACAACACGATCTATTACCGCCTGCGCGACAACATCATCATGGACGTCAAATACTGGACGACGCGGTTTGAGCCCTATGACCCGGCGGAAATCGCCGGGGCCATGGTGAGCGAATTGAATGACTGCACGATCCGCTATTATGGCCGCCGGGTGAAGGCTTTCGGCTGGTATCCCTATATTGTCAACGCATCCTGCGTGCCCGTGGGCGCAAGGCCGCAAAGCGCGCCCTGACGCTTACGCCCAGCCGCCTTTTTCAAGCCATGCGGCGCATTCGGGTCCGAGTTCTTCAAGCGCTCTGGCTTCGTAGCGCGCGGAGTCTTCCGCCGTTAAACCGTCGCGCCAGCGCCCGTTCGAGCCTTTGTTGATGAAGGTCTTGGCGCCGCCTTCCCAGAATACACCGCCGCCGGGCGCGCAGGTGTCGGCATTCGCTTTCATATAATCAAAGGTGCAGTGCTCGAGAATGGCAGGCCATTTATCCGCACCCGGCTCAATATCAAGGAAGTTAGCGACGCGCCGGATCGAACCTTCAAGGTCTGCTTTCATATCGTTGAAATGAATGAGCATGACATTGGGCATTTCGCGAATCTCCCACCAACTGCGCACATTCTCCCACATATCCCAGACCGGAAAGCCGTTCTCGTCGAGCCATTCAAGGAAATACTGGCGCGGGTCTTCCGTCGGCGGCGCAAGCGGCGGCCCGACAAGATCGGGCACGGCGTTCAGCATGTCGTAAAATTCCGGCGTGAACGCCTGGTGATGATGATGCATGCTCCAGATCATGTCGCGGCCGTCGCGCGCGATGTAGAGATGTTTGATCTCCGGGCGGAAAACGAAGGCGTCCACCGGCAGATGCGTTTTCAGAAACCGGCGATGGGTTTGCGCTTCCAGCGCGGGCAACTTCACCTCGCGCGGCGGCAGACGCAAATCGACCCAGGGCGACAACTCCGGCACGTCGATTCCCTCTTCCCCCTCAAACACAAGCTGCGAGACGATCTGCTGCATCCAGGTCGTTCCGGCCTTGGCGAAAGTGGCGATGATGATGTCGTCATCGCGGAACGGAAAATCATTCCAGATGGTCAGAATCCATATGGTTATTGTGGATTTCGCGGGTTTTGACCGGCAGCTCATGTGATGGGGCGTTCATAGGGGCCTCTCTCCATTTCACCGCGACCTTCTACGACCGGGGCGGGCGCCAGCCTAGCCCAGCCAAAGCGATTCGCCGCATCCGGCGCACGTTTTAACCCGTTCTTTGCCGGGGGCATGCTAGCCTTCGGCCAGGGGTTTGGCGGCGCGCCCATTTGCGGTTATGGGAGGGGCGCGGCAAGCAGAACGGGCGATCATGAAGAACTATAAACGCGGCAAACCGATTGCGGTTTTGGGCATGTCCGGCGTCGGCAAGACGCGCATCGCCTCAATGCTGCGCGCCCAGGAACGCTGGTTTCATTACTCTGTCGATTACCGCATCGGCACCCGCTATATGGACGAAGCGATTGAGGACAATTTCAAGCGCGAGGCCATGAAGGCGCCGCTGCTGCGCGATCTCCTGCTCTCTGATTCTGATTTACATCTCGTCGAACATCACCTTTGACAATCTTGAACCCTTGTCGACCTATCTCGGCAAGCCGGGCGATCCGGCCAAGGGCGGCATTCCCTTCGACGAATATGTGCGCCGCCAGCGCCAGCACCGCGAGGCGGAAATCAGCGCCATGCTCGACACGACGCTGTTTATCGAAAAAGCGCGCACGGTTTACGGCTATGACAAGTTCATCTGCGACACATCCGGCTCGATCTGTGAAGTGGTCGACCCGGAAGACAAAAACGATCCGGTGCTGAGCGCCCTGTCCGAAAGCTGCCTGATCATCTATATCGCCGGCGATGAAGCCCATAAGGAAGCGCTGAAGGCGCGCTTCGACCGCGCGCCCAAGCCGATGTATTACAATGAAGACTTCCTGCGCCAATGCTGGGCGGACTATCTCGCCGCGACCGGCGTTTCGGAAACGCAAGTCGATCCGGATGCGTTTATCCGCTGGGGCTTTGCGCGGCTCATTGACTGGCGCGCGCCGCGCTATGAAGCGGTGGCGAAAAACTGGGGCGTGAAAATCGCCGCAACCGATATCGAAAAAGTTCAGACGCCGGATGAGTTCCTGAACCTTGTGGACGCGGCGGTAAAGACGCAGCGCTAAGCCGCGCTAATGCGGCAAGGTCAGGTTTGAAATCAGCGACACCACTTCCGGCAGGCGATTGCAGCCGGTTTTCTCGATGATTTTACGGATCTGCGTGCGCACGGTGTTTATCGATACGCCGCCTTCTTCCGCAATCTTTTCTACGGACACGCCCGCGCCAAGCTCGCGCGCGACGCTCGCTTCCGCCGCCGTCAGATCAAACAGCGAGCGCAGCAAGTCGGCAGAGGGCCGTATCTTGTTGTTGAGCGGATTGAACACCAGCAGCGCATAGCCTTTGGCGAAAATGTCATGGGCCGACCCGCTAATGGGCACGATATGGGCCACATGAGTGGGGCGACCATCGACATCCTTGATCGCGAAGGACTGCACGGCGGAGCGCTTGTCGAGGGAGGCGAGCGACGCCTGCAACATTTCATTCGCGTCATTGTCTTTCAACACGACGCGTTCATTGGCGCCCCAGCGGACGATGCCGGACATTTGCGCCGCGTCGTCGCTGCATTCCACGCCGACGCCATTGAGGTCGAGCAGGATTACCGGGACGGAGAGTTTCGAGAACGCGTCTTTCGCGCTTGTCGCGGTTTGCAGCCCCATGCGCGCGGCGACCATCGAAGCGCGGGCGAGATGCGGGCGCAGCGAATTGAGCAGCTCGATATAAGACTCCTCAATCGGGCCGCGCTCATGATTGCGCTCGACGCTGACGACAATGTGGTCGCCCGTGGGCATGACAAGCCCGGTGCCCGCCGACCAGCCGAGATCGCGCGGATAGAAAAATTCCTGATAGATTTCGTTTTTCTCAAGCTCGTCTTCGGTCCAGTAATCGAGCTCGGTCAAAAACGCGGAATGCGCCTTTTCCAGAAGACAGACCCGCCGGCCGCAGCGGCGAAACCAACCGCCCTGAAGATATTCGTCAAAGGCGCCATAGACGCTGTCGCTCGCGGTCCAGTTGAGGGTTTTCTGCTTTGTCGACAGCAACAACCCGCCCCTGGACTCGGTCATGTCGGCGAGGTCTTTCAAGATGGCGGGCCACATATCCGGAACGAAGGAGGCCTCGTAAATACGGTCGATAAATTCTGAACTCATGACGCCCCCAGGCATAGGCTACGCATTTGCAACGCCGCCATTTTGCGCGAAGGGCAATGCCCGGCGCCATGCGACAAGTGCGCCGGGACACGCGGAAAAGCGCATCGCCGCGAACAGCGATGCGCCTCATGGTTCATGTGGATAAGCGGGCCGGCGGTTAACCGCGCCCGCGCGCCGCTTTACTCGGCGGCGGCAGGCTGCGCGGCGCAGGCTTTGCCGTGATAGAGCCCGACCATATAGAGCCAGCGTTTTTCCGCGACGATCTTTTCTTCGGCTTCGCGTTTTTTCTTTTTCTTGGAGGAAGAGCCGAGAAGCCCGCCGACCTTGCCGATGGCGCCCACCGCCGCGCCGCCGGCGCCGGCGGAGATCGCGGCTTGTTGCGCATAGCCGGTTCCGATGCCCGCAAGCTGTTCGCCGTCCATCAGCGATTGCGACGGGTCGCCGCCAAGGCGCGCTTCCATGGCGCCGACTTCATCGACGATTTCCGCGCAGCTCATCGCCTGGTCGCCAAATTTCATCGGTTGCGTCAAGGGCGGCGCCTCGTCATCGGCGTGGGCGAAGCTGGCGCTCATGACTGTAAGAGCGATGGCGGCGGCGATTGATTTGCGCATTGGGAGATCCCCTTCCTAAGGCTTGATGCGATATCCGGCGCCTTCAGCGCATGAGCCGAGCAGCTGCTATCGCCGCCCTCCCCCGCTATGCGCTGAAGACCGGGCCACAATAAGAAGACCGAAATTCCCGGCATCATCAAAATTGATGATGGGGCGCGGCACCCTCAAATTTCCGCCCATCCCGGCGAAGGCCGGGATCTCCCGAAACAGACGCTACCATGGTAAACTCGCGACATGGCTTTCTATGTTTATATCGTCACCAACAAGCCGGAAGGCGTGCTCTATACGGGCATGACCGACGATATAAACCGCCGGGCAGAGGAGCATCGGACACATCTTCGGCGCGGCTTCACAGACAAATATAATTGCGAAATGCTGGTCTGGTATGAACCTCATGAAACGCGCGAAGGCGCTTTTCGTCGTGAGCGTCAGATTAAGGAATGGAAGCGCGAATGGAAATTGCGCCTCATTCTGGAGATGAACCCGAATTGGCGCGATTTGGGAGAGCACTTGATTTGACGAGGCGCCATTGCCGACTGAGATCCCGGCCTTCGCCGGGATGAGCGGAGTTTAGGTTTAGCCTACTTCCAAATCCCTTTGCCGCTTCCCGGCAGGCCGTGCATTAGCAATCAATCGACTAGTGCATCGCCAGCCTTATTGACCGCAAAGACTTCCAGGGGCGCGTGTTTATCTAATATTTAGCTGATAGTTTTTAGACACCTCATCGAACCCAACACTTTTCAGAAGTGATTCAGACGCGGCGTTTACCAACCAAACTTGCGCAGAAAGGGATGCGACGCCCTCGGCCGCAAGTCTATTTTTCAGTTCCGCAAGTAGCATGCTGGCAATGCCAGTCCGTTTATGTGTTTCTGAAACAGCAATATCCCAAAGAACCGCAAACTTATGTCCCTTCAAGCCCATACCGATAACGTCGTTATAGGTCATATAGAGCAGATACCCGCATAGTTCGCCTTCAAGCTCCCAGCCGATTCCTTTGCCATAGGATCGTTTTACGATCAGCCCCTGTGGAATAAAGTGAGAAAGCGTTTTGCGCACATCACGAGCATCTCTATCCCCATCGAAGATATCAGGCATGCGAGCTGCATGCGCGTGATGGGTCAGTAAATGTAGCTTGGTCATCGTATCGAGATGCGCTTTTTGCAGCTCGACGAGATTTCCCCGTAGCATCACTTCCAAATCCCTTTGCCGCTTCCCGGCAGGCCGAGCTTGCCCCACATCTCATCGACCTTTTTCACCACCGCCTCATCCATGCGGATTTCTTCGCCCCACTCGCGCTTGGTTTCGGGCGGGAGCTTGTCGGTGGCGTCGAGGCCGATCTTGGAGCCGAGCGAGGCTTCCGGCGATGCGAAGTCGAGATAGTCGATCGGCGTGTTTTCGATCACAGTGATGTCGCGCGCCGGGTCCATCTTGGTGGAGACCGCCCACATCACGTCTTTCCAGTCGCGCGCATCAATGTCGTCATCCACGACGATGATCCATTTGGTGTACATGAACTGGCGCAGATAAGACCACGCGCCCATCATCACGCGCTTGGCGTGACCGGGATAGGCTTTCTTCATGGAGATCACCGCGATGCGGTAGGAACAGCCCTCGGGCGGCAGCCAGAAATCGGTGATCTCGGGAAATTGCTGCTGCAATAACGGAATGAACACCTCGTTTAAGGCTTCGCCCAGCACTGACGGCTCATCAGGCGGGCGGCCGGTAAAGGTCGAGAGATAAATTGGGTCCTTGCGATGCGTGATCGCGGTGATAGTAAACACCGGAAACCGCTCAACGGAATTATAGTAGCCGGTGTGATCGCCATAGGGGCCTTCATCAGCATACTGATCGAGAGAGACATAGCCTTCAAGCACGATCTCCGCTTCGGCGGGCACTTTCAACGGCACGGTCTTGCAATCGACCAGTTCGACCTTTTTCCCGCGCAGCAATCCGGCGAAATGATACTCCGACAATGTGTCCGGCACCGGCGTCACGGCGGCGAGGATGGTGCCCGGGTCAGCGCCGATGACGGCGGCGACGGGAAGCGGCTCGCGTTTTTCCTTGCCCCAGCGCGCATGATGTTGCGCGCCGCCGCGATGTTTAAGCCAGCGCATGATGGTCTGGCCGCGCCCGAGCTTTTGCATGCGGTAAATGCCGAGATTGTAATCGTCCTCGCGCTTCGTCCCCGGTCCCTTGGTGACCACCAGCGGCCAGGTGATGAGCGGCGCCGGCTCGCCCGGCCAGCAAGTCTGGATCGGCAGCTCGTCGAGATTGATCTCGTCGCCGGTCTTCACCACTTCCTGACAGGGCGCGCCCCAATCGCGGTTTGAGGGCTTCATGGCCATCACGGTCTTGGCGAGGGGCAGCATCTCCATCACGTCTTTGAGCCCGCCCGGCGGCTCCGGCTGGCGCAGAAAGGCGAGCAACTCGCCGACCTCGCGCAGATCTTCGCCGGTCGCCCGCGCCTTGCCGTCCAGGGTGACGCCCATGGCGACGCGCTTCACCGTGCCGAAGAGGTTCACCAGCACCGGCATGGGCGAGACCGACCCGTCATCCATCAGGGGCTGCTCGAACAGCACCGCCGGGCCGCCTTCAGCGAGCAGGCGGGTCTGGATTTCGGTCATTTCGAGCTTCACCGAGACCGGCTCGGCGACGCGGACCAGCTCTCCAGCTGATTCGAGGCGGGCGATGAAGTCGCGCAGGGACTGACAGGCTTCAGCGGATTTGGGCATGCATCTTCCTATCTTATGGGGGCCGGCCTTCCCATGTGGCGCCGCGCCGCCCCAAAATCGACAAAGCCTCGCCGCGTTAACGTCTTGCTCACCAAAAAGTAAGCCAGAGCTTAATCTATTTTTTCCGCCTGCCCTTTACGGTTAGCGCCCTGAAGCATACTTTATCGCAGCGCCGCAAATAAACGGGGCGCTCATTGTCAGTCACCCAGCGCCGCCCCGGCCAATCGCCGGAAGCATCGCAAAAGGGGTTTCGGGGAGTTCAGTTCGGCATGTTGCCGATAGTGCATCAGGTGTTCGGATCGTTGCTGGTCGTTGCGGGTCTTATTATCCTGCCGCTGCCGATCCCGTTCGGCCTGATCATGCTGACCATCGGCTTCGCCCTTCTCGCCCCCTATATCCCGGTCGTGCAGCGTCTGGTCCGCTATATGCGCAGCAAATGGCCCGATCTCGACACTAAGCTGCGCCAGTGGCGTCACCGCATGCCGCCGGTGATCAAGTCGACCATCGACAAAACGCATCCCTTCACCCCGGCTGAATAAGCCCGCCATAGGCGCTAAAAAGACATCCGCGCATTATTGTGCTAAAGTCCCGCGAGCGGAAATCGGGGGAATTTCATGCGCATACTCACTTTTCTGACCTGTCTTCTGACGCTGGCGGCGCTGACCAGCGGCGCGAGCGCGGGCGACAAGGCCCATCGCGCCTATAAGGGCCCAATCATCGACATGCATCTGCACGTCTATCCGGCGGACGGCAACGGCCCGCCGGGGATTGGCGTTTGCGTCGGCGTCGCCGCCGATCTGAAATACGACCCGGCGGAGCCATGGCCCGTCTTCTTCACGCGCCTGTCGCAAGACCCGCCCTGTGAAGAACCGATCTGGGGGTCGCAAACTGATGACGGCGTGCGCGACCAGACCATCGCCGCCATGCGCAAGCACAATATTAAAGGCGTCCTCAGCGGCGCGCCGGAAGAGGTCGCAGCATGGCAGGCCAAGGCGCCGGGGCTTTTCATCGCCGGACGCGCACTCAACATAAAACGCGATGCAGTTTCCGCCGAACAACTTGAGGCGGAGTTTGTAAATGGCGGTTTCAAAGTCCTGGCCGAAGTCAGCAATCAATATAGCGGCGTCCTCGCTGATGATCCCGGCTTCGATGATTACTGGGCCGCGGCGGCCAAGCACGATATTCCGGTCGGCATTCATATCGGCGTTGGCCCGCCGGGAAGCCCCATGCTCTATCCGGACTTTCGAGCGCAAAGCCCGCTACGCATAGAAGAGATCCTCAACCGCCATCCAAACCTTCGCGTCTACCTGATGCATGCGGGCTTTCCGTTTACGGATGATATGAAGGCCATGCTCTATCTGTACCCGCAATTCTATGTGGATGTGGGCGTTTTGCAGATCGCGACGCCGCGCGATGATTATTACGCTTTTCTCGAAGAATTGGTGCGCGCCGGCTATGGCGACCGCATCATGTTCGGCTCTGACCAGATGAACTGGCCCGGCATCATTGAGGAGGGCGTAAACGCCATCAATGACGCGCCGTTCCTCACCTATGAGCAGAAGAAGGACATCCTCCACGACAATGCCGTGCGGTTTTTGCGGCTGGAGGAGTAAATACTAGGAAGTATCTGCGCTTACTCACACTGGCGGAATGTTAGAAGGTCTTTATCTATCGCATCAAAATGCGACATCAGCGCATCAGAACCTTGACGCTTCCAAAGCTCGTATTCTTCATGTGACAAGAAGCAAATCAATCGAAAACTATAAACTTGTCCATTGAGGGAAAAGTTCTCTTCCAAGTCACATAAGATCCCGGAAACGGAAAGTGGCAGAAGTACAACTGCGACGACCCCACGTTCTCGCAGTTTCGTATCATTAAACGCAACGACATCTGTTGGCTCCAGCCGCCGTCCTTCCAATTCAATCCCCTCCAAGTTTGAGACCACTTGTCGGATTAATTTTCTTTCGCCATCACTTACAGTGATAAAGATAGAAGGCGTATTCCTAGGAATATTGAATACAACGAATAGATCATGATCCGGCTCAATTCTTGCGGTGGCTTGGAGAAATTTTTCTTGTCGCCCGATGAACTCGGATTCAAATGTTTCGCAATCATCATCTACATGTTCCAAGCTGAGAATCCGTGAAACGATTTCTCCTTTTAGGTTTGGAACTTCCATAGATCAGCTTCCAGAAAAATCCGGCTTGCGCTTTTGCATGAAGGCCATGCCGGCTTCGCGAAATTCCGCCGACTGAAGCTGCGCCGCGAAATGCACGCCCTCTTCGCGCATCCGCGCGAGAATGGTTTCGCGGTCGCCCTTCATCAGCCGTTTGGTCAGCGCCATCGCCGTCGGCGCCTTTTCCGCAATCGCCTGCGCCGTCGCCAGCGCTGTCTCACTCAGCGCATCCGCCGCGACCACTTCGTTGACGAAGCCAAGCTCGCGGGCCCGCGCCGCATCGATCTTCTTGCCGAGGATCAGCATCTCCGCTGCGCGCTGATGACCGGCGATTTGCGGCAGCAACAGGCTCGACGCCGCTTCCGGCACAACGCCGAGATTGACGAAAGGCGTGTGAAAGGTCGCGCCCTCCGCCGCATAAACCAGATCGCAATGGAAAAGCATGGTGACGCCGACGCCCACCGCCGGTCCCTGCACCGCTGCGATCAGCGGTTTTTCAGCGGTCGCGATGGCTTCCAGAAAGCGGATCACCGGCGGCTTTTCATTACCCGGCGACGGCGTCGCCGCGCCTGACATAAAATCGGCGATGTCATTGCCGGAGGTGAACATATCCCCGCGCGATTCAAACACTACCGCCCGGATCGCATCGTCGCGTTCCGCTTCAGCGAGGCCGTCCGCCAGCGCCGCATACATGGCGGCGGTGATGGCGTTCTTTTTCTCCGGCCGGTTGAAGCCGAGGCGCAGGAGAGCGCCATCGCGCTTGATCGTGATATGATCCGTCATCAAAAAATCCGCCTTTTAAAGTTCCCCGACTTGACGCGAAGCGCGCGCCGGGATCAAGAACAGGAAGCAGCCAGAAAGCCACTTTATGCATATCTGCATTCTCGAGACCGGCGAACCGCCAGAGCCGTTGAAATCACAATTCGGCGACTACCCCACCATGTTTGAGCAGCTGCTTTCGCGCCATACGTCGCGCTTTTCCTACTCTTCCGTGGCGGCGGAAAAAGGCGCGCCAATGCCCGCGATCTCTACGTTTGACGGGCTGTTGATCACCGGCTCCGCGACCGGGGTCTATGACGGTCATGACTGGATCGATTCTTGCGCGGAGCTGGTGCGCCAGACCGCCAAAGCCGGCAAGCCGCAGGTCGGCATCTGCTTCGGCCACCAACTGATGGCGCAGGCGCTGGGCGGCAAGGCGGAAAAATCCGACAAGGGCTGGGGCGTCGGCATTCACGACTACAAGATCACGGCCGAGGCCGAGTGGATGAACCCGCCTTCCAACCGGCTCGCCTGCGCCGTGTCGCATCAGGACCAGGTGACCGAACTGCCCAAAGGCGCGCGCATTCTCGGCGGCTCGGAGTTCTGCCCCATGGGCGTGCTCGACTTCGCGCAGGGCCCGGCGATCTCCTTCCAGCAGCATCCCGAATTCGCCCATGATTATGGCGAAACCCTGCTGCGCTTCCGCAAGGGCCGCATCCCCGCCGATCGCGCCGATCCCGGCATCGCCAGCTATAAAAATCACAGCGACCGCGAATTGATGGGCCAGTGGATCGCGAATTTCTTCCTGCAGCATGAAAGGTAAGCCATGAGCGATTTCATTCTTGGCATAGGCGACAAGAATCTTTCCTCCTGGTCCTTGCGGCCCTGGTTCCTGATGACCCAGGCGGGCATTCCGTTTACGGAAGAAAACATCAAGCTCGACCGGCCGGAATCGCGCGGTGTCCTGAAGGAAAAATCTCCGTCGGGCCTCGTTCCCTATCTCAATCACGGGGACGTCAAGATCTGGGACTCGCTCGCCATCATGGAATATCTCAATGAGCGGTTTCCCGATAAACAGCTCTGGCCGGCGGATGCGAAAGCGCGCGCAATGGCCCGCTCGGTCGCGGCGGAAATGCATTCGGGATTTTCAGCCCTGCGCGCCGTCTGGCCGATGATGGTCACGCGCAAGGACATGCAGCACACCACCCAGTCCGGCGTCGCTCGCGACATTGAACGCGTCGATTTCCTTTGGAGCCTGTGCCGCAAAGAGTTCGGCGCAGGAGGCGATTTCCTGTTCGGAAAATTCTCCATCGCCGACGCCATGTTCGCGCCCGTCGCGTCGCGCTTTGTCACCTATGGGCCGCTCGATCTGTCGCCGGAAGCGGGCGCCTATCGCGACATGATGATGGCGACGACGGCGATGCAAAAATGGATCGACGGCGCGAAGGCGGAGTTGGCGGCGGGTTAGCAGCAGTCCCAGTGATAAATGGCGTTTTCGAAACGCCGCGCGTTGAGGTCTTCTTTGCGGATGAGGAAACACGCCTCGCCCGCATCGCCCCACATGATGTCGTCGGTCCAGCCGATCTGTAACAACACGGTATCGTAATCGGCCCAGCGGCTGTGTTCTCGAATGTCGCTTTGGGTGAATTTCGGATGGCCCCCCATATAAATCGCTGCGCTGGGAAGGTCGTCCAGCCAATCGTAAAACTTGTTGAGCTCCGTCGTGTCGCCGCCATGGCTGACCGCATCGGCATAGAGTTCCGCAGCGATGGTGGCGCCGGTCGGATACATGTTCCCCGTCTCAAAGCGCAGATCCCGCCCGTCCCTCATGACGCTCTCATTGAGGATCGGCGAAAATTCCGGCAGCCCCGCCTGATATTGATCGCACAGGACAAGGCCGTCGGTGTTTTCGCGATAGATCACGGCGAAGCCTTCGCCAGTCTTGGACGGAAATTCACAGCCATTCACATCGTCGTCTTCAACAAAAAACTGGAGCAGGCCTGTATCTGGAAACCCTTCAAGCGCGGGCGCCTCCGCAAAATTGATCTGGAGAAGGAAGATCATCGGACGGCCGTTTTTGCCGAGAAGCGCCGGCTCACCGGCCGGCCAGGCGGGGCCGCCGCCGAACCGGCTGGCGGACGCCGCGCCGGAGGCTGAACCCTCCTGCGGCGAACAGGAGACAATCGGCTTAGGGTCGGCGAGGATGGCCTGCTTCAGCTCTTCGATGGAAACCCGCGTCGGACCGCGCCGCCGCCCGCCGCCCAAACCGCCCGCTTTGCCAGACAGTTTTTCCATCAGTCGCGTGAAAATATTCATGAAATCCCCTTCCCGAAAGCCGCGAAAATCCACGGTTGCGAAGCTCGCCCATACCTTTTATCCCCTCGCTGATGCAAACACCTGAAGCCCAAGCCATTCTTGAACGCCTGATCGCCGACGCAAAAGCGGCGGGGGCCGAGGCCGCGGATGCGGTCCTCTATCACTCTGTTTCCAGCGGCGTTTCCTGGCGCATGGGCAAGCTCGAGGATGTCGAGCGGTCCGAGGCGGCCGATCTAGGCCTGCGCGTGCTGGTGGGCCAGCGTCAGGCTTCGGTCTCGACCACCGATCACTCGCCCGCCGCCCTGAAAGAACTGGCCGAGCGTTGCACCGCCATGGCCAAGGCTGCGCCGGAAGATCCCTATTGCGGGCTCGCCCCTGCGGAACGGCTTGCGCATGCGCCCTTCCCCGAGCTTGATCTCGGCGATTTCGCAGAGCCCTCTACCGACGCGCTGAAAACCCGCGCCGGCGAATGCGAGGAAGCAGCACTCGCCGTCAAAGGCATCGTCAATTCCTCCGGCGCCGGCGCCGGCTATGGCGAGGGCTATAAATGGCTGATGACCAGCCACGGCTTTTTCGGCCAGTCCGGCGGCTCCAACCATTCCGTCTCGGTCAGCGTTGTCGGCCAGGACGAGAACGGCATGGAGACCGATTACGACTATGATTCCAAAACCCATATTGACGAGCTGAAAAGCGCCGCCGAAATCGGCCGCAGCGCTGGCGAGCGCACCGTGCGCCGCCTCAGCCCGAAGAAAATGAAAAGCCAGACCGCGCCGGTGATCTTTGACAATCGCCTGTCGCGCTCCCTAGTCAGCCAGTTGGCGGGCGCCGTGAATGGCGGCGCGATTACGCGCGGCGTCAGCTTTCTGAAAGACAAAATGGGCGAGCAGATCTTCGCCGCCGGGATCAACATCACCGATGATCCGCATGTGCCGCGCGGCGCGGGCTCGCGTCCCTTTGACGGCGAAGGCGTCGTCAATGCGCGCATCGATCTGATCAAGAACGGCGTTCTCACCGCCTGGCTGCTGAACTCTGCGCAGGCAAAGCAGCTCGAACTGGAAACCAATGGACGCGCCACACGCGGCGCCGGCGACGCGCCGGGCTCGGGCTCGACCAATCTGACGCTTGAGGCCGGGTCGGCGAGCTTTGACGATCTGCTGCGCGACGCCAAGGACTGCCTGCTCCTCACCGATATGTTCGGCCCGCAGGTGAACCCCAATAATGGCGATTATTCCGTCGGTTGCTCCGGCTTTTGGGTCGAGAACGGCGCCATCGCCTATCCGGTGAGCGAAATCACCATCGCCGGAAACATACTCGACATGTATGCGGGTCTGGTTCCCGCAAACGACCTTGAAATCCGCGGGTCAACCAATGCGCCGAGCGTGCTCGTTCCGGCGATGACCATTGCGGGCGACTGATCTTTCGAACGGAGCTATCCATGACCGAGGAAAAACAATTGCTGCATTTCGTGTTCGGCGGCGAGCTGGACAATCTTGAAGAAGTGCATTTCCGCGACCTGTCGAAACTCGACCTTGTCGGCGTCTTCCCTGATTACGCATCAGCGGAAAAAGCCTGGCGCGCCAAGGCGCAACAGACTGTCGACAATGCGCATATGCGGTATTTCATCGTCCATATGCACAAGCTGCTCGATCCCGACGGCGACGGAAAATTCTAAACGCCTCGCATGAGCGCGCACGACAAGCTGAAGGCCGAACTCACCGACTATGACGGCAAGGCGGTGTCGATGCTTTCGGAAATCGCGGCGAGACATGCGGGCGAGAAAAATTTTCTCGATGCATTGATCGCGCTTTGCGGCGATGAAGCCGCAACGATCTCGAACGGCGCCACATGGATGATCAAGGCTCATCTTGACGATGGCGGCGCCTTGAGCGCGAAGCGCGTGGACGCGCTGGTCGCCGCTTGCCCCTGCGTCACCGGCTGGGCGGCGCAACTCCATCTCTGCCAGATCATCGGGCGCCTTTCCCTGACGCCGGCGCACGTCAAAACACTCGCGCCATGGCTGGGCGCCCTGCTGGATCACAAACGCCCATTTCTGCGCGCCTGGTCGGTCGATGCGCTCTGCGCCCTCGCGCCATTGGACACGCAATGCGCGGCGGCGGCGAAAAAGGCGCTGGCCAAGGCGAAGGACGATCCCGCCGCATCGGTGCGCGCCCGCGCACGCAACATTCAGCTTGCGTGACGCCCGCGCCAATCATGCTATGAGGCGGGCATGTCAGATCCATTGACCCGCGAAGATTTCGACACGCCCGCCGGGCGAAACCGGGCGTGGCGCGCGCTGATGCTTGGCGATCACGGATTTCTGCGCGTGATCTATGACAATTCCCACGAGCTCGCGCCGGGGAAGATGTGGCGCACCTATCAGCCTTCGCCAAAGCATCTCGACCGCTGGGCGGCGAAGGGCGTCAAAACCGTCATCAATCTGCGCGGGCCCAAACCCAGCGGGCAATTGTTTCTTGAAGAAGAAGCCTGCAAGCGGTTGGGCCTGAAGCTGATCAATTTTCGCGTCTATTCCCGCGAGGCGCCATCAAAAGAAATTTTGCACGGCGCGCGCAAGCTGTTCGATGAAATCACCTATCCCGCGATCATGCATTGCAAATCCGGCGCGGACCGGGTCGGGCTGATGTCGTCGCTGTTCCTGTTCTTTCACGAGGGTGTTCCCCTCGATCAGGCGCTGGACCAGCTCTCCTTCAAATACGGCCATGTGAAAGCCGGCAAGACCGGCGTCATCGACGCCGCATTCGCGCGCTATATGGCTTACGCGAAGGAAAAAGGAATTTCCCTTTCCGACGTGGACGGATTTTTTCGTTGGGTGGATGAAGCGTATGACCCGGACGAATTGAAAACCTCGTTCCGCTCAAAAGGCTGGGGCGACTTACTGACCGAAGTGATCCTGCGGCGGGAGTAGGCCTCCCTGGCTATTGTCATCCTGGACCGGCAAGGCCCGACCCCCAGACTAAAAGGTTAGGCGCTAAATCCGCATCACCGTCCTTCGAGACGCTAAAATCCTTCATCCTGAGGAGGCGCGATAGCGCCGTCTCGAAGGGCGAAGGATTTTAGCTCCTCAGGATGAAGAGGTGATGCGGATTTTCGTCTGGCGCCTCAAACCAACTGCAACGCCGCCTGCCGCGCATAAGCGCCCTGCCGCGCGACCAGTTCGTCATGGGTTCCGGTCTCGACCACCCGGCCCTGATCCATCACCACGATCATGCCCGCGTCTTTTACCGTTGAAAGGCGATGGGCGATGACCAGCGTCGTGCGCCCGGCGGTGAGGCGCTTTAAGGCGTCCTGAATTTTCGCCTCTGATTCCGCATCCAGCGCCGAGGTCGCTTCATCGAGCAACAGGATCGGCGCGTCTTTAAGGAACGCGCGGGCCAGCGCCACGCGCTGGCGCTGACCGCCGGAGAGATTGGCGCCGCCCTCGCCCAAGGGCGCATCATAGGCGTTGGGCAATTGCGCGATGAAGTCATTCGCCGCGGCATTCTCCGCCGCGCGAATAATCTCCGCCCGCGACGCGCCCGGCATGCCGAAAGCGATGTTTTCCATCGCCGACATATTGAAGAGAATCGCCTCCTGGCTGACCAGCGCCATGCGCGCGCGCAAACTGCGCATGGTTACGCTCGTAATGTCTTCGCCGTCGATGAGAATGCGGCCCGCTGTGGGTTCATAGAGACGCGGCAGCAAATTCATCAGCGTCGACTTGCCCGCGCCCGAAGCGCCGACCAGCGCCACCATTTTCCCGGCGGGTATGTCGAGCGTCACGCCCTCCACCGCATTCGATCCATCGCCATAAGCAAAAGACACATTTTCAAATCGGATCGCGCCGGGACCGGGCGGCAGATCGAAGGCGTCCGGCGCATTCCTGACCGACGGGCTCGCATCGATCAGCGACAGTATGCGCTCATACGCGCCGAAACCTTCCTGCACCACCGCATTCAACGTGCCGAGGCCCCGCCCCGGTTGCGACAGCATGACCAGCGCCGTCAGAAAACCGGTGAATTCGGAAAATGTCGTTGCCCCAGAGCCGATGCGCGAAGCGACCACAGCGATGATCAGCGCGATCGCCGCCGCGCCGGCGATGAAAATCACCGGCTCGTTCAGGGCGCGCGTGTAAGCCATCCTGAGCAGCACCGCGAGGCGATCGTCAAACGCCATGCTCGCCCGCGCGCGTTCCAAAGGCTCAATCTGATAGGTTTTGACCATGCGCGCGCCGGCAACGCTTTCGCCGATCAGCGCGGTCAGATCGCCCGCCTGTTCCTGCGCCTCGCGCGAGGATTTGCGCAGCAGCTTGCCTATGCGCGCGACGACGATGCCGACCACCGCATAGATCGCGATGACCACCGCGAAGAGGATCACATCGTAATAAATCATCACCGCGCAGAGCCCTGCGAATGTCACCGCATCGCGCACGCCCTTGGCGGCGCGGGTCAGCGTCTCGCGCAGCACCGTCACATCATTGGTGAAGCGCGCCATGAACTGCCCCGACACCTCGCCGCGCAATTGCGCGAAATCGAGGGCGGTCATTTTGTCGAACATGTCGTTCTGCATGTCGCGCAAGGCCGAGAGCGAAACCTTCGCGGTCAGCCGCGTGCTGAGATAAAGGCTCGCCGCATAAACCGCCGCCAGCGCCATAATGACAAAAGGCGCCAAAGCGCCGACCGCGGCGAGCGACGGCCCGCCTTCCTCGCCCGCAAGGCCGGCGAAAATCCATTTCACGGAGAGCGCAAAGCCCGCCTGCGCCGCCGAATAGACCGCCATGGCGATAAAGGCCAAGGCGAGCCCCGGCCAATAGCGCGCCAGATAGCCCCGCCAGAGCCGCTTGGCGAGTTGGCGGCTCGAGGTGTCGGGCGCTTCAGGCGCGGATTTTTCAGGCGTATTCTCAGCCACATTCGGCTCCCTTGATCATCGCCGGGCATTGTCGCGAGCGCCGCCGATTGACGCAAGCTATTGACCATCCGGGGGAATTCACCGAACTCGGATAGATGCTGAAACGCCTGCTCAAAAGCCCGATTGTCCTGCGCGCCGTCAGCGCGCTGATCGGCCTTTATATCCGCCTCGTTTATGGGACGTCGCGCTGGACCATGTCCGGCTTTGAACATTTCGACACGGCGGCGAAGGGCGGCAAGGGCGTCATCCTCGCTTTCTGGCATGGGCGGCTGCTGATGGCGGCCACGGTGCGGCGCGAAACCGAGCGGCCGGTCTATATGCTGATTTCCGCCCATCGCGACGGCGAGATCATCGCCAAGGGCGTCTCCGGCTTCGGCGTGCGCTTCATTCGCGGCTCAGCCGCCAATCCCGACAAACCCGGCAAAAATAAAAGCGGCGCCTCGGCGATCGCGCAGATGCTCGCCGCGCTGGAGGAAGGTTCGGTCATCGGCTTCACCCCGGACGGGCCGCGCGGCCCCGGCGAGCGGGCCAAGCCCGGAGTCATCCGCCTCGCCCAGATGAGCGGCGCCCCGATCATTCCCGCCGCCTATTCCGCAAGCCGGGGCAAGCAGCTTTCCACCTGGGACCGGTTCCTGCTGGCCGCGCCCTTTTCAAAAGGCTATTACGTCGCCGGCGCGCCGATTTATGTTCCCGAAGACGCCGACGCGGAAACCCGCGAAGGCTTGCGGGCGGAGCTTGAAACGGCGCTCAAAACCGTAACCCGAGACGCCGACGCCCGTGCAGGGCGCACCGAGCCGCAATCCGCCGTCCAGCCAACCGCGCAAGAGGACTGATCGCCGCCAGATGACCGTAGTTTCGCGCGAACCGCTGGGCCTTAAAATCTACCGCACGGTAAGCCGCGCCGGCGCGCCGGTGGCGTCAATGGCGCTGCAACGGCGCCTCAAGGCCGGCAAGGAAGACCCCTCGCGCATTGACGAACGCCGCGGCGTTGCGAGCAAGGCGCGGCCGGAAGGAAATCTGGTCTGGATCCACGGCGCCAGCGTCGGCGAATCGCTGTCGGTGATTCCGCTGGTGGCGCGGCTCAAGGCGGCGCATCCCGATTGTTCTTTTCTGGTCACCACCGGCACGGTGACATCGGCGAGATTAATGGAAGAGCGCCTGCCCGACGGCGCCTTTCACCAGTTCATTCCCCTGGACCATCCCGACTATGTCGCGGCGTTTCTCGATCACTGGAAACCCGATGCGGCGCTATTCGTTGAATCGGAATTCTGGCCCAATCTGGTGCTCGGCGCGCGGGCGAAAACCCGCTTCATGGCGCTGGTCAATGGCCGCGTCTCCCCGCGCTCCTTCGAAGACTGGAAGCGCCAGCCCAACGCGATCAAATTCATCCTGTCCTCCTTCGACGTCATCATCGCGCAGGACCCGCAAAATGCGCAGCGGCTTTCCACCCTGTCAGGCCGCAGCGTTGAAACCTTCGGCAATCTGAAATACGCCGCGCCGGCGCTGCCCGGCGATGAGGCTGCGCTCGCCGCGCTCAAAACCGAAATCGGTCCGCGCCCTTTATGGCTCGCGGCCAGCACCCATCCCGGCGAGGAAGAGCCCGTGCTCGCCGCGGCGAAACTGTTGAAGGGCGAGTTCCCGCATCTTCTCACCATCATTGCGCCAAGGCACCCGACGCGCGGCGCGGAAATCAGCGCGCTATGCGAAAGCCGCAACATCACCTGCGCCGCGCGCTCGGCGGCGCAGCCGGTTGGGCCGGACACGGATGTTTATATCGCCGACACGCTGGGCGAACTCGGCCTGTTCTACCGGCTTTGCGATGTGAGTTTTGTCGGCGGCAGCCTTGTCGACAAAGGCGGTCACAATCCGCTGGAGCCGGCGCGCCTCGGCGCCGCCATCCTGCACGGGCCGCATATTTTCAATTTCGTCGAGACCTATACGGAAATGCGCAAGACCGGCGGCGCCGCCCTGATCCGCAATGAGCGCGAAATCGCATCCGCCGTGCGCCGCTTATTCGCCGACGCCAAGACCCGCGACGCCATGACCCGCGCCGCGCAGCGCGCCGCAGAAGACGGCGCCGAACGCATTCTCGGCGAGGTCGTCGGGGCGCTTGATCCGCTGCTTGAAAAGAGCGTGGCGTCGGCAGGGCTGGGGGCATGAACGGGGGCCTGAACGGGGGCTTGACCGGGCGCATGATGCGCGAGCCCTGGTTCTGGCGTGCAGACACGGCGACGGCGCGCGCAATCACCGCCTTGCTGACGCCCGCCGCGCTTTTATATCAGGCCGGCCATCGCCTGCGCTGCTCGTTGACGACGCCCGCAAAGGCGAAGCTGCCCGTCATCTGCATCGGCAATGCGACATTGGGCGGCGCGGGCAAAACGCCCTTCGCTATTCTTGCCGCGACCCTGCTGCGCGAAGCGGGCGTCACGCCGGCCTTCCTGACGCGTGGCTATGGCGGCGCGATGGCCGGGCCGGTCATCATCGATGCAAACACCCATGACGCTTATGATGTGGGCGATGAAGCCTTGCTGCTGGCGCGCCATGGGCAGGTGATTGTCGCCCGTGATCGTCCCGCAGGCGCGGCCCTCGCGGAAAAGACCGGCGCGCAGGCGATCATCATGGATGACGGTTTTCAAAACCCGACCCTCGCCAAGGACCTGTCGATCCTGCTGATTGGCGAAAACGAATCCCGCTCCAATGGCGCCTTGTTTCCGGCGGGGCCTTATCGCGAACGCGCGGAAGAAGCAAAAGCCCGCGCCCACATCACTGTCGCGATCAGCAGCGCGCCATCGCCGGATACGGATTTTCACGCCTGGCTGGAGCCAGTGAACGCGCCGGCGCCGGAACGGGTCATCGCTTTCGCCGGGATCGGCGCGCCGGATAAATTTTTTGACACGCTGGAGCGAAACGGCTTCACCTTGTTGCGGCGCATTTCCTTTCCCGATCATCACCCCTTCACCGAGACCGAATTGCGGGTGCTGGAAAAAGACGCCGCAAAGCAAAAGGCGAAACTGATCTGCACCGAAAAAGACTTTGTGCGCTTGCCCGAGGCCTTTCGCGATGAGGTGCTGGTGCTGCCGGTCGCCATGCAAGTGAATGATGCGCCCGCTTTGAAAGCGCGCCTTGTCGCTGCGGCTCAAAGCTTTACGCGGGAAGAGGCGCGCGATGAGTGACGCGCAAATCAAAAGCGATCACGAGGAGACCGCCCTGCCCGCGCGGCGCGACCGGCCGATCACGCTTATGCACCGGCTGGAGCTGGCGCTGGTCATCGCCCTGACCGGATTTTTCAAGTTGGTGGGCGTTGACGCCGCTTCCGCCATCGCCGGGACGACGATGCGCCATATCGGGCCGCTGATCCGGCCCTCGTCGCGCCGCGCCGAAGACAATCTCGCGCGCGCCTTTCCCGACTGGCCGCGGGAAAAAATCCGCGCCGTCACCAAAGACGCCTGGGAAAACATCGCGCGCACCGGGGCGGAATTCGTGCATCTCGAAACCCTCGCCGACTTCGAGACCAATGTCCGGATCGAGATGATCGACCGGGAAAGATTCGACGCGCTTGTCGCGCGGCCCGAGCCGGTGATTCTATTTTCAGCCCATTTCGCCAATTGGGAGGTCGGCCCCTCCGTTCTCGCGCGCGCCGGCTATGATCTCGGCATTGTCTATCGCGCGGCGAATAATCCGCTGACGGATGAATGGATCATCAAGCAGCGCGCGAAAGTGATGTCGCGACGGCTGGTTCCGAAGGGAAAGCGCGGCGGCCGCATGCTGGTAGAGCTGTTGAAACAGAACTGCTCCCTCGCCTTGCTGGTTGACCAGAAGCTCAATAGCGGAATCTCGGTTCCCTTTATGGGCATCCCCGCCATGACCGCGCCCGCCGCCGCGCGCTTGTCATTGAAATATGGCGCGCCATTGATTCATGTCAGCATCACCCGCAAGAAAGGCGCGCATTTCAGCTTTAAGGTGCATGACCCGATCGCCTTCACGCCGACCGGCGACGATCACCACGATGTGGAAGCGCTGACAATGAAAATGAATGAAGCGCTGGAAGCGGATATTCGCGCCCAACCGGGCCAGTGGCTGTGGTTCCACCGCAGATGGCCGAAGGACGAGGGTTAGAGTTATATCATCCATTATTGGGTCACGCCTTCGACCCTTCGAGACACAAAAATTTCTTCATCCTGAGGAGGTCGTAAGACCATCTCGAAGGGCGAAGAAATTTTTGTTCCTCAGGATGAAGGCTCTGCAAGCCAACCGACTTCCGAAATGGCCTAACCGGTGACGCAGGCGCCTTCATAGGCGACGCTAACGCCCGCAGCCGCCGCGCTGCAGGCGCTCGGATAGGTGGCGCCGTCACAGCCGCAAGCGGGACGATATTCACGGGTGCAGACTTGCGGGCGTGGTTTGCAAACCCCGGCGCCATCGGCGATTTCGTAACACACGCCCGGCGCCATGGCGCAATAATCGCCTTCACCCTCACACTGGAAACCGGCTAAACCGCCGCACATGCCGCCGGTTTCGCCGGGGCCGATTTCGCCGCCGCTCTCCGCCGTCGCACAAGCGGCGACGAGGAAAAGCAGCAAAGCGAGCGCGCGCAGCATCAGTCTTCGGTCTTCATTTGCGATTGCAGGTAATTCTGCTCGCCGACCTTATCCATCAGCTCAAGCTGGGTTTCGAGATGGTCGATATGCTCTTCTTCGGACTCGAGGATCTTCACCAGCAGCGCCCGGCTCACATAGTCCTTCACGGTCTCGAAATAGGCGATCGCTTCCTTGTAGAGCGGATGGGCGCGCTGTTCGGCGCGCAGATCGCATTCAAGCGCTTCACGGACATTCTCGCCGATATAGACCTTGTCGAGATCCTGCACATTCGGCAGGCCTTCGAGAAACAGGATGCGTTCGATCAATTCGTCCGCATGCTTCATTTCGTCGATGGATTCGTCATACTCAACTTTGGCGAGCCGCTCGAAGCCCCAGTTCTTGAACATGCGCGCATGCAGGAAATACTGGTTGACGGTGGTAAGCTCCAACCGCAACGCCTTGTTGAGATAGTCGATGACCTTTTGGTCGCCCTTCACGAATACACTCTCCTGTTGATTTGTTTTTCAGGAGGATAGTGATTCACGCGCTGCGTTAAAGCGCTATCTTTGCAAGCGACTATCACTTGCGCAGAAAAATGCGCGCAACGCGCAAGCGACTCTCAATTGCAGATTTATTCGGCGGCGAGTTTGACGGCGGCGCCTTGATCGCGACCATCTTCGATGATCTGCGCCACGTCAGGCAAGCACTTGCCGCATTGGGGACGACGGCCGCAACGACGAAAAACCTCCGCCACGCTGCGCGCATCATCGGCGGCGGCGGCGAGTTCCCGGTCTTTCAGCGCGTTGCAGATGCACACATACATGGACGGCGGCTCTGATCCCAAAGGCCGACGCACCAAGTTGCGACCGGCTCTCAATAAGATGGGTCAGTTAATAATGATTGTCAATTACAAAAGCTTTAAATCGGCGGCTTTCCGCCCCGATTTTCAGCGCTATTCGCCGCCCTTATCCCCGGAGGACGCCGCGGCGTGGACCGGGACGAAGGGGTCGAGGGTCAATTGCGGATCGACCAGACGGCCTTTCCATTTGAGGCTCCAATGGAGATGCGGGCCTGTGGCCCGGCCCGTGGCCCCCACCGCGCCGATCACATCGCCTTTTTCCACGCGCTGGCCCGGCGTCACATCGACCCGGGACATATGCAGGAAGGCGCTTTCGAGCCAGTGGCCGTGATCAAGCAGGACCAGCCCGCCCTCAAAATACATGTCGCCCTCGGCCAGCCGAACGATCCCCGGCGCCGGCGCGCAGATCGCCGTGCCTGACGGCGCCGCGATATCGAGACCGGAATGCGGACGCTTCGGCTCCCCATTGAGAATGCGCTGGGAACCGAAAACGCCGGAAATCCGGCCTTGCAGCGGCCAGTCGAAACCAACCGACCAGTCGGCGATATCCTGGGTTTTCTCGCGGGCGTCTTTTTTCAGTTTCAGAATCGACAGCGATCTTGGCGAGCTGTTCTTCGGTGAACCCGGAGACTTTCGACTGGTCGAGCCCGTCAATGCGCTGCACCGGGAATTCGCGGTCTTCGATGTTAATCGCGCGGCGTTCAACCTCGCCATCCGGCAGGGTGACGACAACCAGCGCCGTCGGCGCGCTGTCGCGGCCAAAACCCAGCAGGAAGCGGCCCTCGTGATCGACCATCACCTCATCGCCGTCGAGGGTGACTTTCGCGCCCGCTTCGGTCTGGCCGAACAGGATGCCGCCCTGGGCGAAAGAGCCGTTGAGCGAAAATTTCTCCGGCTCGCCGGCGAAGACTTTCTGACGCTCGGCCACATCGTTCATCGCTTCGGCGAAATTGGCGCGGCGCGCCAGCGAATCCTTGCCATTGTCGGCGTCCACATTGCCGACTTTCGCGCCCGCCGGCGGCAATAGGTTTTCTGCTTCTTCAGCCTGATCGGTGTTTTTCAGCTCCTCCGCCATCAGCGGCGAGGCGAATGCGGCGATCATCAACGCGGCATATGCGAGTTTCATCAGTCGTTCCCCTTCAGACCGAAACCAATCATCGACGCGGCGGCGTCGGCATAAGGCTCCTGCTTGTCCACATTCCAATAGCGCAGCGCCTTTAACGGAATGCGCACGCCCGTCACCGCGCAAATCACAAACGCGCCAGGCTTCACCATATGAAATTCAGCGTCGTCATAATCGAGGACCGCCTCATCTTCGGGGCCAAAGGAGTCAAACGAGTTCACTTGCGCGCGGAGCCTTTCGATTTCTGACGCCTTCAATACCGCGCCAGGCGGGCGCTAGTCAAAGAGCCGGGGCTGACTTGGCTTTGGCGCGGATGTCCCGGTTTTGGACGCTGATTTTACTGGCGTTTTCGGGCCTTTTGATGGCGCGCCATCATCAAAATGCACGGCGCGGGCGCCGTCGGCGAACTGAATTTCGCCCGCCGCCCCTGCGGGCGCGTCGCCGGCCCGGCGCAACAAGGCGCCATCGGGACCACGCACCAGCGCAAAGCCGCGCTCAAGCACATTCTGATAGGAAACGGCGGCCAGCACCCGCGCCGACGCGGCCAGCCGCGAGCGCCGGTCAATGACGATGCGTTCCGTCCGGTCGGCGATGCGCGCCCAGCGCGTCGCAATCAGATTTTCCCGCTGGGCGAAGCCGGCGGCGAGCAGTCCCGGCGTCAATCGCCCGCTGACACCCGCAAGGGAGGTAAGCGCATTATCGAGACGGGCGCGCAATCCGGCGCGCAATCCGTCAGACGCGCGGTCAAGACGCTGGGTCGCGGCGCCGACAATATCTTCTGGCCGCCCAAGCCCGCGCGAGGCAGATATCAGCGCGGAGCGTCTTGTTTCAAACATCCGCGTCACGGCGCCGGTGAAGCGGCGTTCCTTGTTGAGGACTTCGCTCAGCAATTCCGCGCGCACGGGCACGGCGAATTCCGCCGCCGCGGTCGGCGTCGGCGCGCGCTTGTCGGCGGCGTAGTCGATCAGGGTCGTGTCAGTTTCATGGCCCACCGCAGAGATCAGCGGGATTTCGCTTTCCGCCGCCGCGCGCGCCACCACTTCTTCATTGAAGCACCACAAATCTTCCAGGGAGCCGCCGCCGCGTGCGACAATTAAAACATCCGGACGCGGAATATCGCCGCCGGCTTCGAGCGCATTGAAGCCGCGAGATCGCCTCAGCGATCTTGTCCTCGGCGCCGCGGCCCTGCACCACGGTCGGCCAGACGATCACATGGCGGGGAAAACGCTCGCGCAGCCGGTGCAGAATATCGCGAATAACCGCGCCGGATGGCGAGGTCACAACGCCGATCACTTCGGGCAGGAATGGCAGCGCGCGCTTGCGCTCCGGCGAGAACAGCCCCTCGGCGGCGAGCTTTTTCTTGCGCTGTTCAAAAAGCGCCATCAGTGCGCCGACGCCCGCAGGCTCCAGCAGAATCGATAATCAGTTGATAGCGCGACTGACCGGCGAATGTGGTCATGCGCCCGGTGGCGACGACTTCCATCCCCTGTTCGGGCTTGATCGAAAGCCGCGCGGCCATGCCTTTCCACATCACGCCGGAAATAACGGATTTGTCATCTTTGAGATCGAGATAGACATGACCCGATGCAGGGCGCGTAACGCGTCCTAATTCGCCCTTCACACGCACCAGGCCAAAAGCGTCCTCAATCGTGCGTTTGACGGCGCCGGACAGCTCAGTGACTGAATATTCGTGCAGATTGCCGATGTTTTGTTCACTCATGGCGTGTGTTAAAGCATGTTTTGGCGGCGCGCATAAGCGGCGGCGCATTTGGACCTGAGAAAACAACGGTCCGTCGAATTGGGGAGCTGCACCCTAACCAAAGTCAGTGTTTTTGCGCCAGGGCCCCGCCTAGGGAGCGCGCAACGCCATATTTCATGGCGACGAAAAGCCCGAAAATTGAAATTAAGGGGAGAATGATGAAGACCAAATTTTTATTGAGCGCTGCTGCGGCGGCGATTGTCATGGGCGGTGTTGCGGTCAAGACCCGCATCAACGGCGAAGAAGAAATTGCTGCGCCATTCCTGCATCCGTTGATGATCGCGCGCGCCTTGTGCGGCGAACAGGAAGACGGCCTCGCCAAGCGCCGGGCGTTTTTCGTGCGCGCTGCAACCGCCTATGCGCAAGCAGCCGACGAAGGTGAAAACGCTGCGCCGATGTTGCGCACGAAACTCACCGACATTTCATACGAAGTGACGACAACGCCGGAAGCACAAGCCTGGTTCGATCAAGGCCTCGCCTCGATGTTCAACTTCAATCATGGCGATGCGATCAACGCTTTCCAGCGCGCGCAGGCGATCGATCCCGATTGCGCCATGTGCTATTGGGCGGAAGCGCTGGCGCTCGGCCCCAATATCAACGCGCCGATGGCTGACGAAGCGGTCGCGCCTGCTTATGCAGCGCTGCAAAAAGCCATGTCCCTGCGCGACAAGGCGAGCGCGAAAGAAAAAGCGCTGATCAATGCGCTGCATTATCGCTATGAGCCGCAGCCAAATCCCGATCGCGCAAAACTCGACAATGCTTATGCGGACGCCATGGACGAGGTCGCCCTCGCCTATCCCGATGACGATTTCATCGCGGTCTCCGCCGCCGAAGCCAATATGGACACCCAGCCCTGGGATTACTGGACCGATGGCGGCCGTACGCCAAAGGGGCGTTCCGCCCGGACCGTATCGCTGCTGGAAGGCGTTATCGCGCGCAATCCAGACTACGCCGCCGCGATCCATCTCTATATTCACGCCACCGAAGCGTCGAACAATCCCTATCGCGCGGTTGAGCATGCGGACCGTCTGGCGGCCCTGACGCCGGGCCTCGGCCATCTCATTCACATGCCCTCGCACGCCTATTACCGCACCGGGCATTTCAAAAAGTCGCTTGAGCACAACATCATTGCAGTCGCCACAGACGAAGCTTTTATCGACAGCAATGATGCGAGCATCATGTATGAGTATGGCTATTACACCCACAATGTGCATTTCGCGCTGACCTCTGCGCAGATGTCGGGTGCGGCGGAAAGCGCGCTCGAAATGGCGCAGAAACTCGACGCGAAATTGCCTGCGGAAATGGCCTCGGCGGCGCCCTTCGTACAGCCGATCAAGGCCGCGCCTTATTACGCCATGGTGCAGTTCGCAGATCCGCAGGACGTTCTTGCGCTGGAGGATCCGGGCGATGCGATTCCGTTCCTGCAGGCCGCCTGGCGTTACGCACGCGGTGAAGCGCTGGTGAAAACCGGCGACACTGCGGCGGCGATGCGTGAAGCCGAAGCGATCAGCACGCTGATTGCCGAAAGCGATTTCACCCCGCTCATCGAAGGCAATGTGCCGGCGATTGACGTGTTGAACATTGCGCGCCTCACCGTCATCGCGCGCGCCAGCGCTGCTGACGGCGATCTCGCCACCGCAATTGAAGCGATGGAAGAAGCCGTCGCCCTGCAAGATGCGATTCCTTATATGGAGCCGCCCTGGTGGTACTATCCGGCGAAACAAACCCTCGCCAGCCTGGTTCTGCAGGACGGCCAGCATGAACGCGCGGAACAATTGTTCCTGGAAACGCTGACAGAGTCGCCGAACAACGCCTGGGTGCTGTACGGCCTTTCCGAAAGCTACAAAGCGCAAGGCGACAAATCGGCCGCAAAATATGCGGGCGCCTTGTTCAAGGACGCATGGCTCGGCGGCAAGAAGTCCCAACCGACTCTCGCGTCGCTTTAGCCCGACCGGCCCGCTCCGCCGGCGCCGCCCTTGAGCAGCGCCGGCGGACCATGGGCCCATCTTAAAAATTCACAATGTCAAAGAGCCCGGCAGAGCGGGCGCGAACGCCTCCCTGCCTGGCGCCGGAAGGACCTGTTTCGGGTATTGCGCCGTCACATGACGAGCGCCGGTTTCAAGGCCGCATCCAAACGCAAAGGTAAGTATACGGCCAGCTGAAAAGACGGGGATAACTACGCACCAAATGCGGGATTCACGCAAGAATTCATCACTTTTGATGAATTTTCAGCGCGTCGATTCCCGCTATTGGGGTGCGATTTACTGGCCGCGATGAGCGAGCGCGGATTGTAAAATCCACCAGCCCGAAGCGATGCCGATCAGCGCGGCGACAACGAACGTTCCCTCTTGCGCGACGGCGCCAAGATGCATGATGGCGGACAGCGCCCACAGGACAGCTTCGGAAAAAGCAAAGCCTTCCGACGCGACGAGGACAACCAGCGCGGCGATCCCAATTTTCTCAATCATGGAAACCTCAAAAGGAGTACGGCGCTGCATATAGGCCCGCCGGACGCCAACGCCAATCACGAAATATTTCTACGGGCGTTAATTATTTTCTTCCGCCTCTTTGAGGTCTTTTTCGAGCTGGTCGATCTCTTTTTGGGTCAGTTCGCCATCCTCGCGCAGGGTCCATGACGGCTCAAACGGCGCGGGGCCGACATTCGGCCGGTTGCCCTCAACGCCGCGCATCAAGTTGTCATCGCCTGCGTCGGGCAGGTTGTTGACGTCATCCATACTGCGGCGCGGGTCGCGCAAATCGCGGATCAGATCGTCATGCCGACGGCTCTCGATCTCGGCGGCGACCGGACCGATTGTGGGCCCGGTCACGCCATCGGCGCGTTCGCGTTTCAGCAATTCGGTGGCGCGGGTGAAATCCTCACCGCTCGCGCCCGGCCGCCAGCCGGAGCGAATTTCGCGGCGCCCGGCGCATTCCTTTTGTTTTTCCTCGTCGGTGAATTCTTCCGGACAGAAGATCGCCACGACGCCGGAATCCCCGGGCAGGATCGCCGCCTCGCCGGGCGGTAATTCGCCGCCTGAAAGATCGACGCCGGGCAGCGCCACTTCCGGCAGCACGAAACTGCGGCGGCCGAATACCGGCTCCTCGTCAAACATATCGTCGCCGGAGATTTCCGCAGGCGCGTCGGCGAGCGGCGTTTCTTCTTCCAGCGGCTCTTCCTCAATGTCCTGGCCTTCCGTCTCGGCGAGCACTTCGTCGAGACCTTGCGTTTCGTCATTGCCGGGAATTTCATCAAGGCCGGAATCGGGCGCGCCCGCCTCCTCGACTGACACCAGAGGCTGCTCGGCTTCGTCTTCCGCGATTTGCGGCTCTTCCTGCGGGGCCCGTTCAAGCAGCTTGTCGCTCAGCTTGGAGGGCGGCGCATCGGGAATGAACGGCTCCGGCTCCTGCGCGGTCGGCGCGAATTGCGGCTCGCGCTCAAGATTGAGCTCAAGCTCCGGCTCGACCGGCTCGGGTTCGGGCTCGGGCGCAAGGATTTCAGGTTCCGGTTCGGGTTCCGGCGCTGGCGCGGGCTCTTCGATGATCTCCGGTTCGGCTTCCGGTTCCGGCGCCTCTGCTTCGACTTCGGGCTCCGGCAACGGATCGGGCTCCGGTTCAGGCTCCGGCTCTGGCTCGACGATTTCAGGTTCCGGCTCCGGCTCAGGTTCGGGCTCAGGTTCGGGCTCAGGTTCCAGCTCCACCGGCTCAGGCTCGGGTTCTGGCTCGGGCGCAATATCCGGGTCGCGCAAACTCAGCTCAAACGGCAGCGGCTCCACCAGCGTCACCTGAATCGTGTCGCTCGGCGCATTCGGGATCCAGATCCGGACTTTGGCGAAAGTCGACATCAGCGTCAGCACGATCAGGTTGATCGCAATCGCCAGGGTCAGCGACGCCCGGCGCTGGCGCTGCTCTGTGGCGCCGAGATAATCGATGAGTCGCCCGCTGGTGCGGCCCCAGGGCCCGTACAGGCGCTTCCAAAGCCGGCGCAGCTGCGCCAGGGGCGTTTTCTGACGGCGGCGGGAATCGCCTTTTTCGGCGCCGCTGATTTTTCCCCAGAATCACTCATGCAACCGGACAACCGCCCCTAGCACGCGCGCAAACGGCATGATTGCGGGGGCGAAGGCCGCAACAGCGTTGATCGCGCAGCTTTGGGCGCTTAAACGCGGATAGAGAAAAACGGAGAACGCCCAAGTGAAAGTCCTGTTGGTTGGCGGCGGCGGCCAGGAACATGCGCTGGCCTGGAAAATCGCGCAAAGCCCGCAATTGTCAAAGCTCTATCTGGCGCCTGGCGGCGCGGGGCTCAATCATTTTGGTGAAGTTTTGCCGCTTTCCGGCGGCGACATTGAGGCGATTACTGATTTCGCCGCCGAAAACGCCGTTGATCTTGTTGTCGTCGGTCCGGAAGCGCCGCTAGCCGCCGGACTTGGCGATCTGTTGAAGAAAAAGCGCATTCCCTGCTTCGGACCGGATAAAGCCGCGGCCCAGCTAGAAGCGTCGAAAAGCTTCATGAAAGACGTGGCCAGCAAGGCCGGCGCGCCAACCGCCGCTTACGGGCGGTTTGAAGCCCCCGCCCCGGCGAAGTCATTTCTGCGTGAGCAGCGCCCGCCCTATGTGATCAAGGCTGACGGTCTGGCGGCTGGCAAGGGCGTCGTTATCGCCGAAACGCTGAAAGACGCGGATGCGGCGATCGATGACATGCTGGGCGGCCAGTTCGGCGACGCCAGCGCCGCCATCGTCATCGAAGAATTCATGCATGGCGAGGAAGCCAGCTTCTTCGCCATTTGCGACGGCGAAAACATTCTGCCGATGATCGACGCGCAAGATCACAAGCGCGCCTATGACGGCGATGAAGGACCGAATACGGGCGGCATGGGCGCCTATTCCCCGGCGCCGGTGTTCACCGATAAAGTCCGTGAGCGGACGATGAAGGAGATTATCGAGCCGGTGGTCGCGGAAATGAAACGTCGCGGCTGCCCTTATGTGGGCGTGCTCTATGCGGGATTGATGGTCGAAGATGAAAAGCCGCGCCTGGTGGAGTTCAATGCGCGCTTCGGCGACCCGGAATGCCAGATCCTGATGCGCCGCCTGAAAAGCGACCTCTTGCCGGTCCTCTACAAAGCGGCGACGCAAGACCTCAACACGGCAAGCTGCGAATGGTCGGACGAACCGGCGGCGCTCGTCGTCATGGCGGCGGATGGCTATCCCGGCGCCTATAAGAAGGGTACGGAAATCAACGGCGTTGATGCGGCGAACGCATTGCCGGGCGTCGTCGTGTTTCACGCGGGCACGAAACTCGAAGACGGCAAGCTGCTGGCCAATGGCGGGCGCGTGCTGAACATCACCGCAACCGGCAAGGACATCGAAGAGGCTGTCGCCCGCGCCTATGCCGGCGTCGCTGCGATTGACTGGCCCGGCGGCTTTTTCCGCAAGGACATCGCCTGGCGGGCGCTGGAACGGCGCAAGGCGGAGCCGCGCGCATGATCGCACTGACGGAGTGGCGCAAGGCCGCGCAATATTTCGACCATGCCGGGCGGCGCATTGCGTATTGGACAACGCCAAATCCCGACGCGCAAAAACCTTCGCTGCTGCTTGTTCACGGCTACCCGACCTCGTCCTGGGACTGGTCGCCCATGTGGGAGACGCTGGAAAAACGCTTCAACATCGTCGCCCTCGACATGCTCGGCTTCGGGCTCTCCGACAAACCGGCGGACATCACCTATTCCATTCTCGATCAGGCGGATTTGCAGGAAGCCTTGCTGGAGCATCTCGGGCTCGGCGAGGCGCATCTGTTCGTTCATGATTACGGCAATACGGTGGGCCAGGAATTATTGGCGCGCCAGAATGACCGCACACTGAGCTTTGCGCTCAAGTCGCTGGTGTTCTTGAATGGCGGCCTGTTCCCCGAACAGCATCGCGCAAGACTGGTCCAGAAAATCGGCTTGTCCCCGTTCGGCGGATTGCTGGGCGCCTTCCTCACGCGCGACAAGTTCCGCGCAGAATCTCGATGCGATCTTCGGCCCCGCGACCATGGCCAGCGATGAAGAGATTGACGGCCACTGGGCGCTGATCTGCGAAAATGACGGACGGCGCGTGCTCCATAAGCTGCTGCAATATATTCCTGAGCGCCGGATGATGCGCCCGCGCTGGGTCGGCGCCCTGAAAGAAACACATATTCCCTTGCGCCTTATCGATGGCGGCATGGACCCGGTCTCGGGCAAGCATCTTTACGATTATTACCTTGAGCAGATACCGAACGCCGATGCGGTGCTGCTCGCCGATATCGGCCATTATCCGCATACGGAAGCGCCGGAGCGCGTCCTGGCGGCCTTTGGCAAGTTTCACCATGACTTAGGAACATTTGCACCATGACCGCGTTTTTCACCATTTTCATCACCGTTTTCCTCGCTGAACTTGGCGACAAAACCCAGCTCGCCACCGTGCTGTTCGCCAGCGATGGCGGCAAATCGAAACTGATGGTGTTCGCTGCCGCCGCGCTGGCGCTGGCCGCCTCTACCGGTCTTGCAGTGCTGGCCGGCGCAGCCGCTGACAAATGGCTTTCCACACTGCCATTGAAGCTTATCGCCGGCGCCGGATTTGTTATCATCGGCGCGCTCATGATGCTCGATCATTTCAGGGCCGCATAAGAACGCCACGACAACACGCATAAGGAAACGCCATGACCAGCGCCGACAATGATCCATCTGGCGACTTCACCGGACTTGGCGAGACGCCGGCGCATTTGAAATTCGATGAGGGCGCGCTTGACGCCTATATGCGCAACCATGTCGAAGGCTATGCCGGACCGGCCTCGGTCAAGAAATTCAAGGGCGGCCAGTCAAACCCCACATACCTTCTCACGACGCCGGGCAAGAAATATGTCCTGCGCCGCAAACCGCCGGGCAAGCTGCTTCCCTCCGCCCATGCGGTGGAGCGCGAATATAAAGTCATGACGGCGCTGGGGACGCAAAATTTCCCGGTGCCGAAGACCTATGCTTTGTGCGAAGACGCAGACATTATCGGCACGCCGTTTTTCATCATGGATTTTGTCGAGGGCCGCATCTTCTGGGATGCAAGCTTGCCCGAAGTCGACAAGCAGGCGCGCACGCCGCTTTACCATGCGCTGATCGATACCCTCGCGGATCTGCACAATGTGGATTACGAAAAAGCAGGCCTCGGCGATTACGGAAAACCCGGCAATTATTTCGAGCGCCAGATCGGGCGCTGGTCGAAGCAATATGAAGCGGCGGAGACCGAAACGATTGAGGCGATGAACAACCTCATCAAATGGCTGCCGACCGCAATCCCCGCCGACGAGGCGACCTCCATCGTGCATGGCGATTTCCGCTTCGACAATGCGATCATGCATCCGAGCGAACCAAAAACGCTGGCGATCCTCGATTGGGAATTGTCGACCCTGGGTCACCCCCTCGCCGACTTCACGTATTTCCTGATGGTCTGGCACATGCCGTCCAGCGTCCGTGGCGGCCTGATGGGCGTCGATCTTGAAGCGGCCGGCATTCCGACCATCGAGGACGCGGTTGCGCGCTATTCCGCCCGCACGGGCCGCGACGGCGTGCCGGACGTCAATTTCTGCCTCGCCTATAACATGTTCCGGCTGAGCTCGATCATTCAGGGCGTCTACGCCCGCTCGCTGCAGGGCAACGCCTCGTCGCCGGCCGCAAAGCAGATGGGCGCACAGGTCAAGCCGCTGGCCATGCTGGCCTGGAGCTTCGCGCAAAAAGCCGGGGCGTAACGCGCCAGATCTGACGCCCCGCGCCCGACGCCCCAGATCTGACGCTGCTGCAAGCTACATGATTTCAGAACACAAAAAAGCCGGCCCGAGGGCCGGCTTTTCGTATTCGCTGTGAAGCGAAAGATCAGTTAGGCGGCTGCTTTGCGACGACGCGAAGCGAAGCCAAGGCCAGCAAGACCAGAGATCAGCAGCGGAAGCGCGGCCGGAACCGGAACTTCGCTGACAGTGAACTTGGCGACCACGAAGCCTGCTTCAGGCGTCAGAGCCGTCAGCACGAAGCGCACGCCAGCTACACCGAGCTGAGCCAGGACATCGGTATTCGTGATGTCGTAAATAAGCGAGAAGATCAGCGTGTCCGTAGCGTCGAACACTTCAAGCAAGAACTCGCCGCAAGTGCCTTCGATTGTCGTCGTATCGACATTCGTGCAGCTTGTGTCGCTACCTGCGTTGAATTCAACGTCGGTCACTTTGACCATGCTGCCAAAAGTGAATTCGATCGACTCGCCAGCATCATTCTGCGTTTGGTCGTCATTGCCGTTATCTTCTGACCAAGCGCCAAGGCCTGAGTCTTTCGGCTGACGGTCTTGGATCAGGCGGACTTTTTCGCCGCCAACATATGCGCTGACAGAAACGTCGATGCCGTCCAATGTGTAATCGAGGCTGTTCCAGTCGCCATTGTCGTCCTGAACGTTGCAGATGTCGCCCGGTGCAACTGTCGTTGCGCAGGTCGGATCAAAATCAACGCCAGAAACGCCGAGCGGCGTCACGTTATTGCCAGCGCCTTTGAAGACAAACGTCGTCGCGCTCGCCGGAGCTGCCATCAATCCCGCAGCGGCAAGGGCCGCTGCCATGTATCGAAGGGTTTTCATGGTTTTAGTCCCCCACTCAAACTGTTAATCCGGAATACGCCGGAAACCGTGCCATTAAAACTTCTTTAACGACGCCCCTAAAATCCCTTTTTCATTGACTTTGTCAATTGCTTTACATGCCTTTACCAAAAGATTTTCGCTGCAACGCAACATTGAAGCGCATACGCGCGAGGAAATTCCCGCTTAGCGGGAAAATTAACTCCTCTCGGGAGCGAAATTAAGTTTTCCCCAAGCTTCTCCGCCATTTCTGCGTGATTTAGGACAGTAAACAGCAGTTCGGATTCGCGCCTTTCGCCGGCCCGGTCGCGGGCCGCGCCGGATTGCGGCGGCTGGCGAGCCTGTTTACACCGGAATTGCTGATTTTCTGGCCTTCCCGCAGCGCGCTGGCGCCTCGCCGCCGCAGCGCATCTTCACCGCAAGGAGCCGCCCAATGCCGCGTTTCGCCGCCAAATTCGCCCCAATCGCCCTGTTTTTGCCAATGCTGGCGGCCTGCAACGGCGGCGAAGACGCAAGGCAGACTGCGTCAAACACCGAAGACGCGTCCGCAGCGATCACGATTTTCGCCGGCGGACCGATCTATACCGGCATTGACGGCTCGCCGACCGCCGAAGCGGTCGCAGTCGCTGACGGCGCCGTCATCGCTGTCGGCGCGCGCCAGTTGGTTGAGGACGCCGCCGGCGACAACGCCACGCTGATCGACTTGCAGGGGGCCGCGCTCTATCCGGGCTTCACCGATGCGCATGCGCATCTGCTCGGCATCGGGATGCGCGAACTCACACTCAATCTCGAAGGCGTCGGCTCGGTCGCGGAACTCGTTTCGATCGTCGCTTCGAATGTCCAGCATACGGGCGAAGGCGAAACCGTTTTCGGGCGCGGCTGGATTGAAACCGGCTGGCCCGAAGGGCGCATGCCGAACCGCGACGATCTTGATCCGGTCAGCCCGGACAATCCTGTCATTCTTTCGCGCGCCGACGGACATGCGCTGGTCGCAAACAGCGCCGCGCTGAACGCCGCCGGCATTGACGACGAAACCGCCGACCCCGCCGGCGGCAAGATCGAGCGCGATGAAAACGGACGCGCAACGGGCATCCTGATCGACAATGCGATGTCGCTCGCGGCGGGCCTTGTGGGCGAACCGGGCGACGACAAAAAACGCGAAGCCTACGCCAAAGCCTCCGACGTTTACGCCGCCTATGGCTGGACCGGCATTCACGCCATGTCCGTGGAGCCTGGAAATGTCGAGATGATCGAAACGCTGTCGACAGACAATGCAATCAAAATCCGCGTGTATAATTCCATCGATCAGTCCGGCCTCGCCGCGCTCGCCGAAAACGGGCCGCGCATCAATGAAAACGGCCATGTCATCACCCGCGCGATCAAGCTTTACATGGATGGGGCGCTCGGTTCGCGCGGCGCAGCGCTGATGGAGCCCTATGCCGACCGGCCCGACACAAGCGGCCTTTTGTTGATGACCAAAGAAGACGCCTTGCCGGTCCTTACCACCGCCATCGAATCCGGCATTCAGGTCAACACCCATGCGATTGGCGATCGCGGCAACAAACTGCTGCTCGACTGGTATGAAGAAGTCTTCGCCGCCCATCCGGACAAGACCGGCCTGCGCTGGCGCGATGAGCACACGCAAATTCTGCGCACGGAAGATATTCCCCGCTACGCGCAGCTTGGCGTCATTCCGTCCATGCAGCCATCCCATGCGATCGGCGATCTGTTTTTCGCCGTCGATCGCCTCGGAACCGGCCGGCTCGACGGCGCCTATCCGTGGCGCGCATTGATTGACGCCGGTTCAATCATCGCCGGCGGATCGGACGCGCCGGTGGAGCGCGGCGATCCGCTGATCGAATTCTACGCCGCCGTCGCGCGCCGCGGCCTCAATGGCTATCAGGACGAAAACTGGCGCCCCGACGAAGCCGTCACCCGCGCTGAAGCGCTGAAGATGTTCACCGCCTGGCCCGCCTATGCGTCGTTTCAGGAAGACGAACTCGGCGTGATCGCGCCGGGCAAGCGCGCAGATTTCACGGTCTTTTCAAAAGACATCATGACCGTGCCGGAAGAGGAAATTCTGACTGCGAAACCGGTAATGACAGTCGTTGACGGCGTCATTGTTTTCCGGAGCGGGGAAAAATAGTGACTCATTAGTGTCACAATACTTGCCGTGTATCATGCTATAGTTCCAGTGATTGAAATTTTCTGTGGGGAGACAGATTATGGCGTCAGGATGGGTGCGCGCCTGGAATGAGGATTTCCAGCATTTCCAGGCGGTGAAACGAACGCAAGGTTACGCCGCCGCCAAGCGCGCGCAGGCGAGTTTCCGGCGAAACTTCACGACCGAGCTGAAAGCCGACGCTGCGGCCAATGCGGCGACGCTGGCGGTGCTGGAATGGTCGGACGCGCTTGGCCTTCCAAACGGGATCGGCGCAGGCCCCTGGACGGCGGCGACCTTCATTGACGACAATGACAACGAACTCACCGGCTTTGTGAAAACCGCCGACGTGGCGGAGATCGCTTATGCGCGGCGCAAATCCGCGGCGGAAGAGTCGGACCATGATGACCGCTTCCGCGCGAAGCTGCATTTCATGAACGGCGATGACGCCTATCTGTTGTGGGGCGATATGGTTCAGATCATCAGCCGCAACAATAACGGGCGCTGCCGGGTGATGGCGCGCGGCCTGTTCGGCGAGATCGACGCCAGCGAGCTGACCGAGGAATCACTGCTGGAAGTGTATTTCGTCGATGTGGGACAAGGCGACGGCGTGCTGGTCAGCTTTCCCGACGGCCGCCACATGCTGATCGACGCCGGCATGGAGCGCCGCTTGCAAATGACCGGCAAGAACGCAGCCGACTTTGTCGACTGGAAGTTTTTCAAGGACTATGGCGACTGGCGGATCTATCTCGACGACATGATCGTCACCCATAGCGACGCGGATCACTATGGAGGCCTGCATGATCTCGTCGACAAGGATGCGGCGGGCCTTGATGAACTTGACTGTCTGGAAGTGGCGATTGAACGCTTCGCCCATCCGGGCCTGTCGCGCTTCCCCTCCTCCGTGCATTCCGACAAGCTCGGCCCCCTGGACAATGGATTTTTCACCCGGCTCATGGGCGACCGCGCCGACGCAGAAGCCCTGATCGACGGCAGCGGCGCCGACGGGCTGAAAATTAGCGGCTGGTGGAAAAGTTTCATCAAGGCGGTTCTGGATAACGACGCCGAGACAAAGTTTGAGCGCCTTGGTCTCGACGCCAGCGCCGCAGCGCAGGGCGATTTGCCGATCTATTGCGACGGCGAGGACTATGAGGTGAAAGTGCTCGGCCCGGTCACTGTCCAAAGAAACGGCGAACCGGCGCTGCCCGATCTTGGCGCGACCTCCATCAACACCAATGGCCACAGCGTCTGTTTGCGGCTGGACTATAAAAACGCCCGTCTGCTGATGACCGGCGATCTGAATTCGGCCAGCATGAAATGGCTGTCGGACAGTTTCGGCGGCGCCATGTCGGAATGGGAATGCGATGTCGCCAAAGCCTGCCATCATGGCAGCCACGACATCTCGTTCAAATTTCTTGAATCGATCAAAGCCGGCGCGACCGTGATTTCTTCCGGCGACAATGAAGGCTTCGCGCATCCGCGCCCGGAGATCGTCGCCGCAAGCGCATTGTCAGGGCACAAACAATTATCCGACGATCAGGATCGGGTCATCACCCCGCTGATCTACATGACCGAAATCGAGCGCAGCGTGCTGCTGTCCACCGTCAACCGGATCGAAGTGGAGAATCTCAATCAGGCGGGCGAGAATGCAACGATCCTCGCCAAGCCGGTGCGCGAATATTCCGGCCGCGAACTGATCGACAAACAGGGATGGGACGCGCTTGACGCCCTTCCCGACAATGCAAATAGCGACGCCAAAGACGCCGTCATCGACGCCGCCACGGATCGCACCGAACAGCATCTGGAAACGGTGGAGGTCGGCGAGGCGCAGGCGAGAACCCGCGCCACGCTTTTCGGACGCCGCCCCACCGGGGTTGTCGGCGTCGAATATCCGCTGACGCCTTTATGGCGCTCGCGGGTGATGGAAAAAAACATCTATGGGCTCGTCAATGTGCGCACGGATGGCGAAACCATCATGTGCGCATCCAAGCGCGACAATGGCGAGCACTGGACCATTCATTCCTTCGTGGCGCGCTTTGACGCATAAACCTCCGCCGGGGCTCAACTCGCAAAGAGCTGAGACGGATCGCCGAAATATTTGAACTCCAGCGCGTTGCCCGCCGGATCGAGCAGGAAGAACGTGCCCTGTTCCCCGGTCTCGCCCTTAAAGCGCACGCCCGGCTCAATGATGAAGTCGGTTCCCGCTTCGGTCAGGTGATCCGCCAGCTTGCGCCATTGCGGCTCGTCCAGAATGACGCCGAAATGTTTGGCGGGCACATCCTTGCCGTCGACCTTGTTGGTGACGGCGCGTCCACACTCTTCCGGCGCGAAATGCGTCACAAGCTGGTGGCCGAAAAAGTCGAAATCGATCCATTTTTCGTCGCGCCGCCCGCGCGGGCAGCCGAACAAGTCGCCATAAAACGCCTCCGCCGCGACAAGATCGTCAACCGGAATCGCAAGATGAAACAGCGGCGCAGTCATGGCTCTGGCTCCTCTGCGCCAATAGGGCGCTTGCATAATCAAGGATGACGGGCGAAATATCGCCCATGCGTCAATCTATGCGAATAGCGATTACTTGCCTACGGGTTCTGCCGGTCACATATGCTGTTTTTTCCGCAGCATTCGCCCCGGCCGCCGCTGCGGACGCCATGCCGACGAAGGAGGACATCTTGCCCGATCAATTCAAGGCGTTGCACGCAAACTTTTCGGTCTCCCCGCAGATCTCGGCCGCCGACATCGCCGCCGCCGCCGCAGCGGGCTACACGCTGATCGTCAATAACCGGCCCGATGGGGAAATGATCGGCCAGCCGAAAAGCGCCGAGCTTGAGGCGGCGGCCCGCGCATCGGGCTTGGCCTATATTCACATTCCCGTTGACGGGCGCGGCATCTCCATGGGCCATATTTCCGCCCTGAAAAAAGCGTTGGATGAAGCGGGCGGGAAGACTCTCGCCTTTTGCCGCTCCGGCACGCGGTCGACGATTTTGGAGTCCTATCGCGGCGCCTTTGAAGGACGCGGCGCCGACGAGCTTATCGCCGAGGCTGCCGCCGCAGGCTATGACATCAGCAGCCACCGCCCGGCGCTCGACGCCCTGAAGGCGGGGCATCAAGAGGACTAACCGCCGGACATGATTATGTTTGCGTTTTTGATTTCACTGGCGCTCCAGACGCCCGATCCCTATACGCCGCCGCCAACGCTTTACGGCGCGCCTTCCTGCACATGCCCCGCGACAGGCGACTCCGATCTCACCGTCACCGGTTTCGTCATCGACGCGGAAGTGATTCTCGGCGCCGACCGTCGCTCGGTTGAAGATCGCATGGCGACGATTTTCGATGTGACCAACTCAAGCGATTCAAGCGTCAGCGGACGAACTAAAATCTGGCACAATGTCAGTGAGGCGTCTTGCGGCGTGACATTCGATTATGGGCGGAAATATTCCGTGCCGGCGCGCTATGACGAAGATGGCGCGCTTGAGACCGATAGCTGCCTGATGGGCTGGTGACGGCGCGTCTCTTCCCGGCTTAGTAGTGAATGATGATGCGCGCGCTTGATGCGGCCGCCGGGATGACGATCGTTTCCGTCAGGGTTACACCGCAGTGCAACACAGCCATGTCGCGGCCATCCGCGTCCGTCGCGCGCCCATCCTGGCCTTCGCCGCAATCGAGAAAACTGCCGCGCTCTTTTTCGACGACGTAGAGATAATTCGGCGGCGCCGCCACATAAGCGCGGTCCGTCACCCCGCCGGAGCCGTCGCCAAGCGTGATGCCGCCAGCGGAAACACCGGGTGTTTGCGCTGCAGCAACGCCCGACAGGGTAAACACGGCCAGCATCGCTGCGAGGGCTGCGAGGGGGGCGGCGTTAAGGATTTGTTTACTTTCGACACACATGCGCAGCTCATCGCAAAAGCCGCGCCGCGCCGCCCTATCCCGCCAGTTTCAGCGCCTCACCTTGATTTTATTTCCTTGTCAGCGCGCAAAAAGCCATGTTGATTGCCACAGGGGCGGCGAACGGTCAGTTCTGGTGCGGAGCGTAGATGTCGATCTTTGGCGAGTTCAAAATTAACGGTAATCAGCTGGTGGCGACCGAAACCGGCGCGCAAATTCCGCTGAACCGCGACTTCGCCCGCGACGCGCTGCGGATTGCAAGTTTCGTATGGTTGGTGAACGCGCTCCGTGCGACGCGGGTCATGCGCGGGCGCGAACCGCGCGCGACAATTTCCTTCTTTCCGAAAAAACCGCGCTCCTATTACGCCATCTGGCCGGTCTGTCAGTTGGCAGATGTCAAGATCGTCGATGATCCGGCGGAAGCGGATTTGCATTTCTATTTTGAAGACCGCGAATTCCTCACCGCGCCGCGCATCACGCCGACCGCCAAACCGGCATTCAATGTTGGCTGTTTCGATATTCGCAAAAGCGTCGTGGCGCGCGTCTTTGAAGAGACTTTTGGCTACAATCTGCAAATCGACCCGATGACCCATAACGGGCTTGCGGTTGAAAAGTCAGAACTCAACGGCAAGCATGACGGCCGCAAAATCGAATGCCCTGTCACCTCAACAAAGCCCGGCCATGTCTATCAACGGATTATTGAGAACACCTTTGACGGCGCGGAGCATGTGGACATCCGCACGCCCATCGTCGGCGGCCGGACAACGCCATATGTCTTTTTAAAGAAGCGCACCCGCGATTTGCGTTTCACCAATGACAATCACCGCGTAGACTTGGCGCCGATTGACGCCATGCTGTCGCGCGACGAGCAGGACAAGATCGCCCGCTTCGCCGCCGCCATGCAGCTCGATTTTGGCGGGCTCGACGTATTGCGTGATCGCGATGACGGGCGGATTTACATCGTCGACGCCAACAAGACCGATATGGGCCCGCCCGCTGCGATGAAATATCAGGACAAGCTCACCGCCATGCGCGCGCTGGCCGAGGCTTTCGCCGCCGCCATCGACGCCAAGCTGGAAGCGTAAAAGCCCCATATCCTTTCAAAACTTGCCCGACCGCCCCTAACCGGGGCAGGCTCCCTCTGATCGAAATCGGGAGAGAGTGATGAAACGCAGATATTTTCTTGGAGGCATGCTTCTCGCCAGCGGCTGCACACAGGGAGCCTCAATTGACGCCGCAAAAGGCTGTCCTACACCAGCTAAAGCCCTGCGATATGAGTATTACCGGGATTCTCAGTTCGAATGGCGGTGGCGACTCCGCTCGACCGCCAATGGAAACATTATTGCGCACTCTGGCGAAGGCTATAAAAATAGAACTGCTTGCGAGGATGGCATGCGATTGGTTCAGGCATCATATATGGCCAATTGGGTCGAGACGGACCAGTAGCGAGCAACATATTAGCAATGGCAGCCATCCCCTTCGTAAAAGACATTCACTTCGCGCATGGCGTCGCGGACAAGGTTGCGCCGGGCGTGCGCCGGGTGATCGCCAATAATCCGGGCCCTTACACGTTCACCGGAAGCGGAACCTATATCATCGGCGAAGGCGATGTCGCGGTGATTGATCCGGGGCCGGATAATGACGCGCATCTGGCGGCGCTGCTCGCCGAACTGAAGGGGGAGCGGGTCAGCCATATCCTCGTCACCCACACCCATAGCGACCATTGCGGTCTGGCGCGCAAATTCGCCGAGGCGACCGGCGCGCCGGTGTTCGGCTTCAGCGCCCATCCGGTGAAGGACAAAACCCTCGATGCTCCGGCGCTCGATGAAGGGGCGGATTATTCTTACGCGCCCGACGAAATCATCACCGATGGCGACGCGCTTGAAGGATCAGACTGGCGCGTTGAGACCGTGCACACTCCCGGCCATCTGTCGAACCATCTGTGCTTCGCCCTGCCCGCGCAGAACGCGCTGTTCACCGGCGATCACATTATGGGCTGGGCGACGACCGTCGTGGCGCCGCCCGATGGCGACATGTCCGCCTATATAGACAGCCTCGACAGGCTGCTCGCGCGCGAAGACGAGATTTATTTTCCGACTCATGGCGCGCCGATTGAAAATCCGAAACGCTTTGTGCGCGCGGTGAAAACCCACCGCCTCATGCGCGATGCGCAGATCCTCGATCAGTTGAAAAAGGGCCGCACGACAATCAGGGAGATCACGGCGGCGATGTATGCGGATGTGGACAAACGCCTGCATGGCGCGGCGGCGCTGAATGTGCTCGCGCATCTGATCCGGCTCACAGAAAAAGGCGCCGTCGCTTCCGACGGCGCCTCTGACATGCGCTCAATCTTTCGCTTAACGGACTAGGAGCCGCTCATCCCCGCGGAAGCGGGGATCCATTCAAAAAAAGCATGCAATAATTTCTGGATTCCCGCTTCCGCGGGAAAGAGCGGGGAGAGATGTTTCCCTCACCCGCTTCATGGCCGGATGGCCGACCGGCTCTCGCCCCAGCTAAGGCCAGAGCCTATTTATTCGCCTTGTCGTATTTCTTGCTGAATTTCTGCCAGTCTTTGACCATGTCGGTTTCAAGCTCGACCGTGCGGTTGAATTCATCCAGCGCCGCCTGGCGCACATCAACCTCGAGATCTTCGTTTTCAGAAATCGCCGTGAGGCAGGTGCGGTATTCGTTCAGCGCCGCCTGATAGGCTTTGATTTTCTCGATGGTCGCTGCGCGATCTTCAACGCTCGCCGCCTTCGGGTCTGGCATGGCGGGCGATTCAGCAAACAGCTTGCAGTCGCCGGTTTGCGCCACAGGCTCCATCATCGCCGGTTCCGGGGCGCCCGCGTCTTCCGCTGCTTCATGGTGCTCGGCAAACGCCGCGCCCGTCATGGCGAAGCCCGCCGCCGCCGCCAGAATAAATTTTCTCATCTCCGGTTTCCTTCCGTCATTCGCCTGTCTGGCGCCTATCCGGCCCCTTCCCTCGGGGCCATTCTGTGACAGAATAACGTAAAGCCGCCTCCCGGCGCAAATTCCCCCTGCATTTTCTCGCTTACAGTCTGGCAATATTGCGCTTTGGCGCTTAGCCGGCGAGCAGCACCCGCCGCGCCTCGGCGATCAGCCGGCGCTGCACATCCGTCGGCGGGCCTTCAATCTCGGCGGCGCGTTCCAGCAGGCCCACAAGCTGGCGCTTTTCGTCATCAGTGCAAACCTCAATAACCGGGCGCAAGATTTTGCGCACATTATTGCCCGCATCATTGATCTCCCCCACCGCCATGCGCCCGAACGCATAAAGGCCGTAAGCGGTTTCCTCATCGGCCTCGAACGTGTTGCGCATGTCATCGACAATCTGCGCCGCCTGCCGGTCGGTGACCGCGCCGTCATAGGCCGCCATCTGATAAAGCAGCACGGCGGCGGCTTCGCGCGGGTCGGAGAGATTTTCAATCAGGCGCTGATCGATGCGGCGGTTCCATTTGCCCCGGCGGATGACGCCTTTCACCTCGCCAATCGCTTCGCGCCCCTCATTCGCGGCGCTCATGAAATGAGTGAACGCCCAGAAGGCCGCCGCCAGCGCGCCGAGAATGGCGATGATGATAGACATATGCGCCTCTCCTGATCCGCGAGAAGGCTACGGGAAATGGGCGGAGGCGGCAATCCGCAATCTGCCTAGTCCAGCGGTTTGATCTTGAAGATGCGCTCGGCGTTTTTATGCGCCACTTTCGCTTTGGTCTCGTCGTCCAGCGGCGCGGATTGAAGGAAATCCACCGCCGGCTTCATCGGCTGATAGGGATAATCAATCGCCCACAGAACATTGTCTGCGCCGATCTTTTTGATCGAATAATCAAGCGCCAGATGGTCCTCAACGCCGCTCGTGGTGATGACGAAATTACGCTGGAAATATTCCGCCATGGAGAGTTCGGTTTTCGGCGCGCGGTCGCCCGCTTGCGCGCGGGTGTTCATGAAATCGATGCGCCAGATCCAGAACGGGATCGCCTCACCCATATGGCCGATGCAGATTTTCAGTTTCGGGAATTTATCGAACAGGCCCGAGGTCATCATCCGCACCGCATGGGTGCCGACTTCGACGCCATAGCCCCACATGGCGCTGTCCATGCCGTAATCCTGCAGCGGGCCTTTCAAACCGTATGAGGCCGCGCGCGGGTGAATATAGATGCAGGCGTCCAGCGCTTCGGCCGCTTCAAGGAACGGCCAGTATTTCGGATCGTCGAGATATTCGTCATTGGTGTGCGAATTCAAAATGAAGCCGTTGAGCTTTAAGTCATTGATCGCGCGCTCCATTTCTTTTGCGGCGCGTTTCGGCGATTGTGGCGCGAAACTGGCGAGACCTGAAAACCGGGTCGGATGGCGTTTGCAGATGTCGGCCAAAACATCATTTGCGAGCGCGGCGAGATCGGTCGCGCTATCGGCGTCAAACATCTGCACGCCCGGCGCAGTAAGCGACAACAAATGCATGTCGACGCCATATTCATCCATCTGTCTGAGGCGCTCGCCCTCCACATCCAGCAAGCCCTGCAGGAAGTTCAGCGCGTCATAGCCCTTGCCGTCATTGGAGTCGTAAATGCCCCGGACCAGCAGCTTGTCGAGGCTCTGGCTCGGCCCGCGCGAGGCGTATTTCAGCGCTTCGGCAACCTCGGGGATTGAAAAGGCTTCCTCGGTGGCGATGGTTCTGAGTTTGGCCATGACGCGTCTCCCTGTTGTTCTGAGTAACAGGGAGATTACACAGCCACGACGCCCCGACCCCGCTGGAAAGGAAGCGGGACGGACGCGCTGGCGCAGCGATCAAGGATAAAGCTGTTCTTTGATCCAGCCGCTCTGCACATTCTTGCGACGATAGCTGAGCCGTTCATGCAGGCGGAACGGCCGGTTGACCCAGAATTCAATCTGCGTCGGCATTAGTCTGTATCCGGACCAATGATCGGGGCGCGGAATATCCCCAAGCCCGAATTTCGCGGTTTTCGCCGCCACTGCTTTTTCCAGCGCGAAACGGCTTTCCATCGGGCGCGACTGGTCAGACGCCCAGGCGCCAATGCGCGCGCCGCGGGCGCGGGTCGCGAAATAGGCGTCGGCCTCTTCCGCCGTCACCGGCTCCACCGGCCCGCGAAAGCGCACCTGGCGGCGGATCGATTTCCAGTGAAAGACGATGGCGGCCTTCGGATTGGCGGCCAGCTCTCGCCCTTTGGCGCTTTCCAGGTTGGTGTAGAAGGTCAGCCCGCATGCGTCGAAATCTTTCAGCAGGACCATGCGCACATCGGGCATGCCGCTTTCATCCACCGTGGCGAGCGCCATGGCGTTGGCGTCGTTCGGCTCTTTCTTGCCGGCCAGCGCCAGCCAGTCAGCGAACAGCGCGAACGGGTCGTCTATAGTAAACACGTCGCCCTGGTCGGCGTCGACCGCATAGGCGTCGTCGCTGGGGCTCGGGGGGATGAGATCGGACATGGCTTGCTCCTCCGCCCTTGTCGCCGGGCGGCATTAGGAATTCGATACGGATATGGCTATAAGCTCAGCCCGCGCGAAGCGATTAGTACGGAATAGGCATGTCTTTCAACAGTTTCGGTAGAGCTTTCCGGTTCACAACCTGGGGCGAGAGCCACGGGCCCGCGCTTGGCGTGGTTATTGACGGCTGCCCGCCGGGCATCCTTTTGCGCCCGGAAGAGATCCAGACCGCCCTCGACAAGCGCAAACCCGGCACTTCGAAATTCGTGACCCAGCGCAAAGAGCCCGATGCGGTCAAAATCCTCTCCGGCGTCTTCGAGGACGAACGGACGGACGGGCCGCGCACCACGGGCACGCCGATCAGCCTGATGATCGAGAATATGGACCAGCGCTCGAAAGACTATGGCGATATTCGCGACAAATATCGCCCCGGCCATGCGGATTTCACCTATGACGCGAAATACGGCTTCCGTGATTATCGCGGCGGCGGGCGTTCTTCCGCGCGCGAAACCGCCGCGCGGGTCGCGGCTGGCGTGGTCGCGGAAAAGGTGCTGGCGGAAATGTTCGGCGGCATCTGGATCCGCGCTTCCATGGTGCAGATGGGCCCTTACAAGATCGACCGCGACAATTTCGACTGGATGGAAGTCGAGAAGAACCCGTTCTGGTGCGCCGACGCCAAGGCCGCCGAGTTATGGGCCGACAAGCTCGATGAAGCGCGCAAGAGCGGATCGTCCTTCGGCGCGGTGATCGAAGTTGTCGCCTCGGGCGTGCCCGCCGGATTGGGCGCGCCGGTCTATGGCAAGCTCGATGCGGATCTGGCGAGCGCGATGATGTCGATCAATGCGGTCAAAGGCGTCGAGATCGGCGCCGGCATGGACGCGGCCGCGCTTACCGGCGAGGAAAACGCCGATGAAATCCGCATGAAAGACGGCGCGCCGCATTTCCTCTCCAACAAGGCGGGCGGCATTCTCGGCGGCATTTCTTCGGGGCAGGATATTGTCGCGCGCTTCGCAGTGAAACCGACCTCGTCAATCCTGACGCCGCGCAAAACCATCACCGCCAAGGGCGAGGAAACCACGATCCAGACCAAGGGCCGTCACGACCCATGCGTCGGCATCAGAGGCGTGCCAGTCGGCGCGGCGATGATGGCGCTGGTCCTCGCCGACCATGCGCTGCTTCACCGCGCGCAGTGCGGGTGAGCAGGACGGAATTGTTATCAAGCCAAGGCTTCGTCCTTCGAGACACAAAAATCCTTCATCCTGAGGAAGCGCTTTAGCGCTGTCTCGAAGGATATGAAGGATTTTCGCTCCGCAGGATGAAGCCTTCTCGGCGGACCACCAAAGTTAGCGGCACTCCCGGTTGAGCCATTCGGTGATTTCATGGGCGAGCCGCAGGCGGTTGCCACGAGAATGAATGATCCGCATCGAGACGCAGTTCCGTCATCTGAATGCCTTCAGCGGCGAGAAACGCCTTCATATGCTGTTCGTGCACGGAGATATCCACTGCTTCATCGCGCTCGGCCGCGATCAGGAACAGCTTTTTCCCGGCCAGTTCCGGCGCGAGCGTTGTGTTGTCAAAACTGTCTCCGGCGGCGGCGAGTTCGGCCAGCGCGGTGTCGCCGTTAAAGCCGCTCAGCATCACCGCGTCGTCGGAATAGCGCTTGAAACCTTCCAGCTCTTCGGGAGACGCGCCCGCAAGGTCGGCGCGGTCGCCCATATTCGCGGCGGCCATGCCGACAATGCAGCCGACATTTTCATCGCGGGCGCCGCCCTGCAGCGCGAAAAATCCGCCCATGGAATGGCCGACCAGAGCGATATGGTCCGTATCGACCCGCAGATTTTCATTGGCCGGATCGCGCAGGAACGCCAGCGCTGAGGCGACGTCTTCAATACCGTTGTTGAAACCGTAACTACCTTCCGAACCCCAGGCGCCGCGATAATGGAAGAACAACGCATTCCATCCCGCCCGGCGGATTGCCTGCGCCAGATCGAGGTTTTTTTCGTTGCCGGGAAAACCATGCAGCATGACCACGGTGGGGTGCGGCCCCGGCCCGTCGGCGAGGTAGATATGCCCGTTCATCCGCGCGCCCTGGGAATCGATGGCGAGTTCGTGCACCGCCGGGGGGAACGCCTCATCGATGCTTGCAGGATCTTGGGTGACGGCGGACACATCCGCCCAGACCGGACCGTCATCATTACAGCCCGCCAGCATCATCGCCCCGGCCCCGATCGCCCCAACCATGGATAAAATGCGCATTCGCCCCTCCTTCGCCCGGCGCCTGCCGCCGCTTATTGTTTGCATTACCACCTAACTGACGCTTGCACAAACCAGTATTCAAAAGTAGCCCGGAAGCGGTATGGTTGTCCCATGAAAAAACGTTTCGCCATACCGCTTATCCTCATCGCTTTGCTTGCAAGCGCTGCATTCCTGCTGCGCACGCCGGATACGGACCTGCACGCCATGACAGCGAAATATGCGAATGAAAGCTCGCATTTCGCCCATGCAGAGAGCGGCCTCAGTGTTCACTACCGCGATCAGGGCAATCCTGACGGGCCGCCCATAGTGCTGCTGCACGGCAATTCCGCAACGCTGCACACTTGGGATCTGCTGGCCGCCCGGCTTGGCGGGAAATATCGCATCATCACACTCACCCTGCCCGGTCACGGCCTCACCGGCCCAAACGCGGGTCATGATTACAGCTTCAAGGGCATGGAGGAAGCTGTTAATCTTGTTACGGAGCAATTGGCGCTCGACAATTTTGTGCTGGGCGGCAATTCCATGGGCGGCTGGATTTCCTGGCGTTATGCGCTCGCGCATCCGGAGAAAATCGACGCGCTTTTATTGCTGGACGCGTCCGGCATGCCCCTGCGCGAGGGCGAGGAAGCACCGCCCCTAAATCTTGCCTTCAGGCTGCTCGGCAATCCCATGGGGCGCTTCATATTGCGTTACGTCACGCCGCGCTCGGCGCTGGAAAAGTCCTTGCGCCAGAGCGTCAGCGTTGAAGATTTCATCGATGACGCGGTGATCGACCGCTATTGGGAGCTCTATCGCATTCCCGGCAACCGGGAGGCGTCGGGCGAACGCTTTCTCGTGGACCGCGAGCCGCAATTCGCTGACCGTATTGGCGAGATCACGGCGCCGGTGCTGATCCTGTGGGGCGCGGAAGATCAACTGATTTATGCAAGCGCCGCAACGACTTTCGCCGAGCGCCTGCCCCAGGCGGAGACCGTCATCTATGACGGCGTCGGACATATTCCCATGGAGGAAGCGCCGGATGAAACCGCCGCCGATATTGATGCGTTTTTATCCCGCGCGCTTACGCCGGCTTTTGAAACGCCATGATCTTGGTCAGGAAAGCAAGCGTCTCTTCGGTTTTCTCAAGACCGGCGCCGCCAAACACCTGACCGAGATCAGTGCGGCAATAACTGTCATAATAAGGTTCATGCAAGCCGCGCGGGAAATTTTCCAGCAGGATGTCAAACCCCGGCTCGTCGCCATATTGAATAGAGTCCGCAAGAATGAATACGCCGCCGGGCTTCAACAGCCGGGCGATTTCCATCGCCACTTCCGCGCGCACTTTCGGCGGCAATTCATGGAACAGATAGACAGCGGAGATCACGTCGAATGACCCATCCGCCAGCCCCGTCGCCTCCGCCGGTTGCTGCACATATTCAACATTCTTCGCCCGGCCCAACGCTGTGCGCGCGCGGCCAAGATAAGCGGGCGACAAATCCAGCGCAGTCAACTGAAGCATCGGCCAGTTGTCATTGACATCGGCGAGGAAACCGCCGCCGCCGCAACCAAGATCAAGCAATCGCGCCGCGCCCGCATCCTTTCCCGCCAGCGCCTTGCGCACAAAGGGCAAAGCCTGCCGGCGCATCGCCGCAGCGGAGCCGGTGAACAAGGTCTCCACCTGCATGTCGTAACGTGCGGCGGAAGCGTCAGAGAGCCAGCCATCAGTCTGGTAGTGGAAATTCTGTAAATAATAGCGCGGATATTTTTCACGCGCAGCCTCGGTCAGCACTTCCGAATGGGCGCGCTCGACTTTGCGCCGGGCCACTTTGCGCGCGTCCCGAAAATAGTCGCGGCTTTCGCGCCAGAGCTTTGTGAGGCTGGGCGCACGCCGAACCTCCGGCGGCATTTTATATTCACCCGCCTCGATATTTTTCCAGTCGCGCTGAAACAATTCGCGGAAGGCGTTTTTCAATCGCGCGCGATCAAGCGGCCCAAACTCCTCCGCATAGGGCGCCTCGCCGGGATCGGTGAGCGGGCCCATAAGCCTGCGCCCATAGGCGTAATGGCCGGTATACCAGAGAACACGCGCAGCCTGCGCAGCGCTATAGGCGGCGCGTTTCGCGCCAGTGGCGATTGTCACATTGAGAGGCGCCATCGCTCATTCCTTTGTGAAAAGGCCTGCAAGCTCAACATGGGGCGAGAAGGTGAACTGATCAACGGGCAGCACCTGCGACAAGCGGTAGCCGCCATCGCGCAGAAGCGCCGCATCGCGCGAAAAACTCACCGGATTGCACGAGACGCCGATAATTTTCGGAATGCCGGACTGCGCCAGGCGTTCCGCCTGCGCCTGCGCCCCGGCGCGCGGCGGATCAAACAACACGGCGTCATAGGTCTTCAGCTCATCAGCGAGCAAGGGCCGCTCGAACAAATTGCGCAGATGCGCATTAAGCGGATGACGCAGCCCGGCGGCGCGCGCCGCACCGTTCAGCGCGGTGATTGCGGGCGCATCAGGATCAAACGCATCCACCGCGGCGCCCTTCGCCAGCGGCAGGGAAAACGTCCCGCAACCGGAAAACAAATCGGCGATGCGTTTGGCGCCCGCCGCATGTTCTGTGACGAACGCGGTCAGCGCCGCTTCGCCTTCCCGGCTCGCCTGTAAAAATCCGCCGGGCGGCACGGCGATAGCTACGCCGCCAAAGCGCACCACCGGCGTTTCATAGGATGCTACAGGCGCGCCCTCAACCGTGAGACGGGTGACGCCGCCAGCGCGCGCGCATTCCGTCAGCGCCATGACCTCCGGTCCGGTCAAGTCATCGCTTGCGTCGCCGCCGGTGAAGGCTGCATCAATGCCATTGTCGCAAAGCGTGACGGCGAGATCGAACATGCGCCAGCGCGACGGCGCAGCTTGCGCAAGCCGCCGCAATGCAGGAAGCGCCTTGCCAAGCTCCGGCGCCAACACCATGCATTGATCGATATCGACGATCATCGCCGAACGCCGTGCATTAAACCCGAAAATTTCGGCTCTCTCGGTTCTGCGAATAGCAAAGGAAGCACGGCGGCGCGATTGCGTCGGACAGGAAAATAACGGCGCGATGATTTCGTCGCTGAAGCCTTCGCGCGTCAGCGCATCGACTACAAGTTGGCGTTTCCATGTACGGTAAAAATCCGCTGTGACATGCTGCAAGGCGCAACCGCCGCATTCGCCATAATATTTGCAAGGCGGCTCTGCGCGCAGATTGCTCGCCTCCATCAACCTTTCGATCTCGCCGCGCTGGCCGCGATAGGCGATGCGCGCGACATCGCCCGGCGCGCTCAGCGGCACGAACACACGCGCCTCGCCCACAAGCGCAACGCCGTCGCCGCGCGCGCCGATGTCGCCAATGCGCGCCTCAGCGTGTTTCAGCGGCGCCAAGGGCGCAGCCTTCGCCTTGCGCCGTCTATGCCGTCTTTGTTGCGCCAAGAAGAAATTCCTTATTGCCGTCACCGCCGGTGATCGGACTGTCGATCACGCCGGTCAGACGCCATCCTTGTGCTTCAATCCACTGCGCCATGTCATCGGCGACCGGTTTGCTTAGGCCTTCCTTCACCAGACCGCCTTTGCCGATGCCGTCGCGGCCGACTTCAAATTGCGGCTTCACCAGCGCCGCGAGCTGTGCGCCAGGCGCCGCCAGCGCCAGCGCGAATGGCAGGGCTTTTTTCAGGCTGATGAAACTGACGTCGCAGACAATAACTTCGATAGCGTCGGGAATGAGTGCCGATGTCAGATCTTTCGCATGGGTCTGTTCGAGATTGACGACGCGCGCATCGCCCGCGATTTTTTCGTGCAACTGTCCCGTTCCCACATCGACCGCGTAAACTTTCGCGGCGCCAGCGCGCAGCAGCACATCGGTGAAGCCGCCCGTCGACGCCCCGAGATCGAGACAGGTCTTTTCCGCCGGGTCTATGTTAAACGCCGCGATCGCCGCCTCGAGCTTGACGCCGCCGCGCGACACAAAAGGATGCACCTCGCCGGAAACCGCCACCGCATCGCCTTGCGCCACCTTGTGCGAGGGCTTTGAGACAATTGCGCCATTCACCAATACAAGCCCCGCAGCGATGGCCTGCTGGGCCTTGGCGCGGCTTTCGGTTAACCCTTGCTGGACGAGATATTGGTCAATTCGCATTTTTTCGACGGATAAGCGGCGGCCTTTCGTATAAAGACGGTCAGCCGTTCCGCCAAGGAGAGAAGCCATGCGCCACGCCCCTCTCACCGGCATCGTTACCGCCTGTTGCCTGGTCATGGCGTCGCCGCACGCCCATGCGGATGTAAAAGATGCGGCGAAATACAACGCCAAAAAAGGCGGCGTCTCTTTTGTGGCGGTCAGGGACGGACAGCTTCTATTCGAAAATTACCCCAATGACGGCGAGCGCGACAAAGCATTCGAACTGGCGAGCGGCACGAAAAGCTTCTCCGGCGTCATCGCCGCTGCAGCGGTTCAAGACGGGCTGTTGTCGCTCGATGAACGCGCCGCCGATACGCTCCCTGAATGGCGCAGCGATCCGCAAAAATCGCAGATCACCATTCGCCAGTTATTGACTCTCACCAGCGGCGTCAGGGGCGGCAGCGTCGGCCGGCCGCCAAGCTATGCCGAGGCGATTGCGCGGGAGATGGAACACGCGCCGGGCGCGTTTTTCGAATATGGACCGGTCAACTTTCAAATCTTCGGCGAGATCATGCGCCGCAAATTGCAGTCTTTCGAAAGCGTACGATATGACGACGCGATCGACTATTTACAGGCGCGCATTTTCGATCCGCTCGATATTCACCCGGCGCAATGGAATGAAAAGGCCGGCTATCCGACCTTGCCCTCCGGCGCGGACCTGACCGCGCGCGAATGGGCGCGCTTCGGGCAACTGGTTTTGCAAGGCGGCGCCTGGAAAGGCATGCAGCTTGTCGACCCGGCGACGCTGGCGCAGAATTTCACCGGTTCGGCGGTCAATGCCGGTTATGGCCTAACCTGGTGGTTGAACGAACAGCCAAGCGCGGAAACACTCAACGCGTCGAAAACCATGACCGTCGCGTCGGACCTGTTCACCCATCCGCGGCGCGGCGAACTGCCTGACGATTTGTTCATGGCGGCGGGCGCGGGCGGACAGCGGCTTTACATCATACCGTCGATGAAGCTCGTTGTTGTGCGGCAATATCCGCGCATCTTTGAGCGCCGCCTGGGCCAGCGCCGGCGCGGCGGCCCCTATTCTGATGTGGAGTTCCTGCTGGCGCTGCTCGACTGAGCCGAAAGCGTTTCCAACGCGTCCGGTCAGCCGGCGCGTTTACGGAATGGGCCTTCGATCAAGCCCACGACAACATAAACGCCCAAGGCGACAACGACGGAATAGATGAAATAGCCGGGGATCGGATCGACATCGCCGGCGAGCGTCGCCTGCAATGCGGGCCATAATGATAAGCCCGACGCCATGGCGTCCATGGTCGGCAGCACCAAAAGCGTCGCAAGGTTGAAGGCGACGCAGCTATAGACGCAGGCGAGCGCCGCCGCCGGTCCGCCAAAACGCGTCCGCAAACCGATCAGGGTCGCGACCACAATGGCGCCTTGCCCGAAGACGGACGTCATGGCGATCAATTCATAAATATCGGAACCGGCGAGCGCGACACCAAGGGCGCCGACGCCCGCAAAGGCAGTGCCGAAGCGCGCGATCATCAACTGACGCCCCTGACTTGAGCGCTGGTGCAGTTTTTTCAAAATGTTGATCGAAATCAGCGATGACACCGCCAGAAGGTTGGAGTCGACGGTCGACAAGATCGCCGAGAACAGCGCGCCGACAAAAAGGATCGCCAAAGCCGGCGGCAGGAATTCAACAGCAATAGCCGGAATAAAATTGTCGCCCACAGCGCCCGCCACATCGAGATGCGCGCCGGAAAGGCCGATCATCACCGGCATTAAGCCGATTGCGATGTAAAGTCCTGCTGCGGAGAACGCCGCGCTCTGCGCGACGCGGTTGGATTTCGCCGCGAGAAACCGCGTGATGATTTCCTGCGTCACAAGACTACCCACAACCGGGATCGCCCATGCGTCGGCGCGCGAGAACAAGGTCTCGCCCGGCGCGATCAGGCGCAGTTGTTCCGGCTCGATGGAGGCGACCATGGCGACGACGCCGCCAAACTGATGCGCCACGACAAAGAACAACATGATGACGCCGGCCATTAGCAACACGCCCTGAATGACGTCGGTCACCACATCGCCGATCAATCCGGCGAACATGCTGTAAAAAATAACAACGCCGGCGGCGGCGAACAGCGTCACTAGTCCCGGCAAGCCGAGCGTGGTCTCAAGGATCGCCGCGATCGCCAGCAATTGCGCGCCGGCCCAGATCACCGAAATCACGACAAGCACGATCGCCGTCACGAATTCCGCATGCTTGCCGAACCGGTCTGCAAAGAAATCGGCGATGGTGACGTAACGATGGTTGCGGATAGGGCCTGCGACAAGGAACGCCATCAACACCAGGCAAAGCGCATAGCCGAAAGGTTCGGCGCGCGCGCCGGCAAGGCCGCCCTCCGCCACCGCAGCCGATGAGCCGAGGATCGTCTCCGCACCAAACCAGGTGGCGAACAAGGACAAGGTAATCGGCAGGAATCCGAGACGGCCGCCAGCGATGTAATATTCGGTGTCGCTTTTTGTTCCGCGCGCGAACCACAATCCAATTGCGATCTGAATGACCACATAGACCGCGATGAAGAACATTAACTCGTGGCGTTCAAGATCCAGCACTGCTCAGTCCCCGTCTTACAAGCGGTCTATAGAGCCGCAAATCGGGAAGCTTGAAAAGCAGAAATATGACTTTGCTGTAAGCTTTGTCGGCGGTCGAAACGCCGCAGCGCGCGCCAGCCGGGAGATTTCCTCCCTCTAAGGGAAGGAACCCTCTAACGGCGAGCGACTTTTTTGCGTTTGGCGAAGAAAGCTTTCACCAGCCTGACACGCATGCTCGCGCATGCCGGGCAGCGCAAGCGGATATGCGATAGCCGCAGCAAACGGGCTGACAGTCGGCAAAAAAGATTTCCGCACTGACGAAACGGCGAGAAGCCCCGCCGCCGCGAAGAGCCGTTAGCCGCGCAGATTCACCACATTCGATTCCATGCCGAGGGCCTCGCGGGCGCGCTCGACAATATGGGTGGCGTTGAGCCGGGCGTGATCATACATCTTGGCGGGGCTGTCCTGATCCTGGAACACGTCAGGCAGGGTCATGGTGCGGATCTTCACGCCATTATCGAGCAAGCCGGTCTCCGAGAGATAATGCAGCACAAAGGCGCCGAAGCCGCCGCGCGAGCCCTCTTCGATGGTGATCAGCACTTCATGTTCGCGCACCAGACGCATGATCAGATCATGATCGAGCGGCTTGGCGAAACGCGCATCGGCGACTGTGGTGGAGATGCCTTGCGTCTCCAGCGTGTCGGCTGCCTTCAATGCTTCCTGAAGGCGCCCGCCAAGCGCGAGCAGCGCAACCGTCGTGCCTTCGCGCATGATCCGGCCCTTGCCGATTTCGAGGATCTTGCCCTGCTCCGGCATGTCGACGCCGACGCCTTCACCGCGCGGATAGCGGAACGCAATCGGGCCGTCATCATAGGCCGCCGCCGTCGCGGTCATATGCACAAGCTCAGCTTCGTCGCCCGCCGCCATGATCACCATATTCGGCAGACAACCGAGATAAGCGATATCAAACGAGCCCGCATGGGTCGCGCCATCGGCGCCGACCAGCCCGGCCCGGTCCATCGGGAAACGCACCGGCAAATTCTGGATCGCAACATCATGCACGACGCTGTCATAAGCGCGCTGCAGGAAGGTCGAATAAATGGCGCAGAACGGACGCAGCCCGTCCCCGGCGAGACCGGCGGCGAAGGTCACTGCATGCTGCTCGGCGATGCCCACATCGTAGCAACGATCCGGGAACGCCTCGGCGAACATGTCGAGCGAAGTGCCCGAGGGCATTGCTGCGGTGATGCCGATAATCCGTTCGTCTTTTTCGGCTTCCTTGATCAGCGTCTTGCCAAAAACTTTTTGATAGGCCGGCGCATTGGGCGTGCCCTTTTGCTGCTTGCCGGAAACCACGTCGAATTTCGCAACGCCGTGATATTTGTCAGCGGATTCTTCCGCAGGCGGATAACCGGCGCCCTTGCGCGTCACTACATGGACGAGGACCGGGCCCTCTTTCATGTCGCGGACATTTTCCAGCACCGGCACCAATTGATCGAGATTGTGGCCGTCAATCGGGCCCACATAATAGAAGCCAAGCTCTTCAAACAGCGTGCCGCCGGAAACCATGCCGCGGCCATATTCTTCCGCCTTGGCGAGCTGCTTGTAGATCGCTTTCGGCAACCGCTTGGCGAGCTGTTTGCCGAAGGAGCGGAAGCCCTGATAAACCCCGGAAGATGACGCGCGGGCGAGATAGGCGCTCATGGCGCCGACTGGCGGCGCGATCGACATGTCGTTGTCGTTCAAGATGACCACAAGCTTCGAACCGAGATGGCCGGCATTGTTGAGCCCCTCATAGGCCATGCCGCCGGACATCGAACCGTCGCCGATCACCGCGATGGAGGTTGTGTCTTTTTTCAGATGCCGCGAAGCTTCCGCGAAGCCGGTCGCCGCCGAAATCGACGTCGCCGCATGGGCCGCGCCGAACGGATCATATTCGCTTTCCGAGCGCTTGGTGAAACCGGACAGCCCGCCCGGCTGGCGCAGCGTGCGAATACGGTCGCGGCGGCCCGTCAGGATCTTGTGCGGGTAGCACTGGTGGCCCACATCCCAGACCAGCCGGTCATCGGGCGTGTTGAAGACGTAATGGATCGCCGCCGTCAGCTCGACCACGCCGAGCCCGGAGCCGAGATGGCCGCCGGTCACCGACACCGCATCGATCATCTCCGCGCGTAATTCGTCAGCGAGCTGGCGCAGCTGACTGCGCTCGAGCTTCCGCAGGTCGGCGGGGAATTTTACGGTATCGAGGAGCGGTGTTTCGATGGCCATGGGGGTCTGCCTCTTGGTGTTGTTCTTAGTGTTTTTAGGCCTTGGCGATGGTCAGCCTGCTTGGATTCTTTTCGACACTACAATTGCGAGTCGTGCGAGCCGGCGTAACCGGCTCAGTTCGGGGCTCCCAGCGGCATTTCACTGATGCTCCCCTCGCTGCAGTGCAGTAGCCGACATTTCTAGCGCTTCGGGGGATTTCTCCACCCCTTTTTCGGTGAAAAGGCGGCAATCCCGCGGAGATTTGAAGTCCGATGTGGCGAATTGGACGCGTCTTGTCTGGGTCTTTTTAGGGTTTTGTGAGCATTCGAACGATAGCGTCGGAGCCTGCGGCAGGGATGGCGCCGCACCGGCGGCGTCTGGCCTGAAGCAAGGCGTTGAGCGGAAAATGCGCCGCCTCACCCGCGCAGAAATATACAATTGTTTCGAAAAGGCAGGGCAGATGGCCTCTCATTTGAACAGCAAGCTTCGCCGGATGGCCGCGATCGGCTTGTGCGGCGCTGTGCTGTTCGGTCTCGCCGCTGCGCCGGCCCGCGCCGACGAACCCCGCCATGTCCTCGAATTCGCCAATTACCGGCAAGCCGTCGCGATGGGCGACGCCGCAGCGGCGGAGCAGCACGCCTATGCCGCCTGGCGGGCGGCGGAGACAGAACTGGGCGCAGCGAGCCTCACCAGCACGCTCGCCTTCAATTATGGCCGCGAGATCGCCATCGGCGCCCCGGCGCTGGCGCGCCCCGCCCTCAACCGGGCGCAAGAGCTGATGGATTCCGGGCTGGGCGGCGCCTCGCAGAGCCTGCTCGCGCTGTACAAGACTTATGCGGATTTCGCCCTTGGCGATCCGAAGGACCGCAAGCCCGAAGCCCTGCGCGACGCCCTGCTCGCGGCGGAACAGGCGCCGGACCGGCGCATCAGCCATGAGATCGCACTGTGGCTGGAATATGCGAAAGCGGAACTGGCGCGGGAGAATTACGACGCGGCGGCGACCGCCGCCGGCAAGGCGGAAACCGAGATCGTTCTGTCCGCGCCGGAAAACACCGCAGGATTGGCGGAGGCGTTTTTGGTGCGCGGCATTGCGGCGATCATGCCGAAGCGGCGCACGCTGAAAGACGCCGTCACCGCGCGCGAATATTTTGAAAATGGCGAGCGCCTGTTCCAGCCGCAAAAAAGCTTTGACCGCTTTGACCCGACTTTCGCCAAGCTCGCCGGCTGGAAGGTCGCCGCCGATGGCGTGATCTTGTCGCTCGCCAGCAAGGACGACCCGGCGGCGAAACCAAGCCGCGGCAAGAATACCACATTGTTTGAAGTCCCCGCAGGCCAGCCCGCCGACTGTTTGATACGTTGGGCGGCGCGCACGGCGCCGGACTATCCGCGCGGCGCAATCCAGAAATCGCATATCGGCGCAGTGATCGCCGTATTCGACCTCGCCGACGACAATGCGGTGCACAATCTGAGGATTCTGTCGGAAGTGCCGTCCAAGACATTTAGCGACGCGGTGTTGAAAGCCATGCAGGATTGGCGGCTGCAAGCCCCCTCGCTCGCCCATCCCGGCTGCCGCAAGAACAACACAACACAGTTTACATTTGTCATCGAAGAGTGATTGTTCGTCCTATGACGAACAGCTTTTCAGAAAAACTCTGCATCATCACCGGCGCCGGGTCCGGCATTGGCCGCGCGCTCGCCCTCTCGCTTGCCAGCCAGGGCGCTCGGCTCGCCCTTTCGGATATCAATGAAGACGGACTGGCGGAAACCATTCGCCTGATCGAACAACCCGCTTCCAATCATATCCGCTCCGACCGGCTCGACGTCGCCGATGCCGGCGCCATCGAAGCCTATGTGGCGATGGTGAAAGAAAGCCTGGGCGATGCGGATTATCTGTTCAATGTCGCCGGCCTGACGCGCATTGGAGATTTCACAGAAACCTCGCTCGACAATTTCGAGAAGGTGATGGAGGTCAATTTGTGGGGCGTCGTCAGGATGACCAAGGCGTTCCTGCCGCAGTTGATCGAGACCAAGGGCGGCCTGGTCAATATCTCAAGTCTGTTCGGTCTGATCGGATTTCGCGGACAGTCCCATTATTGCGCGTCGAAATTCGCCGTACGCGGATTTTCAGAAGCGCTGGCGATCGAATTGGACGATGCGGGCGTTCGCGTCACCTCGGTTCATCCGGGCGGGGTCGCCACCAATATCGTCCGCAACGCCAGTCTCGATTCCCTGCCCGAAGGCGTCGCCGACCGGGCGGAATTTGACAGCGGTTTCGACAAGCTGGCGATCACCTCAGCGGAAAAAGCCGCCGCGATCATTCTCGCGGGCGCCGCGAAAGGCAAACGCCGCGTCATTGTCGGCCCGGATGCGAAATTCATGTCCGGCCTGCAACGACTGTTTCCCCAAAGCTACGCGAAAATTCTGAAAAGGCTGCGGAAACAATAGACAAGCCCCGTCCTGCCGGTATTTGCCGGGCCTCGCATTCTATTATACGGTTATTGCGGGTTTTCTTGCGGGGGCAATCATGAAGAAAACAGGATTTCGCTGGTTTGCGCGTGTATTCGCCATCGCAACTTTGAACGCCGCGCTTGTCCTGACGCCAGCGCACGCACAGACCTATCTCGAAGAATTTGACGCTTATAATCAGGCGCTGAAATTCGGCGATCAGGAGAGCGCCGCAGAGCATGGCTACGCCGCCTGGCAAGCCGCCGAAGCCGAACTCGGCGATCACAAACTCACCGCCATACTCGCTTATAATTACGGCCAGCTTGCGCTTTTTATGGAACCCGAAAAAGCGCTTGTCGCATTGAAGCGCGCGGATGCGCTGGCCCAGGCGGGATTGGCGGAGCTGCCGTCGCCCGAATTGAAACTATACATCGCCTATGCGGAATTCGCGCTTGCAGAGGGCAAGCGGCGCGAGGCCAATGCACTGCGCGAGGCGTTGCTGCGCTGGGACAAGGAAGGGATCCCGCCGAACAGCGTCACGGTTAGAATGTGGCTTGAACTCGCCACCTCAGATCTGGAAAATAAACGATATGAGCATGGCAAGCAGAGCGCCGGCCGCGCACAAACCCATATCACCATCGTGCTGCCTGACAATTACCGCCTTCGTGCTTCGGCTATGGTCTTGCAGGGCGCTTCCTATGTCATGCTTAAACCTCGCAGAGAAGCGAACTTGATCACAGCGATTGAAATACTCCGCAACGCCAGCGCATTGTTTCCGTCTCAAAAAAGCATCGAAGATTTTGATGATGTATTCGCCAAAGTTCTGGCCTGGCGAGTAGCGACGGCTGCGCTTTTTAGTTCCGAAGGGTTTGATGAACGCGATATTCCCGAGAGTGAAGTAGCTGAAAAACCGTCGATAGAAGGTTCGCCACTCAATGCGGATGTCGTCTGCAATGACGTGTGGGAAAACCGCCCGATTCCCAAATACCCTTCCGACGCCCTTAATCGAGGCTATGTGGGCGCGGTCTTGATCGGCTATCACCTCGATGATGGCCTGACGCCCAATGGCGTACGAATTCTATCCGAAGTCCCCGCCGGCCGATTCAGCGACTCCGTGCTGAGCGCCATGGCGGAATGGAGATTGAAAGACCCAACTCCGATGCAGGACCATTGCCGTAAAAATCGGCTTACCAATGTGTCATTTGTGATCAAATAGGGTCAGCAGGGCGCGCCGCAAAACGTCCGCGCTCTACTCAAAGCTGGCTTTTGACGCTTTCGGCTTGCCGTCGCTTCCGACCACGATCTTCTCGATCTTTTCCTGGGCGGATTTCAGCGTCTTCTCGCAATGCGCCTTGAGCGCGGCGCCGCGCTCATAAAGGGCGATGGAATCCTCTAGCGCAGCCTGCCCGCTTTCGAGCTTGGAGACGATCTCTTCCAGCTCGGCGAGCGCTTTTTCAAAAGAAAGGGCGGCGATGTCATTGGGTGCTTTGGCCATGAGCGATGTTTAGCGGGCCCCGGCGGGCCATGGCAAGGTGCTTGTCGCCCTATCCTCCCCGACCGCAACCGCATAAGACCTCGCCCATGAGCAATTCCCCCCATACAGATTTCGACGTGATAGTCATTGGCGCAGGCGCCGCCGGCATGATGGCCGCGATTGAGGCCGGCCGGCGCGGGCGCCGGGTTCTGCTGGTCGATCATGCAGAACACCCCGGCGAGAAGATCCGCATTTCCGGCGGCGGGCGCTGCAATTTCACCAATGTGAACACCGCGCCGAAACATTTCCTGTCGAACAATCCGCATTTCTGCAAATCGGCGCTGAAGCGCTATCGCCCGGCGGATTTCATCAAGCGGGTCGAGGCGCGCGGCATCGCCTATCACGAAAAGACGCTGGGCCAGTTGTTCTGTGATGAGACGTCGAAAGACATCATCTCGATGCTGGTGGATGATTGCCGCGACGCCAAGGTGGAAATGCGCATGGAGACCCATCTGGGCGCCGTCGACAAGACCGCCGACGGGTTCAAGCTGTCGGCGAATGACAGCGCGCTCACTTGCCGGTCGCTGGTCATTGCGACGGGCGGCAAGTCGATCCCGAAAATGGGCGCGAGCGACTTCGCCTATCGCATCGCCAGACAATTCGGCCTTGAGATTATCGAGCCGCGCCCGGCGCTGGTTCCCCTCACCTTCACTGGCGAATTGCTAGAGGAAATGAAAGCGCTGTCCGGCGTCAGCACGCAAGCGAGCGTTTCGTGCAATGGCGCGGCGTTCCGCGAAGCCCTGCTGTTCACCCATCGCGGCATCTCGGGCCCCTGCATCCTGCAGATTTCATCCTATTGGCGCGAAGGCGATGACATCACCATTGATCTCGCGCCGGATGTTGATGCGTTCGCCCGATTGCGCGAAGCGCGGCAGACCAAAGGCAAGCTGGCGCCGCAGACCGTGCTCGCCGAATTGCTGCCCAAGCGCCTCGCCGATGCGGCGGCGGCGCGCGCCGGTCTTGAAGGCCGGATCGGCGACGCCTCCGACAAAAAGCTGAAAGTCTTGTCCGACGCCGTAAAACAATGGCGCGTCAAACCGGCGGGCAGCGAAGGCTGGCGCACGGCGGAAGTGACGCTGGGCGGCATCGACACGGATGGGCTGTCGTCAAAGACCATGGAAGTGAAAGCAACGCCGGGGCTCTATTTCATCGGCGAAGCGGTCGACGTCACCGGCTGGCTCGGCGGCTATAATTTTCAATGGGCGTGGTCGTCAGGATGGGCCGCGGGACAGGTGGTTTAGAGTCATCTGAGTGCTGGGCCAGACGCCTTCGATCCTTCGAGACACAAAAATTTCTTCATCCTGAGGAGGCCGTTAGGCCGTCTCGAAGGGCGAAGAAATTTTTGCTCCTCAGGATGAAGGCGAAGCGAGCGCTCGCTTACGCCGCGGCCTTAGCCCTCTTATCCGCCTGCGTAATCAGCGCGCGGTAATCGTCGAGGTCGCCGGCGTAAGGTTTCGCCTCGCCGTCCTTCACCAGCCAGAGCTGATCGGCGGTGGCTTCCGCGAGGAAGACGTCGTGAGTGATCAGCAGCACCGCGCCTTCATAATCATTGAGCGCGTAAATCAGCGCCTCGCGGCTGTCGATGTCGAGGTGAGACGTCGGCTCATCGAGGATCAAAATATGCGGCGCATCGAGCGACATCAGCCCGAGCAGCAAACGCACTTTCTCGCCGCCTGAAAGCTTTTCAACCTTGGTGTCGACTTTTTCATGGGAAAAGCCCATTTGCGCGGCCTTTGCGCGCTGCTTGCCCACGGGCGTATCTTTCGCCAGGGCGCGGCGGACATGGTCGAGCACGGTGTCGCCCAGCGTCAATTCGTCGAGCTGGTCTTGCGAAAAATAGCCGATGCGGATCGAACGCGGCGCCGTCAGCTCTCCGCCCAACAGCTTCAAGCGACCGGCGATGGATTTGACCAGCGTCGTCTTGCCCTGCCCATTGGCGCCGACAATCGCGATGCGGTCTTCCGGGTCAACGCGCAAATCAACATCCGACAGGATCAGCGCATCCTCGCCATAACCGAGATCGGCGCCGGCGAGATGCAGCATGGGCGGCGACAAGGGGTCTTTCGGCGCGGGAAAATGGAACGGCGTCGTGCGCTCGGCCAGCGGGATCGACACGTCCTGCATCTTTTCCAGCTTCTTGACCCGCGACTGCGCCTGACGGGCCTTCGACGCCTTGGCCCGGAAGCGGTCAACAAAGGCCTGCAAATGCGCCTTTTCCGCGTCCTGTTTGGAACGCTGGCTTTCGAGTTGCGCGACTTTCGCGGCGCGCAGTTTAAGCCACGCATCATAACCGCCGGGGCAGACTGTCAGTTGTTTGTGCTCAAGCGCCATGGTGTGGGTGACGCAGCGGTTCAACAATTCGCGGTCGTGCGAAACGATGAGCACCGTATACGGATATTTCTTGATATAGGTTTCGAGCCAGGCCGCGCCCTCAAGATCGAGATAGTTGGTCGGCTCGTCGAGCAGCAGCAGATCCGGCTCGGCGAACAAGATGCCCGCCAGCGCCGCGCGCATGCGCCAGCCGCCGGAAAATTCGCGCGTCGCGCGGGAGAGATCGCTTTCGGAAAACCCGAGGCCCTTCAGCACTTCGGCGGCGCGCGATTCCGCCGACCAGGCGTCAATGTCGATGAGGCGCGTGTGAATGTCGGCGATGCGCATGGGGTCTTCGGCGGTCTCAGCCTCGGCCATCAGCGCATGGCGCTCATGATCGGCGGCGAGCACGACCTCAAGAATGGTCTCGTCCGTCGGCGCAACTTCCTGCGCGACCCAGCCAAGCGACGCCTTGCCGCTCATGCGGATGGCGCTGTCGGCGGCGGGATTGGCGATTTCCTCGCGGATGAGGCGCAGCAATGTCGACTTGCCGGCGCCGTTGCGCCCCACCAGCCCGACCTTCCAGCCGGACGAAATCTGGGCGCTCGCGCCCTCAAACAAAGGGCGCGCCTCAACGCGGAAATCGAGATTGGTAATCGTCAACATTGGCGGGTCTTACCGCAATGCAGCAATTAGGCAAGGGGTGGACGGTTAATGGCCCTCGCCCGCCTCCCCGCGCGGCCAAAAAAACGGCGCCTCAGGTCTCCCTGAAACGCCGCTTGTTTTCGTGCAGCTTCCAACCGGAAGCCGTCGCCCGTTCGGTTACTTCACGTCGAAGCGGTCGAGATTCATCACCTTGGTCCAGGCGGCGACAAAGTCTTTCGTGAACTTATCTTCCGCGCCGGTGAAGGCGTAGGTTTCGACAACAGCGCGAAGCTCCGCATTGGAACCGAAGACCAGATCGTTTTCCGTCGCGGTCCATTTCAGATCGCCATTCTGGCGGTCGCGGCCTTCGAAAATATAATCGCCGCTTCCCGATGGCGCCCATTTGGTGGACATGTCGAGCAGGTTGACGAAGAAGTCATTCGTCAGCACGCCCGGACGCGTGGTGAACACGCCATGATCGGAGCCGTCAGCATTCGCATCAAGCGCCCGCAGGCCGCCGACCAGCACGGTCATTTCAGGCACGGTGAGCGTGAGCAGGCTCGCCCGGTCGACCAGCGACTTCGCCGGCGATCCGTCCGCACCACCAAGATAGTTGCGGAAGCCATCCGTTGACGGTTCGAGCACGGAGAATGAAGCCGCGTCGGTCTGCGCTTGCGAGGCGTCCATGCGACCCGGCGTGAACGGCACGGAGACCGTCTGGCCCGCATCTTTCGCCGCCTTCTCGATCGCCGCATTGCCGCCAAGCACGATGACGTCTGCGAGGGAGACTTTCTTGCCGCCGGTCTGCGCGGCGTTGAAGTCTGCTTGCACTTTCTCAAGCGCCGGAAGGACTTTTGCGAGTTCGCCCGGATTGTTCACCGCCCAATCCTTTTGCGGCGCAAGGCGGATGCGCGCGCCATTGGCGCCGCCGCGCATGTCGGTGCCGCGGAATGTGGAGGCCGAGGCCCATGCGGTCCGGACCAGTTCAGGCACGGAAAGACCAGAAGCGAGAATGTCGGCCTTGATCGCTGCGGCGTCCTGCGCATTGATCAGCGCGTGGTCGACCGCCGGAATCGGATCCTGCCAGATCAGTTCTTCAGCCGGGACTTCCGACCCGATATAGCGGGCGCGCGGGCCCATATCCCGGTGGGTCAGTTTGAACCACGCCTTGGCGAAAGCGAGCTCGAACTCTTCCGGGTTCTCGTAAAAGCGCTCGGAGACTTTGCGAAACTCCGGATCCATTTTCAGCGCGAGGTCGGTGGTGAACATGATCGGCGCGTGACGTTTGTCCGGATCATGGGCGTCGGGCGCCAATTGTCCGGCGGCTTCTTCGGTTGGAATCCACTGCACCGCGCCGGCCGGGCTGCGCGTCTGCTCCCATTCGAAGTTGAACAGATTGCCGAAATATTGGTGCGTCCATTCGGTCGGGTTCATCGTCCATGAACCTTCAAGCCCGCTGGTGATCGTGTCCGCGCCGGAGCCGGTCCCGCATTTGTTGGTCCAGCCAAGGCCTTGCGCTTCAACGCCGGCCGCAGCGGGTTCAACATCGAGACACTCATCGGGCTTGTGCGCGCCATGGGCCTTGCCGAAAGTGTGGCCGCCCGCGATTAGCGCAATGGTTTCCTCATCGGTCATCGCCATGCCGCGAAACGCCTGACGAATATCATTCGCCGCCGCCAGCGGATCGGGATTGCCGTTCGGGCCTTCCGGATTGACATAGATGAGGCCCATCTGGGTCGCCGCCAGCGGTTTGGCGAGTTCCCGGTTGCCATGGAAGCGATCGCCCGCGAGCATTTCCGCCTCCGGGCCCCAATCGACCAGATCGGCTTCCCAATCATCGGCGCGCCCGCCCGCGAAACCAAAGGTTTTAAAGCCCATGGATTCCATCGCGACATTGCCGGTCAGCACCATCAGATCGCTCCATGAAATGGCGCGGCCATATTTCTGCTTCACCGGCCATAACAGACGGCGCGCCTTGTCGAGGCTGACATTGTCTGGCCAGCTATTGAGCGGTTCGAAGCGCTGCTGGGCGCCGCCCGCGCCGCCGCGACCGTCATACATCCGGTAGGTGCCGGCGGCGTGCCAGGTCATGCGCACGAAAAATGGTCCGTAATGCCCATAATCGGCCGGCCACCAATCCTGCGAATCGGTCATCACCGCTTCAATGTCGGCTTTCACCGCCGCGAGATCGAGCTTTTCAAACTCCGCCGCATAATCGAAGTCGCCGCCCATGGGATCGGACACCGCCTTGTTATGGCGAAGCGGGCTGAGGTCGAGTTGTTCAGGCCACCAGAACTGGTTCGGTTTCGGCGCGCCGGCATGGGCGGCGGCAGCGCTGGCGGGCGCCGCGTCGGCGGCCATATCGCCATGCGCCGCAGGGGTTTCCGCCATGTCGGACGCCGCGCCTTTTTCAGGAGCGGGCGCGCTGGTTTCGTTGCCGCATGCGCTCAACACCAAAGCCATAGCAGAGGCGGTTACAAGGCCGAGTTTAATTGTCCGGGTCACAATAATCCTCCGTGAAAAATGGGTTACGAACTCCATACGCAGCTCGTGTGAAGGCGACAGTAGAGGTTTCGAATCGGTTGTCACTCGATACCGCATATCGACGGAATCGATCATGACTGCAGTGCAAAAATAGCAGGAAACACCGCGCCGTTCTTGACCAGGATCAAGCGCGCGGCGCGGCGCGAAAACATTAAAAAAGCGCGCCGGTTTTACAGCGCGCGTTTCATTGCGGGAAATGAGACTGGGTTTCGTTTGCAGCGCGGCGCGTTAGTGCAATGCAGCAATTTTAGACGTAAAACATGCAGTTGAGTCTGATGATAATATTCCGTGCGCATTGGACCACGGATTGAGGCACGGTCAAAAGACTCAAAAAGTTTTACGCGGCGAAAACCGCCGGGTTAAAACCCTACCCCTTCGCGCCCAGCGCTTTCACGTCGGCGCCGGTGGGTTCCTGGAAGATGCGCAAATCGAATTCCGGCGCGGCGGCGAGGATGTGGTCGAATATATCCGCCTGGATGCCTTCATAATTGATCCAGTTGGTGTCGTTGGTGAACACGTAAAGCTCGATCGGCAGGCCATGGGCGGTTGGCTGTAGCTGGCGCACCAGCAAGGTCAGCTCCGTCGAGATTTTCGGATGGCCCCGCAGATAGGCTTCGATATAGGCGCGGAAGGTGCCGATATTGGTCAGGTGGCGGCCATTGACCAGCACGGAGCGGTCGACCTTGGCCTGATCATTATGCTCGGCGATTTCGCGGCGTTTTTCGTCGATATAGCCGGCGATGTGCTGGATCTTGGAATAGCGCGCCAGCATCTCCTCATCGCAGAAACGGATCGAGGAGACATCCACATAGATCGAACGCTTGATGCGCCGTCCGCCGGTCTCCTGCATGCCGCGCCAGTTTTTGAAACTGTCATTGATCAGCGCCTGTGTCGGCACGGTGGTGATGGTCTTGTCGAAATTGCGGATCTTCACCGTGGTCAGCGCAATTTCGATGACGTCGCCGTCAACGCCGAAGCCTGGAATTTCGATCCAGTCGCCGACCGCGACCATGCGGTTGGCGGAAAGCTGAATGCCGGCGACAAGACCCAGAATGAGGTCCTTGAAGACGAACATCAACACCGCCGCCAGCGCGCCAAGCCCGGCGATAAAGGTCATCGGCGACTCGCCCAGCAGCACCGACAGAGTTGCGATGAAGCCGAGGAAATAGAGGATGAGCTTGGCGACCTGCGCGAAGCTGGTGATCGGGAAGTCGCGCGAGATCCGGAAGGTGCGGTAAATCTCAAGTCCCGCATTGACCAGCCCGTCCACGAAAAGCACGCCGACGACGATCATGTAGACAAGGCTGAGCTTCACTGCGAAGGCGGCGGGCGCGGGATAGTCGCCCAGCGCCAGCGGCGCCAGAGCGTAGATGACAAAGGCCGGCGCAAGCTGCGACAGGCGCACAAAGACGCGGCGGCGCACAAGAATGTCGTCGCGCTCCGACTTAGTGCGCTCAAGCAGGCGCCGGATCGCGACGATGATGATGCTGCGGGTGACGAGATTGGCGATGAAGGCGAGTATGGCGACGCCGAGCAGCGCGGTCAGGGCCGAGAGCGGCGCGGCGTAATCTGCGATGGCGGGAAACTGCGCGTAGAATGTTTGAATGGATTTCATTGGCTCTTAATGTGCTGAAACGTCCGCCGCCCGGTTGAAGCGGCGCACAAGAAAACGCCGGCGCGTCATGCGCGCCGCTGCGCCCTATTCCGCCGCGACTTCCGCGCCGACCGTGCGCTTGGCGCCGGGCGGTTCATAGATGCGCCATGACCAATAGCGGTTGCCGCCATCGCGTTCTGTGCGGGTCCAGCCATCACGCAGGAGCTGTCGGTCGATCATCCAGTTGAGATAGCCATGGGCGCAAAGCAACACGTCGCCCTTCGCGGTGTGCATTTCGAGGCGCGTGACAATCTCGGCCACGCGCGCCCATGCCTCTGCGCGCCGTTCTATGCCGTTCGGGGCGTAGCCCAGCAGCCAGAAAATGCGCGAAACGACGCCCCACGGGCCGGGCTTTAATTTCAGAAAATCAGGCAGCGGCGGCGGCGGCAAAGGCGCTTCCACAAACATCGGGTCGGCGGGCACGTCGCGGGCGCCGCCGGTCGCTTGGGCCGCGGTCTCGATGGCGCGCGGCAGGGTCGAGGAAAGCACCGTCTTGGCGCTGCGGGCGATGGCTATCAGGCTTTCGGGCGGGCGCTCATCGGGGTGCAGGCCGCTTTCATCATAGCGGGCCCACCAGTCGCCATATTCGCGCGCCGTGATGGTGACATCACGGGAGAGATCGGGCCGCCCGTGGCGTGCGGTGATGATGCGTCCAGTCATGAGATTACTGCTTTACCCGCCGCCCTTATGACGTGGTTTTCACACTTCCATCAAGGCTTTGACATGTGCGGCGGCGCTCGCCCCCAGAGCCGTCAGGTCATAACCGCCCTCGAGCAGGGAGACCAGCCTTCCGGCGGCCTTGTCCCGGGCGACGCCGGCAAGTTCCCTTGTGACCCAGGCGAAATCCGCCTCGGTGAGCTGCAGCCCGCCCAGGGGATCGGCCCGGTGGGCGTCGAATCCGGCGGAAATCACGATCAGCTCCGGCCCGAAATCGGACAATGCCGGCAGCAAAATGTCGCCCCAGGCGCGGCGGAAAGCCTCGCTCCCCTCGCCGCCGGCGATCGGCGCATTGGCGATATTGTCAAAAGCGCCCCGGTCCGAGCCGCGTCCCGTTCCGGGATATTGCGGATATTCGTGGGAGGAGGCGTAGAAGGCGTGTTCGTCATGCCAGAAGGCCGCTTCCGTTCCATTGCCGTGATGGACGTCGAAATCCACCACCGCGACACGCTTCGCCCCATGGGCCGCGCGCGCATGAAGGGCGGCGATCGCGGCGCCGTTGAACAGGCAAAAGCCCATGGCCCGCTCCGGCTCGGCGTGATGGCCCGGCGGGCGCGCCGCGACAAAGGCGTTCTTCGCTTCGCCCGCATAAAGCGCATCCACCGCCGCACAGGCGCCGCCCGCCGCGCGCAAGGTCGCATCCAGCGAATGGGGCCCGGCGAATGTGTCCGCATCGAACTGCGCGAGGCCTTCGCTCGGGGCGTTGTCTTCGATGAGCTCGCGGAAACGTTCGGGATGCACCAGCTCGACCTGCCCGGCATTGGCGCGCGGCGGGACGCGCCGTTCCAGCGCGGCGAAGTCTTCGCCCGCCAGCGCTTTTTCAACCGCGCCATAGCGGCCGGAATGCTCAACATGGCCCGGCGGCGTTTCATGGGCGCCGAATGAGGCGTGGGTGTAAAGTAAGGTGGTCATGGGCTGATCATATCGGCGTGAGGGGGCTTTGGAAATGGCTTCCAAAGCAGTTCGCGATCTCGACGTCAGCGCCCGCGCCACGCATAACATCACCGGGTGCAGTTTCAGGATGCAGTAATGATAAAAAAGTTGTGTTGAGTGTAACAGGAGCGATTGCGTTCCTCATACTGATCCTTGTCGCCCGCACATTGATGTTGTCCGCGCCGTCAAATCAGCCCGCGCTTTACGCCGCATACGCGCCCTATGACGGTATGGAAATCGCCGAACGGCTATCGCGCGCCATTCAGATCAAGACGATCTCCTGGGACACGCAGACGCCGCCTGACGATGCTGCGTTCAGCGCTTTCGCGGACTTTCTCGAAACCGCCTATCCGGCGGCCCACCGCGTCTTGACGCGCGAAACCGTCGGCGGTCATTCGCTCCTCTATAAATGGGCGGGCGACGGCGAGAAGAAGCCGATTGCGCTGATCGCCCATATTGATGTTGTGCCGGTTGAAACGGGTACGGAGGGTTTGTGGACCAGCCCCGCCTTTGCCGGCGCCATTCACGATGGCGCGGTCTGGGGTCGCGGCGCCATGGACAATAAAGGCCAGCTCATCGCCATTATGGAAGCCGTCGAGCACCTCGCTGCAGAAGGATTTGCGCCGTCGCGCGACATCTATTTGATGTTCGGCCATGATGAAGAACTTGGCGGTTTTGCCGGCGCCGGCGCAATCGCGAACCTAATGAAAGAACGCGGGGTGCATTTCGAATGGACGCTGGATGAGGGCTCAGGGCTGGCGCAAGGCCTGATCCCCGGCATCGCCTCTCCGGTCGCACTGATTTCAACCGGCGAGAAAGGCTCGACCACTTTGCGCCTGACAGCGCACGCCGATGGCGGTCATTCCTCGGCGCCGCGAGAAGACACAGCTGTCAGCATCGCCGCCCGCGCGGTGGTCGCGGTGACCGACAGTCCCTATCCGCTGGAGATTGACGACAATATGGTCGCTTTCCTCCACGCCATCGCTGCGGAAATGCCGTTCACTCAACGCATGGCCTTGGCCAATCTCTGGCTGACCGCGCCGCTTCTTAAAGCCCAACTCGCCAAAGACCCGACGACAGCGGCGGCGCTGCGCACCACAACCGCCGCGACCATCATCAATGGCGGCGCCAAGGTGAACATCCTCCCGCAGCAGACATCGGCGCTGGTCAATTACCGCATTCATCCGCGCGACAATGTTGAAGCGGTGAAACAACGCGCCATCCGCCTGATCAACGATGACCGCGTCAGCGTTGAGGCGGTGGGCGGGCGCGAACCGAGCCCCTCCGCCTCGACGAAATCGCCGGGCTATGGCGCAATCGAAGCCGCCACGCAAACCGTGTTCGGCCCGGTTTCGGCGGCGCCCTTTCTCACCCTGCAGGGCACGGACACCCGCCACTATATCGGCCTTGCCGACGACAATTATCGCTTCACGCCCTTTATCTATCAGAGCGACGACCTCGCCCGCATTCACGGTAATGACGAGCGCATTTCCATTGAATATCTGGCGCGCGGCGCGGCCTGGTACGAACTGCTGTTGCGTCAGAGCGCAGAATAGGCTTTCACTCGGCGTGAAACAAAGGATCAGCCCATGCCGCAATTTGACATGATCATCGTCGACCCGGAACGCGCCAAAGGCGTCGATGTCGAACAGCACACCGCCGGAAAACCCCTGCGCGAAGGCGGCGGCGATGAGACCTATCGCTGCGGCGGCTGCAAGACAAAATTACTGGTCAATGTCGGCCATCACGACGCCCATGGCGCAGTGATCAAATGCGGCAAATGCGGCAAGATCAATACCGAACCGCATCACCATCATCACTAGTCGAGCGGGGCGAGCGGCCAGCCCTCGGGGCGGGCTTCAATAATCTCGACCGCATCGCCAATGGCGATTTCGCCTTCCCCGCGCGGGGCGGCGTTCCAGCCAAACAGCACGACATTCGGCAAATCGGGATGTACGGAACGCCGTATTTTATGCAGCGTCTTTAGCGGCTCGCGCCCGGTTTTCTCGCCCGTCGCCGGATCGAGCGTGGTGACGATGCAGCGGTCGCAGGGTTTGACGACATCAATCTCCACCCCGCCAATCTTGATCGCTTTCCAGAAATCCTCCGCCCACGGATCGGCGCCCTCAACGACAATATTCGGGCGAAAGCGCGACATGGGAACCGCTTCGCCGCCATTGGCGATGATCGCTTCATTCAGCGCATCAAGCGACGCCTTGTTCGCAATCAGGATTGGATAAGCGTCAGCGAAACTGACCGGGCGTTGCGGTCCCCACCGCCCGGATGTGGCGCGCGCGGCAGCCTCATCCATAAAAAAGCCGCGCCGGGCGTCCGACCGCATCGCTGAGCCAGCGCGCGGCCTCGTCGCCCGCATCCGCCGCGTCAACCGTGTCGTTCCACACGGTAACCTGACGGCGTTGGCCGGACGGCGCCGCCAATTCGATTGACCGATCGCCCTTGCTAAGGCGCAGCACGCCCTCAATCACCGCCGCATCTATCCGCGCCAGGGCGGGCGCCGTGCGCTGGGTCAAAAATCCGCCCTGCTCATCGGTCGCTAGCCAGCGCCGGTCGCCGGCAAGCCCGCGCGCCTCGATGCGCGCCTGCGCGACATTGCTGGCGCGCATTCCCTTGACCGGATGAAGATGCAGCGACTGAACCCGCATGAATTAACCAAGCATGCCTTTCATCAGTGTTTCGGCGACGCCCGGCGGCGGGGTTGCGCTGTCGGGCACAAAGAAGTCAGGCGCAAGCTGCTTGCTCGGGTCGACACGGTATTTTTCAAAATCCTTGACGCCGTTTTCATAAAGGAAATTGTCGTCGATGATGAAATTGCCGGAGAAGTCTTTCGCCGTCTTGGTGAAGATCAGATGCGCGCAGTCGGAAAGAATATCGACGCTGCGCGAGGCCTGCATCATCGCCTCTCCGCCCAATGCGAATTTAACGGCAGCGGTTGCAATGGCCGTGCGCGGCCAGAGCGCGTTAAAGGCGATGCCGTCATTCTTGAATTCCGCCGCCATGCCAAGCACGCACATGGACATGCCATATTTCGCCATGGTGTAGGCGGTGTGACCGGCGAACCATTTCGGCGACATGTCGAGCGGCGGCGACAGCATCAGCACATGCGGATTGTCGGACTTTTTCAAATGCGGAATGCAGGTCTTGGAAACCAGAAACGTGCCGCGGGCATTGATGGAATGCATCAGGTCCCAGCGCTTCATTTCCGTCGATTCCGTGCCGGTCAGGGAAATCGCCGACGCATTGTTCACGCAAATATCGACGCCGCCGAATTTTTCCACGGTCGCCGCAACCGCCGCCTCGACCTGGTCTTCATAGCGAATGTCGCAAACGATCGGCAGCGCCTTGCCGCCCGCCGCCTCAATCTCCTCGGCGGCGGTGTAAATCGTGCCGGGCAGATGTTTGTGCGGTTCGGCGGATTTCGCCGCAATGGCGATATTGGCGCCATCTTTCGCGGCCCTGAGCGCAATCGCCAGACCGATGCCACGGCTCGCGCCGGTGATGAACAGGGTTTTGTTTTTCAAAGTCGTCATGAGCTGTCTCCTCTTGGCAGGAGCCTAGCCTTCCGGCAGCGCCATGCAACAGAATTTGGCGCCTGTTCAGTGCGCCGCGCGCTCGCAGCAACAGCCGATGGCGCAGCGCGCTTCTTCCAGAGATTTCACCCTGACGATGGTCTGTCGAAGAGGCCTGGCGCTGGTCGCATCCGAACCGGACGCATGGTTGGAAAGGCCAATAGCGACATGGTCATCAATGATGACGGAGCCGAAGCCATGAAGGTCAACGTGATGTTTGATTTCTGCCAGCAGCGACAAGTCGCGGGCGCCCTCGAACATTTTCTTCCCCTTTGATAGATCGAAAAATTGAAATGGCCGGGACCACATGGACACGGCCATCAATCTCAAGCTCCATAAACAACATGGCGATTGAATGACGCAAAGGGAATTTTTCGAATGTTGAAAAAAATAACGACGGCGCGAAAAAGTGTTTCGCGAGTCTCAAAATGAGCGCGCCATTCCGGCGCCGATCGCCGTCAGGTTTGAATAAAATTCTCGATTGCGCTAGCGGCTATCGACTCAATCCTGACGGCGGAACCTTTATTAGAAACGGCGCTTTTTATTGCGCGCGCTTTCCACTTCTTCCCAAACCCGCAGCGAATTGCCGCCGAGAATTTTTTCAATCGCAGTCTCATCATAACCGCGCGCCAAAAGCCCGTCGATCAACACCGGATAGGTCGAGACATCTTTAAGGTCGATGGGCAGCGTATCGCCGACACCGTCATAATCCGTGCCGAGCCCCACATGATCGATGCCGGCGAGCTCCACCGCGCGGTCAATATGGTCAAGCACCTGATCGAGTGTCGCAAACGGGTAAGGATGGTCCGCCATCCACGCGGCCTGAAACGCCGCCTGTTCCGAATCCGTCATTTTGCGACCGAGCCGTTTCTGCTCCGCATTGCGCGCAGCCTCCGCCGGCTTGCTGTAATTATTCGCGGTTTCATTGAGGAAAGTGGAGCCGATGGCGATCATGATCACGCCGCCATTTTCACCAATCTTGGTCGCAAGTTCGTCAGGAAGATTGCGCTCCCAGCCGGGCGTGAAATGGCGCAGGGAAGAATGCGACGCGATGACCGGCGCGCGCGTGGTCGCCAGCACGTCTTCAATCGCTGCGTCTGACAAATGGCTGACATCAACCATAATGCCGAGATCGTTCATCGCGCGCACGACCTGAAAGCCGAAAGGCGACAAACCACCCCACTTTTTATTGTCGTCATAGGACGAGTCCGAAATGTGGTTTGCCTGGGAGTGGGCGAGCGTGATGTAGCGAATGCCGCGATCGTAGAAATGTTTCAGATTGACCAGGTCGCCTTCGATGGGCGAGCCATTTTCCATGCCCAGCGGCATGGCGATTTTACCCTCCGCGAAAATCCGGCGCACGTCTTTCGGGGTGTAGGCGATTTCAAATTTATCAGGATAAAGCGCTGCGACCCCTTCCATCAAGCCGATCATGACGTCGGCGCGCGCTTTCGCCCCGCCCTTTTCTTCATACTCAGCCGCGACATAGATCGACATGAACGGCGCATCGAGCCCGCCCGCTTGCGCCCGGTCAAAATCGAAATCAACCGTCTTGGCGCCGGTGGCGAGATCGCCGCCGCCATCCGCAACCGTCGAGGGCGCATCCACATGACCATCGACGATCACATATTTATGAGCGATCTCGACCGCGCGGTCAGAGGGCTGCGCGAAGGCCGGCGCAGCGGCGAAGGCAGCCACGGCGAAGGCAGCGGCGGCAGGACGGATGAGACTTTGCGGACTTTTCATGGACTAACTCTTTCCCTGGAGGCGCGAGGCGCGAAATGATCCAGCCGTGATTTGTGCAGGGTGCGCGCCTCAAATCAACCGGTTTGCTGCGGATGCGAAAAAACAGGGGTTGGTCGTGGGGGCTGGCAGCCGCAAGTCGCCTCGGCCAGCCCCCACTTAGAGAGATGTTGCCGGAACCGGACGCAGGGGGAGAATAGCGCCAATGGCTCCGAAAACCCTTCGAATCCTATAGAGTTTTCTTCCAAATAATTGTCGCAAAGGCGACAAACTGGCTCGTTTGCAGAAGAAAATAGCGCTTAATCAGCGTCAAAATTTCATCCGCAGCGCGGTTTTCGGGCCTCCCGCCAGAATTCGCCAATGGCGACTGAATAATCTTCGCCATTGCCACGCATCGCCGCGGCGTCGTTCCATCCGATCCGCGCGCCGGGCCAGCGCACGGAAATTTGATTTGTGTACGAATTTTCCCATCTTTCGCCGGGATGGTCCGAGCCTGCGCACAGGTTCATATCGAGCTTCCCATATGGCGCATGCCCTTTGCCGCCGGGTTTGATACGCTGACAGTCAAAACCCGCCATGATGAGGGACCTCCGCGATGAGCCAAGCATCGACGTTCGACCGGCGCCGGTTTCTGGCGACGACCGCCGCTGCGGCCGCCCTCCCCGCCGTAGCGCGCGCCAAACAGGGTGGCCGGCCAAACTTCCTGTTCATCATGGCGGATGACCTCGGCTGGGGCGATCTAGGCTGTTACGGCCGCAGCGACATCGCAACGCCAAATCTCGACAAGCTGGCGCGACAGGGCATGCGTTTCACCGACGCCTATGCGAACTCTTCCGTGTGCTCGCCGACCCGCGTCGGCCTGATCACCGGCCGCTATCAATACCGTCTTCCTGTCGGCGCCGAAGAACCGCTCGGCATCGATAGCGAACACGAGCTTCCCGCCGGCGGCGCAACAATGCCGGGACTGCTGGCGAAAGCCGGTTATCAGACCTCGCTTGTGGGCAAATGGCACTTAAGCGGCATCCATAAATCGGGACCGCTTGATCATGGCTATCAAACCTTCTGGGGGATCAAGACCGGCGGCGTCGACTATTTCCGTCACAGTTTCATTTTAAACGGCGAGGAAACGCGCGATCTTTGGGATGGTGAAACGCCAATCGAAGAAGTCGGCTATCTGACTGATCTGCTCGCAGACCATGCGAGCCAGGAAATCACGCGCATGAGCGCCAATGATGCGCCCTTCCTGCTTAGCCTGCATTTCACCGCGCCGCATTGGCCATGGGAAACCGCCGAAGACATTGAAGCGGCGACGTCACTGCGCGAAAGCCTCGACTTCGAAGGCGGCTCCATGAAGATTTATCGCGGCATGGTGGAAAGCCTCGATGCGGCGGTTGGGCGCGTGTTGACCACGCTGAAAAAAACCGGGCAGGACAAAAACACCATTGTCGTGTTCACCTCAGACAATGGCGGCGAACGCTTTTCAAAAACCTGGCCGTTTAACGGCGCCAAAGGCGAATTGCTGGAAGGCGGCGTCAGAACGCCGCTGATCGTGCGATGGCCCGGCAAAATCGCAAAGGGCGGCGAAACCCGCCAGACCGCCATCAGCATGGACTGGCTGCCCACAATGCTGGATGCAGCGGGCGCGGAAATTGACGCTCCCGCTTTTGACGGCGTCAGCCTTTTGCCGGTGCTGACCGGCGGCGATGCATTCGACCGCAAATTGTTCTGGCGCTATTATGCGCATGATCAAAAAGCAGTGCGCGAAGGTCCGTGGAAATATCTCTCCATTGAAGGACATGACTATCTATTTAATGTCGATGACGATCCCATGGAACGCGCCAACAAGAAGAAAATAGAACCCGGCCGGTTCGCGCGCATGCAAAATGACTGGGCCGCGTGGAATGAATCCATGCTTTCCTATCCCGAAAACAATAAAAGCTGGAGCAATAAATTCGGCGCCTTCATGCCGGACCGATACTAAACCCGACGACCATCAACATGCGCGCCGGATAGAAGCGCGCCCACAAGCGAGTGCGAAAAGCGCCGCATCAGGGAAAGATTATGGCAAACAAGGAAGACTGGCCGTCGCCGGCGCGCGCCTATTGGGGGCTTTCCGTCCTGACGCTCGCGCTCCTGGTGGCGACGCTTGACCGCTCGATCATTTCGCTGCTGGTCGAACCGATCAAGGCGGACCTCAACCTCTCCGATACGCAATTCTCACTGCTCACCGGCTTTGCATTCGTATTTTTCTACGCTTTTCTCGGCCTGCCGATTGCGCGGCTCGCCGATGTCAAAAGCCGCCGCATGATTATCGGGATCGGCATCGCTTTTTGGAGCTTCGCCACCATGTTGTGCGGGCTCGCCAATAATTTCTGGCATTTGTTCTGGGCGCGAGTCGGCGTCGGCGCCGGCGAGTCTTCATTCGCCCCCGCCACCTATTCGATTATCACCGACAGCTTCCCGCCGGAAAAACTGCCGCGCGCTTTCGCTATTAATTCGCTCGGATTCATTGCCGGCGCGGGCGTTTCCAATCTCGCCGGGGGCGCGATCATCGCCGCGATCACCGCGGTCGGCGTCATCAATCTGCCGATCGTCGGCGATTTGAAGCCCTGGCAGATGGTGTTCATTCTTGTCGGCCTGCCCGGCTTTGTCGTCGCGGCGATGATGGCGACGGTGGTCGAACCGAAGCGCAAGGGCCAACTGAAAAAAGTCGAAGGGAAAGCGAAAGCGCTGCCGGTGAAAGAGATTTTCGCCTATCTCAAACAAGAACGCCGCACCTATGGCCCGATGTTTTTGTCTCTCGCCGTGAAAGTGCTGCTGTCCTACGGTGCGGTTTTGTGGCTGCCCGCGCTCTTCATACGCACTTATGGCTGGACCGCGCCGCAGATCGCCTATGTGCTTGGCGTCACCTCGCTCATCACCGCGCCCGCCGGTTTGTGGCTCGGCAGTTTCATCTCCGAACGCTGGGCGAAAGCCGGCCGCAATGACGCTTATATGCGCCTCGTGCTCTACGCCTCCATTGGTCTTGCGCCCTTCGCCATCGCCTATCCGCTAGTCGACAATGCCTGGCTCGCCATCGTGCTTTATGGCTGCAACACCTTCATCGCCGCCATCGGAATCGCGCCGGGCAACGCCGCGCTGCAAGTGGTGACCCCGGCGGAAATGCGCGGCCAGGTTCGCGCGCTCTACCAATTCGTGTTCAACGTCGTCGGCTATGCCGCCGGGCCTTTGATCATTGCGCTGTTCACGGATTATCTGTTCGGCGCCGAGGACCAGCTGCGCTATTCCATGGCGCTGCTTGCATTTCTGCTTGCGCCAGCGGCTATCGTGATCACCTGGTTCGGCGTAAAACCTTACGGCGAAAGCTATGCGCGGGCGATGGCGCGCTATGCGGCTGAAAACTGAGGCCCGCATGTCAATTCGTGAAACGCTGAACCAACGCCGTTCCTATCGCGCTTTCCTCGACACGCCGGTGGAACAGAGCCTGCTGGAAGATGTGTTGACGGCCGCCATGCGCGCGCCGTCCAACAGCAATATCCAGCCATGGCATGTTTACCTGGTTACCGGCGCGCGCCTGAAAAGGTTGAAAGAAGCCACGAAGGCGCGCTCCACCGTGCCGCCGCAATTCGATCCTCATATCTACAAGATCTACCCAGACCCGCTGGAAGAACCCTATGAGAGCCGCCGCTTCCATTGCGGCGAGCGGCAATATGCGGCGATGAATATCGCGCGCGAAGATCAGGCTGGGCGTCTGCGCTATGTCTATAACAACCATCAGTGCTTCGGCGCGCCGGCGGTGATGTTTCTCTACATCGACAACAAGGCCGGGCCGTCGCAATGGGCCGATCTCGGCATTTATCTGCAAACGGTGATGTTGCTGTTGACCGAAGCCGGTCTCGGCTCTTGCGCGCAGATCAGCTGGAATGTGTTTCACCAGACCGTGCGCGAGGTCTTAGGCGCGCCAGAACAACTGACGCTCTATTGCGGACTGTCGATTGGCTATCCGGATATGGACGCGCCGCAAAACGCCGTCATCGCCGACCGTGCGCCAGTCGATGAGATCATCACGATCTTGCGGGATTAATCGTCGCTAACAGGAAGCGCCGGGACTTCTTTTTGTCCGTCATAGATCGGGTTGTAGATCAGCGTGCCGAACAGTTTAACCACATCCGTGCGCGCCTGATTTGGCGGGTCCTGCGGGATTGAGCGCAACAGAGCGTTGTTGCGCGCGGCCAGCCCGTCCCTGAATTCCGGATGCGACATGATGAAAAGGTCGCCGCGATGAATGCCGCGCAGCACGCGTTCGCCGACTTCCTCCGGGTCCATGAAAATATTCGGATCAAAGGGCGGGATTTCGCGGCGCGGCGCGGTGCTCGCCGGCGCCTCATCCTGCAAATGCGCCGGGCGCACTTCGTGGGTTGTCTGTCCAAGGCTGGTGCGCACCGGACCGGGAAAGAAAACCGATGCGCCGATATTCGTTCCCTGCAAGTCCGTGGCGAGCGATTCCATCATGCCGGCGACCGCGTATTTCGCTGTGCAATAAAGCCCGGCGCCGCCGACAGCGGAAAAGCCGCCTGTCGATGAGGTGGTGACCACATGTGACGGCTCGCCATGTTTCAACATGCGCGGCAGCACCGTGACGAGACCGTTGACGACCCCGCCCACATTGACGCTCAGGTTGAAATCCCAATCCTTATAGGTGCAGTTCTGCATCGGCTTGCCGGCGATGCCGACACCGGCATTGTTCACCAGCACATGGATGTCGCCGTAAACCCGCTCAGCTTCGTCCACCGCTTTGACCCATTCATCACGGTCAGCGACGTCGAGCTTGATCGCGTGAACTGCAAAATTTGTGTCTTCAAACTCCTTCATCGCTTCGTCGAGCGCGTTCTGACGAATATCGGCGATGATGACATTCATGCCATGCCTGGCGAATACTTTCGCCATGCCAAGCCCCATGCCGCTCGCGCCGCCAGTGATGAAAGCGGTTTTCCCGTTCACATCTTTCAACATTTCAGGTTCCTTTCGGCGCGCTGGGCCCGCTCACTTATTTGTCGGTTTTGGGCAATCCAAACAGCGTGTGCATGCCCGGATGACGGCCAAGACCGTCATAAAGATCGAAGCCGCGATCAAGATAACCGCGCAGCGGTTCATCATCATGGAGCGGCGGAATTTTCGCCACGGACCCGCACCACAAAAAGGCCGCCAGCACGCAATAGTCTGCGTAGTTCGGCGTTTTTCCGCCAAGCCACGGCGTATCCGTCAGAAGATCGCGCAAGGGCTGCAATAATGGAATGACTTCCGGCAGGCGTTCTTCACGCCCCGCCTGCACCTCTTCAAGCTTGCGGCCGCCAAGAAACAAACGCTCCCGGCTTTCACGCACATAGGCCTGATCGCGCGGCATCGAAAGATCGTGATAGTCGAGGATATAGCACTGAAACCATGGGCGAATGATTTCGCGCCAGATCCACGCGTCGATGAACTTGGTCAGGATTTTCTGACTCTCATCTCCGAACAGCATCGGCCGATCAGGATATTTTTCATCGAGATATTCCGCAATCAGCCAACTGTCTTTGACCCAATGGCCGTCATCGACGATGACCGGAACCCGGTCGGAAAAACCGTTGGTCAATTCCTTGATGCCGGTGAAACCATTGGGCACGAGATCAAGCTCGAAGCCTTTGTGTTTCAGGGCGTATTTGGTGCGCCAGACAAACGGGCTGATCGTGCAGCCGGTTTCCAGATTGAGATCATAGAGGGTGATTGTGTTGTTTTTCGCCATAGGTTCTGACTCTATTTATTGTACCGATTGATACTATCCAACGCAGGAAGCAAGACCATTCCGCCGGTGCTTTCGCATGCGGAGGATGATTAATCGTTGCGCTCACGCGCCGCCACGACTGCGCGCGCGTAAGGCTTCAACGCCTTCCAGCTAAGGAACAATCCGATCGGACCAAGGATCGCCGCCGCAGCCGCCATGGACGCGCCGAGCATCGCTTCATCGCCGAACACATTGTCTGTCATCAACGCAACGATCAGCGGTCCCGCGCCGTAACCCATAACATTGAAGACAGCGATATAAAGCGCCGACACCGTGCCACGCATGCGCCCCGGCGTGATGGTCTGGATGGCGGCGTTCGCCGGCCCCGCGCCAAGCGAACCGAGAAACAAAAGCGCGCCATAAAGCGTGAACGCCATCCATGCCGCCGGAACGAGCGGATAGATGATGGCGAGCGGCACCAGGAAAATCGAAACCAGGAGGACGATGCGCATATTCGCGTCGTCATGGCCCTTTTGCGCAAGCCAGGTGGCCGCCTGCCCGCCGATGATGAGCCCGAGCGGCGCCACGACCAGCGCAATGGCGCCAAGGATCGGCCCCGGTTCGCCCGGCGCATAACCGAAACTGCGTTCAAAAAACGCCGGCGACCAGACCGCATTGCCGAAGCTGAGCATCGACTTGACGCCATTGGCGATGAACATCGGCCCGAAAGCAGCGCCCCAAAATCCGAGAAAGCCGAGCACCTTGCCGAAGGAAGGCGTTTTCGCTCCGGTCCCGGCGTCCTTGCGCGGCGGTTCAGGAACCGTCAGCACCATGAGCAATGCCCAGAGCATGCCCGGCAGGCCGACAATCACGAACGTCATCTGCCATGGTTTTAACGTGCCGACGATCGGAAATGTCTGCGGACCCAGCTCTGTCAGCCAGACAATCAGCACCCCACCCACCAGCAAGGCCATGCCGGAGCCCATCACCATGCCGATATTGATGATCGAGATCGGACGGGCGAGCTTTTCCCGCTCGAACATGTCAGCGGTCATCGAATAGGTCGCCGGTCCGTTGCAGCTTTCACCTATGCCCACGCCCATGCGCGCAATCGCAAGCTGCCAGAAATTCTGCGCCAGCCCGCACGCCGCCGTCATCAGGCTCCAAAACGCGATCCCGGCGCCGATGATCCATTTGCGCGGGCCGCGATCGACGAGACGCGAAATCGGTATGCCGACGCTGATGTAGAACAGCACGAACATGAAGCCGACAAGAATGCTGATCTGCGTGTCGGTGAGATTGAGATCCGCCTTGATCGGCGTGATCAGCAAAGTCAGCAACTGCCGATCGAGAAAGTTGAACATCAGCGCGATGGTGAAGACGAAAATCGCCCACCATGCGCGAACGGGACTTACCGGCGGTTGGGCTGTCGGGCGAGCCGCCGTAGTGTTTGAAGGCGCAGAAGCTTCGGTCATAAGCGACTATGCGCCTCCCTGTTTCATGGCGGCGCTCGCGCCCGTCATGGCGCCCACAGGCGTCTGGCTTTCGACCGGCGTCAGATCCTGCGTGAAGCGATATTTCCCGAGGAACCAGTAAAGCAGGAAGGTGATCGCCATGAGGACCGACAGAATAACAAAGACCAGATCGTAATTGCCGTATTTGTCGAAATACATGCCCACCAGCAGCGGCGACACGCCCATGCAGAATGTTTGAAACGGCGTCTGGATGCCCACAAGCGAACCAAAAGACTTCAAGCCGAAAAAGCGCAGCTGGAACACTGTGCCCATTGGCCGTTTGGCGCCGCCGGAAAACCCGATGAAGATCGTTGCGAGCAACAGGAAGGAAAAGCCCATGGTCCCTGCGCCCAGGAACAAATAGAACAACAGGCCAAGCGCCGTCATGGCGCTGAACGGCGCCGCGACCTTGGCGGTTTCAAATTTGTCCATCAGAAATCCGCCGGCAATCGTCCCGACGCCCATCGCGAACTGCGACAGCGTCGCCATCCACACCGCTGTATCGATGCTGATGCCGCGCGACAGAATAAAGGGAATGAGATGCGGCTGAAGGCCCATCGCCGGCGCCATCGCGATGACGCTGGCGAGGAGAATGAACCAGAAGTCGCGCGTTTTCATGGCTTGCATCGGGGTCAGGCCCGGCGCTTCCCCTGCCCCCGCGCCCGGCGCCGCATCAGGAATTTTCGGCGCCTCCGGCTCTTTCAGCAACAAGAGAAGAATTGGGATGACCGATAGAATAATCATGCCGAGCCCGACAAACATGCCGCGCCAGCCATAGCCATCAATCAGAAATTGAATGAGTTTGGGCGCGAACATGCCCGCAATGCTCGACTCAACGCCGAAAATCGCCAGCGCCTTGCCGCGATGCTTGTTAAAGAGCGCGCCAATAATTTTCCCGTAGCCGATCGCGGTCGTGCCTGCAAAACCCAGCACCGCGAAACCGAAATAAAATTGCCAGAGCGAACCGTCCTGCCGGGACATCGCCATGGTGATCAGGCCGACAATGAACGTGCCGCAAATGATCATCATGCGCGCGCCGATCTTGTCCACCATCCGGCCAAGGAAAGGCGCCGAACATCCGCCAACCAGCATCATCGCCGTCAGGCCGCCGGAAAATTGCGTGCGCGACCACCCGAATTCTTCGGTCATGGGCAGAGTCAAAAGCATGATCGCCATGAAAGGAAGGATCGACGAGCCGAACAATGTGCCGACCAGAATCGCAAAGGCGATCTTCATCTTGCGGAAGGAAAAATCGGATTCCTCTTCCACTTTGTCCAAAGGCGCACTCTGCCCGTCTGTCGTCATCGTAACCCTCCCAGATATTTTGATGCGCGCCGTTTGCCGGCGTCTATTTTTTCCAGATTTCCACTATTCCCTGATCGCCATCGACCTTCACATGATCACCGGTTTCGATCACTGAAAACGGATCAACGTCGAAATCAGTGATTGTCGGCGCATGGGTGACCACCGCGCCAAGCGCCGCCTTGGCGGTCATGTCCGTAAACAGCATCGCCGCCGGCGCGGTCCCGGCGAGGCGCGCAAAATGGAAAATCGCCGACCAGCCGGAAGATCCCTTGGCGCCGCGAAACAACAAAACCTTGCCGGAGAAACTCTGCCCCACAAGCTCATGCCGGGTTTCGATGATCTCGCCCTTCATCGGATTGACGCCGCCCCAGCCGGAAATGGTCTCGCGGGTCACCAGCGCTTCAGCTTCCGCAATGCCGGGCACAATGGCGCGGCCGCGAATGATGATCGGTTCTTTCAAGGCTGCGGCGCTCATGACAATTCTCCCCGCCATTTGCCGGTCAGCGCCGCGTTGATGCAGTCCTGCGTCGTGCCGAACCAGGCTTCAATGCCGAGAAAGGCCGGCAGATAATGCGTTTGCTTGGCGCTATCGAGGGCGACGACTTTCGTACCCTTCGGCACGCTTTGGGCGATCGCCGAACAAGTGTCGGTCATGACGAGACCGCCGGCCTTGTGAATAATGTCCACATAGCCTTTCGCCTGCGCCTGTGTTTTCACATAGCGCGAGGTGAAAATCCAAAGCGCCGTCGCATCGTTTAGTTTCTTGCCCTCAAGCAGGCGCGCCGCCTCTTCGATCTGCTCAATCGCCGCATGAGGACAGCCCAGCATGACATAGTCCACATCCGCCGACTTGCCGCGAAGGTTCAGATTTTCATACGTCTTGCGTCGTTCTTCCGCCCCGTAGCGAATACGGCTTTTGATCTGGTTGCCGCCAAACGCCTTGTCGCGGGTCGGCGCCTCGGGTGTGAATCCGACAAGGTGATACATCTCTACGCCGCCCGACGATGCGGCCGCCGCGCCGAAATGTTTCAACTGCGTCAGCCCGGCATTTGAAATGGCGCCGTCGATAACGGGAATTTCTTCCTGCACGATTTCGCCCACATAATAACCGAGCATGCCCCATTCGAAGATGTCGTTCACCGGCGTATCAACCTCGACGAGATGATTGCCAAGCCGGAATTCGTCGCGATGAAAGCCCCAGTCCGGAATGCGATGGGTGATCATCGCGGCGCTGGTGGATTCGCGCCCTTCCGTATTGGTGCGCGCGCCAAGCACGGAATTGCAATAGACCACCGCGGAGCTTTCCATCCACGCGCAATGCTCGCCAAATGTCGGTTCGTTGCCGGCGAGATAAGGCGTGCAGGTTTTGAGGACTTTGATGTTGTGCGCGGCGGTTTCGCGTTCGTCGCTTTGCGCATTGGCGAATGCTTCGGGCGAATAGCCTTGCTCGCGCCACAAGACAGGGTCCATGCCCCCTTGAAGGTGGCAGGCATTGCCGCTCATCACCGGAATATCGAAGGTTTCATCCGCATCGAGATCGAAATTACAAAACACCGCGCGGTAATCGCCGCCCTGGTCCTTATATTGATCCTTCAGCCATTGATGCGCAGACCCCGGCACCCCGGCGACATTTTGCGTTTCCACGAAACGCTCCGCGCCCAGCGCATTGGCGTAGCGAATAAGCAGGTCCATGGCCTTTTCCGCGGCCTTGCCCTCGCGGCCGCTCGCCATGGCTTCTTCTTCAGGCGTCAGCTGCAACATAAGCGTCCTCCGTTTTCGATTGCGGGCCGCGCACCACCATGCGGATGCCCATGACGGCAAAGGCGAGCACGATCGGACCGGCCATCATGAACAAAAAGATTTTGATGACGGGCAAGCCGCTCGACAGAAACGCGCCGCCAAGAATCGGACCGGCGACGCCGCCCAATTTGGCGATCGAAGTGGCCCAGCCGCCGCCATTGGCGCGGATGGCCGTCGGGTAATAAATGCTGGCGATGCTCAAAATGCCGTAATGGCCGCCGGAAATAAGCGCCACCGCCAGCACGCTAAGACAAAGGAATAATGGTATCGGCATTGCGACCGTGCCCATGACCAGCAGCACCGGCAATGCGGCGACCGGGAATGCGGCGATGGCGAATGGACCAAGGCGATCGGTAAAGCGCATGAGCGACATGCCCGCGACCGCGCCCGCAAGCGCCGAAGCGGAACTGACCCACGCCGCCGTCTGGCGCCCGACATCGAGATTTTCAAGGATGATCGGCCCCCAACTCGCATGGAGGTACACGGTGAGCGTGGATATCGTGTAGCCGAGCCAGATCAACGGCGTCAGCAACAACAAACGCCCCTCAAACAATTGCGACACCCGAAAGGATTTTTTGAATTTGGGTTCGTCGCTCAACACGAAGTCGGTATCGGGACCGACATCGGCAGCCGGGTCGAGCCGCTTGACGATGCGCGCGATTTCTTCCGGCCTGTCGCCCTTGGCGGTCAGAAAGCGGATGGATTCCGGCAAATTGAAATAGAGCGCAGCAGCGCAAAGAATTGTCCCGATCCCGGCGAGAAAATACACGCTTTGCCAGCCATGATCCGGCGCGACCCAGTTGGTGAGCGGTCCGGCGAAGGTCGTGCCGAGGGAATAGCCGACCATGATCAGCGTCACCACGGTCGCGCGAATGCGCTTTGGCACAAATTCAATATTAAGCGCCCAGGCGAGTGGCAGCATGCCGCCAATCGCGAGCCCGTCCAGAAAACGATAGGCGAGCAATTGTTCATAGCTCTGCGCGAAGCCAGTCATGAAGGTCAGCACGCCGAACGAGAACGCCGCGATGATTATGGTGACACGGCGCCCGATGCGATCGCCCAGATAGGCAAAGCCAAAGCCGCCAATCATCATGCCGAGAAGCCCGGCGCTGAACACATTGCCGAGCATTGTGCGATCAAGCGCCAAACCTTCGGCCATGTAAGGCGCCGTATAGGCGACCATCATCATGTCGAGCCCGTCGAAAAAAGTGATGAGCCATGACAGAACAATCAGGCGAATATTGAAAGACGACAGCCGCCTCCCGTCGATGAAGGCTGAAATGTCGAAGACGGGCTTCGCCGCGCTTTGCATCATTTAGCCTTCAATATTCGCGGCGATGCGTTTTTTGAGCGCGCCGATATCGATTTGATGAACGCTGCCTGAGCCCGCAAGATCAAGCGCATGAGCCGCCGCCGCGCCCATGGCGATGCAAGGCCCCATCACCCGAACCGAAGAAAGCGCCGCGGAGTCAGCGTCGATGCAGCGGCCAACCGCGCAAAGATTATCCGCGCCAGCGACAGTGATCGAGCCAAGCGGCACGGTGTGAACATGGTCTTCGTCAAAGACCTCCCAGACATAGCCTTCGCGATTGTGATGTTGCTCCAGCGGCCATGAACAGCGTGCAATCGCATCGTCGAACTTTTTCGCCGCGCGCACTTCGTCAATGGTCAGGTGATGGGTTCCGACAATCCATCGCGTTTGGCGAATGCCCGGCAAGCCGTAAGCGCGAATTTTCGCGTCACGGAAGGCTTCGGGGAATTCATTACGCAAGAACACAAGCGTCCGGTCGGCCTGGTCCTTGCCGTCGATCTGTTTTTCCGCCGCATCAAAAGGGTCCAGCGGCGTTTCAATATGAGTCATATTGACGATGGCGACATCGCGCCCCGGATAGCGCAAAGCGAGATCCGTCGCGGCGCATCATGCCGTAATCGCCGCCCTTGTCGAAAATGCGCTTCGCCATCTCATCCCAGTCGGGGCGTTTGGAGTCGTCGAAATTTTCGATGACGAGCATTTGCGAGCCATAGATCTGGCCGTCTTTTTGCACGCGGCAATCAAGGCCGGCTTCCCATGTTATCGCCGCATCGCCGGTCGCATCGATGAACCCGTCGGCCTTGATCCGCACATCGCCATGACGCGTGGCCGCTTCAATTGATGTGATCCGCCGCCCGTCGCGATTGACCTTGCGGATGATGGCGCCGCTGAGCGGCGTCACGCCCGCGTCGAGAATTTTCTTCTCCACCCAGCGCCCGAGCGCCACTTCGTCATACATGGCGACTTTCATCACGCCGCCGGTAATGACGTTCAAGTCGCCGCTCGCGCCAAGTTCCGCCAGCAACTCATCGGCGACGCCATGGGTCAGTTGTTTGCCTTCCGGGCCCGGCGTGTAGAGCCCGCAAAACATGCCGATGATGGAGTTCACCGCCTGCCCGCCCAGCGACGGCAGCCCGTCAATCAAAATCACTTTGCGCCCGGCGCGCGCCGCCTCAATTGCAGCCGACATGCCGGAGGCGCCGGAACCGACAACGCAGATGTCGCATCCGCGTTCGATCACATCCGGCCGGGATGCGCGCGACACAATTTTGGTTTCTGGATCGAACGGCCGGTCAAGCGCCATGGAATACCCTTCCTTGAAATGCGCCGCCCGGCGCGCCTGTTGCGTTGCAGCAAAACTTCGCGCCGCAAGACTTGGATAAGAGCATAGTTCACCGGCGCGCACGTAGGGAAACAAGAATGAATTCGTTCCTTACGATGAACGCAGCCGGACAGCTTTCACCGCGCAGAAAGTTTGATCGCCGCGCCCGCCACGCTGTAGCGTTCGCCGGTCAGTGGAGAATTCTATGAAGCGAAGTTTATTTCTGTCGGCCGCTCTCATGTCGCTGGCCGCATGCGGGTCCGGGGACGAGCCGGCGAACATAGAGGCCAATACACATTCGCAAAGCGCAGCGGCGGTCGACGGGGCGCGGCTTTCAAACGCCGGCGCAGACCTCGATAACTGGCTTACCTATGGCCGCACCTATGCAGAACAACGTTTCTCTCCGCTCGATCAGATCAACGACGCAACCATTGGCGATCTCGCCCTCGCCTGGTCCGTAGAGCTCGACACCAGCCGCGGTCAGGAAGCAACGCCGATCATCGTCGACGGCATCATGTATATCTCCACCGCCTGGTCGAAAGTGATGGCGCTTAACGCGGCCACGGGCGAGGTGCTCTGGAAGTTCGATCCGGAAAATATCGGGGCGAAAGCCGCCCATGCCTGTTGCGACGTAGTCAATCGCGGCGTCGCCGTCTGGAACGGCAAAGTCTATGTCGGCACAATCGACGGCAGGCTGATCGCGCTCGACGCCGAAACCGGCGAAAAAATCTGGGAAGAGATCACCGTCGATCAGGCGAAGCCCTACACCATCACCATGGCGCCGCGCGCCGTGAAGGGCAAAATCATCATCGGCAATTCCGGCGCGGAGCTTGGCGTTCGCGGTTATGTTTCCGCCTATGACGCAGAGACCGGCGATCTTGTCTGGCGGTTCTACACCGTGCCCGGCAACCCGGCTGACGGCCCCGATGGCGCGGCGTCAGACAAGGCGCTTGCCGAGCTCGCCCTGCCCACCTGGCATGGGGAATGGTGGACGCTTGGCGGCGGCGGAACTGTCTGGGATTCCGTTGTCTATGATGAAGAATTCAACCAGCTGATTATCGGCGTCGGCAATGGCGCGCCATGGAACCATGAGTATCGCTCCAATGGCGAAGGCGACAATCTTTTCCTGTCGTCAATCCTCGCAGTCGATCCCGATAGTGGCGCCTATAAATGGCACTATCAGGTCAATCCCGGCGAAACCTGGGACTACACCAACACGCAGCAGATCACGCTGGCCGATCTCGTCATTAATGGCGAAGCGCGAAAGGTGCTGATGCAGGCGCCGAAAAACGGCTTCTTCTATGTGGTCGATCGAAAAGACGGCGCGCTGATTTCCGCCGAGCCTTACATCTATCAGAATTGGGCGGAGCGCATTGACCTTGAAACCGGCCGGCCTGTCGAGAAACCGAATGCGCGCTATCTTGATGGACCGCAGATGATTCTGCCCGGCGGCATTGGCGGGCACGCCTGGCACCCGATGAGTTTCAATCCCGAAACCGGGCTCGTGTACATTCCGGCGATGACCGTGCCGCTGGTCTATGAAAAGAGCGACGATTTTGAAGTGCATCCAGGCCGCTGGAACACCGGCGTTTCCTTCACCGATCCGCCGGAATCCGAAGAGCTTCAAGGCGATGTAGCGGCGCGGCGCGAGCAGATGCGCGCCATGCAGAAAGGCAAGCTTGTCGCCTGGGATCCGGTTGAACAAAAAGCCCGCTGGACCATCGAGCGGGACTGGCCGTGGAATGGCGGCACACTGTCCACCGGCGGCAATCTGGTTTTTGAAGGCACGCCCCATGGGGAGTTTGAGGCGCGCGCCGCCGATACGGGCGACTTGCTGTGGTCGTTCCAGAGCTATCGCGGCATCATGGCCGGCCCGGCGACCTATCGCGTGGACGGCGAACAATATGTTGCGGTGCTGGGCGGCTATGGCGGCTCCATGGGCATGGCCACGCCAACACCTTTCGCCAAAGATCGCCCGCCGAATGGCGTCGTCATGGCGTTCAAACTGAATGGCGCCGCCACGCTGCAGCCGCCGCAAGCAACGCCCAAACCAATTCCAGCGCCGTCATCGGAAACCTTTTCCGATGCGCAGCGCGCGGTCGGGATGGAAAAATATTTCACCTATTGCGTGATTTGCCATAGCGGCCCGACCAATCCGGACCTTGATCGCACGCCCTATATGCAAAACGCCGACGCCTGGCGGGCGATCGTTATCGACGGTGCGCTGGAGGACAACGGCATGGCGAGCTTCCGCGATTACCTCTCGCCGGAGGAAGCGGAGTCCATTCGCGCTTATGTAAACTCGCTGGCGGCGGAACTCGCGGCGCAAGACCCCGCCGCGCAATAGGCGCGCTTAATGTATGGTGTCGGCCATCAGCGCACCGGTCGCGGATGTTTCCGGACCATATTCGTTGATGGTGGCGCGGCGCAGATCGCGCCGGTCGACAAAGCGATTGAAATCCGTGCCGCGATGAAGCGTGCAGCGATTGTCCCAGATCACCAGATCGCCTTTGCGCCATTTATGGGAGTAAACAAACTGCCGCTGTGTCGCAAAGGCCATGAGCTCCGCCAGCAACGCTTCGCTTTCCGCTTCTCCCATGCCCACAATACGCAAGGCGTGCTGGCCGATATAAAGCGTCTCGCGCCCATTGGCTGAGCGGCGCACCAGTTCATGCACCACCGGCGGCATCATCCGCTTCATTTCATCCGTGACAGCGCCGCCAAATTCATATTTCACCCGCGCGCCCCAAAGGTCATGCACCGCCTTCAGACCCTGCACGCGGGTTTTCAGATCACCCGGCAGCGCGTCATAAACCGCGCGCATATCGACAAATTCCGTATTCGCGCCATTTTCCGGCGTTTCATAAGCAAGCAATAGCGACCATTTCGTCGGCAGCGCGTTAAAAGAGCTATCCGTATGAAAACGCTCATTGCCGAGATTGAATTTCGTACGCGGATCATCCGCCGGAATGATGCGGCCTTCCGCATCGAGATTGGAAATATCGTAGAGCGCCGGATCGATCCGGTATTTCATTGTCGCCGGACGGTCGGACATTTTCGGCGGCAGCTCCAGCGGGCCAAAGGTACGGGCGAAACGCAAATGCCCCTCATCGCTGGGGTTCAAATCGCGCAGCACCAGCACGGCGTGCTCAGCCATCAGGTCTTCGATAAAATCCGCCTGACGGGGCGCAATGTCAGCGTCCAGATCGAAGCCGGTCATCTCCGCTGCGAAAATCGGGTGTAAGGTGTTGATCTGATAATTCATGGCCTGTCTTCCCAAAAAAAGCCGCCGCCCCGATTGTGTTGGGGCGGCGGCTCTGTTCGCTACAAGTCTAAAAGCCTAGAACCGCTTCTTGACCTGAATGTACCACTCGCGCGGCGCGGCCGGCTGGCCTTCCGTCGAGGGCTGACCAAAGGCGGTCAGATCGAACACATTGAGGAAGTAGTCGTTGTCAAAGAGGTTCGTGGCCCCGACGGCGACCTGGAAGTCGCCATCGTCATTCACATAGGTGATGCGTCCGTTAAAGACAGAATAGGCTTCCGTGAACGCGATCGCCGAGAGCGAGTTGTAATTGATCTCGCCCGAATAGAACCAGTCCATACGCGGTGTGATGGAGCCGCCCAGCGCCGGGGCCGGGATTTCATAGGCGATGCCAGCCGAACCCGTCCATTCCGGCACGTACACCGGCTTGTCGCTGACGAACGGACCGGTTTCGAGTTCCGGTGCGGTGAACTTGGTCCAGCCGCCGCTTGCGTTGATCATAAGGCCTTCGATCGGACGCCAGTCAAGTTCAGCCTCAATGCCTTTCACCGTGCCCGGCGTATTGACGTAGTTGGTTTTCGGAATACAGGTGACGCCGATGCCAGCGGCCACATTGCGCGGTCCATCCGTCAACGCATCATAAGCACGGCATGTGGAGCCGTCATCACCTGCGGGCTCCTCCACCTCGTTGCCGGCGACAACGCAATCGCCAGCGACGCCGCTGTCGATACACTCGAAGCCGCCCGCGGGGATCAGACGCTGTTCATAGTCGGTGTAGAAACCGGCGATGTTGATCCGCATGGTGTTCTCGAAGAGATCGCCCTTGAAGCCAAGTTCGTAAGCGATCGCTTCTTCACCATCGACGCCCACAAGCTGGGACGCCTGGAACGGCCGCGGATTGAATGCGCCCGGACGGTATCCCGTCGCCGCAGAGCCGTAGACAGTGATGTCTTCCGTCAGTTGGAAATCGAGACCGGCGCGCCAGTCAAAATTATCCTGCGAGATATCGAACGTCGTGTCGATGCCGCCCTGACCATTGTTGAAGCTGACGTCTTTCTGGTCATCCGAATAACGCGCGCCAAGCGTAATGCCGAGACGCGGGCCGAACGGCCGGAAGACACCCTGACCATAGACAGCCTTCGCCGTTGTATCGAACTGGATCAACGCATTCTGCTGCAGCTGAATGAAGGGGATCGCGACATGGGAAGTCGTCGTCGAGATCGCCATTGTAGAAGAAGCCGCCTACCGTGACATCCATGAAATCGGAGTTGTAGGTGACGCGCGGCTCGACGGTCCACTGTTCGTGTTCGATCTGCGTTTTTACGGTCTGAATGCCGAGCGGCGAACCGTCCGTATCGTTGATGCCGGTGGTGAAGACATCCCGGAAAGCGGCGATCATCGTGAAGGAGAGGCTTTCGGTCAGATCGGCGTTGAACTTGCCGCTGAAGCCGAACTGCTCGATGACGGCTTTGCGCTCAAGCTGGGCGCCGCCGCGATCTCCGGAACCGTTGTAGTATGTCCCGGGAATGTTCGTGCCTGCCGGAATCGGATCGGCGTAGGTGGCGTATGTCGAGTAATTGTCGTTGGTCAGGAAGCGCTCGTCATAGCTGATGCCCCAAAGAGGCTGGTAAACGAGTTGATCCAGCCGTGCGGTGCCGCCGTCAGCGATGCCGTCGCCGCCCATGACCGGCATGCCGGCTGCGTCTAGATCATCTCTTGGCGTCCCGTCAGCATTATAGCCTGTGGGCATAATCTGAATCTGCTTGTCGGCGACCGGAGACGATTGGTCATCCGTGTAGTCGCCGGTCAGCGTGAAGTCCCAGCCGGAGCCTTCATACTTCAAAGCCCCGCGCAGCGCCTGAACGTCTTCGCCGCCATAGGTGTCGATGACGCAGTCATCACCAGTATTGCCGGCGACAAAGCCGCCTGACGGATCGAGCGACGGGAAGGCGCCCGCAAGCGCCGGCGTGCCGTTCTGGAACATGGCGCAACGGAAGTCGAGAACGTCCTGATAGCCTTTGCGATGTTTCGAAACGCCCGACACGCGCAGGAACAGATTGTCCGACAGCGGATAGTTGAAACCGGCGCGCATATCCGTGCGGTTATAGGCGCCGTAGGTGGCGTCGATATAGGCTTCCGGCTCCGGTCCAGGCTCTTTCGAGATGATGTTGACCGCGCCGCCAATGGCGCCACGACCGAACAGCGTGCCCTGCGGACCGCGAAGGACTTCGACGCGCTCAATGTCGAGCAAGTCGAAAACCGAACCGGCGAGCAGCGCGTAATACTGATCGTCAACATACATGGCCACGCCCGGCTCGAAGGCCAGGTTGAAGTCGTTCTGGCCGATGCCGCGGACATAGGCGGTCACCGCGCGACCGAAAGCCACCTGCGCTTGACGGAAGCTGGCGTTCGGCACGACAGCGGCGACGTCTTCGATTGAATTGAAGGCGCGCGCTTCGAGCGCATCCGCTGTGATTGCAGTAATGGCGAGCGGCGTGTCTTGCAGGTTCGTTTCCGAACGCGTCGCCGTAACCGTGATGTTGTCGAGTCCGCCACTGGACTCACCGCTCTGCGCAAGCGCAGGCGCCGTCAGAGCAAGCGCCCCCACGGACGCGCCGAGCAAGGCGGACTTCCGCCGGCTCATCTTAATTCTTGGCTGTTTCACTTTCTTCTTTCCCTTCCCTAGACTGCGTTTAGTTGGTTAACGTCTTTGTTGTTAAATCGTTTAGAAACCCTTACTTTTTAGTGTTTCAGGGCGTTCGAACAAAGGAGATCGCCAATCACCTGGCGTCCTCCATTGGAGGCGGAACCGCTAAATTCAACGTCTTTAAAGCCGGCCTCGCGGCAGAAAGCGCCCGCCGCGTCCGAGTCGGCGGCGTCGATCGCCGCTCCGTCCCACATCGGATTCTTGAAGAAATAAGCCTGGTGGCCGCGCAAAACGGCCTCGGCGCTGGCGACCGGCGCGCGCGGCGTGTCCGGCGAAGATCCGGGCGCCGGCTCGGCGCCGACAATTTCCATCGCCTCAGGCGCGTCCGGGGCTGTAACAGTGCGCACGCCGTCAATCGGACGCAATGAACGAATGCGCGCGAAAAAGCCGAAATTCTTTTTCAGGCTGACGATTTCGTCGCCCGGCCCCACATCAAGGCAAGCGCCTTTGAAATTGTTGCGCGTGCAAAGCTCCCAGCGACCGGATTTAACCGCCGCGCTGTGAAAAGGATACCGCACGTCGATATCGGCGACCGGGGCGCTATAGGCTATCTCCCGACCGTTCATCCCGACTTTTTCATACATGACGAGCACGGGGGACTCCAAACTCTCCGCCGCCGCCCTTGCTGCAACAGCCGTCGCAACAATGGCGAAAGCCATACAAAACCGTAAAGCCCAAGGCGCTTTTGATCGCTTATCCAAAATCAAATCCCCCGGACTTGCTGCGCATCATGACTTGCTTTCTGTGCGCCTTCAACATCGTTTCAACGCACAGGCATCGCCCAACTTTCAACGCATGGGAACAATTCTCCGTGCGCAGAACATTAACAGCGCACGAACATTCCTTGAGCTGTTACGAGATTACAACAATCGCTTCGCGGATGCGGCAATTAATATTGCAACGCAACAATCCATATCGAATGTGAATCAACCTGTTGAATAGGAATGCAAAATAACAATTTTTCACGCGCGTCGGGAAACCCCGCCTCGCGGCAATCGTTTCAAATGCAACGATCGGCTTTTCGGAACGACTGAATCTTTTTCAAACGCTTGATTCTCGGTCACACTTGCAGCGCATGACATTGGTTCGCCTTTTGTCGAAACTAACTTCCGCGGCGGACGGATGGGTTAATAGCGCCCATGCCCGACCGTCTGTTGGGAGCGCCGTTCGCCCGGCGTTTATCCTAGCAGGGATCCCGTTATTCGGATGTCGCCTCGCGCCGAAAGACCGGCCGACCATCGAGCAGGGTCAACACCACATTGATGTCGCTTAACGCTGACGGGTCGACGGTCAACGGGTTTGCATCCACCAGGATGAGATCGGCCCGCTTGCCCGGTTCGATCGATCCGCGCGATTCGCCCTCGCCCATCAACACGGCGCCATTGGTGGTCAGCGCCCGAAGCATGTCTGTCACCGTGAGGCGCTGCTCCGGCAACCAGACAGGCGTATCGCCATCATAAGACACGCGCGTGACCGCGACTTCGATTGCATCAAACGGATCGGACGTGGAAACCGGCCAGTCGCTGCCCGAAACCAGAAAGGCGCCAGCATCGCGAAGCGCGCCGAACGGGTACAGCCATTTTGAACGCTCCGGCCCGACAAAGGGCTCCGTAAGGTCGGTGATGTAGCTGTCCCCATAGGCCCACAGGGTTTGCATATTAGCGGCGGCGCCGACTTCGGCGAAGCGGGGAATGTCCGCCGGATCAATCAACTCGATATGCGCGATGTGATGGTGGCGTTCGCGCGCCGGATTCACCTGTCGCGCATGCTCCACCGCATCGAGCCCGGTGCGTATGGCCAGATCGCCAATTGCGTGCATGTGAAAATCGAATCCGGCAGCGTCGAGCGCCGCCGCATATTCATTCAAGAGTTCAGGCGCCATGTTGAGAACGCCTTGATGCGCCGGCCCCGCCTCGGCGCCTATATAAGGTTCGATCAGAGCGGCGGTCTGGTTTTCCAGCACGCCGTCGAGAAAGATCTTCACCATGCCGCCGGTCAGCAAATCCGTGTTCGCCGCTTCGATCTTTGCGCGCCGCGCCTTAAGGTCTTCAATCCGCGCCGGGATCTGCGCCGCAGTGAACGCCTTGTCCGTAAAGTCCGATGTCGGCAGCATGGAAAGCTCCACACGAAGGGTGGCTTCGCCGTTTTCCACCGCCGCGATAAACGCATCGGCGACGACTTCCGGCGGCACCGACGCGTCGATAGAGGCGGTGTACCCCATCGCGTTTTGAAACCGCATGCCGGCGAGCAAATCTTCCAGCGCAGATTCCAGCGTCATGGGCGGGATCAGATCGGCGACAAGCTGGGTCGCCGATTCACGCAAGGCGCCTGACGGCTCGCCGGTCTTAGCGTCACGCTCAACCTTGCCGTTGACCGGGTCCGGCGTTGACGCATCGACGCCCGCCGCTTCCAACGCCGCCGAATTGACCCAGGCATTATGCCAGTCCGCCGCCCAGAGAATGACGGGCCGATCCGCCACTACGCTGTCGAGCATCGATTTGTGGGGATTGCCGCCCTTGAACAACGGCAACGCCCAACCGGACCCGACAATCACCTCAAGATCAGGATGCGCATCCGCATAGGCGCGCACCATCTCGAGCAACTCCTCCACCGTCTCCGCGTCCTGCACCGCGAGGGAGGTGAGCGTGTCGCCGCCATCCACCAGATGCGTATGGGCATCCGTAAAACCCGGCAACAGCATGCCGCCCTGCATGTCGATGATTTCGGTTCCCGCGCCCGCAAGCGCCATAATGTCGTCGCGGGTTCCGGCTTTGACGATCAGCCCGTCGCGGATCGCCGCCGCTTCCGCGATGGTGTTTTGCGCATCGGCGGTGAACACCGCGCCATTGACGAAGATCGTGCTGGCGGGCGGATCGGCCGGCGCCTCCTTACTGCAGCCGCCAAGCATGGCGCCGGTGATGAGGAGAGCGGCGAGAGAATGTCTGATCATGTGGGATGCCCGCAGGTGACTTGCGCCGCCGAGCTTACGCTCCTTTTCTTCGCCGCAAAATGGGGGATGTCCGCGGCAAAAAGAACCGCCCTTTCCATGCGGAAGGGCGGTTCCTTTAGTGATTGCAAGTGTTGAGGACGGCGTCGTCAGAATTTGTAGCGAAGCCCGCCATAGATCGAGGCGCCCGCACCCGGCGTGAAAATGCGCCCGTTGGACAGGGCCTGCGATTCGACCGGCGTCAGGCCAGTCGCGTATTTTTCGTCCGTCAGATTTTCACCCGAGGCGAAAATTTCAAGATTGTCATTCATGCGGTAGCCGGCGCTGAAACCGATCAAAGTATAGTTCGGCGCGGAAACTTCGTTTTCATGGTCAGCGAAATAGGCGCCGCCTGACATTTGCACATTCACGCCCGCGAACCATTTATCGCCAGCGCTGTAGCGCAGTTCCCCGCGATAGACATGCTGCGGTACGCCCGCAATGCGGTTGCCGTCCACATTCAGCGGATCAGCATCGACAAAGCGGAAATTGTTGTGGTTGTAGACGCTGCGCAAGGTCAGCGCATTGCCGGACCGCGAGAACATGCCCGGGAACAAATTGATGTCGACGCCCGCCTCAATGCCGCTATGGCGTGTCTTGTCCACATTGACGAGCGCATCGCCAAAGCCGTTGGTCTCGGGCTCTTCAACATTGATGATTTCATTTTCGATGCTGGTTTTGAAATAGGCGATGTCCCACCCGATCCAATCATTGATCCGCCCGCGCAGTCCCGCTTCATAGGAAAACGTGTCCTGCTCTTCGAGATTGATGATGTCTTCGGGATCGCCGGAAACCAGTTCGCCGAAAGATGGCGGCTCGTAGCTGCGCGCAGCATTGGCGAAGACTTCCAGCGATTTAAGCAGCTGATAGGTGACGCCGCCGCGCGCGGCCACACCGGTATAGTCTGCACTGTCGTCATTATCATCGACGGTGAGCGTTCGGTCGACCTTGATGAATTTCGCGCCAAGATCGACAACCAGCGAGCTGATCGGGTTAATCGCCGCTTCAACAAAGCCGGTCAGCTTCTTTGACTTCTGTATGGTTTCCGCAGTCAGATTGCCGCTCTCACCATCGAGATTTTCAAACCAGGCGACATCTTTTGAGCCCGAGCCGTAAGTCCCGCCGATACGCAGATCGGTGTCGAAAATCCAGATTCTGAAATTCCGGCGGGCTGTGAGGTTGGCGCCCCACTCGCTGCCGTTTTCATCGAGGATGCCGGCGAAATCGATATGCGGCGCATAGACATCGCGGCGCAGATAATGTCCGCCGCCTTCAAACTCGAGGCCGAACAAATCAAAATTCGTAACATTGGCGATGCGCGCAGTGGTCAGCTCGCGGCCAATCTCGCTGTCTTCAGCGCTGCCCGAGAACTCAATGATCGGCCCGCCGGAAAATAGCGGCCCAAGCGTGATCGCCGGCATGCCTTGCGAAGGATCGTCATCGAGCTGCGCCTGCGTCAGGCCGCCCGCATATTCATCATCGCTGCGCGAGACATCCAAAAAGAACCGGGTCCGGAAGTTCGGCGAAAATTCGTATCCGAGATTGCCGGTGAACAAGGCGTCGATGCGCTGATTATTGTCGCGGAACCCTGTCTCATAGCGCCCGGTGACGCTGGCGTAATAGTCAAGCGCGCCGGCAACCGCTGCAAGCTCCACATGGGCCTGCCCGCCTGGCGTGCCGTCCTTTGTAGAGCCGACATCGAAACGCGCAGAACGGGGCGCGCGCGCCGTGTGGCCAGTGGGCGATACGAAATTGACCGCTCCGCCCAGATTGTCGCCGACAAATTTGAAATCTCCGCCGCCGCCGCGGTAAATATTCACTTGCGAAACGGCGAGAAGGTCGACCTCCGCCAGGTTGGTTTCACCGTGAATGTCGGTCAGCGATACGCCGTCGCGAAACACATTCACTGTCGAGCGTTGCGCGCGATTGCCGACCGCATAACCGCGCATCACGATGCGTGGCTCCACAAGGTCCAGATAGTTGATAGTTACGCCGGGAGCGAAGAAGAAGGCTTCGCCCGCATCGCCGGCATAATTGTCCACATAGTCATCCGCTTCGCGAATATCGATCGCGCTGGGCTGCGCCCATACGCCGAGTTCTTCTAGCGGGCGGTCCCGCAACAGGCTTGGCTTGGCGACAAAGGGCTCGCCTTCCGCCGCGGCTGCGGTCGCCAGGCACAGCGCAAATACGCTTGCCGTCAGCGCTGGTTTGATTTTCATGCGTCGCCCCTATTTCGAATTCTTATGCGCCGGCGTCAGACTGAAACGCCGGTGAACAAACCGATATCCGTATTCGAGAAATTGCTGAGCCCCGGCAGCACGTCGTTAAGTTCTGTGTCGTTAAGGCCGAACCAGCGGCCGAAAGTCGCCGCATATTGATCGACCGATGTCGTTGGAATGAGACGGCCATTGCCGGAATCCTGCGAATGCTCAAGCACCGGCAATGGGAAACTTCCGTGCATGCGATTGCCGGCGAGCCCGCCGCCGACGACCAGATGGTGCGCGCCCCAGCCATGATCAGTGCCGTCGCGATTGACGGTCAGGGTCCGGCCGAAATCCGACGCGGTGAAAGACGTCACTTCGTTGCCGACGCCCATATCAACGGTCGCATCATAGAATGCGCGCATAGAGGTCGCGATTTCGTTGTGGCGGTTGGGAATGGAGTTCGCCTGGTCGGAATGGGTGTCGAAACCGCCAATGCCGACAAAGAAAACCTGACGGCTGACGCCAAGCACCTGGCGCAGCGCGATGATGCGCGCCACCACTTGCAGCTGTTGGCCAAGGCGGCTTTGCGGGAAGACCGTATCAAACGGCGCCGGCTGATCGAACGACTCGCTCAATGTCCGGTTGGCGTCGATCGAACGATTGACCGAGTTCACATAATCGCGCTGAAGCAGATTGGCGAGCGTTTCGTTCTCGGCGCGCAAATGCGATTCCAGCAGCGTCGGCAATGCATCGGAGCCGAGATAGCTGTTGTTTTCAATGCCGCGAATGACTGCAGGGCCATTGGTGCCGACTTCAAACTGGCTTGCGAGTTCGCCGGAGAGAAACACCTGGTTGCCGGATGTGGAGACCACCGTAAAGGTCGAATCCGGATTGGCGTTGGCCGCCAGCATGATGTCCGCGAGACGCCCGCCCCAACCGAACCGCGCGCCTTCGGGCTGCGACGCCATCCAGGTGGATTGCTGGTCATTATGGGAGAACAGGCGCGGCGGCAGCGGCCGCGACCGGTTGCGGTATTCTTCGCGATTGACCGGCACAACCAGCGGCCCGACATTCGAGACCAGCGAGCAAGCGCCGTCGCCCATCAATTCATGCAACGGCCCGAGCTCTGGCGGCAGCGCGAATTGGCGTCCGCCAAAATCCGAAGCATTCGCGAGGTTCATCGGCAGCAGGCGATCGCGCGCGCGGGTGGAGCCGCCCTCAAGATCTTCATACCGGTCGAACAACGAACTGCGGATATTCGCGTAAGCGTTGTAGTTGGCGGTGTCATAGGGAATGACCACATCGTGGCAGTCCATGCCGCCGAACAGAAAGACACAGACCAGCGCCCGGTAGCCGCCCGTATCCGCCGCAAAGGCGTTAAAGCGTGCGAGGTCGAGCGCGAAACCGGCGCCGCCCGTCATCGACAGCGCAGCGGAGGCCTTCAAAAATTGTCGTCTGGAGGGGTTCATGTGCGCCGCCCTTTTACTAACGCTGAGTGATGTAGTCGGCAGACGTCATCATCATGAGGACGGCCGCAGCAACGCGGGTTTCTTCGCGCGGATTATTCTGATTGCCCTGAATGGCGGTGACCGCTTCGATGATACGCGCCCGGCTTTCCGCCCGCAGCGTGCCATAGGTCAAAATTTCGTCGAGATGATCGACCAGCGCCGCCGGATCATTCGCCAGCGCAAGCTCGGCGGAATAGTCCGGCACATAGGTGCTGTCGGAAACGCGCTGACGCACAAAGCCTTCGATGAAATTGGCGTAGCCCGTGATGCTCGATCCCGTGGTGATCTGGAGTTCCGGCGCAACCAGCCCAGCCGCGGCGCTTTCAGAGCCCGGCAGCACAAATCCCGGACGGTAGAAGTTGAACACCGACGGAGAGCGATAAGCCTGTTGGCCGAGCCGCGACGGCGCAGAGGTGTTGCGCAGGATTTCGGCGCCGTCCGTCGTGGTTTCTTCAACGCCAAAGGCGCGCGCCCAATGGGTGAAGCGCAGCACCGGCTCGCGCAGCTTGCCAAAATTCGGATCGTCAATGCGAGCGACGTCGCGTGCTTCCGCATCGAGCAGGATCGCCGCCACAACAGCACGCATGTCGCCGCGCGTGCCGTCGCCGACGCTGCTGCCATTCGGCAGCGCGAATGAACCGCTACGGAAGGCGTCTGCAACGCGGCCGACATAGCCGCGGCTCGGATTACTGGTGACCAGGCGCTGAATAAGCTGGCGAGAGATGAAAGGCGGCGTATTCGGGTGATTGTACAACACGTCGAGCGCCATGGAGATGCTTTGATCGCCCGGCGTGTTCGCCGGTATCGTTGCGCCGAGGAAGCTCTTGGCCTCCGGCGAATGTTCTTCTTCAAACATCACCAGCGGCAGATATTCAGACTCCAGCGTTTCGGGACGTCCGAGGAAACGGTCGCGCGAGGCCCAGCTAAGGCCGGTGAAGACCTTCGCCATCTCGGTGACATCGTCATTGGTGTATGTCTCGATCGGGTTGCCCCCGCCATCGAGGCGAACCACGCCATCGGGCTCAAGCTCCAGCAATCCGATCGTGAATAGCTGCATCACTTCGCGCGCATAGTTTTCGTCCGGCACGACTTCGCGTTCAGCATCCGCTTTCTGATTTTGGAGATAGGTCAGAAAGATCGACATGGCCGGGCTGTAGGTGACATTTTCCAAAGTCTGACGGAAATTGCCAAACGCCCCGGCGGACATGATGTCCATATAGTTCGCCATCGCGACCGGGCGGTCAGCGAGTTGCGAGTCCGAAAAGGACGCCACGAGGATTTGAGACAAGGCGTAGCCAACACGCTGGCGCAACTGGTCGTCGCTGGTGATGGCGCGGGTCCAGAATGCTTCGGCGAGCGCATCCGGTCCGATGTCTTCGCCCGACGCTTCCGCGATCAACACTTCCTGCAGGATCGATTCTTGCGGCTTGGCGAATTCCGACAGCATCCAGGCCGAAACGCCCGATGCGACAAGCCCGTCAATATCAGCCTCTGAAGGACCGAATGTCGACTGACTGAGAAAGCGTGAGGCCGCTTCACTGGTCATGATATCCGCAGCGGTCGGCGGCGGCGGCGCTGATGACGCCGGCGGCGCCTCAGCATCATCGCTGGAGCCGAAACATGCGGATAGCAGGAACGCCGCAGAACAAACGGCGCCCATTCGCGTCAATTTATGAAGATCGCGCATATGCATCATCACGCCCATTTCCTACCTGGTGCGTAAGAAATTACGGGGCATCTGGTAAAAGGGCGTATACAAAAGCCCGGCAATTTGACTAAATGTCTCGCTGAAATCCGCATACGGAGCGGAATAAGCGCAGCAAATGCACACCTTACGAAAAAGAGAAGTTTGCATTTTCACTAGGCTTGAAATAAATGCGCTCGATCACGCGTTCGCCATCAATGCGTGCGACCTGAATGATAGTGTCAACGATGGACAGAATGTAATCTATCGTCTCCTGACGACCGAGCGGCAGGCCCGCCTGCATCACCATCAGCGCAAGTTGGTCTAGCGCCCCTTCGGGACTGTCTGCATGAACAGTGGTGATTGAACCCGGGTGACCGGTGTTGATCGCGCGCAAATACGCCGCTGCTTCAACGCCGCGAATTTCGCCCAGAATGATGCGGTCAGGACGCATGCGCAGCGCCGCCTCCAGCAAATCCGTGATGTTGATGCGCGCTTCACCCAGATCGCCTTTGGCGGCGACAAGGCCAAGCCGGTTTGGCTGGTTGAGACGCACTTCGCTGGTGTCTTCGACGGTGATGATCCGCTCATCTTCGCCGATCTCGCGCAGCAGCGCATTGAGAAGGCTGGTCTTGCCGGTCGACGTCCCGCCGGACACCAGAATCGATTTGCGACCGCGCACCGCAAGACGCAGGAAGTCTTCAATCTGATGCGCGTTCAGGCATTCGCAGAGTTTGCGATCGAGCGCGCTTAACGCGCCATCGCTTTTTACACGCACATTATGGAAGCCCTGTGCGCCGGCGAAATCAGAAAGCTTTAGATCGCTGACCACATGACGACGGATCGCCAGCGTCCAGTTTTCACCCGCAGCGGGAGGGCCGGCCATCTGAATGCGCTCGCCGCTGGGCAGGACCGCCGACAGCAAGGGTTGTTCGCGATTGACCGCCTGCGCACTGACGCGCGCAATCTGTCCGGCCAGACGCTGCAATAAAAGATTATTGATCGCGGCGTCTTCATGTCGCTCGAAACCGCCCGCCGCCCGCTCGATCCAGACCTCGCCGGGACGGTTGACCATGATCTCGGTGATGTCCGGCGCGCTGAGCCACCGCTCAAACGGTTTTAAAAACGATTTGAGATAAACGTCGCGGGATTCCGCCTCGTCGATCAGCGCCGGTTCGCTCATGGGCGCAGCCCTTGATCCTGCCCCTGCCCTCCGGCAAGCGGCGGAAAATAGAGATCGCGCGCAAGAAAGATGCGTATCTCCGTACCCTGCTTCACCTTCACCGTCGGCGGGATATTGATCTGTTGCGACAATGCCTGCGCGGCGATCGCCTGCGCTTCGGAAGTCGAGCCGATGATGATCGGCGAATTATTGTCATAGACCAGCGCATTGGCGCCGACATCAATCACCGACAGCAAGATCGCCGACCCAAAACGCTGAAAGAAATGCCTGTTGACCTTGCCGGGCAATCCCGCGCGCCCGAGCGTATCGGTGGCGGGCGATGCGAGTTCGATGGAAATCCCGTCCGGCGTCAGCAGTCGCGACCAGATGACGAAGGCGCGCGATTCTCCAATCGCGAGGCCGGAGCGATATTGCCCGATCAACCGGCTGCCGCGCGGGATCAGCACGGTGCGGTTGTCGAGGCTTCTAATGTCTTCGCTGACGACCGCGCGCGCATAGCCTGGCAGGTCTGAATTGATCGCGGTTTCCAGAACCCCGGAAATAATGGTGCCTTGCGGCGCGGTGCGCGACAGATCCGTGATCCGGGTCGCCCGCACGGTCTCCGTTCCGCTTGAGCCGACGCGGTTCGCAAACACATCCGATGCGGTCAGCCCTTCAACCGCCGCCGCCACAGAAGCGCCCGCCCCCGCAGTATCGGCGTCCGCCTCGCGCGGGCGGCTATTGTCGATCACCAGCGCCGGTGAGCGCAGGCTCGATTGCGACGGCGTCAGATCAGGCTCGGCATTGACCCGTTGGCGCTGATTGGCGGTGTTGTTCATTGTGATCCGCGCTTCGGCGCGGCGGGCGTCGGCCCGCGCCTGCGCCGCTTCACGGCGGGCCGCTTCCGCTTCCGATTGCGCGGCGGTGAGTTGCGTGCGCGTTTCGCTCATCATGTCTTCGACGGACGCCGCCTGACGGCCGGCGCTTAATTGGTTGAAGACAAAGACGCCGAGCATGGCGAGGGCTGCAAAGCCCACCAATGCGCCCAGACGGTCGCCGCCGTCATTGGCGACGCTTGGCATGGCGTAAGCGTTCGCTTCTTTCAGCGCGCTGTCGCTCATTTCCTGTCTCGGATCATGACCGCCGCTACGATACATCAGCCCTGCTCCTCATCGCCGCCAAAGACCCGGCCGAAAAAGCCGCGCTTTTTCGCGCGCTCGCGCGGCGCATCAGGGCCGGGATCAACCGGCGCATAGACGTCGTTGTAGATCAGCGTTTCGAAGTCGCCATGCTTCAACGAAAAGACCGGTGCAATTCGATCCACAACGACAAAACCGTCTTCAAAGCCGTGATTGACGACGCTTTCCTTATCATCCTTGTTGACCAGAAAGATCGCCGGCGCGGGCGCGCCTTCGGGCCATTTGAAATAGGTTGAACGGCCATCATCGAAAACTTGCGAGGGAACGATCTCGCGCGAGCCCTGATAGCTGTAATTGCGATTGACGACGCGCTCATCCGGCGCAGGCGGCGCGACATAGGCCGCCGCTTCCGCTTCCAGCGCCTTCGCCAGTTGCTTTTGTTCGGGATAGGTGAAGCGCAACACATACACCATCTCGCCGGGCTTGGCGTCGCTGGCGCTTTTCGCCGTCAGTTCAAAAATATAGTGGCGCAACGTGGTGACGACAGTCAGATTGGTCGCCGGCGCTTCGCTGATCGGTTTCAGGATCAACACATCGCCGCGACGATTGGGCGTCACCTGCCAGGCGGCGGAATCGCCAATCGCCACATTCTCGATCACTTCATCATCGTTGAATTCAATGATGGTCTGAAATCCGAAATGCCCGGTCAGCGAATAGACTGCGTTGTCAGCGAATGTACGGGTTTTGATGCGCGAGTCCGCATAGGCGTGCGGCGCGGCCAGAACCAAGGCGCAAACAAAAACTATGAGGCGAAAATTGATCATGCAAAGCGCCCCCGCGCCCCAAGACGGTTTTCAAAACTGCGATAGGCTTGGCCCGTGCGGCGGCTGGCATAGGTCGACGGATTGCCCTGCGCGGCGAAAGCCGTCTGCGCCGTCGCGCTGGAACGATTGTCCCGCGCCGCGCCGACGCTGCGCTCCACCGCGACGACCATGTCTGCGACGCGGCCATTGCTGGTATGCGATGCGGCGGCGGCGGATTCTGCGCTGCGCGCTTCGCTGGGCGCTATGTCTTCGCGCCCCTTCGGCAGCGCCCAGGAACCTGTAAGTTTTGCGCACATGCGCAAGACCTGAACCATGAGCAGCGCAAAGACGAAGACGGTCACGGCGAGCACGAAGACCGGTTGCGGATTGACGTCGCCGCCTGCGCGCGCATCAGCAATCGTCAGCACCATAGGTTCGACGAGAAGCAATACGCCGCCCGCCAGCGCCATCGCAAAGGCCGCAACCAGCGCATAATTCGCCAGTGTTTTCAGCCAGCCTTCAAACAGGCCGCGCGTCGCCGCAAAAAGCGCCAGCACTACCAATGCAGGGCCAAGCGCCAGCAACAGCCCAAGCACGATTTTCGCAATGATCAACACGCCCGCAGTCGACAGGGCCAGCAGGATCGCGCTGAACCAGAGCAGATTGACGATGCCGTTCGATTTCGCCGGGGTCGGCGTTTCGATTTGTTGCGGCGGCAAGCCATTAGCGAGTTCGCTGGCGCGATTGATCGCGGTGTCGTTCCACTCGCTCGCCAGCCGGATGAGTTCGCGCAATACATTATCAAGCCGCGTGAACACGCCATCGCCGCCGGAGAGCAACATCGACGCGATATGATCGGCGCCCCCGTAAAAGAGGTTGAGAAACACCGCCTGATAAGCGCCCCACCGGGTCGCGAAAGCGAGCACCAGCCCGATCAGCAACACTTTCGGCGCGAGTCCGGACAAGGAAAGCCCGCTGCGCCCTAAAATGAGCTGGAAGCCATAGATCGCGATGTAAATCGTGAGCGCGCCGGTCAGCGCCGGTTCAAGAAAGCCGAACGGGCCGAACATCGCATTATAGGTGGTCTCCACATAGGCGGCGACCTGGCAATCGACCTGATCGAGCAGCGGCGCGACAAGGCCGGTTCCATCCGTTGGGGCGCAAGCGATCTGGTTCATTCCGCCGCCTCCCGATAAGAGACTTTCGGCAGATCGAATTCGCTTGCGGCATTGCCCAGAAATGCAGGCAGCCAACAGGCCGGATCGTCGCCGACTTCGCTGCGCAACCGATCAAGCTCGCGAATACTGCTTTCGCGGCCGGAGAGAATTTTCAAGACGCCCGGCATGCCGGACAGATCGAGCCGGGCGACAACGCTATGTCCGCCCTTTTTGATGAGCACGCAGCGCGAATGTTCCGGCAGGGATTTCACAATGTCGAATTCATGCGACGTCAGCCCGAAGCCGCCGCGATATTCCGCATCCTGCGCCCGCGGGTTCGGCAGGAACATCTGCACCGCCGTCTGTTCGGTGATCGTCGCCGCAATGCCGCTATCGAGAGCATCGCGCGCAGATTGCGTGACGAAGCCGACAATGCCGTTGCGCTTACGGATGGTCTTCAGCCAATCCTTCAGGCGATGGGAAAAGACTTCATCGTCCAGCGCCTTCCAGCCTTCATCAATGACGATGGCGGTTTTCGTTCCATCAAGGCGCTGACCGATGCGATAAAACAGATAGAGCATCGCCGGGCCGCGCAGATCGGGCGCGTCGAGCAGGTCGGTCATGTCGAAGCCGGTGACCGCCGCGTCGAGATTCAGCTTGTCGGCGGGATTGTCGAACAGCCAGGCATATTCGCCGCCGCTGTGCCAGCGCGCCATGCGCGCAGTAAGGCCGCTTGCAGACATCCGGCTGGCGCCGCCAAGCATTTCAACGAAATATCGTAAACGCCGGAACGAAACATCCTGTTCGAAATTGCTGTCTACCGCGTCGGCGATGATGGCGCGTTCGTCTGACGTCAACTCGCCGCCGGGGCCCGCCGCCAGCCGCGCAATGAAGGTGCGCAGAAAGGCGCGGTTCGCCGGAATGTCATCAAGCGCCAGCGGATTAAGCCCGGACGGCGCGCCCTCGCGCAGCACATCATAATGTCCGCCAATGGCGCGTAGGAAAATTTCCGAGCCGCGATCCTTGTCGAAAAAGATCGTGCGCGTATCGAGCTTGCGCGCCTGCGCCAGCAGAAAGTTGAGAATGACGGTCTTGCCGGTGCCGGACGGACCGAGCACCAGAAAATTGCCGAGATCGCCTTCATGAAAATCAAAAAGTACGGCGTTGACGCCGTGGTTTCGAAAAGCGTGACGGGCCCGCCCCAATGACCGCCATCCGGGGCGCCGATGGGAAACCCGTGCATGGAACAAAGTCCGGCGAAATTCGCTGTCGAGATCATGGCGCGCCGGGCGATGTAGTCTTCATTGCCGGGAAACTGCGCCCAGAAAGCCGGTTCAAGATTTAGATCTTCGCGCACGGCGATGGCGCCGATATCGGCCAACGCCGCCTGCGCCAGCGCCGCTGCATTGTCGAGCGCTTCAACGCTCTCTGCGCGCGCCATGACGGTCAGATGATGCTCGCCAAACCCCGCCGCGCCGGACGAGGCGTCATCCTTGGCAGATTGCAGGCCTCGCTTCAGCGTAACAGTGTCGTCATCGGCGGCGCGCAACCGGCGCAATGCGAGGTCGATCCGCTCCTGCGCGGCCTGACGCTCCACAAAGCGGAAGCTTTCAGAAACAACCAGTTCGAACGGCAAACGCAACAGATTATCGATGACGCCGGGCGTGGTGACGGACGGATAGTCCTTCACCGACAACAGGCAGCCAAGAGACGCCGCTCCGGCGCCGCGTTGCTCCAGCGCATCGGCGCCAAAGGATGTGCGCTTATAGGGAATGTAATTCCCGCAATCATCCGCCGGCGCCATGACCGGTTGCAGATCGCCATTATAAAGAAGAGAGATAAACTCAAGCGGCTCCGAGCAACGCCCTGCAGCGCCGTCGTAACATTCAAGCAGACGCGGCCCATAGGCGCCGAGCGAGGCCATCAATCCCTCGCGCGCGCCATTGAGCGTTTTCACCGCCTGCACCCGGCGGGCGTCATCATATTTCTTGCCGCGCGGTCCAAGCTTTTGCAAAAGGCCGCGCTTGCCCGATTGCGGCCAGTAGACGAGCGTCAAAAACAGCTCATTCACAAATAGCCGCTTTTCGCCCATGCGCGCGCGCCAGAGCCGATCAATGCCGGAGGTGACAGGATCAGCGAAGCCGCCCTTCAGGTCCGGCGACACTCTGCGGCGGACGATATGGTGATAGAGCGTGAACTGGTGATTATTGATGGCGCGCAACATGGTGTCGCGCACCGCCTGGCGATGATTCAATTCTTCGGTGTCGGCGGTCTCAAAAGCCAGACCTGCAAGATGGATGGTTTGCATGACCGCGCCATCGCGCAGCAGCAAGGTCGCGCCATCCGCATGCGCCGCATAGGGCAAGCGCGCGCCGGCCCGCTGTTCTTTGCGGGTAAGACGTGACGTTTTTTGCTTGCTGGCGCGTTTTTCCATTATCGCCCGCTCACGGCATATAGCTGTTGCAACGCCAGAAGGCGTAATTCTTGATGCGAGGACAGCGGCTGACGCGCGTGATCCAGAGATCGAAAATCCGCGGATCATAAAGACAGGCGATATAACCGACCGCGTGAATGCCGAGCGCCGCAAGCAGCGACCAGCCCGAGCGCGTGATCAAAAACAGCTCTGTCGTCACCACCAGATTGATTACAAAGAAGCTGTAGGTGACGCCGGCGAACATTTGCGGCTGGGTCAGAGCGCGAAATACAGGCGCCGCATTGAGGGATTCCATAAAATCACCCTCCGGCGGCGGCGCGAATTCCCGCAACAATCGACGTAGCGCCGAAAAGAATGAAACATCCGACAACGACCGTAATGCCGTAGCGCCAGTTCAAGCGGCCGGTCAGCATCATGAAGCCGACAGCCGCAACGGCGATCACCGCCGCCGTCGTCGCAACATTGCCGAGCAGGCTTCCCTGCATCCAGTCGAGCGCCGCGATGATCGGGCCAGAGCCTTGCGGATCGGTCGCCGGGCTTTGCGCAAGCGCATGCGTCGGGGCCATTGCGGCCGCCGCCATAGCGAGCGTCGCGCGACATCGCATTAACCAGTTTAGGCCTTTACCGTCCATGCGCACACCATCCGATTCACACGGCGCGTTAAACATGCGCCACAGCATGTTCCGGTATAGGAAAAGCGGGTTTAAAAAGGATTTAACCAAACAATTGCAATTTGCGTTTGCGCCCGCCCCGCCCCATTTCGCGACGCGTATTGCTGAAAGGTAATCAACGCAGCGCGGCAGGCGACAAGCGCCGGACCGGCGCGACGCTTCTTGCGAGCAACCTTTTGTTAAGGCGGCGCGGAAGTCGCCCGTCCCGGCCAGGGTAATGTGACTTCGTCACATGCTGTGTTGGCGACCGCCGGGCTTCTGCAAGTCAGCCGTTTGGCATTTGGTTTCTATTTGCAGTGCAGCAATACACTTGAACCAAACGCGAACAAATACTTTCTCTCGCATGCTAGCCAAAAGCTGCACCAAGCGAGCAGTTAACCATTGAAGTTCATGAACAAGTTGCAATTTTTACTGCAACATATTTGCTTCACTTTGGAAAAACTCGCCGTTTTCTGTGGGAATACCTCGCTTCGGCTCTCCAATCAGACATAAAATTGCGTGTTTCGATTCAGTGTTGTGTTGCGTCTGTTTCCCCTCGGCGCGCCGGCGGGACAGACAAAGTGAGCCGGAACAAAATTAAGAAACAACGAGAGGGAAGTATGAAAAAAGCACAACTAAAGTATTCAGTTGCTTGCGCAGCAATTGCCGCCGCCGTGACACTGCCGGCGGTTCCGGCACACGCGCAAGGCGACACCGCCGAAACCAGTGACGTCATTATTACCGTCGGTACGCGACGCGACGCCCGTTCCGCGGCGGATACGCCGGCGCCAATTGACGTGATCGGCTCTGACGAGATTCTCAATCAGGGCGACAGCGATATTCAAAATATCCTGCGCACGTCCGTGCCCTCTTACAACGTCAACACATATCCGATTTCCGACGCGGCGACGATCATCCGCCCCGCCAACCTTCGCGGTCTTGCGCCGGACTCCACCCTCGTGCTCGTCAATAACAAGCGCCGCCACCGCGCGGCGGTCATTTCGTTCCTTGGCGGCGGCGTTTCCGACGGGGCGCAAGGCGCCGACATCTCCGTCATTCCGGCCATCGCGCTGAAGCAGGTTGAAGTGCTGCGCGACGGCGCATCCTCGCAATATGGCTCTGACGCGATCGCAGGCGTGATCAACTTCGTCCTGAAGGACTCTGCCGAAGGCGCGACGTTCGAAGCGGAATGGGGCCAGTCCTATGAGGGCGACGGCGAACAATATTCCATCTCTGCGAATGTGGGCTTGCCCTTGCCGCTTGCTGAAGGCGGCTTCCTGAATCTCAGCGCCGAGCTCGGCGAAACCGGCGCGACCAGCCGCTCGGTCCAGCGCGACGACGCCGCCGCCTTGATCGCCGCGGGCAACACCGCCGTCGCCAATCCGGCACAGATCTGGGGGCAGCCTGAGGTGCGCGACGACTTCTCGCTCTTCGCCAATGCGGCGCTGCCCTTCTCCGACGCCTTTGAAGTCTATTCTTTCGGCAACTATTCCGGCCGCGAGACCGAAGGCGGCTTCTTCTTCCGCAACCCGACCAATCGCGGCGGCGTGTTCGCCGGACCGCAGGTCAACCCAGCTACCGGCAACCCGCTTGTTGTGGACGACAACGGCACGCCGGGCGATCCGCTTGACGATTTCTTCCGTGACGCATTCACGTCCGCTATCGTCGCCAATCCCTCAGCCTCTGTTCGTGTGGGCGATCTTTCGGTCGACGATACCGGCGATTGCCCAGCGGGCATCCCCTAACCTCCGGGGGCGGACTTATTCCAGACGAAACCATCCTTTCTGCTGTCGAAGCTGACGACAACTGCTTTTCTTTTGTTGAAATGTTCCCTGGCGGCTTCACGCCTCGCTTTGGCGGCGAACTCAGAGACCAGGGCGTCGTTGCCGGCGTGCGCGGCCTTCTCGGCGCTTTCACTTATGACCTCAGCTATTCCTACGGTCAGAGCGAAGTCAACTTCTTCATCAACAACACGATCAATGCGAGCCTCGGGCCGAACACCCCGACTTCATTTGATCCGGGCGGCTACACCCAGACTGACAATAACTTCAATGCGGATTTCTCAGTAGCGATTCCGAACGGCATGTTCGCATCTGACATCATCTTAGCCTTCGGCGCAGAGCACCGCAAAGAAGCCTTCACCATCCGCGCCGGTCAGCCGGAATCATTCGCTATCGGCCCGCTTGCTGCGCCGTCCCTTGCCTATCCCGGCGGACAAGGCTTTTCATCCAGCTCTAACGGCTTTGGCGGTTTCACCACCGCAAGCGCCGGCACACGGTCGCAGAAAAACTACGGCATTTACGGTGAAGTGGAAGCGGACATAACGGAACAATGGACGCTTCAGGGCGCTGTCCGTTACGAAGATTTCTATGACTCCTTCGGCGACACGCTGAACTACAAGATCGGCTCGCTGTTCCACGCCACCGACGACCTCACCTTCCGCGCAACCTATTCGACGGGCTTCCACGCTCCGACAGCAGGTCAGGCGACGGTGACGAACATCACAACGCAGTTCTCCGGCGGCCAACTCCAGGATCAGGGAACGATCCCGCTTTCAAGCGCTGCGGGCCAGTTCATCGCGGACCGGCTGGAATTGTCGTCGGGCTTCCGTCCGACACTCGGGCCTGAAGAGTCCAAAAACGTCACGGCGGGCATCGCCTTCGGCCTCGGTCCGATTGACCTGACCGTCGACTATTTCCGCATCAAGGTTGCAGACCGCATCGCGATCTCTGACCAGCAGGATTTCCTCGCTGAGTTGCAGGAAGTCGCTACCGAAAACATGGTGGCGTTCTCGCCGACCGACTCAACCAGCCAGCTCCTGAACCTGCTGGATGCAGCGTCTGTCCTCACCGCTGCTGACTTCGCCGGGTCGGAAGATCTCGCGAGCTTCGGCTTCTTCACAAACTCGTTCGACACGCGCACCCAAGGCATAGACGTCGTGGCGAACACCAGCTTCGAGCTCTATGGCGACACACGCACAACCGCAGCGCTCGCCTTCAACTGGACCGACACCAAAGTGACGGATCAGGGTCTCGATACCGCGGCGCCGCTTTCCGAAGGGCGCCGGCGGCAGCTTGAAGACACGATCCCAAGCACAAGGGCGAACCTGACCTTCAATCACTTTGCCGGTCCGGTTCGCGGCATGGTGCGCGTCAATTACTACGGCAAGTTCTTTGAATGCCATCTCGACGCCACAAACTCCACGCCGCCGACCTTCTGCGATCTTCCGCATGATGGCGGCGCGCAGTTCCCGATCGATCTCGAAATCGGCGCCGAGCTTATCGACGGCATCGAGTTCATCGCCGGCGCGCAAAATGTCTTCAATTCATTCCCGGATGAATTGTCGGCGGCGAATGCCGGCGTTGCCGGTTCGAAATATCCGCCGATCGCCCCGGCGGGTTATCTCGGCGGCTTCTACTACTTCAAGGTCCGCGCAGAATTCTAATCTGCAACCTCGACACGAAAAACAAAGCGGCCCCATCTCGGTGGGGCCGTTTTTTCTTGTTGAACCCGGCCGCATATTGATCATTCACCCGCAAGCAGGCATAGGCTTTCGCCAGTTCGGTAAGCTTTGCAGGTAAGTACATCGTAATGCGTCATTCATGCGCTCTGTCAGCGTTGATCAGTTTATCTATCACTCTCACAAGTCCTGCTACGGCGCAGACGTCATCACTTCAGGACGAAGTCACCGTCACAGCGTCACGGCGCGCTCAACGCATCGAAGACATCCCCGCAAGCGTCAATGTGATCACAGGCATTCGCGCAATCGACGCGGCGACGCTGAATGGCGCGGAAGACATCACCCGCTATCTCACCGGCGTCGAAGCGGCGGTCGCCAACGGGTCGCAAGTCGCTTTTCAGATTCGCGGCATCGGCGCTGTCGATCATCAGGCGCTGACGCCAAGCGCCGCAGCGGTTTATGCCGATGGCGTATTCCTCGCCACCAATGTGCAAACCAGCTTGTTTCTGTACGATCTTGAACGCATCGAAGTGCTGAAAGGCCCGCAAGGCACATTATATGGGCGCAACGCTTCTTCCGGGGCGATCAATTTTCTCACCGCCCGCCCGTCGAAAGAGCAGGCATCATATCTGCGCGCATCTTATGGCCGGTTTGACCGGGTTGATTTTTCCGGCGCAGTCGGCGGCGCCTTGACCGACAGACTCTCCGCCCGAATAGCGGGCCGCTATCTCTCCGAAGGCGCGACGCTGGAGAATGTTCAAAGCGATGCAAGCATTCCCCTGGGTCCGAAATCCGCTGGCGGCGAGCGCAATGAATTCGGCTTGCGCGCCAGCTTCCTTTACGAATTGAGCGATGATGCGTCGCTGCTATTGCGCACGCATTATGAGGAAGACAATGGCGTCAACGCCACGCCGCGCAATAGCAGCCTGACGCTTGGAAAACATGAAATTTCGTCCGAAGGCGACGGCGTTCAGGATACGGATAATGCGTTTTTCGGCGCTGCGCTTGAAGGAAACGCTCAGCAAGGCCGTTGGTCGCTTTACTCATTGACAGCGATAGAAGGCTATGACCAGCGCTATGGCTTCGATTTCGACGGAACCCCCGCGCCTTTCGGCAACGCCAATTTAAACGCCAATCTCCATTATGATCGTGACTTCCTGCAGGCAAGTCAGGAACTGCGCGCGAATGCCGAGATCGGACGCGTCAATGTGCTGATCGGCGCCATGGGCGCATGGGAAGATTTTTCTCAGGACTATCTTATCTGGTGCGGTGAGCTGGACCCCGCAACGCAAATCGGAACTTGCCCCTATGTGGGCGCGCCGGGCCGCGTCGGCCCCGCTCCGGCCTCCGCCGGAACAGCCATGAGCCTTCTCACACATATCGACCAAACCCGCGAAACGCTGGCCTTGTTCACCTATAATGATCTGACCTTGAGCGAACGGCTGACCCTGACGCTTGGCGGCCGTTACACCTATGAAAATATCAAGGGCGAAGGCTTTGGCGTCCATATATTCGATGACGGCGCCGCCGCCTTCAACAATCGCGACGGGTTGGGCGCCGCGCTTGGCGAAAATCGCATCAAAGAAAATCGTTTCACAGGCAATGCCGCGCTGCGCTATGCGTTCAGCGAAGAAACATCCGCTTACGCTTCTTTCGCCAGCGGCTATAAGAGCGGCGGTTTCAATGGCGAAGTGCAAAATAACGCCACCCATTGGCAGGATGAAGGCTTGTTCGGCGCGGAAACAGTGAATGCATGGGAGCTTGGTCTAAAGACGCGCCCTGCGGAAAACTTTGCACTCAATGCGGCAATGTTTTTCCAGGATTACGATGCGCCGCAAGCGCGTATCTTTGTTGACTTTCCCTTGCCCGATGGCGGGCGCATCACCTCAAATTCGCTGTCAAACCTCGATGCGGCGGTCTCTTATGGTTTTGACGCGGATGCCCGATGGACGCCGCTGTCCGGCCTCGACCTGACAGCAGGCTTTACCTGGCTCGCCACTGATATCCGCCAGGAAACCGACGATGCAGGCAACGCCGCATTGTTCGACGGCAATCCGCTGCCCTTTGCGCCGGAGATTTCAGCAAGCCTCAGCGCGCGCTATGAATGGCCCGTCGCAGCGAGCATGCGCGCCGCATTATCCTCCAACGCTAAATTCAAGAGCGCTTTTTATCTCGATGCGGAAGGCCTCGCCGAGCGGCGGCAGGGCCCCAGCACGACAGTGGATGCGGAGGCGACGCTTTATTTCGACGCCAGCGCCATTGCGCTCGGCCTGTGGGGGCGCAACCTGTCCAATCAGGACACCGCCGTGTCGGGATATGGCTTTATCGGATACAACACATTCCGCTCCTCCCCCGGAGCTATGGCGTGTCCGCGCAAATCTCGTTTTAGCGCGCAGCGTCCCCGGTCGCGACGGGAAACCCTGCGAAGGCGCGGTATAACTCGACCGCATTGTTCGCCTTTTCAAGCTTGAGCAATACAAGCTCCTGTTTCGCGGCATAGTCAGCGCGTTGCGCGTCAAGCACCGCCAGATAATCATCGACGCCGTTTTCAAACCGCGCATCGGCGAGTTCAAATGTCTGCGCGGCCGCCCCTGCGAGTTTTTCCGTCGCATCCATCCGCTCCGCCAGCGTGTCATTTGTCGCCAGCGCATCAGCAATATCGCGGAACGCCGCCTGAATGGCTTTTTCATACTCGTTCAGCGCAATGTCGCGATCTATTCTGGCGCCGGCGAGCTGGGCCCGATTGCGCCCGCCAGTGAAAATCGGCAGGGAAATCGAAGGCGCAAAACTCCAGACGCCCGTTCCGCCGGAGAACAAATCGGCCAGTTCGCCGCTGGTCGTTCCCGCGCTGGCGGTCAACAGGATGCGCGGAAAAAACGCGGCGCGCGCGGCGCCGATATTCGCGTTCGCCGCGCGCAGGCGGCGTTCTGCGGCCAGCACGTCTGGCCGGGCGAAAAGCACGTCAGAGGCAAGGCCCGCGGGCGCGGCTTCCGGCACGTCAATGGCGTTCAGCGTGTCCACGCCGCCAAAGTCGATCGGCGCGGATGACCCGACCAGCAATCGCAACGCATTTTCATCTCGCCGGATCTGCGCTTCCAATGCGGCGGAATCGGCGCGCGCCCTTTGCACGGATGTCTCAACCCGCTGCACGTCCAGCGCATTTCCAAGACCGTTATCCACAAGCTCGTTGGTCAGCTCAAGCGAGGAGCGTTGGCTCGCAACCGTATCCTGCGCGATCTTCTGGCGCTCGCGATCGGCGAGTAGCTGGAAATAGGCGCGCGCCACTTCCGCCACGAGTGAAATCTCTACTGACTTGCGCGCTTCTTCCGTCGCGAAATATTGCTCCAGCGCTTGCGCGTTGAGGCTTCGCACCCGGCCGAAAAGGTCAAGCTCATAGGCGCTGACCCCGGCCGTTGCAGAATACTGCTCGATTGTCGTCGGACCTGTGCGGCTGGCGCCGCCCGATGCGCCTGCGGTGCCCAATGATGCATTCTCGCCGATGCGCTGGCGCGAATAGCCGCCTTCCGCATTGATGGTCGGCAGGCTCTCTGAACGCTGCACCCGGAACAACGCCTGGGCGCGCTCTACATTCAAGATCGCAATGCGTAAATCGCGATTATTTTCCAGCGCCGCATCAATCAGCGTCGCAAGTTTTGGGTCCGTTATGAAGTCGCGCCAATCCGCAAGTTGCGGCTGCGCGACCGCCATCGCGTCACCCTCAGTAAAACTTTCAGGCGTCGGCGAAGCCGGGCGCTCATAGTCCGGCGCCATTGTCAGCGTCGTGCAGCCAGCCAGCACCACCGTGATCGCACCAACTGAAGCCGATCTCAGCCCATTCAACAACACGGTCATGTTCATCCAGACTCATATAGTGATTTTAACGCGCTCGATGGCTCGGCCTCTTGCGGCGCCGGCTTGCCAAACACCCGGCGCACCAGAACGTAAAACAGCGGCGTGAAGAAAAGGCCGAGAAACGCCGCCGCCAGCATGCCGCCAAGCACCGCCGCGCCAATGGCGTTCCGGCCGGCCGCGCCGGCGCCGCTGCTTAAGATGAGCGGTGTAACGCCGAGGCCGAAAGCAAAGGAGGTCATCAAGATCGGCCGCAAGCGAACGCGCGATGCTTCGATCGCCGCATCCATCGCGGAGCGCCCCTGCTTTTCAAGAAGGCTGGCGAATTCGACAATCAAGATCGCATTTTTCGCAGAAAGCCCGATCGTCGTCAGCAAGCCAACCTGAAAGAAGATGTCATTTGGCAAGCCGCCGAAAAACGCCGCCATGCTCGCGCCCATGACGCCGAGCGGGACGACAAGCAATACAGAAACCGGAATGCTCCAGCTTTCATACAGCGCGGCGAGGCACAAAAACACAACCAGGATGGAAAGCGCATAAAGGAAGGTCGTTTTAGAGCCTGCGTCGATTTCCTCTTTCGACAGGCCCGTCCACTCAATGCCGAATCCATCGGGCAATTGCTGCGCCAGCCTTTCGATGGTCGCCATGGCTTCGCCCGAACTGACGCCGGGCGCCGCGGAACCCAGAATTTCGACCGACGACACGCCATTATAGCGCTCAAGCTTGGGCGAACCCATCGTCCAGGATATGTCGGCGAATGCGGAAAACGGAACGAGCTCGCCATTGGCGTTCGGAATTCGCCACAAGCCCAGATCTTCCGGGGATGACCGGTACGGACCGTCAGCGGCGAGATAGACGCGCTTCACCCGGCCGCGATCAAGGAAGTCGTTCACATAGACGCCGCCCATCGCCGTCGCCAACGTCGAATTGATGCCCGACAGGTCGAGGGCCATGGCTTGCGCCCGGCGCTGGTCGATATCGACTTTCATCTGGGGCACATCGCTTTGCCCGTTAGGGCGCACCGCCACAAGAGTCGGCTCCTGCGCCGCCATGCCCAGAAACTGGTTGCGCGCGTTCATCAGGGCGTCATGCCCCAATCCGCCGCGATCCTGCAGGAAGAAATCAAAGCCGCCCGACTGGCCAAGGCCGGGTACAGCCGGCTCGCCAAAAGCAAAGACCTGTGCGTCGCGAATTTTCGAAAACGACATCTGCATGCGCTGAATAACGGCGTCCGCGCTTTGATCTTTGCGCTTGCGCTCTTCCCAGTCTTCCAGCGGCACAAAGCCCAGTCCGATATTCTGTCCAGAGCCTGAAAAACTAAATCCGGCAATGGTGAAATAGGCCCGGACCGTCCCCATTTCCTCTTCTTCTTTGTGCAGAATATCTTTGACCTGGCTGAGAACGGCGAGCGTCCGGTCATAGGTCGCACCAGGAGGGAGCTGCGCCATCAGCACAAACCGGCCCTGATCTTCATTCGGCAGAAACCCGCTCGGCAAACGCGAAAACAACAGGCCCGTGACGCCGCTCAATGCGAGAAAGAGCATGAAAAACCGCGCCGGGCGCCCGATAATGCCGCGCACGCCCTGCAAATGCCGCCGCGCACTGAAATCAAAAACACTGTTGAACAGACGCAATGGGGCGGACAGGCGATAGACCAGCGATCCCGGTTGCGGCTCCTTGGCGGCGTTGCGAGGTTTCAAAATCGTGGCGCAAAGCGCGGGCGTCAGAATAATCGCCGTCAGCACCGAAAGCCCCATCGCAGAGACAATCGCCACGGAGAACTGGCGATAGATCACGCCCGCCGTACCGCCAAAAAACGCCATGGGCACAAAAACGGCGGACAGAACGGCGCCGATGCCCACCAGCGCGCTGGTGATCTCAGACATCGCCTTTTGCGTCGCCTGTTTGGGCGGCAAGCCTTCTTCATCCATGACGCGGTCGACATTCTCGATCACGACAATTGCATCGTCGACAAGCAAACCGATGGCGAGAACCATCGCCAACATGGTGAGGGTGTTAATCGAAAACCCGAACGCCAGCATCAGCGCGAAAGTGCCAAGCAACACCACCGGAACGGTGATCATGACGATCGCCGTGGCGCGAATATTCTGAAGGAACAGGAACATGATCAAAGAAACGAAGACAGCCGCTTCGAGCAGGGTTTTCACAACCTCCTTGATCGACTCGCGAATGAAGGGCGTCGAGTCGACGGGAAAGACGACCGACATGGTTTCCGGCAGAAACTCTTCCAGTTCGGCGACGCGCGCCTTGACCGCATCGGCTGTGCGCAAAGCGTTCGCCCCCGGCGCAAGCTGCACGGCCATGCCCGACGCCGGAATGCCTTTATATTCAGTGATCCGGTTGTAGGATTCACTGCCGATTTCCACCCGTGCAACATCGCCCAGGGTCACTTGCGACCCATCCTCAAGGGTTCTCAGCGCGATGGCTTCAAACTCTTCCGGAGTCTGCATGAGAGATTGAATAGTGATCGTGGCGTTTAATTGCTGTCCCGGCATGTGCGGGCCGCCGCCAATTTCACCGCCGGTGACTTGCGTGTTCTGCGCCGCAATCGCCGCCCTCACCTGCTGAGTCGAAAGGCCGTAATTCGCCAATTGCAGAGGATCGATCCAGATCTCGCATCGCATATTGCGAACCGAACAGCATGGTCTGGCCAACGCCGGGAACGCGGCTTACCGGCTCTTGCCAGTTCGAGGCGATATAGTCCGCGATGTCGGCTTCAACCAGCGTGCCGGTTCTGTCCACCAGCGCGACGGCCATCAAAAACCCGGCGCGCGCCTTGTTCACGGTGACGCCTTGACGCTGCACTTCCTGCGGCAGGAAAGGCGTCGCCAATGCGAGTTTGTTCTGCACCTGAACCTGCGCGATATCCGGATCGGTTCCCGCCTCAAAGTTCAGCGTGATCGACATCGTGCCGTTTGAATTCGAGCTGGACGAAATGTAACGGAGATTATCAATCCCCTTCATCTGCTGCTCGATCACCTGCGTGACCGCATCTTCAACGGCCTTCGCCGATGCGCCCGGATAGCTGGCATTCAGCGTGATCGCAGGCGGCGCAATATCGGGATATTGCTCAATCGGCAGATTGATGATGCTGATGACGCCCGCAAGCATCGCAATGATTGCGATGACCCAAGCGAAAATAGGGCGTGATATGAAAAAATTCGCCACGGAAAAGCCTCTTAATGCACCGCCGTCAGGGCGTTACTGCATGCCTGATGAATTAGACGCCGCCACCGCGCCATTATTGGTCGCCGGCGTATGCTCAAGGGGCGTCACCGTTCCGCCGGGGCGAAACCGCTGGAATCCTTCAATGACAATGCGCTCGCCGGGCGCGAGGCCCGAAGCGATCAGCCATTGGTCGCCCTTCGCCCGGTCAGTGGTGACAGTGCGCTCTTCAATGACGTTCTGCGCATTGACCACATAGACAACGCCGTCGCCCTGCGCATTGCGGGTCATTGCTTTTTGCGGGATCATGATCGCGTTTTCCCGCACGCCCTCAACGATCTCTGCGCGAACAAACATGCCCGGCAACAGCAATCCGTCCGGGTTTGGAAAGACCGCGCGCAAGGTCACGGCGCCGGTTTGCCGCTCGACATAAACTTCCGTCAACTCAAGCCGGCCGTCTTGCTCATATACGCCGCCATCTTCGAGGGTGAGCTTCACCGCAAGCTCGGCATTTTCCTGTGTTTCAAGTTCACCGCTTGCCAGCCGGCGTTTCATCCGCAACAAGCTCGCGCTTGATTGCGCCACATCCACATAGATTGGGTTGAGCGCATTGATGACCGCGAGTTCTTGCACCTGATTGGCGTTGACCAGCGCACCGCTGGTCGCAAAGGAACGCCCGATCCGTCCGTCAATCGGCGCTTTGATCACTGTGCGGTCAAGATTGATCTTCGCACTGTCGAGGGCCGCGCGCGCAAGCGCCACATCCGCGCGCGCTTGTTTTGCGGCGGCGGATGCGTCGTCATAATCCTGCTGGCTGACGCCATTCACTTTAACAAGGCGCGCAAAACGCTCTTCGCGATTCTTCGCGGCGACCGCCATCGCTTCAGCCCGGTCGAGCGACGCCGCCGCACTGTCGACCGCCGCCTGATATGGCGCCGGATCGATGAGATAGAGCGGTTGCCCGGCGGTGACGGCTGCGCCCTCTTCAAAGGTGCGCTCTTGAATGATCCCGGAAACCTGCGGGCGCACTTCCGCCACGCGGTAAGCGCTGGTCCGGCCGGGCAGCATAACCGTCAGCTGCGCGGCGCGTGCTTTCACCGTCTGAACAAGGACTTCCGGCGCGGGCGGCGGCCCCGCCGCCTCCTGCGCACCGCCGCATCCGGCAAGCGCCAGGGCGAAAATCCCGAGGGCGAAAAAATTTCTCTGTCTAACAGGCAACATAACGATTGGCGCTTTCCGGCGATCCAGGCCCGCTTCAGACCCGATAAACGACCCTCCCAATACCGAAAGGTAGCGAGGACTTGATTAGAATGAACGTTCATTCTAAATAAACAATTACACCGCTGAAATGAGCGAAGCAAGCACTTTTTGTGCGGTGCAATAGGAGCGAAAAGAGTGTCTGAACCCTTACCGAAACCGGTCGATGACCGCCGAGAACGCATCCTATGCGCCGCAGAACGTAGCTTTATCGCCAGCGGGTTCCATGGCGCCCGCATGACTCAGATCGCCAAAGAGGCTCAGATGAGCCCGGGCCATATTTATCACTATTTCGAGAGCAAGGAGCAGATCATCGCGGAGATGATCCGGTCCCATTTCGACGACAAGCTGGCGATGCTCGAAAACTACAAGGATGGCGGCGGCCGCGTCCTCGATTTGATGATCGAAAATCTTGGCGACAGCGTCGATTCCAACACCGATCCGTTCTGGTCCACCCTGATGCTCGAAATCGCGGCCGAGGCTACGCGCAACGAGGAAATCGCAAATTCCTTGCGGAATATGAATGCGAAAATGCGCGCAAAAGTCATCGGCCTGTTGCGTCAGGATTTGGATGAGAGCGATCTGGAAGCCAGGCTCGAGGTCTTCGTCGCGATCGTCCAGGGCATTGGCATCCGGAACATCATAAACCCCAATCTCGACAAAGTGGCTGTCGCACGCATTGTTCGCGAGATTGTCGAGCAATTATTCCGCCGCAACGGCTAGGCGCAGGCTTCGTCCGCATGCGGTAAATCAAGCGGCCGGGCTTAAAGGCGCCCCGTCAGGCTCTTTTTGCGATATTGCGCTCAGCGGAGTCGATTGTGTTTTCCAGCAGCATGGTCACCGTCATCGGGCCAACCCCGCCCGGCACCGGCGTAATGTAAGAGGCTTTTTTCGACACGCCTTCAAAATCGACATCGCCGACCAGCTTTCCGTCCGCCAGCCGATTGATGCCCACATCGATCACCACAGCGCCGGTTTTGACCATTTGCGACAGGATGAGATTGGGCACGCCCGCAGCAACAACAAGAATATCGGCAAGGATTGTGAACTGCGCGAGATCGCGGGTCTTGGCGTGACAGATCGCAACCGTGGCGTCCTGCCCCATCAACATCAACGCCATGGGCTTGCCGACAATATTACTGGCGCCCACCACAACAACATTCTGACCCTCGACGGGAATGTTTTCGCTCTCGAGCATTTTGCAGACCCCATAGGGCGTACAGGGCGGGAAGAAATCGCCTTTGCCGAGAACCAGACCGCCCACATTATAAAGATGGAATCCATCGACATCTTTATCGGGCGAGATAGTTTCAAGCACGCGCTCCATGTCGATATGCTTCGGCAATGGCAGCTGCACCAGAATGCCATGCACGCCTGCATCTGCGTTGAGCTGGTGGATGAGCACGACCAGGTCTTCAGTGGTGACAGCTGCGTCGAGGCGGTGCGTATAGGATTTGATGCCGACCGCATCGCAGGCGCGCATCTTGTTGCGGACATAGACCGCCGATGCCGGGTCGTCGCCAACCAGAACAACAGCGAGGCCCGGCGTGACGCCGAACTTATCCTTGATCGCGTCGACCCGCACTTTGCACTCTTTACGGATGTCGGCAGCCACCTTGTTGCCGTCGATAATTTTCGCTGTCATTGCGGCCGCCTTAGCCATTTTTTGCTATCGGAATGAACGATTTCGTTTGTCTAGCATACGATTTGCGCCAGCTCTGGCGGCTGGTCAATGGGGCAAAGATGTATTGATCGCCGGATATGGCGGCAATAGCTTCAAAATTGCCGGTTAATCGCCAATGACTTCGCCTTTTGCAGACGATCCATGCGGAAAAACGCAGCGCGCGCCGGTCGCACCATTCGGCGCTGGCGGAACCACCACCAGCCGACTTGCTTCACCCAGCAGTGAGCGAAGACCATCAGTCTTCGAGGCGCAATCCGCCCTCTAATATGACATTCGCAAGGGCGGCGACGGGCGGCGCCATGGCGCGGTTCGCGCTTACGACCACGAATTCAACTTCGCCAAGCTCCGGCAATTGCGCGCCAATTGGCGAGACGATCAGCGAGTGCGGGGTCAGATGACGGGACTGCGCAGAAATGCCCAAGCCCGCTTCAACAGCCGCCAAAATGCCGCTGAGACTTCCGCTGGTGCAGGTGATCCGCCATTCGCGGCCGGCATTTTCCAGCGCCTCGATAGCGCCGGTTCTGGTGATGCTTGGCGGCGGAAAAGTCACCAGCGGCACCGGGCGGTCCGCCCAGAAATCAAAGTCCTCGGCGGCGATCCAGACCAGCTTCTCACGCCAGACGGTCTTGCCGCGATCATCGCCCTTTCGGCGTTTTGAAAACAACAGATCGAGTTCGCCGCCTTCGAGCTTTTCATAGAGCGGTTCGGCGAGCCCCACGGACAGCTCCAGATCTACCGACGGATTGGAGCGTCTGAAGCTTTTCAGCACGGATGACAATCGCGAAAGCACGAAATCTTCTGAAACCCCGAGCCGCACCCGCCCGCGCAAGGCCGACGCGGCGAAATGCGCATGCGCGCGCTCTTCGATTTCAAGAATGCGTTGTGCAAATTCCAACATCGCCGCGCCATCAGCGGTCAGCGTAACGGTATGGGTGTCGCGCACCAGCAGGCGCCGGCCGACCGAACCTTCGAGGCGTTTGATATGCTGGCTAACCGTAGATTGCTGCAAGCCGAGCTTGCGGCCGGCGGCGGTGAAACTGTTCGCTCCCGCAACCGCAAGGAACGAACGAAGCAATACTGGATCAAAACCGCGAGAATTCATAACGCCTTATAGGTGAGCTGGAAGTTACTGCAAACGGGTGAAAAAATTTTTAGGGCGCCGCCGCATCGGCCGCCGTCCCAAGCTTTTGGTCGGCGGCGTGACGATAGCCGCGCGCGACAAACGCGCAAACGATGAGCTGTATTTGATGGAAAATCATCAAGGGCAGCACCACGGCGCCGATAGACGCCGCAGGAAATAAAATGCTCGCCATGGGCACGCCGGTAATGAGAGATTTTTTCGAACCGCAAAAAACCACGGTCGCTTCATCCGCCAGCGAAAGGTTCAGATAGCGGGACACCGCGCGCATTGCGACCATGACAATTGTCAGAACGCCAATGCAGATCAATACTAATATTGCAAGCTGTTGCGGTGAAATAGAGTTCCATATCCCGTTATTCATTGCTTTGCCAAATGCTGCGTAGACCATGATCAACACTGATCCGCGGTCAACAAGCCCGACTATCGGTTTGTGCCGCGCCAAAAACGGGCCAAGGCGCGTCTGCACAAGTTGGCCGACCAGAAACGGCGCGAGAATAGTCCCGATGATTGAGGTCCAGGAATCCAACGAGACCGCACTGTGCCGGGCCAGCAGCAACCCTGCAAGCAAGGGCGTCAAAAACACGCCCAGCAAGTTAGACAAGGAAGCAGAACACACAGCCGCCGGAACATTGCCCCGCGCGATTGACGTGAACGCGACAGAGGACTGCACCGTAGACGGCAGGCAACACAGAAACAGCAGGCCGATATACAAAGAATTATCGATCACGACGTCGCTTAGCGGGCTGAGCGACAAGCCGATGATTGGAAATAAAACAAAGGTGCTCGAAAAGACGATCAGATGCAGTCGCCATTCCTTTATGCCGGCCACCACCGATTCTCGCGAGAGATTGGCGCCATGCAGGAAGAACAGTAAAATGATGGAGCCGCGCCCGACCATGTCCGTCGCCCCGACAAACCCGCCTTTGGCCGGAAAAATCGAAGCGATCGCCACTGTTGCGATCAGCGCCAGCGTGAAAACGTCGGGGGTCAAAGCCGTCCAAAAAGATCGCTTCGCCGGAACGTCCTGGCCGCTCAACTGCTCAGACGTCATCGTTGCCTCACCGCCCCATCTCGGTCCAGCCATGTCTTGCGCATGCGCCGAAACCCTGTGAATTCCGTCCAAAGTGAGCTTGCTCCGCCGCGAATGCGGCAGGATTTTTCGCCGTAAAAAGCACAAGCCATCGTAAAGATTCCTCTCGCACAGCCCTGCGCCGTTCTGCATCGCGACAGATCGGCTGACTGCGCCGGCCTAAAGGGCCCGCGTCGGCCACATAATCGTGCGCCACATATGCGCGCTCGGACTGTGGTCAAATCCGAGTCCCTCTTTCGGCTGACGGAAATGGCGCCCGATAAGATCGGTGAATTCTTCGATCTCGAGTTTGCGCATATCAGAATCGAAAGCGTAAATATCGTTCATCGTGATGATGCGCCCGGTCATGTACCATTTGTGGTCGCGCGCGCGCTCATAAGCTTCGCGCAGATAGGGCGCGGGAACGAAGTCCTCGCCAAAATATTTGATATAGGCCTGCGGGTATTCGTAACCGACAGACTCATCGGGGAAGAACCGCAAATACTGGTGCGCCTCGATCGCCCAGGCCACTTCCTCATCGACATAGGGCGCGACAAGTTGCGCGGCCCAGTAGCCGTGATCGCCGCTAATGAAACTTGTAACGCTGATATCATGCAGCAAGCATGCGAGGACCACTTTTTCTTCATGTCCGTTTTTCAGCGCCAGCCGCGCACTCTGCATCAGGTGCTGCGTGTTGCACATGCGGTGATTGAAAAAATCCATCAATGTCGGCTTGTCCGGCATTTGCGACAGCCGCGGGTCCGGCCCCATCAGCCCAAGCCTGCCGGAAGCAATGACTTTATCGAAGTCATGGGTAAACGTCGTCGGATCTTCCGCCCCTGACCGATAAATGGTTGAGCGGATAGGCACAGAGTCGAAGCTCGCTTCAAGTTCGCGAGCCATTCTGTCTTCCAGCTCGTCGGCGTGATCTGACGGTGAAAGCGTTTCGTTCAACTCACAAACTCCTTTTTCGCGGAAGCCCATAGCCACGGGCTTTTCAGTAAATATCGCAGCATCGCCCCCCGCATCAAATCACAGTCGCTGGGGGACTGTGATCTGAAGTGGAAGGACGGGAGGAAGGGGGAAGGACCTTCCTCCCGCAGATTTCGCTAGAAATTTTTCCGTAGCGAAATACCCCATTCGGCGCCGGGGGCTGGAACGCCCTTCATTTGCCAGTTCCCGGAGACGAAGTTTTTCTGGTAGAAATATTTCTCGTCAAAGACGTTGTATCCGATGACGGAGAATTCCCAGTCTTCGTCTTTGTCGACAAAGGTCAGGCGCAAATTGGCGACGCCATAGGCGTCCAGTTTGAGCATTTCCAGATTTCGTACATCAGGATACTGCTCGGACTGGTATGCATAGTCGCCATTCAATGTCAGCGTGCCATGTTCCTGCAAGATCGGCAGGGTGGCGTTGAAACCGAAATTGAATTGCCATTTTGGCGTGAAGCGCTGGGTTGAATCCAGCGTTGGCCCGTTGGTTGCGGCGAATTCCGCAGCAACACCAAGATCTTGATATTTGAAGTTGGTGTGGCTGGCGGAGCCATAGAAGTAGAAGCTGTCGCTGACGCTCGCTTCGACTTCCGACTCAACGCCCCAAATCCGCGCCTTGGCGGCGTTGGTGACAACCGAAACCGGGAAGGCTTCGCCTGAAACGATCGAGTCGATCCGGCCATTCAACTGGATGCCTTTATACTGGGCGTAATAACCAGTGTTGTTCCAGCGAATGCGGCCATCCAGGAATTCGCTGCGAATGCCGCCTTCGTAACTCGTCACTTCTTCCGGATCGAACGGCGTCACAGACTGCAGGTTCGCAGGACGCGGGTTAAAGCCGCCGCCACGGAAGCCGGTCGATACGTTGAAGTAGACCATATGCTCGTCATTGAGCTGATACTGAGCGCCAGCGCGCCAGTCAGTGCGGTCGTAAGACGTTTCCGCCGGCACATCGAGACCGCCGGGGAAGACGCCGCTTGGCGTGCCCGGAATATCGTTCTCAATGAAGCGGTAGACTTTGTCTTCCGATGTCCGGCGAATACCGCCGATCAGTGTCAGGGCGTCGGTCAGATCATATTCCATATGCAGGAAGCCAGCATAGTTCTGGTGCTCAGGAAAGCTGTTGACCTGAATAGCGAAGTTGAACGGCACCGCTTGAATCGTGCCGATATCGCGCTGCGTGGCGTCGTAGTAAAAGCCGCCAAGCGTCCAGTGCAGCCGTTGGTCAAGGGACTCACCGCTGATCCGGATTTCCTGGCTGAACTGCTCGTGCTTTTGCGTGTCGATAACGCCGTCTGTCGCCAGCGGCGAGCTGTCCGAGTCATAAGACCAGGTGCCGCCAATTTTTCGCCATGCGGAAATCGACTGAACAGCGATGCTGTCGCTAACCTGCCAGTCCATCGTAAGCGTGGCGTCTTTGGTGGCCAGCGTCGCTTGCGGTTCGAAGTCGAGACCATAGAACGGATCTTCGAAAGTCGAATAGCTGGTGTAGTTATCGGGCGGCAGGAAGCGCGTGTCATAGGGAACGCCATAAGCCGTTTCAAAGAATGGCACGCCAGGCATGCTCGGTTCTTCGTAGTTGGTGTATCCTGACGGATCCAGGAACAGCAATACGTCCGCCGCGCCGCCGGAATTGTCGTCAATGTAATTGCCTGAGAGGTTGGCTTCAAAATTGTCTGCCGGCGTCCAACGGAACTGCATGCGCGCGCCATGAACACGGCTATTGCCGAGCGTGCCGCGTTCGCAACTTTGCGCAGGCTGCTGGTTTTGAATCGAATATGGCGCCGATGTGTCGCCGACCAAATCCGGATTGGCGCAACCGAAGTCCAGAAGCTTGACTACACCGTCCTGGCTTTCAGAGAACGCGGAAACCCGCATTGCAAGTTCGTCAGAAATCGGCGCATCGAACGCGCCTTTGAAGCGCAAGAGATTGCGCGAGCCGGTTTCCGCAATCAGATAGCCGCTATTGTCGCCTTGCGGTTTTTTGGAAATCAGTTTGACCGCGCCGCCAATGGCGTTCTTGCCGTTCAGCGTGCCTTGCGGTCCGCGCAGGATTTCAGCCCGCTCAAGATCGACCAGTTGCAAGAGCAGACCAAATGACGGCCCGAGATAAACGTCGTCCAGATAGAAGGCGACGCCCGGCTCGATGTTGAAGTTGTAGTCGCTGGCGCCGACGCCGCGGATAAACGCGCCCATGGTTTTGCCGCCATAGGGGCCGGTGCTGCGGAAGTTCACGCTAGGCGCGATTTTCGCGAGGTCCTGCGTGTCGTTGATGCCTCTTTCAAGAAGGTCTTCGCCCGACACCGCCGTAATCGCGAGCGGGGTTTTTTGCAGGCTTTGCTCGCGGAACTGCGCGGTGACAACGATTTCATCTTGCGCATAGGAAACAGCCGGGAGCGCGACCACCGCACTCAATGCCGTCGCGGCCATCAGGCCGACTTTGCGCCGGCAGCTCGCCGCCGACCCTTTCTCAATCACTCTGTACTCACCCATTGTAGCCTCCCTTACTGGTTTTTTTGCCTAACCCCCGGGTTACAGGCATTTCAGTTTTTCAGTTGTCGTTAGTACCAGCGCGCATCACCTGGTACGTTGTGGCGACCTCGCGATATGTATTCATACAAAAGGTCGGCATCCTCTTGAGTTAGTTCGTCTCCGAAGTTCGGCATGCCGCGCGGAACCAGAGCGCCCTCAAGAAGAATCGATTGGAATGTTTCCTTGCCCAGCTCAGGCACGCGCGCGAGGTTCGGCAACATCGGCGTGCCGCCGCCCGTGCTGTGACAACCGGCGCATTTCAAATAGAGCCCCTTCGCCATTGCAGATTGCTCTTCCGACAGAGGCGGCAGCGTATCGTTTTGCGGCGGCGGCCCGAGCGGCGTGTCGCGTTTTTCAGGAAGCGGCACTTCTCCGCCGCCGAGTTTGAAAACAATCAAACGGCCGGTGTTTTCATAGTTGCGTATTGCCGCGTCAGTGCCGATCGACAACATGCCCGACCCACCATAGCCGGCATTCAGCGCAATATATTGAACGCCGTCGGCCATATAGGTGACCGGCGCCGCCATCGCGCTTGTGCCGATGAATGTGTGCAGCAAACGCTCGCCTGTCGCCGCATCATACGCGCTGAAATAACCGTCGCCCGAAGCCTGGAAAACAAGGTCGCTTGCAGTCGCCAACGTGCCGCTGTTCCAGGTGGTCGCGAGCGGGACCTTCCATTTCAATTCACGATTGGCCACGTCCCATGCTTTCAGGAACCCGCCCTTTTCGACTTCAGGTTCGCCTTCGGTCATGCGCGCCAGTTCGTCAGCCGGCACGCCAAGATCGTAAAAATAACGAAAGCCCGGCTTTGTGCTGTTCACCCACGGCACATCGAGCGCAGGGATATATGCAAGTCCGGTTTGCGGGCTGAACGACATGGACTGCCAGTCATGGGCGCCGTTCGGATTCGGATAGATCAAACGGTCTTCCTCATCGAAGAAGGCGTGTTTGGTCAGAACCGGACGGCCGGTCTCCATATCCACATGGCTGGCCCAGTTGGCCACGCCGTATTTGTCAGCCCCGAGCAATTCGCCGGTCTTGCGGTCGAGCAAATAGAAGAAACCGTTTTTCGGCGCCTGAAACAGCACCTCGCGCATGGCGCCGTCGACTTCCATGTCGGCGAGAATGATCGAATTGGTGGCGGTGTAATCCCAATTGTCTCCGGGCGTCGTCTGGTAATGCCAGGCAAGCTTGCCGGTATCGGCATCCACCGCGACGATGGAGGAAACATAGAGATTGTCGGTGCCGTCGCGCGGATGTTTCTTTTTCCAGGAACCGCCATTGCCGGTGCCGATATAAAGCAGGTTCAGCGCAGGATCGAACGCCATCGCGTCCCATGCGGTGCCGCCGCCCTTGCCTTTCCAGACCGGATCGCTCGGCCAGGTTTTCAGCGCAGCAGCCACATCTTCGTTTTCCGGCGCATCGTCTGGACCTTCCGGTACAATCCAGAAGCGCCATTCCTGCGCGCCGGTTTGCGCATTATATGCGGTTACATATCCGCGCACGCCGCGGTCGGCGCCGCTATTGCCAATGACGACGCGGCCTTTGATGACGCGCGGCGCACCGGTTAGCGTGTAAGGGCGGTTCGGATCTTCAATTGTATTGACGATCCAGACCGGCTTGCCGGTTTTGGCGTCAAGTGAAACCAGGCGGCCATCCAGCGTGCCGAAAAAGACCTTGCCGTCATGCACCGCAGCGCCGCGATTGACGACATCGCAACACAGCAGTCGCCCGATGCCGCGCGGAACTTTGGGGTCGTAACTCCAGAGTTTTTCACCGCTCACCGCGTCAAACGCAAAAACCCGGCTCCACGTTCCGGTGACATAGATGACGCCATCCTGAACGATAGGTGTCGCTTCAAGGCCGCGCGTCGATTCCATGTCGCCGGCCCATGCGAAGCCAAGTTCGGCGACATTCGACTTGTCGATCTGAGTCAGAGGTGAAAAACGTTTTTCAGAATAGTCGCCGCCAAGGACGCGCCATTCCGTGCCGTCGCCTTCAAGCGCAGCGGCCTCCGCCACCGGATCAACAACTGGCGCCTCGACGCTTTGTGCGCTTTCATCAGCGGCGGCAGATTCCGGCGCCGCCGCCTCACGGCCGCAACCAGCCGCAGCAAGCATAAGCGAGGCAAATCCCACACGAACAAACGTTGACCGAAAGAAATTCATATCCGTATTATTTCCTCGTGGTTCCAAAATTCCGCGCGTAGAAGTCAAAGGGGCTCCAACGACCAGCTCACGGTCTGGTCATCCTCGGACAATGTTGGTTTTGTGTTCGGCTTTGCGCTCGCCCGACTTACGGGTTCGAACGCTCGTTAAGTTCTATGATCTGGCCGTCAGGATCGACGACATAAATGCTTTTTCCGTGGGGCGAGACCAGCATCTCTGACACGAAGCGGATATTGGCTTTCTTCATCTTCTCAAGCAGCGCCGGTAAGTCGGTCACCATGTAAGCGTTGTAGCCTTTGCCGCGAAGATAGCCGGTCGGGTTCTTGTTCAAGGTCTCGTCAATCGGCACGCCTTGCACTTCCCAGAATTCAATCTGCGGAATGTGCGTGCCGTAGCTCGCGCCGCCCGGCATGGTGACCATTGCGTGCAGGAATGTGGCGCCCTCAAACCCCAAAAGCACATTCATGCGCTCATTCATCGGGGGATCTTCGCCAATATCCTGAATTTTCATAATCTGATCGAAGCCGAGAATATCCACGTAAAAATGCAGCGACTTCTCGATGTCTTTGGTGATCATGTGGGTGTGTTCGAGCCCATACACGCCGGCCTTGTTGGGCTTGATCGGAACCGGGCTGTCGGGCGACGGCACATTGTACCAGGCCTGCCCGGTCGGCTCGCCATATTCCAGCGGCGTCGGATAAAGCTCGGTGTCTACCGTCTCGCCTGCGAAGGCGCATCCCTGCGCCAGCATGGTAATCGCTATTCCGGCAGCCAAAGCACCAGTATTAGTTTTCGTGATAAACATAATCCCTCCCGTGACCCTCCTCTTCGGGAGGTGTCGTTTACTCGGAATTTCCGCAACGGGATCGTGAGTCAAAAAAAGTGCGCTGCGGTAGTTCTTTTCCAGCTCATTACGGCAACGTTTTCACAATCCAGAGATTATTGGAACGACCGCTTTGACTCTGACTGATATCGCGTTTCGTGATAATCAGCTCAGAATTTTTGAGCGCAGCCGGCGCAAGCCATTCCAAAAAGTGATGCTTGCACTCGGCCACACATGCTCAAGTTGTATTTTTATTCCTCGCCAAACGGCTTCGGAAACTGATCAAGCTCCACGATCTGCCCATCCGGGCCGATCGCGTAGATGCCAGAGATTTCATCGTTGATGAAAACCTGCTTCGAAACGAATTTAACGCCCGCCGCATCAAGCTTCTTGATCAAGCCAGCAAGATCCTTCACCCGGTAGGCGTTATATCCCTTGCCCTGCAGGTTCATGGCCGGATTGTTGTAGAGCGTCTTGTCGAGCGGGACGCCTGACACTTCCCAGATTTCAATACCCGGCACATGCTTGCCGTAAGAGGCGCCGCCCGGCATGGAGAGCATCGCCGTCTTGAAAGACGCTTTGCCGCCGAAGCCCAGCATTTCGTTCATCAGCGCATCGCGGCCGATATCGCGAACCGGCGAGCTAAGGTGGAAACCAAGCAGGTCGACATAGAATTCGATGACCTTGTCGATGTCGCCCGTAATGTAATGTGTGTGCTCCAGGCCATAAATGCCGACTTCATTAGTCTCCAGCGGCAGCGGATACTTCACTTCCGGCAAATTATAGGTTGCGGCGGGACGATCTTCGCGGCTCACCATCGGCTCTTCGCTTTGCTCTTCCGCTGCGCAGGCAGACGCCGCCAACAGAGCAATAGCCCCGGCAACGCCGGCCTTGAGACGCCCATTGCGCCCTGAAAAGAGTTGATCTGTATTCATGATTTTGGTCCTCCCTATTTGACCACCTTGTCGCCTGTCCATTTGCTTTATTATCGAACTGGCTTTTTGTTCACTTGAAGAGTCACACAAGGCTGCGCTAGGCGCTAGCTGACTTGGCGCACTCAACATCATCACAAAATATGATCTCTCGAGCACTTCCATCTCTCACCAACGGGCGACTCCCTCCAGGGAGCAACCGGGTGCAGCAAAAATGCACGCTTTTTTCGCGCTCTGCAAAAGCTAGCGGGTCTGGATTTGCTCAGATGCGCACATGGAGCTTGCCTTAGCGCGCGAGATTACAAAATATAATTTCTGTTATTAGAAATTGAAATGAACGTCTCGGAAAAAGACCTTGCGTAAAAAAAAATGTAAAATTCCAGCAGGGCGCCGTTTATCCGCCATCCGCCATCACGGCGGCGCCGAGCAACGCGGCGCCGTCGCTGATGATCATGCGCACCGGCACATCCTCAACATAATATCGCATCCGGCCCTTATCGAGAAAACGCTCGACAAAGGCGCTCTGCAAAAACAGGTCGCGGATTTTTGGCAGAATGCCCCCGCCCAGCACAACACCGCCGCGCGCCCCGGCGCCAAGCACCGCATCGCCGGCGACGCGGCCAAGCAATGCGCAAAACATATTCACCGCGCCCACCGCAACCGGGTCATCGGCGCTGATCGCCGCCGCCGTGATCTCGTTGGCCTGCAGCGAGCGGCAGTTTACGCCCTCAATTTCACACAAAGCCCGGTACAGATTGACAATACCCATGCCGGACAAAATTCGCTCGACCGAAACACGCGGATGATCGCGCAGGATAAAGCGCATCAGCGCAATTTCTTCTTCTGACCGCGGCGCAAAGGCGACATGGCCGCCTTCGGTCGGAACGACGCGAACGCGATCGCCGAAAGGCACGATCAATGCCTGTCCGAGGCCGGTGCCCGGCCCCATGACCAGGACCGGCGCCTTAGGATCGCCCGCGCCGGTTTTGACCGGCAGGAAGTCGTCATTTCGCAAGCAGCGCACGCCGGTCGCCAAGGCTTCAAAATCGTTGACCACGCGAAATCGCTTGAAGGCGAATTTGCTTTTGAACTGGTCGATATTGAGGACCCAGGGCGAATTGGTGAATTCCACCTGTTCATCGGTGACAGGCCCGGCGACAGCGAAGCACGCAGCCTGAGGCCACGCGTCGATTGAACCGAGATAAGCGCCGGCGGCTTCATGAATGCAGTTGAAGTCTTCCGCGCGGAATTTCCGCACCTCTTCAACCACAACATCGCCACCCGCAGATCGCGCCAAACCAAAACGGGCGTTGGTTCCGCCAATGTCTGCAACGAGACAAGCCTCAGACATCCGCAGCCACCCGTTCCGAAAGATCAAAGGTCATCGCGCCTTGCTCGGCGCCGGAAACAAGCCCGCGCATGCCAGCGAACAACTCTCGGCCCGATCCCCACCGGTCTGCTGAAATATCGGGCGGTCTTGTTTCCCGCGCCGCCAGAGTTTCAGCATCAATCATGACTTCAAGACGTCCCGCTACCGCATCCAGGCGAATGATATCGCCATCTTGAATTTTGCCAACCACACCGCCGTCAAGCGCCTCCGGCGTCAGATGTATCGCGGCGGGAACTTTTCCGCTCGCGCCCGACATGCGTCCGTCTGTGACCAATGCAACTTTAAAGCCTTTATCCTGAAGCACGCCGAGCGGCGGCGTCAGCCGGTGCAGTTCCGGCATGCCAATGGCTTTCGGTCCCTGAAACGGCACGACCGCAATGAAATCCCGATTGAGCTCACCCGCCTTGAAGCGGTCCAGCAATTCCTGTTGCGAGTGGAAAATGATCGCCGGCGCCTCGATAATGTGACGATCCGGCTTTACCGCAGAGACCTTGATCACCGCCCGGCCGATATTGCCGTCAAGCACGGCGAGCCCGCCCGATTTCGAGACCGGGTTCGAGGCCGGCCGCAATACAGCGTCATCGCCTGATTGCGCAGGCGGCGCGCGCCAAGAGAGCGCGCCATCATCGAGATAGGCTTCCCTTGCGTAATGCGACAGCCCCTCGCCCATGGCGGTCATCACGTCTTCATGCGCCAACCCGGCATCAATCAGTTCGCGAATGACGAAGCCGAGCCCGCCAGCCGCATGGAAATGATTCACATCCGCTGATCCGTTTGGATAAATCCGCGACAATAACGGCGTGACGTCCGAAAGCGCGGCGAAGTCGGTCCAGTCGATCAAAATCCCGGCCGCGCGCGCCATGGCGACGAGATGAATAGTGTGATTGGTCGACCCCCCGGTTGCATGCAGGCCGACAATGGCGTTGACGATGGCGCGCTCATCAATGATGTCGCAGAACGGAATATACTCATCGCCCAATGCCGTCGTCGATGCAGCGCGCAACGCCGTTTCTTTCACCATGGCGTCACGCAATGGTGTGCCGGGATTGACGAAAGCGGAGCCGGGAATGTGCAAGCCCATTATTTCCATCAGCATCTGATTGGAATTGGCAGTGCCGTAAAAGGTACAGGTGCCGGCGGAATGATAGCTTTCACTTTCCGCTTTCAGCAATTCGTCGCGACCAACCTTGCCTTCCGCATAAAGCTGGCGCACCCGCGCTTTTTCATCATTGGAAATGCCCGACGTCATCGGGCCCGCGGGAAGAAAAATCACCGGCAGATGCCCGAACCGCGCGGCGCCAATGAACAGCCCCGGCACAATCTTGTCGCAAACCCCCAGCATCAAAGCGCCGTCAAAGACATTGTGAGACAAAGACACCGCTGTCGACATGGCGATCACGTCGCGCGAGAACAGCGACAAATCCATGCCCGCTTGCCCCTGCGTGACGCCATCGCACATAGCGGGCACGCCGCCGGCGATTTGCGCCGTCGCGCCGGCTTCTTCCAGCACCGCTTTGATGATGTCCGGATACGCGCCAAGCGGCTGATGCGCCGACAGCATGTCATTATAAGCCGTAACGATTGCGATATTGGCGCCGCCGCCTTTTGCGAGCGCGCGTTTCGTCTCCGGCGAACAGGCCGCCGCCGCATGGGCGAGATTGCCGCAAGAGACGTGAGAACGATGTGGGCCTTGCGACGCCGCCGCGCGCATCTGCTTGAGATAGGCGTCGCGCGAATGCCGGCTGCGCTCGCGCACGCGATCAGTCACCCGCGCCAATGTCTCATTCAGTTTCGTCACGTCAACTCCTTCACGGCGCCCAACACGCCAGCATATCGGGCCGCGCGCGCATAATCGCGCGCACCGGCATGTCTTCGACTGATCCGTCTTCAGCCGCTTGTTGAAATACGGCGCGCTTTTCCGCCCCCGTCATCAACAGGCAGATGAACGCCGCCTCCCCCACTGCGCCGAGGGTCAGGGTCATGCGCTCTAGATGGTTTCCCGTCACGGCGCTTTTTTCCGCGGTCACCGCCGCAAGCGGCGGCCCGTTCGCAGCCAGCGCTCTATCAAGCCCCTTCGCATGCGGAAACCATGACGCCGTGTGACCATCGGCCCCCATGCCGAGCACAACCGCATCGCATGAACTGGCCGCTGCGCCATAGCGCGACGCAGCATCATCAAGCCCTGCCGCCGCCGAAGGCGCATCCGACCACATGCCGATGATTTTCACATCAACCGCGTTGTCGTGCTGAAGACAATCGCGAATGAAGCTTTCATTCGACCCTTCTTCGCCGGGCGCAACCCATCGCTCGTCAACAAGCAGAACCGTCACCCGTGACCAATCAAGATCACGACCGGAAAGCTCCCCATAGAGATCAGCAGGCGTCGACCCGCCAGAAAGGGCGATCACCGCTTCTCCGCGCTGGTCAATCGCACGCGAAAGCCGCGCCGCAATTTCATCCGCCAGCAGCCGCGCCATCGCTTCGCGCGAAGGAAATTCGGTGATGTTGACCTCAGACTCCATCGCACCACTCGCGTCCATCGCGATCGAGCATCATCGCCGCCTGCACCGGACCATCCGTACCCGCCGCATAAGGGTGCGCCGGCGTTTTGTCTGCCTCCCACGCCGCAAGAATGCCATCGACCCAGCGCCAGGCGGATTCCACTTCATCGCGGCGCATGAACAACGCCAGATCGCCGCGCACCACCGCCATCAACAAGCGCTCATAGGCATCGGGATAGCGCGCCTCGAAGGCATCCGCATAGGAAAGGTTCAAAGGCACATAGCGCAGCCGCATGCCGCCCGGCCCCGGATCCTTTGTCACCAACAGCAACCGCACACCCTCATCCGGCTGCAGGCGGATCACCATGCGCGTCGGCGGCGGCGGCCCGCCATCATTGATCAACGAATGGGCCACATCCTTGAACTGAATGATGATCTCCGATCGGCGCTCGCGCATACGCTTACCGGTGCGCAAATAGATCGGCGCGCCCTTCCAGCGCCAATTGTCGATATTCGCCTTGATCGCAACGAAAGTTTCCGTGTCGCTCGCCGCGCCCAATTCCTCGACATAGCTCGGCGCCACGCCTTCATCGGCGGCGCCTTTGCCATATTGGCCGCGCACGGTAGTCTGACGCACATTCTCGCGAGTAATCGGGCGCAGCGCGCGCAGCACTTTGATCTTTTCATCGCGCACCGTGTCAGGGGAAAGATCGAGCGGCGGCTCCATCGCCACAAGACACAAAAGTTGCAGCAAATGGTTCTGCACCATATCGCGCAGCGCGCCCGCCTTGTCGTAATAGCTCGCCCGCCCGCCGGCGCCGATCGATTCCGCCACGGTGATTTCAATATGATCGATCGCGTTGGCGTTCCACACCGGCTCAAACAAGGAATTCATGAAGCGCAGAACGATGAGGTTTTGCACCGTTTCCTTGCCCAGATAGTGATCGATCCGGAAGATCGCGTCTTCTTCGAACACCGCGCCCACCGCTTCATTGATCATGTGAGCGCTGGCCAGATCGGTTCCTATTGGCTTTTCAAGGACAATGCGCGCGCCGGGCGACTTCAATCCGGCCGCCGCAATATTGGCGCTGACCGCACCATAGAGCCCCGGCGCGAGCGCGAGATAAAACACCCGTTGCTTGTCTTCACGGTCCGCCAAAATGTCTTTGAGCGCCGCCCAGCCGCCGCCTTCCTTCACCGCGTCCAGCGCCACGTAGTGAAGCTGGCGCGCAAACGCCTCCCACTCTTCTTCGTCGAGCGATTCTTTTGGATTGAATTTGCGAAAGCTTTCCATCGCCAGCAGGCGGAACGCATCTTCACTCATCTCCGTCCGCGAGACGCCGATGATTTTTGACTCCGCCGGTATCTGCTCATCTCTCCAGCGGTGAAACAATGACGGGATCAGCTTGCGCAGCGAAAGATCCCCCGCCGCCCCGAAAACGACAAGGTCAAAAGCGGTGACCGGAACAAATTGCGAGCCAGAGGGCGTAGTGTTCAACGACATTTCTTTTCTTCTTCAAACGGCTTCATGAGAAAGGCGATCGCGCAATGCTCATTCATGCCGGGCGTGCATTTAGTCCCGAAGCCCATGGAGCTATTGGCGATCATAAAGAAACCCGCCCAATGATGGTCAGCGTAGACGCGTTATGCTGCATTGCAAAATCGATAGTGTTTTCAATTCAGAAATAACGAATGCGCGCTGCCGGTCAGGCCAGCTTTCCCTTGTAAAAGCGACTATGTTAGCCCTAACATAATTCCGACGCCCGGCCTAGACGTTCGCCCCTTCAATGTGGGAAAGCTTGGGAAAACAAAGGCGAAAAACCATGACGACATTGTCCCTGCATCCGGACAGGCTGTTCCCGGCAGGCGAAACCGAACGCGCGATCGCCCGGCGCTTGTTTTCACAGGTTGAACACCTGCCGATTATCAGCCCCCATGGCCACACAGACCCCGCTTGGTTTTCCGGCAATGAAAGCTTCACTGATCCGGCGTCGCTCTTGATCATCCCGGATCATTACATCTTCCGGATGCTTTATTCGCAGGGCATTCCCCTCGAATCATTCGGCATCCCGTCGCGAGACGGCGCCGCCGTTGAAGATGATCCCCGCAAGATCTGGCGGCTCTTCACTGAGAATTATTATTTATTCCGCGGCGCCCCCTCACGCATGTGGATGGACTGGGTGCTGTCCGCCGTGTTCGGCGTTGCCGAAGCGCTCAACGCAAATTCTGCGGACAGAATTTTCGATCGCATTATGGACTGCCTTCCAAAAGATGAGTTTCGCCCGCGCGCCTTGTTTGATCAATTCAATATCGAGTTGCTGGCGACCACGGAAAGCCCGCTCGACCCGCTCGACCACCATCGCACCATCCGCGACAGCGGTTGGAATGGACGCGTCATCACAGCCTATCGGCCTGACCCGGTCGTCGATCCTGAATTTGAAGGTTTCGCCGACAACATCGCAGCGCTTGGCGAGATTACCGGCGAAAACACGCAGAGCTGGCCGGGCTATCTCGCCGCCCATCGCAATCGCCGCGCCTTTTTCAAATCCATGGGCGCCACCTCAACCGACCATGGCCACCCGAGCGCGCGAACGGAAAATCTCAGCGCAAGCGACGCCGCCGCGCTCTATGCGAAGATTTTGTCAAAGACGTTCAACGCTGACGACGCGGAACGCTTTCGCGGGCAAGTGCTGACGGAAATGGCGCGCATGAGCCTTGATGACGGGTTGGTGATGCAGATCCATCCCGGTTGCTTCAGAAACCACAGCGCTGTGCTTTATCATCGGTTCGGGCGCGACAAGGGCGCGGACATTCCGATGCGCACGGATTATGTGCATGCATTGAAACCACTTCTGGATGAAGTCGGACACGAGCCGGGCTTAACGATCATCCTCTTCACACTTGACGAAACGAGCTATGCGCGCGAGCTGGCGCCCTTGGCGGGCGTTTATCCGGCGTTGCGGCTCGGCCCCGCCTGGTGGTTCCATGACAGCCCCGAAGGCATGCGCCGCTTCCGCGAACAGGCGATGGAAACGGCGGGTTTTTATAATACCGTCGGATTTAATGACGACACGCGCGCCTTCCTGTCGATACCGGCCCGCCATGATGTAGCCCGGCGGATGGATTGCAGCGCGCTTGCGCGTCTCGTCGCCGATCACCGCCTCGATGAAGATGAAGCAGGCGAGCTTGCGGTCGACCTCGCCTATACGCTTGCAAAGAAAGCTTACAAGCTTTGACGCTGGACCATGAAACTGCACCGCGCCTGTCCGGCGCGACGCTGCCGCTGCTGAATGGAGCAGTGAAGCAACCGGCGCGGGATCGCAACCAAGTCGCTGTCGGCCAGGTTCATCTTGGCGTCGGCGCGTTTTTCAAAGCGCATCTGGCGCAATATACCCAGGCCGCAATTGAAGATGCGGGCGGCGATTGGAGCATACGCGGCGTCAGCCTGCGCAGTCCGGATGCGCGCGATATACTGGCGCCCCAGAACAATCTGTTCACCGTGACGCAAAAAGACGGCGCAGGCGCGCAGACCACGCTGGTCACAGCGCTCAGGGAGGTGCTGGCGGCGCCGGAAAACCCCGCCGCGGTGATCAACGCGATTGCAGATCCGGCGATCCACATTGTCACTGCGACAATTACGGAAAAAGGATATTGCCTGGCCCCCGCCTCGTCTGGATTGAATTTCGACCATCCCGACATCATTCACGATCTGGCGAATCCAAATGGGCCGCGAACAGCGATTGGCCTGCTTGCGGCGGCGCTGACACGCCGCATCAAAGCGCGCGCGCCGATCACCGTGATCAGCTGCGATAATTTGCCGGGCAATGGGACGCTGTTTCACAACGCCGTCAGGGACTTCATCGCGGAAACCGCCCCTGACGCTGCAACGGCGCTCGACGAATTTGTTCGCTTTCCCGCCACAATGGTCGACCGGATTACGCCTGCGACAACGGATGCGGACAGGCTCGAAGTCTGCGGCCGGATTGGCCTTTATGACGAAGCCGCCGTTATGACTGAGCCCTTCACCCAATGGGTGATAGAAGACGACTTCGCCGGACTAAGACCCAGTTGGGAAAGCGCCGGCGCGCTCCTTGTCGATGATGTCGCGCCCTATGAAATGGCCAAGCTCCGGCTGTTGAATGGCGCTCATTCGGCAATCGCCTATCTGGGTTATTTGATGGGATGTGAATTCGTTTCAGACGCGATGAAAACGGATCTCGCGACATTCATCCGCGCCATGCAGGAAAGCGAAATTGCGCCGACCGTCCCGGCCCCGCAGGACTTGCCGCTCGCTCCTTATATCGCTGAATTGCTGGAGCGGTTCCGCAATCCCGCCTTGCGTCATCGCACCTGGCAGATCGCCATGGATGGATCGCAAAAACTGCCGCAGCGACTGGTCGAAACGGTGCGCGCACAACTCTGCCGCAACGGACCGCTGCAGCGCTTGTCGCTCGCGATCGCCGCCTGGACTCAATATGTATCGGGGATCGACGAGCAAGGCGGCGCCATTGACGTTCGCGACCCGATGGCGGCGCAACTAAAGGCCATCGGCGCGCAAGCAGGCGATCACCCGGCAGATCGCGCCAGAGCCTTTTTGAGCATTCGGGAAATTTTCGGAACGGACCTCTCCGATTCCGCGCGCTTTACCGCGGCGCTCGCAGACTCGATCGCACTGCTGCGCAAGCATGGAGCGGCGCACGCCATAAAAAAATCAATCTGGAGGAAACGCGATGAACATGCTTTCAAGACCAGCGCGACGCCAATTCGCAATCTTATCCGCGCTGGCGGCGCTTGTATTTTCCGCGCCGCTTGCACATGCCGCTGAGCCGCTGCTCAGTCCGGTATTCACAGATCACATGGTGTTGCAGCGTGACGCGCCCATAGAGGTATGGGGCGTCGCGGCGCCGGGCGAGCGCATCACGCTGAAGCTGGGCCGGCGCTCAAAATCTGCAGAGGCGGATGCAAATGGCGACTGGCGGACAAGCTTTCCCGCGATGAAGAAAGGCGGGCCTTATTCATTGACCGCAAGCAGCGCAGGAGACGCATCACAGACTATTTCCGACATCCTGATTGGCGATGTCTTTTTATGTTCAGGCCAGTCCAATATGGAGTTCCCCGTATCGCGGACCCTAAACGCCGTGCGTGAGGTCGCCGCTGCGGCGAATGCAAATATAAGACTTCTGCATATTGACCATGCCAGCGCGGTCACACCCAAACGCGCCTTTACAGATCCGCCGACATGGGAAATTGCAAGCCCTGACAGCGCCGCCGAGTTTTCGGCGCTTTGTTTTTACTTCGCCCAGAACATCATCGCGGACGCCAAGGCGCCCATCGGCCTTATCGATTCTTCTTGGGGCGGCTCCAGAATCGAAGCCTGGATGAGCGCGCAATCACTCGCCGCCATGCCGGAATTTCAGAACCGGCTCTCCCTGCTTGAACAATATGCAAGCGATCCGGTCGGCGCCGGGCGGCGCTATGCAGCGCTGTGGACCGAGTGGTGGAGAGATGCGGCGGACTCGCCCGCTCTGCCATGGGAGGATGGCGCGCCATCGACGAAATGGAAGAACGCGCCCGCAGAAAAGATCGACTGGAAGGAATGGGGCGACGCGGACCTCGTTGACCATAATGGCATGGTCTGGTTTCATACGCAGTTTGTGTTGAGTGAAGAGCAAGCCGCGCAACCGGCGACGCTATCGCTTGGCGGCATCGACGAAATCGACATGAGCTGGATTAATGGAGAGTTTGTCGGCGGCATGTTCGGGTGGGGCGATGCGCGGCGTTATTCCGTGTCTACAGAAGAGCTGCGCCCCGGCAAGAATGACCTCTATGTCAATGTTTTCAGCTCCTGGGGCGCCGGCGGCATGTATGGTCCGGACGAAGACATGGCGCTGCGATTTGCTGACGGCTCTTCGGTTTCTATCGACAAAGGCTGGCGCTATCAGGTGATCCCGGCCGCCATCGGCGCGCCGCCGCAGGCGCCATGGCAATCGATCAGTGGGCTGACGGGTCTTTACAATGCGATGATTGCCCCGCTTGAAGGGCTCAGCTTTTCCGGCGCTCTTTGGTATCAGGGCGAGTCCAATACGGGCCGTGCTGAAGCCTATGAAGGCTTGCTGCGCGCGATGATCGCAGATTGGCGCGAAAAATTTGGCGAGCGCCTTCCGTTTATCGTCGTGCAATTACCGGACTTTGGCGCCCTACCTGTCACGCCCGCCGATACCGGATGGGCGCGCTTGCGGGACGGCCAGCGCCGCGTCACCGAATCGGATCCGAGGACAGGTCTGGTCGTCGCGATAGATTTGGGCGATCCCAGCGATATTCACCCGCCCAACAAACGCGTTGTCGCGGCGCGCGCCGCCGCGCTCGCCCGCGATCTCATCTATGGCGTTGGCGATGCTGGCGATTCTCCCTCGCCGATGCGCGCTTATAAAGAAAACGGCGCAGTCATCGTTGAGTTTTCAAATCTGACTGACGAGGCGCAAACAGTCAGCGCGGCAAGCCCGATAGCCTTTGAACTTTGCGACGCTGCGGGCCAGTGCCGCTTTGTCGGGGCAGAGGTCGCGGTAACGCGCGTCACACTGACAACGCCCGCAGGCGCCGCCCCAACGCATGTGCGTTATTGCTGGGGCGATGCGCCGATTTGCAACTGGTATGACCAGCATGGCGCGCCCATCACGCCATTCGAATTGGCTATCGAGTAGCGGGTTAATCGCTGACGGCGCCGCAATCCTTGGCGCCGTTGGCGTCCTGGGCGAGATGAATATCCGCCACCGCGATGATCGCCGCGCCATCGGTCTCCAGAACGAAGGGCGCCGACAATGCTGACATATCTGCGCCAGCATCGGCGAAACAGCTAAGCGAAATTCGCATGCGCCGCCAACCCGCGCCTGTTTCACTGCGCAACGTGTCCCCGGCTTCGATAAAGCCGCCGCAAGCATCGCCAGCTGCGCATGTCGCGCCGATCCGAACTTCGCCATCCGCCAGCGCCTTGACGTTGAATGCAAAGGAAAGCTCGAGCTGGCCCACCGTCTCCCGCGAAACATCTATCGCCTCCGCGCTCGACAAGGCCGTAGCGCCGCCGCCTTCACCAAAGGTCAGTTCGATGGCGTCTTCCTGCGCACGGTGATCAACGCGGCGAACAGAAACCGCGCCTTCCCCGGTCGATAATTCGATCCCCGGCGCAAACTCGCCAGAGGCAAAATACACGCCGGGTTTGCCGCGCTCATCGGCCCCAAGCCCGGAATCTTCGGACAATTCCGGCAAGTCGCCCTCATCCGCATAGGACAAGCCATAGCCAAGGGCAAAAAGCGGGTCATACCCGTCTTCGCCTTTGTTGAGCGGCGTCTGAACGGCGCTTTTCGGCCAGGAATAGGAAATTTTGCCGGTAAAGTCGTTTGCAATGGCGCCGTCATTCTGTCTGAAGAGCAAATCAGCGACGCCGCCCCCTTCGCTGCCCGGCAACCAGGCCGCGACAAACGCATCCGAGGCGTTCAATTCCCGGTTCACCCATAAAGGCCGGCCGGAAAGGAATACGGCTACTATTTTTACGCCGTCCGCCCGCAGCTTTTGCATGGTTTCAAGCGCTTGTCCGGACGGATCGTCAAACGCGACATTGTCCAGATCGCCCTGAAACTCTGCATAGGGATTTTCACCAAAGACGACGATGGCGACATCCGGCTTCTCGCTATAGTCGCCATTGGCGCTTAACGTGACTTGTCCGCCGCCTTCTTCGACGGCGGATTTAACGCCCTGAAAAATGGATTCGCCATGCGGGAAAAGCGAATTGGCGAGGCCGCCGCCCTGCCAGGTAAGCGTCCAGCCGCCAGCCTGTTTGGAAATATCATCTGCGCCGTCGCCCGCCACCAATATGTTCAGGTCGCGGCGCAGCGGCAATGTTCCGCCATTGTTTTTCAAAAGGACGAGCGATTTGCGAACCGCCTCGCGCGCAAGCGCTTTGTGCTCCGGCGCGCTCAACAGTGACGCATCGCCAGCATGCGCCCGATCCGACGGGCGGCCCTGATCGAAGGCGCCAAAGTGAAATTTCGCGCGCAATATGCGACGAACCGCATCATCAAGCCGCGCAGGCGATATCTCACCCGATTGCGCCTGCTTTAAGGTGTTTTCGTAAAGCCCTTTCCAACTGTCCGGCGCCATGAACATGTCGAGCCCGGCATTGATCGCCGCGGGACAATCCTCATTGGTGCAACCTGCAATTTTACCGTGACCATTCCAGTCGCCGACAACAAAACCCTCAAATCCCATTCGGTCTTTGAGCACATCGGTCAGCAGATATTTGTGACCGTGAAGCGCTTCACCATGCCAGCTCGAAAAGGACGCCATGACCGACATGGCGCCGGCGCGTATCGCTGGCGGATATCCAGCGCCGTGAATCCGCGCGAGATCCGCTTCGCTCGCCGTCGCGTCGCCCTGATCGCGGCCGCCTTCCGTGCCGCCATCGCCAAGATAATGTTTGGCGGTTGAGATAACCCGGTTCGGCCCCATGAAATCGTCGCCGCCAAGTTCGCCTTGCAGGCCTCTGACGATTTCGCCCGAATAGGCCGTCACAATCGCCGGGTCTTCGCTAAACCCCTCATAGGTGCGCCCCCAACGATCATCCTGCGGAACCGCAACCGTCGGCGCGAAGGTCCAGTCGTGACCGGTGACGCGCAATTCTTTCGCCGTCGCTTCGGCGATGCGCCCAACCAGCGCCGGATCATTTGCGGCGCCCAGGCCGATATTGTGCGGAAAGACCGTGCCGCCAATGACATTTGTGTGGCCGTGCACTGCATCAATGCCAAGAATGATCGGGATCGCTGTTTCAACGCCGTCGGGATCAACCGATGCATCATAAAAGGCGTCCGCCATGGCGAGCCATTCTTCGGCGGTCGCATAGGCTTCATCGCCCGGCGCGGAATTGCCGCCGCTCAAGACGGAACCGAGGCGATATTTTTTGACCTCTTCCGGTGTAACCGCAGTGTTGTCGGCCTGAATGATCTGCCCGACTTTCTGTTCTATCGTCATGCCCGCAATGATCGCGTCGATGCGCGCTTCAATCTCCGGATCGACAAGGCCGGGCGCTTTAATCGATGGCCACTGCGTCACGTCATGTTTTTCAGAGGCGGGCACAACGGAGTCGGTCTGCGAGTCGCTTCCTTTGTCAGCGCAACCGGCCATCGCAACAAGCCCTGTCGCCGCCGCCCCCAGCAGCGCAACGCGCAATTGATTCCTCTTCCTCATGACCTAAACCCTCCCGGTATTTTTGTTTCTAATTTGTCGTCAGTGTCTCACGGACATGCAATTTCGTTGTCGCCGTCCATTCTTCACCCGGCTGCAAGACGCGCAGCCCCGTATCGTCGCGCCGTTTTGTCCAGTTGAGCGCATCGTTCATTTGGCTAACCGGTTCAAAGCAAAAGCAACGCTCCTTTTGCGAAACATACACCACCGCGAACGCCAATGCAGGATCAGCCGTCATATCGACGCCAAAAGGCCTGTCGCGCCAGTCAATGCGCGCCTGCCCGCGCCAGCCGGTAAAACACTGATCAATCTCAACGTCATCCAGCGGACGCCCGGCGGAAAAATCCTGCGCCATATCGAGAGGCTGCCACTCCGCCGGCAGATTTTCCCGGTCAGGAAGCCATGCGCCATTCGCCGAGAACGCCAGGCGCGCCATATGGGGATCAGCGAAATAGGGGTGAAAGCCCAACCCGGCGGGCATTGGCGATGTCGATGTGTTTCGCAAGGTCAGGCGAATGGAAAGCCCGGCGCCGTCAATAACGATAGCCTGAGAAAGGCTGAACGCCCAAGGCCATCCCTCGTTTGAACGATGCACATAGTCCAGCAATAACGCTTTACTCGTACTGGCCGACAGCGACCAGTTTCCAAGCCATGCAACCCCGTGCAACGGATGAGCCTGGCCTGGCGCATTCGGCTTTATACGGAATGTTTTACCGTCAAACTCAAATTCACCATTGCGGATTCGATTTGAATAAGGCGCAAGGGGAAATGGCTTACGCTGAATGGATCCCGTTCCCAGCCTCTGCGTAAATTCGTCCGGCGCAGAATTTCACACTGTTCGAAATCGGCCCAGACAATCGCGCCTGAAGACGGCGCAACGCCAAGCGACCAACCATCGGCGGACAGTTCAATGACTTCTATTATGTCCGACGCGAGGCTCAAATTCGCTGCGCCTTTATTACTGCGCCGCCGGGTCCAAAGCTGTTGAAACGCGTTCCCGAAAACTCGCGACGAATTAAACTGAATGGTGGCGCCATGGGTTCCCCTTTGCTCAATGTTTACGGTAACATGATGCGGCCGGGGCGCAATGCTTTTGCCCGCCGGCGCGGGAGGAATAAATAACATGCTGAATTTGCTTATATTTTTTAAAACCGTCGCAACGCCGAGCGATTCCTCGCCGAAAAGCCCCGGCTGCCGCCGAAAATCGTCCAAATGGGTCCTGCTGTCGCTCGCGACGTTGTTTGCAGCTTTGGGGCGCGCCCATGCGCAACCCGAACCGGCCATGGTTTTGCGCGATGCGGCGCCCTCATCCTTCGCGCTGATCCGCAAGTCGGCGCCGGCCCCAATTTACGTCGACGGCGCCGATGACGCCGGCGTGCTGATCGCAGTGAAAAACTTGCAGTCCGATCTCGCCGCAATCGCCGGCAAGCAGGGCGGCCTTACCGAAACCGCAACCCCGCAAGCAGCGACGCGTGCGGTAATTGTCGGAACAATCGGACATTCCAGCCTTATCGATGCGCTGATCGAAAGCGGAAAGCTCGATGCCGGCGCCATTGCCGGCAAGTGGGAAGCCTATATTCAGACTGTCATTGACCAACCCTTTCCAGGCGTCGCCCAAGCGCTCGTGATCGCCGGCTCAGACCGGCGCGGCGCAATTTTCGGCGTCTATGACCTCAGCGACCGCGCCGGCGTTTCACCCTGGGCATGGTGGGCGGATGTTCCCGTAAAATCAGCGAAAAACCTGTATATTTCCCCCGGCGCGCGCATTGAAAATCCGGCCATTCGCTATCGCGGAATTTTTCTCAATGACGAACGCCCCGCGCTTCAAGGTTGGGTCGAGCAAACCTTTGGCGGCTTCAATCACCAGTTTTACGAAAAAGTTTGCGAGCTCATCCTGCGGCTCAAGGGCAATTATCTTTGGCCCGCCATGTGGGGGAAAGGCTTTTATGACGATGACCCGATGAACGCCGTGCTTGCGGACAAAATGGGGGTTGTTATCGGCACATCGCATCACGAACCGCTGGCGCGCGCGCATGTGGAATGGGCGCGTTATGGCGAAGGTCCGTGGGATTATGCGGAAAACAGCGCGGTTCTGCGAGATTTCTGGCGCGAAGGCATGATGCGCCGCGGCGATCATGAAGCCATTATCACCATTGGCATGCGCGGCGATGGCGACGAAGCCATGACCGAAGACACGGCTATCGACTTGCTGGAGCGCGTGGTTGCTGACCAGCGCAAAATCATGGCCGAAACAACCGGCGAGGACCCGTCAAAAACGCCGCAACTCTGGGCCCTCTATAAGGAAGTACAGGACTATTATGACCAGGGCATGGATGTTCCCGACGATGTCACGCTGCTTTTCGCCGATGACAATTGGGGCAATATCCGCCGCCTCCCCGCTCCCGGAGCGGAACGGCCCGGCGGATACGGCGTTTACTATCACTTCGATTATGTGGGCGGGCCGCGCAATTACAAATGGCTGAACACAACGCAGATCGAACGCGTCTGGGAGCAAATGTCTCTCGCCTGGGAATATGGCGCGAAAGAAATCTGGATTGTTAATGTCGGCGATCTAAAGCCGATGGAATTCCCGATGGAATTCTTTCTCGACTATGCATGGAATCCCGAGGCTTGGCCGCTTGAACGCCTGCCCGATTACGCGCGCCTGTGGGCCGCCGAGCAATTTGGCGAGGAGCATGCAGAGGAGATCGCACAACTGCTGTCGAGCTATACGAAATACAATGCGCGGCGAAAGCCTGAGCTCCTAGATGCGCAGACCTATAGCCTCATCAATTTTGGCGAAGCAGAGCGTGTCGTTGCCGAGTATGACGCACTCGCGCGCAAAGCCGATGCGCTGCGCGGAAAATTGCCGGCGCGTTATGACGACGCCTACATGCAGCTTGTGTGGCACCCTATTCATGCGAGCGCCAATCTGAATGCGCTCTATTATGCCGTCGCGAAAAACCATTTATGCGCGGATCAAGGGCGTTTTTGCGCCAATATCTGGGCCGACAAGGCGGAGGAGCTATTTGCGAAAGATGCTGAACTGACTCGCATTTTCCACGAAGACATCGCCGATGGGAAATGGAATCACCAGATGGCCCAGACGCATATTGGCTACACTTACTGGCAACAACCGGACCAGAATACGATGCCCCCGGTAAAGCGCATCAGCGGCCCCATCGGCGCAGAGTTCGGCGTTGCGATCGACCGCCGTTTAGAAGCGCTGACACCCGGCGGCGAACCATTGAAGTCCCCGCTGGTGATCGACCGCAACAGCGCCTTGCCACCGCCAGTGTTGACGATTTTCAATCGACGCGAAGACGCATTCGACTTCACCGTCGAAACCCCGCCATGGCTGCAAGCCAATCCTAACCAGGAAAAGGTGAGTAACACGCGGGAAATCACTTTGTCCGTTAACTGGGCGCAAGCCCCCGCTGGCGACGCCGCAGCGGCAATCACGATCAACCGCGAAACCGCTGGCGGTTCTCAGAAAGTGAATTTGCCGATCATTGCGCGCAACAGACAAGCCGATTCGGATGGAGGCGCTTTTGTCGAAGCGGATGGCTATGTTTCGTTCCTTGCAGAAGACTATGCGCGTGCGATTAATAGCGACGGCGTCGAATGGCGCCTGATCCCGAATCTCGGCCGCCTCGCCTCAAGCGTAAGCGCCTTTCCGCGCAATGGCGGCGCGATTAACCTCGCCTCTGATAGCGCGCGCCTTGAATACGACTTCTTCCTCTTCAACGGGGGCGATATTCAGGTCGATGTCACGCTGGCGCCCACCCTCGATTTCAAAGACGAAGGCGGGCTGAAATATGCAATCTCCATCGATGATGAAGAGCCTGTGATCATCAATGTAAACGAAGATGCATCCGAGGATGCATGGAACAAATCCGTCGCTGACTATGCGCATCTTCGCACCAGCCGCCATGGACCGGCGAAACCGGGGGCGCATACGTTGAAGCTCTGGCTTATCGATCCCTCGCTCATCTTCGAGAAAGTCACGATACATGCGGGCGACCTGCCCGGCAGCTATCTCGGCCCGACACAAAGCCTGCGCGCCGCCGACATAAAATAAGGCGTCGCGTCACGCGCGAACCGAAAAAAAAATAGATACTCTTTCTACGGAAAGAAGTTTTATTTTACCGCTGATCAATAGCGCTTGCTTCGCGGTTGCGGAATCAAGCGCGCAGTCATTAGCCCTTTGATTCCAGCAATTTTCTGCCGCTTGCAGTGGACGCAAAAGCGATTCCTTTCGCAGTTGCGCCTTGTGTCATTTTTGCCGCGGTCACCTCGTTGGACAAGAAAACGCCGCATTTGCCGTTCCCGCCCATAGCGAGGCAAAAAAATATGTTAGCGTTACCTTTATCGATCAAAGAACATGACGGCAGTAGTGCGTGAGTAAGCCAAACTGCCGCGATCTGGGAAGGAAGCACAATCAGGGGTTCCCCCAAACGATTGTAATTCCAAGTTTTTCTCGCGCAGTGAGCATCGCTTGCGCGTGAGCACCCGCGGCTTAGCCACACGGGGCGCGACGCTTATTTAGGGGCGGCGGTCTGCATGCGGATCTTTAGGCGTGGGACGTCGCGGGACGCCTTTGGAGGAGGAAAAAAGGGCATGAATATGAAGAAGAAATCAGCAACAAAGCAGATCGCAGGGCATGGCGCCGGACCGACCTATATGAAAATAGGACGGACGGCGTTGCTGACCGGCGCGTCGGCGATGGCGATGGCCGCCATCTCCCCCGCCGCTCTGGCCCAAGGTGATGCGGCAGATGAATCTGACGTCATCGTTGTGACGGGGATTCGCGGATCGCTCGCGCGAGCGATGGATGTGAAGCGCAACGCAGACGGCGTCGTCGACGCTATCTCCGCTGAAGACATCGGCAAGTTTCCAGACACCAACCTCGCTGAATCGCTGCAGCGCATCACCGGCGTCTCGATTAACCGGGTGAACGGCGAAGGTTCGGAAGTCACGGTTCGCGGTTTCGGGCCAGGCTTCAACCTGATCACGCTGAACGGCCGCACAATGCCGACGGCGGAAGTTCGCGCCATCGGCCAGCGGGGCAATTACGGCGCCGGCGGCGACCGCGCATTCGACTTCTCGAATCTCGCATCGGAAGGCGTCAGCGGTCTTGAAGTTTACAAAACCGGTCAATCCACTCTGCCTTCAGGCGGCATCGGCGCAACGGTTAACATCCTGACCCGCCGTCCGCTTGATACGCCGGGCATGGAAGGCACGCTCAGCGCCAAGGCGATTCACGACAGAAGCGTTTCAGGCGGCAATGACATCACGCCGGAGTTTTCGGGCCTCTTCAACTGGACCGATGACAATGAAATGTTCGGCGTCGGCTTGTTCGGCTCCTATTCCCGCCGCGATTCCGGCGCGCCAACGCAACAGATCAATGACTGGATCGTGCGCCGCTCTCCGGACGGCACCATTCACGAGAGCTATCTGCGTGGTGACGATTCAACGATTGTTGAAAACGCGCCGGCTGCTGACCAGCTCTACGCGATCGCGCAGGATAGCCGTTATGACTTCTCGGATCTCTCCCGTGAGCGGATTAACGGTCAGGCGGTACTTCAATTCCGCCCTGTAGATACGCTCACACTGACCGCAGATTATACTTTCGCCCAAAACAAGTCGGATGAACTGCGGTATGAGCAAACCAACTGGTTCGCCACGCCACTGGACCACATTATTTTTGACAACTCCGGTCCGGTCGCTACTGCCGTCTACATGCAGGAGTTCAATACCGGCGGCACCAAGGATATGGGCTTCGAGCAAACCAATCGCGCCACCAAGGATGAGATGAATTCCTTTGGCGCGAATGCTGAATGGAATGCAAGCGATTCCTTCAAGGTTGTTCTGGATGCTCACCACTCGAAGTCCGAGTCCGGCGGCGACAACCCGCTTGGCCACGTCGCTACGTTCACTACTTTCGCCGCGCCGGTCATTTCTCAGCACTCGGTCGACTATCGCAGCGGATATCCGATCCAATCCTATACGATCGACGACAGCGGCAAAGGCAACGACAATGGCGTTCTCGACGTTGGGGATCTTGGCTCCCAGGTATTCCGCAGCAGTTCTGCGAATATGGAGCACAAGGTCAAAGAAGTTGATCTGCGCATGGTCTGGGAAGCTGATACAGACTTCAATCTGGGCTTCTGGGACAATACCGGCTTCAGAATGACCGTGGGCGGCAACTATCGCGACACGGAAATGACGCGCACGACCCTCACCACCCAACAAGACCTCGGCAGTTGGGGTGTCGGCAGTCCTGGCGATATCGAGCAATTTGCGCCGGGCGTCGTCGAAGCCTACTGCCTCGCCTGCGAGTTCAAGGATATTCCTGTAGGCCAGGCTGACGTCGCATTCCGGGCTGATGCGGTTGAACTCTTCCAAATCATGTCGCCTATTTATGAGGCGATTCTTGACCCGATGACGGGAGACTCTCTGCACCCGATAAACTCGACGCCTGGCTTCGACAATGTCAGAGAAGACATCGCCGCCGCCTATGCGCAATTCAACATGGAAGGCGAACTGCTCGGGCGTCCTGCGCGCTTGAATGTCGGCTTCCGTTACGAAGATACGGACGTCAATTCGCTCACCCTGCAAGCCATTCCTTCGGCTGTGCTCTGGACCGCTGACAACGACTTCCTAATTCAGCAATCAGGTGTGGCTGAAGAGGTGATCGGAGCCGGCAGCTACGATCACTTCCTGCCGAATGTCGATTTCCAGGTTGAACCGATCGACAATGTCATGGCTCGCTTCTCCTACAGCAAGACCATCGGCCGTGCGGCATACAGCAATCTGTTCGCCTCCACGACCGCCGATGCGCCTAACCGCCCGACAGTGCTTGGCGGTCAGGTGACGGGGTCTTCAGAGAACCCGGGACTTCTGCCGCTTGAATCAAGCAACATCGACGCGTCGCTTGAATGGTACTTTGATGACGCCAGCTATGTTTCGGTTGGCTATTTCAGAAAAGACACCAAGAACTTCATCGGCACAGGCGTTGTGAATCGCACTCTCTTCGATCTTCGCGACGCGACTTCAGGTCAGGCCGGCACCCGGTCTGGTGATGCGCTGGACATCATCAACGATCTTGGCATCGACCAATCTGAGGCCAACCTGTTCACGCTGGTTGCACTCATTGACGCAAATAGCGGCGATGTCGCTGCAGCACGCGCCGAATTCGAATCGAATTTGGTGATGGGCGTCCTTCCCCAGACCTATGTGGATACGATCCTCGGCGCCTATGACGTCACGCCAAACGCTTCCGATCCGCTCTACACGTTTGGGGTTGAACAGCCACTCAACGCGGACGAAGGCACGATCGACGGTTGGGAATTCGCTCTGCAATACTTCCTCGGCGACACCGGCCTCGGCGTCGCGGCCAACTATACGATCGTGAATGGCGACATCACGGCCGACCCGGCTAACGATCCGAACGCCAACCAATTCGCCCTTATCGGCCTTTCCGATACGGCGAACGTTACGCTTATTTATGAAAATCACGGGATCTCAGCCCGTCTCGCCTATAACTGGCGCGACACCTTCCTGTCAGAGACCAACCAGACAGGCGACCGTAGCGCCATTTATATCGAAGACTTCGGTCAAATCGACCTAAGCGTCAGCTACGATATTTTCGAAAACCTGACCGCTTCGTTTGAAGCGATCAACCTGACGGGCGAAGACCAGCGTGTTTATCACCGCGTGCCCGAGCAGATTTACTACGCCTACGAACTCTCACCGCGCTTCACCTTCGGGCTGCGCTACAAGTTCTAAGGCCTGACAACTCATATGACGGAAAAGGCCGCTGTTTACAGCGGCCTTTTTCTTGCAACACATTTCCAAAAACCGGTCTTGCCGATACACTAACCGGAGCATTGCTGCTGGTCTGTAGACGCTCCATTCAGGCCGGGAGAAGAACAAGAGCCCTTTTCGGCCAAAGCGCCATGGGCGAGTTATTAGAGGAACGAATTTGTCATGGCGAACCGGGTAATGCTCGACAATATTGAGCACCAAAAATTGAGAGTCGCCCCCAAATACGGGCCCGAATTCGGCGACAATGTTAATCAGGTACTGGTGTTCCCCACAGAGTACGCCGAAATCCAGCGCGAATATCCGATCCTGTTTCGAAAAGACGCGAATGGCGACTATGTTTCCGTTGCAATTTTAGGCCTCGATAAAGATGAAAATCTTTTTCTCGATGGAAGCGAGTGGCGCGCGCGCTATGTGCCGGCGATGCAGGCGCGCGGCCCTTTCCTTATCGGAATACCCAAAGACGGCGCCGGCAATGACACCCAGGCGGATCCCAAGGTGAATATCGATCTCGATGATCCGCGTGTCGGTGAAACGCAGGGCGAGCCCTTGTTTCTGCCGCACGGGGGCAACACGCCTTACCTTGAACGCATGGCGCGCGTGCTCCACCAGATCCATCAAGGCATCGCGCTTTCAAGGCAAATGTTCACCGCTTTCGAAACAGCAGGGTTGATTGAACCGGTCACAGTCGAAGTCGCTCTGGGCGACGGCGCCAAATACGCCGTCTCGGATTGCTTTACGATTTCACGCGAACGGCTCGGCGCGCTCGATGGCGCGGCACTCGAAGCGCTCAACAAAGACGGCTTTCTTCATCTCGCCTACATGGCCGCCTCGTCGCTGGGAAATGTGAGCCAATTGGTCGAGTTGAAAGAACGCAAGCGCGCAAATGTGACGTAACCGCATGGTGGAAATCTCCCGCAAAACTGAAACACGAAGCGACATCGCGCCCGACCGGATTCCCTATGCCGAATTGCTGGAGGCCGGGCGTCCGGTCATCCTGAAAGGCATCGCTAGTGACTGGCCATTGGCGCGTGCGGGCGAGAAATCCGCGAAGAGCGCGATGGACTATCTCCGCTCTTTCTATAGCGGAAAGCCGGTTGTCTGTTCTGCTGGCGGACCTGAAATGGGCGGGCGGTTTTTCTACAATGAAGCGGTTACAGGCCTCAACTTCGACGCCCGCCGTGCACGGCTCGACGAAGTTCTGGACCGGCTCGCAGCGCATCTGGGCGATGACAGCGCGCCGCATTTCTACGTCGGCTCGACGGAGGTCGATGTGTATTTGCCGGGTCTTAGGAAAGACAATGACCTTGTTCTCAACGACCCGATGTTCGAACGAAATCCGCCAATGGTCGGCATCTGGCTCGGCAATCGGACGATCGCGTCAGCGCATTACGACATGTCGAACAATATCGCCTGCAATCTTGTGGGCCGTCGGCGCTTTACACTGTTCCCGCCAGACCAAACGCCCAATCTGTATCCCGGCCCGTTAGAGCCGACTCCCGGCGGTCAGGTTGTCAGCATGGTGAATTTCGACGCGGCGGATTTTGAACGCTATCCGCGTTTTCGCGACGCGCTGGAGACCGCTGAGGTCGCCGAACTCGAGCCAGGCGACTTCCTCTTCTACCCGGCGCTCTGGTGGCATCATGTTGAAGGTCTCAACGACTTCAATGTCATGATCAATTATTGGTGGAACACCTCACCCGCTTTTATGGATACGCCGCAAAACACCTTGCTCCACGGCATTCTCAGCCTGCGTGATCGACCCGAGAGCGAAAAACGCGCCTGGCGAGACCTGTTCGAGTATTATGTGTTCGGCCCTGCGGAACAGGCGGGCGCGCACCTGCCCGAACATGCGCGAGGCAATCTCGGCCCGCTTGATGAAAATAAGGCGCGGCGTCTGCGCGCTTATCTCTTGCAACGGCTCAACCGGTAAATACGAAACGAGGCATTTGGTGGCGGAACAACAGATCAAAAAAGTCGTCATAGCCGGGGGCGGCACCGCCGGCTGGATCGCTGCGGCGGCGCTGTCGAGTCAGCTCGGGCCGCTTCTCGACATTACGCTTGTCGAGTCCGACGAGATCGGCACGGTGGGCGTCGGCGAAGCGACAATACCGACCATCCGCACGTTTCATCATTTGCTTGGTCTCGACGAGCGCGAATTCATGCGCGCTTCGCGCGCGACCATCAAGCTCGGGATCGCGTTCGAAAATTGGGGACAAAAAGGCGACCGCTACATTCACTCCTTCGGCCAGGTCGGAAAGCCCGTATGGATGGGCGGCTTTCACAATATCTGGCTGCAGGCGCGCGCCGATGGCTTTAAGGGCCCGCTGTCGGACTATTGCTTCGAATTGCAGGCGGCGGAGGCCGGAAAGTTTTTCACGTCAGAGTCCGCCAACATTAATTACGCCTTTCATCTCGACGCCAGCCTATACGCCAAACATCTGCGCAAGGTCAGCGAGGCGAAAGGCGCAAAGCGCGTCGAAGGAAAGATCGCCGAAGTCGAACAAGACCCGCAAACCGGCTTCATCAAGGCGCTGTTGCTTGAATCCGGCGAACGAATCGAAGGCGATCTTTTTCTCGATTGCACCGGCTTTCGCGGGCTCCTGATCGAACAAACATTGCAAGCCGGCTATGAGGACTGGACGCATTGGCTGCCGACCGATAGCGCGCTTGCGGTGCAGACGCAGTCAGTCGGAGAACCCCTGCTTTACACGCGCGCAATCGCGCATGACGCCGGGTGGCAATGGCGGATTCCGCTGCAGCATCGCGTTGGAAACGGCCTGGTCTATTGCAGCGCTCATATTTCTGATGACGAAGCGCGCGCGACGTTGCTTGGAAATATTGAAGGCGAAATGCTGGTCGACCCCCGGCCTATCCGCTACTGCACAGGCCGGCGGCGAAAGGTCTGGGCCAAAAACTGTGTCGCGCTTGGACTGTCCAGCGGCTTTGTCGAACCCCTGGAATCAACAAGCATTCATCTCATCATGATCGGCATGACGCGGCTCATCAAACTGTTTCCCTTCAGCGGCGTCACCGATTCGCTTGTGCGCCGATATAATCAAATGGCGGACACAGAGCTGGAGCGGATCAGGGACTTCATCATCCTCCACTACAAAGCGACCGAACGTGACGATACATCGTTCTGGCGCCAATGCCGTGACATGGAGATCCCCGACACGCTGAAGGAACGCATGGAGCTGTTCCGGGAAAACGCCTATGTGGTTGAAGAGCCGGATGACCTCTTCCGCGTCGATTCATGGCTGCAGGTCATGCTTGGTCAACGCATTGAGCCGAAAGCCTACCATCCTATGGGCCGCCTCATGACACCGGAACAAAGAATGCGGGCGCTGGACGGCATGAAAAACGGCATCGCCGCGGCAGTCGCGAAAATGCCGTCGCATCAACAGTTTCTCAGTCAGTATTGCCCGGCTGACAAGGCCTAGCTTGGCATCTCCCGTATAGGCAAAGCGTAGTGTCTATTCGACATAGATTCCGAATACGGCGCCGACAAACCCGGTGGCGACCCGTGTCGACAGGATTTTTCCATCGGCGCCTTTTTTCAACATGGTCCAGCCGCCACCCTGCTCCTTATATTCAAAATCATATTCCACGCCGCGCGCGCTGATGCGCAGGCGCACCGGCTCGTCCGCCTCTCCGCCTAGTGGTTCAACCATCAGTATTTCACCTTCACGCGGCGTCTCCGGTCCCGCGCGACGGCGCAATTGGATCACGCGTTCGCCCTCCTCGCTGACGCCGACGCCGAGCGCATAAAAATACTCGTCATTTTGAAACGCAGCGAGACCAGCCTCCTCGCCGTGCTTTTTCGGATCAAACAAAACAGACGTTTCCGCAACAGCATTGAGATGCTGCTGGCGACGAGCGAGAAATGCGGGACGGCCGAAATCGCTGAGCCTGTCCTGCTGCGCAGTCAGCACCGCATCGCCTGCCTCGACATTAAACCAGGGCGCAACCGGGCCGCGCAAGGAAAGCCAATAAGGCGCAAGCTCTGCTTCGTCGAATGTCACTGCGATGGAGAAATTCCCATTCATTGGAATAGCGGGCGCCTCGCTTACAGGCAGCGCCGGACGCTTCGCCTTTAGCGGCACCGCTTCGCCGTGAGCCAGAATATCCGGCCACTCATTCTTCCATTCCACCGGCAGGAGAAATGTCTCCCGGCCGGTATTGTAATAGTCGCCTTCATAGGGGCGCACGCCGAGAAACACCGCCTGCCATCCACCCGCGCCGGTATTCACCATATCGACATGACCAACCGAGGTGACGGGGTTTTCGCGATCTTCAGGCAAGTCGCGCTGCGTCAGGATCGGATTGCCGTCATAGGGCGTATATGGCCCGAGGACATTGTCTGCGCGCAACACCACCTGAGAGTGATTGATCGCGGTGCCGCCTTCGGCGTCGCTTAGATAGTATTTTCCGTCAACCTTGTAGATATGCGGACCTTCGATCCAGATTGGATTTTCTTCCGGACGCACGCCGCCATTGACCAGCACGGTGGGCTTTTCGAGCGACTGAAATGTTTGCGGGTCGACCTTGCGCAACCATATGGCGCGGTGCCCGTCATAGGTTGAACCGCCAGGCGGCTCGTCATTATTCATAATGTAAACAGACCCGTCATCATCGAAATAGAGTGACGGGTCGATGCCGCCGACTTCCGGCAGCCATATCGGATCCGACCACGGGCCAGCCGGGTCTGTTGCGGTGACGATAAAATTGCCGCCGCAGTCTACGCAAGTGTTCGCGACGTAATACACGCCCTGGTGATATTCAATTGTCGGCGCAAATACGCCGCGCGATAAAGCGAGGTCGCCGAAGTCAAGCATGCCCGGCCGATCAATCACATTGCCTATCTGCGTCCAGTTTACGAGATCGGTGCTTTTGAAAACCGGGATGCCGGGAAAATAACAAAAGGTGGAATTGACGAGAAAATATTCATCGCCCGCTTTTGTGATGCTCGGGTCTGGGTAAAAGCCCGCAAGTATCGGATTGCGATATTCATCCGGACCCAGCGTATCGGTGTAATCCGCGCCCGAATAGAGAAATTCCTGAAACCGCGCGACGGATTGTTTTTCTGCGTCAGCTTGTTGCTGCGCGCACCCTTCCACCATTAAGGCGATGGCGAATATCGCCGCCAATGCTCTCGACATGTGGCGTTCTCCCCGTTGTTATTCTTGCGCCAGCCAGCGCTTGACTTTATGATAGCGATAACAATGCGCATTGAAAAGCCGCAACGGGCCGCGCGCACCAGAGGAGGAATAAGGCGATCATGACCAAGATCACCCGCCGTCAGACCCTGAAATACGCAGCGGGAACCGCGGCCCTGCCGCTGCTTGGCGGCGCCTGCGCCGACACCGCGCCCAAGGCTGCATCCGGTGCGACGGCGCTCAAAGATCTCGCGGCGGCGAAAGGCTTGCGCTTCGGCTCAGCGATGGCGGCGCATCAGTTGAATGACCCCAATTATGTCGATCTCGTCTTGCGCGAATGCGCCGTAATCGTCGCAGAGAACGAGCACAAACAATATACGATCCGCGCTGAACCGGATCAGTGGAATTTTGAACCGGGCGACGCTCTTGTAAACTTCGCCAAGGCAAACGATCTCGGCATGCGCGGCCATACGCTCCTATGGAACCGCACAAAATGGACGTCCGATTGGCTGAATGCAGTGGAATTCCAATCCTCCGCAGAAGCTGAAAGCTGGCTTAGTGAATATATTACGCGCGTTGCGGGCCGCGATGATCCGTTCATCTATTCCTGGGATGTCGTCAATGAAACCATCGACCCCGATTCCGGCGAATTGCGCGAAACAGTGTTTTCCAAGGCGATGGGGCCGGAACTCATTGACTATTGCTTCTTCCAGGCGAAAGAGGCCGCGCCCAACGCAACACTCGCCTATAATGACTATATGAGCTGGGAAAGCGGCAATGAAAATCACCGCAAGGGTGTATTGCTGCTACTTGAGCGGCTCCTTAAAAACGGCGTTCCCATTGATGCGCTCGGCATTCAAAGCCACTCAAATTACGACATGCCTGACGAATTCACCGCCGACAAGCAGCGCGCCTGGCGCGGCTTCGTGGAGGAAGTCATCGGCATGGGGCTGGAGATCTATCTGACCGAATTCGACGTCAACGACACGCGCCTCGGCCCTGACGCAGCGATGCGCGACGAACTCATCGCCAGCTTCACGAAAGACTATCTCGATATGATGCTGGGCTATGAGGCGACCAAAGATCTGTTGGTGTGGGGCCTAGTTGATTCATATAGTTGGCTGCAGGGCTTTCTCCCTCGCACCGATGGCGTGGAGAAACGTCCGGTCCCGTTTGATTCGCAGTTTCAGCCCAAACCCATGCGCGATGCGATCGCCGCAGCGCTGCGGGCCGCTCCGGCCCGGTAGCCCAAGCGGGCGCGGCCTTATTGTCTTTTGGCATACGCGCCCGAGCGTGTGGCGTTTCCCGTCTGTACACCCTATATATTGAAGGGAGAGAGACAGGCAGGACAGGACGATGAGAGCAAACGGCCGGCGAGGCAAAAAGCGCCAGGTAGTGACCATTAAGGAGGTCGCCGAAAAGGCCGGCGTCTCCCAGATGACGGTTTCTCGCGTCCTTAACCAAAAAGAGATCGTAAAATCCGCGACCCGCGAGAAAGTCGAAGCGGCTATGGCCGCCCTCAACTACCGCCCCAACATCATGGCGCGCGGCCTTGCAGGCGGAAAATCCGTCCTGATCGGCTTTCTCTACCACAATCCGAGCTATGGCTATCTCAACGAATTCCTGATTGGCGCCCTCGATGAATGCCGGGAGCTCGGTCACCATCTGGTGGTCGAGGCGATTGACGTTCACACGATGAAATCCGCGCAGGAGCGTTACGCCGAGCGGGTCAGAAGCATTGGCGTCGACGGCATTATCGTCAATCCGCCCTTGAGTGAAAACCGGGCGCTGGTCGATGCGCTCCATAATATTGGATTGCCGTTCGTTCGCATCGCCCATGGCGATCTGTCCTGCGTCGATTTGAGCGTCGTCATCAACGACACTGAAGCCGCCAAATCGATGACGAACTATCTGATCAAAAAAGGTCATCGCCGCATCGCCTTCATTCTCGGCGCGCGCGATCACACTTCCACCGCCATGCGCCTCGCCGGCTTCAAAGCCGCGATGACCAAGCACAAGCTGAGCTTTGGCAAGGCGTATCTCGAATCCGGCAATTACACATTTCAGTCCGGGGTTGAGGCGGCTGACCGCCTCCTGTCATTGCCGGAAGCGCCGACCGCGATCTTCGCCAGTAACGATGAGATGGCGGCGGGCGTCATTGCCGCAGCCCATAGGCGCGGCCTGAAACTGCCCGATGAATTGTCCATTGTCGGCTTTGACGATACCGCCATCGCGCAATCTGTCTGGCCCTCCCTGACAACGGTGAGACAGCCCATCGCCGACATGGCGCGCAAATCTGTGGCGCTTCTCGCGGAAAATATCAGCTATGGCGAAGTCGAACTCGCCGAGCGGTTGCAGATCCTCGATATCTCGATTGTCGAGCGACAGTCCGTAGCGCCGCCGCCAAAATCAGCGAAATAAAAAGGCGGCGCGTATTTGGCGCCGCCTTTTTTTATTGAAGCGCGGTTGCTAGTTGCGCATGTCTTCTAGCTCAAGCCCTTTGGTCTCGCGCACCGCGAACACCACAAAGGCGATCGAGATGATGGCGCAAATCGTATAGAACCCATAAGCGCCGGTGAGGCCGATCCAGGCGGTCGTCAGCATGATCGGGAAGGTCATGGTGATCGCAAAATTGGCGATCCACTGGAAGAAGCCAGCGACAGCGAGTCCCGATCCGCGAATCTGGTTCGGGAACATTTCACCGAGCGACACCCACATTACGGGGCCCCAGGACATATTGAAGAAGAACACATAGGCGTTCGCGGCAATCAGCGCCGTTCGCCCGACACCCGCCGGCAACGACACAGCGCCGTCAACCACGCTCGCCTGCGAGAAGGCGTAAACCAGCGTCGCAAGCGTCACCGCCATGCCGACCGAACCGACAGCCAGAAGCGGTTTGCGGCCGATTTTGTCGATCAAGAGCAATGCGACGATGACGGCGAGGATCGACACCGCGCCGCTAATCACATTGATCAGCAATGCATCGCCTTCTGAAAAGCCGACGGCCTGCCACAGCACCGCGCCGTAATAGAAAACCACGTTGATGCCGACGAGCTGCTGGAAAGTCGCGAGACCGATCCCGATCCAGACGATCGGACGCAACACAGTGCCCTTTTGAAGAACATCGCCCAGGCGCGGTTTGTGATCGCGCGCCAGAGACGCCTCGATTTCTTCGACCTTGGACTTTGCGCGCGCAGCGCCTGTGATGCGCGACAGGACTCCATGCGCTTGATTTTGCTTGCCACGAACAACCAGAAACCGAGGGCTTTCCGGGATAAACAAGAGCGCGATTAGAAAGATGCTCGCCGGAATCAATTCAATCCAGAACATCCAGCGCCATGCCGCAAATCCCATGAGCCAATCCGTATTGGCGGAACCAGCAGCGCCCGCGATCAGGTAGTTGCTGACAAACGCAACAAAAAGTCCGGTGATGATTGCCACCTGCTGGATCGATGAAAGCCGACCGCGCAAATGCGCCGGCGCAACTTCGGAAATATAGGCGGGCGCCATGACGCTGGCGCCGCCGACAGCCAAGCCGCCAATCACGCGGTAGATGATGAATTCCAAGGACGATGAGGCGACGCCAGAACCCCATGCGCTGACGATGAAAAAGATCGCCGCAACGATCATCATCATCCGCCGGCCGAACAAATCCGAAAACCTGCCGGCGAGCGCGGCGCCGACGGCGCAACCGAGCAGCATTGAGGCCACATTAAAACCGGTGCCGACGCTGTCTGAATTGAACGCGACCCGCAATCCATCGACCGTGCCGTTGATGACCCCGCTGTCAAATCCGAACAAAAATCCGCCAATCGTGGCGACGCAGCTGATGAGCAATACGAATGCGAAATCGCCGTCCGGCTTCGCTGCCGTGGTGATGGTTGCTGACAATGGTCCCTCCCAGTTAGGGCTTGATTCTATTTGTTTTTATCCGCCGCGAGCCCGACGGCCAGATGGCATGTTAGGGCTAACAGTCCACTTCGTCCATATGCTTTCTGACCAGTCACCAATTCCACATCGCGCCGTCAGTCAGGCGGGCGACCGGCAATTGCTTGGGATCATAGGGGAATTTCGCCGCCAGCGCCTCATCGATATCGACCCCATGCCCCGGCGTCTCGCCAGGATGCAGGTAGCCGTCGTCGAAACTATAGGCATGAGGAAACACCGCATCGGTTTCGTCTGTGTGCATCATGTATTCCTGGATGCCGAAATTCGGGACCCACAGATCAAAATGCAACGCCGCGCCCATGGTCACCGGGGAAAGATCAGTCGCCCCATGACAGCCCGTGCGAATATGATAGAGGCTCGCAAGATCCGCGATGCGCCGCAAATGCGTAATCCCGCCCGCATGCACAACCGTCGTGCGAATATAGTCAATCAGTTGCTCTTGTATCAGCGTCCGGCAGTCGTGAATCGAGTTGAACACCTCGCCAAGCGCGATTGGCGTCACCGTATGCTGACGTATCGTGCGAAACGCTTCCTGATTCTCCGCAGGCGTCGGGTCTTCCATCCAGAAAAGGCGGAACGGTTCAAACGCCTTGCCGAGCCGCGCCGCTTCGATAGGGGTTAATCTATGATGAATGTCATGCAGCAACTCGATAACCGGACCATGCGCATCGCGCAGCCGCTCAAAGAGTTTTGGGGCAAAGTTTAGATACGCCGTAGTGTCCCAGACCGTTTCCGTCGGCGCCGCGGCATCCGCCGGTTCATAATACATCTTCCCCCGCGCCACGCCATATGCGCCTTGTACGCCCGGAATGCCGGATTGGGCGCGAATAGCCTTGTAACCAAGGGACATATAGCGTCCGACCTCATCGACAGTCGCGTCAATATCCGCACCATTTGCGTGGCCGTAAACCAGGACGCGATCGCGCGAGGCGCCGCCCAATAGCTGGTAGAGCGGCATGCCGGCGGCCTTCGCCTTGATGTCCCAAAGCGCCGTATCTACTGCGGCGATCGCCGTCATCGTCACGGGTCCGCGCCGCCAATAGGCGCCGCGATAAAGAAACTGCCAGATATCTTCGATCCGGCTTGCATCGCGGCCGATCAGGATCGGCGCCACATGATCTTCGAGATAGGACGCGACGGCTTTTTCACGACCATTCAGCGTCGCATCGCCAATGCCGTAAACGCCCACATCGGTTTCGATCTTCAGCGTAACGAAGTTTCGCCCGGGACAAGTGACGATGATTTTTGCACTTTTGATTTTCATAAGTTCATTCCGCAGACATGAGCGCGCCGGGTCCGTTGGTTGACAGAATTATTCAAGCTTGTCATCGTCAAAGTCATATCATGCCTTAAAACGACAAAAAATCTCAACGGCATCATGGAAACGTCCGAATGCGCCGACCGATAATGACGCAAGGCAAAAACGCTTCAGACGCTGGCGCTTCTCTTTCCAGGCTGAAGGAAACATTTTCCTCCGTATCCCGCAGATCCGTCACCGCTTCTTTGATGGCCGGCGGCGGACTAAGCTTGCTTGGGTGCAGCGCAACAGACGCGCATATCCTGCGATCAGCCGACGCGCATCCCGCAGATTACCCGACCGTCACCGCCGTCAATGAGATGGGCAGGCTCCTGCGCGAGCGCTCAAACGGGCGTTTATCCATAAAAACCTATGCCGGGGGGCAACTTGGCGCGGAAAAAGACGCTCTGGAAATCACCGTGTTTGGCGGCCTGGACCTGACGCGGGTCAGCATCGCGCCGCTCAGCGCTATTGCTGAAGAAACTGTCGTGCCGGCCCTGCCCTTTCTGTTCCGAAACACAGCCCATATGCGCGCAGCGCTGGACGGAAAACCAGGCCAGCAAATCCTGACCGCGCTAGAACCGCACGGGTTGATCGGGCTTTGCTTTTACGACGCTGGCGCGCGCTCTTTTTATACGCGCGGGCGCCCCATCAATAAGCCGGAAGACCTGCGCGGATTGAAAATCCGCGTCATGAATTCAGACATGTTTGTCTCCATGGTCGAAGCGCTGGGAGGCGACGCCGCGCCCATGCCTTATGGCGAAGTCTATCAGGGACTGTTGCAAGGCGTTGTCGATGGGGCGGAGAACAACTGGCCATCCTACGAGAGTTCGCGCCATTTCGAAGTCGCAAAAACCTATAGCATGACGCAGCATGTCATGGCGCCGGAAGTGCTTGTGATGTCTGCGAAGCGCTGGCGCAAAATTTCTGAGGCCGATCAAGCGTTGATCCGCGAATGCGCTCTGGACAGCGTGCCCTATATGCGCGCGATCTGGGATGAGCGCAGCAGAACCGCGGAAATTCATCTGCGCGACGCGAATGTGGAGATCATCACGCCAAACATTAATGCCTTTGTGCAAAAAGTGAAGCCGGTTTGGGACAAATATCTGACTACCCCTGCCCTTCGCCAGCTTGCAGAAGACATTCAGGCGATAGACCCAATGACCGGCAAAGACGATGCTTAAACTTCTCGCCGCAGCTTCAAGACTTACAAGCCGTGCAGCGCTTTACATTTCATTCTGCGGACTTGTCGGCATGGTGGCGATCATTTCGTGGCAGGTCTTCGCGCGTTACGTGCTGAATGCGGCGCCTGCCTGGACGGAACAAGCAGCGCTGTTGTTGATGTTATGGTTCATTCTTTTTGCAGCGGCCGCAGGCGTTCGCGAAGGCTTTCACATTCGCCTGACCCTTATGGAAGATCGTTTGCTGAAAACGCGTCAACGCGCTTTGCGCTTTTTTTGTCACGCAATCGTCCTTGTCTTTGGCTTGAACATGGCTTGGGCTGGCGCCGGTCTCATGATGGAAACATGGAGCCACACAATTCCGACGCTGGGCGTGTCGCGCGCGATAGCCTATACGCCAATCGCGCTCTGCGGCGCGCTGATTGCTCTTTATGCCCTTGAACTCCTCATATTGGAGGGCCGCGGCGAAGAGGCGGAGCGCATATGGAACTGACCGCGCTGCTGGTTTTGCTGGGTCTTTTATTGCTGGCAGGCGTGCCGGTGGCCTTCGCGCTTGGCGCAGCCAGCCTCGCCATATTTTTCATGCTCGACATCCCCGCGATTGTCGCTTTTCAGCGGCTCGCCGCCGGCATGAATGTCTTTGCCCTGATGGCTATACCTTTCTTTGTGTTCGCCGGTGAGTTGATGGCGCGCACCGGCATTGCCGAACGCCTGATCCATGTCGCGGAGGGCGCGTTTGGACGCTCACGGGGCGGCCTCGGACAAGTCGATGTGGGCGCCAGCATGTTGTTCGGCGCGGTTTCAGGTTCTGCGGCGGCTTCCGTTTCCGCCATGGGTTCGACGCTCATGCCAATGATGAAACAGCGTGGTTATGACGACGATTACGCGGTCAATGTCACAATCACCGCCGCCATTCTCGGCATTCTCATCCCCCCATCGCATAATATGATTATATACGCGGCGGCCGCGCCGGTCGGCATTGATGTGGGCGCGTTGTTTCTCGCGGGCGTCATGCCTGGTTTGCTCGCTGGCGGCGCCTTGATGGTCGCTGCATGGGCCGTCGCCGTTCGCCGCAATTACCCGCGCGGCGTCTTTCCCGGCTGGCGGATTTTTCTGCGGTCCGCCGCCGCCGCGATTCCCGGATTATTGACTGCTGTCATCATCGTGTTCGGCGTTCTTTTGGGCGTATTCACGCCGACCGAAAGCGCCGCCATTGCCGTTGTTTACACCATCATCATCGGCGCAGCGCTTTATCGCACACTGGGCATGAAAGAGTTCTTCGCCGCTGCGTCAGCCGCAGTGAAAACCACCGCCATGGTGATGCTGATCATCGGAGCGGCCGGCATGTTCGGCTGGCTCTTCGCTCTTCTCGAAGGCCCGCAGGCGCTTGCCGGCTTGCTCACCGCCGCCTCGGATGAACCCGCAGCGATCATGCTGATGGTCGTGCTTATCCTGCTAGTTCTCGGCGCATTTATGGACATGGCGCCGCTATTGATCATCATGACGCCGATCATGCTTCCCGTGGCGATGAATGTGGGGATCGACCCGATCCATTTCGGCATTGTGATGCTGATGACCCTGGCGATCGGCCTCGTAACCCCGCCCGTTGGGTCTGTCCTGTTTCTCGGTTGCGCGGTTGGCGGCGCGAAACCCGAAACCGTGGTCAAAACCATCTGGCCATTCTACCTGGCCCTGCTCGGCAGCTTGCTGCTGGTCGCCTGCTTCCCAAGTCTATCGCTATGGCTACCCGCAGCGCTTCGGTAATATGGCATTGTTTTCAACATATTATCCACATTCTGCGCTTTCGCCTCGCCACAAGCGCAAAAAAATGTTAGCGGTATCTTAAAAGCAATAAACAGGGAGGCCACCACCATGACCCATCTCAAATCAGGCTTGGGCTGACGGCGCTAAACTAAAATCGACGAGGCCCGCTGCGGGCGTCAAAGATTGACCGCCAACCTTTCGAGATGATAGCGTTACCAACGCTACGTAACTGATAAGCCATTCATTCTGCTATGTTTTTAGGCATTGATATTGGAACCTCCGGGGTCAAGGCCGTCGCCGTCGACGGAGATGGCGCTGTTGTTGATCAGTCCGTCGTTGAACTCAGCGTTTCGCGCCCTGCGCCGCTTCATTCCGAGCAAAATCCTTCCGACTGGTGGGCTGCGACCAACAAGGCCGTCGCCAATATCGCGAAGGAGCATCGCAAGGCGACTATGGCGATCGGCCTTTCCGGGCAGATGCATGGCGCAACACTGATTGATGCTTCCGGCAACGCCATTCGCCCCGCCATTTTGTGGAATGACGGACGCAGCCTGAAAGAATGCGCAGAGCTGGAGCAAGCCCTCCCCTCCCTGGGCGAGATCACCGGCAACCGCGCCATGCCGGGTTTCACCGCGCCAAAACTCCTCTGGTTGCGCAAGCACGAGCCCGCGATTTTTGAAAAAATCGTGAAAGTGCTGTTGCCGAAAGATTACGTCCGTTTGCGGATGACCGGCGATTACGCCTCCGACATGTCGGATTCCGCCGGCACCTTATGGCTCGACACCAAAGCGCGCGACTGGTCCGACACAGTGCTGGAGGCATGTTCGCTGAACCGCGATCACATGCCGGCGCTCTATGAAGGAAATGAATTCACCGGGAAATTGCGCGGCGAACTGGCCGAGGCCTGGGGCATGGCGCGCGTTCCCGTCGCGGCGGGCGGCGGCGACAACGCCGCCGGCGCGGTTGGCTCCGGCACAGTGCGGACGGGCGATGCATTTCTGTCGCTCGGCACATCAGGCGTCACATTTCTCGCTGATAACGCGTATCGTCCCAACCCCGCAGGCGGCGTCCATACATTCTGCCATGCGCTCCCCCATCGCTGGCATCAGATGTCTGTCATGTTGAGCGCAGCAAGCGCTGTCGACTGGGTCGCGCGCACCACGGGATTTTCGGATCCCGCTTCCTTCTTCGCCGCCATCGAAAAGCGCAACCAGCCCGCTACGACGGAGATTTTTCTTCCTTATCTCTCTGGCGAACGCACGCCGCATAATAATCCGCTGGCGCAGGGCGTTTTCTTTGGCCTTACCCAAACCTCTGATGCTGCATCGCTCGGCCAGGCTGCACTTGAAGGCGTTGCATTCGGTCTCGCGGACGGCATTGACGCCCTGCATGATACTGGCGCGCGTATTGAAACGCTGACCGTCATCGGCGGCGGCGCGCGCTCACAATATTGGGGCAAGATCTTAAGTTCGGTGTTTGACCAGCCCTTGATTTACCGCAAGGGCGGCGAAGTCGGCCCGGCATACGGCGCAGCCCGCCTGGCGCGATTGGCGCTTACAGGCGAGGAGATTGAAGATGTCTGCGCCCCGCCCCCGATCGAAACCATTATCGAACCTTCAGAGAAACTGAGCGAGCAGCTCGCCATCCGGCGCCCTCTTTTTCAGGCGCTTTACAAGTCACTCGAAACGCATTTCACGGAGAACGCATGATGTCCCGCGGATATTTTTCCGACATTCCCAAAATCGAATTCAAAGGCCCGGAAAGCAATGATCCGTTCGCCTATCAATATTACGACAAGAACCGTGTCGTACTCGGCAAAACCATGGCGGAGCATTTGCGCTTCGCGGTTTGCTACTGGCACAGCTTCTGCTGGGACGGCTTTGACGTTTTTGGCGCCGGCACCTTTAACCGCCCGTGGCATGGCGGCGATCTGAACCAGGAAGCGGCGGATCACAAGCTCGATGAAGCCTTTGACTTCATCTCGCGGCTCGACGTTCCCTATTTCTGCTTCCACGATGTGGATGTCATGGCGGCGGCGTCAACGCCGGCAGAGCATGTGCGCAATCTCTCCGTCATGGTCGACAAGATCGAAGAAAAAATGGCTGCGACCGGCGTAAAGCTGTTGTGGGGCACCGCCAATGTGTTCAGCCATCCGCGCTATATGGCGGGCGCCTCGACCAACCCTGACCCTGAAGTGGCCGCCTTTGCAGCGCTGCAAGTGCGCCATGCGCTTGAAGCGACACAGCGGCTCGGCGGTGAGAACTATGTTCTTTGGGGCGGACGCGAAGGTTATGATTGCGGGCTTAACACGCAAATCGGGCAGGAACTGGATCAACTGGGCCGGTTCCTCAATATGGTCGTGGAACACAAACACAAGATCGGCTTTAAGGGCATGATCCTGATCGAGCCAAAGCCGCATGAACCAACGAAGCATCAATACGACACTGATGTCGCGACCGTTTACGGCTTTCTGAAGCGCTACGGCCTTGAAGACGAAGTGCGGGTCAATATCGAAGCCAATCATGCAACACTCGCCGGCCATTCCTTTGAACACGAAATTCAGCTCGCCAACGACTTTGGCATTTTCGGGTCCGTCGACATGAATCGCGGCGATCCGCAAAATGGCTGGGACACAGACCAGTTCCCGTATGATCTTCGTGAAATCACGCTGGCGGTCTATTACATTCTTCAGGGCGGCGGCTTTACCAGCGGCGGCTTCAATTTCGACGCCAAGGTTCGCCGCCAAAGCATCGACGCGGAAGATCTGTTCCACGGCCATGTGGGCGCAATTGATCTCACCGCTCGGGCCCTGCTTAATGCGGCCGCGATGATTGAAGACGGCACGCTGTCGAATTTCGTTGAGGACCGGTATGCTGGCTGGAAGGCTGGCATCGGGTCCAAGATGCTCTCCGGCGCCGCTGATCTTGCAGCCGTTTCTGATTATGCGCTGGATAAGAACATCACGCCGAAACAAAAATCCGGCCGCCAGGAATATCTGGAAAACTACGTCACGAAATTTGTTAAGTAACGGGGCGTGCGGCCATGAAGTTCTTCGCAGACACCGCTGACGTCGAGGAAATAAAATCCTTGAACGATGCCGGCATGATTGACGGCGTCACGACCAACCCGTCGCTGATCAAAAAATCCGGACGCGATTTTCGCGCTGTGATCTTGGAGATCTGTCAGGCGACCAAAGGCCCGGTTAGCGCCGAAGTGACCGCGCTTGAGGCCGACGCTATGGTGAAAGAAGGCCTGTCGCTGGCGGAGCTTGCAAGCAACGTCACGGTGAAACTGCCGCTGACCATGGACGGCCTGAAGGCCTGCCGGCGGCTTTCAAGCGATGGCGTCAAAACCAATGTCACCTTGTGCTTTTCCGCTAATCAGGCGCTGCTCGCCGCAAAAGCCGGCGCCAGCTTTATCTCCCCCTTCATCGGGCGGCTCGACGATATCAATGTTGACGGCATGGCGTTGATCCAGGACATCCGCACGATCTATGACAATTACGGATTTGAAACCGAGGTACTCGCCGCTTCGATCCGGTCCGCCAACCACATCAAGGATTGCGCGCTGATTGGCGCTGATGTCGCCACCGCGCCGCCGGATGTGTTGTGGTCGCTCGCAAAGCATCCGCTAACGGACAAAGGACTTGATGCGTTTCTCAAGGACTGGGCGGCGACGGGCCAAAAAATCCTGTAGGCGTCATAGCAACCGGCTGGAAATCCGGCCTTGGTCACACCCCCTCCCAAAAAAAGAGCGGCCGTAAGCTCCAATTGCGGAAGCTTACGGCCACGATATTACGTCGTCATTGGTCGTTATACGCGGTTAGAAATCCAACCGCGCGCCAATGACAAAGCGGCGTCCCAGCGCATCAAAGAGCGAGGGGTTGTGCTGGTTCGTGTAGCCGAGAAACGCGCTGTAATATGGCGTAATCGGCGGGTCCTGATCGAGCAGGTTGGTGATGGTGCCGTAAAGCTCGATCCCCGGCCCGTCCTTGATGTCCGGACGGAAAGAAAGTCCAAGATCAAGATAGAAAGCGGAGCCGACATGATTGCGTGAAATATCGACGCCTTCCACCAGACTGTTTTCCATGGTGCCGCTGCCGATATAGCGTCCTTGCAGGAACGTGTTGACCGGCCCGTAATCATAGGAAAGGTTTGTGGTGAATTTAAACTCCGGCAAGGCGTAAGCGACGCCATCAGATTGCTGGATCCCCGTTTGTCCGGCGCGATCGATTTTATTCGTGCCCGCGAGAGTTTCCGAGTTTTCATCCAGCCATGTGCCGAAGAACCTCCAGCCCAGCGATTCGTCACCGCCAAACAGGCTGACATCACGCTGATAGCTCATTTCAACATCGACGCCGCTGATCTTGGCTTCGTCCACATTGATGAACACGTCGCCAATCAGCACGATGCGGTCCGTCATTGTATCGCGCGTGACGAGGTCGCAAAGATCCAGTGCGCCTTCTTCACAGCGATCAGCAACCGCCTGTACGCCCAGCTGCCCGATCGCATCCGCGATCTCGACCCGATACCAGTCGGCGGCGATGGAGAAACCTTCAACGAATGACGGCTGGTAGACAAAACCCGCCGTAATTGTATCCGCCTTCTCCGGCGAGACTTCGGGGTTGCCGCCCGAAAAGCGCGTGACGTTGATGACGCCATCGCCTGCATAGCGCGGATCAGTGATCGTCGCTGACCCACCCGTCTTGTCGAAGCGCTCGGACAAGTTAGCCGCCCGCACATCGCGTGAATAAGTGCCGCGCAGGCGGAAATCTTCCGTCACTTGCCAGTCGAGACCGCCTTTCCAGGCCCAGACGCTGCCCGAACCGGTATAGTCCGCCCAGCGCGCCGCAGCGTGCAAGGTCAACTGATCTATCATGGGCTGATCAGCGATCAGCGGCACCAGCAATTCGGTGAACGCTTCGGTGACTTTGATCTTGCCGTTGATGTTGGAGACCTTCGAATATTGAAGACCAACTGTGTTGGCGCAATCCGGACCGCTTACCCCGCGCAGACCCGCTGCAATCGCTTCGGGATCGGAGTTACACAACACCGGACGGGCTGTTTCATGGTCCGACGCCGGGTTGGTTGGGTCGCGAACGATCTGACGTATCTTCTCCTGCCGATGGCTTCCGCCGATCGCCATGGAGATCGGTCCTGCGCCCCATCCTTCGTAAATCTCGCCATTAGCGGAGAGTTCGAACAGATGCTGACGCATATTGGTGATGTTCACCTTCGCTTGTTGTGTTGTGTATGTGTCAGTCAACCCGAGCGCATAGCCGGTGTCCGCGAAGAACAATGGCGTCGTGATTGTTTCGCCGGGTTCATACCCTGTCACCCAGTCAACGGCCGCATTCGTGGCGTTGCCGCGGCCAAACAGGTTAAGCGGTGCGCAGTCGGCGAACATGTCGTTGAACAATGTCGTTCGGCAAACGATTTCATCTGTCTCGGGGTCGCGAACCGCGTCCACCGCTGCATGGATCCGGTCGACGCGCAGGCCGACCTGGTTCCACTCACGGCGGTTCTTGCCATATTGATAGTAACCGTCAACCGCCCAGCCGTTCATGAAGCCGCCGCTATCAACCTGCCAGTTAAACCCGCCGGTGAAGGACTGCAGCACGCTGTCGTCAGAGATCCGCATATCGCGGCCAATATCCTGCAGGCTGCCCATGCGCTTCAGCGTGAACAGAATCAATGGATTCATCGATCATCGTCTGGCGCACGGAATCAGGAAGGAAAGCATTGTCCTGAAAAATGGTGATTGATGTCGGCGTGCCGTGCAGCGAACCGCGCGGCGTGTTGTATTGCGAGGTCTGGTTCTGACCGCGAATATATTGCCCGAATACGGTGAAATTATCCGCCACTTCATAATCCGCGTAAGCGAAAATATTGTTGCGGTCCACATCCGGATAAATCGTAGACGCTTCCGCACCCAAATCATCGCCGCTGCCGCCATTGGCGATTGAATGCCGCGCCGGCGGAATGCCAAACGGGAATGCGGAAGGAGAACCGGTCACGAAGGGCGATATGCCGGACCCGTCAGACAGGAACTGCATGGCGTCAAGCGATGTGCCCGGCGCGACAATGAGGCCGTCAAAACTCGAATTGCGGGAAACGACATTCGGCACAATCTGGCCTACGCCATCGCCATCTGGAATAACGCTCCATCCTTGATACCAATCGCGATCCTGATAGCCAAACACGCCTTCCTGGCTGAACACTTCGCCCGAAATCAGAACATGGCCGCGATCACCAACATCAAAACCGAAAGCGCCGGAAAGCTCATAATTGCCGCTATCGCCCCGTGTAGTTTCACCCCACTGGGCATGCGCCCGCCCGCCGGTGAAGTCCGTATCGAGGATGAAGTTGGTTACGCCCGCCACGGCGTCGGTGCCATAGGCCGCGGATGCGCCGCCGGTCACCGTTTCAACCCGGCTGATCATGGCTTCTGGAAATGCGTTGATATCCACGCCGCCAAAAGCCGTCGAGGAAATCATCCGCCGACCATTCAACAAGGTCAGCGTCCGGTTAATGCCAAGTCCGCGCATATTGAGATTGCCGTAGCCGCCCCGGACAAACCATCCATCTGCTGAGTTTGGCGTTTGGTTGCCAAAAAACTGCGGCAACTGGCTAACGCCTTCTACAAGGTTGCCCGGCGCCATTGTCGCAAGAAGATCGCCGTCGACCACAGTCACGGGCACCGGCGTTTGCATGCCGGTCTGGCTGATCCGCGTGCCGGTTACGATAATCTTGTCGGAATCCTCTGCGCCGCCCTGCGCCATGGCGGGCAAAGCGCTAAGCCCAAGCGCCGCGCAAGCCAGACAGTATGGCAATTTGTTGGGACGGCTTTGCACCGGCCCTGTGTTTGATTTGTTCTTCCTCATTTATTCCTCCCATCGCATTGTTGTTAGTCTCAATCACGACTTCGACGCCCCCCTGAAGACGCTCAAGGCCGTAAGCCGTTCTCCTCGTGATATTGCTTCCAGAGCGCGATCATCGCCTGCAAACGCTCTGGTTGGTTTTTGCTCAGATCGTTTTGCTCTTGCGGATCATCCGCCAAATTGTAGAGACGCCAGCCGACATCCGCGGCGGGATCCCACACAAGCTTCCAGTCCATCTGGCGCACGGCGCGATGGTCGTAGAGTTCCCAACCCATGAATGTAGATGCGTCATGCACCGGTGTTTTCGGATCTGTCAGTGAGGGAATGAGCGACCTTCCCTTAACAGGAAGCACCGGCCGCCCCCGGTAAGTTTCGCCTGGATGCTCCGTACCCGCCAGTTCAAGAAAAGTCGGCAGGACGTCCATAACGGTGCTGAATTGATTGTTCCGCTCGCCGCCCGCGATAGCGTTCGCATAGTGCACGAAAGCGGGCACATGAATGCCGCCTTCAAAGCCCGTGCCCTTGGCGCGATAGAATGCAACGGAACTCGCTCGGGCCCAGTTCGGTCCATACATGATGTAGGAATCGCCATTGCCGAGATTCTCGTAAGAATTATCACAGCACTCCGCCACCCAATCTGACAGGGGCTGCGCCAGGTCGCGGCGAAGGTCTTCGGGCCCATTGTCCGACATGAAAAAGATGAAGGTGTTGTCGTATTCGCCGATCTCTTTCAGGTAGTCGATCAGTTGGCCGATATACGCATCAAGGTCGCTGACCATGGCTGCGTAGATTTCCATCTTGCGCGCTTCAGCGCGTTGCTGCTCAGCGCTCAACTCGTCCCAAGCAGGCTGACCATCGATCGGCGGCAAGCCGGGCGCATCTTCCGGCACAAAGCCGAGCGCCTTCATTTTTTCAAACCGGCGCTGATACAACGCCTCATACCCGTCGTCATATTGGCCGGCGAATTTTTCGATGCTGGCGCGCGGCGCCTGCAGCGGCCAATGCGGCGCTGTGTAGGCGAGATAGGCGAAGAAGGGCTTTCCATCACCGCGCCCGCTCTCGATATAGTCGGTCATGCGTTCGGTGTAGAAACGCGTCGAATAAAAATCGTCGCCGACGGTGACCATCTCCTCGCCGTCGCGATAAGGCGCAAGGCCCGGTCCGTCCCAAGACAATCCACCGAGATGGCTGGCCCCGTCGATCGATACAAATGATTGATCAAACCCCCGCGCGCGCGGGCCGGTTTCAACCGTGTCGCCCAAGTGCCATTTGCCGGTCATATAGGTGTGGTAACCAGCATCGCCCAGAAGACTGGCGAGACTTGCAACCCGGAAATTGAGAAACCCCTCATAGCCGGGCTGGCCGATTTGAGCGGGATTGGTTGGCCGCGCCATCACGCCGAGGCCCGCTTGATGATTGTCCGTGCCGGACATCAAACTCGCGCGGGTCGGCGAACAGGCCATGTTGGAATAGAAGTTTGTGAGCAACATGCCCTGGCGCGCAAGCGCGTCGATATTGGGTGTTGCGATTTCGCTGCCGTAAAGGCTGAGATCGGCATATCCCAGATCGTCAGCGACGATGAGCAGAATATTAGGGCGCTTCGCTTTGAGGGACGGCGCCGCAATGGTAGCGCTTTCGGGCCCCGGGGAAACATCTTTGCGCGCCTGCTGACAACTTGCGATACTCACCGCAAGCAGGCAAAATGTGATGTTACGGATGCAACTCAAATATTGCAGCGTGGCCTCCCCTTACTCTCGCGCAAGCGCGATTGCTTTCGCGCTCTTGAAAGTTACGCAAATCAAAAATGCTCAATTCAAACGTGTGCGAAGCTCTCGGCGGTCACCTGTGAGAATTGCGCCGTGGCTGTCCCGCGAACCGCTCTACCCCCTGCCCGTCATGCCGCCGCAGGATCGCGCCTCAATGAAGGGGCAGCGAAATCCTGGAAATCCTGTTCCTCAGCGAGCTCTCAATTTACATGGGTGACCAAAGCAAAGCAGAAACAACGCTCCATGGGGCAAATGCCCAGAAAGAATGACCGCCAAAGCCCGTCGCCATAATGTGAACTCATATATACATTACGGTTTCATATTTCTAAAGTCAAGGACGCCGGACCCGCATCAATGATGGAAAAAATCAGCCGCTCCCCGCAGCAGAAACGTAGCCGCCTGACGACGAAACAATTCGTCGACGCGGCGGTGAAGCTCTTGGAAAAACAGACTTTTGCGGAATTGTCGGTGAGCGAACTCGCCAAAACGGCAAAGCGATCAGTGGGAACGTTTTACCAGCGCTTTGGCAGCAAGGAGGAATTCCTCAAGATACTGATCACCGAGTTTCTTGAAACCGGCGTCGGTGAGGAAGCCGCCATGCGATGGGAAGCGCGCAGCCCGGCGGAGATATTCGCGAACTTCCTGGGCGATTCCTATGACCGAATTCTGCAGAACCGAAATCTCTGGCATGCCGCTTTGGAGCTTTCCTCAAGCGACCCCAATTTTTGGGCCGAATATGGATGGCTTCGCGCAAAGCGCCTGGAGCAACTGATCACAGCCATCGAAAACAGTCGCAAAAAGAAATTGACCCCGACGGAGATCAAGAACTTTGCGATTGCCGGTCAGCTCTTCAACAGCGTGATCAACAATCAGATCATCAATAGCCCGGGCCCGCTATCGCTTGGAGACGACGAATTTCTGCCGACCATGACCGACATCGCATTGAAAGTGTCCGGCCTTTCGAAATAGGCGGCGCCCAGATCCGTACCGTGCTGTAACGACGTGGCGTCAATTCGAAGGTTGCTCGTCATAAGCGACTCGAAACCCGATATGATTGGTGCCAAGACCTATCTCCTGGGCGTGGCGCGCCGCCGGCCTGTATCGCATGCAATAATTCTTCGCACATAAATAACTGCCGCCCTTAATGACCCGCACGGGAGCGCCGGGGTTCGCCGGGTCATAGCTAGCGTCAGCGGCAGGCCCTTTGGGATCGCTTGTTTCGTCAGGGCGCTGCGGCGCATACCAGTCAGCGGTCCATTCCCAGACATTGCCAATCATGTCGTAAAGACCATTGGCGTTTGGCGCGAAGCACCCGACGGGCGCGACGCCGTCATATCCGTCCTCCAGCGTATTCTGCACCGGAAAAAACCCTTGCCAGGTATTGGCCTCTTCAGGCGGGTCCATGTCGGAGGCGGACGGCTGCGTAGCCTTGCGCGCCGCGAACTCCCATTCTGCTTCGCGCGGCAATCGCCCGCCCGCCCATGCGGCGAAGGCGAGCGCATCTTCAAACGCAATCTGTGTCACTGGTTCATCCGGACCGGCCGCGGGCATGGTCGGCCCTTGCGGATAGCGCCAGGACGCGCCGTGCACGTAGGTCCACCAATTCAAATTATTGACCGCAGCCTCGGCTGCAGGATGAAACACCGCGCCGCCAGGCTGGATTGCAGCATCCTCCGGCTTTTCAGCAAGTGTTTGATAGCCTGTTTCCGCAACAAAAGCGGCGAATCGTTCGACCGTAACTTCCGTCGAGTCGAGCCAGAAGGAGGAGATGGAGACGTCACGCGACGGCCCCTCCTCAGGATATGCGTCGTCACTTCCTATCCGGAAGCGCCCGCCCTCAATGAAAACAGGTTTTGAATCTGGCGCGCAGGCTTCTGGTTGCGCCGCTCTATCGGCAACGCGCTCAGACGGCTTGCCGCAGGCGCTAATGGCGGCAAAAGCCGCACTCGCCAACAGCCAAAAGCACTGTACCCGCATCGAAAACCGCCTCGCCCTTTCTCCGTAAAGTCACAACCTACGGATCACAGCGGCGAACCATAGCAGCATAATCGCCCGCTTGCCGAGAGGGGTGATCATCAGCAAAAATAGGCGCCGCACTCAGATTGCGGCGGTTTCCGTTTCTAAAATGTCTTTGAAAGATTGAAAAACCCGCGCCAGCTTTGATCGCTTTGCGTAGCAGGAATACCATCAAGCGGCTTCACCAGTTCAGCATTCAGGCGCACATCATTTTCGAAGGTCAGGCGCAGTCCGCCGCCGGTCGAAGACAGGTTCAGCATCTCATATTGCGCAGCGACATTGTCATTCCAGACCGCGCCAAAATCATAATAGCCGAAAAACTGATAGGACTTCAGGAAATCGAGATTGGTTTTTCCGCCATAGCGAATTTCTGTATAGGTGGCGACGCCGTCATCGCCTTTGAATTCGCCATAGTCATAAGCCCGGCCATAGCGCGCCCCACCAAGTGAAAACTCTTCCGATGAAAGCAACGGGTCGAGCGAAAGCTGCCCGGACACGTTCATATAGACGCTGATGTTTTTGTTCAGCCTTTGAAGACGGCTGAGTTCGGCGCCGAATTTTGTAAACTCGTTCGTCGCATCTGCGCGGGACAGCGCCCCGCCGACAGACGCGTTCAAAATGTTGACGCCCTGCGTCACCGTAGCGGATACAGAGGAAATTCCATTCAAATGCGCTTTGCGCAATGTTGACGTTGCATAGACAGAACGCAGCTTGTCGTTAAACCGCTCCTGGCCCAAGCGTTGTTCTTCAAAATTTCGGCCTTCAATTCCCAACTCCACCCAAAGGGTCGTCTTGCGTTGGCGAATGATTGGGTGCGTTATGCTAACGCTAACCCGTTTTGACTGGCTTTTCGTTTGCGTCGCCGCGCGCGGTCCGCCAGCGTCAAAATAAGATGTCGTCGCCGCAACCCGCATACTCGTTCCTTCGCGCCCAATAGGGATCGCGTAGGAAATTTGCCCGAGCACTAGCTCATCGGGGTCCGCCGGCGTGATGAAAACACCGCCGCTAAGTTGATCGCCGGATTTAACGACTGAATTTGCGCTTGCGCTCAAATAGGTTTGAAGCGGCCCCGCATCCGCTGTGCCGCGATTGTCTGCATATACGCTGGCTTCAAAAAAATCCTGCTTGATTTTGACGACAAGCCGGTGCCGCGCCAGATCGTCCATATCCGGCTGAATTTGCGAAGACAGAACAGTCATGCCAGCCAGATCTTCGATAAGCGCGAGCGAGCGTTCCAATGTTGAAATACGAAGCGGCGCTTCTTTGGTGATGTCCAGCAGACGCAGCCTGATATCCGCCGGCGCGCCGCCGTCTATTTCCACATCGGCGACATAGCCCTCAATAATCTGAACCTGAAGCAGCCCCCCTTCGGCGGTTTGCGCCGGAATAATCGCGCGGGAAAGGAAATATCCCTCCTCGCGATACATCGCGGTGATTGCCTCGGCGAGCGCAGCGACATCCGCTACCGTCACATATGTAGCGAGCATTTCGTCATACAGCGGCGCAAACTTTTCTGGTGAAATTGCAGTCGCGCCAGAGATGTCCACCGCCGTCAGAATAAACCGGTCAACGCCGACATCATCGCTTTGAGCGGAATCCAGCATTTCTGTTTCAGGCAACTCAAGCTGCCGTTCAGATACTCCGCCTGCCGCACGCTCTGCAGATGGCAGGCGTTCTTCAATATTGTCGACTTCCTGGGCTAAGGCGGATGCATGCACTGTCGCCGAAAGGGCCGCGCAGAAAAAACACCAACGAGAAAAAGACCTAAGCATGACGCTCCGAACGCTGGCCACGGCATTAGGATCTGTCACACCAACCCCAATGCAGCGGTCACTTACAGATCTCCCCTTCACAGCTTATGAAGCAACATGCCTAACGGACTGTTTACGATGAATGCTAAGTTAACCAGCGGGCAGTAAGTTTTAACAAAATTGAAAGACCAAAATTTTATCTCAGTTTGGTGATCCGAGGCATATGAGCGCCTCGTGGATTAGTTGTGTTGTTTGGGTGTATGTGATGATGGCTTTCAAACGGTTCATTGGCGTCGTTAGCGGACTACTCGTTCTTCTTGCTGCTGCTTATGCCGAAAATGGCGGCTGGCGTGTCGCCGAGACCTCAGGCGCAGTGCGCATCGCCCATTCCATGGCAGGCATGCAACTGGTTTCGACAGGCGAGACCCTGAAAGGCGGCGACGTCCTTTCTACGGGGCTTGACGGACGGGCGGTTCTCATGCGCGGGGAACAAAAAATCGTCGTCGGCCCGAATAGCCGCATGGCGCTACCCGCAATTGAAGAAAAAGGCATGACGCGGATCATGCAGGATCTTGGCACGCTGATGTTCAAGGTGGACAAACGCCAATCACAGCACTTTCGCGTTGAGACACCGGTGATCGCCGCTGTCGTGAAAGGCACGACTTTTACAGTGACCGCCGGTTCCGACAATCACACCGTCCATGTTGCGGAAGGCCTGGTCGAAGTTCTGTCATTAAAAACAAATGAAAGCATCCTGGTTCCTGCGGGTGAAACAGCGCAAGTTTCCGCTGCGGATTTTACTTTCCGGACGCCGACGAATAGCGGCGGGGAACGCAAAACGCTCGATCCGACAAAAGTCACGCCGATCAAGGGTGACAAACGCGCTGACACCCTGATGATCCCAGACAATATTGGCCTCGATCCGCTTGACTATGCTGAATTGTCAGAGGGTCTTGTGCGTGCGCGCAACACAAACGCCCCCGTCAATGACGTAACCTTAGCGGAGTTCAACCCCGTTGGACTAACGGGTGCCGGCCCTAGCGTTTCATCAGTCACTAACTCTGGCGGCGGCCTCGCCCTAGGACAAGATAACCAGGCGCCAGGACTTGGGCTCGGCCTTGGTCAAGACGGCGCGGGTGCGGGCATTGGCCTCGGTCTTGGGCAAGACGGTGCAGGCGCAGGCGTTGGCCTCGATCTCGGTCAAAACGGCGCGGGCGCAGGTGTTGGCCTCGGTCTCGGTCAAGACGGCGCAGGCGCAGGTGTTGGCCTCGGTCTCGGTCAAGACGGCGCAGGTGCAGGCGTTGGACTCGGTCTCGGGCAAGACGGCGCAGGTGCAGGCGTTGGACTCGGTCTCGGGCAAGACGGTGCGGGCGCAGGCGCTGACCTTGGCCTTGGGCAAGACGGTGCGGGCGCAGGCGCTGACCTTGGTCTTGGGCAAGACGGTGCAGGTGCAGATGTTGGGCTGGGTCTGGGAGAAGACGGACCTGGTGTTGACCTCGGTCTCGGCCTTGATGATGACGGCGCTGAAGCCGGCCTGGATTTAGACCTCGGTGATGACGACCTCGGCATCGAGCTTGACCTGGATCTCGATGAAGACGGCCTCGAACTGGACCTCGGCGATACCGGCCTGGGGCTAGGGTTAGGTAAGGGTAAAGGCCCGAACAAATAAGGCCGGTTGAACGGCGCGACCCCGCCATCTCCAAATTTTAACGCTTCCTGCGCTACCTTCACCTGACAGCAGTGCAGTGATGACGGAATGCCGGAAGCGGGCGCAACATCGAATATCGCAATTTGGCGGCGCATATCGCGCGCCGCCAAACCTCTCGCTGCGCCAATAGGACTATTTCTCCTTTTAACAGTTTTCGCTCTCTCCGGATTTTTCACTCCGCTCGATAATGCGTTGATGGATGCGCGCTTTCGATTGATCAAACGCGCGCCCACCGACACCCTCGTTCTTGTAGAAATCGACCCGCAGAGTATTCGCGACGAAAACCGCTGGCCCTGGCCGCGAGACCGCTACGCGACGGCGATTGCAAACCTTCAAGCCGCGCAAGCGGGCCTGATCGCATTCGACGTCGACTTTTCGTCGCTTTCCAGTGCTGAAGGCGATGCAGCTTTTGCACGCGCGTTGGCGCAGCGGCCGGGCGAGGTCATTCTGCCAGTATTTTGGCAGTGGTCCTCCAGCAGCGGCGGCAGGCGCGAATTGATGAAGACGCCGCCAAATGAAAAGTTTTTAAATCATGCAGTCATCGCCAGCGTGACGCTGACAGCGGAAAAGAGCGGCATCGTGCGCCGGGGTTGGCGCGCGGTCGAAGATGGAGACAGCTATCGCACAGCGATTGCAGGGGTGCTCGCGGGCATACCGGCCGACCGGCATGATACTTTCTATATCGACTACAGCATCGACAGCCGCGCCATTAAACGCCTTTCCTTTCGCGACCTTCTGTCCGGCGACTTTGCGCCTGAGATCGTCAGGGGCAAGAATATCCTGATCGGAGCGACCGCCCTGGAGCTTGGTGATGAGTTCGCTGCGCCGGTGCTCGGGGTTACGCCTGGCGTGATGCTCCACGCGATAAGCTATGAAAGCCTTGCGCAGAACCGGGCGCTTGCGCGTCCGCATCCCGCCATCCCGCTAGTGCTTGGCGGCTTCTTGCTGATCTGGCTTTGCCGAAACCCGCAAGCCAAACAAGTGGCGCCTTTGCTGGTCACGCATGCTGTCTTGTTCGCCATTTTGTTCACGGCGCCGCTGGCGCTACAGACATATGCGCCATACAGCTTCGATGTCGGCGCCATCCTCTTCGCGCAAGTCATGGGCCTGCTCTATGTCGCAGGTGCGCTACTGCATCATCGCGCGCGACAAATCATCCGGCACCGGTCGGCGACGCTAAGGTTTCAGGAGCTGACCAGCATTGTTGTCCGTGACAATGCCGATGGCGTCATTGTAACCGACGGCGCCGGCGCAATCGAGCTGTGCAATGAAAGAGCAATGGAACTGCTTGGATTCGATTCACCGCTCCAATCAGGCGCTATGCTGACAGAGCTTGTCGCAGATTTTCCCATCGCACCGGCCCTGACGACAGGCCCGGAAGTAACCGCACGCTACGAATATGCAGCGCCGGAAAACGGCGTCATGCTCGAAATTGTCGCCAGCCGCCGCATTGTCTCGCTTGGAAACACGCGCGCGCGCGACAACCAGATCGTCACCAGCCTCGCTGTCTACACTCTACGAGATATTTCTGCGCGCAAACGCATCGAAAAAGCGGAACTGGATGCAAAGAATGCGGCGATCGCCGCAAGCTCCATGAAGACGCAACTCATTTCGAACATGAGTCACGAATTGCGAACCCCGCTAAATGGCGTGATCGGTTTCGCCGGTATTATGGTGCAGGAATCATTCGGCCCCCACGGCGTACCGGAATACCAAGAGTATTCTCAAAACATCCATGAATGCGGCAAACGACTGCTTGGGCTTGTAAACAACATGCTGAATATCGCCCGGTTGGACGCTGGCGAGTTTGAATTGTCTCTGGACCGCACGTCGCTCGCGGATGTGGTCGAAATCTCGATCTCTAAATTTGAGAACGAGGCCGCGAAACAAAACGCAACCATCAGCCAGGACATTCAACGCGGCCTGCCCGATGTCAAAATCGACATGAGCGTATTTGAAGAGATGCTCGCGCATTTGTTGTCCAATGCACTGAAATTTGCGGGCGATGGGGCGAAAATACAGGTGCGGGCAAAGGAAACGGATGGCGACCTCCTGCTGGAAGTCGAGGATAATGGATGCGGCGTCAACGCTGACCTGCTGCCAAAACTGACAGAAGCGTTTTTCCAGGGCGACGGCGCTCTCAACCGCGCCCATGAGGGCGCGGGTCTCGGCCTCTATCTGGTATCAAAATATGTTGCGCTACATGGCGGCGAGCTTCGTTTTGAAAGCGAAGCCGGTTCCGGCTTTACCGCCATCATGCATTTTCCCGGCCTCGCGCAGCGCACCACAAAACCCGGCGGCCAAGCAAAAGACGCCGCGTAAAAACAATTGCGAAACTGGCCTGCGCTCGCCCAAAGCAGTCGTGAACGCGCCCGCGAGACCGCGTTCGCGGCTCGCGCAAGGCGCACTTTGTGCGCACTCCTCAAGATTGCAAATCTTCAAGCTGCTATGATAGGACCCGAAAGCAACGCCGGGCGAAGCATCGCCGAGCAAACGACACATGCTTGTCGTCGGCAAAAAAGGGGCCGGGAAATTGATCAAAGAGTGCTCGACAGAGGAAGAACTGGAAAGAGCTATCGCATGTCGCGACTCTTTGCCTTCGCGCGAAAGCTATCCGACTCCGGAATTGCGGTTCACCGTTCAGCTTGTGCTCGCCGGGCGGATGTGGCGATCGCTGCTAGACGAGAAGCTGCGCCAATTGGGCCACTCAGCCTCCCGCATGGAAGTGATGGCCGCGATTCTTTACTCGCCGCCCCTCACCACGCAAATTCAAATTGCAAAACGCGTCGGCATTGAAGGACCAACCCTGACGCGCACGCTAGATATGTTGGAGGCGGACGGTTTTGTGGAGCGCCTGCCAGACCCAGCGGACCGGCGCAATAAACACCTTCGCCTCACTGACGCAGGCATAGATGCGTTAAACGAAATTTTTTCCATCACAGTGGAAATGCGATCGCGCCTACTGGAAGGCTTACCAAAAGAAACGGTCTCGCAATGCACCGAGTTGCTCGCGGAGCTTCTGTACCGGATCTCAGAGCGAACACCGATGCCTTCGCAGGAATAGTATTTGACCGCAACCAGCACAGTGCAAGCGCTTCACTTGCCTGAACCAGGTAAGGGCGTAACTTCAGCAGCTGATTGCCAGGTTCAAATCGCTCCCGCAGCGCTATCCGGCGGCTGCCAGACCCGGCTGCGGGAACTTCTGGAAATGACTTAGTATTTAGCCTTTTCCGGCAGGCGCATTCTTGCCTGCACTGGCCAATTCACGTTCTGACTGGGTGAAACCATATGCTGGCACAATCTCTTCTTTGCGATCACTGATCGCGTCCCACATCTCAATCACCTGTTCGGCACCCTCTTCGCCGCCGCCCACATAGGCACCGTTTGTAAGGGTGATATTTGCGCGCGCAAAGTGACCGGCGCCGGCGCACAAGATCGCCCGCGTTGGCGCATCCTCGCAAACCAGCGCGAGCAACCCTTCACTGACGAGTTCAGGCGCGAGAAGATCCAGCGCTTCCTTGGCCAGCACGCCGTCAGTCATTTGCGTCGCAGCGGTCGGCGCCAGGCTGTTCACTTTGATGTCGTATTTTTCGCCTTCAATCGCCAGAGTCTGCATCAGTCCGACCAGCGCCATTTTCGCGGCGCCGTAATTCGCTTGACCAAAGTTGCCGTAAAGACCCGAAGATGAAGTGGTCATGACAATGCGGCCAAAGCCTTGTTGGCGCATAATTTCCCAGACCGCCTTTGTGCAGATCACCGCGCCCATAAGGTGGACATCGACCACAAGCCGAAAATCCGAAATCTCCATTTTAGCGAAACTCTTGTCACGGAGTATCCCGGCATTGTTGATCAAAATATCGACCCGTCCCCACGTCTCCATTGTGTGCGCAACCATGGCGGCAATCTGATCTTCATCCGTGACGGAAGCCGCATAGGCGATCGCTTCGCCGCCCTGTGAAACGATCTCTTGCGCAACGCGTGTGGCATTGGCTTCAACCATGTCATTGACAACAACCTTGGCGCCCTGACCGGCGAGCATCAGCGCGTGACACCGCCCCAATCCCCCGCCTGCACCGGTGACAATCGCAACTCGATCTTGCAACTTCATCATCAAATCCTTTTACTTAGACCTCAATCAAATTAACTCACCCGTGAGTTAATTTGATAACTGTGAAAAATACGCCTGCAACGCCCAGATCAGGACTTTCGCTCCGCCGTCCGTTGCTTGCAAACTTCCCGAAATCCCGCCGCCATAAAAGTCGACATTCGCTTTTTCACGGCGAGAAAATCATCCGACTTACACAGACCATTTGAGAGTTTGTCGATGCGACCAGTACGCGCAAGCGTCAACATCAGCGCGCCAGTCACGAAATGGTATCCCCAGAAAATATCTTCCTCGGCGCAATCTGGGAGCGCTTTTTTGAGCAGCCCGATCAGTTTCAACACGACGGGATCGAAATGCTGGTCCATCATTTCCGCGCCCCATTCGGGCGTGTTGGCCACCTGCGCGCTCAGCGCCGCGTAATTTCTCCAGCCCTCGCCGCCCTCAATATAAAGATCAAGGTCAGTGTCCAAAAACGCCCGCAGCGCGCCTTCGACTGTCGGCTTTCCTTTTGATGCTTTTTCATACTCATCGAGCATCCGCATGCGACGTTCGCTCGTCACCACGGCGCGCCGTTCGAAAACTGCATCAAACAATTTCTTCTTGTCGTCGAAATAGTAGTTCAACAGCGTGTGATGAACGCCGACACCTTTCGCGACATCCTTCAAGGTGACGCCGTAAAACCCGTGCTGAGAGAAAAGAAACTCGGCCGTATCGAGCATTTGCTCAATCGTCTCGGCGCGTTGCTCCGCCTTGGTAAGCCGTTTCCGCCGGTTTTTTGCACCTATGGACAAAGTTAGGCCTTTCTTTCATTTGCCGTTCGCCGAGCCATCGAACGATCCATAGCTCAAGACTGACTATATTCGGCCCTCAGGCGCATTTTGTCGATTTTTCCTGTAGAGGCCAGCGGCATCGCCGCCACGCGCACCACAATATCAGGTATCCACCAAGGCGCCACGCGCCCGCGCAGCGGTTCCAAAAGTTCCTGGTCAGTGATCGCTTTGTGCTCACCCAATTCCACAAGTAGTACTGGCCGCTCCCCCATTTGGGATCAGCCCGACCGATCACCGCCGCCATCGACACCTGGGGCAACGCCCCCACGACAGCCTCGATCTCTGCTGGGTTTATCCACTCCCCGCCCGACTTGATCAAGTCTTTAGCGCGGCCCGTGATGATGAGGTTTCCCTTGGCGTCGATTCGAGCGAGATCGCCGGTGTCGAACCAGCCATCGGCATCGGTCGCAAGCTCATCATGCCCGAAATACCGCTCCAGAACGGCCGCTCCGCGCACGCGCAGCCGCCCCTCCGCCTCGCGCTGTTCAGGCAGCGGCTTCCCATCCTCCGTCGTCAGCAGCAAATCGACCCCAATCGCCGGCCGTCCGGAAACCAGCGCATTGCGCTCGGGATCATTGGGGGTGAACTCGTACCCAATGGAGAAAGCTCCGTCATGCCCCAACTTGTTTGCACGCTCGCGCCAAGCCGCCGTTCAATTCTATCCATCAGCGCCGGCGCCATTGGCGCGCCGCCAACAAGAATCCTTTGCAAAGACGGTGTTTCACCGCCATGCGCTTCGAGATGTTCAACAAGTCCAAGCCATACAGTCGGCACGCCAACCGCGACCGTCACATTCTCGGATTGAATCAATCTCGCTAAATTCGCACCATCATTCTGGCGACCGGGCAACACCAGTTTCGCTCCCGCCGCTGGCGCTGCAAAGGGCAGCCCCCAAGCATTGGCGTGAAACATCGGCACAACCGCCAAGATTGAATCTGCAGCGGTAATGCCGACAACATCAGCCTGCAGCAACCGAAGGGTATGCAGGTAGGATGATCGGTGCGTGTATGAAACGCCTTTTGGCGCGCCGGTCGTACCCGACGTGAAGCACAGCCCCGAAGGCGCGTTCTCATCGAAGTCACCCCAAGAAACTTCTTCGGTCGCTGTGATGAGGTCAGGTTCCAGGGCGCTCACCGCAACATTTGCATTAGCAATGCATCCGCTGACCGGCGATCCGTCAATCACCAACACGGTCGCAACCGAAGGCGCATGCTCGACAATCTGATTGACCAGCGGCATCAGATCGGCGCTGGCGATCAGCACTGCTGCTTCTGATTGCTTCAACATGGCCGCGAGATGCGCCGCCGTAAGGCGCGGGTTGAGCGTATGACATACCGCGCCCATGCCCATGATTGCGTACCAGGCTTCAACATGCGCCTGCGTGTTCCAGGCAAGCGTTGCGACACGGCTTCCCACGCCGACACCAAGCTCGGCCAGCAGCGCGGAAACACGCTTCGCCCGAGCTTGCAGCGACGCATAGCCGATACGGTCTATCGCGCCATCGTCACGCGCCGTTACGACCTCGGCATCGGGGCGCCATTTAGCTGCGTGATCGATGAACTTATTGAGGGTAAGCGCATAGGGTTGAATGGCGCCGTCAATCATCGGCACTCCGGAACCTGCGGCGGCAAAGGAGGCGAGACGATTCCCACATTCCAGTTCCAGGCAATATTGCCTGCGGCGCGGCGGCGACACATGACTTCCTCATGCAGCTCATACCTGCCCGGTAAAAGATGGGTCGCGGCCTCGGGCTTTTCATCAAAGCGCATATAGGATTCATTGTCCGAAAATGGCAGCCATTCAGGCTGGCCCTCAGCACTGGGGACGCCGGATTTTGCGAAAGACGACCAATAACTCAAAACCGCTTTTGAAAGGTCCTGTTCCTCGTCATTGTTTGGCGCTTTCGGCCAGAATTTCGACGTGCGCTGCATGGTGCCGAATACATAAGGAATTTCGCTGGCGTGAAAGGCGCGCAAGCCGTCGCGATTGGCGGACGGGTATCCGTGGTCCCAGAAATAGAGATATGACGGCGCGCCAAGCGCGGCCTGCTTCACGGCGAGCCTTTCTGAGGTCCAGCCATACATCGCATCCCGCGTCGTTTCGAGCATGCTCTCCTCGATCTCATTGACCGGATAATGTTCGAGGAAGGTGTCGGCGAGTTCGCCATAACCAGTCTGGATCGCCTTTTTATACGCCACCTTGCTGTCCGGAACCGGCGCCAGCAAAAAGCGCAAGGAACGAATTTCTCCCTCATTAAAACCTGCGAGCACCGGCACGGGCGCCTGCTCTCCCCGGTCGAACACGTCTACAAGTTGAGCAGGAAGCGTAACGCCATCAATCGTTCCCCATGGCAGAAAGCCGGTGGTCACGGACGAATTGGTGATGTCGTCTGCGTCCTGCGCCCGAAGTTCTGCAAGATTACTGGCGCCGAGCTGGCCCGCGAGCCACACGCCAACCGCTTCATAGGGCGGCATGCCATGACGCGCCTCGCGCAGTTCCGGCATGGTGATCATATAGGCGCTCTGCGCGATCGCTTTGGCGAACAGACCGCGTGCAGAAGGGGCGGCCATTAAATACATAACGCTGAGAGCGCCCGCAGACTCGCCGGCAATCGTCACATTGCCCGGATCGCCGCCAAATGCCGAGATGTTTTGGTTGACCCATTTAAGCGCCTGAATCTGATCAAGCAGCCCGTAATTGCCCGACACATTATCCGCCGACTCGGCGCTCAATTCAGGATGCGCCAAATAGCCGAGAATGCCCATGCGGTAATTGATCGACACAACAACGAGACCGCTCTTTGCTAGTTCTTCGCCATCATACGCCGTCTGGCTGCTCGATCCCGATGTGAGCGAACCGCCATGTATCCACAGAAAGACCGGCGCGTCCTGCGCGCCCTTCGGTTTCCATATATTGAGGGACAAACAGTCTTCGCTCGTTTCGGCCGGGTCATCTGCATAAATACTGAAGCCGCGCCGTTTGGGCTGGATGCAAGCCGGACCGTATTCGATCGCATCAATTTCCGTTGCCGACGCAGGTACAGGAACCGGCGGTTTCCAGCGCGCATCGCCAACGGGCGGAAGCGCATAGGGTATGCCCTTGAATATCTGCAAACCATCCTGTTCGACGCCGCGTATGGACCCCGCAGGCGCTTGCACGACCGCGCCGCCATCACCGGCATGCGCAGCAGCGACTGAGGCTAGAGACGTCGCTGCAACGACCGCCGCCAAGTGAAGGAACAAAGATTTCATTTCTGCTCTCCGGTCAAAACGGGCTCGCGGCGTAAAACGCGCGCGAGCACAAGGAAAAGCACCACAGCCAGGATGTAGAACGGGACCAGCGTGTAGAACGCCCATTGCAGGGAGTGATCAGGACTGCTTGCACGGAAGAAATCACTGACCGCGCCGAGATAGGTCGGCCCCAGACCAAGTCCGATGAGATTCATCACCAGCAACAACAACGCGCCTGAAAGCACACGCTGGTCGGGCCGCACTTCTTCCTGCACAAGCGCAACCGCCGGCGAGAGATAAAAATAATTCAGGAATGTCGGCACCGCCAGAAACACCATTGCGAGTTGCCAGCTCGGGGCCCAGACAAAGCCGATGAAAAACGGGATGGCGATCGCCAATGCGAATGCCGGCACATACGCATACGCCGCCTTGGTGCGTTTGCCCAGCCAGTCAACCAGACGCCCGGAAACATACATCCCGGCGCTGATCGCTATGCCTACAAGCAAGGCGTAGTAGACGGCGACCTCGCTCAGGGTCATGCCTTTTTCACGCATCAGGAAAAGCGTGGTGAAGTTCATCACCGCATAGGTCACGAACTGCGTGGCGCCGCTCGCAAATGCGATCAGACGCAGACCGGGATGCGCAAAAAACATGCGGCATGTCGCCCAGAAACTTTCGCGCGGCGCAGCGACTACGGGCTGCACCGGAACCGCCTCCCCTTCAGCCTTAACGTCGAGGCCTCCGCGTTTGGGCTCACGCACAAAAATATAGACGAGCAGCGCAGTAACGATCCCGATGGCGCCGACGGAAATGAATGCATCCCGCCAACTATAGGCCGCAGCGATGGACGCGCCAAAAGCAACGCCGAGCGCCATGCCAATCGGCGGCCCCATATTGTAAATGCCGAGCGCCGCGCCGCGCGTGCCCGACGGGAAGTAATCCGAGATAATCGCATAGGACGGCGGCACGCCGCCCGCCTCGCCAATGCCTACGGTCATGCGCGCCAGAACAAGTTGCGGATATGTCGCTGACAATCCACACGCCACCGTCGCGGCGCTCCACAATGCACAGGCAAAGGAAAGAACGCGGACGCGATTGGTTCTGTCCGCCAGCCATCCGACCGGAATCGCGATGATGCAGTAAAACATCGCGAAATAGAGGCCGCCGATCAGCCCAAGCTGGCCGTCTGTGATCTGCAAATCGTCCTGGATCGGCTTCGCCAATATCGACAGAAGCTGGCGATCCAGAAAATTCAATACATAAACAAAGCACAACATGCCCAGCACAAACCAGGCGCGAGCATCTGGCCGCGCCGCTTGCGCGGCGCGGCCAGATTGTGACGCAGTATCTGCTGCGCCTGATGGCGCGGTATTGCTAACTGTCATGGACTAGTAATCAAACCCGATGCGTACACCGATAGTCCGCGGCCGCAATGTGCTAGCGCGCGAGTATGCGAAGGCTTCCGGATGACGGTAGATAATCGAATGGTTGTCCGTCAGATTCTCCACATACAGCGTCGCCGTCAGGTTATCACCAAATTCCGCACCGAGAGCCATGTTTATGTTCTCATAGGATTCAGTAAAACCGTATGTCGGGCTGATCGCGCTCGGATTGCCCGGCACATTCGGGAACTGGTTGGGATAATCGCCGACATATTGTGCGTTGACGGCGTAAAAACCGCGAACGTTTGGCGTAATGTCGGTAGTGTATTTCAGATAGACCGCTCCCTGGAAGCGGGGGAAAGCCAGCCGAGCGCCCTCGACGGCGCCCGAGACCGCAGCCTCTTCCGCCGTCAAGTCAGTAACCTTCGCATCGTTTACCGACCCGTTGAAACCGATCGAAAGCCCCTCGGTCGGAAACGTATTGACTTCAAATTCGAAGCCTTTGCTGCGCGCATTGCCGATATTGGTAGCGAACTGAATAGAGTCCGACACGCGGTTGGCTTGCACCTGAATGTTGCTCCAGTCGATCAGATAGGCAGCGAAATTAGCGTGCAGCTTGCCGTCGAACCAGTTCCCTTTCAGGCCGATCTCGTAGTTTTTCAGCTTGTCGGAAGAGGCGCCGTCAGGAATGATAATGTCATTCGGATCCAGCGAGCTGACCAGTCCGGCGCGCGCATTGACCGACGGCGTGCGGAACCCGGTCGAATAGGTTGCGTAGGTCGTGATATTCTCAACCGGCTTGAACGACGCACTGAATTTGTAGGATGGCCCCGTTTCCTTGCCTTTTTCGCCTGTCGCCGGCTCAATAGGCGCCGTCATCACGACGCCGGGAAAACCAAACCATGCATAGGTGATGAAGTCGCTTGTATACCCGCCCTCTTCGGCGAACCCTTGCACGTCCAACTTGCCGTAACGCAATCCGCCGGTCAGCCAGAATTTATCACTGAAGCGGTAGGTCAACTCTCCGAAGCCAGCAAGCTCATGCGAGACCGCATAATTGTAAGCCCGTGAGTAATACTCACTGTCGAGACCGGTAATGTTGCGCGCCACGAGGAAATTCGGATCCGTGCGATAGTTGGAGTCCACATCCCGTCTTTTATAATAGTAGAAAACGCCGGCCGCCCATTCCAAGGGGCCGTCCGTTGCGGACACCAGCCGCGCCTCTTCCACGAACGCTTTATCATAAGCGAAAGCATCGAGCGCAAACGGAATTGGCCCTGCAGGCGCCGCCGCATAGGTTGCGTCGAGATCAATGATGAAGCTCTGATCATAAAGCGAGTAAGTCGAAGAACTCGTGAAATTCGCAAACCCCAGATCGTAGCTCAGCGTGGCGTTGTAGGAGTCGAGATTGCCGGCGTAAATATCCGGGCGAATCGTGTTGCGAGTCTCCCGATCCGGGTAACGAACCGGATCGATCATTTGCGCGTCTTGCGGATCGCTCTCTTCATGCAGGGCCATCAGGCGCAGAGACGCGCGGTCGGTCGGCTCCCACAGCACAATGACGCGGCCGCCCCAATTGACGAGCGTATTGGCGTTTTGAACGCCGGTGCCGACATTTTCGACCCAGCCTTCTTCGTCGCGATAGAACCCGACAGCGCGCACCGCCAGCTTGTCCTCGACAAGCGGCACGTTGATCATTCCATTATACCGTTGGCGAAGGGAATCATCATCTGTCAAGCCGAAATCGACAAGCGCTGCCGCGTCGAAATCATTGAGGTCCGGACTCTTGGTCAGCAGGCGAATGGCGCCGGCGAGCGAACCCGATCCGAACAGCGTGCCCTGTGGGCCGCGCAGAAATTCCACCCGCTCAACGTCAAAAAGCGTGGAGTCGAGCTGCGTGGAGTTGCCGTTCGCGGAGATCGGCAGTTCGTCGATATAGACGGCGACGGTGTTTTGCAGATTGGCGCCATATCCGTTTGTCGCGATGCCGCGTACGGAGAAGGTGTTGAAATTCGCTGTCGGCTTGTTGAGGATCGCGCCTGGCGTCTCAAACGCCAATCCTTCATATCCGACGATGCCCTTTTCGGTCAGCTCATCTTGTGCAAAGGCGGTCACACTGAGCGGGACGTCTTGAAGACTTTCTTCACGACGTGTCGCGGTGACGACAATCCTGTCGTCATCCGAAGCAGCAGCTTGATTTTCTGCAGATTGGGCGGCCGCTGGCGTCAGGGCCGAACCAGATAGAACAAATAACGCGACCGCAGACGCAGACGCAAAAAGCTCACGTTTCATAATCCTTGAATCCTCCCGGTAGTCGGTCTTTGCCGCCGACATGAAGGGAGCATTGTCTAGAAAATCCGCCAAGTCAACATTCACTAACTCGAGTGTGAATGTTTTGCGGGAAGGTGTGGCGCGCTTGCATTCGCCGCCCGCAGCGCCCCGATCAGGCGATCAGAATCAAAAGAAAAACCGCAGAAACACTGGGGTTCAGGCGCTCATACCCGCCAGAATGATCCGCTAAATCTCGCAGAAATAGAGGGCGCCAAACGTCAATAGCTGGACAGCAAGGCCGCACTTGGCTGATCGAGCGCCACGCCCTGCTCTTCCATTTCAAGCTCTCTCGCCCGGACGCTACGCTGCTCCGCAGTCAAATAAGCATGAATCGCGTCTGCATCAGCTTCAGACAATAAATCGCCCCAAGCCGGCATGCCATTCGCTGCCAGCAGGCCATCACGCACAATGCCATTGAACACTTCATGCGTGGAGGGCGCCATGCGGCGCAGATCCGGCGCAATTGAGCGATGCTGGTTAGAATGACAGATTGCGCAATTGCCAAAGAAATGCTCGCGACCCATCGCGATTATTTCCGGAGAAGCATCCGTATAAAGACCATCAGGCGGCGCGGCAGCTGGCTCCAACGGCGGCAGCGCCTCCGGTTTCGGCGTTTCACCACCGCCCAGCTTGAAAACCAAAATGCGCCCGTCATTGCGCCGCTCATAGGCGGCGCCATAGCGCGGCACATAGGACCAGCCACCACCACCCCAGCCCGCCATCACGGCGACATATTGAACGCCATCAATTTCAAAACTCATTGGGGCGGCGATGATCGTGGTTCCGGTATCAATCGACTTCAATAGAGCGCCGGTTTCAGCATCGAAGACTTTAAACAGACCACGCACATCCCCCGCGAATACAAGACCGCTCGCCGTCGTCAAAACGCCCGAACGATCCTGCCAACCCGAATATGGCGCCGCCCAGACCGTTTCACCGGTCAACGGATCGATTGCCCGCAATTCCGACTTCCACGGATTTTCCTGAATGCGCTCCCATTCCGGCAACGCCTTCACAATGTCCTGTATAAAAGGCGGCAAGGCAGGCAAAACGCCCGGAAGGTCCGGCGCGAAAATAAGTGACGCGTCATTGTTAAACGCCTTTTCCCGGAACGGCTTTTGTCCGGGCGTCGTCATCAGCAAATTGCCCATGTCGAGGACCGCACCGTAATACAGCCCGGTATCCGGATTAAAGGAAAAGGGATGCCAGTTGCTTGCGCCCGGCGAGCCCGGAAAAACAATTTTCGGTCCGGTTGAATAGTCCGCATGCTCTGGCGTCAATTGCGGCTTGCCCGTCGCCATATCAATACCGGATGTCCAGTTCTGATAGACCAGCGGATTTGCACGCAGGAGCTTTCCGTCACGCCGGTCCAGCACATAAAGAAATCCATTTTTCGGCGCGTGCAGAAGAACCGGCGTATCGGCGCCGTCAATTTCAAGCCGCGTCAATGTCATCGGCGCCGTAGCGGTGTAGTCCCAACTGTCGCCCGGCGTTTCCTGATAATGCCACTTCACGGCGCCGGTCGCCGGATCGAGCGCGACGATGGAAGACAGATACAAATTATCTCCGCCGGAAGGAGACCGCTTGGCGCGGTGATACGGCCCGCCATTGCCCGTGCCGATATATATCGCGTCAAATTCCGCGTCGTAATGAATGGCGTCCCAGACCGTCCCGCCAAGCCCGACATCCCAACGGCTGTCGGGGTCCCAGGTTTTTACTGCGTCCTCTAATTCAGGGTTGTGCTGCGGGCCGGCATTGGGATCGCTCGGGACCGTATAAAACCGCCAGCGCTGCGCGCCGGTCGCCAGGTCATAGGCCGTTACATAGCCGCGTACATCATACTCAGCGCCGCCATTGCCGATCACCACCACATCACCAGCGATTTCCGGCGCACCGGTTATATTCACGCCGCGGCTCGTATCGCCCGCCGTATCCGCTTGCCACAAGATTTTTCCGGTCTTGATGTCCAGCGCATATAGAACCCCATCAAGCGCGCCGACGAATACGCGGCCATCGCGCACGGCAACGCCGCGATTGACCATGTCGCAACAGACCGTGCGATTGACCTGCATGTCGATGTCCGGATCGAACCGCCATAGCTGCTGACCGGAAGCCGCATCCAGCGCAACCACCCTGCCCGCCGTACTGCTGGTCACGAGCACGCCGCCAACCATGATCGGCGTCGCCTCCTGCCCGCGATCTCGTATAGAGAGGATATTCCCAGGCAAGACCAAGACTCGCGACATTATCGCGATTGATTTTTTCGAGCCGCGAGTAATAAGTCCCGCCCGCATCGCCGCCGGAAAACAACCACTCCTCGCCGCCGCCCACTAAAGCCGATGCCTCGGCCCGCTCCGCAGCCATTTCCGCAGCGCGGCTTTCTTGCGTATCTGACGGTGGCCGGCCGCAGGCTGCAATCACGAGCAATGCCGCAAGCGGCAACAAACGGATGTTCTTCATCGTTCATCCCACGGGCTTGGCATTCGGTATGGCACCGTAATGAAATTTGCTTCGATCTGCCGGATGGCGCCGCTTTCAATTTTGAACAGCTCAAACAGGTAAAAACTATGGGGGCGGCGCACCAGTGATTTCACCGTGCGCCCATCCGTCAATTGGTATTCATCCAGCTTGCCGGAATGATCGATAAATCCGGCCGCCAGAACCAGGCCACGCTCTTCGTCGATCAATGGAAAACGGCGCGCGCGCAACTCATCATCATAGCGATAATTGCCCATCCGAAACTGCTCCTCACAGCCGAGCGCAGCGACAGGAACGATCTTGGCGAATTCCGGATTATTCGTCGTCTGCACGCCATTTTCGACGCGCTGGCAATCGGGATGAAAATGCGTAAACAACACGCCGTCATTCAATTGCAACGTATCGAAATACCCATCGGCGAGCGAGATCATGCGCATGCGTGGCGTGCGTGTCCTGTCATCGACAAATGCATTCAGGACGGGCTTATCCCAATAGCGCTGGTTTTCGAATTTGATGCCGCTATCTGACTGGCGCACCACAATCGTTTCGACTTCCGAAATCCGCCCGTCCCGATCGATTTTAAGGCGTATCGTAACGCCGGATTCCTCAAGCGGTTCGATAGCGACGCCGAAAAATCCAACCTGTCCGGTTTTTACATCGGCGAACTGTAGTCGGTACTCTCCCAGCCGAACGAGCGTGCCCCACATTCCGTCGCCAATATCCAGGCAAACATTGTTTTCCGTATTGAATACATAGTCGGCCCAGGGAAGACCGGAAGGATCACGCGCTTCTAGCGCGGCAAGGTACTCTTCGAGACTTTGGTAGAGCCCTTCGCGCGTGTAAGGGGGCGGCGCCGCGTTTTCGACTTTATGGCTCACAGCAAACTCCGGTTTTTGTGGCGGCATGCACTGTTGCGACGCAGCAATTGAGATTTCGGATGCGTTCGGAAAATTCATTTCCACCCATACACTCTGTTCTTGCAAGCGCATTTTTCTATCAATTGGTAGATCTGTAATCTATAGTGACACGGCCCGCAATCAGTGAACTCTTCACCGGAGAAGTGAAATGCCGCGCTCAGAGGAAGAACAAAAAAATCTCGATTTTACGCTGGAAATGTACCGCAATGTGCTCATCGCGATGAACCCGGATGCCGTCGACAAATATATTTCCCCCGACTATGTGCAGCATTCATCACTGGCGGCGCCTGGCGTTGCGGCGCTGAAGGAGTTTCTAAAAAAGGTCGGGGCGGAATCGCCCGATGCGGAGCAAACGATCAAACGCGCCTTTGTGGAAGAGGACCACGTCATCGTCCATGTTCATGTAAAGCGCTGGCCAGGCGATCCCGGTCTCGCTGTGGTTGACATTTTTCGCCTCGACAACGGCCTGATTGTCGAGCACTGGGATGTGATACAGGAAGTTCCGTCCACTCCCGTAAACCCCAATCCTATGCTGTAGCCCACAATTTCGGAACCATACGCATGCCGGCACATCGCTTCACAGACAAACATGTCTTCATTTTCGGCGGCAATAGCGGCATCGGCCTCGCCGCCGCTGAAGCCTTCATCGCAGAAGGAGCAAGGGTTTCGCTCACCGGACGCAGCCGGAAAACGCTGGATGAAGCATCTGAAAAAACCGGCGCGCTCGCATTGCAAAGTGACATCAAAGACCCGAAAGCAAGCGTCACCGCCATCGCAGAAGCCGTGGAAACAAACGGGCCGATCGATGTACTATTCGTCAATGCAGGAGTTGGCGGATTTTCGCCGGTGGGCGAAGTAACCGAAGACTTCTGGGATGATGTGACAGACGTCAACCTGCGCGGCGCATTCTTCGCCGCCCAGGCGGCGCTTCCCCATTTGCGCGATGGCGGCTCCGTAATCTTCACGGGGTCCATTGGCTCTGTACTCGCCCTGCCGGGAAACGTGGTTTACGCCGCAGCAAAGGCAGGGCTGCGCGCTATGGCGAGGGTTTACGCAGCAGAACTTGCGCCCCGGAAAATTCGCGTCAATTTGGTCAGCCCCGGACCGACAGAGACGCCATTGTTTCATCGCAATCCCGGCATGACAGAAGCCGACATTGAGGGCATGCGCGCGCAAATGCGCGCGGCGGTGCCGTTGAACCGTATTGGCGAGCCGGAAGAGATCGCACGCGCGGTTCTCTTTCTCGCCTCAGGCGAGGCGAGCTTCATCACCGGCGTTGACCTGTTTGTCGATGGCGGCGCGGTAGAGCTTTAATCAGGCAAACCCCGCCGGGGCGCCATCGAGCAGAATTGTCTTGGTTTCCAGGTAAGCCGCAAGACCTTCTTCACCGCCTTCCCGCCCGATCCCCGATTGCTTGAAGCCGCCAAAGGGAAGACTGAAATCAGCGCGCATGCCATTCTGCGCAACGCCGCCCGACCGCATTTTGCGCGCGATTTTATAGGCGGCTTCGTGATCATGGGTGAGCACCGATCCGTTGAGACCGTAATTGGATTCATTTGCAATCCGGATCGCATCTTCTTCATCATCACACGGAATAAGGCTTAGCACTGGGCCGAAAATTTCCTCCTGCGCAATGACGGAATTATTGTCCACATTGGCGAAAAGGGTGGGCTCAATGAAATATCCGCGATTTAACTGGCTCGGCCGCCGCCCGCCCGTAACAAGATCAGCGACTTCTTTTCCTTTTTCGAGATAGTTTTCGACACGATCGCGCTGACGCGCCATGGCGAGCGGTCCCAGCATCGTGTCCGGCTCATCGCTATAACCGATTTTTATTTTTTTCATTTCGCCGGCGATGGCGTCAGCCAATTCGTCATGACGGCGGCGCGGAACAATGGCGCGGCTCAACATGGCGCAGACCTGCCCGCTAAATACGGTGATTGTCGAGGTGAGTAGTTTCGCAGCATCTTCCGTGCTGAAATCGTCCCTGACAATCGCCGCCGATTTGCCGCCAAGCTCCAGCGTGCAACGCGCAATACGCTCTCCGCAAACACTGGCGATACGTTTTCCAGCAACCGTCGAGCCGGTGAAACTGACCTTGTCGACGCCATGATTGCAGACCAGATGATCAGACGCGGCCCGATCGCCACAGACGAGATTGACCACGCCGGGAGGCAATCCGATTTCTTCCGCCGCTTCGGCGATGATATACGCCTCAAGGGGAGTTTCCGGCGACGGCTTCATGATCACCGTGCAGCCAGCGGCAAGCGCGCCGACAACCTTGTTCAACATGATCATATAGGGCGCATTCCATGGCGCGATGGCGGCCACCACGCCGACCGGTTCGCGCACGACAATCGCCGTGTCCGCTTCCGTTGACGGCGCCCGCTTTTCAAATTCATAGCGCTCCGTAACCATCGCCATATGTTGGACTGACGCAGAACCACCGCTGACAATGAAGGGCGCGATCGTCGATAAAACGCCAATCTGTGCGCTCCAGGCCTTGGCGATTTCCGGCTCGCGCTTCTTTAAAGCGTCCGCCAGCCTATGGAGGTATTTCGCCCGTTCAGACGGCGCCGTCGCCGGCCACGGCCCATGGTCGAATGCCTTGCGCGCAGCCTCCACGGCGCGATCCATGTCTGCCGCTACGGCCTCGGCGACACGGCCTACCGGCTGTTCCGTATTTGGATTGATCAACGTGATTGTCTTGCCGCTCGACGCCTCAACCCAGGCGCCGCCGATGAATACCTTTTCTGGATTCTGAATTCTCACGCCTTCCGGCAAAAGCATGTCAGACATGGACGGCTCCTTTCGGTGTTTGTTTTGGCAAATCGATTTCCTGCGCCGCTATCTGGAAGACGGAGCCTGTTCCGCTGCAGCTTGATCCGACGTTTCAGACCAGTTTCCCAATTGATCGTTTAAGAGATTTACGAGCCGCTGAAGCTCCACCCTGTCTTTTTTGTTCAAAGAAGCGAAAAGTTGTGAGGACACCGACCTGAAATTCGGAAGCATCGCATTGTAGTAGCGCCAGCCTTTCGCGCTGATGCGAAACGGCCTGCGGCGGCGATTGCTTGCGTCTCCCTCAAGCTCAATCCAACCCTTTTCATGTAAGTTCGACAAAGCGCGGCTCACATTCATCGGCGGCATCGACATGACCTGTGAGATTTCCTGGCCCGCAAGCGTGCCCTCGCCGCCAAGACAAATAAGCACCTTCAACTCATGACGGGTCAGCCCGTTCGGTTCGCTCACTTCTTCTTCCATAGGAGCGGTGATCAGGCTTGCACATTTCAACACCGAGATCAGCAATTGGATATCCGACCCCAGATTTGAAAGTGATTTCACGTTTTTCGTCATTTCCGTCTCGTTTTTCGTCCGGCGCTCAAGCGAGGAAGTTTCGCCCATTGACGGTAATGGTTTCATCGATCCGCGCCTTTTTCAAGACACAATACCGTTTGGTAGAATGGTATTCACATCATCCTTGCGCCACGCGAATACGACTGGCCTATATAGCGAAGTTGCTTTCGATGCGCGCATCGCAATTTCATTCACTTAAACCAAAAAAACAAAACGCGGCGCCGAAGTCCCGGCGCCGCGCTGATCGTTAAGAGTCGGAATTCCGAGCTAAGCAGCCTACGCTGATCAGGCGCTTTCTTCCAGCGGCACGGAATTGACAATGTGCGGCTGCGTATATTCGAGCAGCCCTTCCTGGCCGAGTTCGCCGCCCATACCGGACTGCTTTGAACCACGGAAAGGAATAGTGGCGTCAATCGCGAGATGCTGGTTCACCCAGACAGTGCCAGCGTCGATGCGCATCGCCACATCTGTCGCCCGCTGCAGGTCTTTGCCCCAGACAGTGCCCGCAAGACCATATTCAGAGGCGTTCGCGCGTGCGATGACATCTTCGATGTCTTCATACTTCAACACCGGCAGAACCGGGCCGAACTGCTCTTCCTGAACAAGCATCGCTTCTTCCGGCAGATCGCGAACGATTGTCGGCGCAATGAAATAACCCGGGCGATCGAGAGCGTCGCCGCCCGCAATCACTTGTCCGTTTTTGCGCGCGTCAGCAAGGAAGCCCTTGACTTTCTCGTATTGCATGCGGTTCTGCACCGGACCAATTTGCGCGCCCTGCTTGGCGCCGTCATCGACGACAGCGTTTTTCGCGAGGACTGCAAGCTCGTCGCAGACTTCGTCATACAACGCTGCCGGCACATATGCGCGCTTGATGGCGACGCAGATCTGACCGGCATTTGTCATTGCGCCGTCAAAGACACGTTTCGCAATTGCTTTTGGGTCCACGTCATCCATGACAATCGCCGCATCATTGCCGCCGAGTTCAAGCGTGACGCGTTTTACTGTTTCAGCCGCAGACTGCATAACTTTCTTGCCGGTCGCGGTCGAGCCCGTGAAAGCGACTTTGGCGATATCCGGGTGCGATGTCAGCAATGGACCAAGTTCGTTTTCGTCACAGACGATGTTGAACACGCCTGCTGGCAAAATATCGTTACAGATCTCGGCGAACAGAAGAGACGTCAGCGGCGTCGTTGGCGCCGGCTTCGCCACCATGGTATTGCCTGCGACAAGACAAGGCCCAAGTTTGTTCATGAGTAGAATAAGCGGAAAGTTCCACGGCGTAATCGACGCAACAACGCCAAGCGGCGTTCTGTGTTCGATGACCTTGTTGCCGCCATCTTCACGCAGCGTGCGTTGCTCGATCCGCATGCCGGCGAAGGCTTTGAGCGTAAACACGCTACCCATGACTTCATACATGGCTTGATCGAGCGGCTTGCCCTGTTCCGATGTCAGCAGCCGCGCGAATTCGTCCGCCCGCGCATGCAGCGCATCGGCAAGCTTGTCCACGAGCGCGGCGCGCTCGTCAATCGATGTTTTTGACCAGGACTTAAACGCGGTCTTGGCGGCTTTGACCGCCTGTTCGAGTTGGTCCACATCCGCTTTCGGACATTTGGCGAAGGCTTCGCCCGTCGCCGGGTTGACGACATCGAACTCAGATGCGCCAGGCGTCATCTTGCCGTTGATAAGCAGTTGGTATTTGTGCGTCATGGAACCTCCCGAGATGTTCTTTCAAGCGCCCTTGTTTTAAAGCGCTCACGCGTGTGATAATAACGGTCGTTACGATTCAAGCAATAAAACGATACAGAAGTCCCGTCCCTTTTATTGGCCGCCCTTGGCCGCCTGCTTCCCTCCGGAAAGCAAAACAAGCCAGCCCAGCGCGCGCCCGCAGCTTATACGTAAACCTGACCAAAAAAAGCGTTCAATGAGCAAAAAAACAACGCCGAAACCGCAACCCAACGCCAATGTCGATTGCGCTGCAGACCCCTTCGACGTGCTGCACCGCCTTTTGAAGCTGGGCAACAGGCTCGGCGCGCCCTTTGCCGAGCACTTAGAGAAACGTTTTCAGGTCACCATGAACGAATTTCGAGCAGTGATGCTGATCGGTCGCCTGGGCGAGGCCGCCTCGCATGAGCTTGCTGAAATATCCGGCGTCACGACAATGAGCATATCCCGTGCTGTCACTTCGCTGCAGCGCAAGGGCTGGATCACCTGCAGCGTTGATGAGGAAAACCGGCGCCGCAAGATCCTTCGATTGAGCAAAGACGGGCAAAAACTGTACCAAAAAATGCTTCCGACCGCCGACAAAGTTGCGAAATATCTGTTCGACTCCCTTCGCCGGGATGAAATGATGGCTTTCGACCGCTATGTCGCCACATTAACCGAAAGCCTTGAAGCGCGTGACGACGAAGGCCGCTCTATCTTTATTGAAAAGACGCGGCCGGATGTGTGAACCACATTCGCTCTTCCCCCAAGTCAATGCGCCTTCACAATAAGCGTCACCCGATCGCCGGCATGCAAATCATGGCCCCGCATGACATGATCGCAGATCAACATACCCCAAGGAAAGCACGCAGCGACAGTCGGCAAAGCGATTTATTCAGACGGCGATTGGTTGCGCGTCAAATATTCAACGATTAGCTCCAGTTCCGCGTCGCTGACCTCAACGCGGGTAATCGCCGGCATGGTGTTGAGCCCGTTGCGCACCACCAACTTGACGTAATCATCCGTTAGGTCCGTCCGGTTGGCGAGAAGCGCATCGTCCGGCCCGAGCCGTTTGGCGAGCGTGATCGTGCCCGGCCCCATCTGGATATGACAGTATTGGCAGCGCGCCAGATACACAGCTTCAGGATCGCCTTCGGCCGCCTTTGCGAAAACACCCTTCGCCTGCTCCGCCGCGGCCGCTTGTGACGTGACCTTGGTAAACTCTGACACCGGCGCGGCTTCTTCGGCAATTCCTGTTTCCTCGACCACAGGCGCATGCGCTTCGGTAGCGGCAGGCTCCACATCTTCCGGCGCAGGTGTGGTTTCATCCTTCTTGCCGCAAGCAGCCATGGTCAGCGCCAGCACGGCGACCCCGATGCGGGTGGCGGACATTTTCGTGATCATCCTTTCCTCCCTTCACGCAGGCGGGCCGGCCAGATACCGTTCTTGCCTGGTGCGACAATACCGTTCGGATCAAGCGCATCCTTGACGGTTTCGTTCAGGCGCATTAGCGCATGATTATTGTAGTCATATGTCTCGGCGACAGGATCCATAAACTCAACATGGGTGCGGTACTCGCCATAGCCTTCCTCGCGCGCATCTTTAATCATCTGCGTAAAGAGCGTGCGCGACCGGCGAACCATGTCTGCGTCGTCGCGATTGTAGAGGATCATGTTGACGTTTGCGATATGGCGATGACCGACCGTAAAGCTGGAATAATAATCGAGCCCAGCATCCTCAAAGCGGCGCTTGCGCCGCAAAAACGCCTGATAGGCAAGCTCGCCGGAGGGCGGCAGGATCGGCGAGAAACCGATATGACCGCCGCGCCCGCCCATCCAATTGACGACATTGAGCGGCAGAACCATCGGCACGCCAACGCCGATGCTGAACGGCTCGCGCGGCTCGCCTTTCCGCCAGTGTCGCCATGCAAGCGCCTTGCCGAGACGCGGCGCAAACGCATCGTTGACAATCTTCTGCTTCGCTTCGACCAGACTGCCCTCGCCGAACAACGACAAGTGAAATGTCCACCAGCCCACATTATAAGTTTGCTGAATTTTTTCGGCCACCGCGTCAGGGATAGGCCCGTCCCCGTCATACCAGTCGGCGCGCGTCGTAAAAGCGGAGGCGTCATGCAAGTAATTTCCAAACACCACATTGTGTTCGATAATTCCACGCAGGCGTAAATCCGCGAGGATATCCATCGCCCATTTGATGTCTTCCATCTCCGGGAGGTTGATCTGAGTATGCGCGCTCATTTCCGGTTCAGGCATCATCCAGATATTCGCCTTGGTGACGACGCCGAAATTGGATTGCACAAACATCTGGTCCCAGCTCGGACCGAAGCTATAAGGATAATGCGCCCAGGATTTATTGCCCTCCATGGCGCCCATCCCGGTGCGGATGACTTCGCCGGAAGGCGTCACCACCTCAAGCCCGCAAATTTTCGTCGTGTTGTCGCCATAGGGCGTATAGCCAATGCCGCGCTCCAGCGCATTGCCGATCACCGAGCCCCATCCATTAGCAGGCACAGACATCCATAAAGGTATCTGGTTATTCGTCAAATGCTCGTGAAACTGATAAAACCCGACGCCCGGCTCCAGCGTTGCATAAGCATAACGCGAATCCACTTCGAGAATTTTGTTCATCCGCGTCATGTCGAGCACGGCGCTGCCGGCGAGCCTTGGGGCGGCGGCGCCGTATCCCAAATTTTTGCCGCGCGCGACCGGCCATAGCGGAAGCTTGTGCTCATTTGCGACACGCATGATCGCCTGCACATCTTCTACGCTGGTCGGCGCGAGGGCCGCTGACGCCGCATGATTAAGGCCATCACCCAACGCATAAGGATCAATATAGGTGTCGCGGTCCAGCTCGGTAGCGAAAACCTTGTCTTCGCCAAGTTCTCGTTTAAGCGCGGAGACGGCCTTGTCAAAGCTGCCGGCATCCAGCCCCGGCGGAAGAGTTCTTTCAGCCATTTCCTGCTCCAGTTTCACGGCGCTTTGCGTCAGCACCGCCGCTCTTCAGCTATCGCTGTTGCGCTTCATCCCTATTGCCTGCATCATAACGGTCGTTATAATTGTTGCAACCGAGAAAACAGCAGCGTCGCCGGAGAACTGCCGAACTTGGTTTGCGCGTGATAAGAAAAATGCCACCGCGCGCGCATATCCCGGGAGGAGACAATATGCCGAACATGAAGCGCAGGGATATGTTGATGGCGACGGGCGCCGCCACGACCGCAATTCTGTCTGCGGGGAGCGCTGCATCCAGCCAACACGCTCTCACTGGTGATGATGTGTTGACTCTATATACCCAAGGTTCTCTACAGGCGCGCAATCTGGCGCGAAAAGCAGCATTCACGTCGAGCCGCGCGATCCCCTTGGCAGGCGATTTAGTCGGATGCTGGAAAACACGGATCGCAAAACATCGCGGTCCCATTCAAGGCTTTACGAGCTGGAGCGAGTTTGTGCTGTTGCGCGGGATGGCGGAAGAAAATGGAATGCGTCTCCGCGCCGAGGCGCAATTGCACAGCAATGTCGGCAAGCCTGTATTTCGCTGGATCATGGCCTGAAGGCCGGTGCGCTCATGACGCAAATTCCGAACATTCCTCTCAAAGGTTCTTCCGCGCCGGATGCGCCGTCGCTCGAATTTGTATTTGAAATCGAAATCAATTTCGCGCGCTACGATTCCATCAATGACATGCCCAGCGGCGCCGGACGCGGCTTCGTCTATATCGACAGCGGCGTCGTGAAAGGCCCAAAACTCAATGGCGTCGTGCTGCCGGGAAGCGGCGGCGACTGGGCCCAGTTCAGGCCCGATGACGTGCTCGCCAGCGATGCCCGTTATATGCTTCAGGCCGAAGACGGAACTAAAATCCTGATGCATAATCGCGGTTTTCTCTGGGGCCGCGAGCCTGACACGCTGAAACGCATGCAAGACTGGATGTTCAAAGATGGACCGGAAGTGCCATTTGAAGAATTCTATCTTCGCTCATCGCCCTTTTTCGAAACCGAAAAAGGGCCGCATGAATGGCTGATGCGTCACATCTTTATCGGCATCGGCCGCCGCAGACGTGACGGCAATACTATCCGTTATTACGCATTGCTCTGACTCTTTTGGGTCCGGGCGATAGTAACTACACGAACAAAGCTTTTATGTGTTCGCATTTTGAAATGGTAGTGGGTGTATGACGAAGATCGTAATTACCGGCGCGTCAGGCCAGTATGGCGGAATAGCGACAGACAAGCTTATCGCCAAGGGGCTTGCTTCGGATCTCATTCTAATTTCGCGCACGCCCGCAAAGCTCGAACACCGCAAATCCGCAGGATGCGAAGTCCGTTACGGTGATTTCGACAAGCCGGCGACGCTTGCCGACGCCGTAAAGGGCGCCGAGAAAATGTTGTTGATTTCCGGTACGCGCGTCGGCGCGCGAATTCCCCAGCATAAAGCTGCAATAGACGCTGCTGCGGCCGCTGGCGTGAAACACATCATCTATACTAGCTTTGTGAATGTGGCGGAGGAAAATCCCGCTATTGTCACCAGGGATCACCGCGAGACCGAAAACCTGATCAAGGCGAGCGGCTGCGCGTGGACGTTCCTGCGCGATGCGCATTATGCGGATGCGATGATCCTCCATGCGGGGCCGGGATTCATCGCATCAGGCGTCTGGATGACCAGCACGAATGGCGGTCGCGAAGCAATGGTCTGGCGTGAGGACTGCGTCGACTGCGCAGTCGCGGTGCTGACCCAGCAGGGCCATGAAAACAAGGCCTATCCCATCACCGGGCCGAACAGCGAAACCTTCGAAGAGGTTGCCGCAATGTTGAGCCGCACTTGCGGCAAGGACATCAAGATTGTCGAAACGACCGATGAAGGCATGTATGCGCATTTCGATACGCTCGGCATTCCGCGCGAACCGGTGGATGACCAGTCCGTCGCTGGCATTCCCTGGAACAGCGACGACATGGTGAGCTTTGAACATGCCATCCGTGACGGACATCTCGATATTTGTACTGATGACGTAGAGAAACTCACAGGCCGCAAAGCGCGGTCGGTGGCCGACCTCATTGAAGAAAACGCAGTATTCCTGAAACAGATTGCAAAAGACAACGCCGGTTAGCGCGGCGGCGCAACCTCCCCTTCATCGGCTGTTTTTACCCGCACGCTCAACGCGACAAGCGCTACGCATACAAGGATGGGCGCAGCGCAAAGCAGCAGATATGACTGCGGCGACAAATCGCGCGCAACCAGCATTCCGCCCACCAGCGGCCCTGCGATCGCGCCGATCCGGGCGACAGCCACCGCCAGCCCGATCGCTGATGAAAAAACCTCCTGCGAGTAAAAAGAAGCGCTGAGCGCCATGATGGCGAGATGCGCGCCGGAAACACCGCCGCCGATGATCAGCAATAACAGCGCCCACAGCAGTGCATCACCCGTCGCCGCGCCAGTCGCAAAGAAAGCCGCGATAGCGAGCCCATAGGCGATTGTAAACGCCGCCACCCGTCGGCCGCGATCGATGAACCAGGAGATCGCAAGACCACCCGCGAGACCGCCGCCCTGAAAAAACGCGGTCAATTGCGACGCCGCATCCGGCGACAATTGCGCCTGCGTCAGCAGATAGGGCAGCCAACTGACGATCATATAAAGGATGAACGCATTGACGGTGTAGAGCCCGACAAAAATCGCCGTCGCGAAAAGGTAGCGCGGGCTCAAGGGTGCGAGAATAGATCCGCGCAGCGCCGGCGCAGCGACCGACTGATCGTCCTGAACGCTCTTGGCAGGAAGCGCCAGAAACAAGGCCCCCGCCAAGACAAAAATGAAAAAACCCGCGACGTAAAAAATCAACTGCCAGCCGCCGGCGCTCACCAATAGCGGGGTGACAAGACCCGCAAGGATGCCGCCAACCGCAATGCCGGCGGAAATGACCGCCAATGTGGTGGCTTTGCGCTCTGGTTGCGCAATCTCTGCGGTATATGCCGTAACATTGGGCAAGCACGCCCCAAGTGCGACCCCGGTCAAAAAGCGCCACAGCGTAAAATCCGCAATAGACGTAGAAAAACCTGTGCCCACTGTCGCGACGCCAATCAGGAGAAGCGAAAGCACAATCAGCATGCGCCGTCCGAAACGGTCGCCTAGCGGACCGATCAACAGCGCCCCCACGCCAAGCCCGAGCAATACGGCGGACAAGGCGCCGCTGAAGGCGCTCGGTTCAACGCCCATGTCTCTTACAAGATAAGGAAGCGCGAGCGGCAGCGCGGCAAGATCGTAGCCGTCGATCAGCATGACCATCATGAACAACGGCAAAATCAATCGCGGCACTGGCGCCCCTTTCTTCGCTATGCGTTCCGGCCAGCCATGCTTACACAGAGCGACACGCCCGGCTACCTGAAAGGAGTGAGTAGAGTGCGCTAGAGGCCACCATACGGCAATCCGATCACTGCCCTCGGACTGATGCCGCCGTTCAATCTTTGATCCAAAGCAATCTTATGACTACAGTTATATTGTACGAGTAAAAGCAACACACGACGCCCCATCAGCAACAAATGGCGACGCATGCGGAAATCAGGTTCCCAGGTCAGCGGCCAGAAAAATGCATTTCTCACAAAGGGCTTGTCGAAAGTCTATGGCGAGGGGCCCGCGGCGGTGCACGCGCTGCGCGGCGTAGATCTTGAAATTCCCGCCGGCGAGCTGGCTGTTCTGCTGGGGCCTTCCGGAAGCGGTAAGTCGACCTTGCTCAACATTCTTGGCGGCATCGATCGGGCTTCAAGCGGCAACGCCTATTTTCAAAACGAAGAACTGACGGCGATGAACGACCGGCAACTGACCGCCTATCGTCGCCGCCATGTCGGTTTTGTTTTTCAATTTTACAATTTGATGCCAAGCCTCACGGCGCTTGAAAATGTTGATCTCGTCGCCGAGATCGCGCCAAAGCCGATGTCGTCAATGGACGCGCTGGAGCTGGTGGGACTTAAAAATCGTGCAACGCATTTTCCGTCTGAGCTCTCCGGCGGCGAACAACAGCGCGTTGCCATCGCCCGTGCCATCGCTAAAAATCCGACCGTTCTTTTTTGTGACGAACCCACAGGCGCCCTCGACAGCGTCACGGGCGTAGGCGTTCTAAAAGCCCTGCAAGATCTGAACAGTCGTCTTGGCACGACAACATTGATCATCACCCACGCGGCGGCGACCGCAGCCATGGCGGATCGAGTAATCCATTTCGCTGACGGCCAGATTCGCGAAGTCATCGAAAACCGCGACAAGGCCTCCGCCGAAGAAATTAGCTGGTGACCGGGATGCTGGCGCATTTAAGTATTCTCGACCGAAAGCTCCTGAGAGATTTGTGGCGCATCAAAGGGCAAGCCTTGGCGATCATTTTCGTAATTGCGGCGGGCATATCTCTGTTCGTCATGTCCCATGGCATGATGATCTCCCTTGATGAAACCATGCGCGCTTATTACGAGCGCTACCGCTTCGCTGACATGTATGCACCCGCAAAGCGCGCGCCAGATCATGTGCTGGCAGAACTGAGCGCATTGCGCGGCGTAAATGACGTGGAGGGCCGCATCAGCGGCGGCGGGCTCGTCAGCTTGCCCGGCGTTTCATCGCCGATCAGCGCGCGCGTTGTCTCCTTCGATCCCGAAGCGACAGCGCCGATCAATGGCGTGCACCTCGCTGCGGGGCGGATGATTTCCCCGACGCATATGGATGAAATCCTGTTGCTTCAATCTTTCGCAGATGCGCGCGGACTTGCACCCGGAGACACCCTGTCGATCACCATGAACGGCGTTCGCCACGAGTTCATCATCGCGGGGCTCGCTTTGTCGCCGGAGTTTATCTACGCATTGCCGCCCGGCGATTTCGTCGTCGATGCCGGACGTTTCGCAGTCTTGTGGGCAAACAAGGACGCGATGGAAGCCGCTTACAATCTCAATGGCGCTTTCAACGAGGCTATTCTCACTTTTTCCCGTGGTGCAAGCGAACCGTTTTTAATTGCTGAGCTTGACCGAATTCTGGCGCCTTACGGCGCCACCGGGGCCTATTCCCGCGCGGACCAGGTTTCCAACAAGTTTCTTGTTGAAGAATTAGCGCAACTGAAAACCATGGGCCGCGTAATGCCTCCGATTTTTCTCGCCGTATCCATTTTTCTTCTGAACATCGTAATTACGCGACTTGTGCAGACCGAGCGCGAGCAAATCGGACTGATCAAAGCGTTTGGCTATTCAAACCGCGACGTCGCTGTCCACTATCTGAAATTCGTTCTGGTGATTGCATTCGCGGGCGCGCTGCTCGGTTGGGGCGGCGGCATATGGCTTGGCCGCATGATCGCCTCGATCTATCAAATCTATTTTCACTTTCCATTTCTTGTTTTCATTGCAGATTTTTCAACGCTCGGCATCGCGCTCGCGATCAGCGCGCTGGCGGCGGCGGCCGGCGCATTTTTCGCCGTGCGGTCCGCCGTAAATCTGACTCCTGCGGTCGCCATGCGCCCGCCGGCCCCGCCGAAATACGCGAGCGGAAATTTTTTCGCAAAGGCGGTCATCGGGTTTCTGGATCAACCAAGCCGCATGATCTTGCGCCGTCTGTCACGCCACCCTGGCAGAGCGCTCCTGACCGCTTTCGGAGTCGGCGCGGCGATGGGACTGTCGGTTATGATGCGCTTCAACGTGAACGCCACAGACTACATGCTCGATGTCAGCTTCAATGTCATTGACCGTAGCGACGTGTTGGTGACCTTTGTCGAACCACAGTCAGACAAGACAGTCCTGGAGCTGGCCCGGATAGACGGCGTAACCCTGGTGGAGCCGTTTCGCGCAACGCCCGTCATGTTCAAACACGACCGGATTGATTTTTTAGGCGGCATCACCGGCTTGCCCGACAACCCGGCGCTGAACCGCGCCGTCGATTCCGATCTTCAGGCGGTAGAGATCACCGGCGACGGCATCGTGCTGTCGAAGCAACTCGCAGAGATATTACACATATCACTCGGCGAAATGCTTACCGTCGATGTGCGCGAAGGCCGGCGCCCAACGCTCGACATCCCGGTTGTCGGCATTGTCGAAGCGTTGATCGGCACCCCGGCCTATATGGACATGAGCGCGCTCAATCGCCGCTTAAAAGAACCGAACAAGGTGTCTGGCGCCTATCTGAAGATTGATGCGCAAAAACGTGAGGCCGTCTACTCCAACATAAAAGCGATTCCACTCGTCGCTGGTGTAAGCTTGCGGCGCGAGGCTTACGAAAATTTCGCGCAGATGATCGATGAAGGCCCCGGCGTCTTTCGCTATATCATGACCGTATTCTCGATCGTGATCGCGGGCGGCGTGGTGTATAACAGCGCCCGCATTGCTTTCATCGAACGCGAGCGCGATTTGGCCAGTCTACGCGTTCTCGGCTTCACAAAGATAGAAACCGGATATGTATTGCTGGGTGAACTTGTCGCCATCGCAATCATTGCGCTGCCTATTGGCTCGGCGCTCGGTTATCTCATCTGGTCATATCTGGCGACAGCCATGTCAACAGAGCTTTATCAAATACCTGTCATCTACAAAGAGGACGGACTTGGCTATGCGGCGATCATTGTTTTCTTCGCCACCGCCTTCGCCGGCGCCTTCGTACAACGAGACGTCTCCAAGCTAGACATGGCTAGCGCCTTGAAAACTCGGGATTGAGTGCAATGCAGGGAATAAAGTCACGGACTTCAGTAATCGCCGCAGCGACCATTATTATCGGCGCTTTCATGCTCTACGCATTCTGGCCCCGGGCGCTGGGCGTTGACCTCGGACGCGCAGAGCTTCGCGCAATGATGGTGACAATCAACGAGGAAGCCAAAACGCGCGTGCGGGACGCTTATGTGGTTTCGACGCCGGTTACCGGCAGATTGTTGCGCGTCGAAGTCGAGCCGGGAGATGAAGTATTCGAAGGCGAAACCGCCATCGCTCGCTTGACGCCGACAACCCCATCGGTTTTGGATATCCGCACGGAAGAGCAAGCCCGCGCCGCGATTGACGCAGCCGAGGCAGCCCTGTCTCTTGCCCGCGCAGATGTGCGGCGGGCGACCGCTGACGCAGACTTCGCCAAGGCAGAACTGACTCGCACGGAAAAATTGCGCGAGACCGATACGGTTTCCGAGGCCGCGCTTGACCGCGCCCAACGCGCCTATCGGTCGGCTGACGCCGCGCTCGACACGACGCGCGCCGCAGTGTCTTTGCGCGAAGCGGAACTCGACAACGCCCGCGCGATGCTCATGACGCCGACGGAAGCAGAGCAAAAATCCTCCGGGACCAATCCACATCCGCAAACATCAATCCCGCTCAGAGCGCCAATCTCGGGGCGCATTCTGCGCGTCATGCAGGAAAGTGAAACCGTACTTCCCGCGGGCACGCCCATTCTTGAAATTGGCGATCCATTAGGCGACCTCGAAATTGTCGCGGAACTTCTTTCCACCGACGCTGTAAAAGTCTCTCCCGGCGACCGCGTGATCATCGACAAATGGGGCGATGCGCCGCCGCTGGAAGGCCGGGTTGAGAAGATCGAGCCATGGGGCTTCACAAAATACTCCGCGCTGGGGGTGGAAGAACAACGCGTAAATGCGGTTATTCAATTTTTTGGGCCGGAGAAGTCTCGCGAGCGCCTGGGGCATGGATTCCGGGTGGAAGTGAAAATCGTTATTTGGGAAGATGAGGCCGCTCTGAGCATTCCGGCAAGCGCAATTTTTCGCATTGGCGATGAATGGGCGGTTTTCCGCCTTGAAAACGGGCGCGCCAGAATGCGCAGCATCGAAATTGGCCGCAACAACGGCATTCACGCACAAGTCACGCAAGGCCTGGAGCAAGGTGATGAAATTGTTCTCTATCCGGGCAATCGCGTCACTGATGGCGCACGGGTCAAGCAACGAATGCTCGAATAGTTCAGCGCTGGGCCGGACGCCAATTGACCAGCCCCCCGCCGGAATCATGCGTGTGTTTCCCAATCGGCCCTTTCCTGAACGCACACCCGCGCCATCGGGACGGAAACCACCACACACGCCATTTTTACAGATCGTTTGATTCAGATCAGGCCACGCTTCCGCACATAGTGTAGAGTGCTGGAAACAGGGCCGTAATGACGCCCGGCAAGGTCATGCATTTTAGAAGTTCTTGAACGCAGCGAAGGATTTATTCCCTGGAACCTCGGCGATCTTGGCATGCACTGAGCATTGAGGAAGCCTTCCACGCGCTGGATGCGAGGGTGGAAGGCCTTTCTGAAGCTGAGGCACACCGGCGTCTCGAAATTCATGGCCCCAATAGCCTGCCTGAACCCGGCCGGCCGTCACGACTTCTCATCGTCCTCCGCCAACTCAACAATCCACTGACATTTATTCTATTCGCGGCCGCCGCCATTGCCTTTGCGCTCGGTGAAAATACGGATGGCGGGTTTGTCTGCGTCGTAGTTGTAATCAATGTCATCATTGGCGCATTTCAGGAATGGCGCGCAGAAGCCAGTGCGGCATCGCTCAAAAAAACGCTTCATATAAAGCCGACGGTGATCCGGGGCGGCGTGCGACGCATAATTGATATCGAGGAATTGACCCTGGGTGACGTTGTGCACCTGGAATCTGGCGTCGCATCGCCTGCGGATTTAAGGCTCACCTCCACACAGGATCTCAAAATTGACGAATCGCTTCTGACGGGAGAGGCGAAACCCGTCACCAAGGACAGCGCGGCGCAGCTTCCTCCGGACACGACGCTTGGAGACCGGCGAAATATGGCGCTAGCCGGGACAATGGTGGTCGCAGGGCGCGGCTCCGGCATCGTTTGCGCCATCGGCGAAAAAACGGAAATCGGCCTGATCGCCAAAATGCTGGGCGCTCGGGGCGCGCGTCCGCCGCTGCTTATTCGCATGGAGGCTTTTTCCAATCGAATTGGCGTGTTTATCGTACTGCTGGCGGCAGGCCTCGGCGGCGGCCTCTTGATGCAAGGCGCGCCGCTCGCCGAAGTATTTTTGCTATCGGTCGCGCTCACCGTCTCCGCCATACCCGAAGGGCTTCCAGCCGCGATAACAGTCGCGCTCGCAACCGCCTCGTCTCGCATGAGCAAGCGCAATGTGATCGTACGCCGTCTTCCCGCCGTTGAAGCGTTGGGTTCATGCACGCTCATTGCAACAGACAAAACCGGCACGCTGACCGTCAATCGCTTGACCGCAAAGAAAGTCGTTCTCGCGACTGGTGAAGAATTTGATGTTTCCGGCGAGGGGTTGAACCTTAAAGGTGAATTACATGCTACTGGCGGTGAAGCAGTCGGTGAGCATCCTCCGCCCGCCGTCTTGCAACTGGTCCGGGCCGCTGCGCTAACCAACGAAGCTCGAGTCGAGAATACCGGCGGAGTTGTTGAAGCACAGGGAGATTCCGTTGATATCGCGCTTCTGGTGCTCGCAGAAAAACTAGGCGCGGAAAAACGGACGCTCGACACTTGCTACCGGCGCCATTCCGCCCTGCCCTATGAGCCGCGGCAAGGCTACTCCGCATCTCTCGATATCGAGACCGAAAATGGCTTGATCTCGGCCAAGGGCGCCCCTGAGCGGGTGCTCGCCATGTGCGCAGACGTTGACAAAAGCGCCGCAGACACCTCTCTGCACCGCCTCGCATCCGCCGGCTATCGCGTGATCGCTGTCGCGCAAGGCGTCGCGTCAAAGGAAAGCGCAACGCTTTCCGAGGAGGACCTGGACGATTTGGAGTTTCTCGGTTTTGTCGGGCTGATCGACCCATTGCGGAGCGAAGCCCCGGCGGCGGTCGCCTGCGCTCGCGCCGCCGGCGTCGATGTCCGCATGATCACCGGCGATCACCCGGAAACAGCCTTGGCGATCGCCCGTCAGCTCGACCCCGCTTGGGCGCCGCAAAGCGTCCTGACCGGCGCGGAAATCTCCGCCCTTGAGGGCAACGCGCTGCAACAAAAAATCAATGGCGCCGCGGTGTTTGCACGCGTCGAACCGGCGCAAAAAAATCTGATCGTCAAGGAGCTGCAGCGACAGGGGCACTTCGTCGCCGTAACCGGCGATGGCGTCAATGACGCTCCGGCGCTCAAAGCCGCGCATGTCGGCGTCGCCATGGGCGCGGGCGGCACAGATGTGGCGCGCTCCGCCTCCGATCTTATCATTACGGATGACAATTTCGCTTCTATCGTCGCCGGCATAGAAGAAGGCCGCGCCGCCTATGACAATATTCGCAAGATCGTCTGGCTGTTGCTCTCCACCGCAGCAATAGAAGTGATGATTTTTGTGCTGGCGCTATCTCTGAACATGCCGCTGCCGCTAACCGCAGTTCAAATTTTATGGATGAATCTTGTTACTGAAGGCATCCAGGATGTGGGGCTCGCCTTTGAAGGCAAGGAGCCGGACCTAATGCAGCGGAAACCGCGCGAGCCGAAAGAACCAATTTTCAACCGCCAGATGATCGAGCAATGCCTGGTCGTTGGCGTCGTGATCAGCGCCATTTCATTTTGTCTATTTTACTATCTCTATGTAGTTCTCGGCATCGACATCGGCGCGGCGCGTAATCTGGTATTGCTTTTTCTGGTTTCGTTTAACAACTTTCATGCCTTCAATTGCCGTTCGGAGACAAGATCGGTCTTCCAAATTTCACTGGCCGCAAATCCTGTTCTTGTTTTCGGTGTAATCGGCGCACAGTTGCTGCATATTCTCGCCATGCATGTGCCGATGACCCGCTCAGTTCTTGAGCTCCGCCCGGTTGCCATATCGGAGTGGGCGGCCATCTTCACACTCGCCACATCGGCAATCCTGATCGGAGAAATCTACAAAATGCTGGTCGCGCGCCCACGCGCGCAAGCAAAACTCATGACCACAAGCACCGCGCATGACTGAACAAGACCGCAAGCAAGAAGAGAAAACCCCGGAAGCTGCTGCGCTGGCGCCGCAATGGCCTGCGCCACACCATCCGCGACGCCGGCGCCTATGGTATTTTCTGTTGCTGGTGGGGCTGTCGGCGCTGGCGGTGCTAATCTTGTTCATAGCGCATATTGGCGACATAGCTGGTTTCGCCAGACAAGCAGCGAATGCGAAAGCGGGACCGCTCTTCATTGCGATCGCCCTCCAAACCGTTCCATATTTTCTGGCGGCATTGGTATGGTTTGTTTTCCTATGGCGCGTCAGTTCGCCGTTGAAACTCGGATCCCTTGTGCCATTGTCCTTGGCCAAGCTGTTTGCGGATCAGGCGCTTCCCACAGGCGGGCTATCCGGCGCGGCGTTTTTATTGTTCGCGCTGACGCGTAGGGGCGTCCCCGAAAAGATCGCCTTTCGCACATTCGCATTCACAACATCCGCGTATTTTTTGGCTTTTTCGCTTGCCGCCATCATCAGTCTCATCGCGCTGTCGACAGCGGAAAAGGCGCCGCCTGCGCTTTCTGCAAGCGTTTCGGCATTTGCCGGGCTTGTTCTTTTTTGGCGGTAGCGGCGTTTCTATTCGTCCTTTACCGGCCATCGCTGGCTCCTTCTTTGATCTCGAAAAAACAGGCTCGCAGCGAAAGGAGCAGAGTTTTTAAGCGCCGCCCTCCACGATATTCGATTTCTGCCGGGACTTTTCTTGCGCCTGGCGGCGATGCTTTTATTGATCCGCCTGATCGACGGGCTCACGCTCATGCTGGTTTCTGAAGCAATCGGCGCACCGATCAGCATTGGTGCGGGCTTTGTCGCTGTCGCTATCGCCTCTATCGCAGCAACCATTGGCCCGGCGCCTATGGGGCTCGGCACATTCGAGGCGGGCATGATCGCCAGCCTCACAGTATTCGGCTCGACGGTCGAAGATGCGCTCACTGCCACGCTCATTTATCGCGGACTGACCCTATGGGTTCCATTGATACCCGGCTTCATCATCATTCAGCGTGAATTCCTGCAGGCCCGCAAGAAAGGCATAGCTGTATCTGAGACCGAACAAGGTGAAGGTTGAACAGAGGTGAGCCGTTCCGCTCTGCAAATCGCCGACCTCGCCACAGCGCAAGCCCGCACTCCAATCGATACGCGTCATTTTATGAGGTCAATCCAGCCGCTTCACCGGACCAAAGAACTGGGTTACATTTTGCTTTCTGTAAGCCGATGCCATACGCAAGACATGCCATACGGAAACAAACTTGGGGGCGTTCTGGTGCTTTTACGTGTACTGACAAAGATAAAATTCGCAGGCTTGTGCGCAGCTTTCACCGCCATGCCGTCAGGGCATGCACTTTCCGAAGGCGCTGTCTCAGGCGGCGACGCAACCGAGCCATATGCAACCCTTAGCGCCGAAGAAGTGGAAGCCGCGCGGGGCCTATTTGTGTCGTGGTCCTGCGGCGGGTGCCATGTTTTAGCTCATGCCAACTCTATGGGGCCCCTTGGCCCGTCGCTGGACGGCAATCCGAAGCTAACTTATGCCTTTGTTAAAAATCGCATTGAATACGGGCAAGGCGCTATGCCGCCCTTTGGCGGAGACCTGACCGATGAAGAAATCGCGGCGCTGGCTGCATATATTATGCAAGTCAGAGAAAAATAATTCGTCCCGCGATTATTCCTCCGCCCCTGCGCTGTTCCCGATCTGGGCGAAATAATTGGTCACGCCGTCCGGATCATTCAGCCAGACGAAACGCAAATCGAACCCCGGCAGGCCGCCAAGCGGCGTTTCAACGGCGATGCTCCGCCGCTTCGCATTGGCGTCGACCGCATCAACATCGCTGACTACATATTGAATGCCGGCGCTCCCCGTATCTGCAGGCAGGCTCTCACCGACCGACCAAAGATTGATTGTAGTCTCACCGTGACGATAAGGATATTTCGTTACGCCCAGCAATTCATCTTTTACCGGGTCCAATTCGTCTAGCCCGATAAATTCGCGATAATATTCACGGCTTGCGGCAAGGTCGGAGACGTTGACGCCAATCTCGACCTTTCCATATTCATTTTCCGGCGCATCAGGCGCAATCACCAGTTGCAAAAAAAAGCCGCCCGGGTCCTCGACAAGCGCGGCGCGCGCTCCTTCACTCATTTGCACGAATATAGGCGCATCATAGCCATGCGCCGTGAAGCGGCTGACAAGCGCCGCTTCGTCCGGAAAAAACAAGGTGAATGTCCGTATCCCCGTGGCGTCATTTAGATCGCCGAGATGATATTGCCGCCCTTCCTTCAGACCAGCAGCCAGCTTAATCTGACCACTGCCGATTTTGAACAGGATCATCATCTGCCCGCCGCCAAGATTGATCGGCGAGAGCGGCTCCAAATCCAAGACTTCGTCGTAAAACTCGACCATTTCCGCGGTCTGTTTCGGAACAAAACGCCGATAGACGTTCATCGAGTCCTGCTGGATCAGCGAGCGAACCGAACCGGCAGCGGCACTTTCAGCCTGCGCTTCTTGTTCGGCCAACGCCTCCGGCGCCGAGAGCGCCATTCCAAACAACACAGCAGCCATTAAACGGGCGGGCATAGCGTTTCTCCAATTTATTCAGGCAGCGCGAAGACGACGAGGGATTCAGCGTTGAGTGGCTTGCCGTCCGGCCCGCGCTCTCCCGCGCCGAAATTGGCGGCCACCACCGCAACATACTGCCTGCCGTCTTTGCCGCGATAGGTAATCGGGACCGCCTGCGCATGATAATCCAGCTTCGCGCTCCACAACTCTTCACCGGTTTTAGAATCGAAGGCGCGAAAATGATGATCATTCGTTGCGCCAATAAAAACCAGACCGCCTGCCGTGACGATCGGTCCACCAAATGCATTGGGCGTTCCTGTAATGCGCTTACCTTCCGGCAGGTCCTCGCTCACGCCGAGACGGGTTTCCCAGGCGATCTCGCCGGTATTGGCGTCGATGGCGAAGAGGCGCCCCCATGGCGGCTTAATGCAAGGCAGAGTTACCTTTTCGCCCTGACCATTCTTAAAGCTCGCACTGAACGTTGAATAGGCGCCCGGTCCGCTGAGGCTCGCTCGATCATAGGGCTGCGTCGAATTTTGCGTGCCGCGGCCGTAATCACCTTTGGCGTCTCTCTTTTCGATAAAGCCAATGCTGCCGCCTTCGCTCGTGTTGACGTAGACATATCCTGTACCCGGGTCAGCCGCGCTTCCGCCCCAGTTGGAGCCGCCATTATTCGGCATATTGATGGAGGCTTTCACCGGGCCGCCCTTTTCATAAAGGAAAAACGGCGTGAATGCGCCGGCATTGAAAAACGATCCCCCATAGCTATCAAGCAGCGCGCGACAGGCCGCAGCATGGACGTCGTTCGTATCGTCAGCAGTGACGATATCATCCGAGGTCCAATCGCTGCGCGATAGGCGCGACGGCTTGATCGGAAATGGTTGCGTCGGCGAATACCATTCTCCCGGAACATCAGCCGCAGCGACTGCACGTTCTTCAACGCCGAACACCGGCTCGCCCGTATTCCGGTCAAGGATGTACATGAACGCCGTCTTGCCGGTTTCTGCGAGCGCAGGAATTTTCTTCCCGTCCACCTCAATGTCTATGAGCACCGGCGGGGCGGGCAAATCCGAGTCCCAAAGATCATGATGGATTGTTTGAAAATACCATTTCAACGCGCCCGTGTTTGCGTCCACGGCGACAACAGAATTGCCGAACAGATTATCGCCGGGCCGGTCGCCGCCCCAATAATTTGCCGCGGGCCCGCCGACGGGCATGTAGAGCGTGTCGGTTGCCTCATCCACCGTCATATACCAGATCCACACATTGGTTCCGGACCGGCCTTTCCAGCCACCGTCGAGCCAGGTCTCATGCCCCGCCTCTCCCGGGCGCGGAACCGTGTGAAATTCCCAGAGCTTTGCGCCAGTGCGCGCGTCGTAGGCGCGCGTATTTCCGGCGTCGCCAAGCTGTGTCTCGGCGGTGTTTGCGCCGACAATGAGGATATTTTTATAAACGGTCGGTGGTGAATTATAGGCGACACCCAACGCGACCGCACCATCCACGCCAAAATCAGCATCAATTTCGCCGGTTCGCGCATGTAATGCGACAATGCTTTTGCCTGTCGAATAGAAAATGCGCGCAGCATGCCCGTCATCTCCGGGCCAATAGGAAACAGCGCGCCGGGCAAGACCGCCCGTCACGTCGTGTCGCCAGACTTCCTTGCCGGAATCACCTTCAAGCGCCACGACCGCGTTACCGATGGGAAGGAAAAGAACATTGTCTATGACAATTGGCGTCGCGGAACTGACGAGCATGCCGCCGCCTTCAGGTTGCACCCGGAAAGACCATGCCTGCTTGAGGTTGGCGACATTTGACGCATCAATCTGCGTCAGGGGAGAATAGCGCGAACCGGCAAGGTCTCCCGCATAGCGCGGCCAATCACCCGATTTGAGTGACGAGTGGCGAGACTGTGCGCATGCGGACAAGAAAGTCAGCGCGGCAAGTGTCGCCAACACTATTCGAATTCGCATGATTAAACCTTCCCCCGTTGGTTATCCAGATGCGTCAGCGCCGCTCATCCAAGCCTATTTATGCGCCATCCAATGCCTGATTTCTTGACCGCTTCCAGAAGCTCCGCCGCAAGACTATAACACCATACACAGAGGATCACTGGATGAAAACCACTTCACTTATGAGGCGATGATGAAGCTTCGCAGACCTGCTGTCGCAATTCTCCGTGAACCGCTTTTGCACTTTCTTGCAGGCGCATTGATGTTGTTTTTTGCGTTCGGCATTGTGTCTCCTCCGGAGGCATCGACGGGAAATACGATCGAAGTCTCGCGCACCGACCTCATTGATCACCTTCAAAACCAATCGCGCACCTATGCTGACGGCGCCCTCTCAAATTTTTTTGACAATATGTCGCCAAATGAACGGCGACAAATAATCGACAGCTTTGTACGCGAAGAAGCCCTCTACCGCCGGGCAAAAGCACTGGGTCTCGATACGGAAACCTATGCCGCACGTTTGCGTCTGGTGAAACAGTTAGAGTTTATCGTTCAGAGCGACATACAATCCGACGCATCCTTATCCGACGAAGACGCCGCTTATTATTACGAGCTACACAAATCGGACTTTACTGAGCCGGCATCCATTACATTCGCCCAAGTGTTTTTTGAAAATAAGCGCGGCGAGGAGATCGAGACACGGCGCCGCGCCGAAGAGGCTCTGCGAAAGTTAAACGCGCAAGCCGCACCCTTCGGCGTTGCGACCGCGTATGGCGACCGGCCTCTCTATCATCAGTTCTACGCAAAAAGGGACAGCGCCTATGTCGCCAGTCATTTCGGCGCCGCCTTCGCTGAAATCATTTTCAAGCTAGAGCCAAAGCCGCTTCACTGGTACGGACCAATCCCCTCACCGCGAGGCCTGCATCTCGTACAGGTTTCAAGCATGACGGCAGAACGCACGCCTCCTCTTTATGAAATCCGCAGCGACATCGACGAGCGGGCGCTGACTTCGCGCAACAACGAACAGACTGAAGAGGCGATTGCCGACATTGTCTCTTCATTCCAGGTGCGCATTGCAGATGATGTAAACAACAAAAGCCCGGTGCGCGGTCCATGACTCATCTGCGCGTTCATTTGGCGGCCATCTTCCTCATCACCTTTTCCTCAATGTACAGCTTGCAGAGCGAGGCGTTTGCGGATGAGAGCCGTCCTCTTTACCTTGGCATCACAGAAACTTCGTCAGGCGCTTTTCAGCTTGTCTGGAGCATGCCGACTGCGATCGCAGACATAAACCGGCCGGGTATATCCTTGCCCGATGACTGCATTTGGAATGATGGAGCGCCCACGAAGCGGCTTATTCACGAATCCGGCATTTATACATTCACTTGTCAGACGTCGGTTTTCGGGCACCCCCTTGCCATAGCTTATCCGCGTTATAACCCTTCGATTTCGACAATCATTCGGTTCAAACCCGCCAGAGGCGGAGACTATATTGGCGTGCTGACTCCGACAGACACGGCATGGATTTTCCCGGCGGCAGAGTCCGGTGCGAGCGTCGCAAAACAATATACAAGGTTGGGAATGACACACATATGGGACGGGAAAGATCATCTATTGTTTCTCGCCTGTCTGATCTGGATCGCAGGCAGTGTAAAACGCGTGCTGATTACCGTTACCGGGTTTACGCTCACGCATTCGATCACGCTCGCACTCTCCGCATTCGAAATCATACGCTTGCCCATTCCACCCGTCGAAGCCGCCATCGCCTTGTCGATCGTATTTCTTGCTCGCGAGATCGCACTTGACCGCAAGGATAGCCTGACCTGGCGGCATCCGATTGCAGTTTCATCCTCGTTCGGCCTGCTGCATGGGCTTGGCTTCGCCGCAGTGCTGGGTGAAATCGGACTTCCACAAACCCAGGCGATCACGGGGCTTTTGTTTTTCAATATCGGCGTTGAAGCAGGACAAGTTGTGTTTGTGATGGCGGTCGCCGCGGTTTTGTTTGTCTGGAAACGCGCAGCGGCTGATCGCTTCTTTCTGGCGCACCCGCCGCTAAGCAGAGTGCTCGATGCAAACGGCAAAATCGCTGGCTACGCCATTGGCGTTATTGCGACATACTGGATGATCGAGCGCACGCTCTCCTTCACCGCCTAGACGGCCCCGCTTGACCGCGTCGCTACGCAATTTCAGGCGCACAGCACTTGCATCAGAAAACTTTCCACCGCCTTTTGTTGGGGGCTCGCCGCACCGGACTGAAACAATCCACGATAGACCGGCGGGAGATCTATTCCAAGATTTAGGACCTCTCCTCGCTGCTCTGCAGCCTGCACCATGGACTCCATTAACACCGCCAGACACAGATTCTGTTTGGCCATTGCGAGCATCACATCCGTATATTGAGTACGGGCGAACACATTCGAACAGCTAATGCCCGCACCCGAGAGCAATTGTGAGATCTGCGTGTCGACAAGAGAGCCCGCGATCGGGAGCACAAAAGGCACTTTGCTAATCTCATCAGACGACGAAAATCTATGATGCCGAAATTTGGGGCCTGCATAGACGCCCAATTGCGTTTCCCGCAGCACCGTAAACCCTTTAAACCCGGAATATGCTTCAGGGTCGCGGACGGAAAAGACCAGCATGTCCGCTTCTCTGCGCTGGATCAGCCGTATGCCTTCCTCCGCCGACTGAACTGCGCTGCACTCCAACTGCAAGTCAGAATTCGACGCATAAAACTCAGGCAGATTAGGCCGAATACAATCTTCCAAAAGATGCGTTCCACAAAACAGACGCACAACAGGCGAATCGGATTCTGTGACTGGAGGTTTGCGGTCGTTCCCTCCATCTCCATCAGCGAGGAGTCGTTGCGCCCTCCCCTTGAACTGACGCCCCGCATCGGTCAGCAAGGGCTTGCACCCCTTGCGCCTTGTAAAAAGCGCCTCACCAAATTGCTTTTCGATACTAGAGATATGCTTTGTGATGGCGGGCTGCGAAACGCCAAGACGCTCAGCAGTTCGATTAAAATGGCAGTCTTCCGCCGCGGCGAGAAATATCTCTAATTGTCGATGCGTATAGGATAGCATTTCGAGGAAAACCCGGTTCAATCCACGAGGCTTCACTATGCCATAGGCGTGCGACCCAAGCCAGTCCGGCGCGTCCGGAGAGTTACCTCGAGGCTATCATCACGGCGTGTACCAGATCGGGGACGAATATGCGCGTTCCTGAATAGTGGGCGGGTATTTCGTAGCTTCGGGATCGAGCCCCATCGCAACGGCGTCATAAACATGATGCCTCGGCGTCGCAATTTCGAGCACGCGCACATAATAAAACGCTGCTGAGGCGGCATCAAATTCCGGATCAATCCAGACGGTGGAAATGCTCTCTGCACCTACGGAATTTTTATAGGACGCACTTTCCAATTCCACCGTGGGCGCTAGAGGGGGTAGTCTCCCATCTACGTCAAGCGTGCGGTCGCCCGCCCAGGCGGCTTCAAACACCTTTTCATGCGTCGAGCCACCTTCATCAACCCACCCTTTGACAACTTGCACGCGATCCAGATTGGCGCCGGTCGGATCTTTCACCGCATGAATAAGCAAGGATGGACGCCTCTTGTTCGGCGCATTCGTGATTTCACCGCCCATGGGCACGCCGCGCTTATGTCCAACGGAAGCAATATTCCGCGCCTTTGCATGCGAATCCTTGAATTCAAAGCCGCCAAAAACCTGCAGGCTAATTCGAGGGCCCGTCGTCGCGTAAACTTCCTTTCGTTTAAATGCAGCCGTGATCGACTCTCGCGTATTCTCATCGGCCCACACGCCGGCGAGCCCTGATGCTGACATTTCCCAAGCGGGAAAAATACCTGTCTCTTCATCGCGCTGTTCCGGCAAACCGTCGAGTAGCGTCTTGCCGAAAAAATTATCTTCTTCCGCCGAGACAAGGCCGGTATGAGAGTCCGTGCTGCCAATCATGCCGAATTTATAAGGGTTGGCGCCAGTCTCCCGCTCTATTTCCAATCCCGCGAGCAACGCGGTGCGCGCATAAGACCCCGCTAATGGCGGCTGCACATCGCCGATCAGCAGCTTACTGCGAATTTCAAAACCGGCGAATTCGTCATTCGGCGACAAAACGGGATGCGTTTCTGAGGTTCCTTTATATTGCGTCACCTCCATTACGGGCTCCCAGCGCATACGGCGGCTGGCGTAATCGGCGGTAATGGCGCCGCCATCACTGTCGACTGTCTCAAACATCAATCCGGCAGACATGTTTGGGTTATGGGGAATCGCAACAAACTCCGCGCCGGTTTTTTTGCTTGTCGCCTCGAGCCAGGCCCAGAGGTCTTCCGGCCGCTGGCTATCGAACGAACTGAAGGGCGTGAACTTTTTCGCGACCTCAGCGCTGGCGGGCGTAAATATGACGCGGTGAAGATCTCGCCCAGTTCGGCGCTGAAGACCATTCCCACCCGATAAGCGCCGTAAACACGCCGGGCTTATTATGCTTGTCTGCAAGATCAACCTGACGGGACCAGACGGACTCGCGCAGTTCCGGCGTAAAAAGCTGCTCAAGCGCTTCCTTTCGGCTGTCTTCGGAATTGAGGCTGGCGAACATTTCACGCGGACTAAGCTCCATGAGCTCTCGCCCCTTTGTCGTTCCAATCCATGCGGAATCTTTTTCTGCAAGACGCACAGGCAATTGAAGCCACTCCGCATGATCGGCGACCACCAGAAAGTCTAGCGTGCGCGCGATCCGAATGCGCTGCCGGGTTTGCGGATGGAGCACAGGGATCCCTTGTGCATAGCGATAGGCGACATCGGGACCAGCGAAATAATTCCCGGTCGCAAACGCGTCCACCGAGTATGAACTGTGAAGATGCGTATCGCCCCAAAGCAATTGTCGCTCTTGCGCGTGCGCGGACGACAGAAAAATGCTCGCCAATGCCGCAACAATTACGCAGCTTTGTCGAAACGCAGCCAACCATTTCGACGATACTTGTTTTGTCTCTAAGACCATTTTGTCCATCATATTCTGGAGGCGCAGTTTTGTGGAGTGAACAACAATCGTCGCGGGATCACAACGGCGCCGGCTGCGTTCGTTTCATTTTAAGAGAACAGTACACGTGAAAGGCAGAGCGCCGTTGCGCTCTAAGGTTATAACCTCAGCAATGTTTGGTTATAACCTTAGAACCGCCCGCGCCTAGCTGACGCCGCATATCACATCATTCGGATTTGATCGTTGTAATGGGCTTTGTTCGACTACGGATTTGAACCGATTATCCTATATTCAATCGAAATCGTGCTTCGCGTTGCGAACCATCCTTGTGCCTGACAACGAGGCGCAGAGTCCAGGTTTTTGCGCTGGCGAATGACGAGGCTGGAATCGCAGCAAGCCGTCCACCATCTCGGACAGGGACAGTGACCTCACCTGTTTCGCTCCATGACGTCGGGTCGTCTCCGCTGCCCAAATAAAGCGTGGCGCCGTCAAACTTGTCCGCATCGGCCGCGCCAAACACCGCCAATTGCTGCTCTCCGTTTTCGCCCGTCACAACGCTCGTATTCGAAATAGCGGGCGCAATGAAATAAGCTGGATCAGCCGCTAATGCCGCCGCCGCATCAAGGAGACCGTATCCGGTCAATTGATCGACCCCTGGCGTTTCAATATCTGCTGCAGAATTCACAATCATGCGCATGACATCGCGATTAGAGAGAGCCGAGTTTCGCGACAACAACAGCGACGCCACGCCGCTGACCAGCGGCGCGGAAAAGGAGGTTCCTGTCGCTCTGTAATATCGCTTATCCTCGCCCACATAGGCCGAGCCCGGAGCATAATCGTCAGGATTTTCTGTGATCCGCATCGTATCTGTCCGGCGCGCGCGCAGCCCGATAATGCCTATACCCGGCGCGGCAATGTCGATGCTCGGGCCAAAATTTGAAAATGCGAGACGATTGCCTTCGGGGTCCGTCGCCGCGACACTGATGACTTCGTCAAACCCCGCAAGACCGTAGGCGGTCGCATCTACACTTTCATTGCCCGCAGCCACAACAATGACAGCGCCTTTTTCATAAGCATATCTGACTGCTTCATGAACGACGGCGGATACACCTTTTTCCCCGACACTCAGATTGATGACTTTCGCACCATTATCAGCGGCATACACAATTGCCTGGGCCACCCATGACGCGCGCGTATTGCCGAAACTGTTGAGCGCCTTCAACACCATCAATCTAGCGCGAGGATTGACACCTGCGATGCCGACATCATTCCAGCTGGCTGCAATGATGCCGGCGACCATTGTGCCATGCCCGTCAAAATCCCAAGGATTGCCGCGCCCGGTTGTGAAGTCCCAACCAATCACATCATCGATATAGCCATTGCCGTCATCGTCCACGCCATTGCCCGGAACTTCACCGGGGTTTCGCCAAAAAGAACCCTCGTCGAAATCTAAGTGATGCCAGTCGACGCCGGAATCAATAATCGCCACAACCACCGGCGCGTCGCTGTCTCGCGACCAGATATCCTGCGCTTGCGAGTCCAGCCCAATATGCTTGAGCGCCCATTGGTCATCATAGGCTTGCTCCCATGCGCCAGCGGTCTGGAAAAAAGGGTCCTTCGGCAGGGATTGCGCCGCTGCCTCTGAATCATAGAGGGCGCAAGAAAGCGTCACCGCCAATAGAGTCAGCACGCGCGCGATCATTCCATCCCCCAACGGATCGTTTCGCCGGGTATGCTTACAGGGACTTGCGCGCCTTCTGGTGCCGAACCATCTAAATTCAAGGCCGGCTGTTTTCTCATGCACAGATCACGCCCGACGCTTCGCAAGCGCCCGCCAAAATCGAGAAAGTTTGAAAAATCCGCCGCGTAGTTTACGGGCGTGCCGACTTCCCCGCGCGGAATGAAATTCGGTAATTGCGCGCGCAGGGAATAGGCATCAATAGATGGAATTGAGAGTTCAGGCACAGCCGAATTCAGATAGTCTGCAAGGTAAGTATTCTGGTTCAGCCTATCTGCAAAGGCCGACCAGTCGCCCGGCGGTGACGCGTTCCGCCAATCATATTTTACGCTAAGAGACCAATCGACCGACAAACTTGAAAGCGGGTCGTAATTTATTGAGCTAAAGTGATTTCGCAAACTGCTCAGCTTTCCGGCGTAGCCCGAAAAGAGATTATTCGCAGGGTTTTTAGCACTGACAAAGCCTGAAAAGCCGGTCAGAAAGTCACTCATTGAGGCCGGCTCGGCCCCACTGACAAAAGCGTTGTTTAATGGCAGTGAAAATTTATCTGTCAGCCAATTAGTAACATCACTGACAGGATAGCCGCTTCCGGGCAGCTCCAGAGTAAGGGCCGTTTTATCACCAATCCCGGTTACATCTGCGAGCCAGGGACGCAGGCCGCTATCAAGCATGCCATAGGCATCCTCAAGCGGCGCATCGACACCGAACGTAACGCGCGTCGACTTCATGTCATAAGCAGTGATTTCCATTTCATTAAACTGCGTGCTGACAAGCGGCTGGCCATTATTGGAAAGCCAGTCAATCGGCAAATCCAACGTCAACAGTCCATTTTGATCCGCACGCCCCTGCACAGGATCCGCCTCAGCGTCAATTTGCGGCCTGCTGTCAATCTCCCCCGGCAGGAGTTCAGAAATCTGCAATACCTGCGGAGAGGTAAACTTCACCTGCTGATTTGGCAGCGCATTTTGACCGTCAGATGCTGTTACTGTTATCGGAACGGTGTTTACAACCGCATGCACGATTGTCGTCTTTGCTATCAACATGATCACCGCCGCGATTATAACGGTGAAGCCCATGATTGACTTGCGTTTAAAAATGCAGCCTGAGCTGAAAGCGTTATGGGTCATTTGGGATTGAATCTCTCGATGTCGTCCGTATCGTCTACGCTGTCGTAGAACAATGTCTGCGTTTTATTCGGCGCCCTGACTTCAGTATCGAGATAATCCGCCACCACTTGACCGATGCGCTTCCCGCCCCTGCCGCATGCGATATCACACGACCAAAACACCACACGCCCGCCGACACACATGCGTGACTTCAAAAACGCCATGAACGCCATCGCTTTTGGATCGCTCGCAAGCTTGTAAGGCTTGTCGTCAGACTCCCGGTCCGCCCGCAGATAGTGTGACCCAGCGATGCCAAATGCGTTGGGATAGCCATGCTGGTACAGCGTAAGCGATTGTATGCAGTCTCGGCACACGCCCTTCGGGTCAATCGGCTCCCGCAATGCAGACCCTATTTGCGCCTGCAAATCATCCAGATCCTTATAGCTGGAGCTGCCTGTCAAGGTCGCCTTGAACGCTTCCATCGTTGAAAAGGCTACATCCTCGTGAACCCCAACATAATGATATGCAAGATTTCGCCGTTTGCCGTCGTCGCATTTGGTATTTGTTGTTGAAGAAGCGGTCACCGGCGCGATGCTAGCGCCGCCGGTCAGCGGCGCGGAATCCAGGGAGCCGGGCGATAAGAGAATATCGTTGATGGGAATGACAGGGGCGTCTTCCTTTTTGACTGGCGGCTTGTTCTGCGCATTGCCCAAATCCGGAACGTTATTACGGATGAAGGACGCCGGCCCGCCAAACTGAATTCCGCCCAGCCCCCGAAATGGCGCGCCGCCAAAGGTGCAAAAATCCACACCGTCGCTTGAGACCGGCAAGTTCGAAAGATCGGAAACATCAAAAGTCGATTCCGACAGGCTCTCGGCGTCAATGACCGAAACGGGCGACGCACTATTTAGAGGGCGCTCTTTCGAGCTTGCGCCAGCAAATGGCGAAAGGGACAAGCCAAAGGATATGACAACAATCAACGTCAGCGCGAATTTTTGCATCATAGCTTTCCCTGAGATTTGCGCAGCGGGCGCTGTGTCAACTCAAACCCCGCCCGCCGCGTTTCATCCCTCTCCCCTGCCGCCCTGCTTAAAACCTTAAACGCGCCGAAAACATTCCGCTGGGCCTCCATGCCGTGTCCTGCAAAACAAACCCGGGTCGGCCAACACCATCCGTTTGCTGACCAAACTGATACAAGGCGCGACGGCGCACGCCGCCATCGACTCTCAACTCGACATTTTCTGCAAATGGGAGCGTGTACCCAATGCCGGCGCGAAATTCAGCGCCGTGAAAAAATTCTGTTTCGTTATACTCAAACATTTGAGGCACACTGGCGGGGAAGAAGTCAATCTGACTTTCAACCAACTGGCTTGCATTGATTTCCGTATCATTCCAGCGGGGCTGGTATTCAATGCCGCCGGACAAGGTGATGTCGCCTAAAATTCGTTCATATCCGATGCCGATATCCGGACCGAGGGACTCATTAACCTGCCAGACCGATTGTGTGTTGGTGAGCGTGCCGAAAGGCGAAGTCAGCGTGGAGAAGATGTCTGAGTTCTGTTCGAGTTTCTCGTGCTCAAATCCGACGATCGGAAACAGCGAACACCGGCCCTCTTTTCCAGAGACGCCCAGCGGGTAGAGCGACAAGGAAAGGTCCAACCGGTCAAGCGTGATGTCGCTGAAAGCATCTGTGTCAATGACGCCCTCGCCAATGGAGAGCCCGGTGCCGAAGGTTGCGTCCACACCATAAAAAGCAAAGCCCGCCGACTGGTTGGAATCTGTTACTGAGTAAGACTGGGAATAGTCAAAATCATGCGTTGCGTGCGTATAGCTTGCTGACAGCCCCAGATTCCATTTGCCGGACCTGTAAGTTCCGCCAACCTGAAAGCCGTCGAGCCGCCCATCGGGGATAACCAAGTTGGCGCCGGCGTCCGAAAAAACACCGTCATTGTTTGTAACGATCGTACCGCCTTCTAGCGGCACGCCCAGGTCAAGATCTTCAAGATAATATCCCGCGCCGATTTTGAAAATGTCAGGCGCCACGCCATCCCCAATACCGCTCAATGGTCTTGGGCTTGGCGCCGGGGCGTTGCCTGTCGTGTAAGCAATCCCGCGGTCGAGATCGATATTCAAGGTCTCACCCGGCGCAGTCGCGGGCGTCTCGATTGTCTGACCTCCGATTGTGACAACACCCGCAGTCGATGAGCCATCTGAAAATGAAATCGCGAAAACAGAAACATTCTTTTCGTTTTCTTCTTCCTGCTCAATATTTTGAACATCGCCCAATGTGGGCGCAAAACTGATCTGCTGCGCACCAACATCATCGGCATTCTCGCCGAGCAGCACCACTTTCTGGACATACGCCGCCCATGCTGAAGGTGTGGTCATCGCCATAAGCGCAATGGTCATCGCCGCCGCAGAAGGCAGTCGCATCAGATTGGCCGGACGGGTTGAAGCCGCCATCATGAAATCTCCCCAAATTCGCCGCGCCAAGCACGCGTCATGTCGAGGGGTTATTGGCGCTGTACAAAGGCCAAAGCCCGCCTCACCATTCCATGCGTCAAACAGAGGGAATTCGCGCCACAAAAACGCGAAAAAAAATTAGATGCTTGATATATTTATATTATTCGATCTTTAGCGCCGCCTTTTTGGCGGCCCAGGACGCCGCCTCTTCGGCGCGTCCCCTTGCGGTTTCAAGATCTGCAAAGCCACCATAAAGCGCTGCAGCGACAATATTCTTTTGCTCGCCCTCAACATATTCCAATTGACCAAGGCCCTGCGTCAGACTCGCTGATGCTTCATCAAGGCGGCCAAGCTTCACTAATGCGGATGCGTAATGCCCGCGCGCCTCAACAATTCGCCAGTGACGCGGAGGCTCTTCGCGTGGCTGAGATTGCAGGAAATCGCCGAGCCAAGCAGCAGCGCCTTCGCCATCGCCCGAGGCCAGCATCAACTCGCCGACACGAGCCATATCTTCAATGATATAGCTATGAGTGTCCGGATAGTGGCGGCGGTTTATGTCAAGTGATTTGCGGATATTGTCTGCGGCGGCGGCGAAGCGGCCCTGGCGCGCATCATCGCTACCCATATTGTAGTAGGTCTTGGCGATATCGACATGATCATCGGGAAGCAATTGCAACTGTATTGACAACGCACGGTCATTTAACTCGCGCGCCTCGTCAAAGCGGCCCTGATTGCGCACCGCGAGCGCGAGGGTCATCAGCGCGCGGGCCACGCGGTCATGCACCGGCCCCGTAAGCGCCTCAAATCGCGCCAGAGAATCCCGCAATACGAGTTCCGCCTCTACGTAATCGTCAAAACGATTCAAGAAAGATCCATAATGTCCCAGCGTGTTCGCCAGTGTGAACTGCGAAATTGACTCATCATTAGCAAGCGCAAGCGACTTTTCATACATTGACCGCGCTTCGTCTATGTTGCCCTCAAAGCTCAACAGACGGGCGAGATTGTTATAGGCATTGACCATCACCTCGTCGCGCCGGTCGCCTGCCGCCTCAACCGCCTTTCGTCCATAAGTCTCCGCGCGTTCATACTCCTCTGTTCGGCCAAGCGTGATGACCAGCGCCGTAAGGGAGCGAATGTAGTACTCGTAACCCGACGGATCTTTTCCGCTGCTCTGAAAATACGCTTCATATGCGCTGACGGCCGCCGACAATGTTTCGCGCGCATCCTCAAGGTCGCCCGATTCCATCGCCCGCAGGCCAAGAAGCGCGAGCAGTTCCGCCCGTCGCGGATCATTTTCCTGCAAGCGCTCCACAGCGATCGCATAGGCGCGATCAAGATGTATTTTCGCCTCGTCATACTGAGCGAGTTGCAAATACAACCGACCAAGCGCGCGCCTTACGTCGAGTTCCACATCGGGGTGAACATCCGCACCGGCCTCAAGGCGTTTCGCCGCCGCCGCCGCCATATCGAGCAAAATTTGCTTGTCGCGCCCTTGCGCCGCAGACGGCCCGGCGCCTTGCAGCAACTCGGTCAGGAATGCATTCGTCGCCTCCGCTCTTTCCGCTTGCGCCACCGCTTCATGTTCTGCTGCGAGCGCGCGCACCCAACCAAGCGAAGCGACGATGCTTCCGACAATGATTGTCGCGCCCAAGATCGAGGCGAGCGAGAGCGCAATTCGATTACGTCCGGCGAATTTTCGGAACCGATAAATGCGGCTGGGTGGGCCCGCCTCAACCGCGCGACCGTCATGATAACGCTTTAGGTCCGCTGCAAGCGCCGCCGCGCTTTCATAGCGCCGTGACCGATCCATCTCGAGCGCCTTGACGACGATCCAATCGAGGTCACCCCGCACCGTACGGGTCAACGCCTCCGGGGTCAGCCGCCGCCGACGCGCAATCAGTTGCGTGTCGCCTTCCCCTTCGCGGTAGGATCGACTTGGCGGCTTCGCTTCCGGGCGGTCATGACTGGTGGCGAGCGTTTTCGCGTCATATGGCGTCGCGCCCACGAGCAGCATGTATAAAATCACGCCGAGCGAATAAACATCCGATCGCGTATCGATATCGACGCCGCCAGTGCCCGCCTGTTCCGGGCTCATAAATTCCGGCGTGCCGAGAATGCGTCCGGATCCGGTCTCAAAAGCGCGCTGGCTCAATGTCCCGTGCACGGCCTTGGCGATGCCGAAATCCACGACCTTCACCGATGCGCGCCCGGCCTGATTGGAGACAAGCACGTTTGAGGGCTTCAAATCGCGGTGAATGATGCCTTTTTGATGCGCGTGCTGAACCGCTTCGCAAAGCGATATAAACAACTCCATGCGTTCATGAATGGACAACGCATTGTCATCACAAAATTGATCTATGGGCGCCCCGGAAACATATTCCATCGCGAAATACGGGCCGCCATCCTCAGCAACACCCGCGTCATAGACTTGCGCGATATTTGGGTGCCCCATCAAAGCGAGCGCCTGACGCTCAGCCAGGAAGCGCGAAACGACTTCACGGCTATCCATTCCGCGTTTGATTAACTTGATCGCCACCGTTCTTTCGATGGGCTCACGCTGCACGGCCTCATACACCACCCCCATGCCGCCGCCGCCGATAAGGCGCGTGATCGAATAGTCGCCGATCTTTTCACCCACCAGCGCCTCGGCGTCTTCAACAGCGAAATCGGCCAATGTCGGAGGGCTTTCCAGAAAGTCCGGCGCCCGGTCGAGCGCGGCGATCAACGCGCTGACATGATCATGCAGCGACTGATCGCCGGCGCATACCTTCGCCAAAAATCTTCGCGCTCGGCGCCATCCAGTTCGCAGGCATCATGAAAAATACGCCACAGCGCTTCCCATGCCTCGCCATCGCGAGTCACGCAGACGCTCCATCAACGGCGTTTTCATCGAGAGCCATGCGCAACCACGCCCGCGCCGCATTCCATTGCCGGTTGACTGATCGGGCGGAGAGATTCGTAGCCTGCGCAGTTTCTTCAACCGTAAGCCCAGCAAAATAACGCAGCTTCACGATCTCCGCCATTGCTGCATCGCGATCTTCAAGTTGATCAAGCGCTGCCGAAACAGCAATAAGCTCGCTTCCATCATCAGAGAACACAGCAATGTCGTCCTCCAGGGTGACTCGCACCATGTCACCACCGCGCTTTTGCCGGTTCTTGCTACGGGCATAGTCGATCAAAATACGGCGCATCGCTTCCGCCGCGGAGGCGAAAAAGTACCGGCGGTTCGCCCATGGCACTTCATTTCCCTCGGTCAAACGCAGGAAAGCCTCGTGAACCAGGGCGGTAGGTTGCAGCGTATGACCTGCCCTCTCCTGCAACATTCTGCTGCGCGCCATGAGGAGAAGTTCTTGATAGACGGCCGGAAAAAGTTCGTCGGCGGCCTTCGTTTCACCGGCCTCTATCGATTCAAGAACCAAGGTTATCGGAGACTTTTCCGACATCCGGCATTTCCCCAATTGCCTTCAAAAACCGCGCTATTAATTGATTAAAATCTCGCCATTAGCAAGCGCGCGATTTACCCGGCGCAATCTGCGGCGAATCGAATGGCGCTTCTGGCGTAAGGGAATAAGGCCAAAATCATGTATGAAGACCGAAGCTTAGAGCCGTGACCTTTGGACGGCGCGGCACACGCCGCGCCGCCGGTCAAATTCAGTTGATTTCAGGAAAACACGCGGCGCCGATGCTTTTCAACTCATCGGAGGCTTCACTTTCCCAATCCGTGACGGCGAGATATTCATCCGCCTGCTCATCTGAAATGTTTTCGACGAAACAAACGCACTGCGCTTCGGGGTCAGGCGACCCCAGCGGCGTTACATCGGCGATGCATTTGTCCATGACGTCGTCAGCAAAAGCGCCTGTCGAAAACAATAACGCGCCTGCCGTAATCAGTAATGCCTTTTTCATTGATGTCACTCCCTGCTCTGATTTCATAAAATTGTTTTGAAGCCGGCGCTTCGCGCCACAAAATGCCTGCAGCCGAAACACCGATGGCTTCTGGTACGCTACTGCGATCTCGACAACCCGGTCGTAACTCGCGCGCCGAAACCGGAATCTTCAACTCAACAGCCGTCATTCATTGCGTGCGCCGACCGCAACGCATGACAATCAGTGTAAAAATTATTTTCGGTTCATAATCCCTTCTATAAACTCCGCCAAAACTGCATTATAACTTTCTGCATTGCAGAGATTGCAGACATGCCCGGCATTTTCGATTGTCACCCCTCTGGCATAGGGCGCGCCATAGGCGATTGCATCGGCGACAAGTCGTCGCCATGGCGCTTCCTGATCGCCAGTCACGACCAGTGTCGATAAAGGAATCTTCTGCAATTCATGCGCTCCGATCCCCAGTTGCCGCGAGGACAGCGCCAGCAGGTCACGCCCCTCATAGGATTGCAGCATTTCATCAACGAGCACGGAGGCGTTTGCGTTCGGCGTATGCATGAGCGGATGGGCGCGCCAAAGCCGGCGCATCTCATCCATCTTCCCGCCCGCCGCCAATGCGCGATACTTTTCGATCGGGATTGTTTCCGCCGGTTTCGCCGCCGGCAAAAAGCCATCAAGCTGCGGCCCCTGAAGCACTAGCGCCCTGGCGCGCGCTGGATGCCGAACCGCAAACTCCAGCGCTACGCGGCAAGCCTGCGACATGCCCACAAGAATGCAGGACCGAGCAGCCAGCGTATCCAATACCGCAATGACGTCATCCGGCTCGCTATCCAGCCCAGGCGGCGCAGTCGAACCGCCAAATCCACGCCTGTCCATCGCGATAACCGAGAACCGCGAAGACAGAGCCTCCATTTGCGGCGCCCACATGCGCCGATCAAATGTCCATCCATGCAGAAACAACACGAGCGGTCGCGGATCGTCAGGCGCAACGCGCCGAAACTCAATTTCCAGATCGCCGCCTGCGACAGGAACCTTGACAATTTGCGCCGGTGCAACGGACATTCAGGTCACGCAAGCAATGTGAAAGCAAGACGCATGCGCGCTTGCTAGCGATAGTCATTATTGTTTGAGTGGTCGCCCTCAAGCCAGCGCTTCAGCTCCGTATGCGCCCTCGACCGCCATTCCTCGGTGCGGTCCGTGGCGTGCGGATTGTCCAGAACGAACTCAACAATCATGCCGTTCGGATCGACGATATAGACGGACCGGCAATAGCCATGTTCAAGCACATAGGTGTCCGGCTCTTTATATCCCGCCGCCGCGATGCGCTCTTCAATCGCTTGCTGTGCCTTTGCATCCACATGCAGGGCCACATGGTGAAATGGCGAAGGCGGCATTTTTGGCCCGAACAAATCCTGATCTCCGGGATCAGCGAACTGGAAAAACGCCAGCGCGCTATCGTCGCCCAGCGCGAAAAAGCAATGGATGTAAGTGCGCTCTGCGCCGAAAAGCAGATCTTTTTCACACCAGGTAGCGACAAGCGGCAGGCCAATAACATCTTCATAGAACTTGCGCGTCGCTTCCATGTCCCGGGTCACATAAGCGGTGTGATGCAACCGGTTCGGCAGAGATCCCTTCGCCATTATCTTGCTTCTCCATCAAATGCGGGTTTCGCTTGCAAGCGCCCGAACGGTTATTTCGACAGGCGCGCAGCGATTTCCGCCACATGCCGCCCCTGAAACTTTGCGCCCTCTAATTCATTAGCGCTCGGCATACGCGATCCGTCCGCCCCGGCGATGGTGCTTGCGCCATAAGGCGTGCCGCCGCTCACTTCGCTCATGATTGAAGCCCCGTCCCATGTATAGGGCAAGCCGACAATCACCATGCCGTGGTGCAATAGCGTTGTGTGAAAGGACGTAATCGTCGTTTCCTGACCGCCATGCTGGCTCGCTGTCGAGGTGAAGACGCTGCCCACCTTTCCGACCAATGCACGCGACGCCCAAAGCCCGCCAGTCTGGTCAAGGAAGTTGCGCATCTGCGCCGCCATATTGCCGAAGCGCGTGGGCGTTCCGAAAATCACCGCATCGTAATTCGCCAATTCGGCCGGCTCTGCGATGGGCGCTTCCTGATCAAGCTTTACGCCGGATTTCGCGGCGATATCGTCGGGCACAAGTTCCGGCGTGCGTTTAACGTCAACCGTCACCCCAGATACCGATGCCGCGCCCTCGGCGACAGCACGCGCCATCACCTCCACATGACCGTAGCTCGAATAGTACAACACCAATAGTTTCGTCACCAATTTCTCCTCGTTCGGCTGCACATAGCCGCCTCATCAGAATCGCACAGTCAGATCAACGCCCCACCGCATGGGTTGCGCCTTAAAGAGAAACCCGCCGGGCGAATATTCCGTATTGTATTCTTCATCGAAAAGGTTTTTCGACCAGAACATCAAAGACCATTGATCGCTTTGCACGCCCGCGCGCAAATTAACCAGATCAACCGGTTCACGCGCAACCGGGAAAGCGTCAAGCGCCAGTTCCGGCGCCGTAAACGGGATTGTGAATGTCGTGTCGCCGAGCCGGTTGTAATCGACGCGAACCAGCGCTTCGATATCGGATGTCAGGGGCGCGGTATATTCGGCGCCGACATTTACCGTGTATTTCGACACAAGCGGCGCCTTGGCGCCGATCGCAACGGGATCGGGGAAGTCCGTGATTTCACTATCCGTATAACCGAATCCGGCATTGAACATGAAATTATCCGTCACTTGAGCATTAAATTCCAAGTCGAAACCCTTGTATTCGACCTCGTCGATATTGCCGAGATTTTGTGTTGAGTTCGCGGCGATAAAGACAAAGAAATATGTGCCCTCGGCCTTGGTGAAGTATCCACTGCCATTGAGACTGGCCCTGCCGTCTAGAAAGGTGGATTTAAAGCCTGCTTCGTAAGTGTTCGCTGTCTCCTGATCGAAGAGGTCGCCAACATTGAAAAAGCCGCTCGCCGCAGCCAGTCCGCCCACCCCTGTCTGGTTGAAACCGCCGCTGCGGAAGCCCCGGCTGTAACTTGCAAACAGATTTAGATTGTCGCTGGCCGTATAGCGCAGAACCGCTTGCGGCTGCCAGTCATCCCATGTGTTCTCACGCACCACGCCGTTTCCGCATGTCGCGCTTGGCATGCAAGGTAGAAAACCGGTAGGCGTCAGCGTCGTGTTCTCGCGCTTGTCATGGTCATAGCGAACATTCAGCGACAGCTCGAGCGCATCTGAAATGTCGTAGGAAGTGTTCAGATAAACCGCCCAGGCGAACTGATCTTGCGCATCCGCAAGGAAGGTAAGCTGCGGGTGATCCGGGTCAGTGCTCGGCGTGCGGTAAACCGGAATGACGCCGGCGCCGGTATCGATCTGGTTGCCGGTCGAAATATACCGGTCGGTGGCGTAAATCTGACCGCCGACAATATACCGGAAGCGGTTTTCTGCTGGCGAGGTGAAGCGTATTTCCTGTGTGAATGTATCGACGTCCAGAAACTGGGTCTGACTGAAGTTGAAGCCGACCCGGTTAGTCGGAAACGGCCCGAAAGGATCGAACGGATATCCATCGCCTGTCAGCAGCTCTTCGACGCTGTTGTATCCCGTAATCGACGTGATCGTACCGGCCGATGTTTCATAGGCGAGCTTGAGCGACGCGTCATAAATATCGCGCTCGTTCACGCCTGAGTTGTTCAGGTCAATTGGACGGCCGGTATAGTTCGGATTGTTAAAGTTCGGATCGGAGAAATCCGGAATTACATAGTAGAGCGCCCGCGTATCAAGAATATCAGCGGAAAGCCGCAAATCGGCTGTAAAGTTTTCCGTCGGTTCGTAGAGGAATGATACTCGCGCATTCAAATTCTCCACCGGATCGACATTCTCTTCGGCGGATGCATCGACAGTATTGACGTTGGTCAGGTGGCCTTCCGTGTCGAAATACGAAACGGCGCCGCGCATGTAAAAATTGTCAGCGAGCGGCACGTTGACTGCGCCCTGAATTTTGTAACCGGGGCCCGATTCATATCCAGCGGTTATTCGCCCTTCGAACTCGTCGCTTGGTTTTTTCGTCGTGATGACAATCGCGCCGCCAATAGCGTTGCGCCCATAGAGCGCGCCTTGCGGTCCTTTGAGCACCTCGATCTGTTCAATATCAAATAGCGCCTGATTGAATTGCGCCGGCTGCGTCATCGGCACGCCGTCCACAACGATTGCCGCCGAAGGTTCGCTGTTGCGCGCTTGAGAAATGCCGCGAATGACGAGGAAGCTGGTCCCGGCGTTCTGCGTTTCGACGAAGGTGACGTTCGGCACCTGTTCGATGAAATCTGCGGGCCGTTCGATGCCGCGATTTGCAATTGCGCCTGCGTTGAGGACCGTGACCTGCGCCGGCACGTCCTGAATAGATTCGTCGCGCCGGCGTGCGGTTACGACAATTCTGTCATTCGCCGATGCGCGATCCGCGCCTTCATCCGCGCCCTGCGCAAATGCGAATGCCGGCATCATCACAGCCGCAATGGCTGAAGCCTGAAGCAATCCACGCCGATATTTCGATGCAATGCCCATCCCAAATTCTCCCTAACGTCTCGTGGTCCGCCGGACGGTTTTCCGCCTCTTCAAGCCATCGATTCATGGGCCGCATGGTAAAACTTCGTAAATCGAAGTCAAGTTCGATATACGAAGTTTGCACAAGCGCGCCCCGGCGAAAATTCGCCATTTGACGGCAAAAAGGATGGATGCACGCGGACTTAGACGCCGCCGAGCGAGTGAGAAATATAGGGGTGCCGCGACAACGCGATCTGAATTTCCGCGGCGGCGCGTTGCAGCGCCGGCACATGGGCGCTGATCAGTTCATCTACGGAAATGCGCGTCGTTGATGTGGAGCAGTTGATCGCCGCGACGATCCGTCGGTCGCGATCAAATACCGGCGTTGAAACGGAAACAATGCCATAGTCGAGCTCATCCAGCGCCGAAGCGAAACCGTTTGCGCGCACCTCCGCAAACATCTCGCGCAACGCAGAAGGCTCCGTGATGGTCCTCTCTGTAAAACGTGTAAGCGTCGCCGTGTTGAAATAGGTGTCTATCGCCTCCTCGCCCTGAAAAGCCAGCAACACTTTGCCAAGCGAGGTTGCATGCGCCGGAAAGCGTGTTCCGACATTTGCGCTCAACCGGATCGGCCGCAAGGTCGACACATGCGCCACATAGAGAATGTCATGGCCCGAAAGCACCGCCATAGACGAACTGTCGCCGGTTTCGTCGCGAACCTTTTGCAAGGACGGCAGCGCGACCGTTTCGAGATTCATCGAAGACATGTAAGACCAGCCAAAGGCCAGCACCTCTGGCCGCAGCAAAAACTTGCGGCCATGCTTCGCCACATAGCCCAGCTTGACCAACGTGTTCAGGCATCGCCTGGCCACTGCCGGACTAAGCTCCGTCACCGCTGCGACTTCGCTAAGCTGCATCTCAGGCCGGTTTTGATCGAAGGCACGCAGCACGGACAAGCCGCGTTCTAGCGTGGAAAGATATTCCGGTTCTTTGTCGGCGTTTTTAGCCCTGGCCATTCTCGGCGCCTCAACAGTCTGCGCCGTAGCCTGGTCTGCATCGGCGGGACCGCAAACTAGCATTGCCCGCCCGCCGCTGGCTACTCCGCTGCGTCGCGCGCGGTCTTGCGGCCAAGAATCTCGCCATTGTGTTCGCCCAATGTAGGCGGCGCGCGCAGATCAAGCGAATGTTCGCCGTCGAATGAAAGCGGCGACCGGATCGTGCGGAATTCGCCCATAGTCTCATGCGCCGCCTTGACCTCAAGCTGCAGATGTTTGGCCTGCTCGCTATCCAGCACATCCTGCGGCTGGCGCAGGGGAGAGTGCGGAACTTCCAATTCTGAGAGCCGTGCGCACCATTCATCCAGCGCGCGGGTCTTGAAAATCGGCGCAAGAAACGCCGCTACGGTTTCATAGTTTTCGATCCGCGCCAGACGATCGGCGAATTCCGGCTGCTTGAGCATGTCCGGCTTGCCCACCGCATTCGCGAGGTTTTCCCAGAATTTCGGCGGAGACGACATATGCAGCGCGAGCCACCGACCATCGCCGCACTCAAACACATAGGATTGCGAGACATGCGGCCGACTATACGGGCCCATGGTTTCGCCCGCCGAAAGATAGTGGGTGAAGTCATCTAGATTGAAGTGGCACATCGCTTCGAACATAGAGGTCTCGACCAGACGCCCCTTGCCGGTGCTGGCGCGCTCGGTAAGCGCGGCGAGCACGCCCAATGCAGCGTAAAACCCGGTCACCGCGTCGGCGATCGCAGGACCGACGACACGCGGATGTTCCGGGTTGACGAGCAATCTCAAAAAGCCGCTGGCGGCCTGCGCCACGCTGTCGAAGGCTGGCCGCTCCTTATCCGGGCCGTCCGGACCAAAACCGGAAATCGAACAATAGACGAGCTTGTCATTGATCTTGCGAAGACGCTCATGATCGACATGCAACCGCCCGGCAACGCCGGGACGAAAATTCTGAATGAACACATCCGCATCGGCGACAAGACGATCAAGCGCAGCGAGGTCATCCGCGTCTTTGGTGTTTAGCGTGATGCTGCGTTTGTTGCGGTTGTAGGTCTGAAAATGCGGACTGTAGAGTTCGCCCTTGAACGCCCTGAACGGATCACCGGTTCCAGGTTGTTCGATCTTGATGACATTGGCGCCCAAATCCGCGAGCAGCATGCCGGCGGCCGGTCCGGTAATGAACGTGCCCATCTCAAGCACGGTAATGTCGCTGAGCACTTTAGCCATAAAGCGGTTCCTCAAGCATTGAAGGACGCCTCTCCGTTTCTCAGCGTTCGCAGCCAAAATCTGCGCGCTTTATCAGGGGCGGCCTCGTAAAATACGGCATTTTTCTTGACATTCCTATAGAAAATTCGAATAACGAAGACAAGTTCGGAATGCGAAATTTCTATTGATTGCCGACGCCGCATGGCGGCGCGGCGCAAATATGCGATTTCACCTGAGGGGCGATTGCCCGGCTCAGATGAAAGGACCAACATTATGCGCATCGGAAAACAAGATAATCCCTACAGCGCGATTTCCACCTCAGACTCAGAACGGATTGTCGTCCGGGGGCGCGATCTTTGTGACGATATTATCGGCAAAGTCGATTTCACCAGCTATTTCTGGCTGCTGGTCACCGGACAGGAACCGAGCGCCACGCAAAAGAAATTCGCCGACTCTGTTCTAGCCGCTATCGCCGAACACGGACTGGTCCCAAGCGTTGTCGCCGCGCGCATGACCTACGCCGCAGCGCCGGAAGCCTTTCAGGGCGCTGTTGCGGCGGGCCTGCTTGGCTGCGGATCTGTCGTATTGGGCAGCGCGGAAATCGCAGGACGTTTACTCGCCGAAGTAGTTGCCGACGGTGACGATATCGACGCTGCGGCGTTGCGCGCAGTAAAACGCCTGCGCGAAACAAAAACGCCAGTGCCTGGCTTTGGTCACCCGCTGCATGCTGATGGCGATCCGCGCGCGCGCAAGCTTCTCGCCATGGCGCATGAAGAAAACACAGTCGGACCGCATATTCGCGCGCTCGAAGCGGTCAAGGCCGCGATCCCTGAAGTGATCGGACGTCCGCTGCCCATCAATGTGAATGGGGCAATTCCAGCCGTCATGCTGGATGTGGACTTTCCGCTCGGGGCGCTCAAAGGCATTTCCCTGCTTGCGCGCACAGCAAGCCTGATCGGGCATTTGCAAGAAGAAACAGAACGGCCCATCGGCTTTATCCTTTCTGGAAAAGCCGCTGAAGCAATCGATTATGACGGACCGGACATGAAATAAAAAAATCGAGGAGGCGTCCAATGACTCTGCTGCCAACATCACTTGTCGGCTCATATCCCCAACCGGACTGGTTGATTGACCGGGAGAAACTTGCAGGGCGTTTTCCGCCGCGGGTGCGCGTCAATGAGCTATGGCGCGTTTCTCCGCAATGGCTGGAACAGGCGCAGGACGATGCGACCATCATCGCATTGCGCGATCAGGAACGCGCAGGTCTTGATATTGTAACCGACGGCGAGATGCGCCGGGAGAGTTATTCCAATCGTTTCGCCACGGCGCTCGATGGCGTCGACCTCGATAATCATGGCGAAGCGCTGGATCGCAGCGGCCATCCCAACCCGGTGCCGCGCGTCATCGGCAAGATTAAGCGCCGCCACGCAGTGCAAGTGCGCGATGTCAAATTCCTCGCCGCCAATACCGACCGCAAAATCAAAATTACGGTGCCAGGCCCGTTCACCATGTCGCAACAGGCGCAAAACGATTTCTATGACAGCGAAGCGCAAATGGCGCTCGACTATGCCGCCGCGGTCAATGAAGAGATCAAAGACCTTTTTGAGGCCGGCGCCGATTATGTTCAGGTCGACGAACCCTACATGCAGGCGCGGCCGGAAAAGGCCCGTGAATATGGGCTCGATGCGCTTAATGCGGCGCTTGACGGCGTGACCGGCAAAACCGCTGTGCATATCTGTTTCGGCTATGCCGCGATCATTCACGAGCGCCCATCCGGTTACTCCTTTTTGCCGGAACTCTCGGATTGTTGCGTGCAGCAGGTCTCGATTGAGACAGCGCAGTCCAACCTCGACACTTCTGTGCTGGAGGAGCTGCGCGGCAAGACCGTTATTCTCGGCGTCATCGACCTTTCCACACAGGATGTCGAAACGCCGGAGATTGTCGCCGCCCGCATCCGCCGCGCCCTTCCTTATGTGGAAGCTGACAAGATCATCGTCGCGCCCGATTGCGGCATGAAATATCTGCCGCGGGATATTGCATTCGGAAAAATGAAAGCGATGGCGGAAGGGGCGGCGCTGGTCAGGGCGGAATTGTAACTGTGACCAATCCTGATTTGGCGCTCTCCCCGACAGCACCCGACAACTCGTCTGAAAAGAACTTCCGCTTCTTCGACAATCGTCAGAAATATCTGATGTTTGTGAACACATGCAGCGAAAAAGACATTGTCGCCGAGCGCGCCGGCATGGAGCTGTCTTTCCTCCAGCCCGCGCCGCCTGCAATCCGGCTGTTTGACGGCGGCATTGGCGACGGCACAGTGCTGGCGAAGCTTTTACGCGAAATGCATGGGCGCTTCCCGACCATGCCATTCTACATTTCAGGCAAAGAAATCAGCCTCGAAGACATTCGCCTGACGCTAGGAAAAATGGCGGACAGATTGTTCGAACATCCGGCTACCGTGCTGGTTTTCACCAACATGTTTTATGCGGAAGCGCCATGGCTGACCCCAAAAAACGAGTCAGCGAAAAAGTCGCTCGTCTGGAAAGAACTCGCGCTGGAAGGCAGCACGGCGCATGATTTCGACAGACAGATTTCCGGCCTTGAAAACTTCCTGACCGACAACTGGCAGGCGCGCCACAGCCCGAAGACCGGAAACCCTATTTACGAGCACCCTTCCGTGCTCGTCATTTATCGTGATGATTACCGGTTCCTGCTCAATGATGTCATTCCCAAACAGGGTGAAGCAAAAGCTGATTTCGATCTCGTACTGGCGTCGCAGCCCTATCGCTTGCGCGTTCCGGCGGCGCTGAAGGCCAGAAACGTTATCGCGCCGCTTGCGCGGGCCCTGCGCCCCAGCGGCCGGCTGCTCGGCATCCACTCCTATGGGCGCGATCCCGGCATGGAAATCATCAACCGGATTTGGCCGGACGATAATCCGTTCGAAACTGACCGGCATGACATTTTACGCGCGCTCAAGGCGGAACTTGGCGAAGAAGCCGAAGAGTTCGACTTCAACGCCTTTTCCGATGATCGCTCCATCTTCCGGTATAAAATGCACACCTTGCCGAGCGAAGTGGATTCAAGCATCGGCACGTCAACGCTTTACGCCGCATGGAATGATGCTGTTTATGTGGCTCAGATCGAAGATGACCGCCTGGAAGAAGCCCCTGCGGGCGCGGCCTATTTGCAGGCGACGCGGGACGTTTTGAGAAAGCATGGCGGCCTCTGGTTCAATGACGAATCCTATGTCGTTTCCAGAACCAAGCACGCATAAGAACCCCTTAGAGGAGAATATTTCATGGCTTCAGCCGGACGATTTCAGACGACACATGTAGGCAGCCTGCCGCGGCCGGAGAAGCTGATCGAAATCATGTTTGCACGCGAGGATGGTCTGCCGCTTGACACGCAGGCGGTCGAGTCGGAAATCGACGCGGCGGTTCGCGGGATTGTCGAGAAACAGGCGCGCGCCGGTATCGACATTGTCAATGACGGAGAAATGTCGAAGCCGAGTTATGCGACCTATATCAAGGATCGCCTCGCGGGTTTCGGCGGCGCAGGCAACTCATATGCGTTTCAGGACATTGAAGACTTTCCCGCGATCAAGGCGCGGATATTTGACGATCCGGGCCGCAAGCACCGCAAGGCGCCGGCCTGCAATGGACCGATTAGCGTCAAGGACATGGAAGCCCCGGCAAAGGATGTATCTCGCCTGAATGCGGCGGTCGCGGCGCATGCAGGGGTCAGTGCGTTTATGAGCGCCGCCTCTCCGGGCGTGACCACGCTTTTTTTCGGCAATGACTATTATGACAGCCACGAAGACTATCTATTCGCCGTCGCCGAAGGATTGCGCCACGAATACGAAACGATCGCCGCCGCCGGAATCACCTTGCAGATCGACTGCCCCGACCTCGCCATGGGCCGGCATACTCAGTATGCAGATCTAGACCTCAGCGGTTTTCGCGACCGTATGGCGCTCCATATTGAAGCGCTCAACCGCGCGGTGGTGAATATTCCAGCGGAACAGTTGCGCATGCATATGTGCTGGGGGAATTATCCCGGCCCGCATCACTGCGACGTGCCGTTCAAAGACATTATCGACCTGGTCTGGCGCGCCAAGCCTCACGCCATCCTCTTTGAAGCGGCCAATCCGCGGCATGCGCATGAATATGAACTGTTCGAAACCATCAAGCCGCCCGAAGGCAAGGTGCTTATTCCCGGCGTCATTGAGTGTCAGTCGAACTATATTGAGCATCCCGATCTCGTGGCGCAACGTATTGGCCGCTACGCCCATTTGGTAGGGCGCGACAATGTCGTGGCCGGCGTCGATTGCGGCTTTTCCATTCATGTGGGGTCGGGCGGCGTCGATCCGAGCGTTGTCTTCGCAAAGCTGGCGGCGCTTTCGGAAGGCGCCGCGATCGCCTCCAAAAAATTCTGGCCCTGACCGGCGAGATTGACCCTACCTATGGGTATTTTAACTAATACCCATGCCAATATCGGCCCATGCAGTCGCAGGCCTTGGCGCCAGTCACGTCCGGTGGAGGGATGGAACCGATTTCTTGCGCAGACAAGCGGGCGACGGAAATTTCGCGAGCTATTCCTGTCAGAGATTGTGACCAGAAAGCCGTCTCTTCTAAAGGATCGCCCGCCTATGTCTTACGCTGAAATTCACCCCAAATGGGAAACCCTGTCCGACGATTTGCTGGACGGCTACTCGCTGGAGATCACCGCAAAGGATGTCCCAGCCTTGCGCGAAGCAGCGCCCATGATCGCGCCGCAGACACCGATTGCGGTGACTTTCCTGCCCGGCGAAGAAATGGAAGCCCGCATTCAGGCGGTGAAAGCAGTGCGCGAACTGGGCTTTGAGCCGATGCCCCATGTCTCCGCCCGGCGTCTGACATCGGTTGACGTTTTTGAAGACATGATCAAGCGCGTGACGAGCGAATCCGATGTTAAACGCCTGTTCGTCATCGCCGGCGATCCGCCGACGCCGGAAGGACCGTTCGAAGATCCGCTTCAGGTCATCAAGACCGGCGTGCTCGAAAAGAACGGCATCAAGGCCATCGGCATCGCCGGCCACCCTGAGGGGCATCCGAATGTCTCAAAAGACGATCTGTGGGTGTGGATGGAAAAGAAAATCGCCGATATTCGCGAACGCGATATGTTGCCGATTATTGTGACGCAATTCGGCTTTTCGGCCGACCCTTTCCTGGAATGGCTTGAAGAAATGCGCGCGCGCGGCATCGATGCGCCGGTTCGTATTGGCGTGCCGGGCCCTGCCGGCATCAAACGTCTTCTGAGCTTTGCAGCGCGTTGCGGCGTCGGCGCCTCAGCGTCTGTAATGTCGAAATACGGCGTCTCACTTACCCAGTTGATGGGCACGGCTGGCCCCAACAAACTTGTCGGCGCCTTAAATGACGGCCTCGATTTCAAAAAGCATGGCCGTGTCCGGCTCCATTTCTATCCGTTTGGAGGGCTCTCCAAAACGCTGGAATGGATCAACGAATACGAGCAAAAGAAAAAATAGCCCGTACCGCATAGCGCCGATTAATTTTAAAGGCCAGACTTTGCATTGCAAGGTCCGGCCTTTTTAATTCCACAAATTGCCGCAGAACCAATATGCATCTCGCATTCGATCAGGCGAGCATTGTTTAACAGCATCACCAATCATGATAAGGCCTATTGCAACGTGTACTGAAGGCCGCTTATCGCGCGCAAAATTGTGTATACGGCATAGCGGCGCCGCACCGGCGCGGCACAGTTAACCAACATCGTTCATACTCAAACGGATTGCATGCCTGGCTCACCCCTCACGGGCCTGAGCGGAACCACCTATCCAGGCCCGATTCACGCGTCCTCTCGCGATTTCCAGCCAAGGCAACACGGCAGGCCACATAAGTCATGGACCGACACACAGGCCGACTTTAGGCAGGAAAGCAGAATGCGGACTCCAAGGTTTGACAAGGATCAAACATCGAAAAAGGCGGTCGGGACATACTTTCCGGCGTAAAGACTGAAGGTGCGAGACCATGGCTCATTTCCCCAACAATCCCAGCTTTACAGGCACGCTGAGCCCGGGTCGCCTTGAGTGCGACATTCGCGATCTGGAGATCGAGGGCGAGGTGCCTGCTTCGATTGACGGCCTGTTTCATCGGGTTCATCCCGACGGGCAGTTTCCGCCGAAATTCGAAGACGATCAATTCTTCAATGGCGACGGCATGGTCAGCCTTTTTCGCTTCAAAGACGGCAAGATCGACTTCAAACAACGTTACGCCCAGACCGATAAATGGCGGTTAGAACGCGCTGCAGGCAAATCCCTGTTCGGCGCCTATCGCAACCACCTGACTGATGATGAAGAGGTGAAGGGCCAGATCCGGGGCACGGCGAACACCAACGTCATGGTGCATGCGGGAAAACTTCTTGCGATGAAAGAAGACAGCCCGGCCTTGATCATGGATCCGCTAACGTTGGAAACCTTTGGCTATACGGATTTCAACGGCAGGCAGGAAAGCAAAACTTTTTGCGCGCATCCCAAGATGGACACCAAAACGGGAAACATGTGTGCATTCTCATACATGTCGAAGGGCCCTTTGACGCTCGACATGTCCTATATGGAGATCAGCCCGGAAGGCGAACTGCTGTTTGAGATTCCATTCGAGAACAAATATGTCTGCATGATGCATGATTTCGGCATCACTGAAGACTACGCCATTTTCAATGTCATGCCCTGCGTCACCAATATTGAGCGCCTCGAAAGAGGCATGCCCTATTTTGGTTTCGACCACTCAATGCCCGTCTGGCTTGGCGTCCTGCCACGCCATAGCGGCGCCACCGCCCAGGATATGCGCTGGTTCAAGGCGCCGGCGAACTGCTTCACCGGTCATGCGATGAACGCCTTCAATGACGGTTCAAAAATTCATTTCGACCTTGCAATCGCGCAAAAGAACAGCTTCCCGTTCTTCCCCGACGTCACCGGCGCACCTTTTGATCCGATCGGCGGTCTCAGCTATTTAACGCGCTGGACGGTCGACATGGAATCGAACTCCGACAGTTTTGAAAGCATTGAGCAACTTACCGATCTCGCCGACGAGTTCCCGCGCATTGACGACCGCTACAGCGCACAGGCGCATCGCCATGGCTGGATGCTGATCTTCGACAATTCGAAACCCTATGAAGGACCCGGCGGCCCATTTGTCAGCACGATTAACAGCATCGCACATATCGATCTGGCGACCGGCAAGGAAAAGACCTGGTGGCCCGGAGCGCAAAGCGGCATTCAAGAGCCTTGCTTTATTCCGAAAAGCGCCGACGCGCCTGAAGGCGACGGCTATGTCGTTGCGCTTGTCGATAACCATGTCACGAATTATTCGGACTTGTGCATCTTCGATGCACAGCATGTGGACGAAGGGCCGATCGCCCGCGCCAAGCTGCCATTCCGGCTGCGTCAGGGGCTCCACGGCAACTGGACCGACATGAAGAAACTTGAAACAGCCTGACCGATGCCGCGCAGAGCGGCATACGCGGCGTTAGCGTTTCTCTTATTTTCGCGACGGCGGCGCCGGCATCAAGCCGCGCACTTGCCTGCGCCGAAACTTCCACTCGCCGTCGATCCGGACGATTTCGTCTTCATACTCCGCCATCATCGCAATTTTCGGTAGATTACTCTCACCGGGAACGACGTAGAACGACATGCTTGTTGAAGTTGCTGCGTCGCCATTCAGCTGAATAACTTCATTGAAGAAGACGTGAAAATTGGGCTCGCCGAAGCCCAGCGCGTTGGCTGCGAAAACTGCGCTCATCCCGTCAGCAATCGCTTCCGGCCCCTGGGTCATCGCGCCTGCGCCGCCATATTCGCCATCACTGGTGAATAGCGCGCCAAAGGCTTCGAAATCACGCTCGTCGAGCGTACGCCCATAGTCCATGAGCAATTGATGTATCGCCGTTCGGTCGCGCAGTTCCTGCGCCGCATCGGGCGCCTCCTGGGCTGCCACGCAAACGGGCGCCGCAGCAAGCGCAGCGAAAGCAGATACGGCGAAAAAGGCCTTCAGAACTTTCATGCGAAGCATCCCTCTCCGAGCGCAGGCGCGCAGGTTAGCGCGACAGACCTCATTGACCCCAATCTTCATTCGCCCGTGCGATCAGATAGGCGTGAATATCAGCGACCTGTTCTTCCGTAAGGATGTCCGCAAAGCTCGCCATGCCTTTGTCGACATAAGCGCCGCCCAGCACGATATCCTTGAACTTTGCGTGGGTCTCCGGCGTCATATGGCGTAGATCCGCCATACCGCCCATGGCCCGCTCGCCATGACACACGGCGCAAGTCTCCGCATATAGCTGCGCGCCGCTTTTCACTTCAGCCTCAGATGCAGTCAGCCGAGGCGGCGACGGCACCGGATCCTTTGCGGCCAGCGGCGGCAATTGCACATCGCCGCCAAGCTTGAACACCAGCAGGCGGGCGCCCGCGCGTGGGCGGTCTACGCCGGCGCCGCGCTCAACCTGCGCCGCGCCGCCGCCCCAGCCTGCGTTGATCGCAACATATTGCTCGCCGTCGAGCATGTAGCTGATCGGCCCCGCCACAGGCGAACTCTGCACCGGGAAAGACCAATATTCTTCGCCTGTGTTCGCATCGAAAGCAGCGATCGTCTGATGCGTCGTGCCTTCAAATACGAGGTCGGACGCAGTGACCATGACGCCGCCATTGCCATGACGCGGCAAGGCAACCTGCCAGGCGATCTCCTGCTTCACCGGATCATAAGCCGTGAGCCACGCTTTTTCGTCAGCGTCGCCCAGCGCCTGCAGCTCAATTCTTTTCTGAAGCACGTCGCCGCTATAGCCGCCCCAGCCGCTGTTTGAACGAAACGGCTTCGGCTCAAATTCCGGATTGAGCGCATAGACCCGACCGGACTGATAAGCCGGGAAATAAGCCAGCTTCGTACGCGGACTATAGGCCATCGGGAACCAGTTATGCGCGCCGCCGGGCCCGGGATAGACCAGAACCGGATCGATGCCGTAATGCTTTTCGGCATTGATGATCGGACGGCTTGTTTCCGGATCGATTCCGCTCGCCCAGTTCACCTTCACATAGGTGTCCGCCGAGATGAGTTCGCCGGTCGCCCGGTCGATGACATAAAAGAAACCGTTCTTCGGCGCCTGCATCAACACCTTGCGATCTTCGCCGCCTATCGTCAGGTCTGCGCTGATAATCGAGCTTGTGCAGGTGTAGTCCCAGTCTTCTTCCGGAACCATCTGATAGTGCCAGGCGTAGCTGCCGTCCTTGGCGTTGAGCGCAACGATCGAGCAGACAAACAGATTATCGCCCTCACTCTCGCTGCGATAATGCCAGGACAGAGGCGAGCCGTTCCCGGTCCCGACATAAACGAGACCCAATTCCGCATCATAGGCGATCGAATCCCATGCATTGGCGCCGCCGCCAAGCTTCCAATATTCTCCGCTCCATGTCTCGCGGATCATCTCCATGATTGGATCGGATGCTTCTCCGTCGGGACCGTCCGCCGGATTGCCTGGCGTGAGGAAGAATTTCCACAATTTTTCGCCCGTATCGGCGTCCACGGCGATGACGAAGCCGCGCACGCCCATATCGCCGCCCGACTGACCGACAACGACCTTGCCATCAAAAACGCGTGGCGCGCCGGTGATGGTGTATGGATATTTATTGTCGAAGGTCCGCGTGCTCCAGAGCTGTTCTCCGGTCTTCGCGTCGAGCCCGATCAGACGCCCGTCCAAGGTCGCAATGATGACCTTGTCTTTCCATAATGCGAAACCGCGCGACACCGGTTCGCAACAGGCATAGCGGCCCATTTCACGCGGCACTTCCGGATCGAACGTCCAAAGCCGTTCCCCGGTGCGCGCGTCATAGGCGATGGTGATGTTCCATGCGAGCGTGTTGTATAAAACACCGTCAGCATAAAGCGGAGTCGCCTCGATGCCGCGAAAAGTGTTGTAGTCATCGAACCAGGCAAGGCCGAGCTGACTGACATTTCCGGCGTCGACCTGCGTCAGCGGACTGAAACGTTGAGCGGAATAGGTCCGCCCGTCGCTCAGCCACACTTCCGGCTCGTCCGCTGAATTGACCAGGCGCTCGGCATCAACGCCGGCTGCATTCGATGTTGCGACATCTCCCCGGCCGCACGCTATCAGCCCCAGTGAAACGGCAATCGCCAAAGCAGCGCGCGTAAGCACGGCTGATCTCTTCCCGTTACGCATCGTTTAATCCTTCGGGGGTTCTGCAATCGGCTGCGTGCCATGCGCCATGGCGCCGACGCCGATGGCGGCATCCTGCTCTGGCGTGCCCGGCGGGCGATGATAGGCGCCGACCTCATCCATCTGAACGGCAAACGGTTTGCCGGTCACCGGGTTCGGATAATGGAAAGGCACAATATAATATGCCGGATAGGTGAGATAGATCACCGAAGGCGGCAAATCCGGCGGCGGATCGAACTTGTCCGGCCAGGTGTTGTTCAGCGCGACCTTCCCCCAGCCGTCCCAGCCGGCATACATGGTGAACGGGCCGGTCAGGCGGCTGATCCGCCATTTTCCGTCTTCGCCTTTTTTATATTCGTTCTCATAAAGCGGCAGGCCCCAGCCGCCATTGCTCATCACATAAGCGCGGCTGCGCGCCCAGCCTGTCTTGCCGTCCGGCGAGATATCGACGATCGGCTGAAACTGCATATGATTTGCGAGCACGCCGACCTTGGTGCCGTCCGGGCCGAAGGCGGTCTGCATATACTCAAGCACCCGGTCGCGGCCGAGAAACAGTCCCTTGCCGCCTATCTCAAGTGTCGCGTCATCAGAGAACAATTCTGAAAGCGGCGTCCACTGGCTCTTATCGACAAAGAAACCATAGGCGCGCTGCACGCGCTCAATCTGGTTCATATCTTCAAGCCGCGTAATTCGCGCATCAAGCGCGTCCAGCTTTTCCGCGGCTGTCTGCGCCGATGCGGGCGCGGCGATCATCTGCATTGCGACCGAAAGCGCCGCAAGGGAAATCATCCGTATGTTGAGTTTATGCTTCATGACTACTCGCGCCCCACCACATCATCACCGGCCAATGGCAGGTTTTTAAGTGACTTGCCCGTCACAGGATGCTTATAGCTGAATGGCGGAAGATACGCCGCAGGCAAAGCCCGATACACCTCAGTTGGCGGGCGATCCGGTGGAAACAGAGCGCTTTGGCCCTCCATCGGAATTAGCGACTTCATCCAACCCTTGTCATAGTCGGTCTTGCCGGTGACATAAAAATGCAGCTTGGAAATTTTCCAGACGCCGCCGTCTTTCACATATTCATTCTCATAGACGCCCAGCCCCCAAATTCCATTGGCGCCAGGTTCCGCCAATTGAATAATGCCTTGCCAGCGCGCGGTTGCCGATTGGCCGTCGTCGGCGACGACCGTGACATTCTGCAACTGCATATGATTGTTGAGATAGCCAGGCGCTAACCCCTGTGGCCCGAACAACAACAAAGCGCGGGCGATGCGCTCCTTGCCGATATAGACGCCGCGCTGGCCATATTCGAAACTGGCGTTTTCAGCGAACAGATCAGCGACGTCGCTCCAAAGGCCTTTGTCGAAATAATAGCCGTAGCTGGCTTGCAGGGTCTCAATCGCAGCCTGATCTTCTAGCCGGTCAACCCGGTCGCGATAGGCGGCGACCCGCGCCTCAAGCGACTGCGCCATGACGGGGGCGCAGAAGCCATCAATACAAAACCGATCGAAGAGGCGCAGCATAGCTGCAGGAGTTTTTGACTTGCACGCATCACTTGCCCCCTTTCACGGGTTGGCCGGTCACCGGGTGAGGCTCGCGGAATGGCGGCACCTGCACCGCCGGAAACGGCTCATACGAGGCTGTAGGACCGCGATCGGGCCTGTATTTTTTAGATGCCTCGCTGCGCACCAGCCCTTCACCCGGCTTCAACCGCGCCCACCCTTTTTCATAGGGCGCAACAAAATTGACAAAGAGGTGGAGCGATTTGATCTTCCAGATCCCGTCTTCTTTTATGTAGCTATTCACATAAATACCGTCGCGCCACTCTGCATGATCCTTATACTGACCAAGCATGCCGAGATCGCGCCAGCGCGCTGTCGCACTCTTGCCGTCACTTGCGACGGAAATAACCGGTTGCAGCGTCACCCACTCGTTAAGCTGACCGTAAATAAGGCCTTCCTGTCCGCCATGCAGACGCTTCAGATATTCGCGAATACGCTCCTTGCCCACATAGACGCCATCGATGCCTATCTCGATCGTACCGTCATCCGCGAAAAGGTCCGCGGCATCGCCCCAGAGACCGCGATCAACATAAAAACCAAAGGCGCGCTGTAATTTTTTGACTGCGCGCGTACCTTCAAGCTGCTCGACGCGCAACGTCAGCGCCTCGATCTCCGCATCAAGGCCAGTGTTTTGCGGCGTGCTTTGCGCCGATGCAGGCGTCATCATAACCGGCTGAACGGTCATGGCCGCAAGCAAAGCCATGGGAAGAATATGTTTCATAGTCCCTCCGGAATGGTGAATGCCCGGATATAAAACTCTCCGGGGTCCTGGTCTTTTAATGCGGGATCGATCAGATATCCGATCTTGCCTTCCGTTGCGTAACCAACCGACCCGACGCGGGTAACGCCGGGGGACGATGCAAGACCAGTGCGAAGCGGCGTGACGGAAGCACTATCGCCATCAATGGTGATGAGCGCGACGCGGCCGCCGGATCCTTCAGCCTGTAAGAATTGATCGCTGCCGACAGGGCGCAACCCATCGGGGCCGCTAACCGGTTCGGACAAGGTTAAGTCGGTAAGTCCAATATAAGCGCCGCTTCGATCACGCTCGACCCGTTGAAGCAGGTTTGCGCGCACATTGTTGACATACATAACGCCGTCGCCGGCGAAGGCGATGCCGTCAACGCCAACAAGCTCATCACCCTCGGCGAATAATTCGAGGCCCGATGCACCCGGCGCAAGCCGGAACACTCCGGCCGCCAGCGGTTTCCGTCACGAATACTTCGCCATCCGACGCAACGGCGGCGTCATTGCAGGCTGCAGGCCCTTCTGGGAACGGATAACTTGCGTGAAAAGCGCCGCTCGCAAGCTCAAAAGCGATGAAGCTCGACCCCGCAGCCCCGCCGGCAAATGGATTTGGGTTGGAACAAACCCATAGCAAATCGTGCGTTTCATCCGCCAGCACGCCAAACAGCGACAGGAGCCCGTTGCCTTCATTCGGCATGATCCACGGCTCCGCGGTGCCTGCACCCGCCTGTGCGCGATAGATGACGCCGCTCAAGCTGCCGACATACAGATTACCCGCGCTGTCCGATGTGATGCTTTCTGGAAAGACACGGCTTCCCGCAATCAGAATATCTTCAGGCTCTGTTTGCGCGGCGGGAGGTTTTTTGGCGTCGCAACCGGCAAGAACCGCAGCCCCTGCGATCGCCGCCACACAAGCAGAAGCGGCGCGAAAGCCTGCAACACGCGGTCGAAGCATCAATTCCCTCCAAGCTATACCGGTTTGCACCGGTTTAGCTATTTGATAGACGACTTAACCGTCGAGGGGAATCTTCTGGCTAGCCCGAACTGGAATCGCGACTTGACCCTACAGGCGCCGTGCCTGGCAGGCGGGCGGAGCCGCCGATCAGTTCAGACGCCATTGCCCTGGCGTGATGGAATAACGCCGCTTGAACGCACGTGTAAAATGCGCCGCATCCTCAAATCCATTTGCGAAGGCGATCTGCGCGATTGATTGATCAGAACGATGCGGGTCTCGCAAGTCCGCTGCCGCCTGTTCAAGCCTGCGGCTCCATAGATGGCTGGCGATTGAGTGACCAAAGGCTTCATGCATCAATTGGTCAAGCCGCCGGCGACTGATGCGCTGGTCCTGCGCCACAGACTCGGCCGTAAGCCCCGCGACGGAAAGATTGATTTCAATGTAATCAAGCGCACGGCGCACCCGCCAATCGGGCGCAGTGGGCAGCTTGGAAAAAGGTTCCGCCATACCGAGCATCTGGATCACGGCGTTCATCATGGCGCTGCGCTGCAACTCTCTCAGCTCAGCCGCGCTGGCGGAAAACCGCAACAGCGTCTCGGCGAGCAACCGGGTCCCAGGTTCATCGGAAGGGAACACTGTCACAAACGGCTTTTCAAGCATCGGGTAGCGGCTCAGCGCCGCCGTGCGTGACATGCGCAGGAACAAGATCTTGCTGCAATCTTCGCCAATCAGACGGAAGCTCCGCGCTTCATCGAGGACACAAAGATCACCCTCGCTCAGGGTGCAACTTTGGCCGGCCTGGTTTACGCGGATGGAACCCTTTGACTGCACCATTAGCGACAAGCGCGGTTGGTCGTGCTCCTTAGCGCCCCCGGCGTGATGGGTAACGTCGACCGGAGACGAATCAATTTCGAAGAATTCGCCTGCGCCCATCTTGGTCAGATTGATGGAACCGAACGATTTTGCAGGGTCGGAAAGCTCCACGGAAAGGCTCGGCAACGCGCTGCGCACGGCGCTGCCCCAAGACAACGCGCGCTTTTCCTGCTCCACCTCACTCAAATCCACGAGCAGGCTCGGCAGTTCACCCCATCCTTTTTCCAGTTCCGGCAATCCTCTCCTCCAAGTCGGTCAACGCCCACTCAGTTTTTTATTAGAGTATGAAGCCAGACCACCATAATTGGCAAGCTTACGTGCAAATGCGACGGTGCAGTGCACAAAAAAACTTGCGGAAAGCACCACGAAACACCGATGATAAATCCCCGGAATTCCTCGTTTTTCTTCCTTAACATCTCAGGGCGGACCCTGAGCCAGTTGGCGCTCGCAACTCTGCTCGCCGCATGTGGCGCAATTACATCGCCTCCCGACGAGTCGAAGGAGGCGGCGCAAGCCGCGCAGGTCACCGGCGAGACGATGCGCAACATCGACTCGGCTGAAAATGTCGGCGACTGGATGTCTTATGGGCGCGGCTGGGACGAGCAACGTTTCAGCCCCCTCAAGAAAATCAATGATCAGAATGCTGACCAATTGGGCCTTGCCTGGTATGATGATCTCGATACGCTGCGCGGAGTACAGGCGACCCCGCTCGTTATTGACGGCGTGCTGTATAACGCCTCGATTTTCAATGTCATCACCGCCTATAACGCCGCGACGGGCGAAAAGCTGTGGACCTATGATCCGCAAGTTGCGCGCGAATGGGCGCGACTTGCTTGTTGTGGTCCAAGCACGCGAGGGATCTCCGCATGGAACGGCAAGCTCTATATCGGCGCGCTTGACGGACGGCTGATCGCAATCGACGCCAAGACCGGCGAAGAAATCTGGACCACCAAAACATTCGAAAACACCGAGCCCTATTCAATCACGGGGCCGACCCGGGTGTTTGACGGCAAGGTCGTAATCGGCAATGGCGGCGCCGATTATGGCGTGCGTGGCTTTGTGTCCGCTTATGACGCCGAGACAGGCGAGAAGCTCTGGAAATTCTACATCGTGCCGGGCAATCCCGCGGACGGCCCCGACGGAGAGGCTTCCGATTCTGTCATGGCGATGGCGGCTGAGACATGGAACGGCGAATGGTGGTCGCTAGGCGGCGGCGGCACCGCCTGGGACTCAATCGTCTACGATCCCGACCTTAATCTCGTTTACATCGGCACCGGCAATGGCTCTCCCCATGTTCAGGAATTTCGGTCGCCTGGCGGCGGCGATAATCTGTTCTTGTGCTCGATCGTCGCCGTTGACGCGACAACCGGAGAATATCGCTGGCACTACCAAATGGCGCCCGGTGAGGAATGGGATTTCACCTGTACGCAACCGATGATGCTCGCCGATCTGGAAATTGACGGCCTCACGCGGCAGGTCATCATGCAGGCGCCGAAAAACGGGTTCTTCTATGTGATCGACCGCGCGACCGGCGAGTTGATCAGCGCTGAAACCTACGTCCCCAACACCTGGGCCACCCATATCGACATGGAAACGGGCCGTCCCGTGGAGACGCCGACAGCGCGACTAACCCACGAACCCAAATTAATGACGCCGAGCGCGTTAGCGGCCCATACCTGGCATCCGATGGCGTATCACCCCGACACCGGCCTGGTTTACCTCTCCGCTCAGGAACAATGGTTCGTATACGCCAAATTGCCACCGGAAGAATTCAAGCCAAAACATTGGCGCGCTAATTCCGGCTTCGACTACATCCACAACATGGAAAAACGCCGCGAACTGCAAGCCGAAGCTGATGCAAAAGAGAAAGGCTATCTCCTCGCATGGGATCCTGTGAAACAGGAAGAGGCTTTCCGCGTGATGCATCCCTATCCGGGTTCGGGCGGCGTGCTGGCGACCGCTGGCAATCTGTTGTTCCAGGGCTCCGTCGAAAAGAATTTCGCCGCCTATCGTGCAGATAATGGCGAATTGCTTTGGCAGATGCCGGTTCAAAATGTCGCCATCGCCGGACCGATCTCATACATGGTTGACGGCGAGCAATATGTGGCGGTCAATGTCGGTTGGGGCGGATCGCCCGTGTCGGCTCTCAACAAAATCCCTGGCGGTTTCAGATTTTCAACAGCGCGCCTGCTGGTGTTCAAGCTAGGCGGCGAAGCTGAGCTTCCGCCGATGCCGCCGCCTTCCCAGTTGCCGCGCCCGCCATGGCTCACCGCGAGCGAAGATGAAGTTAATGCTGGCGCAAAGCTGTACGCCGAAACCTGCTCGACTTGTCACGGCAAGGATGCTCGCGGCGGCGTGAAAGATCTTCGTTACATGACACCCGACACGCATGCCGAGTTCCTCGACATCGTCCTGCGCGGAACCAGAACCGAAAAGGGCATGGCGAGTTTCGACGACATCCTTACAGAAGAACAAGCAAAAGCGATTCACGCCTATCTCATCGCGCGGGCCAATGAAGACTGGGCTGACGATGCGGCCCGCGAACAATAAGAAAGAAACTCAAAATGGAAATGCTGAAGAAATTTCTCGCAGCGTCGGCTTTTTCGCCGCAAGCCCGGCCTTGGCGCAGGCTCCCGGCGAAGCCAGCGCGGTCTTTGAACTCGACTGCGACCGCGCCTGTCTTTTCGACAAGCTCGGACAATATATGGATGCGCTTCGCGCCAGCACGCCTTCTGCCGTGCCCGCAGCGGACAATCTGCAATTCACCGAAAACAACGTGGTCCTGCCGCTTGGCGAGGGACTGTGGGGCACGGTGGAAAATGTCGACGCGATTGGCTTGGAGGTCGCAGACACGCAGACCCAGAATGCAGCCTGGTTTGGATCGGTGATTGAAAATGGCGAACCGGCGATCTTCGCCGTGCGCATCCATGTCACCGACGGCCGGATCGATGAAGTCGAAAGCGTCGTTCACCGCAAGACCAGCCTGCCAGCGCCCTTCGGCAACACCGAAAACATGGTGCACGACCCGGACTTTAATGCAGCCCTTCCGCCAGCGGAGCGTCGTTCGCGCGCACGCATGCGCGCCATCGCCGACAGTTACTTCGACACGGTCGAATTGAATGACGGACAGGTCTTCGCACCTTTCGATGAAGACTGCGGGCGGCTCGAAAACGGCATCAGCACAACAACGCGCGCGAAAGACGGTGTTGACGGCTTCACTCTGGTCGATGGTTGCGAAGCGCAATTCAAGCTGGGGATTTACCGCATCAACAAACGCATCCGCGAACGGCGCTATCCGATCATTGATGAGGAACGCGGCGTCGTTGTCGCAACCGGCTTTTTCGATCACGCCAACGAATTTGACCGCTACGACCTAACAGACGGGCGCGAAATGAAGACGGCGCTCAAATGGCCCAATTCGATCACCTTGCTCGAAGCGTTCCGCATCAAAGATGCAAAGATCAGCCGTATCGAAGCGGTGTTCACCTATGTGCCTTACTTCATGCATAATCCCTGGGCCGGCCCCGCAGCCACGCCGCCCGTTTCGGTTTCTTCGCCGGCGGCGTGCAATGACAAATGCCTCGCCAAACTCGCAGCGAAAACCATGAACGCCTATCCTAAAAGGGGCGAATGGAAAAACCTGCCTTGGGCCGATGAAGTCGGCTATGAGGAAAACAGCGTCGGCATGCAGGTGGATGAAGGCATCTGGGGCTCAACCACCGCAATAGACGACAAGCCGCTGATTATCGCAGACGCCGCTCTTGGGCGCGCGCTTTGGCTCGGACGTATCGAAGCCCATGGACAGCCATCCTGGGCGGCGGTGACGGTCACCGCCGATGGGGCCAAGATCGGGCGCATTGAAGCGGTGATCCGGCGCAAGGAATACGGCCCGCCCTTTGCCGAGCCGACAAGCGCGCCTAACTTCACAGCCGTGCCGAAAAGCCAGCGCACCTCGCGCATGGAAATGCTGGGTGCAATCGACCGAGTATATGCCGCGATCGACGCAGGCAATGGCGCGGCGCCGGACGACTTCACCGATGGCTGTGAGTGGGCGGTAAATGGCCAGCCCCTGTCGCCTTGCGCCGAGCCGATCACCGGTAAGCGCTTCCAGGCTCTCAAACAGATACGCGACCGGAAAGTGATTGCCGTCGATGAAGCGCGCGGACTTGCCGCTGTTTCTCTGTTTGAAGACTTTCCTGCAAGCCAGCAGCAGTTCACGGACGCATCGGGCGCGGCCTATTCGGACACCCTGCCCTATCCGCGCACGTTACAGGCGGTTGCGGTATTTCGATTTGTCGGCGGCAAGATCGAGCGGATCGAAGCTTACACGTCGGAACTGCCTTACGGCATGAAGCCGCGCTGAGGCGCCGCTTCTAACTATCAAGCGCTGCGCGCCGATAGGCGCGCGGCGCTTCGCCGAAACGGGCCCTGAAGCTGCGGCTGAAATGCGCGGCGTTGCTGAACCCGCATGAAAACGCGATTTCGGTGATCGATTTATCGGACATGTCAGAGCGCGCAAGATAAGCCCGGCAAAGCTCAAGCCGCCGCGTCCAGATATAATGGTTTAAAGTCTCGCCCTCTTCGCTGAAGACCTTGTGCAAATAGCGCTTTGTGCACTGCATCCGCTCTGCGATACGATCAATTGTGAGATCCGGGTCCGCAAGATTGCGATGAATGAACCCCTGGATCCGCGCGCGCGCCGTTTCTCGCATCGTCTCGCCGCGTTTGGCGCCGGATTGCTCTATGATCGCGAGCTTTGCAAGTTCGATAAGCGTGTCACCCAACGTGTCCGCGACCGCGGGACTGACTGCTTCAACTTGCGAAAGACATGACCGGCCGAGTTCAATGCACATTTGCGATGCGCCGCTTATCGGCATCGACACCGCCGGCGCCGATTGGAGATGCGCCGCGAGGCTTCGCGACAACAGTGCGGCAGGAAAAGAAATCGACAGCAAATCGCGCCCCGGCTCACGTTCAACTTCCAGCGGGTGCAGGTTCTGCACGATCCAACTGCCCGCAGAGGAATCAAGCGCGATGTTTTTGCGCGCGGCGATATGGGCGACCGCAATGCTGTCTGAAAAACAAGACGGCAGTCGGAACTATCGTTTGTAGACCAGGATTTTTCGCCGGCCCAGCGCTCAATCCGTGCCGCGCCCAGCACCAGCGCCTGCCTCGGTTCGGCGCGCTCATGCTCAAGGCTGACGGACCGCCCGGTCACACGAGTCTGAATCGCTATATTTGCTTCTACTTGCATGGGCTTCTCCCTCAATCGCCTGGGACGGTGACGCCGGCGCGCATCCGCGCTTCGCCTTCGGGTGTGAGTTCAAGCGGCCGGGCGTAGGACCGGTCGCTTCGGTCGCGCATGCCGGTCATCACATTCGGATGCATTTGCGCCGTTGGAACGGTGAACATGAAATCCATCACCGCTTCACGATGGGCGATGCGCCATTCGCCTTTTCGGCGTTCCATCCTGTCAATGTAACGCGCAGTGCCCAACGTGGCCACTTGTGAGCCTTTAGGCATGAGCGTGGTAATCACATAGCTTTCGCAATGCGCAACATCCCCGTCGATATCGATTGTAAAATTCGAAATATGATGGGTCGTATGATCCAGGCTGGAAAGATAATCGAACAACCATTTGACGCGCGCCTTTGGACCACCGGTAAACGCACCGCGATCGTCCGTCGCATCCTCGTGATACGCACTGAGCATCATGTCCTGGTCGAGACGGTCCGCGCCGCGCGTATAGCGGTTCATGCAATCAAGTATGTCCGCCCGGTCTTTCAGATACCGCACATCAGCGGCAAGCGCCTGCAGCTCCGCATCATTCATGGTGTTGCTCCCTCTTCTTTCACCGGAGGCGGCGTCGCGAAGTGTCGACGCGCCAGCGTAATTGCAAGCACTGAAGCCCCGATCGGGATGATCAGCGCCAGCAAGAGATTTTTGGCTTCCATATTCGCGGCCAGCGCAGCGCCGCCGACCATCGGCGCGGATACGGCGCCAATCCGGCTCATGGCCGCGACCCAGCCGGCGCTCGTCGCGCGCAATTTAGGCGGATAGAGAACAACCGCGATCGATATCCAGATCCCTTGAATGCCCGAAATCCCTGCGCCGACGAGCACAAGCAGAAACTTCCAGCCAAGCACGCTTCCCGGCAAAAGCCCGATCGCCATCAAAGCGAGCCCGGAACACGCATATCCTCCGATAAGCCCGGCAAGCAGGTATCGCCGGTCAATCGCCCAGGCGATTAACAAGCTACCGACAATGCCGCCAAGCTGCACGGCCGCCGCGCCGAACAAGGCATCCGCCATGCTCCATTGCGCTTCACGCAAGATTGTCGGAAGCCAGCTCACCATGAGATAGAGGCAAAAAGCGCCACTCCCCGTGGACAGCCAGATGACCAGCGTTCAGATCCAATGCGCTTGCGACAAAAGTCCAATCACGGAAACACGCTCTTGCGTTTGACTTTGCGGCAGGAACAAGCGCGCCGGATCAAGCCCGGGCGCTACCTTGCCAAGTATTTGCGCAATGCGGCGGTCGCCGGGCTTGGCCGCGACGAGCCATTTCAGCGACTCCGGCGCCATCAGCCAGACCACCACAGCCGCTGCGATCGGCACTACGCCGCCGACCAGAAAAATGCCGCGCCAGGAAATCGCTTCAATCACGCCTGGCGCGATAAACGCCGCCGTAAAGGCGCCGCCGGGCACAAAACAATTGGCGAGCGTCATGATCAGAAACCGCCATTTGGCAGGCGCATAGTCGCCCATGATGGCGGCGGTGTTGACGGTCGTAATGCCAAGCCCGATCCCAGTGACCAGTCGGCAGGCCGCGATCCACAAGGTGTTAGGATAGATCAACGCGGCGAGCGTGCTGGCGCCGGTCAGGACCATCGCCAGAATCAACATCGGCTTGCGCCCAATCCTGTCTCCAAGCGGCGCGAAGCCGGCGCCGCCAATCGCCATACCAAAAAGGCTCGCGGATAAAGCAACACTGAAGCCGCTCGCCGCAATACCGAATTCGCCGGAGATGTCAGGCACGGCGAGAGCCAGCGCCTGAAGATCATACCCTTCGCAAAAAAGCACGAAAGCGCAAATGGCGAAGAGTTGTATCTGCAGCCCGCTCAAGCGCGGCGTGTCGATCAGCGCATCCACATTGCCGGAATGGCCCGCCCAGTCCGGCGGAGTCTTCGGCGCGCTCGTCAGAACTGACTCAGTGCGCGTCATCAACAAAATCCGCCATATTTGCGACGCCGCCGGCGGCCGGGTTAGGCGGCGGCGCCTCCTTGCCCGTCGCCGGGTTGGGATAATGAAACGGCTCGCAGTAGTAATTCGGATAGGTCAGATAGACGACAGTCGGCGCCAAATCCGGCGGCGGCGGAAAACTTTCAGGCCGCGTGTTTGGCGTGGTCGATTTGTGCCAGCCTTCTGAATAGAGCGTGTACATGGTGAAGGGCGCATGCAGCTTGTCCATCACCCAAACGCCATCGATCTTTTTGTAGTGATTTTCATACAAGCAATCGCCCCAATTGACCGGCGCCCACGAGCTGCCGCCAATGACAAAGGCGCGCCAGCGGCCACGCGCCGTCTTGCCGTCTTCTGCGACGGTGACGATTCCCTGAAATTGCTGGTGATTGATGATTTGCTCGCGCTGCGGACCTGTCGGGCCAAGCCCGATCCCCATATACTCAAGCACCCGCTTCTTGCCGAGGAACACCCCGCGACCGCCGATCTCCAGCGTTGAATCGTCAACGAAAAGATCCGAAACGTCATCCCACATCGCCTTGTCGACATAATACCCATAGGCGCGCTGAAGCTTTTCACAGGCGCGCGTGTCTTCAAGGCGCTCGATGCGTTGCGAGAGCGCCGTGACGTCGCCAGCCAAGGAGTCACCGTTTAGAATAGCCGGTAGATCGGGTTTGCTCGGCTGTTCGCCGGTAACCGGATTGGGGTAGTGATAGGCCGGCAGATAGACTTCGGGAAGCGATGCGTAGACTTCGGTCGGCGGCTCATCCGGGGGCAAGGTTTCGCTTGGGCCTTCCATCGGAATATCGCCCACAACCCAACCAAGATCGTAATCGCATTCAACAGTCACGTAAAAATGCAGGCTGGCGATTTTCCAGACGCCGCCTTCATTCACATAAACATTCTCAAACGTGCCTTCGCCCCAGCGTCCCTTGCCGCCCGAGCAAAGTTGCATGTCGCTGCGCCAGCGCGCCTTTGCCGACAGATTATCGTCAGCGATGGTGATAATCGGCTGGCAGATGAAATTTGTATTGAGGTCGCCGGTCTCAAGACCTTCGGGGCCGCGCAGCGCCAGCGCGGCGCGAATGCGCTCGCGTCCTTTGTACACGCCGCTTTGGCCCCATTCCCAAGTCGCATCGTCGGCGAACAAATCAGCCGCCGCCGACCACAACCCCTTGTCGATGTAATAGCCGTAGCTCCGCTGCAACCGCTCCACCGCTTCATAAGAAGCCAGCCGCGCCAAGCGCAGTTCCGCCGCATCGAGGTGCGCCTCGAGCGCATCAAGCATCGCCTCACCACTCATGACGCCACTTCCTCACCCGTCACCGGGTGCGCATAGTGAAAAGGCGGCACAAAAATGTCCGGATACGGCTTATATGTCAGAGTGGGCGGCCTGTCTGGCGGGAAATCAGCAAGGGCAGGCGTTTTCCAATCGCCTGTCACCGGTTTCAAGGACGCCCATCCGCCTTCATATGGCGCGACAAAATTCGGAAAAAAGCGAAGCGCAGAGATTTTCCAAATGCCAGCCTGTTTACGGTATCGGTTTTCGTAAACACCCTCGCCCCATTCCGCATGCTCGCCGAACTGACCGGTCATCGACAGAACGTGCCACCTTCCTTCTGCGCTGGCGCCATCTTCGGAAAGCGTGATTACCGGCTGCAGTTGAAAATGTTCGTTGAGTTGGCCGAAAGGAAGACCGGGACCCGGATTGCCGCCCGTCAGCTTCACGATCAATTGGTGAATGCGCTCGCGCCCCACATAAACGCCGTCAACGCCCTGTTCATAGGTGGCGTCTTCGTCAAACAGGTCAGAAGCTTCGCGCCAATAGCCTTTATCAATATAAAACCCGTAGGCGCGTTGAAGCCGAATGATGGCGAGATAGTCTTCGCGCCGCTGCGTTTTAGCCTGCAAGTCGGCTAATCGTTCCTGCAATCTTTTTCGGCGTTCATCACTCATGCCCGTCCTCCTCCGCTGTGCGTACAGGCGCTTCCTCGCGCGTCGGGATTTCCCCGATCACCTGCCGGAATTTAAACCGCCAAACTCCATCCTCGCGTACAAGCTCATCGAAATAGCGCCCGGCCAGCATCGGCACAGGACGCGCTTCCTTGCTGCGAGCGAAGTAAACGAGGCGCGATTCAGCCTTTGCCGCATCGCCATCTATTTCGATGATGATGTTGCTCATCAGGTGGAAATTCTTGGTGTTGCGGAAGCCTTCCGGCGTTGGCCCCAGCCCTTGAACCAGCATGGCCTCGATCGCTTCAGGGCCGGTGGCGTCGCCCATGCGACCGGACCAGCGCCCGTCCCGAGCGAAAAGCTCCGCATACCCACGATGATCGCGGGCGTCGAGGCGCTGCGCATAGCGGATAATGAGATTGCGAATATCGCGCTCATCCTCAAGCGCGCGCAGGCGCTCTTCAACGGAACGCATCGCTCCGCGGCTCTTGGTGGGACTTTCAGCCACCCGTTTCCTCTCCCGCAAACCTGACCTTGGTGCGGCCGGCTGCTTATATCGTTTGTTTTGTTTAGTTAGTTTAGTTTACCTAGATCAAAAGCCGAAGTAAACCGGGGCCGGGCACAAAGATGGCCGGAAACGGGCTTATCGCTTGTCCAGCAGTTCATTGATTTGACGCGCAAAGTCCGTGAGCAGCGCATCAACCTTGCGGTCGAGAGCAGGCGATCCGAGCTTTGGCAACTCGATGCGCAAGGTTCGGGTATTCGCCTGCCCATGCTTTTCGGGAGGATGCGGCCGCGAGCGCGGATGCGCCCGGCGATAAATGTCCAAAAACCGTTCACGCTCAACCGGCGTGAAATGCGCAACCTCGAAAATCGGCTCCACATATTTCTCAGGCAAAGGCGTTTTATATTTGGGATTGGTGATCTGGGAAATGAAGCTCTTGTTCTTGCCGATTGTATCGGCAATCCGCAGACGGATTCCCGAAGGCCGCGATTCCAGCGCCTCTTTGAGCACGAGCTTGTAAGCCCGGATCAATTCCTGTTTCACGTCGCCCTGCAAACTGACTCCCCTTGCCTGCCGGCCGCTTCATCTTCCAAAGGGCTCGAGACTTCTCGAAAAATCGTAGTCATTGCCCCGTCCTGATAAAGCGTTTGAACCGGGGCGCAAAGCGCGCGGGTATGCTGAAGGAACGAACCCCGCATTCCAGATAACGCCCAAGGCTCTCCGGGGACGCCGCGACATCGCCGCAAACGCTCACCGGACGTCCTTTATCGGCGCCAAACTCAACAACGCGGCGAACAAGCTCCAAAACCGCCTTGGGCGCGCCATCGCCAATCTGCAAGGCGTCGCCATCGCGCGCAGCAGCCAGAGCGTATTGCGTGAGATCATTCGTACCAAGCGCAAAGAAATCAGCATCAAATTCGCTGATATCGAGCGCTGCGGCAGGCGTTTCCACCATCATCCCCAACATCACTTTCGTCCTGTCCGATCCTGCTTTCTCGATGGACCGGTTCATCGCCGCCCTGAAGAATCGCATCTCTTCGGGCAAGCTAACCATGGGGACCATGATTCGCACCGGGTTGCCTGCAGCGGCCGTCAAAATAGCTGCAAGCTGCACCCCCAGCACATCCTCGCGCCGCCTCAATAGGCGCGCGCCACGGACGCCAAGAAATCCGCTAGAAGATGCCGGCGGTGCGAAGCCCGGCACTTGCTTGTCGCCGCCGCCATCAAACAATCTGATCGTCACCGCTCGCCCGCCCGCCCAGTCAAACAATGGCCGGTAGAGTGCGGCTTGCCGTTCTTCACTGCTTAAATCGTCACGATCGCGAATCAATAGTTCGGTCCTGACTAGTCCTATTGCGTCAAACCAATCGCGTGGCGCATTCTGAAGCGATTCAAGAGAATTCACTGTCAGATTGATCTGGACAACCTCCCCGCCGGAAATCTCCGCCGCTCCGAGGCCCTCCGTATCCGGAATAGATGCTTCAGCGGGCGTCGCTGCGCGCGGCGCCATTGCGAGATCGGGATCGATGACAAGTTCGCCGCGATCCGCATCAAGCGTTGCATTGACGCCTTCGATATCGCCCGTCATCAGCCCCACCGCCACCAACATGGGCACGCCTTCAGAGCGCGCCAGCAAGGCGACGTGACTGGCTACGCTTCCGCGCTGATCGACAATCGCAACGATATTGGCTCGGTCAAGTTCAAGAAACCTGCTTGGCGTCATCTCGTCCGCCACCAGGATTGTGCCGGCGGGAAAGTCTTTCTCCTCAGCTGTGCGGCCCGCCAGCACATGTAGCAGACGGTTCTTAAGGTCCGCCAGATCCGCCGCACGCGCCGCAAATTGTTCGCTTTTGGCCGACCTGTAAGAAGCAATCTGCGCGTCGAACACAACGCAAATAGCTTTTTCCGGATCCCCGGATGTAGCGACGGCTTCAAGCAACTCCAATATGAAGTGATCGTCTTCTAGCAGCTCCAGTTGAAAGTCGAGAATGTCTGACCCAAGCGTCGCAGCGGAAGATTGCAGCGCTCGCAGTTGAAACGCCGCCTGGATGACCGCTCCGGTCACCCCGCTCGCAGGTCCAACATTTTGCTCCGAGCAGACGATGTCGCGGCACAATGTTCCGTGAGCGACGCCGGATGACGCCACATTTCCGGAATAGCGCGACATTTTCAAACTTCGTCTTCGGAAACCAGGTCGATCTCGACCAGCTTCCGAAGTCCCGCCAGCGCATCTTTGGCGTCGGCGCCGGTCGCCCGCAGCAGGATTGTCTTGCCGGATTCAACCTGGAGTCCCATGACTTTCGCGACGCTCTTGGCATCAACCCAGCGTGAGTCCTCCTCGACACAAATTTGCACCCTTGAAACATAGCTCCTTGCGACCCGCGAAAATTTGATCGCGGGGCGCGCATGCAAGCCATGCGCGCCGAGCACCGTAATGGTCGCATGCACCCACTCCGAACTCAGCCGGCTGTGACCCGTGCAATGTCACGACTGAGAAATCTCTTCGGCAGCATGACACACAGCGTCGAGATCACCGCCGGACGCCGCTTCCGCCGCCGCCATGATCGCCCCCTCCACTAGTGGCGCGGAGCAAATCCGGACTTTTTGCGCTTTGACGCGGTCCAGTTGTTCAATCGCCATTTCAGAGTTCATTTCAGCGCCGCCGACATCAACCAGAATGGCGACGCCTTCCGGCCGCCACACGCTTTCCAGCTGCTTCAAAATAGCGTCAAGGCTAGTCCCCAGACCGCCATCTGGATTGCCCCCAGTCCAGGCGATTGAAAGTTCGGCGCCGGCCATTTGCCGCGCCATATCCGCAGTGCCGCGCGCGACATCCGCCGAATGCGATACGATCAGGAGCGCAACGCTCATCCTGTTTTCTCCGATATGAACTTCGCAATGGTGGAAATGCACAACAGCGCCGAGCGCGCGCCAGGATCGTCATGCCCGACCGCACGCTCGCCGACATAAGCTGCGCGACCGCGTTTTGCACGCAAGGATCGCGACGCATCGAAACCACCCGTCGCTGCTTCCACCATAGATTTAACCGCCTCTGCCGGCGTGGCGTTGGCCGCCTTTTCGTCAAGCGCTTTTGCGGCAGGCATAAGTACGTCAAGCATGGTCTTTTCGCCTTCGGCGGACCGCCCACGCTTGGCGACGCCAATTACGCCGGCCGTAAATGCAACAGCCCAGTCGGAAAGCGCCGGTTGCTCAGGCAAAGCCTTTCCCATTTCCATCAACAAAGTGCCGTATAATGGGCCTGAAGCGCCGCCAACGCTCATGACGACAGTGCGTCCCGCTCTCGTAACCGCCTCGCCCAAAGGAAGCGCCATCAATTCGGGCCGCAATTGACTCAGCCCGCGTGACGCCCGTGCGAGATTGCTGCCATGGTCGCCATCGCCAATGGCGCGATCAAGCGCGTTCAATTCTTCTTCTGTGGAAAGAAGCACGCTGCATATCACATCCATCAGATCAAGGATGGTGTTCGCGTCTGTTGGAGCGAGACTGGTTTGTGACGCGGTCATAGGCCCCACCGCAGCCCCGGCGTAAGGACCGGGTCGTCCCAGAGCCCTATAAAGCCGTCTTCCAGTGTTGTAAGCGTAATCGACGCGCCCGGCATTTCGAGCGACGTCACCAAGGGGGAGACAATTGAGCGGGCGACGACATGGCCACGCGATTCCAGCAAGCGCGCCGCTGCATCATAAAGGATGTACAGCTCCATCGGCGGCGTTCCGCCGAGCCCGTTCACAAACAGCAATAGCGGCGCCTTGGGATGTGCGGCGAGATCAGTGAGAAGTGCGTCAATCAACTCCTCGACAATTTCATCAGCGGACGCAATCGGTCCGCGACGACGCCCCGGTTCGCCGTGAATGCCGACCCCAATCTCCATCTCGCCCTCGGCGAGCAGCAAATTCGCAGCGTCAGCGGTCGGCACCCGGCAGCCGCCTAGCGCAACGCCCATAGTGCGCGTCGCCGCCGCCGCGCGGCACGCGACTTCAGCGCATTCTTCAAGCCCGGCGCCGCGCTCCGCGGCGGCTCCCGCTAATTTCTCCACGATTACCGTGCCCGCGACGCCGCGGCGCCCGACCGTTTCACCGCCTCCCGCCGCGCCAATATCGTCTTCAATGACGACTGTCGCATGGGGCCGATCATACATCTCCATCGCGACCTCAAAATTCATGATGTCGCCCGAATAGTTTTTGACCAGGCACAACAGACCGTTATTGCCGCCGACTGCTTCAGCCGCCGCAAGGATCTGTTCAACCGAAGGAGATGAAAAGACCTCGCCCGGAACCGCAGCGTCGAGCATGCCGCGCCCGACCAGCCCCGCATGCAGAGGATCATGCCCGGAACCGCCCCCGAAATCAGCGCCACCTTGCCGCTGACAAGCTTTTTGCGCCTGACAAAACGCGGATGCTCTTCAAGCCGCACCAGATCCGCATGACAACGCGCAAATCCGCGCAAACTTTCGGAGACCGCATCCGCCGGGTTGTTGAGAAATTTCTTCATGACGACCATCCCGACGCCTGGGCGGGAACATCAACTAAGGGCGTCGCAACATTGCCCATCCATAAAATACTTCCTGGACTGACTATATTGCGCGCTTGACGGCGCCATCTCGCACAAGCAGCTTGCAACGCGGAGAACAGACAGACAGCGCAGAGGGAGAATACGCCATGCACGCCAACCAAGACACCAACGAAGACGGTGAAGCGATACGGCGCCTTTTGGCTGAATATGGTCGCCTTCTTGACCTGCGGGACGGGAAAAGTTGGGCCGCGCTCTTCACGCCTGATGGTGAATGGGTTGGCGGCGACCGCTATGGCGTTATTTCCGGCCATGCAGCGCTTTGTGAGTTTGTTCTGCGCGAATTCGCAGCAGCGCCGCCTTGCGTGCATATTTTTGGCAATATGGCGATTACGGCCAAAGGGGAAAGCGCCACGGCCTGGTCGCGCTGGATGTTGCTCGAACAGGCGGGAAACGGCCTGCAAATTTCGCTGGCGGGAAGCTATTCTGATATCATCACCTGCACGCCGGAAGGATGGCGCTTCCGGCGGCGCGAAGTAACGGTGGACTTGCCAGACAGCGCCTAGCCCTACGCACGGCATCATTTCATTCCAGCCCTAAATGCCCGAGTCCGGTTCCAGCCGGCCGGCGCATCAATTCTATCGTCGATAAACTAAACCTATCACAGGCTAGCTGTGTTAGCGGCGCTAAACACGATTGAACGTGAACCTTCGACTTTGTTCATGGGGAACAGCAGGGGCGGAAACGTACATTTAGGCCCGCTTTCCCAGAACTAAACTTTTACTAGATTTACGCTAAACAGGCCGAGGGGCGCAAATCAGCCATCGTCTTTCTTCAGCGCATCTGAAATCTGCGCCGGCGGCTGCTCTGGCGGCGGGACATTGCCGTCACGATAGGGGATTACGCCGTGGGACCGTCTGGTCTTGATTTTCCAGGCCCCATTCTCGCGAACAAGCGTATCCACATAACGGCCCGCAAGGGCGATGACGGGCCGGTTTTCCTCAGAGGCGACGAAAAACAGGTAGCGCGAGCGGGCGGTCGCTGTATCCCCATCCACATCGACGACAATCGTCGTATTCAGATGGAAATTTTCCTTGTTGATATAGTCTGCATCATGAACGCCCATGTTTTCTTCCAACATGGCCTCAATGGCAGCGGGCCCTTCGAAGCTTCCAAACCCGCCGCTCCATACGCCATCACTGGCGAATAGCGAGGCATAAGCATGATAATCGCGGGCGTCGAGAAATTCGCCATATTCGACAATCACCTGCCGGATTTCTTTTTCATCCTCGAGTTGCTGCACTCTTTGCGCGAGTTCGCTATCTGACGCTCCACCCGCCGAACAGGCCGGCAACACCAAGACCGACGCAAGCGCCAGGGCGGTCCTCAACATTCCACTACGCATCATCGACTCTCCAGACTTCGGGCCAGACTTATGCCTATCGCGTTTGTCCGACCAGTTTACATGAAATTCATTGCTCTGGGAGAACCGGCGAGTTGCATGACAAAGACCGACGGGAACACTACTTCCCACCCGCAGCGGGTTTTCTCGATTCTCTGTATGGAATGACCCCACGGGATGTGCGCGTCCTGATTTTCCACGCCCCGTTCTCACGCAATAGCTCATCAGCATAACGCCCGGAATGCACTGCAATCGGCAGCCCCGCATCGCTGGCGGCGAAAACCGTATAACGCGACCGGGCGATCGCTGTGTCTCCTGAGACCTCAACCACCATAGTCGTCATCAAGTGAAATCGGTCCTTATTGATATAATCTGGTCCCGGATCGCCCATATTCTGCTCAAGCAGAGCCTGGATAGCTTTCGGCCCTGTTGCACTGCCGAAACCGGTTGTGGAAACACCGTCGCTGGCGAAAAGGGATGCGTAACCGGCGTAATCTTTCGCGTCGAGAAACTCGCCATAACGAACCAGCAGCGCACGGATCTCTTTTTCGTCCTCCATTTGCCGCACACGCTCCTCAAGCGCTGTAGGCGCGGCGTCTTCTCCGGCCACACAGGCGGAAACCAGATTTATCAGCAGCATTAGCGGCGCAAATTTTCGCATTGGTTTCCTCTGTTTCCGGCGTTGAGTATCCGGCCCGGCGGCGGCGTCCGCAATGCTGTAGGTGAATGGCGTTTTTGCACTGCAACGCGCGGCGAAACGGCAGTTTCCATATGAGCAAAGCCGACAATTCACTAGGAGCAATGACAGCGCGCGCCTGCGCTGTCAGCCTGCGGTACAAATGAATGGGAGACAATTGATGCAACGTGGAGCGCTAGCCTCACTTAGCCTGACTTTGGGCTCAATCCTGGGTGCGGCGTTCGCCGCCCCCGCAATGGCGCAATCTTATGGCGAGGTAAGCGCATTACCTCGCGGCGACTGTGATCGCGCCTGCCTCGAATCCGCAGCCAAATCCTATGTTGCTGCGCTTGCAGCCAAAGATCCGTCGAAAGCTCCGTTCTCCGACGATATCAAATTCACGGAAAACAGCGTCGAAATGCCGATCGGCAAGGGTTTGTGGGCCACGGTAAGCGCGGCGGACCCTGAAGACGGCATGATCGCGTCTGACACGTTAACCGGCAATGTCGCCTGGTTCGGACATGCCTATGAACATGACAAGCTTGTTTTCTTGTCCTTCCGCCTGCATGTCGATAAGGATCGCAAAATCAGCGAAGCCGAAACGGTTATCGCCCGCGTGACTGGCATGCCGCTGATCCACGGGACCGGCAAGGAGCCGCACCATCCCGCATGGACACAAGCACTGACCGAAGAGCAATGGCGCCCGCGTCCGCGATTGCGCGCCGTGGCGGACTCATACTTCAATACAGTGGAGTTCAACAACGGGCAGGTCTTCGCGCATTTCAAACCCGATTGCTCGCGATTGGAAAACGGAATCAGCACAACCGCAGCGACTGGAAACTCGAACAATTCCGCGTCAGTGGCTGAAGGCTGCGAAGCGCAATTCAAACTCGGTATTTACCGCATCAACAAACAACTTCGCGAACGGCGTTTCCCCATCATTGACGAGGAGCGCGGCATTGTCGTGGGCACGAACTTCTTCGACCACGCCAACACATTCGACGAATATGAACTGACAGATGGGCGCACCATGAAGACATTGCTGAAATGGCCTAACTCGCTTTCGATTATGGAAGCTTTCAAGATTGTCGATGGCGAAATCCTGACGATCGAAGCGAATTTTGACTATGTGCCCTATGGCATGCATTCGCCTTGGGCGGAGGGAGACGAGTAATGAACAAGTTCATTTCATCCCTGGCCGGCGCCGCTTTGCTTTTCACAGCGTCTCCCGCCGTCGCACAAAAATGCAACGAGTCCTGCCTGCTTAAACTCGCAGACAAAACAATGTCCGCAATTGCGGATCAGGATTTCCGCCGGCTGCCTTGGGCCGATCCGGTAAAGTTTTCCGAAAACAATGTGCCGCTGATGATCGGCGATGGTTGGTGGGGCTCCGCCGGCGACAAGACGGGACCAAAAGCCTTCGCCATGGCCGACGCCAAAAGCGGAAATGTCGTGTGGTTCGGCACCATATGGGATCATGACGAGCCATCCTTCGGCGCGATCAGAATCAAGGCCCCAAAAGGCAAGATTGAAGAGATCGAAGTCATTGCAGGGCGCAAACGCTGGCCTATCCCATTCGGCGAGCCAACAGAATTTGCAATACCGTCGGACATGACGGATTCCGTCGCCGCTGGCGACCGGCGATCGCGCGAACGCCTTGTGGATCTCGCCAACAGCTATCTCGCAACCAAACAGCGCAACAATGGCGCGTTGCTGACTGAATTCGCATCTGACTGCGCGATGGTGGAAAACGGCGTGCAAATCACATCGGCCGAGCTTGATGTCGAGCCGGCGGAAGCGGATTGCGCTTCAGTTTTTGAAGCAGGTCTGTTCGCCACTGTGAATCGCATTCGCGATCGCCGCTTCCCTGTCGTCGACACCAAACGCGGCTTGGTCCTGGCGATCAGTGTACAGGATCTGCCAGCTGAAGAACTGAGCTTTCGCACGATAAAAGGCGAGATGGCGACGTTACAGCGCCCCTATCCAATGAGCCGCCTTGTGGCTGAATTGGTCAAAATCGAAGGCGACAAGATTATGCGGGCGGAAGGCGTGGCGACATCGCTGCCTTTTTACATGCCGACGCCGTGGAACAGCGTTGACGCGCAATGATCAGAAATCTCGCCATCGCTGCATTGTTGGGGCTCGCGAGCCCCGCATTTGCAGGCAATTCAGCATGCGACCGCGAATGCCTTAACGCTCACGCGGACGCATATATCGAAGCCCTTGTCGCCAAGGACGCCAACAAATTGCCCTTGGCGAAAAACGTCCGCTTCAGCGAGAATCTGATTCCTCTTGAAATCGGCAAAGAAGGTCTTTGGCGGACGGTTTCCGGAAAGCGGGACTGGGATGTATACGCATCCGACGAAACATTGGGTCACGCCAATTGGATCGGCATCGTCGATGAGATGGGCAATGCCGTTTTCCTGGCCGTCAGGCTTAAAATAGAAAACGGCAAGATCACCGAAGTGGAAACGCAGGTTGGCCGCTCGCCACTCACCGCAGCCAACCACGCCCCGCCGCCGCGCGAGACTTTCAGCGAGGTGGAACCGCCCGAGACGCGGTCCTCCCGCGAACGGTTGAAGGAAATCGTCCACCAGCATTGGGATGCGATGGAAACGGGCAATGCGATCCGTTCCAACTATCGCGATGACTGCATTCGGTACGACAACGGGCATCTGACAACCGGGACCAAGAAATCACCGGCGGAAGGCGGTCCGCCCTCCACCAATATTGGCGAGTTCGGCTGCTATGGTCAGATGGCGTCAGGACGATTCGTCAACGGCAACACGGTCTATCCGCGCCGCTTCTGGGGCGTAGATGAAGAGCGCGGCCTGGTCATCGGGTATTTCTCTCCGAATGTTCCGGGAGACGCGACTTCCGTCGAGGTGTACGGACAGACCATTGAAATGGGGCCGGGCGAACTGGTCCCCTTCACCATTCAACAAGTCGAGCTGTTCAAGGTCATCGATGGGCAGGTGAAAGGTGTCGAAGTTGTCTTCGGCCCGCGTGTTCCGTTCGGAATGCGCAGCCCTTTCGATATGAAAGACCTCTGGCGCCAGAAATAGCCGTCAAACAGCGTACTTTTTTCAGCGCCGCGCTATGCGACATGCTTTAGCGCGGCGACGCTTTCGAAAAAAAACGACATTTCAAAAATAAGCGCCGCGGGTTCCGGGAAGGATGTATAGACGGAACCCGCGGCGTGGGAAAATATCGATTTTCCCACAACACCAAGAGCGCGTCAGTTCGTTCTAAGGTGGAATACGCGCTCGGCGTTGCCCGAGTAGATCTTGATTTTATCGGCCTCTGAAATCTGCGCTGCGTCCATAAACGCCGCCGCTTCGCGATTATCCTGATACGGAAAATCAGCGGCCCACATGATGTTTTCCGGCCCGACGACATGCATGCAATATTGCAAAACCGGCTCTGAGAACATGCCGCTTGTCGTAATCATCATATTCCGCTTGAGATAAAAACTTGGCGTATTCTCCAGCGAACCGGTGCCCCAGTTCGCTTTTGCCTTCTCATACATATGATCGAAACGATACACCCAATAGGGGATCCCCTCGCCCATATGGCCAAGGATGACCTTCAAACCCGGAAAGCGGTCATAGACGCCGCTCAATAAGAGCCGCATTCCATGCGTCCCGGTTTCGACGGCGAAGCCCCATGAGGCGCCTTGCAATCCGTAGGCGTTGAAGGGCCCCAACGAGTCCTTGGGCAGCGCGCGCGGATGGATATAGATCGGCCTGTCGAGGGCTTCGGCCGCTTCGAGAATTGGCCAGAATTTTTCCTGATCGAGATATTCGCCATTGGTGTGCGAATTTACGATAAAGCCATTCAGGCCGAGCTTATTGATCGCCCGATCCATCTCTATAATGCTGCGCGCTGGATCTTGCGGCGCTATTGCGGCGAGACCGGCGAAACGCGACGGATTCTTGCGGATTGCATCGGCGAGGATATCGTTGCTTTCGCGGGCGACCGCGACGGCGACATCGGGATTGAAAATCTGCACGCCCGGCGAGGTCAGCGACAGCACTTGCATGGCGACGCCGCCATCATCCATCTCCGCCACGCGGTTTTTTCCGATATTGAGAAGCCGCGGCGTCATATCCTTCGCGTAATCATTGTCGCCGAGAAGGATATTGGCGAAAGCGATTTCCGGACTGTCATCGAGATATTTTGCGACACCCCGAAAAGCATCAAGCTGAGGCTTCGTCGCAAAAGCAGCCTCTGTGCCGATACGCCGGTAATTGCCTGTCGGTTTGGGAAAGCTTCCCTCAAGGCTTTTCTGCGCCTTCGCAACACCAGGCAAAGCAGCTGCGGCGCCGACCATGCCTGCAAAACCCAACAACTCTCTACGATGCATACGGATCACTCCTCTGATCTTTTTTGGCGTCTTGATCAGACTTCCAAATTGAACACATGGGCGGCGTTTCGCCAGTAAACGGCGTCGCGCTCTTCCTGGGTAAGCGGCGCATCGTCCATAAAGCGCACTGCCGACGGCGTTTGTTGATAGGGATAATCGATCGCCCACATCACATTTTGCAGGCCCAGCACATCAATCGAATATCTGAGTGCGGCGGGGTTTTCCTGCCCGCTCGTCGTGATGCGCAAATTCCGCCGAAGATATTCGCTCGGCAGCAATTTGGTCGGCGTTTCGCCCCGGGCGCGGCCGGGCGCGCTCATATAGTCAAGGCGCCAGATCCAGAACGGCACCGCTTCACCCATATGACCCAGCACCACTTTCAGATTCGGGAAGCGGTCAAAAGCGCCGCTCATCATCAGGCGCACAAAATGGGTCGATGTTTCCATCCCGTAGCCCCAAAAGGCGCTGCCCATATTATATTCATCCATGGGCGCGCGCATTTGGTCGGAAGGCGTACGCGGATGGAGATATATCGGCATATCCATCGCTTCCGCCGCTTCCAAAATCGGCCAGAATTTTTGATTGTCGAGATACTCATTATTGGTGTGGGAATTGATGACGACGCCGTTGAGTTTCAGCGTGTTCCTCGCGCGCTCTATCTCCGCCGCCGCTTTTGCCGGATCTTGCGGAGCAACTGTTGCAAGCCCGCCGAAACGGCGCGGGTGACGCGCGATCACCTCTGATAGTTCGTCATTGGCGCCGCGTGCAACGCCAACGGCGACATCCGGGTCAAGCATTTGCACACCCGGAGAAGTCAGCGACAAGACCTGCATCGTGACGCCGTACTCGTCCATCTCCTTAAGCCGCAAGTCTGTGAAATCGAGCAGCCGGCGCGGCGTGTCCGCGTCGAGATTTGCGGTTATCATGCGCCACAATTTGTAATCGAACCGCGTGACTTCCGGATGCGCATCAACAAATGCGCGCATCGCGTTCATATGTTCAGTTGTGGAAAAAGCCTCTTCTACGGCGACCCGGGTTTGGCTTCGAGCCGCCGCCGCCGGACCCATCCCGCTGACTACGCCCGTTGCTGCTGTCGCTGACGCAGCACTCAACAATGTACGACGATCCAATTTCACGCGCTTCTCCCTTAACTGCGCTCGCTGACCGCCGGTTTCAGGAAACGCCGGGTTTCCCAATTTTGCTGGTTACAAGCATTCTTTTTTAAAGGCGAACCGAAAACGGGCGGTGCGAACGCGGCCCAAAGGCGCCAGCCCCACACCGCCCGTTTATCGGCGAAATTCAGCAGTCCGCTTTAGAAGTTGCGGCGGACTGTGACTGCGATCTCCCGCGGCCGGCCTGGCTGGCCTGTCGCATAGAAGCCGTTCGTGAATTTGTTCAGGAAGTAATATTTATCGAACAAGTTCGTCGCCTCAAGCGCAACCGCCCAATCGCCATCATCGGTGCGATATGTCAGACGCGCATTCGCAAGTGTGTGGCTTTCGACAATCGCGTTAGGGTCGCAAGCGAAGTTGCCGCAATATCCTGGCGTATAGGCGACATCGACGCGCGGCGTAAGCGTGCCCGAGGTTCCCATATCAACCACATATTGAGCGCCGACGCTCCACTTCCACTCACCGATGCCCGGACGATTTGCGCCCTCGACGACAGACGTCGTGGCGTATGTCGGCTCGCCAAATTCGAAGTCGGTCAAGCTGACAGAGGCATCAATGTTGAAGTTGTCGACCGGCTCCAGAAACGCTTCCAGCTCAAAACCTTGAACCGTCGCATCTGCAAGGTTCAGATACTGACCGCACAGGCCACGCGGGTTCATATCAACCCGGTCGCCATTTTCGTCGATACAGAAATCAGGAATGCCCTGATAGCCGATATACTTCATGTGGAAGGCGGCGCCGTTAAGGCGGACCCGGTTGTCAAACCCGGAAACCTTGAAGCCGACTTCGTATGACCGCAATTTCTCCGGACCAAAATCTCTGATCTGGAACACGTTGTAAGGACGTGGAGAGATACCGCCGCCTTTGTGGCCGGTCGCAAACTGGAAGTAGGTCATCAGGCCAGGCGTGAACCGATAGGAGGCGACGGCGCGATAGTCCGTGATCGTCTCCGCATAGGTATCGGTATAGCCGGTGAGCTGGTTGCTCGGGTTGCTCAGCGGCAAATAATCGCTCATCCCATCAGGATTGAGGCGCCCAAAGGTGTAGTCCTTCTGCTCGTCGGTGACGCGAATGCCGCCTTCGAAGGTCAACGCTTCGGTGGCGTTCCATGCCACGTTTGCGAAGCCAGCGAGAACGTTCAAATCAGCCGTGTCATCATTGAGGAAGGAGAAGGTCGGCATGTCAGCCGGCCCGAAGCCTGAGAATGGCGTGTGGATGCGAGAAAGCGGACGCGTCTTGGCGTCATAATAAATGCCGCCAATCGTGAAAAAGAGCGTGTCCTCGGCGAAAGCGCCACTCAGGCGAAGCTCCTGACTGAACTGCTCATGTTCAAACCAGTCCGAGCTTTGGATATAAACGATTGGCGAGTTGTCGTTATCGTTGCCACTCGTCGTATCATAGGAGCGATACCCGGTGATCGACTTAATAGTGAGGTTTTCACTCAACTCATAATCGATCGTGGCGGAAACACCCCAGGCTTCGACCTCACTGCCGTTGACCGCAATGAACGGGCCGTTTGGACCGCCTGCAGGAACGGTTGAAGGCGGACCCGCTTGCGGACCAGCGGCCATATAGGTGACGCCCGGATCATAGAAGTTCGCATAGGACGCGTATGGATCGTTGAGCACCGCGTCCGGACGGCGGAACTGTCCGTAGGGTACGAAGCGATCATCATAAGCAGCGCCCTGGTAAGGGATGCTCAGGCCAGAGCGATCAAGGTAGCCGCTAGCATTTCCAACCGTCGCGGACTCACCACTGGCGATCAACACTGACGCCTGTGTGTTCGATGTATCCTTGGTGTAATCCCCGATGATGTTGATTTCCAGCGGACTGCTGGCCGGCGCGATGCGCAGCGCCCCGCGCATGGCGTACATTTGCTGATTGCCAAGTTCACCGCTTCTGCAATCGCCGCTGCTGATCAGGCTCGGAATAGCGCCTGAAATAACATCGGGATCTGTTGGGTTGAGACACGCATAATTATAAAGCGTGACATGACCATCCCGATTCCGGGTGATCCCGGTGATACGAGCATAAGCAAGGTCTTCAGCAATCGTGAAATCCGCACTCGCCGTAACGTCGCGGCGACCGAGATTGCCCGCGGTGACGGAGACAAACCCGCCTTCGCCTTCCGGCTTGCGCGAGTAGAGCTTGATGGAGCCGCCTTGCGAGTTCATGCCTGAAAGCGTGCCTTGCGGGCCGCGAAGAACTTCGATGCGGTCAAGGTCGATCAGGTCGAAAGCCGATGCCGTGACCGTCCCGAAATAGACGTCATCAACATAAATGCCGACGCCGGGCTCCACTGACGGGCTTTGGTCCGATTGGCCAACGCCGCGAATGAAAGCGCGCATCGAGTTGCCGCTGCCGGACGGGTTCTTCTGCAGCAGCAGGTTCGGGACCTGCGCTGTAATGTCAGTAAGGCTGGTTTGGCTGCGAGCCTCCAGCAAGTCACCGTTAATCGCAGAAATCGAAAGCGGGATGTCTTCTAAATTTTGCTCACGCATCTGCGCCGTAACGACGATCTCGTCGCGCGGCCCAGCTTCGTCAACCGTTGTGCCGCCTTGCGCCATTGCCGGCGCGGCCGATATCGCAACAGCACCAATAGCAGTTGCGCTCAGCAGAGACGCGCGAAATAGGCGCACTCCTGCATTCCCCGGAATATCACTCATTTTTCCACTCCCTAACCGGATTGATCCGTATCTTTTTAGTTTTACGGGTAGCCGCCCTTGCCCAGCGCCAGGACGCATCGTGAAACCGTTGCCCTACCCATCCTTCCGCGCCATGTCGGATCAAGCCTCGCCAAACCCGACTTTCGTCAACCTAGCTGACATGCGCTCAGGGGAATCTACAGATAGTGGAGATCGGCGGCCTTGCCCCAATTAGATAGTTGAGTTGCCAGAACTAGAAATACTAAACTTCTCCCCGGCGAGTGCGGCTTTGGCGCCATCTCAATTCGTAAACAATTCGCGGGTTTCACCGCTTCGGCGCTGCTGAAATGCTGCATTCGGGTTTAGTTGTGACGTTCTTTTTCATAATTGTGCGGGTGCACAAAAAACAGCATGTCAGGCCCATTTCAAGGGAAGCGCCGGGTTTCGTTGCGCGCAGACACATCAGCGCCCCATCACTTTAGCAACACACGCTCCAACAGGCGCTGGAACGCAGCGGCTGTCGCCGCAACAGCCTCAGCCGAAACGCATTTTTCGTCATCTTCTTCCACATGATGGAAACGGTGAACGCCAAAAATTCCTGCGACCGGCGCGTAACCTGCCTCAATGACATTGGTCAGCTCACCCGCCGACAATACGTCACTTGCATAAGGGGCCTCGAGGCCGGCAAGCCCGGAAAACTCCGTGCGCGCCGTTGAGACGAGCTCTGGGCTCACGACGAGATAGCGTTGAGAGTCCGTCCCAGGCAATGGCCGCCGCCCGCCGACAGTGTCATGCCAGTCCCGCGAGGCGAGGTTGGCGCCCAGATGAAGCCAGAAAGCGGTGTCCGCAGGGGCCGGAGCAACATTGTGCAGCAACTCCTCCGCACCCAGATATTGGTATTCGTGGCCGCTATTACATACAAATGCGAGGTCGTAGTCGCGCGCAGACCGGCTTGCCCATCGCGCGATCTGGAGCCACGCCGCGATCCCGCCGCCGCGCTCGCCCGCGCAAGTGAACCAACCTGAACGCGGCGTCGACACGACAAGCCACTTCCCTCGTCCACGGTCTAACCGGCCGACCAGGTTGAACGCCTCTCTGCGCCCGCCCTGACCGGTCAAAATCATAGTCCCCTCACGCCCCTCCATCGCCGCAGCAAGAAAGGGCGCCGCATCCTCCGGCGCCAGCAAAGCGAGCGGCTTGTCATAAAGAGGGCGTCTGCCATCGGTATTCAGCGCAATCACCTTGCCGCTCGGCCCATTGGTGATGATGACGCAAGCCACCGCGCCGCCCGCCATCGCCTCCTCCACGGGCTTGCGAACCCCCGGCCAAAACATCGACGACCAACGCCCAAAGGGCAGGTCGATCAGCGCGATGGCGCCGTCCAAGGCGGTTGATGCGTTGCCATTTTGATCGACCCGAATGATCGGCGCCGTCACGCCCGCTTCAGGCGTCGTCTGGACAATTGGCTGTGGCCAAAGCGGCGCTTTTGCATCACCTGCGGTCAACATGGCCTGTCCGGGCTCGAACCATGGCGCCGAGAAATTCTGGCGCTCGGTCTCAAAACCCGCCTTTGCCAATTCATGCTCGAGCCACGCGCCGCAAGCGATGTCGCCGGGTCCGCCGGACTGCTTGCCTCCGAAGCTGATATATCGCTGCAAATCCTCGGCGACGGACTCCGCATCCGGCGCCGCCATAGCCACGGCGGCGCCAGCGGTAAGTATCGGCGCGACCGCAGAAGCCGTCAGAAACTTGCGCCGTGTTGTCGTGAGCCCGGAGCCCGGTCCTTCTGATTGATTAGTCATCAATATTCCTCCGGAAGGTTTCTGGAAGAAAGAGAATGCCGACTACGGCGGTCATGCCCGCAATAAGGACCGGATACCAAAGCCCGTAATAAATATTCCCGGTGGCCGCGACCATGGCGAATGCAGTTGTCGGCAAGAATCCGCCGAACCAGCCATTACCGATATGATAGGGCAATGACATAGACGTGTAGCGAATGCGAGCGGGGAAGAGTTCGACAAGCATTGCCGCCAATGGCGCATAAGCGGCGGTCACCATCAGCATGATGGCGACAATGATCGCTATGACAAGCGGCCGGTTAACCTTCTCAGGGTCCGCCTCGCTGGGATAGCCGGCCACTATGAGTTGATCGCCAACCGCTTGCTGAAACGCATTTATCTCTGCGGCAAGTCCGGTCTCATCAAACGCCGCGGGGTTCGGCGCAGTGATCACCGTCTCCCCAATGCGAACTTCAGCTAGCGCTCCAGCAGGCGCATCAACATTGATATAGTTGATCCCATTGCGCGCGAGATACGCCTTGGTGATGTCGCAACTCGTTTTGTCGAACGTGTTTTTGCCAATCGGATCGAATTGAAACGAACACTCTTTCGCATTGGCGACGACAGTGACAGGCGCATCGCGAACCGCCCGGGCGAGATCTGGATTCGCCGCGTTCGTCAGCGCTTTGAATAGCGGAAACAAGGTCACCGTGGCGAGTATGCACGCCGTCATGATGATCTTTTTGCGTCCTATTTTATCGCTGAGCCAGCCGAAGAAAACAAAAGTCGGCGTCGTGATGATCAAGGCGATCACCAGAAGAATGTTCGAAGTCGCCGGATCAACATCGGCGATGCGCTCAAGATAGAAGAGCGTGTAGAACTGGCCCGTATAACCAATCACGGCTTGCCCGGCGACGCCGCCCAGAAGCGCAATCAACACATATTTGAGATTGGACCAACGCCCGAAAGCCTCGGCGAGCGGCGCCTTTGAGGTTGCGCCTTCATCTTTCATTTTCTGAAAGATCGGGCTTTCCGCTAGCTGTAAACGGATCCAGAGCGAGATGCCCAAAAGGAAAATCGACAGCAAGAAAGGAATGCGCCAACCCCATGCCGCAAAGGCTTCCTCACCCATTGTGGAGCGCAATCCGATCACCAATAAGAGCGCGGCGAATAACCCGATGGTCGCAGTCGTTTGAATGAAACTGGTGAAGAAACCGCGCCGGCCTTCCGGGGCGTGTTCAGCGACATAGGTAGCCGCGCCGCCATATTCACCGCCGACTGCAAGCCCTTGAAGCAACCGCAAGACGACGAGGATAACCGGCGCCGCGATGCCGATCTTTTCATAATTGGGCAGAAATCCGACCGCAAAAGTCGACAGCCCCATCAAACCCATAGTGACCAGAAACGTGTTTTTTCTCCCGACAACATCACCAATCCGCCCAAAGACGATTGCGCCGAAAGGACGAACCGCAAATCCTGCAGCGAACGCCGCAAGCGCCAGAATGAACGCTGTCGTTTCATTAACGCCGGAGAAGAATTGCACAGAGATATAGCTGGCGAGCAAACCATACAGATAAAAATCATACCACTCGAACATTGTCCCGAGTGATGCGGCTGCAATGACCTTGGCGTCGCTTCGCTTCAAGTCATGCGCGGCGACCGCGCCGGCTTCTCCGTCAGTCATTGGCGTTCCTCTCGCTATGTTTTCACCATCGCCGATCTCGCGCCGGCTTCGGCGTTGTTTTTCTGTGTGACAAAACTGCTGGACTAAAAAATGCTGTGAATGTCTGCGCCTTTTCCGTTTCGGATGATTGCGGTCATAGACGCATTTTCAGGAGCGACGACGCGACCCTGACACCGGCGCGCCAAGATGCGTGGGTACGCCCCCGCCCTGAAGGCTGAAGGACTTCCGTCATGCTTGCGGATTTTGGCGTCCCCGGCTTCACCATGCCCCCAATAATATTCTCACGCTTGTGAGTTAATTACTTTTTGTCCTCTAGAGTCAATCTGTTAAGCCGGAAACGCCTGATAGTCAGGCCGGCACTCCGGCCGCCATTGGCAAAAATAAAAGCCTCTTTGCCAGCGCGCCCCGGCTTCTTGTTCTCCGGCTGTTTGCGCCTATTTCCTGTCACCGGAATGCACTTCCTCTCAGGTGATCCGCCGTCGGACCGCTGGCGCTAGCTTTTCTCCGGCCGGCAAAAAGTCCGGGTGCTTGCGGGCGGGCGATTGAAAAGGAAAATGCGGTGGAATGAGCTGGCGGACAGAGTGGGATTCGAACCCACGGGACGCGTAAACGCCCACACGCTTTCCAAGCGTGCGCCATCGACCACTCGGCCACCTGTCCGTTCAGAAGCGCCGGACTATAGCCATGGCGAAGCGGTGCGCAAGCCTTAATGCACGGCGATTTTGCAGTGGATTCGCCTGGCTGCGCCGGTTTAACCAGTGGGTTTGCAGGCCGGGCCGGGCCGGGCTAGTCTGGGGTCTGTTAAGTTTGCGTTAACTATCCCGAGGGGGCCTCAACATGGCGGCGTTTCGCATAATTGCGTGGGTTTTGGTGGCGATCGCCATCGCATTATTAGGGGCGGACGGCGTTTCCTCTCTGGAGGCCGGCGAGCCGGTCATGCGCTCGACAGAAATGGTGCTCAGCCTGTTCGGCTTGGACGGCGCGGCGCTGGTAAGCAACTCCCCCGGCGGCGTATCGCAAGCGATTGGCACGATCATGGGCCTGCCGCTTTGGGGAGTCCTCGGCATTATCGGCGTCGTCCTGACCTTGATCTTCCGGCCGATGGATTAATCACCCGGCGCGGAGTTCAATACTCGCGGCGCCGGGCTGTATCTACGATTTTAAGCTGACACCTCTCCGTGCTCTTTTGCGCGGAGCGCTTCGAGCTTGTTGCGGTAGCGAGCTTGCACCGTCGAAACCACCACCATGACGAAGATGACGAAATAGAAGCTCGCCTTCGACATTGCGATCACTTCAAAACCGAACAACTCCATATGGGCGAGATGACCGCCCTCGGTGATCAGCAGCACGCCGACAATGAAAAGAATGAAGAGACCGATCACTTCGAACATCCGGTTCTTTTTCAAAAACACCGACACCTGATCGGCAAGCGCGATCATCATCACGCCGCTGATAATGATCGCCGTCGCGATAACCCAGACCACATGAGTCAGCGCGATCGCTGAAAGCAGCGAGTCAAAAGAGAAAATCAAATTCATGAAAACGATAGTCGCGATCGCCATTGGCACCGATTTTTGATGTTTCTTCTCGTTGAGATTTTCCAGGTGGTCAACCGCGAGCAAGTGCATGATCTCTTTCGTCGCCGTGTACATGATAAAGCCGCCGCCGAATAATGAGACGATGGAGTGGAAGGTGAAAGAGGCTTTAAACACGCCTTCAATATTCGCGCCGAACAGCGGCTGGGTGAGTTTGTTTATCAAACCGAGCACGATCACCATCAGCACAAGGCGTAAAATAATGGCGAGGGCGATCCCCACATGGCGCACATATTTCTGGCGGTGCTCGCTCACGCGCCCCGACTCAATCGAGATATAAAGTAGGTTGTCAAAACCCAGCACTGCCTGCAGCAGAATGAGCATCATCAGGGTGAAAATATTTTCTAGCGATAAAAGCGATTCCATGGCGGCGAGCCCTCCGTTTTACGAGCGCGTAAAGGGCCACGTTTCGGCGCAATTAATCAAGACGCCCGACATTGGGCATGCTGGCGTAACCTATGGAAACAAGGCATCTTCACCCAAACTGGAGCCTTCATGCCGAAACCGACCCTCCTCGCCGCCGCCGCCATCGCCGCCGGACTGGTCATATTCTGCCTCATGGTCATGCTGCGCACGCCGCGCACCGACCGCGATTGGGAGAGCGGTCTGTCCCGTTCGCCAGTCTTTAAGGCCATGGAAGAGGGAAACTGGCGGCTGCACGATATGCGCGCCTTCGACTTCAGTGTGGCGGACGGCCCGGTTCAGGCCTGGCGCGATGAAACCCTTCATACGGACGACCTTGAGGAGATCTGGTTCTTTGTTGAGCCCTTCGAAGGGTTTCACGGCGCCGCCCATACGCTGATCAGTTTCGTATTTGGCGGCGAAACCGACCAGACCATCGCAATATCGGTGGAGGCCCGCAAAGAGCAGGGCGAAACCTATTCAGGCCTCAACGGCATGTTCAATAAATTTGAGCTGATCTATCTGTGGTCGAGCGAAAAAGACGTGCTGACCCGCATCGCAGTGAACCTTGATCATGAAATCTACGCCTACCGGCTCAATGTCACGCAGTCACAAGCGCAACAAATCCTGGCCCATTTCATAGATCGCACCAACGCACTCGTAGAGCGGCCGCGCTTTTACAACACGCTGACATCCAATTGCACGAATGAACTGGCGAAGGCGGTGAACAGCGCCTTTCCGGGCGCCCTGCCCTGGCATTATGCGCATGTGTTCACTGGCTATTCAGCCGAGCGCCTGCACGCTCTCGGCTTTCTCGGCGAGGGAACGAATGAGCTTCAGGACTTGAAATCCAACGCCGCGGCAGGCGACGCCATGCGCGCCGCTGCAAACGCCCCGGAAGCGGAATTCCCCTCGCGCTGGCGTGATTTCATGGCGTCTCATGAACGCGAAACCCGCTAAGGGCGCGCCGAAACGACGCCTTCGAAAGACCAGCCGACATTGCCGAATAGTCATGCGGTGAAGCGTTTTTTTCCTGCGGCAAGCAGCATGCGGCAGGGCTTTTTTTCAAAATCGCCGGGACTATCTCCCCGTCATAACAAGAAACGGAGAGAGAAACCCATGACACGCTTTATTACGCTTATCAGTACTTGTGCAGTAATCGCCGCTGCGGCGTACCCCGCGATTTACGCATATGCGTCCCTTGCGTAACCGCACGCCGTGAGCGAGCCCCCGAAGGCGCCGCCGAGACAGCTACACACCCCCACCCTGGCTGCCGGCGGCGCCTTTTCGCAGGATGCGTTAGTCGAAAATGGCGCCCTAAGCGCCGCGTATTTTCTTAAAAATTAGCGCCATCACACAAGCGCCACCGATCCCCGCTGCGGCGCCAATCCCATTGGCGATCGCATCGGCGATTTCGGGCGAGCGCACGCCGCCCAGCCCCTGCAGGCCTTCCAGCGCGACGCCATAGAAAACCAGTGCGGCGCCAGTCGCCCACCTTCGGGATACAAGTTTCAGCTCGGCCCAATAGGCGCTCGCCCCGAGCGCTGCATAGCCGAGGAAATGCGCCACCTTGTCGGTAAGCGCCGCATCGCCGAACAATATATTCGCGACCCAGCGCGCAACGGCGAAGCCTTCTTTCGTGTCGTCAGGATTGGGCGTCAGTGTGAGGTATGTGACGAGCGCAAGCAGCACAAAGAACAGCGCGCGCATCACCGCAACCGGCATTCGCATCAGGCCGGGCCCTCTCGCGCCGCAAGGCGGCGCTCCCAGTCGATCGCCGTTTCAACAATGAAATCGATGTCGTCATAACGCGGACGCCAGTCGAGCACCGTTCTGATCGCCGCATTGTCCGCAATCAACTGCGCCGGATCGCCAGCGCGGCGCGGGCCAACTTCATAGTCCATCGGAGCCCCGGAAACGCGCCGGAAAGCGTCGATCACTTCATACACCGAATAGCCGCGGCCATAGCCGCAATTGAGCGTGATAGAGCCGCCATTGCCGCGCAAACGCCCCAGCGCCTCCAAATGCGCCTGGGCGAGGTCACTCACATGCACATAGTCGCGAATAGCGCTGCCATCAGGCGTCGCGTAGTCGCCGCCATGGATTTGCAATTTTTCTTCACGCAGGCCGAGCGCAATCTGCGCAGCAGCCTTGATCAGATGGGTTGGTTTGCCAATCTCGCCTGCGCGGTTTTTAGGGTCCGCGCCGGCCACATTGAAGTAACGCAAAGTCACATAAGAGATGCCATGCGCGACGGCCGCGTCCTCCAGGATGCGCTCGCTCATCGCCATAGACGCGCCATAAGGCGTGATCGAGCGTATCGGCGCGACCTCAGAAATCGGCGTGCGCTCCGGCGTGCCATAGACCGCGGCCGTGGAAGAAAAGATGAAGCGCTTTACGCCCGCGGTCGCGCAAGCCTGCAACAGCGTGATCGTGTTCGCGGTATTGTTTTGATAATAGCTAAGCGGATGACGGATCGATTCCGGCACCAGGATCGACCCGGCAAAATGAATGACTTCCCGGACTTCATGTTCGGCGAACACCTGGGCCAGCGCATCCGCATCACCCACATCCGCCTCGATGAAGGGGGCGCTTTTCGGCGCGAGCCAGCGCGCGCCGGTCGAGAGATTGTCGAGCGCAATGGCGGGCTCGCCGGCGTCTTCCAACGCCAGAAGCATATGTGCGCCGATATAGCCGGCGCCGCCCGTCACCAGAACGCTCATCTGTTTCCGCCCTTATTCACGCCCTTTAAGCGTGATTCCTTGACAGAAATTTATAGCCTTTTCGATAGGCGAAGTGTACCGGCTGGCGAGGAAATGAGGTAAATGGCGCGGATGATCGAGCGAATGTTCAAGAAATCGGGAAAAAACGCATCCGTCCCGATTGGTCAGCGCGTTTACGCTATCGGAGACATTCACGGCCGGGCGGACATGCTCGACGAACTCCTCATGCAGATCAAGGAGGACGCTGGCGCCCTCCATCAGGCCCAGCTCATCTTTCTTGGCGATTATGTGGATCGAGGAAGCGACAGCCGCGGCGTCATCGACCGACTGATCAGCCTTCGCAATGACTATGATGATGCGGTGTTCCTCAAGGGCAATCACGAAGCGCTAATGCTCGATTTTCTCGAAGAACCGGAGGATTTGGGGCAATGGCTCGATTGGGGCGGCGAAGAGACGCTGGAAAGCTATGGTGTTGATCCCGTCGGCAAAACCAAGCGCGCGCTTGCCGATGAATTGCGCGCCGCCGCGCCGAAATCGCACCTGAGTTTCCTCAACAATCTCGACCTCACCCATATTGAGGGCGATTATCTGTTCGTGCATGCGGGGGTGCGCCCCGGCGCGCCGCTCGAAGACCAGACCGAGACGGACCTTTTGTGGATACGCAAGCGGTTTCATAACGCCGCCCCGGCGTCACGGCCGGATTATGTGGTTGTTCATGGCCATACGCCCACGGACAAGCCTGAAGACGCCGGATGGCGCATCGGAGTCGATACCGGCGCCTGTTATGGCGGCATGCTGACCGCCGTTGTGCTGGAAGGCAAAACACGCCGGTTTTTGAGCGTGAAAGACTAGCCGTCACCCGTTCGCGGTTTTCACCACGTCCGGATTTTCCGAAATCAGGCGAGGGCCGCCCGCTGCGGCGAGGATCGTGCGCAAGGTTTGCGCACCCGCCGGACCGTCGCCATTGTTGATGACTTTGCCATATTCGCTGGCGAAATTCATCGAGGTCACAATATGCGGCGACGGAGTCACAAAAATGATCTGCGCGCCCAGCATCACCGCCTCGCGCCAGCGCTCCATGATCTCGCGCTTGTAGCGGGCGGAGGCGATCAGAAAATCAGGTTCCGCCGACCGGCATTCCGTTTCGGAGATAATGCGCGGACCCTTTTCGCCGAGTCGTTCTTTTTCACGCGCGATACCGGTATCCACCGCTGCGGTGATTGCCTTGGCGGAAGGCCCCGCCCAACGCAGCAAAGCTTCGGTTTGCGCGTCGGCCCCGAGAATATGGGCGCATTCGCCGCGTGCGGCGATGTCGTCCAGGATGGTGATGAAATCGCGGCGCACTTCCGCGGCGCGCTGTTCAAAGGATTGATAGGGTTGCATCGCCCGCATGGCGAGCGCGTTCTCTTCGTCCCAAAGCCGCGCCAACCGCTCATACCAGGGATCAAAGTCATATTCTTCAAAATCGGCATGGGTGATGAACAATCGAGATCGAGCCGCCTTCTTTCGAAGTGAGCGCGCCTTTGAAAATTTTCAGCCCGGCCTCGCGCAATAGCCATTCGGTCACCGACAGCGAATAGACCGCTGAAACGCCCGCTTGCAATGTTTCAACGCAAGTGCGGGTCAGCACCATCGGCGCGTAGAGCGTTTCCAGCGCGAAGACGCCGTCATCAGCAAGCAGTGTTTTCACTCGCGCAAGAAATTCGCGCGGATCGCCTACATGCTCCAACACGGATACCGCAGTGATGATGTCGAAGCGCTTATCGCCAAAGGCGGCGTCCACGTCTTTGGACGGAAACGCTGATTTGCCGGTCCACGCCCAATCACCAATTTCTTCGATATGTTCGGACGGATCTACGCCGAACCGCTCGACCCAGCGCGGGTAGAAGGACAAAAGCGTGCCGTCGCTGCACCCGATATCCAGCGCGGAGCAATCACGCCCGGAAATCATTTCCAGCGCCTCAGTCGCCACCGCGCGCAAATGATCGCGGGTCGAGGCATGATGGCCGGATCGCAAATAGGAAAATTCGTCTTCAGCATGAGCGGATTGCAACAATCCGCAGGCGCGCGCGTCGCGCGAAGGATCGCACAGAACATAGTCCGCCGATGCGTCATGCTTGCGCGAAAGGCCTTTGCGCGAACCAAGCGGCATTGAGAATGCCGACGTTAGCGCTTTCGATCCACATGCGCGGCACTGCGTAATTGTCTTCACGTCTTGCATTCCTTCGGAGCGGCGGCATCGCCTTTCCGGAAAGCTCGCAGGACAGCGTCAACAAAATGTAAAAACGGCGAAAAAGCCCTTCTAAGCCGGGGGTTTAGATACATTCCCCTTACACAGCTTAACAAAGTCTTGCGAACAGGACGGACGGAAAGGTCAGGATGCGCTCAAACGCTCGATGAGCCGGCGCATAAACACCGTCCCTGCACGCACCTGCTCCAGCGTAATGAATTCGTCCGGCTGGTGCGCCTGGTCGATGGAGCCAGGCCCGCAAATGACGACGGAAAAGCCCGCTTCCTGAAACTGCCCCGCTTCGGCGGCATAGGCGACGACTTCCGTGCTGTTATGGCCCGTAATCGCCTTGGCGAGATCGGCGGCGGGATTGTGGTCTGTCGGGCCCAGGCTGGGCGCATTGCTCATCTGTTCGATTTCAATGCGGCAGCCCGGCGCCTTGGCCCGCATTTCCGCCTCTATGCCGCGGGCATAATCGGTGAACTCACCGATAATGTCTTCGCGACTGTCGCCGGGAACGACGCGCATATCCCACTGGAATTCAGCTTCGCCCGCCATGATATTCAACTGCGTGCCGCCATGCGCCACATTCACGGTCATCGTCGAATAGGGCGGATTGAAGGGCGAGGCCTTGTCAGCATGCGCGGCGCGGCGTTCGCGCATATCGGAAATTTTGGTGATCAGCTTCGCCGCCGCCTCTACCGCGGAGACGCCGCGATCTGTCTGGCTCGAATGGGTGGTGTAGCCCGTCACTTTCACCTTGAACGAGCCCATGCCCTTATGGCCGTCGATCACCTTCATATTGGTCGGTTCGCCGACGATGACGGCGGACGGCGTCGGCGCCTTCTCCGCGATCTCGGCGATCATCCTCGGCGCGCCGAACAAGCCAATCTCCTCATCATAGGAGAGCGCGAAGATGACTGGACGCTTCAGCCCTGCTTTGAGCATTTCAGGCACAAGGGAGAGGCCGATGGCGGAAAAGCTCTTCATATCGGCGACCCCGCGCCCATAAAGCTTGCCGTCCCGCTCGGTTACGGTCCACGGATCGCTCGACCAGTTCTGGCCGTCTATCGGCACAACATCCGTATGGCCGGAGAGGACGACGCCACCCTCGACCTTTGGGCCGACCACCGCATAGAGGTTGGCCTTCGTGCCGTCATCATTGGGAACCCGAAAGGACTCGACGCCAAGTCCGTCGAGATAGGCTTCGACGTCTTCGATCAATGCGAGGTTCGACTTCGACGAGGTGGTGTCGAAAGCAACGAGACGGGAAATCCAGGAAAGCTGTTCTGCAATATCACTCATGCGCGCAAACTGCGCGAAAAGCATGCCTCCACGCAAGCGCAATGAGCGCTCGGCGTCAGTCTTTCTTGCTGGAATCTAAGGAAAATTCGGGTTTTAACCTCGCCCGAAAGAGGCGGCGTGGATGCCCCGACAACAAGGCCGGGGCATCAACAATGCGCCAGACCGGCTTAAGCTGCCTTCTTGCGGCGGACCGTCTTGCGTTTGGCGGTCGTTTTTTTCGCGGCTTTTTTGGCCGTCTTTTTCGCTGCCGGCTTTTTCTTGACCGTCAGTTTTACTTTTTTCGCCGTCTTGCGCTTGGCTGGAGCTTTCTTCGCTACCTTACGCTTGGCTGGCGCTTTTTTCTTTGCAGCTTTCTTGGCTGTCTTTTTTGCGGTCGTTTTCTTCTTGGTGGTTTTAGCTTTCGCCTTCACCGTGCGTTTTTTCGCTGCAGGTTTCGCAGCTTTCTTCACAGCTTTTCTCATCGGAGGACATCCCCTTAAACACTGACCATTCGTCAGCAAGATTCCCCCTTATCTTGATGCGAGTAAACGAACAATAAAAAAAATGCAGTTCGCATCAGGGCCATCACGGCGCTGATCCTCCTACGGAAGGTCTATTTCGCGGACTCAAAACCCCCGCTTGCGAACAAGCGGGGGCGTGAATGCAGATCGGCAATGGGGCGTAGTTCTATTTCACCGCGATGAGTTCAACCTCGAAAATCAGCGCCTCATTCGGTCCGATAGACCCGCCCGGACCGCCGCGCTCTCCATATGCGAGAGCAGGCGGAATGAAGAAGCGAAACTTGTCGCCCTCGCTCATCAACTGCACGCCCTCGGTCCAACCGGCGATGACGCCATTGAGCGGAAACTCGATCGGTTCGCCGCGCGCATAGGAGCTGTCGAATTCCGTCCCATTGGTCAGCGTGCCCTGATAATGAACCCGGACCGTATCGCTTGCTGCGGGGCTTTTGCCGTCGTCAGAACCTTCGGTGAGGATCTGATATTGCAAGCCGGAAGGCGTGGTTTTAACCCCGTCTTTCTTGGCGTTTTCGGCAAGAAAGGCTTTCGCCAGCTCAAGGTTGCGTTGCGGGCTTTGCACCTTGATCAACTCCACATCAAAGATCAGCGCTTCATTCGGACCGAAGGGCGCGCCGGGGCCGACACGGTCGCCATAAGCGAGCTCAGGCGGAATGAAAAAGCGATATTGATCGCCTTCGCTCATCATCTGCAGGCCCTCGGCGAGACCCGGGACATCGAGCGCCACTTCATTGACGCGGACCTGCGCTGCAGCGCCCATAGCGCGGGAGGAATTGAACTCGACACCGTCGCTGGTCGCCATCGCAAATTCGAACACCACCAGATCCGTAGAGGTGGGGGTCAGGCCGCCCGGCGCGCCCTCTTTGATCGGCAGGCACTGAAGGCCGGACTCAGAAACCTGAACGCCTTCGACGCTCTTGTTCTCCTCAAGAAATTTTTTCGCGGCGGCGAGATTTTCCGCCGCCTGTTTCTCAAAATCCGCAGTTAGTTCGGCGCTGGTTTTTGCCTCATCAGGCAATTCAGCAGCGATTTCGGCGGGCGATGTCTCCGCCGCCGCTTCCGGGGCGTCTTCTTTTTGGGCACACGCGGCAAGCGCCAGTGAGGCCGCCCCCATCATCAAAACAGTAATCCGCACGCTGTTGCTCCTTTTTCGACGCGTGATTGATCTCGGCGGCGACCCTACCCCATTGCGCCTGCGGGATAAAACAAGCGAGCGCGCGGAATCGCCGCCGCTGCGTTAAAATCGGGTAACACTGGCGTTTTAAGCGATCAGCCTCAGATGCACATAAGACGCATAGATCGCGGCCCAGATGAGTGCGAGACCGAGCGGCGCGATACGTTTGAACCCAAGGCGCGCGGCGAGCGTCACACCAAACGCCGTGAGGGTGATAGCAAGCGAAAACCGCGCGAGCCGCGCCAAAAAGCCGACAATGATGAAAGCGAGCGGGTTAACGCCGGTCACGCCCGCTTCCACCGCATAGATCTTGAATGGCGCGCCGGAGATGGCGCCGAGCGTCAATTCCAGCGGCCATATGCAGGCCATTTCACTTTGCACCCGCAACAGCAAATCTTCACCGATCAATGGGACGGAAAGCAGAAAAACCCGCGCGGCCTCAGGGTCATGCGCACCCCATACCCACATAACGGCGCCGCCAAGCGCCGCCGCGCCAGCCGCGGTGAGCGCGAAACGAAAAGCGCGCGCAAAACCGAAGACCAGCACCGCCGCCGTCAGCAGGAGGTCGGGCACCACAAAGAAAAATGTCGCTTCCGCAAATCCCCACAGGATCGCGCCAGTGACCCAGAGCCGGGGGCCACTCATTCCCATGGCTGGAAATTTCCCTGCTCGGCGAGATCCGTCATCCGCGCTTCCAGCTCGGTCATGAAACCCTGCGCATCGCCTGTCCAACTCATCGGCGCACTGGCGGCTACAGTGCAATTGAACGGCACCAGAAAGAAACTCCCCTTGGGCAGCGCCTTGCCAAGACCATGCATGAAGACGGGGCAGACCGGGACGTCGGGCCGCGACTTGGCGAGATAAGCGACGCCGCGCTTGAAGGCGGCGCGCTGTTCCGGCTCGCCACGAGAGCCTTCCGGAAACAGAATAAGAATCTCATCGCGATCAAGGGCCGCTTCGAGATCGGCGAGCGGGTTCCTTTTCACCGCGCCCCGCGCCAGCGGGATGATGTTGATGATGGTCGAGGCGAACCAGGAGAGCCATTTATTGGCGAGGAAATAATCCGCCGCCGCCGCAGGCCGTAGCAGATGCAGGTCCTTTAGCGGGAATAGCGCCATCAAGGTCAGCGTATCCAAGTGAGAATTGTGATTGGCCACCAGCACTGCCGGACCTTTCACCGGCAGGTTTTCGCGCCCCCGCACATTCATGCCGAGGATGATCAGCAGGACCGGGCGCACCAGCGCGAGGAAAAACACATATTGCAGCGCGCGCTTCATCAGACCCGCCCGCTGAAGACGAAGAAATGCATGGCGTGGTAAAACACCGGCGCGGCATAGGTGAGACTGTCGACCCGGTCGAGAATGCCGCCATGGCCGGGGATGAGCCCGCCGGAATCCTTCACGCCCAGATCGCGTTTAAAGGCGGAAATGGTGATGTCGCCGAGAAAACCCGCAATGGCGATGATGGCGCCGGCGATGGCGGCGTAATACCAGGCCATAGGAGTCAGAAAGGGCCCGGCGAGCCCGGCCGCGACAATGGTTGACGCCAGCCCGCCGAGAAAGCCTTCCCAAGTTTTTTCGGGCTCACCCGAGGCACGATCTTATGCTTGCCGAACAGCTTGCCCCAGGTGAATTGCGCCACATCATTGAACTGGGTCAACGCCACAAGAAACAAGAGCAACCCCGCGCCGCCCGCCGGACCGGCAATGCTCTGATCCGTTGATAGCAACATCGCTGTATGACTGAGTGAAAAGACGGTGATCATCAGCCCCCAGCTCAATGTCCCCACCGCGCGCAGGAACCCTTCGGTCTTGCCGATCAGCGTCATCACCATAGGCAGGAAAAGAAACGTCCATACCGGGATGAAGGTCAGGAAATGTCCGTATTCATTCCGGTGCGCGAAATAGAACTGCACCGGGATGGTCCAGTAGGCGAACAGCAGGATCAGCCGGTCGACCCGGCGCGTCGGGATCAGCGACAGATATTCCTTGAAGGCGAGGAACGTCATGAAAGCGAGAAACACCGTCGAGACGACGCGATTGGTCACGATCGCCACGGCGAAGATGGTGATCATGAACCACCATGACGTCACGCGCCGGGAAAGCTCCACGGTCCCCTCGCCGGGAGAGGTTCGTTTCAACACCGCAACGACGATGCTGGCGACGGCCAGCAGGGCGTAAATGACCGCTATGGCGTAGAAGACATTCTCAGGAAGCGCGTCAGGAATTTGCATCGCTTGCCTCCCTTAAAGCGGCGCGCGCCCGATTGACGATGGTTGCGAGGCCGAGCGCGCAAGCAAAGGCGATCAGCACGGTTGACCATCGCCCGGGATCGAAAAACACCATCAGCATGGCGAGCGCGCCAACAAAGAACGCGCGGTCGGATTTGCCGAGAGGTCCGTCATAGCGCCGCGACGCGCCGATCTGGACGCCGATGACGCCGGTCATTTCCGCGATCACGCCGAATAGCACAGCAATGACAACCAGCGGCGCCGGCAGGCCGGGAATGAACGCGAAAGGCAGATATAGCGCCGCATCGGAAATCACATCCGTCAGTTCGTTGAGGATGGCGCCCAGCTTCGACGCCTGCCCAAATTCCCGCGCCAGCATGCCGTCCACCGCATTCATCGCCATGCGAATGAACAGCACGATCGGCAAGAGAATGAGCACCCACTTCGCGCCGGGAGCTGTCAGATGCGCCGCGCCATGAGCGAGCGACAGTCCGCAGGCGATCGCGGTCACCTGATTGGCGGTGACGCCTGCCGCCGCTAGCCTGGCGCAGAACGGCCTGAGCAGCGCCTGAAATTTGGGCTTGAGGTCATAGATTGTGGGCACGGAGCGCTCGCCTTTTTCAAAGCGAAACTAAAGGGATTCCTTCCTAAGAGGCGATTAATTCAATCCGTACTCGCTCACATTCCGTAATTCCGCCGCACTGATCAGGTGCTTGCCTGCGACGCGGACCGAGTGAAGCGGCCCCTCAAGTTCGGCTGTCCAGAAGGTGAGGAATTTCGACAGCACCGGGTATTTCGGGGCGATGTCGTAATCCTGCCAGACATAGGACTGTAGGAGGCCCGGATGGTCAGGAAGATGGTAAAGAATTTCTGCTGTAGCGAGGCGATAGCCCGCAAGCTGTTTCTTGAAGGAGATATCTGCGCCCATGGCGTGCCCCTTTCACTTGGATAACATTGCAACAGCGCCATAGTCGGCCTTGGAAATTACAGTTTTACAAGCTTGACAGGCCCGTCTGAATCAAAAATTTTTACGTATTTTCAATATGTTAGCAGCCAGATCCCGGCAGTGCTGACAGGCCCGGCCAAATAATCGACCCCATGCGCATTTTTTATCTTTACATGACCCGCCGCGGTTCTTATTTGGCGCTTTCGTCATTCCCATGGGACCTCTCCGCAAGAATGGCGCTTTGGTTGTAGCTGCCGTTGCGAGGTTCCATGAGATGGAAAGACACAAATCTGCGCTTGCGCTGGTCCTAGCGGACCGTCCGGACCTTCCTGTCCATTGCATTCGGCCTGATGCGGCGAGTAAAGCCGCCGACTGGTTCGTGCGCCGTTTTCCCGGCGACGTTCTGTATGCGGTGAAAGCCAACCCACATCCGGCTGTGCTCGACGCGGTTTACGCCGCCGGCGTGCGCTGGTTCGATGTCGCCTCCCTGCCGGAAATCGAACTGGTTGCGAAGCGGTTTGACGATGTCACGCTGGCTTACATGCATCCGGTGAAGGCCCGTTCTGCGATCCGTCGCGCCTATTTCGATTATGGCGTGCGGATTTTCGTGCTCGATTCCCGCGAAGAACTAACCAAGATCGTCGAAGAAACCGGCGGCGCAAAAGACCTGCATCTGATCGTGCGTCTCGCCGTGTGCTCCGACTACGCCCAACACAAGCTCGGCGGCAAATTCGGCGCAACCGGCATGGAAGCCGTGTCGCTTTTGCGCGAGACCCGCGCGATTGCGGCGGAGCTTGGCGTTTCTTTCCATGTAGGCTCGCAATGCATGCGCCCGGAAGCCTGGCGCGTCGCCATGGAAGCGGTCAGCGAAATCATACGCGACGCCACCGTGACGATCGACATTGTCGATGTGGGCGGCGGCTTTCCGGTCGCCTATCCGGGCCTCACCCCGCCGCCGCTGGAAGACTATATGACGGAGATCGAGGCGGCGTTTGAAAAGATGCCGGTGCTCGAAAACGCTGATCTATGGTGCGAACCCGGCCGCGCGCTTTGCGCCGAGGCAGGCAGCCATGTGGTCCGCGTGGAGCTTCGCAAAGGCGATGCGCTGTACCTCAATGACGGTTCTTATGGGGCGCTGTTCGACGCGGCCCATGACGGGCTGGTCTATCCGGTCAAGCTGTTGCGCGAAAAGGGCGGTCCGCGCCGGCCCTTGCGGCCGTTCAAATTTTACGGCCCGACCTGCGATTCCATCGACGCGATGGAAGGCCCGTTCCTGTTGCCCGCCGATATCAGCGAAGGCGATTATATCGAAGTCGGCATGACCGGCGCCTATGGCGCCGCGCTGGCGACAAAATTCAACGGCTTTGGCGAATATGTCGAAGCCATCGCGGAGGACGCGCCGATGATGAGCGTCTTCACCGAGACGAGCTCCGTCGTCAAAATGCCGAAACCAGTCGCGGTTGTCGGCGAGTTTTAAGATTTCAGCCTTGCCGCTGGATATTGCAGCGCTCATCGGTTAGATGAGCGCTGCACATAACGGCCCTCCGCGCGTCGCCACGACCAGACGCGGTCCGGATCCGGATTCTTCAATCCCGGTTACCAGAAAGGACCGACTTCATGACCCAACCACAAGACAACCGTAAAGCCGAATTGCTCGCCACGCCGGTCGAACATATCGACATCACCAAATTCGACGCGCGCCCGATCATCGACGCCTGGGGCAAGATGAGCTTCACCAGCCGCGATTCCGCGCGCGCTGCACAGATCCTCAACATGGCGTTGGAAGACGAGAAATGCTCGACCTGGCTGATCATGGCTGGCTCGACCGGCGCTGGCGGCTGCCTGCATGTCTGGCGCGACATGGTTGAGTACAATATGGCCGATGCGATCGTCGCCACCGGCGCCTGCATCATCGATATGGATTTCCTCGAAGCCCTCGGCTTCAAGCACTATCAGGCCAATGAAATCCCTGACGACAACACGCTGCGTTCGCTTTATATCGACCGCATTTACGACACCTATATCGACGAAGAAGAACTGCAGAATGTGGATCACACGATCTATGCAATCTGCGAACAACTGGAGCCGCGCCCCTACACCTCGCGCGAATTCATATATGAAATCGGCAAATGGCTCGCCGCCGGCAACGCCAAGAAAAAGACTCGCTGATCCAGCGCGCCTACGAAAAAAATGTGCCGATTTTCGTGCCGGCCTTTTCCGACTGCTCTGCAGGGTTCGGCATCGTCAAGCATCAGGTCGAGCGCCGCAAGGCCGGCAAACCATTCGTCACTATCGACTCTGCGGGCGACTTCCGCGAACTCACCGAGATCAAGCTCGCAGCCGGCACAACGGCTCTGTTTATGATCGGCGGCGGCGTGCCGAAGAACTTCGCGCAGGACACCGTCGTTTGCGCCGAAATTCTCGGCCATGACGACGTTCAAGTGCATAAATACGCCGTGCAGATCACCGTCGCCGATGTGCGTGACGGCGCCTGCTCGTCCTCCACACTGCAGGAAGCGGCAAGCTGGGGCAAAGTCTCCACGGTGCACGAACAGATGGTCTTCGCCGAAGCGACATCCGTTGCGCCCTTGATTGTCTCCGACGCCTGGCATCGCGGCGGCTGGAAAAAGCGCCAGCCCCGCGAATGGTCGAAACTTTTTGGCGGTTAGGCCACGAACCCTAAAATTCGTTCATGATTGTTACCAAAATGACGCCGGCGCACGGAAATGCGCCGGCGTTTTTGGTTTTACACGCATACTTATGGTTGCAATTAACCTGATGTTTTCCGCGCATTGTGAAAATCAGGTTTCCCGCGCGACTTGCGCATTTATTTAGATATAGGTCTTGGAATGGCGTTGACGTCGCGGCGACTTGGCAAAGCGATGAGCGAACATGCGCGCAAGCGCATTCCGAATTTGCGCGCCTATCCCGCAATCGAAACCTGGATGAATCCGCTCACGCGCGGCGTCGCCCGCCACTTCGCCCATCAGGACTGGGCGAAAGCGCAGGAGGAACTCGATTTCACTTACCGCATGAGCGATGTGGATATCGCCGGGGTCAACTGCGTTCAATATGAAACAGAAAAGACCCGAACCAGCGACCGGCTTATTTTGTATATTCATGGCGGCGGCGGGGTCAGCGGCTCGCCGCGCGTCAACGCGTCGATGATTTTGCCGGTTTGTCAGCTAACCGGCATTGAGGCGTTGGGAGCGGACTACACGCTAGTGCCGGAAGCGCGGTTTCCTGTACAGATCGAAGAGATCGACCGGGTCTACAAAACCCTGCTTGCTGAACAACCGGAAAAGCGCGTTGTGCTGTTTTCAGACTCCATGGGCTGCGCATTCGCCCTTGCTGCAGCACTGAAATGGCGTGACGAAGGCGCAAAACTTCCTGAAGGCATGGTGTTTGTATCGCCGGCCCTTGATGGCGACGGCGCATCGGACACACACACGACGCTGGACGGTCACGATCCATTGATCCGGTCTTATGGCGGCCGCAATGCGCGCCGGCTTTTCGCGTATTACGCCCCGGGAGAAAAACTAAAAGACCCGCGCGTGTCGCCGATTTACGGCGACTTTCGAGGCTTGCCGCCTATCCTTGTGCATGTCGCCAGCCGGGAAGTCCTGCTCGGCGACGCCGCGCGATTCGCGGAAGGCGCGCGCCGCGCCGGCGTCAACTCAACCTTGCGACTGTTTGACGGCCTTTATCACTTGTTTCATATGAATTGGGGTCTGCCAGAATCGAAAGCCGCGCATAGTGATATCGCAGACTTTATTCTGGGGCTTTAACGCCGGGCCGCCGCATCGCTGTGATCCGGTATAATCCGCAACCGGCGACATAGAATATTTCAATCTCGAAAATCCGGTTCAACGCCAACACGATCCAATAATTGTTGGGGTCCAGAAACGCCGTATACAGATTGTAAAGAGCCAGAAACGCATGCAGAAAAACCAGCGGCGCCGGGAACCACTGACGCTGCGACATCCGATAAAGCGCCAGTGCGGTGGCTGCATCCACTGATGCATAGGAGACCGCAAGCACCACGCCATCGGCAACCATCCATAACTGTAGCGTATAGGCCCAATTGAGCGACACAAGTCGCGAAGCCGCCGCGATTTGCGGCGACCTCGCTTGAAATCCGATAAAAAGCATGACGCCGATAAGACCGGCGTAAAGACTGATAGTTATCCAATCCCCAGAATTAATTTCACACTCTCGTCGACATCGTGCTTGGGCCGTCCGCCGCCAGCGGCTTCAAGCAGATGCGCGCCAACTTCCATCGCCTTTAGGCCCAGCGCGTCATGCGCTTGTCCGGTGACGGCTGCGAGATTGACCAGCGCTGATTGTATCTGCGCATAGGCTTCCGCCCCCTGGGTTGCATGAAACTTGCCATCCACGCCCTTAGCGATCACCGCCCCCGCGGCAAGAGTCGCTGCGAGGCCCGTAATTTGCTTCTCAAAACGCAACAACGCTAACTGTTCTTTTCGGAGATCCTTCATTTCTTATCCTCGTAAGTAAAAAATGTGGTACTCAGACAACTGCACAACCTTAGCGCGAATAAAGGTGAAATCCAGACAAAAATACAACCTATGAGAGATTTCTGACTTGAGCACGGATGAGGATAATTACGCCGCCCGCATCGGCCGCACGATGTGGCGGGTTGCGAAAAGGCGGGCCGAAGAGGTCAAGCGCTATGGAGCGGGGCTGGAACGCGCCAGCCTCAGCTATGCTGAAGCGCGCGGTCCTGAAAATACAGATCAGCCGCCATTTCCGCCCCTCGATCCAGCGCAGACGCCGCAGGAACGGTCCCTGACTCTTTCAGAATTTCTTCGAGAACTGGCCGCAGAGCTTGGGCGAGACGAGCCGGACCCTGACGGGTCGTTAGACGGCTGAGCGCCGCATAGGTGCTGGCCGCAGCCTCCGCCGCAATGTCCAGCAACGCCGCCGCCGCCGGCGGCGCATGCGCCGGACGCAGATGATTAATCACCACCGCCATGGCGAGTTTCAACCGGGCCGCATCCAATTGCGCTTCGTCATTTGCGACGGGCAGGGCGATAATCTCAGCGCCGCCCTTTACCCCGCCATAAAGCATGGCGAGGGTGACCGCGCCGCCGGTCGCTTCAACAATCCTTCGCGCAAGGAGCGGTTTGGGCGCCTGGGCGCCGGAAATGATCCGATACAGCGTTTGACGCGAGACGCCGACCCGCTGGGCGAAATCCTGCACGCGTTCGTCAACGTCGTGGAGATATCGTTTTAGCGGGTGCATAAGCGGCAAACCGTGTCTCGCAACCCTTGCGGGAAGAAAAGCATTGTCACGAGACTCGCAACAATCAGTTAAGAATTGCTGCGGCGCAGAAGACTCCCTATGAGACGCCCTGCCCTGCTGCTAACCGATAGAAAAGTTTCCCGCATTCATCATGAGCACCCTTCTGTTAACCCTTTCGGGACTGAACCTGTCGATTGGCGGCGAGCCACTGTTCGAAAATGCGTCACTCAATGTTTGTGAGCGCGCGCGTATCGCACTGGTGGGCCGTAACGGCTCCGGCAAATCGACCCTGATGAAAATCGCGGCCGGACTGGTTGAGGCTGATAGCGGCGAACGCTTTCTCCATCCCGGCGCCACTGTGCGCTATTTGCAGCAAGAGCCAGATGCATCCGGTTTCGCCACGATCGGCGACTACGCCAATGCGGGCCTTGATGAAACCGGCAAGACCCATGAGGTGGAAATGCTGCTGGCGGAGTTGGGTCTTGATCCGTCGCTGCCGCCCGCCAATCTTTCCGGCGGCGAATTGCGGCGCGCAGCGATTGCGCAGGCGCTCGCGGCCGCCCCGGATATTCTTCTTCTCGACGAGCCGACCAACCATCTCGACCTGCCCGCCATTGCCTGGCTTGAGGAAAAGCTGCGCGCCCTGCCCTCCGCCATCATGTTGATCAGCCATGACCGGCGTTTTCTCGAAGCGGTCACCAACGACACGGTTTGGATCGATCGCGGCGCCACGCGCGCGACGGGACAAGGTTTCAAAACGTTCGAGGCCTGGCGCGACAAATTTCTGGAGGAAGAAGAGGCCGCCCTGCACAAGCTCGGGCGCAAGATCGCGGCGGAAGAACACTGGATGCGCTACGGGGTTACGGCCCGGCGCAAACGCAATATGCGCCGGGTGGGCGAACTCAAGGATATGCGCAAGGATTTGCGCGAAGCGCGCCGGGTTGAGGGCGGCCCCGCCTTTACCTTGCAGGCGGGCGCGAAATCCGGCAAACGCGCCATCGTCGCCGAACATATCTCCAAATCCTTCAGTGAACGGAAGATCATCGACGATTTTTCCATTGAAATCGCCCGCGGCGACCGCATCGGCCTTGTCGGCCCGAATGGCGCGGGCAAAACCACGCTGGTCAACATGCTGACCGGCATTCTTGCACCCGACGACGGCAAGGTGACGCTCGGGACCAATCTGGAAATCGTCTCCCTCGACCAGCGCCGGGCCCGGCTGGAACCCCATATGCGCGTCGCCGACGCGATCAATGACGGCACTGGTGACTGGGTGACCATCAATGGCGAAAAGCGCCATGTGGCGACCTATCTTAAAGACTTCCTGTTCGGGCCGGAACAATGGCGCCAACCCGTCAACGCGCTTTCCGGCGGGGAAAGAGGCCGACTTGCGCTCGCCGCAGCGCTGGCCCGTCCGTCAAACCTGTTGCTGCTCGACGAGCCGACCAACGACCTCGATCTTGAAACGCTGGAGATGCTCGAAGAACAGCTCTCCGCCTATCAGGGCACTTTGCTGCTGATCAGCCATGACCGGGCGTTTCTCGACAATCTCGTTTCCAGCGTCGTCACTACCGATCCGGAAAAGCCGGGCCGCTGGATTCGTTATGCGGGCGGTTATGACGATATGGTTGCGCAGCGCGGATCCCCGCCCGGTCTTGAAGGCGCCGCGCCGAAACAAAAAGCAAAGACATCCGCCCCCGCCGGGAAATCGAAACCGGCGGCAAAGGCCAAACTATCCTACAAAGAACAATTCGCGCTTGAAAAACTGCCGGGCGAGATCGACGCCTTGCAAAAAGACATCGCGGCGCTGAAAGCAAAACTGGAAGACCCGAACCTGTTCGCGCGCGACGCGGCGTTGTTCGACAAGACGGCAAAAGCGCTCTCGGCGGCGGAAGAAACCCTCGCGACTAAAGAAGAAGAGTGGCTGACGCTGGAGATGAAGCGGGAAGAAATCGAAGGCTGACCGCGTCTGTTAGCGCGGCCCGATCAAGTCCCATTTATTGCCGTACTGGTCGCGAAACACGACAACACGGCCATAGGCTTCATCTCTTGGCGATTCGAGAAACTCAACGCCGGCGTTTTTCAGACGCTGATAGTCGCCGTCGAAATCATCCGTATGCAGAAACAGGAAGACGCGCCCGCCGGTTTGGTTGCCGATAGCACCGACCTGCTTTTCGTCCGCCGCCTTTGCCAGCAATAAATCAGCGCCGCCCTCACCCGGCGACACGACCACCCAGCGCTTTTGAGCAGAAAGCCTTACATCTTCCTTCAGTGTAAAGCCCAGCACGCCGCAATAATAGGCGATCGCCTCCTCATAATCGCGAACCACCAATGTCAGTTGCGCAAGCCGCATCGTGTCCCCTAGGCGAATATCGCGACGGACTGACGGCCCGCAATGACCAGATCGCCATCACGATTCCACACCAGCATATCCTGACTGGAATAGCCGTCGCTCGCATGCTCGGCGCGCGATTCGAGCAGCCACCAGCCATCGCGCGTTTGCGGCGCGTCACACAACATATTCACCATCCATGTCATGGAGCTGATCGGTGCGAATTCTGTGAACATCGGCATCAGCGCCGGCGGCGGCATATCGGCGAGCGCCAGCAGCGCGACAATGCCGCTCGCGCTTTCATCGCGATGACGCACCCAAATGAAGTGATCATGGTCTTTCGATCCAGTGCCGGGCCGTCCGCCTTTGGCGAGGCGGGAATCAAAGTGGCGGGAGAAAGGCGGACCGAACCCTTCCGGAATAAACGGATCGCATTCCTCCGGCGCGGGCATGTGGGGCGTCGGCGTGAAGGTGCGATTCCAGACCGACTCGCGCGCGCCGCCAAATGCAAAAGCGCAGCGCGTTGCAATGCCTTTCTCGCCGGAGACATCCGCCTCGACAAAAGTTACGGATTTGCCCTGACGCAAGAGCTTGGCGCGTCCCTCAATCGGACCGCCAGCCGGACCAATGAAAGACACCAGCGCCGAGCGCAATGGCGGCGCATCGGGAAAAGCGCGCCGCGCGGTTTCGAGACACAATGCTGCTGACAACCCGCCATAGGTCGTGCGCCCCTGCATCCATTCATCGGGGATGGTTTGCGACAGCGTTCCATCGCGGTAATCCGCATTCGCCATCAAATCGGTGAAAGACATGCTCATCGGCTCGTCATGGCCGAGATCATCACCAGGACGCAAGCGCCAGCGACAGCAATCGGAGCCTGCGATTCGCCCCGGCGTAATCCCAATCCACCGCTCAAAGGATTAACGCGGCGGGGTTTTTCCTTTACCATAAGCTTTCGTGGGAAAATCCGCCGTTTTCAGCGGATTTCAGAGGGGATGGACGCCAATGAGCGCTATTGGCAAGGGATTTGGGGGCAAGGCGTCCGACATGCTGAGCGCGATGCGCGCCAGCGCTGACAGCGCCCTGCGGCGGCTATCCGGGGCGCCGCAAAAACAAGACGCGCCCGCCCGACAACACTTTACGCCGCTCGATCCGAACTCACGCCTTTTTGCCCGGGGACAATGCGGCGGAGGAGCGTGAGACTTCTGTTCCGCTGGCCACCCTGCTGGAAGACTCCGCCCATGCCATGGTCCGCCGCAATGATGAGTTGCGCGGTCTCGCATATGGCCTCGCCGCCCGGATTGAAGACCGCCGCAATGGCGAGATCACCATGGCCGCGCAGGCGGTGCGCGTGGTGATCGGGCTCGGCTGGCTCGGCGTGGCGATCTGGCTTTACAACGCGGTCCTGACCGCCCGCGCCGATGGGCTGATGACAATTCCCGGCGGCGCGCCGCTCGCTGACGCCTCCGTGTTGATGCAGACATTTCTGATTGTCGCCGGCGCCGGGCTTGGCGTCGCCTTTGGCGTTGCGGCGCTCGCCCGGGCGCTAGGCAATGCGGACAATGCCAGAGTCTGCCGCGAGGCGGAGAAGCTGGGCGGCGCCTTCGCCGACGCGGCGGGCGAATTCGATAAAACGCTGTCCGCCCTGCGCGGCGCCATGGACCGGCGCGGTCATCCGGCCGATGCGGTGAACGATCTTTCCCGGGCGCATCTGACCGCGCTTGAAGCCCATGCTTTCTTTCGTGAAATCAGCTTCCTGACCGGTGCGGAAGACGCGCAGGCGCTGCGCCAGTTCCGCGGTTTCCTCGGGCGCGCGGGCGGCGGCGGGGCCGGCGGCGACCTGCTGGCGACCGTTATCGCATTCCTCACCGGCGGCGCGCTGGGCGGGCTTGGCGTCTACATCGCCGCCGTGCCGCGCCCGGAAGTGATCGAGGCCGCGCCGCAGGCGGCGCTCGCCATCATGCAATATCCATGGGCGGCGCAAATGCTGATTTTCGGCGGCGCGCTCTATGCCTGTATCGGCGCATTCCTGTCGATCTTCACCGGGCCGCTGACCGAAGGCGTGGCGGCGAAAGCCCGCGCCGATGCGTTGACCGCGCTGCGCAGCGGATTCGCCGCCGAGAGCGCCTTGCATCCCGCCGACATCACCCGGCGCATCAAGGATGCGGTCGACGTCTTCCGCGCGCGGATCGGCGGCGGCGGAGCCGTCGGGGGCGGGCGCAATCAGCGCGCAGAAACGAGATCACGCAGGCTCATTTTCCACCGAAGAAGAGATTCCCGAATGGCGCCGGCGCGATTCGTCGGTGAAATTCGTCGATGCAGGCTTCTCTGCGGCGCCGACAAGCTGGCGCACGGATGCTTTTGCGAAAAAATTTGACGCCTCCAAGGGCCGGGATACGGGGTCGAAACGAGGCGGCGAAGACCTCAAAAACCGCTCTGGCGATTAACCCTTTAGGCGCACTCAGAGCGCCGCGTTAAGACCTCCTTAACCAAAAACTTTTGCCCATCGACTAACTTCATATTGACGATCGGGCGGGCCTCCATCACTATATCTTGTGTCAGCGGATGATGCTGGCGATTCACAGCAGATTTGGAAAGCCGCTCCGGATGCGGTCCCTTTTGGGCAATCCGGAGCATAGGTTTTTGCGCGCCTTTTCGGGGGCGAAAAGATTTAAGGACGGGGCAAGCATGTCGTTTTCAGAAGCCGCCAAGGACATGGAAAACACTCGGGAAAGCACACAGGACAACGCGGAAGCGGCGATTGCCGCGCCGCAGAAAAAGCCTGCGCCGGACGCTCCGAAGGATGCCAAGAAGCCCGCCCTGAAAGTGGTCCGCGACATCGTCGTCGATCGCTCCCGCGACGCCCTGCTCACCGATTTCGGCAAGACCACCATGGAGGACCGCTATCTCCTCCCCGGCGAGTCCTTTCAGGACATGTTCGCGCGGGTCGCGCGCACCTATGGCGACGACGCCGACCACGCCCAGCGCATCTATGACTATATCTCCAAGCTCTGGTTCATGCCGGCGACGCCGATCCTGTCCAATGGCGGCGCCAATCGCGGCCTGCCGATTTCCTGCTTCCTCAACGGCGTCAACGACTCGCTCGACGACATCGTCTCCACCTGGAACGAGAATGTGGCGCTGGCCTCCAATGGCGGCGGCATCGGCACCTATTGGGGCGGCGTGCGCTCCATCGGCGAGAAGGTGAAACATGCGGGCGCGACGTCGGGCATCATCCCGTTCATCCGCGTCATGGATTCGCTGACCCTCGCGATCTCCCAGGGCTCCCTGCGCCGCGGCTCGGCCGCCTGCTATCTCGACGTGCATCACCCGGAAATCGAGGAGTTCCTCGAAATCCGCAAACCGTCGGGCGATTTCAACCGCAAGTCGCTGAACCTGCATCACGGCGTCAACATCACCGACGCCTTCATGGAGGCGGTGGCCAATGACGAAGAGTTCGGCCTGAAATCGCCGAAGACCGGCGAAGTGCTGCGCACCGTCTCCGCGCGCAAGCTGTGGCAGAAGATCCTCGATGTGCGCCTCGCGACCGGCGAGCCCTATCTCTTGTTCTCCGACACGGTGAACCAGCAGATGGCCAAGCATCAGCGCGATCTCGGCCTTAAAGTCTCAACCTCCAATCTCTGCTCGGAGATCATGCTCCACACCGGCAAGGACCATCTTGGCGAAGAGCGCACCGCCGTGTGCTGCCTCTCCTCGATCAACGCCGAGAAATACACCGAGTGGAAGGACGAGCCGCAATTCATCGAAGACGTCATGCGCTTCCTCGACAATGTGCTGCAGGACTTTATCGACCGCGCCCCGCCGGCGATGGCGAAGGCGGTTTACTCCGCCCAGCGCGAACGCTCGGTCGGTCTTGGCCTGATGGGCTTCCACTCCTTCCTGCAGTCGATGAACATTCCGTTTGAAAGCGCCATGGCGAAGTCATGGAACACACGCCTGTTCAAACATATCCGCATGGGTGCGGATGCCGCCTCGGTGGCGCTGGCTGAAGAACGCGGCGCCTGCCCCGATGCGGAAGAGCGCGGTGTGAAGCAGCGTTTCAGCCACAAAATGGCGATCGCGCCGACCGCATCGATCTCGATCATTTGCGGCGGCTGTAGCCCTTGCATCGAGCCGATCCCGGCCAACGTCTTCACCCACAAAACCCTGTCGGGCTCCTTCACGGTGAAAAACGTGGCGCTGAAAGCCCTGCTCGAAGCCAAAGGTCAGGACACGGATGAAGTCTGGAACTCGATCCTCGAACATGAAGGCTCGGTCCAGCATCTTGATTGCCTGACCTCGGACGAGAAGGACGTGTTCAAGACCGCCTTCGAACTCGACCAGCGCTGGGTCATCGAGCTTGCCGCCGACCGCACGCCCTATATTTGCCAGGGCCAGTCGGTGAATGTCTTCCTGCCCGGCGATATCGACAAATGGGACCTCCACATGCTGCATTGGATGGCGTGGGAGAAGGGCTGCAAGTCGCTTTACTATTGCCGCTCGAAATCAATCCAGCGCGCCGGCTTCGCCAATGGCGAAAAAGCCGCCAATGATGCGGCCGCCGCTGACGCCGCCGCCGCCGACCCGATGGCCGCGATGATGAACGCCGCCGCGAAGACCGATTATGATGAGTGTTTGGCTTGTCAGTGAGGTAGAATGCAATCGACGCTTGATATGCTGGCTTCTATCTTGAACTTTGTCACGGCAATTATTGCCGTGAGCACCATTACGATTTTAAAAAAATCAAAATTTAGTCGACTAGGAATAACTCGCAATTGCAAAGTATTCAGCCTGAGTGTCGATGAGCGATAATTATCGCTCCTCTAAAGATTGAACTTATATTCAATAAAATACCGACTTAAATTCGCGCCATTGGGCGGAAATATGCCGACACAGCCCTATCCTTAAGGCGCAAAAAATTTGGATCAGGCGTTTTTATATCCGGATGGGTTCGTCCAAACATTCGATACTCTTTTTCACCCCCATAACGTGACTTATCTTTGCTAAAAGAACCCTGAGTATTCAAACTCTCCAAGTCGCTGAACCTATCAACATATGTAACGTAATCAGCCTGAATTAAAAATTTTACGTTATCACTGGCCAAAAGCTGCTTTCTCGCACGCTTAAGCATCTCTTTTTTAATCGACTTTCGAAGTTGCTTTAAAAAACCCTCAACATCCTCAACCATAAGGCAAAGATCATAGCCATCATCATTTTTCCATTTCTCATGAGCAGCCTCATTGTATTCGGTAGAAAGAGAAAATATAAATCCGTCAGGTTGCCTGAGTTCAAACTTCACCCCCTAGCCATCTTGAACTCCGCCCCTGGACAATTAACAAACCCAGCAGACAGCAAATTAGCTTGCAAAAAAGGGTTTTCCCAAAATTCGTGATGGGTGAGCTCTCTACGAGCAGAAAAAGTCTTCATGCCTTCGTAATCATCACCAAACCCATTCCCCTCCTCGTATGCCCGCCGGTAATACGACGCCCTTCCTAATTGCAAGCGCCCTTTTGAAACGTACTTCTCATAGATATCAAAACTACAGTATTTATAGAGGCGAGTTGGAAGGGTTTCTCGGCGAATGATTAATCTCTCTGTCATATTGTGATTATAGCAAGTAGGGCGGGTTGAGCGAAGCGATGCCCGCCATATTTTGTCGCCAGACGAAGCGGCGGGTTACGCTGCGCTAACCCGCCCCACAGGGTACCTCACCTAAAAATACTCTCCGCGATTGGCGCCGTCATAACGGCCAGAGCGCAAACAACACTTCTTGAAATCTGCGCCCGGCGCCTAAACTATCAAACACTATCTCCTCACCGCCTCCCCACGCTTTACGCGTGGGGCCCAGCTCCTGCTCTTTCACCATATTGCAACGGCGCGCAGGCTGACGGGCCTGGTGATAGACCCCACGGGCAAGCCGTGGGGAGGCGCATGTGGATCGGCACCGACATCCCCTCCCCGTTCTTCCCCGCGAAGGCGGGGACCCAGCTAAAGACATGACGCCGGGCGAAGCCCGGCTTTATTTGGGTTACTGGATCCCGGATCAAGTCCGGGATGAGGGGATGGAGACGCCGCATATACCCCCAAGCAATCAGGAGGATAAGCGTATATCGCCCAACGGCAAAAATCCTGCGCAGGCCTTCAACAGCCCACCGCCGATAGCCGCGCCCCCGGCGGAAAGAACAAGCCCGATGACAAGAAACAAGGGGACCGCCGCCAGCGCTTCCGCAGTACTGGTCGCTTCCTCGCCATTCACCGAAATGGTGTTTGGCGCAACAATCGCGGCCAGCAGCGTTAAAATACATATTGCGCACCACATGCATACGCCCGCCCAAAAGATGATTTTAAAAGTCGTACCGAAACTGAGTTTCGACACCGGTATTATCTGCTGTTCACTCACGTCGCCCTCCCGAATGCTGATGAAGGTCTAACGTAAGTGACGCACCCGTTGCTGACAATACTGCCCCCGCTTGACAACCATCCTTGCACGCCCTATCCCGCGCACCCTTGAAACCATCAGGAGACTGAACATGAGAGAACAGATGTTCTTTGCACCTCCGCCCTTCCGGCAGGAGCTCTGCCGATAGGCGGAGCGACCGGAAGGAAAGCCCGCAATGGCGGGCAATCCTTTCATCACCATCAAGATCAATCACGACGGATGAATTGCGTCCGGCGGCGGGATCGCCGTGCGCGTTTCTCGTCCCGCTCACCCCGGCGCAAGCCGGGGCCCAACTAAAAAAATTTATGTCGGGCAAAGCCCGGCTCTTTGTTTGACTGGATCCCGGCTTTCGCCGGGATGAGCGGCGGGGTTTATCCGTCATCGGATGAAAGCATGAGCCATGTATATCCGTTTCGTCACGCCACAGCGCGCGGACGATGCGCGGGGCGTTCCGGCCGGCCTCTTCCGTGCGGACTACCCCCGCGCGCCGTGGTGGATCGACCGCGCCATCCGCGCGGAATATCGCTGGTTCAACGACAATCTTCGCGTTCCGAACCGCTTCGGCGTCGTCACGCGGAAGTCGAACCGGCGCTATGACGGCGTTTGCTGGTTCCGCGACGATGCGCGGGACTGCATCCGCCACGCCTATGCCTTGTCGGCCTTGCTGAACGAGGCGGGCGTTCCGGTGACGCGGCTCATCACCGACGCGCCGGGTGATATCGTCTATCGCGACGCGCATCAGATCGTCGCCATGCCGTCTCGCCGCCTGCATTGACCGCAGGCGGCGGGCGGCGCCCTCAACTCTCGCGCAGATAGCCCCATGTGTGGAGCCGGTCGGAATCCTCATACCAGCGGTCGCCAATATCGTCGCGGAAATACATATTGGGGATGAGGATGCTCTGGATGCGGCCATAAGCCTGTTTTTGCGCCTCGCGCATGGTCGAACCGATCCCGGAGACCACAAGCGCGAGACCGGCGCCGCCGGTCACCAGCCATTCATCATTGACGCGCTTGACGTCATGAATATGCACGCCCTCGCTCAACGGTTTTTTGAACACGATCGCCGCGTTTTTCGAATAGCTCTCAAAGGTTTCCTTGTCCTTGAACGGATAAGGCGGCACGACAAGGCGCACCCCGACCTGAAAGCCTTTCTTCGCCTTGAATTTCGGATCGCCGCCGGAGGCCATCTGGTAGAAAAAATCCGCCAGCGGGATGCCGAGCCCGTCGGACTGGATCTGAATTGTCGGATAGCCGAAACGCGACGTGAATTCGAGCGGGTAAATCCCCTGCCCGTTCACGATGCAGTTAATGTCGATATAACCCACATAACCTTCCTCGGCGAGGCGCGGCGCCATCTTGGCCAGGGTCTCGCGATAGAGCCGGTTGGGGCCGCTCCAGAACATGAAAGTGCCCATCTCGCCGGTGGCAGGGCCGACATTGCCGGGCAGGAGTTTCTTGTGTTCGAAATTGATGTTGATCGGGTCCATGAATTCGCGGCCGTTGAAAAAGCCGCCAACCGCGACCTCAACCCCGGTCACCCGGTTCTGAAGCTGGAAAATCTTGATCGTGTCCGCCCAGACGCGCTTATAGGCTTCGAGCACGCGGACCACGTCCGATCCGTCCTCCTCCACGCCGACAAACAACAGGCGCTTGATGTTCTGCGCCTCGCCGGAAGGCTTGATCACATAGCGGCGCGGATTCGATTTCACATGGGAGATCGCTTCGTCGAAATCGTTAAACTCCTTATAAGGAAGAATGCCGATGCCGGCTTTCTTCATCTCGTCCTGACCGAAGGAGCGGTCATCCTCGAGCCGGTCTGAATAGGCCGTGCCGCCGATCACCAGCTTGCCCTTGGCGCGCAGCGCGGCGGCCTTTTCGCCCTGGCCCAGCACATCGTCAAAAACGATGACGTCGGCCCAATCCACATGGGGCTCCCACGCATCGACCTTGGCCACGAAGCCGTCGCCAATATCGGCCTCGGCCTTGTTCTCGATGTAATAGCGCACCTCGTGACCTTCACGCGAGATGCGCCAGGCGCAATCCACATGCAAACCATCAAGGGAGATGAAGAGAAATTTATGTCGGACTGGAGTGTTCATGCGCGCCTTGTAAGGGGAGTTGGGGGGAATGTGTACGCTCCGCATGGCGCCTTCGGCGAAACCACAGCGGATGCGTCGCCCGGGCGGATCGCCAGCGAGCGGGTTCGATTATACACCCAAATCACCGGGCGAGAATGAAATTTTATGTGAGAATTTTATTCCGGTCCCGCTTGTCCGTCATTTTGTCGAAAGCGGTCCGAACAAGGAGGAACGGCGCGACGGTCGCGCACCAACCTCAGCGCGCGCGGCCCGCCGGGCCGCGGCGCAAAGGCGTATGAACGAGGGCTATGCGGCCTCTTTGATCTCGACGAGGGTCAGGCCGAAATGCAGGTCTTCGCCGGCGAGCGGATGATTGCCGTCAGCGGTGACCGCCGCCTCGCCCACTTCAACGATGACCAGATTGACGGTCGAGCCGTCCTGGGCGCGCGCGGACAAAGACATGCCCGGCTGCGGCGCCTGCTCTGCGGGGAGTTGCTCAAGCGGGATCTGCACCACCATTTCCTGGCGGCGCGGGCCGAAGGCCTTGTCGGAAGGAATGGTGATCGCCTGCTCGGCGCCGACTTCCATGCCGTCAAGCGCGGCTTCGATTTCCGGGAAAATTTCCGCCTTGCCGATAGTCAGGGTCTGCGGGCCGGCTTGCTCGGTGCCGCCGACAACCCGGCCGTCGCCGGTGCGAACTGTGTATGCGATGGCGACGAGGTCGCCTTTCTTTGCGGTCGCCATGGTGTGTTCCTTTTATCTTGCCGGGCCTTATCGCCGGAATTGGGCGCCCGTTCATCGCGCCGCCGTCACGCCGCGCGCCGCCAGTAATGGCGGCAAGGGCACGAGGTGAAAAGCGCGTCCATAACCGGCGCATCTCGCCGGTCCAACCGCTGACAGACCTCGCAAACCCGGCCCGCCCCGTCAACCGCTGGGGGCCGCCCGGCGTAAAAACCGCCGCTGCGTCGGGCGCAGCGGCGACGATGGCTCAACTGGCAGACTTAGTATGAGGTTCCCTCCTCGGTCTTCCATGTCGCTTCCCGTCCGGCGATCTTGCCGCGCTTGGGCTGGGCGCAGTCGCTGCCGGTTTCGCCGCTGCGCAGATTTGTCCAGTCCTTGCAGCGATAGGACACCTCGACCCGGCGATCCTCACCGGTTGGCCGGATCTGCGCGTCATAAAGGGTGTAGCGCACGCCGCCATCCTCGATCTCGAAAGCTTCGAAGGACCGGCCCCGCGCGGGTTTTGTGGACCGGGCGGCTTCCCGCGCCGCTTGCACCGCAGGCAGCAACAGGCCCACAGCCTCCGGCTCGTCCTCGGTGGTGAGATAAAGCGTCCGGTCACCGCTCCATTCGGCGGATTTCGCCTCGCCATCGACGCCGTCGAATTTGATATAGGCGGCGGCGTTGGCGGATGCAGCGAAGCTTATGGCGACAGCGATGGCGCCCAGGCAGATGGTTAGTTTCTTCATTGGGTCTCTCCCCTTTTTCTCGGCGCCCCCAGCGCCTCGTGTGGGAGAGATAACCCGGCCAGCGCCCCGCGCCCTATGACGTGCGTCACAGGGAGGCGGCTTTTCCGGGCCGCACAATCTAGGCTTTCTTCAGCACATAGGTCTTGAGGAAATGCTTGGCCCAATAGGCGGGGAGTTCCGTTACGGCAGCGGTCATCCATTTCACTGAATTCATCTCTACCGGCAGCCCAAAGTCTTCTATCTCAGCGTCCGAGACGATCCGGGGCAAGCGATTGAACTTGATGGTGGAGTGACTTTCCCCGCTATCCGTCAACCAGACGGCCGCGCGAAATGGCAAGGGCGCCAAGGGCTGGCCGCGCTTTTCGAAGAACTCGACAACAGGCCGGTGCGACCCAAGGATAAACGTCAGAAACTCCTCATCGGTCTTGTCGAAAATTTCCGACTCCGAAGAGCGGGGCGTAAGCGACGGATCGATAAAAGGTTCGATCAGCTTCATATTGAGGATGACACTGGTGCCGCAAAAAGAGTTGAAGTCGTCGAGATCGCCGATGACCGCCCCCCCATCGCGATACATCAACCCCTTATCCACATACCAGCCATTGCAGCCGCTGTTTTCGCTGCAAAAAGCGACAAGGTCACGATGCACAAAATCATCAGCATCGGCGATCATGATATACTCAGCGCCATATTCGCGGGCCTTCATGATGCCCGCGAGAATCTTCACGCCCTTGTCGCGCCGCACGGCTTCGATTGACACGCTTCCAGCCCGTCCCTCGCCGGGCGGCGGGAAGTCGACGACGTGATACTCTACATTTGGATGGCTTTCGCAATTTTGCGGCGCCTGGCAGCACACGACAATATAACGGTATTGATCGCTCGTCGAATTCGTAACGGACGCCGCCGTATGCTTCAGCAACTCCTCGACTCGCGAATAAGAATGAGCGTTGTTGGGGTGTCTTACCGGCGAAACAAAGACGAACATTGTTGCTAGAACCCATCTGGCTATTGCCTGTGCGCGGCGAACCTGTTTCATTTTTCTAGCCCGGTCAAGGAACTGGCGGAATCAGCGCAGCGTTAACAATACTCAGGAGCTCCCATGAATCGTTTGACCCTCGCCGCTGGCCTTGCCGGATTTCTCGCCGTCGCACTCGGCGCCTTTGGCGCGCACGGACTGGAAGCGATACTAACTGGCGAAGCAAAAGCATGGTGGGAGACCGCCACCCTTTACGCGCTGACCCATGCGGTCGCCGCGCTGGCCCTGTCAGTGTCGGGGCAGACCCGATTCATCCGTGGAGGTTGGGCGTTCATTGTCGGCGCTGCGTTGTTCTCTGGGTCGCTATACGCCATGGCGCTCGGCGCGCCGCGCATGCTCGGCATGGTAACCCCGCTTGGCGGACTTGGGTTTCTGTGCGGCTGGGCGTTGATCATCATCGCTGCAATCAAGAGTCCGCAAAAGGAAGCTGAGATGGCGCGTCTGTTCGGATTGGGCCGCAACCCAAGAACCTTTGAGTTCAAATGCGACTGCTGCGGCGAGATTCATCGCGGCAGTCCGTCTTTCGCTTATCACAAGCCAGTCTATTATTTTGACGTGCCGGAAGAGGAACACGGCGCACAGATCACCATTACTGATGATTTATTCCGCTTTCAGCCCGCCGAAGCCGAAAGCGAGCCAATCTACGCCATCCGGTGCATTCTGGAGATTCCGATTCATGGCGCGACAGAACCATTCTTGTGGGGCGTGTGGGCGACCCAGTCACAAGAAAATTTTGAGCGTTACCGCGAGACCTTTCATGAAGATCAATCCGGCATGGGCAGCTTCGGCTGGCTGGCGGTCACCATGCCTGCCTACTCGCGCACTCCGCCTGGCGAGCCCTTTGAACATCTGAAATGCGACGTCCGCTGGCAGGGCCTAAAGAACGGCAAGACCCAGCGGCCGCTGCTCGTTCTTCATAAGAGTGATCATGCGCTCTATGCTGATCAACAGAACGGTATTTCATGGGACCGTGCGATAAAAATCGCCCGGGATTTTATGCACCCGGACCAGCCCTAACGGCGCGATTTCAGGAACAGGCTCGACGCGCCCAAAATGGACGTCAGGGCAATAAACCCGAACAAGATAATCTCAATAATTCCCATCGTTCTCTCTCCCCAGACAAATCGATGCCTGTCTAGTGGGGTCCCGTATTGCGGTGGAAATAGGGCGTCGGGGCGCCAAGACAAGGGAGTTTCGCCTCACAAGCGATCACACGACCGTGCGATGCGGCAAGCCGCCTGTCCGGCGGCGCTATTTTGTGCCGGGCTCCATGGCCTTGATGATCACGCGGCCGAGATCTGCAAAGATGAGGACAATGCCGCAAGCCGCGCCGCGATGGATGGTTGCGGTCATTTCGTAGCCGCTCCAGATGAACAGCCCCAGCCCGGCCATGATGGCGAACCGGGCGATTATCGTGGCGGTGAAATTGATGGTTTTCACCGTCAGGCGCTTTTTGCGCTGATCCGGCGTTTCCTCGATGCCGCGCGGCCGGATGCGGGAAAGATCGGGCGCCACCATTCGGCGCGGCTCTGAAGCGACCGTGTCTTCAACAGCCTCAACGGCGCCGACCCCGCCGCCGGCGATGGCGGCAAGACGCTCCGCGCTTATTCTCGGCGCCGGCGCTTGTTTCTTTGCGAAGGCCATCGGTCTCTCCCCGGCAGGGCGGCAAGCGATGAGTGTCGCCGCGCACGGTTGAGAGCCCCTAAAAGCGGGACGGACAATTTTACGAACTTGCAGGACGCCTCCAAAAGAAAACGGGCGGCCCGAAGGCCGCCCGCTTCCATGTCGTTTCAACGCGTCCGGCGTTAGAAAGATTTTTTGACCGAAACGCCATAGGTGCGCGGCGCCACAACGTAACCAGAAAAGCTGCCCGTTTGCGCAACAGTCGGAAACGCCGTGATCAGCGCATCATCATCATTGAGGTTACGGCCCCAAATATTGACGCTAAAGCCGCTTTCAAGTTCGAAAATAAGGTTTGCATTGAGGGTGCTGACCTTGCGTACCGGCGAAAGGTCGTTGCCGAAATCGAAGAGCTTGGTTTCGCTTTCGTAGAGATATTCTACCCGTCCTGTCAGCGTGTTACCGTTGCCCATTTCATGGGTGTAGGACGCGGCCGTGGTCACGCTGACCGGATGAATGCCCGAAGGCCGGGACCCGGAAGCGTCAAAGCTGTTCACACCCGCAGGGGCGCAGGCAGCGATAATGTCTGCCTCGATAAGCGGTGCCACGCCTGCAGAGGGGCAAGGGGCGCCGATATAGGATTTATATTCCGGGTCCAGATAGGTTAGACCAAGAGTAATATTGAGCGGATCGACAGGTGAGAAAGACGCATCGACCTCAAAGCCGCGGACCGTCTGTTCACCCGCATTCGCCAGAACAAAACCCGTGCCGACAAATGTGTTGGACTGGAAACCTTGAACCGACTGATCAAACAGCGCGAGGTTGATGAAGCCGCGGTCAAAATTGGCCTTCAGGCCGACTTCAAAAAGCCGAACGCTCTCTGGGCCGGCAAAACGACCGCCATATTGCCCATTCGTGCCGAGAACCGGCGGTTGTCCATCCTGCGAAAGATTGATGGCGCTGGCTTTGAAGCCAGTGCTGTAGCTGAAATACGTGTTCAGCGTATCATTCAGCTCATATGCGAGCCGCGCTGTGAAGTTGAAGTCATCATCGACCGAGAACCCGTCATCGCTTCCAGTGATGCCTGAATCACGAATCGCGCCCATTTGCGGGAACGGCGTTTGCACAGGGACGAACTGAAGCGGCGCGAGAGCTAGGAACCCCAGCAAGGGGTTCAGCGTTGGGTCCCCTGCCAGCGCGCCCTGGGCGCCAGCCACTGCGCCAGAGCGAAGAGCCGCGAAAGTCATCGGGTCTGACCCTGCAAGTGTCGCCGCTGCAGTCAAAAACGGCGTCGGATTCGCGGGATCAAACGGCGTCCCAATCAGCCCGCCGAAAATATTCGCCGCAACAAAGGCGCCGCCGGAGGTCTGGAATTGCGTGAGATCGAAATTCTCAAACGGCTCTGTCAGCACTGTATTGCCAACACCGATTTTACGGTCGTTTACGTAGGACACGCCGCCAGTCAGGGTCAGGCGGTCCGTAATTTCCCAATCCGTCTGGAAAAACAGCGAATAGGAGCGGTTGTCGAGTGAGTAATCGCCCGTGAACCCGGTGCCCTCAGCGAAGGAACTGCCGAAGGCGAGCGCATCCGCGCCGCCAACCGGCATGAATTCAGGAAACAGCGCCGTCGGCCCTGTCGTTAACCCCTGAGCGAGTTGCGACGTACCTTCAACAGTAAGAAAGTTTATGCCCGCAAGACCGCCCAGCAATGCGTCGCCAAAATCGCGGAACTCAGAATTGAATGTGGTCTGCTGGAAAAACGACACATCCTCTTGAAAGAGGAATCCGCCGGCCAGCCAGTTAAATCGGCCGATCCCGGTTTCCGTCGATCCGGCAAGACGCAATTCCTGCGTGAAGGTCTGCAAGCTCAATGTCTGCGGCTGCTGCGCGATATCGGCTGTCGTAAAATCAACGTCAGTCTGGTTAGCATCATCTTGTTCGCGGTAGCTGGTGATTGACGTCAGGACGCCAAAGCCCAAATCCCAGTCGCCCTGAAGCGAAATGCCCTTGCCTTCCAGTTCGTTGTAAGGATCGGTATTGACGGCGACGAGGCGCGCATCCGGATCGCCGGCAGGGGCGATTGTTCTCCCTAGACCACCCAGCGACACCGGCGCGAAAATCGCAGCGGATCCGGAGTTATCAAGCTGAACGGCACCGCAGCAGACTTCGTCGATCCGGTTGAAGTCAGCAATAGCGCGGAAAGAGAGATTCTCGGCCGGCTCCCACAGGAGTTGGCCGCGAATCGCCCAGCGGTCGCGCTCGTTCAGATTGTCATTGCCGTTTGCGAGGTTGGTGTATGAGCCGTCGCGATTGTTTGTGCTGCCGGAAATTCGAAAAGCCAGCGTTTCGGAAAGCGGGCCTGAAAGAGTGCCCCTGAAGCGAACAGCGCCTAGATTGCCAGCGGTCGCCTCGACGGAGCCTTCCCAATCATAGCTCGGCGCTTTCGTAGTCAGGCTAATGGCGCCGACGGACACGTTTTTGCCAAACAGAGTCGATTGCGGGCCACGCAGAACTTCAACGCGCTCAAGCGTCGGCAAATCCAAAAGCGCAGATGCCGAACGAGAGCGAAAAACGCCATCGACGAAAACGCCAACAGAAGATTCAATACCGGGGTTGTTAGCGCCGTTGCCGAAACCGCGAATAACAAAATTCGTTTGCGACGCATTTTGCTGCTGCGTAACGCGCAACGATGAAACAGAAGACTGAAGGTCAATCAAGTCCTGTATCTGTGCATCTTCGATGATCTTCGCATCGACAACAGTTACAGCTAACGGCACTTCCTGAAGCGTTTGCGGTCTTTTGGTCGCGGTCACGACAATTTGGTCAGACTGCGCCGCGGCGCCGCCTACGGCGACGGCGGCAAGTGCGACACCCGTCAAGAGGCGCGCAGCATACACTTGTAGCGTGGAATCTTTATTCATCATCCTAACCCCTAATCATGCCCCTCCCTGTAAAAGGGGCGTTTTTTGGTCCCGGCTGTTTACGCCCGCCGAGCCTGAAGTTATTTGTCACTCACCGTCATGACGGCGTCCAGTAGCCGATGTAGCGCCCAACTGCGCTACGTTCGATGGCGTTACAAATTTACAACAAACACTTGCAGCGCCATGTTGCATCGCAACACAGATATCTGTCCGAGAATAAAGGTGCCCCCAAACTCTCAACAAAGCCTTAAGTATGTTTGCGCGCGCAATGCGTCCGCCGCCGGGCAAAACAAAACCAGCTTGTGGTCAGTTCCAAATGCCGGGTTTTTTCACAACGAACGGCGGCGGCCGGCGCGGCCGCTCCGTTTGCAGGCGCCTTTACGGGCGCCTCGACAACGCCGAAATCAAGAAAGAATGGTGGGCGCGACTGGGATTGAACCAGTGACCCCTACGGTGTGAACGTAGTGCTCTCCCGCTGAGCTACGCGCCCTTACGCCACGATCCGAAAGCTCCGGATGCGACGGGGAGCGCCGTTCATAGCCAATCGCGCGGCGCCGTCAAGCGACCCGTTTGCGGGTTTTCGGGGCGGGCGCCGATTTTTCCTCGCCAGCGGGCTGGTCTTCAATCGGCGTCTGGCCCTGCGCCTTTGGCGCGGGCGCTGTCTGGAGGCGGGCGGCGGGAAGCACAAAGATCGCGCGCGTGCCCTCGCCCAGCCTGGAATCGATCCGGAAAGAGCCGCCATGGGCGTCAGCGATAACTTTTACCAATGGCAGGCCGAGACCAAGCCCTTCGCGCGAGCGCCGCATGGACATGTCCAGCAGCGCGAAGGGCGCGGTAAGGTCGTTCAGGCTTTCCGCCTTCACGCCGGGCCCATTGTCTTTAACCATGATGGCGAGATCGCCTTTGCCGGTGACCGCCGCGCCAATCGTGATTTCAACGCCGCGCGGCGAGAACTTCACCGCATTGTCAATCAGTTTGCGGATGGCGCGAGAGACCAGCGCGCGGTCGCAACAAATTTCGAAATCCCGTGAACAGATTTTCAGGACGGTTCTCGCCTCGGCGAGCTGCAGCGGCTTTTCCACGCCGGTAATCGCATCATCCACCAGCACGCCCAGCGTCACATCGGCCTCATTGAGGGTGATTGGCCCCGAGCGGGCGTCTGAGGCCAGCAACATGTCTGATACGGAGTTCAGGAGACGCCTTCCGCCATCGACAATATAATCGGCGTATTCACGATGGAGATTGTCGTTCTCTTTGGAAAACTGGTCGGCGATAATCTGTCCGAAGCCGATAATCGCATTTAACGGCGTTCTCAGCTCATGACTCATCACGGACATCAGGCTGTCCTTGAACTTCGCGCCGGCTTCCGCCTGGTCGCGCGCAATGCGCAGCTCCCTGCGGTCATCATGGGCGCGCAGGACGAATTTCACCGCATGATGAAATAACGACCAGTTCATCGGCTTTGCGAGGAATGATGTGGCGCCCGCCGCAAAGGCGCGGTCCACCGCATCGCCGCGATCGCTCGCGGTGATCACCATGACCGGCGTGTCGCCGAGCTTGGCGTCCCGGCGGATCGCCTCGGTGAGTTCGAAACCGCTCATCACCGGCATGTCGAGATCGGAGATGACAAGGTCAGCGCCGCTCTTTTTCAGGATGGTCAGCGCCTCAGCGCCATTGCCGGCCGTATAGACGCGATAGCCCGCCTCAAGCAGCTTTGCGCTTGCGAGCTCGCGCATGATCGCGTCATCATCTGCGAGTATGACTGTCCTAACGGCGTCCACGACTGTCCGGCTCTCCCTATGCCGATTTTACCGCCCGGCCCATAGGGCGCGGTCGGCGCGGCAATTTACGCAAAATTATCTTAACAGGCGATTGCCGGACAAAATCTCCGGCAGAAATTAATTTTCAAACAATTGAGCGGAAGATCGCCCTTCCCGCATGCCGCGGGACGCAGGCTGGGCATGTCAAAACGCACGCAAACCTTACGAGGACGGTTAACATCGCTGGTCATCGTCGCCATTTTCGGCGCGGTGGTGATCGCCACCGCGTCCTCCGTCTGGCGCGAGACGGCGCAGTTCGGCGCGGGCAAGCGCACCGAACTTTACGCTTCGGCGCATGTGCTCGCCAGCGCGGTCTCTGAACCTGTTTCCTTGAAGGACAAAGCCGCGACGCTGAATGCGCTGCGTGCTGTTTCCTATCTGCCAAGCATCGAACATGTTCGCATCGATGCGGAAAACGGCGCGATGTTCGTCGAGCTCGGCAGCACCGACGAATTCAACTCGCCCGCCACCAGCCTGTTTCAGGAGAATTCGCCGCTTTCCATGCTGGCGTCCGGCAGCGTGTCTGCAAGCGTCCCGATCTTGCATGATGGCGAGCCGATCGCATCGCTGACCTTGCACGCCAGTACCGGCTCGCTTTGGGAGCGCATCGGCACCCTCGTCTATGACGCCCTGGTCGCTGCAGTTTTCGCCGGCGGCATCGGCATGCTGATCGCGATGAAAATGCAGCGCGCGATCACCGACCCAATTCAAAGCCTCGGCCGCGCCATGGGCCGGGTGCGTGAATCCGGTGACTTCAGCGTGCGCGCCGAACCGGTGGAAGATGAAGAGATCAATCAACTTGTCGACACGTTCAATACAATGCTGGACCATATTCAGGAGCGTGACAGCAAGCTGAAAACTCATCAGCGTAATCTTGAAAAAACCGTCGAGCTCAGGACCCGCGAAATGCGCGCCGCCAAGGACGCCGCGGAAGCTGCAAATATTGCGAAAACAGATTTCCTCGCCACGATGAGCCATGAAATCCGCACGCCGATGAACGGCATGCTGGCGATGGCGGATCTATTAAGCAAAGCGCGACTGGCGCCGCGCCACAAGCGCTACGCAGAGGTGATCGCCAAATCCGGACAAAGCCTGCTCGCCATTATCAACGACATTCTCGACTTTTCAAAAATCGAAGCCGGCAAGCTGGAGCTTGAAAAAATACCGGTGCGGCCGGCTGATATTATCGACGACGTGGTCAGCCTGTTCTGGGAACGCGCGGCGTCAAAGCATATCGACCTCGCGGCCTATGTCGCGGCGAACACGCCGGAAGAAATTGAAGGCGATCCCGTGCGGATCAGCCAGATCCTGTCCAACTTGGTCAACAACGCGTTGAAATTCACCGACCACGGCCATGTGGTTGTCGGCGTGTCTTTAAAATCCGGCGGCGAGGAAGGTGAAGACTGCACGCTCGAATTTTCGGTTTCCGACACCGGCGTCGGCATTGAAAAAGACAAGCAGGCGGCGATCTTCGAAGCGTTCTCACAAGCAGACCAGACCACCACACGCAGATATGGCGGCACCGGGCTTGGCCTTGCGATTTCCCGCAGGCTGGTCGAGGCGATGCATGGGGAAATCGGCCTGAAAAGCCGCCCCGGCAAAGGGTCACGGTTTTTCTTCAATACAAAATCGAAACTGCTCGCGCGCACAAAACCCATTCTACAGGTCAAGGAAGAAAAGCGCGCGGTCATCGCGATCGAAGGCGATGCAACGCCGAAAATGCTGGCGCTGTATTTGCGCGAAACCGGCATCATCCCGCATATTGTGGAACAGGGCGGGTCGCTTGGCGCGCATATCGCCTATGCGGACATGATCTTCGCCTCGCCCGCCTTTTATCAGGTCTATCAGAAAACAATCAGCGCAGATCAGTCACAATGGGTGCCTGCGCGCATTTGCATTTGCGAACTTGGCGATGCGGCGCCGGACGCCCTGGTCGAAAGCGGCGTTGTCGAAGATATTCTTCTCGCGCCGCTTTCCCGCCGCGAAGTCGTGGACCAGGTCAGCCGCATTCTCGACGGCAAACTCCGCGGCAAGGCGGCGTTGGTGACGACAGAATCCGCAACAGCCAATCGGGTTTTCTTCCGCGGCCAGCGCGTCCTCGCCGCCGATGACAGCGCCGTTAATCGCGAAGTGGTGAAAGAAGCACTGGCGCGCCTCGACTTGACCGCGACGCTCGCCAATGACGGCCGCGAGGCCTTGGCGCTGGTGAAGAGCGAGCAATTCGACCTGATCTTGATGGATTGCTCCATGCCGGAAATGGACGGCTTTGAAGCGACGCAGGCTATCCGCGCGCTGGAGGCTCGGACCGGTCGCCCGCGGGTTCCCGTCATCGCGCTGACCGCGCATGTGGCCGGCGACGAAGAAACCTGGCGCAGCGCCGGCATGGATGACTATCTGACCAAACCCTACACATTGGACAGCCTGTCTGCGGTCATCGCCAAATATCTTCCGGCGGAGAAAGGCCCGCGCGCGCAATCCGGTGTCACGGCGGACAACCTGGCGGAACAGGTCACAAGCGACGCCGACGAAAACAGCGTATTCGACCGCCAGGTGCTCGAGCAAATTGCGGCCATGCAAAGCGGCGACGGGAACCTTCCCCTGCGCGCGCTTTCAATGTTTGAAGAGCACTCGCGCACCGCCATACGAACGCTTGCCGGCACATTGAAGAAAGGCGATCAAAAAGAAATCGCCAGCGCCGCCCACGCGCTAAAATCCATGAGCGTCAATGTCGGCGCCCGCCGCCTTGGCGCGGCGTGTTCCGCTATTGAGGCGGAAGCCCGCTCGGGCGCAAGCAAAGCGACGCTCAGCGCTCTATGCAAACAGGCGGCGACCGAATTCCGCGAAGCGCATGCAGCGCTTCCCGCCATCATGCAGGATTTCCGTAGAACGGCGGCGTGATTTGTTAATGCACGCGGATCGACACCCGCACGCAGCCAATAACCGTCACCGCCGGCGTGACAGCGTAAGATGGGTGGCCGCTTTCACTTGAATAAGGTTCCAGACGCACGGCGCCGCTGTCGCGCGCCGGGTTGGCGCGCCAGCGCCGCAGCAACAGGGAATCATCCACCAAAGCAAGACAGAAATCGCCATCGTCTGGCGCGCGGTCCTCGTAATCGACGATGACAAGCGTGTCCGGCAGGAAAGCGAGATTCACTGCCGGATCGCTGATGAAGACCGCGAATAATTTCGCAGGACCGAGCGTCACCGGAATATAATCTTCCGCCATGACATGCGGGTCAGCGCGCGCGTCACGAGAGAACAGGGCCGCTGCGCGAAGAGAGATCACCGGCACATGGCGCACCGGGCGGCGGATATAGGCGGCGGCGGCGTGCTTGTCGCTTTCCGCCGATGAGCGGTCGCCAGCAGCCAGCCAGTCAAGCGGCGCCTCCAGCGCGTCAGCGAGCTTGGCGAGGGTGAGCCGCCTCGGATCATGAACGCCGCTTTCCCAATTGGCGATCGCCGGCTGACTGACGCCAATGCGCCTGGCGAGGTCAGTCTGACTGAGGCCGCGAGTTTTTCGTGCTTGCTTGATGCGCTCGCCGATGGAGCGAGCGGCCGCTGTTTGCGTGACTTCCATATGCCCTCGGTGTTTATAAGTTACCCTTATATTATTTGTCCTATTTGCGCCATATAATTTCGCAGCTCAGGCAGAAAACGCATAAAATTCGCCTTAAGTCGTGAAAAACTCACATTTTCTTGAAAATCAGAGCGGGTACAAAAATTACCACGAAGGCTTGAAAAAATCAGCTTCTCTTATATATTTCGCTTGTGGAAACGTCCCAGCATAGATCGGGGTAAAATAATGAATGAAATGTGCGATCGCGACGGCGCTGGCCGTCTCGCAGCGAAAATTCAAGATTTCTGGAACAAGCGCGGCTTCGATGTCGTGGTTGAAATGAAGGACGAAGGATTCTGTTTCAACCATGCGTTCCGCGCGCACCGATGTTCGTTCGAACATGGTCAACGGCATGCCGACAAAGATGGCAGGCGCCGAAGCCAGCTAATCAATCAGCGTTTTTTCGATCAGCGGCGCAACTTCACGGTAGCTTGAAAAGACCGCCGCCTGATCGGAAAGCGTTATTGGCCCATAGCCAAAATCAGCAATAAAGCAGGGAAGATTCGCGGCCCGCGCCGCGCGTATGTCCGTGTCGCTGTCGCCGAAAAACACCGCGCGCGCAGCGCCGGTTTTTTCCAGGCATAGTCTTACGGGCGCAGGATCAGGCTTGGCCGCAATGGTCGTGTCAGCGCCGACAATCACATCAAACAGCTCAGAATACCCCAGCGTCTCAATCAGCAGGCGGGCCATGGCCTCGCGCTTGTTGGTGCAGATCGCCGCCCGTGCGCCGCGCGCCAAAAACCCTTCTATCATCTCAATCACATGATCGAAGGGCCGCGAATGCGCCGCAATGTTGTCCGCATAATAATCGAGGAAAGCGACCATCGCTTCATCCAGCTCGGCCTCATTCGCCTCACGGCCCGCGCTGAGAAGGAAGCCGCGCATCAGCATGCGCCGCGCGCCGTGCCCGACCAGATGGCGCACCTCACTGACGGGCACAGCCTCAAGCCCAGCGGCGGCGAGGGCGTGATTCATGGATGCGGCAAGGTCGTCGACCGTGTCCACCAATGTCCCGTCAAGATCGAAAATCAGCGCCGATCCGCGCAAATCCTCCGCCATAACCCTGCCTGTTTTGCTCACTACGCCATTCCGGCGCAGAATCGCGCCAATTCCTTAAGCTCGGGGCATAGGCCGCTTCGCCCTCAATGTGATAGACGAACCGCGCAGATAAGCCCGCTTTTGGAAATTGAAAGCCCGATCATGACAGACCACAAGACCGCCGCCGTGATTCTCGCAGCCGGCCAGGGCACGCGCATGAAATCCGCGCTCCCCAAGGTCATGCATGAAATCGGCGGCCGGGCCATGATCGCCCATGTGATCGATGCGGCGGCGGCGCTCTCTCCAGAGCGGATGGCGGTGGTCATCGGCGAACACTCGCCGCAGGCGGGTGATTTCGCGAAATCTCTTCGTCCCGATATCAAGATCGCCATTCAGGCGCCGCCGCAAGGCACCGCCCATGCAGTGTTGCAGGCCCTGCCCGCGCTGGATGGATTTTCCGGCGCCGTTCTCGTGCTCTATGCCGATACGCCGCTGGTGACGCCGCAAACCTTGACCGCGCTCGCCGGCGAGATCGCCAATGGCGCCGCTGTCGCTGTCCTCGGCTTTACGCCAGGCGAGCCCGGCGCTTATGGCCGGTTGAAACTCGACAAAAAAGGCGCGCTCGCCGCTATTGTCGAAGCGAAGGACGCCTCGCCTGAGGAACTGGAAATTACGCTCTGCAATTCCGGCGTCATGGCGATTGATTGCGGCTTCCTTCAGGCGCGCCTGAAAGACATCGACAACAAAAACGCGAAGAATGAATATTACCTCACCGACATTGTCGCGCTGGCCCGCGCCGACGGCAAAAGCTGCGCGGTCATCGAGGCCGGCGCCGATGAGGTGCTGGGCGTGAACTCACGCATCGAATTGGCGGAAGCCGAAGCCGTATTCCAGAACCGCATGCGCAAAGCTGCAATGGAAAACGGCGCTACGCTCGCCGACCCTTCGACGGTCTATTTTTCTTACGACACCAAACTCGGCAAGGATGTCACGATTGGCCAGCATGTGGTGTTCGGGCCGGGCGTCGGGGTCGCTGATAATGCCGAGATCAAGCCATTTTCTCATCTTGAAGGCGCGTCGGTCGCCAGCGGCGCGAGCGCGGGGCCGTTCGCCCGGTTGCGTCCGGGCGCGGAATTGAAGACCGGCGCAAAAGTCGGGAATTTCGTCGAGATCAAAAAAGCCGTACTCGGCGACGGCGCGAAGGTAAGCCACCTGACCTATATTGGCGACGCGGATGTCGGCGCCGGCGCGAATATCGGCGCGGGAACCATCACCTGCAATTATGACGGATACGGAAAATTCAAGACCGTCATCGGCAAGGGCGCCTTTATCGGGTCAAACTCGTCGCTCGTCGCGCCGGTGAAAATCGGCGCCGGCGCCTATGTGGGTTCCGGCTCAGTTGTCACCAGCGATGTGGCCGCGGGCGACCTCGCCGTCGCGCGCGCGCGCCAGACCGCCATCAAAGGATGGGCGGCGAGATTTCACGCCAGCCATCAAAGCAAGAAAAACTAGGAAGTCACACATGGACAAGGAAGCCGGCAAGCGTCTCGCCGCCGAAGAAGCCGCCAAACATATCGAGCGCGGCATGACACTGGGGCTTGGCACCGGGTCCACCGCCGCCCATTTCGTCGATATTGTCGGCCGCCTGGTTTCTGAAGGCTGGGACCTGCGCGGCGTGCCCACTTCCGAAGCGACGCGCGCGCAGGCCGAACGGCTCGGCGTGGAAATCATCGAACCTGATGAAACCACGATCATCGACCTCGCGGTCGACGGCGCCGACGAAGCGGACCCGGCTTTCAACCTGATCAAGGGCGGCGGCGCGGCGCTGTTGCGCGAGAAAGTCATCGCCTATGCGGCCAGGAAATTCATCGTCATCGCCGACAAATCAAAACGCGTCGCCGCGCTTGGCGCGTTCCCATTGCCGGTTGAAATTTCACCTTTCAGTTGGGCGCTCACCGTCGCCGCCATGCGACGGACGCTCGCCGATCATGGATACGCCAATCCGGCATTGGAAGTGCGCGCCCGCGACGGCGACGCCGTGAAAACCGATGGCGGCAATCTGATCATCGATTGCAGGCTCGGCCGCATCGAGAACCCGGCAGAGCTCGAGGCAGCTTTCGCCGCCATTCCCGGCGTGCTGGAAAGCGGGTTATTCTGCGGCATGACCGATTTGGTGATCTATGGCGATGAAGATGGCGTCAGCATTGAAGGCGCGTGAGCGCGGGTTTGACTTCCTCGTCGCCTTTGCCTCCGCCATCCCGCCACGCTACCGTTCCGCGCGTTAAACCGGATTGATCATGGACAAGACCCGCTTTGAAAAACTGCAGGACGCCATAAAAGCGTATGGCGCGGCGGCCTTTGAAAATCTCCTGCGCTGCAAAGGGTTTGGCGAAGCGGTGATTACCGGCCTGCCGGACTATCTCGGCTGCAACGCCGAAAGCGTGACCGCCGTGCCGCCCGAAGGGCCCTTCGATCCACGCAAGGATTATGGCGAGGAAGCGTTCAGCTATCGCCGCCGCGTAGTGATTGCGCTTGAACCGGTGCATTTCGGCCTGGCGCTGACCGTTCATAATTTTGAAGATTCAGGATCGCTTTGGCTGCGCACCGCCCTGTCGGTGGAAGTCACCGGCGACAGCTTTGACGTCTTTGTCGCGCAACAGCCGATCATTCGCATCCCGCTCGACTATGAGGGCAAGCTCGAGCCGGTATTTGAAGCGATATATCGCGAATTTTTGAACACGTTTCAGCTCGAAGTGCTGGAATTCAATGATAAGCGTTTTGAAACCCGCATTGGCTTCATTCCAGAGAAGTAAGGCTTTCCATGTCCAACTATGATTATGACCTGTTCACCATCGGCGCCGGTTCCGGCGGCGTGCGCGCCTCGCGGCTGGCGGCCAGCTATGGCGCCAAGGTCGGCGTGGCGGAGGAATTTCGCGTCGGCGGCACTTGCGTCATTCGCGGCTGCGTGCCGAAAAAATATCTCGTTTACGCAAGCGAGTATGGTCACGACTTTCAAAACGCCAAAGGCTATGGCTGGACGGCTGACAATGTTTCCTTCGACTGGTCGACGCTGATCGCCAATAAGGACGCCGAGATTGATCGCCTCAATGGAATCTATATCCGCAATCTGAAAAACGCAGGCGCCGATATTTTCCAGTCGCGCGCGACCATCAAAGACGCCCACACGATCCATCTAGAAGCAGAAGGCCGCGACGTCACCGCCGAACGCATTCTGGTCGCTGTCGGCGGCGCGCCCTGGGTCGATGAAAAAGTGCCGGGACATGAACTAGGCATCACCTCCAACGAAGCATTCCATCTGGAGACATTGCCGAAGCACGTCGTCGTCGCCGGCGGCGGCTATATCGCCATCGAATTCGCCTGCATCTTTAAAGGCCTCGGCGCCGATGTCTGCCTCGTCTATCGCGGCGAAGACATCCTTCGCTATTTCGACGCCGATGTGTCGACGCAGGTTCACAAGGAACTGCAACGCCAGGGCATCCGCGTCATCACGCAAGCGGTGTTCGACAAAATCGAAAAACTGGATGGCGACCAGAAGCGGGTCCACTTGTCGACGGGTGTCCATATCGACACTGATTGCGTGTTCTGGGCCGTGGGCCGCAAGCCGGTGACAACGGGATTGGGCCTTGAAAACGCCGGCGTTGAAACCGACAAGAACGGCGCCATCAAAGTCAACGAGCAGTCTCAGTCCACCGCCCCAAGCATTTTTGCTGTCGGCGACGTGACAGACCGCGTGAACCTTACGCCGGTCGCCATCCGCGAAGGCGCCGCTTTTGCGGAAACATTCTACAACAACAATCCGACATCCACTGATTACCGGTTCATTCCAAAAGCCGTGTTCTCACAGCCGCCGGTGGGTTCCGTCGGCTATGCCGAACATGAAGCCCGTCACGAGTTCAAGAATATCGACATCTACAAAACCGAGTTCCGGTCGATGAAACATATTCTGACCGAGTCGGGCGAACGGGTGTTGATGAAGCTCGTTGTCGACGGTGACACGGACCGCGTGCTTGGCTGTCATATTGTCGGCGAGGAAGCGGCGGAAATGATTCAGTGCGTCGCGATCGCGGTGAAGGCGGGCCTCACCAAGAAGGACTTTGACGATACGGTTGCGCTGCATCCGACTATCGCCGAGGAACTGGTGACGTTGAAAACGAAATACGTGCCGACAACCTCAGACGCGCCTTAACGGCCCGCCCGCGCCTAGCGGCATTCCGCCTTGGCGCGGTCAAGCGCGGCCGACACGCCGCGCAGGGAAATCACATAGCTGGTCGCCGTGCCGCGCTGGGAGACGGCGCTGATCCGCATATCGGCGCCCTGGCGCATGGCGCGGATGAGGCGCTGTTCTTCCGACCCGGATTCGATGAAGGCCTCGTTTTCCGAGGTGTACATGTCCCACTTGTCTGAGCCGATCCGGAGCGTCGGCTCCGGCTTGGTGTTCATGGCGTAGCCCGTCATCAGGCTGGGCTGCTCCTTCGCGGCGCCGGATTTCCAGCTGGCGATGAGGAAAAACACGTCCCCATGATTGACCGATTTCGGCGATTTGTCGGACGCCTCGGTCGCCGCAAAGCAGATTTTATCCCCATCCACTTCCCGCACGAAAACGGACCAGTCCCGGAAGGTCGCCTTGGCTTCAGGCTGCTGCGCGGCCGCGCCAAGCGGGGCCAGGCAGGCGACGAGGCCGGAAATGGCGGCGAGAACAACGGATAAGGACGGACGAGGCATGAAAACGAAGCTCCCTGAAGCGGACTGGAACGGGTTCAATAACGGGTTTTCAGTGCTGATAACATAGTTCGAAATTTGTCGCGACTATGGCGGCGGCCCAAAACGCATCGCCGCATTGCAAGGGCGCAGACCTTGCGCCATAACGGCGCGGAATTTCTCAGCTTTTTTCTAACCGGAGGGACTTTATGATACCCGGACGCGATTCCTTGAAGACGAAAAAGACGCTTTCCGCGGGCGGCGCCACTTACGCCTATTACAGCCTCAACGAAGCGGCGAAGCATATCGGCGATATTTCCCGCCTTCCCTTTTCGTTGAAGGTCCTTCTGGAAAATCTCCTGCGCTTTGAAGATGACCGCTCGGTGACGGCGGACGACATCAAGGCCTTCGCCGACTGGCTCAAAAACGGCAAGTCAACGCGAGAGATCGCCTATCGCCCGGCGCGCGTGCTGATGCAGGACTTCACCGGCGTGCCCGCCGTGGTCGACCTCGCCGCCATGCGCGACGCGATGAAAAAGCTCGGCGAAGACCCGGAGAAAATTAATCCGCTGGCGCCGGTCGATCTCGTCATTGATCACTCGGTGATGGTCGATTATTTCGGCGGACCGGACGCGTTCAAGAAAAACGTCGACCGCGAATATGAGCGCAACTCTGAGCGCTACCAGTTCCTGAAATGGGGACAGGGCGCGTTTGACAATTTCCGCGTCGTACCGCCCGGCACCGGGATCTGCCATCAGGTCAATCTCGAATATCTCGCGCAAACGGTCTGGACCGCAGACTACAAGGGCGAAACCTACGCCTATCCGGACACGCTGGTCGGCACCGACAGCCACACCACCATGGTCAACGGCCTGTCCGTTCTTGGTTGGGGCGTCGGCGGCATCGAAGCGGAAGCGGCGATGCTTGGCCAGCCGGTCTCCATGCTGATCCCCGAAGTGATCGGCTTCAAGCTCACCGGCAAATTGCCGGAAGGCGCGACCGCGACGGACCTTGTGCTGGTGATCGTGGAAATGCTGCGCAAGAAAGGCGTTGTCGGCAAGTTCGTCGAATTTTACGGGCCCGGCCTTGATCACCTCGCGCTCGAAGATCAGGCGACGATCGCCAACATGGCGCCGGAATATGGCGCCACTTGCGGCTTCTTCCCGGTTGACGATGAAACCCTGCGCTATCTCAAAGCCACCGGCCGCACAGACGAGCGCGTCGCGCTGGTTGAAGCCTATGCGAAAGAGCAAGGCATGTGGCGCGCCAAGGACACGCCGGACCCGGTCTTCACCGACACGCTGGCGCTCGACCTCGCTTCCGTGAAACCGTCACTCGCCGGACCGAAACGTCCGCAAGATCGCGTCGATCTTTCCTCCGCGCCGCAAAGCTTCGCGGTTTCGCTCGACAAGGAATATGGCAAGGCGGGCGAAGCGAATAAACGCGTCGCCGTCGCAGGCGAAAAATTCGACCTCGGTCATGGCGACGTCACCATCGCCGCCATCACCTCCTGCACCAACACATCCAACCCGTCGGTGCTGATCGCCGCCGGTCTTGTCGCGCGCAATGCGCACGCCAAAGGCCTGACTGTGAAGCCATGGGTAAAAACCTCGCTGGCGCCGGGCAGCCAGGTCGTGACGGATTATCTCGACGCCGCAGGCCTGACCGACGATCTCGACGCGCTCGGCTTCAACCTTGTCGGTTATGGCTGCACGACCTGCATCGGCAATTCCGGTCCGCTGCCCCCTGCGATTTCCAAAGCAGTGAATGAGAATGACCTCGCGGTCGCCTCGGTTCTTTCCGGCAACCGCAACTTCGAAGGCCGCGTCTCACAGGATGTGCGGGCGAACTATCTCGCCTCACCGCCGCTGGTGGTCGCCTATGCGATCGCCGGATCGATGAATGTCAATCTGACCACGGATTCGCTCGGCAAAGACAAGGACGGCAATGATGTGTTCCTGAAGGACATCTGGCCGTCCAACAAAGAGATCGCGGAAGTCGTGCGCAAGCATGTGACGGCGAAGATGTTCGCAGAGCGCTATGCGGACGTCTTCAAAGGCGACGAGAAATGGCAGGCGATCGACGCCGGCGACGGCCAGACCTATCGCTGGCCGGCGTCCACCTATGTGGCCAACCCGCCTTACTTCGAGGGCATGACCAAAGAGCCGAAGCCGGTGCAGCCGATCAACGGCGCCCGCGTCCTCGCGCTGTTCAGCGACTCGATCACCACCGACCACATCTCGCCCGCCGGATCGATCAAGGCGAGCGGGCCTGCCGGGGAATATCTCAAATCCCACCAGGTGCCGGTTGAGGAGTTCAACTCCTATGGTTCGCGGCGCGGCAATCATGAAGTGATGATGCGCGGCACCTTCGCCAATATCCGCATCAAAAACCAAATGGTGCCGGGCACTGAAGGCGGCGTGACGAAATATGTGCCGACCGGCGAAACCATGCCGATCTACGATGCGGCGATGAAATACAAAGCCGACAACGCGCCGAGCGTCGTGTTCGCGGGCAAGGAATATGGCACTGGCTCGTCGCGCGACTGGGCGGCGAAAGGCACGATCCTGCTTGGCGTGCGGGCGGTCATCGCGGAAAGCTTTGAGCGTATTCACCGCTCGAACCTGATCGGCATGGGCGTGCTGCCGCTGCAGTTCAAGGAAGGCGAAAGCTGGACTTCGCTCGGCATCACTGGCGACGAACAGGTCACGATCGAGAATGTCGACAAGATCGAGCCGCGCGCCAATGTAAAAGTCGCGATCAAATTCGCCAATGGCGAAACGAAAAATGTGGAAATGCTGGTGCGCATCGATACGGCGGATGAGCTCGACTATTTCCGCAATGGCGGCATCCTGCATTACGTCATCCGCAAGCTTGCGGCCTAGACAAAAAAACGACGGCAATCGCCGTCGTTTTCTCCGACCTTCAAAAGGCCCGCCTTATTGGCGGGCTTTTTTCTTGCGCGCAGCAGCGAGAACGCCGCCGCCAAGCAGGAACAGGCCGAGGGCGCCCGGCAGAGGGACCTCAGAGACTTCTTCAACTTTCAAGCTGGTGAAATTAAAGTTGAGAGACTTTGCGACGCCCGGCTGGGAAGCCGGATCGAGCAGCGAAACAAACAGGGAAAGATTGGTCTGACCGGTGAAAATCGCCGGATCGAACGCGCCGGGCAAAGCCGCGCTGGAGAGCGCCGAAAACAACCCGCTCAAGCCAAGCGTGAACTGAAGACGGTTGATGCCATCGAACTCGCCCACAATCTCCGACGGAGACAGGTATATATTATTGAAGGAAAGCCGGTCGCTTCCTGCGGTGAATTGGTCCGACACCTGGATCGAGCCGAAATCGCCGCTGCGCTTTCCGGAAACGCCGCCGGTTGCAAAAGCGAATTCCTTGACGCCGCCGACATAGTTGATCGCTTCACGGCTTGAGTTCGAGACAAAAGGCGTCGGTGCGGTTTCGGTGTCGTAAATGACATAACCTGAAATCGCCGAAAGCCCGTTGCCGAGTGAATTGTTGTCAGGGGATGACGAAGATGAGTTTTGACCTTCAAAAGAAATCTTGATCAGGCTCGCCTGCGCCGACCCGGCGGCGACCACAAGAGCGAGCAGAGATGAGAAGACGAACTTACCAAAACGCATGTGATGTTCCTTTCAGGGCGGACCTCGCGTCCGCGCCAGCAGGAATTAAGTCTGCCAAATGACAATGGCGTCACAGTATTTTGACGGTTTCAAGTCGTCCGCCGCGGGCGCCCGGAATGGCGCACCGCACTCCTGACGGATGCCGGACAAGGATGAACAGAAAAAATAGGACAGCATTGCAAAAGATAAGCCTGCATCAATGCTGTGTTTTATTCTCTTCAGACTAGCCAGTCTTCGCCCTTTCTGAAATAGTTTCCCTCCCATAGAAGCCAGAAAGGCGGGGGATGGGAAACGGGGCGGCGCAACATTCCGGCATCGGAAGGCTTTCCTTTGCGCTATGCGCGGCGGTTGGCGCCGCTTGCCTTGCACAGGCCCCTGCACGCGCATCGCCCTGGGCGCGACCCGGCGGGGAATTGCTGGTCATCACCCGCGCAGAATATTTCCGCACGGACCTGTCTTCGGAAGACCCGAATGGCGGCGCCTTTGAAAGTCTCGACACCAACACCTATTTCGAATTCGGCCTCACCCCTGACATCACGATCGGCGGCAAGGCGATTTACGGAACCTCATGGCTGACAAACAGCACAGGATCATATTCAGATAGCGGGTTTTCAGAATTAGAGGGATACGCGCAATATCAGTTTTTGCGCAACAACAAGCATGCGGCGTCGGTCAGGCTGTCAGCGGGCAAACCCTCCGCCTTTCAAGCCAGCGCGCGCGACACGCTTGATAGCGGCGCAGATCTAGAGGTCGCCGCGCTTTACGGGCGCAATCTGACTTTCGGGCCGGTGCAGACTTTTACCGCCATGGAACTCGGCTACCGCAAGCGCTTCGGCGCCGCCGCCGATCTGTTGCGCGGACAGGCAACGCTCGGCGCCAAAGCGGGCGATCACTGGATGCTTCTGCTGGAAAGCTTTGCGACGGTTTCCATGCGTAACGAAGAACCGGGGGGCGCTGACTACGACATCATCAAAATTCAACCGTCGATCGTTTACCGCTTCAATCATCACTGGTCGCTGCAAGCCGGCATGAATGAAGAGATAGCGGGCCGCAATCTCGCTCGCGGCCGGACTTTCTTTCTCGGTCTGTGGAGTTCGTTTTGAGCAAGGCGCTGGAGCAAACCCGGCGCGAGAAGTGCGGCGCGCCCGCAGAAGCGAAACCCGCCAAAAGCCCGACTGGCGGCGAAAACATTTATCCGCTGCGCGCGCATCGCAATGCCAGCGTCCAACGCTTGCTGTTCGAGCGGTTTGGCGGCGACATCGATTTCGCTGCGATCAGCGGTCTGGCCTCTCTCTGGCCCGAAGAATCTGCAAAGCGCCTGCTTACCGCCGGGCAAATTGCGTCATTCGCCGTTTTTCTGATCGGCCTTGTGACGCTTGCCTGGCGATGGCCGCTCGCCACGCTGGCGGGGTTCAACATCGTCGTCACCGTCTACTTCATCAGCGCCATCGCCTTTCGTTTATGGTTGCTGGTGCTGGGCAGGCATACGCCGCTCAACACCCCTGCACCGCCCCGCATGAAAGATGAAGCGCTGCCGGTCATCACCATTCTCCTGCCGCTTTATCGCGACGGCGCCGCCTTGCCGATGCTCGCGCAAGCCATCGACCAGCTTGATTATCCGGCCCGCAAAAAAGACGTGAAGCTGCTGCTTGAGGAGGACGATCCGGAAACAATTGCCGAGGCGCGCCGTCTCGGCATTGACCGGCGCTTCGACACGATCATCCTGCCGGCCCGAAACCCGCGCACCAAACCGAAAGCCTGCAATTACGGACTTTACCTCGCGCAAGGCGAGCTCATTGTCATTTATGATGCGGAAGATTTGCCGGAGCCGGATCAGCTCAGAAAAGCCGCGTCGTCTTTCGCCGCGGGCGACGCGCAACTCGCCTGCGTCCAGGCCCGGCTCAACTATTACAATCGATCGGACAACTGGCTGACCAAGCTTTTCACGCTTGAATATTCGCTGTGGTTTGACTGGCTCCTCCCCGCTCTGCAGCGTATGGGCGCGCCGATACCTCTTGGCGGAACATCGAACTTCTTCCGCACCGATGTGCTTGCTGATATTGGCGGCTGGGACCCCTATAATGTCACCGAAGACGCCGACCTTGGCCTGCGCCTGGCGCGGCTGGGGTTCCGTGTGGAAGTCATGAACTCGACCACGTTTGAGGAGGCCAATTGCCGGGTCAATAACTGGATGCGCCAGCGCTCGCGCTGGCTGAAGGGGTATCTTCAAACTTGGCTGGTGCATATGCGCCAGCCGCAAAGGATCATTGCGACGACCGGATGGCGCGGCTTTCTCGCCGTACAACTCTTCGTGGCCGGGAATGTGTTCAGCGCGGTGATCAACCCGGTCATGTGGACCTGTTTTCTGATCTGGGTGACCGTGCGCCCGCCAATCCTTGAACAGCTATTTCCGGCGCCGGTGCTCTATCTCAATCTGTTCGCGCTGATTTTCGGCAATTTGTTTTTTATCCTGTTGATGATGCTTGGGCCGCTAAAGCGGGGGTGGCGGCGCCTTTCCATCTATGGATTGACTGCGCCCGCCTACTGGTTGCTAAGCTCCGCCGCCGCCTATAAAGCATTGTGGCAGGCGGTCTTTCGCCCGCATTACTGGGAAAAGACCGACCACGTCATCAGCAAGGCCGCGCAGGAAAAACGCGAGGCTGCGCTAAAGGCGCATTTTTAAAACGGACTTAGTAGACGGACATCTCATGACGACCGACGCCGCTGCTCGCACCGCCACTATGCTCGCCGGACGGCCCTATCTGAAAATGAACGGCCTCGGAAACGAGTTCATCATCCTTGATTTGCGCGACGATCCGGCGGCGCTTGACGAAGACGCGATCCGCAAAGCCGCCGCGCCAAAGACCGGCCCCGGCTGCGATCAGTTCATCACCATTGAGCGCCGCAAAGGTTATGACGGCGTCTTTATGGGCGTTTATAACGCCGACGGCTCGGAAGTGGGCGCTTGCGGAAACGCCGCGCGCTGCGTCGGCTGGCTGTTGATGGAGGAAAGCGGGACCAACGAAGTCGAGTTCTCCACGCTCGGCGCGCCGCTTCACGCAAAGCGCGTCGGCGACAACAAAAGTGGAAACGGGCGCATCGCCGTCGATATGGGCGAGCCGAAATTCGGCTGGCGGGAAATTCCGCTCGCCGAACAGATGGATGACACCCGCTTTGTGGATGTCAAACTCGGCCCGATAGACAAGCCGGTGCTGTGGGGACCGTCGGCGGTGAATGTCGGCAATCCGCATTGCATCTTTTTCGTCGACGACGCGGAGACGCAAGCGCTCGACCGTTTCGGACCGCTGATCGAAAACCATCCGCTGTTTCCCGAGCGCGTTAATGTCTCCGTCGCGCAGGTGCTGAGCAAACATGCGATCCGCCTGCGGGTTTGGGAACGCGGCGTCGGCATCACCAAGGCTTGCGGCACCGCCGCCTGCGCCGCCGCCGTCGCCGCCCACCGCCGCCGCCTCACCGCGCGCAAGGCGACCGTCACGCTGGATGGCGGCGACCTCGCCATTGAGTGGCGCGAGGAGGATAATCACATCATCATGACCGGGCCGATCACGCTTGAAGGCGAAGGCCGCTTCAGCGAAGATTTCTGACCATGGCGAAACTCTATTTCAATTACGCCGCCATGAACGCCGGCAAATCGACAACATTGCTGCAGGCGAGTTTCAACTATCGCGAACGCGGCATGCAGACGATTGAGTTTACTGCGCGCATTGATGACCGCGTCGGAACCGGGGTGATCGCCTCACGCATCGGCCTGAAAAAAGACGCCCATATGTTCGATGCGCAAACGGATATCTTCGCCATCGTCCAGGCGGAAAGCGCGACCATGACCGCCGCCTGCGTGTTTCTGGATGAAGCGCAGTTTCTTTCCGTCGCACAGGTCATGCAACTTGCGCGGATTGTCGATGAAATCAACATTCCCGTCATCTGCTACGGATTGCGCACGGATTTCATGGGCGAATTGTTTGAAGGCAGCGCGCGCCTGCTCGCCATCGCCGATGAAATTCGCGAACTCAGAACCATCTGCAAATGCGGACGGAAAGCGACGATGAATTTACGCATCGACGCCAGCGGCAAAGCCGTCACCAGCGGCGAAAAGATCGAAATCGGCGGCAATGACCGCTACATCCCGCTTTGCCGCAAACATTTCTACGACGCGTTCAATACTTAGCCGAACGCCCCGTAAAAATTGGCGATGCCTTGCGACAAGGTGCGCGAGACCACCGAAATCTCACGCAACGGACCGATAATATCGCGGTGAATTTCAGGATAGGCGCCGCCTTCAAAGGCGTGATCTTCGACTTTTTCTTCCAGCCCCTCAAAGGCGCCGTTGGCGACGCCGCGCGCCGGGAAGATTTCGCCCAACAGTTCAATCGCCTCATCAAGGCGCCATTCAAGCACCATCGCAATCAGGTCCTGATGGGCGATGTCGTGGCGGCGGGAAAAGGGCGGCGCGCTCGCGATCAGCGACACCGCTTTCGCCATCAGCGCCTGACGAATCGCATGCAATGCTGACTGGCGATCGCGATGGGCGCCGTCCGGGTCAATATCCTGCGCTTCCAATATCGCGTCGAAACGGCGCAAATCCTGCGACAGGAAATCAGTCAGGCGGTGAAACGCATCCGATGTCTCGCCCGCGCCCAAGGCCTCCTGCGCCGCCTCATAGGCGTCCGCGCGTTTGCTCGAGCCCGCAGCGACCGCAAGCGACGACCAGTAATGCGGCGCATAAAGGGTTGCATAAGCGCGCAATACAGAAAGGTCAGTGCCGGCTCGCGCTCTTGCTGCAAGCGCGGTGAGCGCACGCATGCGCGCAGAGCTGTTGATATGCTCCACCAAGCGGTCCGGTTCGCGGCCGGCGGCCATGCCGAAACCGCCCGACACATTGGCCGGCGCCCCCAATTGCTGCAGGATCGCATTATGGGGAATGGCGCGCAGCGCGCTCAGATCAAAACCGCCGCCCTTGCCGCGCTTGGCCTGGCGCGACCCGGTCTTGTACAGGAACCGCAGCGCAAAACCGGACAGCGCGTGACGGTAATCCGACCGCTGGAAGAGCTGTTCCTGCCAGGTTTTCAGGCCGCGATAGAAATCCCAGGAATAGTTTATATCCGTATAGAAGCGGTCTTTTTCGCCAGCACCATCTTCGCTGATGATTCCGCTCCACACCAGATTGATGGTCTGCTCGGAAAGCGCCGGTGTCTGAAAATGCAGATAGCCCTCGCCGCCCTGAAAGCTGCATTCCTCAGCAAGCGGAATACCCGCCTTCGCGAAACGGCTTCTGACCCATGGGGTCGCAAGGTGGTTCAACCGGTCGGCAAAAGAATCCGGATGCGCGCCGCGACCCATGGATTCGCCGTGCGTGTTGAAGACCAATGCTTCGAGATGGGTCATCTTCGCGTCGGCAAGCGCGCGGGCGAACAAGACCTGCAAGCGCTCCACCGCGAGGCCCGCCGCGCATTGTCCCATGAAACGGCCGCTATCAGAAAAACCGAGCTGGATCGACATGCGGCCGCGACCCGACACATAGTCGAGATATTCCGGCTCGCGCAAAAGGCGCTCAAGAAACCGCCCGCCGCTTTCCAGCGCCTGCGGGGTTTCAAACAGCGGCGAAATGTCGAGCTTCTTTTCAACGCCATACAGACGCGCCAGATACACCGCGCCCATCACAGTCGCCGGCGCTTCGCATTCGGCGATCAGGAAGCGGATCGGCGTGTCGGCGTCGATATGTTTGAGAATTTCAGCGCAGAGCATGAACTGGCGCCGCGCCGTCATTTTTTCGAGAAACACCGATCCGAAATTCACCGCGCGCTCACGCGCCAGCATTGTCTTTTTCGCCGCAATATCGAGCGCTGAGCGGCCGAGGAAACCGGTATCCGGATCAAGCCCGAGATCGGCGCGCAATGCTGACCGCACTTGCGCGGCGTTCACCCGCAAATGAATGCGCGCGAGACCCAGCCCGCAGGTTTCCATTTCCGCGCGCAGCAAAATCAGCGCGGATTTTGCATCCGCATCCTCTACGGATTCAATCGCGGCGGTGATGAACTCTATCGCCGGCGCCAGCGAAATCAGCCGGCCCTCCTCCTTCCCGGTAAGGAGGTTTGCCGCGCCCACAACCACATCGGGATCATTCAGATCGCCCGCAAAAGCTTCCGCCTGACGCTCCGCCAGCGCCGCCGCCTTCGCCATCTCATCGCGCAGCGCATCAAGGCTTCCATCCGGCGCGAGCCCGGATATCTCGGAAAGCGCCGCCTCATAACGGCGCAATTGCGTCGCCTTTTCATAAATCCGTATGCGAATGGATTCGCCCCAGTGGATGTCGCTGCGGCCATCGAGGTCGTAACCCACCCAGCTTGCGATGCTGACCGGGGCGGGGCGCAAAGACGCCCATTTGCGCGGAAAGGTTTTCCGCGCCGTCTCGATGATCGCCGTGTTGAGCTTGCGCAATGCAGCTTGTGCGTTCTCAATCGCCTTGCGCGCTTCTTCATGTTCATAGCGCAAAGTGATGTCGTCTTTTTCCGCATTGGCGAGCGCCGCCAATTCCTTGCGCCAGGCTTGCAGACCGGCCTCATCATTACCGGGAAACCGCGCGATGAGTTCGCGTTTGGCGCCGCCAAGCGCGAATGTGGGATGCGCGGTGAAGACGATGCCCGCCCGCGCACGCTCCACCGTATCGCGAAACGCATCAAATCCTTTTTCAGCGAGGCTTGTCAGCGCATCGGTCAAATCGCGGCCGCCGCTGCGGCGGCGATGGAATTCCCGCGCGCGGTCTTCAAAGGCGTCATCGCCAAGCGCGCCCGCCGCCGACGCCAGATCTGCAATCGTCGCCGAGCCGTCTTCCAGCGTCAAAAACAACTCCGATGCAAGCCGCGCCACAGGGTTGATATGAGGGTCCTCGGTGGCCGCTTCCTTGTGGCGGCCGAGCTCCGCCAGCAGAGATTGAGCACTGGGTGCGTTTTTATTATGTTTTGTCATGCCCTGGTATTCCTGATGCTTGTCTTGTCGCAGCGCAGCATAGGCAAGTCCGCCCCCGGGTAAATAGGCGCGCGCCCGAACGACAGATCCTGCCAATCTCGCTCACAACCCGGTTGCGCCCGCCAAAATGAGGCGCTAGAGACCACGCTCCCTGCATGGGACGGGCTGTATATGACCGGCAGCCTTGTGGAGAGGTGCCAGAGTGGTCGATTGGGGCGGTCTCGAAAACCGTTGTGCCTTTGCGGGTACCGTGGGTTCGAATCCCACCCTCTCCGCCAGTTTCGTGCTCGCGGACAATCGTTTCGCGACGCCTTCCGCAGGGGCCTCCTGCCCGACCGGACCCCGTCGCGGCATTGGCTTTAGCGTTCAACCTACCCCGCCGCCGCCTTCTCCTGTTTGGCGATCGCCGCTGCGATCTTGTCGGCGTTTTTCTCACCCCAGCCGCAAAGCGGGACCATCGCTGCGGTGAGGCTGTGGCCAAGGGGCGTCAGCGTATAATCGACCCGGGGCGGCACCTCTTTGTAATCAGTACGCAGAACAACGCCATGCGCCTCTAACTCTTTGAGTTGCTGGATCAACACCTTGTCGCTGACGCCGCGCACGGAGCGCTTGAGCGCGCCATAGCGCATGGGCTCCTTCGCCAGGAAAAACAGGATGAGCGGCTTCCACTTGCCGGCGATCAGCCGAAGCGTCGCATCAAGACCGCAGATAAAGGGCGAGGGCGCGGGATTTTTTCTGGACATTATCTATACTTACCAAAAGGTGCATACTTGTGCAATGGAAAGCTTAGCATACCTTCTCGCCGTCCCAATCAAAGGAGATTTGTCATGGGCAAGCTTGAAGGAAAGATCGCCGTCATCACGGGCGGCGCCAGCGGCATCGGCCTGGCGACGGCGAAGCGTTTCATTGCAGACGGCGCTTTCGTCTACATTTTCGGGCGCCGGCAAAATGCGCTCGACGCGGCCTTGAAAGAGCTCGGGTCCAATGCGCGCGCGGTGCGCGGCGACATCACGGTCGCCGAAGATCTCGACCGTCTTTATCAAACGGTGAAGGCCGAAAAAGGCGGCCTGGACGTGTTGTTCGCCAATGCTGGCGTGGGCGAATTCTCCCCCTCGGTGAGATCACGCCGGAGCATTATGCGACCGCCTTCGACATCAATGTCAAAGGCACCTTGTTCACGGTCCAAAAAGCCCTGCCGCTGTTTAGAAAGGGCGCATCGATTATCCTGACCGGATCGACTGTCGGGGTGACCGGCACCCCGGCCATGAGCGTCTACAGCGCCTCGAAAGCCGCGGTGCGCAATTTCGCCCGCAGCTGGTCGCTTGATCTGAAAGGAAAAGGCGTGCGGGTGAACGTCCTCTCCCCCGGCCTGACCGAGACCGAAAGCGTCAAAGGCCTTTTCGCGGCCACCGGCATGGCGGATCACATCGAGGCAGGCTTCTTCGAAAACACGCCCTTGGGCCGGTTTGGCGACCCGTCTCGAGACCGCCGCTGTCGCGGCCTTTCTCGCCTCCGACGATCTCGAGCTTCATGACCGGCGGCGAGGTCTTCGTCGATGGCGGCTACGCCCAGGTCTGACCCTTGCGAGGCGCCCCGCCCGGCCTGAACCGGCGGGCGCGGGACGCCGCCTGACCTGACGGGGCCCGCGCCGGCCTTTCGCGCCATGCGGCCGGCCCCTATAATCCCCCGCCTGGGGCGCGCGAAAACGCCCGGATAGCGGCGTTTTCCGCCCATTTCCCGCTTGACGGGCCGGGGCCGCCGGGCTACAGACCCGCTTCTTTTAAACAACCGGGCGACAGAAACCGGGGCGAAAAAGGACACTGAGGCCGAAAGACGCGCCTCTCGGAGTCGAATATGTACGCAGTCGTGAAGACTGGCGGTAAACAATACCGCGTTTCCAAAGACGATATTTTGAAGGTTGAGCGCCTGCCCGGCGAGGCTGGCGACGTCATCACGCTGGACGACGTTCTGATGGTCGGCGAAGGCGCCGATGTGACCGTCGGCGCGCCGATGATCGACGGCGCTGCTGTGGCCGCCGAGATCCTTGAGCAAAAGCGCGACAAGAAGATCATCGTCTTCAAAAAGCGCCGGCGTCAGAATTACCGCCGTACCAAAGGCCACCGCCAGCACCTGACGGTTCTGCGCGTGACCGACATCCTGACAAACGGCGCCAAGCCGAAACCGGCGGCGAAAAAAGCCGCTAAAAAAGAAGAGCCGAAAGCAGCAGCTGCAGCTGCTGGCGCGGACGATCTGAAACTCCTCTCCGGCGTTGGTCCGGTGCTGGAGACAAAACTGCACGAAGCCGGCGTGACGTCTTTCGCGCAAATTGCAGCGTGGACGGCAAGCGATATTGAAGAATTCGACGAGAAACTCTCCTTCAAAGGCCGCATTGAGCGGGAAGGCTGGGTCGATCAGGCGAAAAAGCTCGCTAAGGGCGAATAGGAGTTAGAGATGGCGCATAAAAAAGCAGGCGGTTCCTCCCGCAACGGACGCGACTCAGCCGGACGCCGGCTGGGCGTGAAAAAATACGGCGGCGAAGCCGTGATCCCTGGCAACATCATCGTGCGTCAGCGCGGCACGAAATATCACCCTGGCGAGAATGTCGGCATGGGCAAAGACCACACGCTGTTCGCACTGACGGACGGCAAGGTTTCCTTTGCGCAAAAACGCGGCGGCAAGAATTACGTCTCCATTATTGGTGGTGGTACGGACAATTAATCGCGCCCATTTGCGGCGCTTCGGGCGCCGCTGAATGAGAGTTTCGAAAAGAAGGCGCCCCCCGGGGCGCCTTCTTTGTTTTCGGAACAGGTGATCCATGACTCTCCTTCAGACCAACCGCCTTTTGCTGCGCCCCATCGCGAAATCCGATGCGCCCGCCTTTGCCCGGCTTTGCAATGACGAACTCATCGCCCGCAATACCGCGCGCATTCCCCACCCCTACTCGCTCGACGACGCCGAAATCTTCACCGCGATCGCGGCGCACGCCTTCGCCAGCGGTAAGGAACACGCTTTCGCAGTCTGCGAGGGCGACGAGCTTGTCGGCTGTTGCGGCGTCATGCGCATCACGCTTGAAGTCTTTGAGCTCGGCTATTGGGTCGGCGCCCCGGCGCGCGGCAGAGGCGTGGCGACCGAAGCGGCGCACGCCGTTGCGCATTTCGCGTTCGAACGGCTCGGCGCGAAAAAACTGCTTTCCGGTCACTTCGCCGACAATCCGGCCTCGGGCCGCGTGCTTGACAAAATCGGCTTCCGCCCCAGCGGCGAGGAGCGGATGCAGTTTTCGCAAGGGCGCGGCTGTGAAGCGCCGTCTTTGCGCATGGCCCTTGAGCAAACGGCGTTCATCGCTCCCTCCGGCGTCGAATTCGCCTGAAGCGTGTGCGCCGAATAAATACGCGCAAGCGTGAAACAATTTGAAAAAACCCCCGCGCTTCGTTCCTCCAGCCAATTGTCTGGCGAAATTGCTGGGGTTTGCGCTTTGGCTTGCGTGAGTTTGGCGAAATTGTTCCACGCGATTTTCTGCTCCTTATCTAAAACCCGCATACACGGCGCTGGATGCGCGGCGCAGCACGGCGTTTTCCATCACTCAGCATTCTACGCCCGTCCTGAAAGACGGGGATAACTACGCACCGAATGCGGGATTCAGCGTGATTTTCGCCTCGCAGGATATGTTTCTGCCATTGCCGCTCAACCTTTGCGTGCCGGAGTGTTAGCCTGCGGGCAGCAAGGAAAGAGATCCGCCATGACCACGATCAGCGAATTCATCGTTCAAAAGGACAAGCTTTCCGAAGCGCGCGTGGAGACCCGCGACGCGCCGGCATTGAAGGAAGGCGAAGTGCTCGCGAAAATCGATCGCTTCGCGCTGACCGCCAATAATGTCACCTATGGCGTGGTCGGCGAGCGCATCGGCTATTGGAAATTCTTTCCCGTGGCGAAAGCGGGCGAAGGCATCATTCCGGTCTGGGGTTTCGCCGACATCATCGAATCGAAACATCCCGATGTTCCCGTCGGCGACCGGATTTACGGCTATTTCCCGATGGCGAGCCATCTCGTCATGGCGCCGGTGAAAGTCAGTGAAACACGCCTGTTTGACGGCGCCGCGCATCGCGCCGAACTGCCGCCCGTCTATAATTCCTATGCGCGCGTCAAGGCCGAGCCGGGCTATGACAGCGATATGGATGATGACCGTGCGGTGCTGTTTCCGCTCTACGCCACCTCTTACTGTCTCTATGACTTCATGAAGGACAATGGCTGGTACGGTGCGGAGCAAATCATCATCCCGAGCGCGTCATCGAAAACCGCCATCGGCACGGCATACGCCATCACCGAAGACAGCGCCGCGCCAAAGCTTATCGGCCTTACCTCCGCGCGCAACAAAAAGGCGGTCGAAAAACTTAAGCTGTATGCGGATGTTTTGACCTATGAAGATCTTGAAAAGGTCGACGCATCGGTTCCGTCGCTGATTATCGACATGTCCGGCAATGGCGATGTCTTAAACCGGCTGCATAAACATCTCGGCGAAAATATGCGGTACACGTCGAATGTCGGCGTCACCCATTATGAAGCGAACGCCATGGGCCCGGATTTCATCAGCGAACGCAGTCAGATGTTTTTCGCCCCCGGCCATATCCAAAAGCGAACGCAGGAATGGGGACCGGGCGCCTTTGAAAAACAGGCTTACGGTTTCTGGAAAGCCGCCGCCCTTAAATCCCGCGACTGGCTGATCATCCGGCGTGAAAATGGCGCCGGGGCGATCGCGCGCGCCTGGGCCGAACTCTATGCGGGCAAGACCCCGGCCGACGCTGCATGGATGGTGGGGTTTTAGGATTTTCCCATTAAATCCAGCATCTTAAGGGGTTTTGGCGGGCGTCTGGAATGCGCGCGCGCCGCACCCCTTACGAATTCATTGTGCAGCGCACAATAAACTGTAAACATTTCCAGCGATAATCACGGCTCATCCCCAGCGGAGCATGACGCCCATGAGTTTGCGCAACGCCGTCAACGACTGGCTTCAACAATCCCCGCAGGCGCGCCGCCTTCGGCTCGCTTATTTGCGCGCGGCGCGCGAGCTGGACCGGCGCGCGGCCAAGGCGACGACCTTGAACCTGGCGCTGCAAGGCGGCGGCGTGCTCGGCGCTTTCACCTGGGGCATACTCGACCGCCTCAGTCATGAGCGTTCGCTGGAAATCAAAGCGGTGACCGGCGCCTCTGCGGGCGCGCTGAACGGCGCCTTGTTCATTTCCGGATTGATGACCGGCGGCGGCGCGGGCGCGCGCCATACAATGAAATCCTTCTGGCGCGATATCGCCAGCGCCTCGACGCTCACCAGTTTCCTGCCAACGCCGATGGCGCTTAATGCGCAAGCCGATCTTTGGCGCCAGATGTTCACCAATCCCGGCGCGCTTTCCGCCAATCCGTTGCGCGGCGCGCTGGAAAAACATGTGGACATCGACGCCTTGCGCGCGCCCGAAGCGCCGGCGTTGTTTGTCTCGGCGACCCATGTGCAAACCGCAAAGGCGCGCATCTTCACCAAGGCGGACATCTCCATCGACGCGCTTTTGGCGTCGGCCTGCCTGCCGAATATACATCCGACTGTATGGATTGACGGCGAGCCCTATTGGGATGGCGGCTTCTCCGCCAATCCGCCGCTGGTGCCGCTGACCGATATGGGCGCGGACACAACCTTGCTGGCGCGGTTGATCCGGTCCGGTTCATTGGACCTGCCGAAAAGCGGCGCCGATGTCGACGCCTATATGAAGAACCTTTTGTTCAATCAGTCGCTCGACGATGAGCTGGCGCATTTGGCCGGCGCAAATCCGGGCTTGAACAATCTCGAGATCATTTTGCTCAGCGATTATGAAACCAGGGCGCAGATTTCCACCCGCCCGACGCCGGCGCTGATCGACGCCCTGCATGAAAAGGGACGCGTCGCGGCGGAGGATTATCTGGAGAAGTCTAGGCCCGGCGCGCAAGGGCGCAGCGATAGCGAGCCGAAAAACCGGCCCGCCGCAATCGCCTGAACGAAAGCGCCGCCGTAAAACCTATCCCTTGGCGGGCGACGTCCACCGGACGCTGTAAAGATCGTATCGGCGGTCTTTGAGGTTTTGCACCGACCCGTTTTGCCGGGCCGTCAGCAAATCCTTCAGGCTGAGATCCGCGACCGCCACGGTCTCGGTCCCGGCCGGCGTATCGGCGGCGATGCCGTCGCGCGCAAACGGAAAGTCCGACGGCGTCATCACGCAGCTTTCCGCATAGTGAATGCCCATATTCTCCACATTGGGCAGATTTCCGACAATCCCGGAAAGCACCATGTAGCACTGGTTTTCAACGGCGCGCGCCTGACAGCAATATCGAACGCGCAAATATCCGCGCCGCTCATCGGTGCAGAAAGGCACGAATAAAATAAGCGCGCCCTGATCCACAAGATGACGGCCAATTTCCGGAAACTCGCTGTCGTAACAGATCATCACGCCGATCGGACCGCAATCGGTGTTGATCACCGACGCGCCGTCGCCGCCCTTGATGTTCCACCAGGTCGCTTCTGTCGGCGTCGGATGCAGCTTTTCCTGCAGATAGACCGATCCGTCGCGCAAAAAGACGTAGCAGACATTTCTGATCTCGCCATCGGCCATCCGGGTCGGATGGGTGCCGCCGATAATGTTGATGTTGTAGGAGACTGCGAGCTTTTCCATGAAAGCGCAGAACCGGTCCTTGTATTCCGCGACCCTGGCGATGGCGATTGTCGGCGCGAGATCTTTTTCATCGAGCGACAACAGCGCCAGCGTGAACATCTCCGGAAAGGCGACAAAGTCGGCGCCGTAATCGGCGGCGGTGTCGACGAAGAATTCAACCTGTTCCTCAAAATCTTCGAGGCTGGTGATGCGCCGCATTCTGAACTGCACCGTCGCCACGCGCACCGTATCGGGGAGCCGCGCATCGGGCCGCGTCGCCTTCACCGCGTCCGGCCCCGGCGCGACTGGATTGCGCCAGACCATCAGCGCCGCATAGCCCTTCGAGTCGCGGTCATTCGCCTGGTAGTTCGGCAACACGCCTTCTATGGCGAAGCCCTGCGCGAGCTGGAAATTGACGACCTGGTCCTTGATCTTTTTCTCAACGACCGCGTTCAGATAGGCTTCCGGCGTTGCGTATTCTTTTTCGCGGCGCAGAAATCCGGGAAGCCGCCCGCCAAAGACAATGCCTTTCAATTCCCAATGCTGACACAGCTCGCGGCGCAGCTTGTAGAGCCGCTGCCCGATCCGCAGACGGCGGCGGTCGGGATCAACCGAAACCTCCATCCCGTAAAGGAAATCGCCATCGGGATCATGACGGGAGGCGAAGCCGCCGCCGGTGATCTCCATCCATGTATGCGGCTTGAAAGCGAGCGCTTCGGAAATGATGAAGGTCGAACAGAAGCCGACAATCGCGCCTTCATATTCTGCGATGAACTGGCCTTCGGGGAAGCGGTTGATCTGGCCGAGCAGCGCGTCTTCGGTCGATCCTTCCGCATCGCCATAGACCTTGCGCGAAAGCGCCGCGAGCGCGGGCGCGTCGGCGACGGCGGCGTTTCTTAAAACGAGTTTCGCCTTTGCGGCTGGCGTCCGGCTCATTTAATCTCTTTCCGTACTGGGCATGGGTTTACTGGACGGGGGTGTGCTGGACATGAATATCGCTGCGCCCTTCCCGCCGGCGGTGAATCTTGCACGGCGTCGAGGGCGCTTCGCCAGCCTGTCTCGCTGGCTCGAAGCGCCATAATACGCCTATAAAGACCGCGCGTCTCGAAAGGAATTTATATGACCAGCCCCGACCGGCCGCGCCTGCTTGTGGACATTGTCGCCGACCCGGTTTGCCCGTGGTGCTATGTGGGCCTCAAATCCTTTTTGCTGGCGAAGGAGCGCGTCAAGGATGAGTTCATCGTCCTGCCGCGCATCCGCGCCTACCAGCTCAATCCCGACACGCCCGAAGGCGGCGTCGACCGGCGCGAATATTACGCGCGGAAATTTCCCGACGAGGCGCAGCGCGCGCAAATGATCCACCAGCTCAAAGCTGCGGCGCTGGGCGCGGGCTTCGCCTTTGACCCGTCTTTGCCGACGCATCTTCCCAATACGCTGAAGGCGCATCAGATCATCCGCCTCGCCCATTTCGACGGGGCGCAGGAGCGGTTGGCGCTGGCGCTTTACGCGGCCTATTGGGACAAGGGCGCCGATATTGGCGACGCTGACGTGCTCGCCGCCATCGCCGAGGAAGCCGGTCTCGACCGGGAGAACGCGCAGCGCGATCTTGAAAATCCGAAAAGCGCAAGCGAGGTGAAAGCGGAAGCCGAAGCGTTCCGGCAGGCGGGCGTCACCGGCGTGCCCACCTATATCGCAAATGAACGCACCGGCTTTTCCGGCGCCTTGCCCCCGGCGCGCCTTGCGGACGCCTTGCGTCAGGCGGCGGCGGAAACACGCGCCCAATAGGGCGCCCCGGCGCAACAGCCGGACGGCATGAAAATCGCACCGCCAGCGCTCATGAAACGCATCACGCTCCTGATCGCCCTGCTTTGCGCCGCATTCGCCCCGGCCCATGCGGAGATGACGGTTAACAGCGCCCCCGCGCTGGAACAGGCCGTTCAAAAAGCGCGCAAGGGCGAAACCATTCGAATCACCGCCGGGCGCTATGACCTCACAGATTTGAAAATTCCCCGCGACGTCACCCTTATCGGCAATGGCGAAGTTATTTTTTATTCCACCCGACCGACGGAAAAAGGCATCCTGAACCCGCTTTGGGACGCCTCGCTCCGTGTCGAGAATATCCGCTTTGAAGGGGCCCGCGCACCTGACCTAAACGGCGCCGGAATACGACATGACGGGCTCAATCTGACCGTCGTAAATTGCAGTTTTGTCGGCAATGAGGATGGTATCCTGGCTACTGGCCAGGCGCGGGGCGTGATCACAATCACCGGCTCAGCCTTTATCGGCAATGGATATGGCGACGGCTATTCGCACGCGATTTACGCCGCCGACGGTTACAAGCTCGATATCAGCGCCAGTAAATTCATCGGCACGCGCATTGGCCACCACGTCAAATCGCTCGCCGCAATCACGCGCATCGTCAACTCCAGCTTCGATGATGCGGACGGCAAAACCAGCTATTCCATCGATGCGTCGCGCGGCGGCCATGTAAGGATAGAAGGTAATAGCTTTATTCACGCCGCTGACGGCGACAATTCTACATTGATCAATTACGACCAGACGCGGGGCGGAAATGCGGATGCTTTAGTGATCACAGGAAACCGCATTACCAACCGCAATCGCAATGGCCGCTTGTTGCGAAATGAAACAAGCGTAACACCAATAATCAGCGGCAATGATATCGTGAATGAGGCCGGCGGACGCCTCAATCTTAATTAGATTATAACATCTATATTTGGAAAAAGGCGCACAAAGCGCACTAAGGACAGCCTTGACGAGTTGCCGTCACTGTATTCTAAATCTTTCCTGCGACTTTGTTTTGACTGACCTTCACGACCCCGCCCACCTCTCGGGAAGAATGGCCGTAAGTTAAGATCCCAAGACATGGTTGCCGACCCAAGACCCCTTGCCGATCTGCAGTCGCGAATTTGCACAGGGGACGACGCCATGAATAGGAGATCGAAGAATGGCCACAGGCGATGTCAAATGGTTCAACGCCACTAAAGGATACGGTTTTATCGCTCCCGATGACGGCGGTAATGACGTGTTCGTTCACATTTCCGCTGTGAAAGAAGCGGGCATGGCTGATCTGCAGGAAGGTCAAAAAGTTTCGTATGACCTTGTTGACCAGCGCGGCAAAACTTCCGCCGGAAACCTCAAGCCGGTTTAAATTTCGTTCGATGACTCGAACCGCCGCGCGCAGCCCATGTCGCGGCGGTTTTCTTTTGCGCATGCTATATATTCTGTATAGAAATTATTTTTTCGGCGCCGGGCGCGACCGGCGGGCGCTTGCAAGGCGCTTTTTGCGTCATGCCTTAAAGAGCGGCTGTCATTTCGTTCAAGCAACAGACTTGCAGCGGCGCAAACCCCGGGCAGCCGGCGGCGCCGACACAGGAAAAATTCGCGATTGAAAGAAACTGGCGGACCCGACAGGATTCGAACCTGTGGCCTCTGCCTTCGGAGGGCAGCGCTCTATCCAGCTGAGCTACGGGTCCAGCAACAGGGGACGGGGTGTACGCGATTGGGGCGCCCTCGGCAAGCCGCAGGAAATGCGCGCCGGGCGGCCGCACAGCCCCCATGTTAAAACCCGGACAGGCCCTGCAGCGCCCAGATTTCGCCCCCTTGATGCGCTATGAGGGAGGTGCGAGACAGGTGACGGCCCGGTCGGGGCCCGCTCAGTCAGCGCGAAAGGGCTCAATCTTGATGAAAACACTCCTCACCGCCGCATCCGCCTTGATCGCCAGCGCCCTTTCCGGCGCGGCCGCGCAAGCGCCGCAGCCAGCGCCAGAGCCCGCCGCCAGCCTTTCGGTCGCTTCGGCGGCGCCGGCCATGTGGCGCGTCACCGACGCCGATTCAGACTATGTCCTGTTCGGCACTTTTCACATACTCCCGCCCGGTCTCGACTGGCGCCGCGATGCGATGAACGCCGCTTTCGCCAATGCCGGGACGGTATATTTCGAGGTTGACGCCAACACACCGGAAGCCACGTCGAAAACGCTCAACACGGTGATGACGAAAGGCTTCAACAAGCCCGGCGTGATGCTGTCCAGCATGCTGGGCGCTGCGGATGCGCAAAAGCTGCGCGAGATTTCCGGTGAAGTGGGCCTGCCCTTTGCGGCGATCGATCCGATGCGGCCCTGGTATGCGTTTTTGACTTTGAGCGTTCAATTCATCGTCAATCAGGGCTTCGACCCCGGCGCAGGCGCCGACAGCATCCTGTCCAAGGAAGCGAAAGCCGCCGGCAAGGAGTTGCGCTTTTTCGAAACCATTGACGAGCAGCTCGCCTTTTTCACGACCCTGGCGCCCGAAATTGAAAAAGACCTGCTGGTGCTCACCATTCGCGACTGGGACAAGCAGGAAGCCGCCTTTGACGATCTGTTCCGGGCCTGGGCGGAGGCCGATCTCGGCCTTATCGATCAACAAATGAACCAGGACATGCGCGAGCAGGCGCCGGAGGTTTATGAAAGGCTGATCGTTGCGCGCAACGAAGCCTGGGCGGAGGAACTGGACGCCGTCCTTAAAGCAGAAAACGGCGCCGGGTTTGTCGCTGTCGGCGCGGCGCATCTGGTTGGCGAAAAGACCTCCCTGCCGGCGCTGCTCGCCGCCAAGGGCTATACGGTCACGCGCTATGGCGAAACGCCGGCCGCAGCGAATGACAACGACCAGTAGACGCGAACGCTTCGCCCGAACGGTTTAAACGTCGAGCGCCGCCGAAAGCGCGTTTTCCTGAATGAACTCCCGGCGCGGTTCAACGATGTCGCCCATCAGTCGCGAGAAGATGCTGTCGGCGGCGTCGGCTTCTTTCACCTTCACCTGCAGCAACACGCGCGCATTTTCATCAAGCGTCGTTTCCCAGAGCTGGTCCGGGTTCATCTCGCCGAGACCTTTATAGCGCTGCATCTTGACGCCAGCCTCGCCCGCCATGCGCGCGGCGCGCAACAGGCTGTTGGGGCCGGTGACCACATGGCGCTGCTCCTTGCGCAACCATGTGGCGGGTTTGTCGAACGCATCGGCGAGACCGGCCATGCCGGCCTGCACCTTTTTGGCGTCCGCCGACATCAGCATGTCGCGCGTCAGCACATGGCGTTCATTGACGCCGCGCAATTCACGCTCGAACACATAACCGCCCTCGCCGTCCGGCGCGCCCTTCCAGCCGCGTTCAAACTCGTCAGCGATCATGTCGAGCCGCTCAGCCACCTTGTCAGCAAGCGCCTGCGCCTCATCTCCGTCGGGCGCTTCGGACAGCGCGCGCGCCAGCGCGGCCTGCACGATGATGTCGCGATTATAGCGGATCGGAAATTCGTCAATCGCTTCGCGCACTTTACGCGCCCGGGCGATCAGCGCCGCCAGATCCGGCCCGGCGATGGTCTCGCCGCCGGCAAGCGCCAGCGATGCGTCGGTAATGCCTTCCGCGTAAAGGTGATCTTCCAGCGCGTCATCATCGAGCAGATATTGCTCGGACTTGCCCCGTGACACTTTGTAGAGCGGCGGCTGGGCGATGAAGAGATGACCGCGACGGATAAGCTCCGGCATTTGCCGGAAGAAGAAGGTCAGCAACAAGGTGCGAATATGCGCGCCGTCGACATCGGCGTCAGTCATGATGACGATCTTGTGGTAGCGCAGCTTGTCCGGATTGAAATCATCGCGGCCAATGCCGGTGCCGAGCGCCGTGATCAGCGTGCCGATTTCCTGACTGGACAACATCTTGTCGAAACGCGCGCGCTCGACATTCAAGATCTTGCCGCGCAAGGGCAAGACGGCCTGGTTTTCACGATTGCGGGCCTGCTTGGCGGAGCCGCCAGCGGAGTCACCCTCGACGATGAAGATTTCAGAGCGCGCCGGGTCGCGTTCCTGACAATCGGCGAGCTTGCCCGGCAGCGACGCCACATCCAGCGCCGATTTACGCCGCGTCAGCTCGCGCGCCTTGCGCGCCGCCTCACGGGCGGCGGCGGCTTCGGCGATTTTAAGGACGATGCGCTTGGCGTCGCCGGGATTTTCTTCAAACCACTCGCTCAGTTTTTCGCTGACAGCGCTTTCGACAACCGGGCGCACTTCCGACGACACCAGCTTGTCTTTCGTCTGCGAGGAGAATTTCGGGTCAGGCACTTTCACCGACAACACGCAGGTCAGCCCTTCGCGCGCATCATCGCCGGTGAGCGACACCTTTTCCTTTTTCGCAATGCCGGAGCTCTGCGAATAATTGTTGATGATGCGCGTCAGGCCGGCGCGGAACCCGGCCAGATGCGTGCCGCCATCGCGCTGGGGAATGTTGTTGGTGAAGCACAAAACTTTCTCGTGATAGCTGTCATTCCACCACATGGCGACATCCACAACGAGGCCGTCACGCTCCGTCGAAAACGAGATCGGCGCGCCAATCAACGAGCTTTTCGATTCATCGAGATAGCGGACAAAAGCTTCAAGCCCGCCCTCATACATCATCTCTTCGGTGCGCGTTTCCACATGGCGTTTGTCGACCAAACGGATCGCCACGCCGGAATTGAGGAATGCAAGCTCGCGCAAACGATGTTCCAGCGTGTCGAAATCGAATTCCGTGCCGGTGAAAATTTCCTTTGAAGGAAGGAACGTCACCTCGGTGCCGGTTTTCACCGCGTCGCCGACCACAACCAGGTCGTCAACCGGCTCACCCATGCGGAACTGCATGTAATGTTCTTTGCCATTGCGGCGGATGCGCAGATCGAGCCATTCGGACAGCGCATTGACCACGGAAACGCCAACGCCGTGCAAGCCGCCGGAAACCTTGTAGGAGTTCTGGTCGAACTTTCCGCCTGCATGCAACTGGGTCATGATGACCTGCGCAGCGGAGACGCCTTCTTCGGTGTGGATGTCGGTGGGAATGCCGCGGCCATTATCCGTCACCGTCACCGAGCCATCTTCATTCAAAATGACTTCAACCGTGTCGCAATAGCCCGCCAGCGCCTCGTCAATGGCGTTGTCGACGACTTCATACACCATGTGGTGCAGGCCCGAACCGTCATCCGTATCGCCGATATACATGCCCGGCCGCTTGCGCACTGCGTCAAGACCTTTGAGCACTTTGATGGAATCGGCGCCGTATTCCTCTTGGGGCGCGGCGTTATTCGCCATGGGTCTTTTCTTTCTTTTTAAGTCAGTTGTGTTTCATGTACGCCGCCGCCCGACACATCAAAGTGCTGGGCGCGCGCGCCCCAGGCCTCAAACAGGGATTGATCCGTCCCCGTCATAAACGCCTGGAAGCCAAGATCATCGATAATCGCGAACAGACTCTCGCGCCGGCCCGCATCGAGATGGGCGGCGATTTCATCGAGCAGCAAAATCAGCGGCGCGTTTGGATCGCTAAGCGACAAGGCGCGGGCGTTGGCCAGCACCAGACCGATCAGCAGCGCTTTTTGTTCACCGGTGGAGCACAGGCGCGCAGGACGCCCCTTGGCGCGATGGATGACAGACAAGTCGCTGCGATGCGGCCCGGACAACGCCCGTCCCGCCTCCATGTCGCGGCGGCGGCGCATGCGCAAGGCTTCGGTAAAGTCCGCCTCTACGGTCTCCCGCGGCGCCGAGTTGAGCGCGCCTTCAAGCTCGCCCTCCAGCGCCATATCGGCCGCCGGGAACACGCCTTCCTCGGTGGCGACTTCCGCCGCCTCAAGTCGCGACACCATCGCCCGGCGCGCCGCAGCGATTGCCGCGCCCGCTTCGGCCATTTGCTTTTCCACCGCCGCGAGCCAGCTTTCATCACGGCCGCCCTCTTCGAGCAGGCGCTGGCGCTGACGCATGGCCTGTTCATAGACGGTCGAACGTTTGCCATGGGCGGGATCATGGGCCAGCGTCATGCGGTCGAGGAAGCGCCGCCTTTCGCCAGCGCCCTCCATGAACAACCGGTCCTGCGCCGGGGTCAGCCACATGAACCGCAGATGCTCGGCAAAGGCGCCCGGCCCGGACGCATCGCGATCATCAATGCGGCACAGACGGCGAGCCGGATTGGCCGCCGCGGCGCCAACGCCGAAGCGCCGTTCGTCTTCGCCGTCATCGACCCGCGCCGACACAGCCCAACCGCCCGCGCCGCCAATGCGCGGCAATTCGTCGAGCTTGGCGCCGCGCACGCCGCGCCCCGGCCCGATAAGCGAAATCGCTTCGAGAATATTGGTCTTGCCTGCGCCATTGGCGCCGGAGATTGCAGCGGGACGGCCGTCAAATTCTATTTCAGCGCGCGCATAGGACCGGAAATCGGTGACAGTGAGCCGCGTAATGCGCGCGCATTTCTGCGCCGCCGCATCTTGCGTCTCCTCATCCCAGCTTCTGGCCAACGCTTCGCTCAAGGTCAGACCCTTAACGGCATCAAAACGTAGAGCGCCCGCTCGTCTTCTTCATCGAGGATGACAGTCGGCGAAGACGGATCCGCGAGCCGGAAGGTTGCGGTCTCGCCATCGATCTGTTGCGCGACATCAAGCAGGTAGCGCGCATTGAACCCGATCTCGATCGGGTCGCCGCCATAATCAACCGAAAGCTCTTCCAGGGCGGAGCCGGCTTCAGGATTGTTGACGGTAAGGCGCAGCCGGTCCGCCTCAAGCGCGAGCTTCACCGAGCGCGTGCGATCCGCCGAGACGGTGGAGACGCGATCAACAGCCTGCGAAAAGTCCTTGGTTTCAACATGCAGGATGTTGGAATTGCCCTTCGGAATGACGCGCTCATAATCCGGAAACGAGCCGTCAATGAGTTTCGACGTCAGATAGCCGGCGCCGAAACCGAAACGGATTTTCGCCGGCGATACGGCGATTTCAACATTGTCTTCCGCATCTTCCAGAAGCCGGCCCAATTCGGCGATCGCTTTGCGCGGCACGATGACGCCGGGCATGGACGCAGCGCCGTCAGGCAAAGCAGCGTCAATACGCGCAAGCCGGTGTCCGTCCGTCGCCGCCGCACGCAGCGCCGGCGCATCGCCATCGGTGAAGGCGTGGAGATAAACGCCGTTGAGATAATAGCGGGTTTCTTCCTGCGACATGGCGAAGCGCGCCTTGCCGAGCAGGCGGCGCAAATCCGCCGTCGGCATGGAGAACCGCGTTTCAAGATCATCGGTCGCAAGACTTGGGAAATCATCTTCCGGCAGCACCGCGAGCGCGAATTGCGAACGCCCGGAGGAAACCTGCAAGCGCCCTTCTTCGGCGGACAGCTCAAGGCGCACCTGCGCGCCGTCAGGCAGGCGCTTGACGATTTCAAACAAGGTCAGCGCCGACACAGTGGTCGCGCCCTTGCCGGCGACATCGGCCGGCGCCTCTTCGGAAATCTCAATGTCGAGATCGGTCGCGGTAAGCGTCAGCGCGCCGCCATCGGCCTGCAAAAGCACATTGGAGAGAATCGGGATTGTGTTGCGCCGTTCAACGACGCTTTGCACATGCCCCAGCGCCTTCGACAGGGCTGACCGTTCAATCGTGACTTTCATATGCGGAATGCTCTCTCGAAATGATCTTAAGCGACGGGGGAATTCCGCCTGCTATCGCTGTCCTGACATCTTCGCCCCGGCGCCTGCGCGCCCTGAAATTCGCCCGGGCCAGCACCCGGAATTGGCGGTGTGCGCGGGCCGAATCGAATGGCGAAAAACCCTTATGGAGTATAGCCGAAACAACCCCCAAAAGCTAGCGCCGGTGCGGATTTCACGCACCGGCGCCAAGCCAATATCGGACTGTTTTCAAAGCGGTTTCCGGGCTGCCGGAAAAGGGGTGAAATTACCCCTCCAGCGCCTCGCGAATACGCCGCACGCCATCCTGAAACGCCTTGTCGCGCTCGATCAGGGCCTGCGCCCGGCGATAGCTCGACATTACGGTCGTGTGGTCGCGCTTGAGGGCCTTGCCGATGCGCGGGAAGGACTCTTTGAGCACCTCACGGGCGCACCAGACCACCGCATGACGGGCCCGCACAATGCGCTGCGGCTGAGAGCGGCCGGTCATGTCTTCGAGCTTCAGGCCAAACGCCTCGGCGCCGGCGGCGATGGCGTCTTCAATGGTGGCCGCGCGGCGGCGGTCATCGAGACGGGATTTGAGCACCGATTTCGCCTCATCGAGATCAACGACAACCTCTTCGGCGCCATACATCAAGAGAAGCTGGTTCAGGGCGCCGATGGTTTCGCGCATGCTCTGCGTGAAGGTGCGCGCGATAAAGGCGAGCGCATCGTCGGAGACGGAACAGGCGGCCGGGCTTTGCTCGACCCGCTTTTTCAGCACCGCCATGCGCAAGGTCTCGTCACCCGGATGGATCGGCGCGCAGATGCCGCCAGCGAGACGGTCAGCCAGACGCTGATTGATCCCTGCTTCGGCGAGCTTGGCGGGCGGTAATTCTCCGGCGATGACAACCTGTTTGCCGCTGTCGAGCGCTGCGTCGATCACGATCAGTAGTTCCTCCTGGGTGCGATTTTTGCCATTCAAGAAATGGATGTCGTCAAAGGCGAGAAAATGATGCGCGAGCAACGCCTTGTGCAGCGCCGCCGTGGCATTCGACCAGACTGCGCTGACGCAGGCGTTGGACAGGTTGTTGTATGTCACATAGCCGGCGGCGCCGCGCTTGGCGTCATCGAGCCATGCATGAGCGATCGCCTGCAGCAAATGCGTCTTGCCGACGCCTGACGGACCGTAAAAATAGATCAGCTCGCGCGCGCGCCCTTCCGACAAGGCTTCCTGCGCGGCGGCCCAGGCGATGCGGTTCGAGCTGTCGACGGCGAAAGCGTCAAACGTACGGCGCGGATCGAGCGGCGTCGCGAGATCGTCAAACACCGCTTCCTTCGCATCTTTCGGGCTGCGCGAAGGCGCTTGCGCGGCAACGGTTTCCACCGCGGCGGCGCGCTGTTCTTCTTGCGCGTCCACACGCGCGGCATGCGCGCTCAGCGCGTTTTTCAGAACGGTGAGCTGCATCTTTCGAAACGGCCCAACTTCCTTGATCCAGGTTTCCTTGAGCACCGGAAAGAACCGATTATCAAGCATGTCGCGCTTGGCTTGCGAGCCAGTCGACAGCGTAACGCATTCTTCGCTGTATTCTTCGAGTCCGAGGTCCTTGAACCAGGACGTGTATTTCGCATCACCCACGCGCATGCGCAGCGCTGCGTGATAACGTTTGAATAGTTCGATGGGAGTTTCCCGCCCGCTCGTGTCGTTGCCGTTGTTCATTTTTTGAAGCCGCCCAAAAATTGAAGTCAATTCCCCGCAAGCGCGCGCCGCTGACCAAGCGAGTTAGCGCGCTTAGATTTTCTTTAACTTGTTGTTGTTGTCGCGTGGTAATGCCGACCCTACACGTCGGCGCGTAAGTTCATTAGGTTAGACGACAAGGCCGTCCACTTCCAGAAGTGCAAGATGTAAAAACGCTAATGGAAGAGTTTCGCCGCTTGTCATTCCGTTTATCCTCGACTTTTCTAAAGTCATGCAGCGTGCCTACGCGGCAGTCGTTCCTTACTAGCCGAAACGACTGACCAAAAAACACAGATCAAAAACTGAAACTGAATGCGCGAAAATTAATCCGCACCCGTCATAATTGACTAAACCCAGCATAGATAACCTTAAGGATGAGCGTCAAGCTTTGATTCTGCCTTTATGTCATTTTTTTTGCATGCGTTGACCGCGTAAAACGTCAACAAAAATCACGCTTACAACAAAAACAAATCGTTACGTCGGAATGCGTAGAAAACTTGTAAGCGCAATCGATGCATCGTGCATGCGGTGCGCTTAACCTACCAAACAAATGCGCAATAAAAAACGCGCCCGCAAAAATTTGCGCGCGCGCTATCGTACCGCCAAAATGGAATTTTATGTCCTAAATTACGCAGCAAGTGATTTGATGCGAGAAGACAGTCGCGACAATTTCCGCGAGATTGTCTTTTGGTGAAACACGCCCTTGTTCGCAGCGCGATGCATTTCAGGCTGAGCTTCTTTGAAGGCTGCTTCAGCGGCGCTCTTGTCGCCGGAAGAAATCGCTTCCTCGACTTTGCGCAGGAACGTGCGCACGCGCGAACGGCGCGATTTGTTCACAGCGGTGCGGCGCGCAATCTTGCGGACCATTTTCTTCGCGGAAGACGTGTTAGCCATGTTCGTCACTCAATCATTTTTCAGCCGCCGGTTGCGGCGCGAGCGGCGGTGTATAGACCCCTGAAGGCCCGCCCGTCAACACGGGATTCAGCCTTATTTTCCGCTAATTTTCAGCGTTGGCAAGCGGGACAGAAAAACGTCGACCGCCCGCTCTGCACGATACGGCGAATAGGTCCGCCACAGTTGCAGCAATCCTCGCCCTCACGGTCGTAAACATCGAAGCGGTGCTGGAAATAGCCCAAAGCGCCATCCGCCGCCGCAAAGTCCCGCAAGGTGGACCCGCCAGCCTCGATAGCCGCCCGCAGAACCTCGATAATCTCGCCATATAGGCGGTCTGAACGCTTGCCCGCGACAGATGCGGCCTTGCGGCGCGGCGAGATGCGGGCCCGAAACAGCGCCTCGCAGACATAAATGTTGCCGAGCCCCGCAACGATCTGCTGATCGAGCAGCGCCGCCTTGATCGGGGCCGCCTTGCCCATCAGCGCTGACTTTAGGACAGCGGGAGAAAAGCCGTTGCCCAGGGGCTCCGGCCCCATGGCCTTGAAATGCCGGCAGCTCTCCAGCTCGCCTGGCGGGGCGATGTCCATGAAACCGAAACGGCGCGGATCATTATAGGTCACTTGCGCCGGGCGCGGGCCCGACAGGGCGAACACCACATGATCGTGTTTCGGGTCGCATTCCTGCGCCTGGGCGAAGCCGCCGGGCCGGGCCGCATCATTAACCGGGCCGGTCTCGGCAATGGTAAACCGGCCGGACATGCCGAGATGCATGATCAGGCTCTCGCCGGAGGACAGATGGGCGACCAGATATTTGCCCCGCCGGTCCAGGCTGTCGACGCGCTGGCCCTGCAATCTTGCCGCGAAGTCTTCGGGAAACGGGAACCGCAAATCCGGTCGGCGCGCCTCCACGCCGGTGAAAACCGCCCCCTCCATCACCGGAGACAGGCCGCGGCGGACAGTTTCGACTTCAGGAAGCTCAGGCATTTCAAGTTGCTCCGTTCCGCGCCGAAAGCGCACGGGGTGCAGTTAACCCTATGCCCTTGTTTAAACATTTGACCATTTCGCGTCCCGGACGGTAGCCTTTCAGGAAATTTGGAGGGGCTATGAGTGAAACGAATTTCGCCGCGCCGCAAGCGCGGGAGAACGGGCTTGCGGTCAAGAACACCTCAAGCATCCTGGCGATGTTGTGGATCGGTTTTTACACCTCGCTTTTGAACATAATCACACTGACCGTTTTCCGCTTTTGGGGCCGCACCCAATTCCGGCGCCGCTTGTGGTCAGATACAACTGTGGACGGCGAGCCGCTGGAATATACAGGCCGGGGCCTGGAATTGTTCATCGGCTTCATCATCGCCATCTTCACGCTCATGCTGCCGTTTGTGGGGTTGATCTTCGCAGTGCAGTTCTTCATCGGGCCCGACACGCTCTATCTCGCGGCCGTGCCGCTGCTGATGTACATATTTTTATTTTTCATTCTTGGCGTCGCGATTTTTCTCGCCCGCCGCTACCATCTCTCGCGAACAAAGCTGCGCGGCATCCGCTTTGCTCAAACCGGATCCGCTACCGGCTATGGTTGGGCCATGCTCGGCTATTTATTGTTGTCGGGCGTCACGCTTGGCTGGTTCTGGCCAGCGGCGCGCATTCGCTTGTCCAAGCGGCTATGGAACGGCGCCTATTTCGGCAGCGAGAAATTTAATTTCGAAGACACGCCTGAAGCCCGCAGCGAACCTGTATACGCCAGCTTCGCCTTGTCATGGTTTGGTGGAATCATTGTATATGGCCTCTGGGTCGCCTGGCTCATGGGCATGGCCGGGAATGGCGCAATGGATGTTGGCGTCGCACCCGATATAGAATTCATCATCAAACTCTATCTGTCGTTGATCCCGATGGTGCTTTTGCTCAGCATTTTCCTGTGCTGGCACGAAGCCGTCATGATCCGTCGCATCATCAAGAGCTTGAACGTCGCGGGCGCGAAATTCTCAAACCGAATGTCTACCTTCGACATAATCGAATTGACGATCACAAACATGCTGTTGCTGATCTTCACCCTAGGCTTCGGCTTCATGGCGGTACAAATGCGCGTGTGGAAACGTATCGCCAATCGCATGGAGATCGACGGTTCTGTCGACTTCGCCAAAATCGAACAGACAACAGAAGCCGCTCCGAAACAGGGCGAAGGCCTGGCTGACGGCCTCGACATCATCTCCAATTTCTGATGATGCGCACTATGGCTTTTGATGCGCGCTATTTTGATGGCAAAACCGGCCACGCGCAACAAGCGCGGGTGGAAATTCGCAAAGACGGGCTCGCCATCGACGCGCAAGGCGAAACCGTCATCTGGCTTTATGAAGACTTGATCCCGGGGCCGAAGAACAAAGTCGATATTCGCCTCAGCAACAAGAAAACGCCAGACGCAGCCTTGGCGCTGCCTCTCGCGGCGCAAGACGCGCTGCATGACGCAGCGCCCGAAATATTTTCAGGGGCCCATGAACGCCGGCGCATGGCCGCATTGATCGCCGCATTGGTGATTGGCGCGGGGTTGGTGACCGGCGGGATATTCTTCGGCGTCCCCGCCGCGTCCGGCCCAATGGCGAAGCGGACGCCGAAAGACCTCGAGATCCAGATCGGCGAGAATCTCGCAGCACAGATCAACACATTCCTCAAACCCTGCGGGTCGGAGGAAGCGTCAGCTGCAATCTCGCCTGTCATTGACGACTTGGCCACATCCGGCGAAGTCGGCTTTCCAATCCGCTTTCAATTCGTCAAAGCGTCTGCGCCAAATGCATTTGCGTTGCCCGGCGGGCAAGTGATGGCGACTTCCGGGCTGATGACGGCGCTTGGAGACGATCAGGAAGCCTTTCTCGCGGTCATCGCCCACGAACTCGGTCATGTGCGCGCAAGGGACGGCATGCAGGCGGTCTATCGCAATGCAGGTCTCGGCGCTGCGCTGGAAATTATTACTGGCGGCTCAGGCGCGGCGCAGCAGGCCGTATTGGTGGGCGGGCAAATAAGCCAGCTGCGCCATACCCGTATTCAAGAAACCGCGGCGGATGAAGCGGCGATTGAAATGCTTGAAGCGACGGGCCGCAATCCCGCCGCACTCGCTCGCGCCTTTGAAGCCATTACAGAACACAGCCACGACTATGGCGAGAAAGAATCGAAGAACAAACGCTCCCTGCCTATCTGGCTGCGCACCCATCCAAATACGGATGAACGCGTTGAGCAGGCGCGCGCACGCACCGCCCCCGCAGGCGCTTTACCCTTGAGCGAGGAAGGATGGCGCATTGTCGCTTCAGCCTGCCGGGCCGCCCCTGAAGCAGAAGAATAAAACTAGCCTACAAAAAAAACCCCGGCGCGAGGCCGGGGGTTTTCAACTTCTGACAACGCTTTGAAAGCGTGATTAGTCGTCTTTGTTGGCGCCTTTCAGCGCGGCGCCGAGAATGTCGCCGAGCGAAGCGCCGGAATCCGCAGAACCGAACTGTTCGACGGCTTCTTTTTCTTCAGCCACTTCACGCGCCTTGATGGAGACGTTGATGCGACGCGTCTTGGAGTCGATCGCCGTAACGCGGGCGTCGATCTTGTCGCCGACAGCGAAACGCTCAGGACGCTGCTCGGAACGGTCTTTCGACAGGTCCGATTTGCGGATGAAGGCTTTCGGGCCTTCTTCGCCGCCAATCTGAACTTCGATGCCGCCGCTTTCGATGGCCGTCACCGCACAGGTTACGTCTGCGCCGCGAGAAATGCCGCCGATTGCGTCCATCGGGTCGGAGCCGACCTGTTTGACGCCAAGCGAGATGCGTTCTTTTTCCGGATCAACATCGAGGACCTTGGCCTGAATGACCTGGCCTTTCTGGTAATCCTTGATCGCGTCTTCGCCAGAACGGTTCCAGTCGAGATCGGAAAGGTGGACCATGCCGTCCATCTCTTCGTTGAGACCAACGAACAAACCGAACTCGGTGATGTTCTTGATCTCGCCTTCGATGATCGATCCGATCGGATGCTCTTCTGCAAAACGCTCCCACGGATTGTCGGCGCACTGCTTGAGACCGAGCGAAATACGGCGCTTGGTTTCGTCGACTTCGAGCACCATCACATCGACTTCCTGCGAGGTCGATACGATCTTGCCCGGATGGACGTTCTTCTTCACCCAGCTCATTTCTGAAACGTGGACGAGGCCTTCAATGCCGTCTTCCAGTTCAACAAACGCGCCGTAATCGGTGATGTTGGTGACCTTGCCTTTGAACTTGGCGCTGATCGGGTATTTCGCGGAGACGCCTTCCCACGGATCCGGCGACAATTGCTTGATGCCGAGAGAGATGCGGTGCGTTTCCGGATTGATCTTGATGATCTTGACGCGAACGGTGTCGTTGACGCCGAGCACTTCAGACGGATGATTGACGCGCGACCAGGACATGTCGGTGACATGCAGAAGTCCATCAACGCCCGGCGCGAGTTCGACGAACGCGCCATATTCGGTGATGTTCTTCACGATGCCTTCGCGCTCATCTCCCTCATTGAGCTCCTTGACCACTTCCTGACGCTGTTCTGCGCGATCTTCTTCAAGAATAGCGCGGCGCGAAACAACGATGTTGCCGCGACGTTTGTCCATTTTCAAAATGCGGAAAGGCTGCGGCATGTTCATCAGCGGGCCGGCGTCGCGCACAGGACGAATATCGACCTGGCTGCCGGGCAGGAACGCAACAGCGCCGCCGAGATCGACGGTGAAGCCGCCTTTGACGCGGTTGAAGATTTCGCCTTCGACGCGTTCGGCTTTTTCGAAAGTTTTTTCGAGACGGTCCCAGGCTTCTTCGCGGCGCGCTTTTTCGCGGCTGATCACCGCTTCGCCTTGCGCATTTTCAACGCGCTCGACAAAGACTTCGACGGTGTCGCCGACTTTAAGCTCGGACGGCTTGCCAGGCTGGGAGAATTCTTTGAGGGCGACGCGCCCTTCGGTTTTCAAACCGACATCGATGACGGCAACGTCTTTTTCGATGGCGGTGATGACGCCTTTGACGACCGTTTCTTCAAAATCGCGGCGGTCGACGAGGGAGGCTTCAAGCATTTCCGCGAAATCGTCGCGGGACGGGTTAAGGGTTTCAGACACGTTTAAAATAGTCTCCGGTTTTTCAGCTTTAAGTGCCTGTCGGTTGTTCCGACGGTCTTTCCGGAGGGTTGGCCCCGCCGGACAAATGAGCCGAGTTAAGGTTATGACGGCGCTGATTCCGGATAGACGGACAAAAAAACACGTTTTCTGAGATCGGTCGGCGGAACGGCCTGTCAGCCGCAGCGCCGGAAAACGCCGTCAATCACGCGGCGCGCCGCCGCGAAGGCCGCGTCTATAGACAAATGAGTCGTATCTAGCAACTCCGCATCCGCCGCCGCCGCCATGGGCGCGTCGTCGCGGGCCGCATCGCGCGCATCCCGCTCCAGAAGGTCCTGATATATCTCGGCTTCTTCCAGTCCCGGCCGGGCCGGCGCCAATTCCAGCCAGCGCCGGTGGGCGCGGATTTCCGGGCTCGCCGTGACGAAGAACTTCACCGAGGCGTCAGGGCAGACCACGGTGCCGATATCGCGGCCGTCCAGAACCGCCCCGGCGGCGTTTTTCGGCGGCGCTTTGGCGAAGCGGCGCTGGAAGTCGAGAAGGGCCGACCGGACCGCGCTGTTGGCCGCGACAACGCTCGCCGCCGCCCCGATTTCCTTGGTGCGGATGTCGGCGCCGGTGATTTTCTCCACCGCATATTCGCGGGCGGCGGCCGCCGCCAGCTCCGGATCTTTCGGATCGCCGCCCGCATTCATGACCACCCAGGCGACGCCGCGATAAAGCGTGCCGGTGTCGAGATGCGCAAAGCCGTAATGATCCGAAATCAGGCGCGCCAAGGTGCCCTTGCCAGAGGCGGCAGGGCCGTCAAGCGCGACGACAAGTGAAGAGGTCCCGAAAGCGTTGTCCATCGGGACGCCACTTATGCGAAGGCGCGCGGCAAAGGCAAGGCGTTCTGCATCAAGCCGGGCCCATATCTGCGCCGAGCGACATCATCAGGTCGAAAAATTCCGGAAAACTCGTTGCGATCATTGAGGCGTCGTCAATCTCCACCGGCCTATCGCTGGCGAGACCGGCGACAAGAAAGCTCATGGCGATGCGATGATCATGATGAGTTTTGACATGACCGCCGCCTTTGAGCCCAGCGCCCTTGCCGCGCACGCGCAGCCAGTCAGGCCCGCTCGCCGCATCGCCGCCATTCGCCGCCAGACCCGCCTCGACGCAAGCGATACGGTCGCTTTCCTTTACGCGCAGTTCTTCAAGCCCGTTCATCATGGTTTCGCCATGGGCGTGCGCCGCGACAATGGCAAGTATGGGATATTCATCAATCATCGACGGCGCGCGCGCTGCGGGCACACTCACGCCGGACAACACCGAATGCCGCGCGCGAATATCGGCCACCGGCTCGCCATTTTCGACGCGGCTGTTTTCGAAAGAAATATTCGCGCCCATCTCGCGCAGCGTATCGTAAAAGCCGGTGCGCAACGGATTGATGAGCACGCCTTTAATGGTGACATCGGAACCGGGAACAATCAGCGCCGCCGCGATCGGAAACGCCGCAGAAGACGGATCGCCCGGCACCACGACGTCACATGACGTCAATGTCTGACCGCCGGCGATTTCAATGAACCGCCCGCTTGCGCCGTCCGCCTGGGTGACAAGCTCCACCCCGAACGCCGCCAGCATTCGTTCCGTATGATCGCGGCACAGTTCCGGCTCATGAATGCGCGTCACGCCTTCCGCGCCGAGCGCCGCCAACAAGATCGCCGATTTGACCTGCGCAGAGGGCGTCGCCAGCTTGGCGGCGATGGCGGAAAGCTTCGCGCCGGCGGCGAGCGTCACCGGCAAGCGGCCGTCACGGTCCGTCGCCTCCGCGCCCATCATGCGCAATGGCTCAAGAACCCGGCCCATGGGCCGCGACCGCAAGGAAATGTCGCCGTCAAACGTCGCCGCAATGCCGGCGCCCGCGACCGCGCCCATAATCAACCGCACCCCGGTGCCGGAATTTCCCAGATACAGCGCCCGCTCCGGGCTCCGCCATGGCGCGCCGGAAACGACCCAGCCGCCGCCATCGCGCTCCACCTCGGCCCCCAGCACGCGCATCGCCGCGGCCGTCCGCAAAACGTCGTCCGCCTCCAGCAATCCCGTAATCCGGCTCTCTCCGGCGCTCATCCCGCCCAGAATGAGCGAGCGGTGCGAGATAGACTTGTCGCCGGGCGCAGTGGCGGCCCCGTTTAACGGGCCGCTGCGGCGCGCATTGGCGCGTTTGGACGCAATACGGACGGGCGGCGCCTTGGTCGCTGTCATCGAAATCAACTCTCCTGAAGCCCCGTTCCTGGGAAAAAGGGCGCAATCCTTTTGACAGCCGCCCCCGCCCGTGGCAACAGGGCCGCTTTCATCAGATATTTGCCCACGGACGGCCACCATATGACCAAACCAGAACTCGGCGTGAAGCGCGATTGCCCCGAATGCGGCGCCCGATTTTATGACCTCAACAAAGAGCCTGCGCATTGCCCGAAATGCGATCACGAATTCGTACCCGAAGCGCTGCTGAAGCCGCGCCGGGCCCGCAAGGAAGAGGAAGCTGAAGCGCCGGCGGAGGCGAAGAAGCCGACCGATAAGGAAACCTCTCTCGAAAGCGCCGACAAAGAGAAAAAAGCGCCGAAATCAAATCGCCGTCCGGCCCTAGATGAGGACGACGATGAAGATGACGATGATGAATTGGCGGGAATCGAAGATATCGGCGTCGATATCGATGATGACGACGATGAAGAAGACAATAACGACCTGCTCGATGACGACGACGACGATGATGTGACCTCGATCGTCAAAACCGGCGGCGACGACGAAGACTAAGAATCGCGAAGACGAAAACCGGACCTCAATCCGGGTCGAATTTTCGTCTTGCATCGGCGGAACCGCGTCGCTAGGTTCCGCCGCTCGCACAAGCCCCCCGGGGCCATGGCGAGACCCACGCACGAGGCGCGTCCCAAAGCGCTGTGCGGCTTGAGATGGGGCTATAGCTCAGTTGGGAGAGCGCTTGCATGGCATGCAAGAGGTCGTCGGTTCGATCCCGACTAGCTCCACCAGCCTTCGCCCGACCGCGAAGGCGGTCAATCCACAAGATGCGCGCCTTCGCGCGCGGATGCTGGCTTTGGCTTGGCAAGCCAGCCTGAATTGATACCTTCCCGCCATGAGCATGCATTAAGCTAGGCGAAGGCTGTCCCGCCGAAGCCTTGGCGGAGGCGGACTGGATGAAGTATGTTTACATACTGCAAAGCATAGCGGACGAGACCCGCCACTATACCGGCCTTACGGACGACCTTGAGTCGCGACTAAAAAAACACAATGCCGGCAGCGTCCCACACACCTCCAAATACAAACCATGGCGCGTCCAGACTTACATGGCCTTTAATGACCATGACCGGGCCATCGCGTTTGAGAAATACCTGAAATCCGGGTCAGGCAGGGCGTTTGCCGCCAAAAGGCTTTAAGCTAGGCGAAGCGCAGTCGCGCTTTTAAAGAGGCGCAGTCGCGCTTTTGAAATCGCAACTTCAATCTTTTCAGCCACGCCTCCAAAGCTCTTAAGCTTGGCGCCCGCGGTTACCCCTCTTTCGTTAACTTAATTTTCGCCCGGAACGGCTTCAAACGCCCCCGCGCCGTGTTAGACATTTTCAGCAGAAATGCTGCGGCGCAAATCTTGCTGCTAAATGGCGAAGGTCCGCATGGCGGACGAGAGGGAGACGACCCATGAGGCTTATGGTTACCGGCGGCGCCGGCTTTATTGGATCAGCCGTGGTGCGCCAGGCCATTGCGGACGGAGATGATGTCCTGAATGTGGACAAGCTCACTTACGCCGCCAATCCCGATAATGTGGCGATGATCGCGGACAATCCGCGCTACCGCTTCGCCGAAGAGGACATTTGCGACTTCCCGGCGATGGCGCGGTTAATGGCCGAGTTCAAGCCGGACGCGGTCATGAACCTCGCCGCAGAGACGCATGTGGATCGGTCCATCGACGGCCCCGGCGCCTTCATCCAGACCAATATTGTCGGCACCTATGCATTGCTGGAGGCCGCGCGCGGCTATGTCGCCAGCGGCGACGCGCCGGAAGGCTTCCGCTTTCATCACATCTCCACAGACGAGGTGTACGGATCATTAGGCCCGACCGGCGAGTTCACCGAAACCTCGCCCTATCAACCGAACTCGCCCTACTCTGCTGCGAAAGCATCTTCCGACATGCTGGCGCGCGCCTGGCGCGAAACATTCGACCTGCCGGTGATCGTCACCAATTGCTCGAATAATTACGGCCCCTATCAGTTTCCTGAAAAACTGATCCCCGTCGTCATCATCGCCGCGCTGGAAGGCCGCGAGATTCCAATCTATGGCAAGGGCGACAATATTCGCGACTGGCTGCATGTTGAAGATCACGCCGACGCGTTGCTGCTTGCCGCGCGCAAGGGCGTTCCGGGCGAAACCTACAATATTGGCGGGCGCGCCGAGCGCACCAATCTCGATCTCGTCAAAATGATCTGCAAGGTGCTCGATGAAGAGCTCAAAGAGTCCGCCCACGCGCCCCATGACGGACTGATCAAATTCGTCGCCGACCGCCCCGGCCACGACCAGCGCTACGCCATCAACTGCGACAAGATCGAGCGCGAGTTGGGCTGGACGCCTGCGCATACGATCGAAGAAGGCATGCGCGACACGGTGAAGTGGTATCTCGACAATCAGGGCTGGTGGGAGAAAATCCGCCAGCGCGGCTTCGACGTCGCCAAGCGTCAGGGCCTTAAATCCGCCTAGTCCGAACGACAGACGAAAAAGAAAGCGAAGGCGCGCCATGCGCATGCTGGTTTTCGGCAAAAACGGTCAGGTCGCTCGCGCCTTGCAGGCCGCCGCAGGCGACGCCGTCATCGCGCTCGGCCGCGATGATGCGGATTTGATGACGCCCGGCGCCGCGCGTCAGGCGATCGCTGACCATGCGCCCGAAATCGTCATCAACGCCGCCGCCTATACCGCGGTCGACAAAGCAGAAAGCGATGAAACTGCAGCGCAGCGCCTTAATGCGGATGCGCCGCAGGAAATGGCCGAGGCCGCGCATGAAGCCGGCCTTCCCTTCCTGCATCTGTCCACGGATTATGTTTTTGATGGCGCGGCGAAAGACCGCCTCGATGAAGATGCGCCAACTGCGCCGCTCAATATTTACGGCGCCACGAAACTGGCCGGGGAAAACGCTGTCGCGGCCGCCCATCCGGGCGCCGTGATCATCCGCACCTCCTGGGTGTTTTCAGAATATGGCGCAAACTTCGTGAAGACCATGCTGCGCCTTTCGGAAACGCGCGACGCGCTTTCCGTTGTCGCCGATCAGATCGGCGGCCCGACAGACGCAAGCGACATCGCCCGCGCGCTGCTCGCTATCGCCGGCAAAAAACATCGCGGCGCGCCGGGCGCGGGGATTTATCACTTTCAGGGCGCGCCCGAAATCAGCTGGGCCGGCTTCGCGGAAAAGATTTTCGAGATCGCAGGACGTCCCGTTAAAGTTTCACACATACCAACCAGCGACTATCCGACGCCGGCGACACGGCCGCTCAACACCGTTCTCGATTGCGCGAAGATCGAGCGGGAATTCGGGATTGGCCAGCCGGACTGGCGCGCCAGCGCGCGCCGGGTCATCGCCGCGCTAAAGACAGAGGGACAAGGCACATGAAGGGGATCATTCTCGCAGGCGGTTCAGGCACCCGGCTCTATCCGGTGACCCGCGGCGTCTCAAAGCAACTGACGCCGATCTACGACAAGCCGATGATCTACTATCCGCTGAGCGTGCTGATGCTCGCGGGCATACGCGATATACTGATCATCACAACGCCGGAAGATCGCGCCTCCTTTGAACGCCTCTTGAATGACGGAAGCGAATGGGGCGTCAATTTCAGTTACGCCGTACAACCCTCGCCGGACGGGCTCGCCCAGGCCTTCATCATCGGCGAAGAATTTATCGCCGGCGACAAATGCGCGCTCGTGCTCGGCGACAATATTTTTTACGGCCAGGGCCTGACCAAACAACTGCGCGATGCGGCGAGCCTCGACTCCGGCGCGGTGATTTTCGCCTATCAGGTCACCGACCCGGAACGCTATGGCGTTGTTGAATTCGGCGCGAATGGCGAAGTGATTTCGATCGAAGAAAAACCTGCGAAGCCGAAATCAAACTTCGCCGCCACCGGTTTGTATTTCTATGACGAGACCGTGGTCGAGCGCGCCAAGCAGGTAAAGCCTTCCCATCGCGGTGAGCTTGAAATCACGACCTTGAACGAAATGTATATGAATGATGGCGGCCTGCGCGCGCAGATGCTCGGCCGCGGCTTCGCCTGGCTCGACACCGGCACCCATGAATCACTGCTCGAAGCGGCGCATTTCGTTCAGACCATTGAGGCCCGTCAGGGCCTGAAGGTTTCCTGCCCGGAAGAGATCGCATTCCGCTCCGGCTATATCGACCGCGCGCAATTAAAGACGCTGGCGGAGCCGCTGAAGAAAAATCAGTATGGTCAGTATTTGTTGCGGCTCGCAGACGAGTAGTTACGTCTTGCCGGAATGAATGCCGCATTCGGTTTTCGCCTGCCCCGCCCAGCGGCCGGAGCGGGCGTCATTTTCGTCAGCGACCTTAGACGTGCAGGGCATGCACCCGATGGAAAAGTAACCCTGCCGGACCAGCGGATGCTCGGGCAGTTTGTGGGCGTTGAAATATTCTGAAATATCAGCGCGAGTCCAACCGGCCAGCGGATTGAGTTTGAAATTCGCGCCGTCATGTTCAACCACATTCATCGCCTTGCGAAATTCGGTCTGGTGGCGCTTGCGGCCCGTGGCCCAGCAATCAAATCCCTTCAATGCGCGCGATAAGGGTTCGGCTTTTCGAAGGCGGCAACATTCGTCGGGATCGCGCATCGACAACACGCCCTGGGGGTCGTCGCGCTCCAGGTCGCGCTTTCTGGGACCGATCACCCGAACGTCTTCCAGCCCAAGATGATGCTGCAACCGGGAGCGGTAGCGCACGGTTTCGCCAAACAGCTTGTTGGTGTCGAGAAACAGCACCGGGATCGCCGGGTCCACTGACGCCATAAGGTGCAGCAGGACAGCCGAATCCGCCCCGAAAGACGAAACAAAGGCGATGCGGCCGACAAACGCCTCCCGCGCCGCATGGGCGATGATCGCCTCAGCGCCCCAGCCCTCATAGAGACTGTTCAGGCTGCTGGTCATGTCCTCAATGGCCGCCAAGGCAAGCTTCCCGTGATAGCGCCGCAAACTTCGCTGCGCCGCAAAAGGCTAGCGGTCCGCAATGCTGGCCGTCAATCGCCAGCCCCCATGAATCCGGCGCCGATTGGAGCGCCCGGGGGTTGCCTACAGAGCCATCTGGGCTCTAAGACGAGCGATTATGAATTTCGCGCTGATCGCGGAATGACGCGGCAATTTCTGGACTTGGGAAGCGATATGAAGATCCTGGTGATTGGGGGAGATGGTTTTTGTGGGTGGCCGACGGCGCTGCATCTATCGAGCGTTGGCCATGACGTGGTGATTGTCGACAATCTCTCCCGTCGCAAGATTGATATCGAGCTTGAAGTGGAGTCGCTGACCCCGATCATGCCGGTGTCCACTCGCCTCAAGGCGTGGGAAGAAGTTTCCGGCCGGCGCATCATGTTCGAGAATATCGACGTTGCCAAAAACTATGCGCGGCTGATGAACCTGATCAAGGATTTCGAGCCTGACGCGATCGTGCATTTCGCCGAACAGCGCGCCGCGCCTTATTCGATGAAATCATCCTACCACAAACGGTATACGGTCGATAACAATCTCAATGCGACGAACAACGTGCTCGCCGCCATTGTCGAGAGCGGCGTCGACGCGCATCTCGTCCATCTGGGCACCATGGGTGTCTACGGCTACGGCACGGCGGGCATGAAAATTCCCGAGGGCTATCTGCCAATCAAGATCGAAGCCGATGATGGTCGAGAGATCCGTCAGGAAATTCTGTACCCGGCCAATCCCGGCTCGATCTATCACATGACCAAAACCCAGGATCAGTTGCTGTTCGCCTTCTACAACAAGAATGACGGACTGAAGATCACCGATCTCCATCAGGGCATCGTCTGGGGCACGCAAACGGAAGAAACCAAAAAAGACGAACGCCTGATCAACCGCTTCGATTATGACGGCGATTACGGCACCGTGCTGAACCGCTTCTTGATGCAGGCGGCGGTCGGCTTTCCGATGACCGTGCATGGCACGGGCGGCCAGACCCGCGCCTTTATCCATATTCAAGACACGGTCAAATGCATCGAGCTTGCGATTGAAACGCCGCCGCAACATGGCGAGCGGGTGCGCATCCTCAATCAGATGACCGAGACCCACCGGGTGCGCGATCTGGCTCAACTGATCGTCGACAAAACCGGCGCCAAAATCGAATATGTGAACAACCCGCGCAAAGAAGACGCTGAAAACGACCTGCATGTCGAAAACCAGCGCCTGTTGGGTCTTGGCCTCGATCCGATCACCCTCGAAGCGGGCCTGCTTGAGGAAGTCACCGAGATCGCGAGAAAATACGCGCATCGCTGTGACAAGACCAAAATCCCCTGCGTGTCCTATTGGACCACAGAGCAGCAAGGCAAATCGAACGCCTAAACGGCTTAGCGCCCGCCGGCGTAAGTTTCGAAATAGCGCAGCGTCTCTTCATAGGAAATGGACGCTGCGCTGCGCCAGTCATGCACGCTGTCGCGATTGAGCAACTCGCCTTCCGGGGAAGCAATCAGCACGGTCGGCGTGCCGTAAAGCTCCATCACGCCGAACCGCGTTGCGACATCGAGATTTCGGTCGCGATAGCCCACATCCACCCAGACCAATTCATAGCCGGCCGCAAGGACCGCCGCGAGTTCCGGTTCTTCGAACTTCGCTGCGATGCCGCGGCTGTCATGGCACCAGTTCCCGCCAAGCACCAACAGCACGTTCTTTTGGCTCGCCGCCGCGCTGCGGAACGCGATGTCCACATCCATCATCGCGTTGCGGCTTGCATCGAACGGGCGCGGATCATCATCATGATGGGCGGATTTCTTCCCGTGATGAGCGTCGTCATCGCCATCGCTGACCGCCGCCTCAACCACATCGCCGGTAACGCTCGCCGTTGTTTCCACCGTCGCCTTTGCAACGCTCCCCGCCGCGCCCACGGTGGTTTTCGCCACGGCGCAGCCGGAAATGAATGTGCTCAACAGCGCCGCCAGAACCAATCCAGTTTTCATCCATCACTCCTGCGCGCATCAACGCTTTGCAAAATAGCCGGTAAGGCGGCTTGCGGCTTCTTCGAGAATTTCCGGGCGCTTGCAGAAGCAAAAGCGCGCATAGTTTCGCGGCGCATGCGCCTGGGATGAATGATAAAAGGCGGAAATCGGCACCGCCGCAACCTTCGCCTTCTCGGTAATCTCCCGGCAGAAAGTCACATCATCGTTATATCCGACGGAACGGATATCGACGGTGATGAAATAGGTTCCCTCGCACGGCATGGTTTCAAGCCCGGCCGCCCGCAACCCGGACGCCAGCAGATCGCGCTTGGCCTGCAGGCCGCCTGCGAAGGCCTCGAAATAGTCGTCACCAAGATTGAGCCCGGCGGCGACCGCCCGCTCCAGCGCGCCCGGCGAAGTATAGGAAAGATGCGTATGCGCCTTCATGATCGCGGTGATCAAAGGCGCGCTCGCCGTGACATACCCGATGCGAAATCCGGTGAGCGAAAAGCTTTTGCCCGCGGAGCCGATCCGGATTGCGCGGTCGCGCATGCCGGGCAGCGTCATCAGCGGGATGTGCTTCGCGCCGTCATAGACCAGCTTTTCATAGACCTCGTCGCACACCACAAAGAGATCATGCCGGCGCGCCGCATCCGCCACGATTTCAAGCTCCGCCAGGCTCATCACCTTGCCGAGCGGATTATGCGGGGTGTTGATGACCAGCAGCTTGGTCCTGGGCGTGATCGCGGCCTCAAGCTTTTCCGCATCGAGCCGCCAGGCGGGCGGCGCCAGCTCAACGAACCGGATCACTCCGCCAGCAGCTTCAATCTGCGGCGCATAGCTTTCATAGAACGGCGCGAACAACACCGCCTCATCGCCCGGCGTCAGCAAGCCCTGAAACGCCGCCGCCAGCCCCTCCGTGGCGCCGGTGCAGACCATTGTCTCCGTATAGGGATCAATATTGAGATCGTAAAACCGCTTATTGTCCCGCGCGACCGCCTCGCGCAATTCCGGCGTGCCCTCCACCGGCACATATTGGTTCGGCCCGTCAAGGATCGCCTGCGCCGCGATCTTGCGGATTTCACTCGGCCCGTCCTCGTCGGGAAAGCCCTGTCCGAGATTGATCGCATCATGCGCCCGGGCGAGCTTTGACATGGTTGGAAAAATCGACTCGGGCCGGGCGGAGTAAACAGGATTGAAGCCGCGCGTCATTGCGTTTCCGCTTCTGCGGCGATGTAACCGAAGCTCGTCGGCGCGGCGCCGTCGAGGATGCGAGCGAAAATTTTTCGCGCGCCTTTTTTATCGCCGTCAATCAGCGCTTTCGCGCCCAGCCCGTAAAGCAGCGTGCCGGCGGCGACGCCCTCGCTCGCCATCGCTTCGGTTTCAAGAGCGGCGCAATCATCCTCGCCTTTGAAACACAGGGAAAGCCGGTGGTAATCATGGTTCTCGATCAGCGCCCAATCCGCAGTGACCGGCGCGAGCGCCGCCGCCGCGCCATTGCGATCGCCGGCGCGCATGCGTGACAAATAGAGCCAATAGCGGCTCGCCGCCGCCGCATCCGGATTGTCGGCAACGGCCGCCGCCTGCGCCCATATCGTCGCGGCTTTTGAAAAATCACCTTGCAGATAATGCGCAAGCGCGAGGTGGTAAAAAATATTGCCCTTGAGCGTCGAAGTAGGAATGCCCGCCGCATTGGGCAGCCCGTCCGGTTCGATCCGGTCCGGCTTCGCCGCCATCAAATCCGCCGCCGCCTGCAGCACATTCTCCGCATCTTCGAAGTTGCGTGTTGTGATCAGCCGGTGCCCAAGATGGCGCGGAAACCGCGCATCTTCGGGAAAATCCGCCCAACCGGCGCGAAACTCATCCATCGCCTCATCATAACGGCCAAGATAACCGAGCCGGCGCCCGGCCCAGATCATCGCGTCGGAATCTTCCGGGTCAGCAGCCAGGGACGCGCGCGCCTGCGCCAGCAGCGCTTCCTGCTTCGCCGTAAATTCATCTGCCGGTTGCGCATTCGCCATCCCGGCGAATAATAAAACCGCAGCGAACACACCCCGCATCATCCGACTTCTCCCATTCCGTCAAACCTTGATAGCCGATTGCGCCCGCCGCATCCATGGCCGAACGGCAAACGCATGCGCCCTCTCGACATCACCGCGCAGAAGTGACATCGCTGCTCCGCCATGTCCGAGATCCTCAACATCATCGCGCCGGTCTTTTTCATCATCGCATGCGGCTACGCCGCGGCGAAGACCGGATTGTTCGCCCGCGAGGGGACGAAAGCCATCAACGATTTCGTTCTGTATTTCTGTGTGCCGGCGCTGTTGTTCCGCACCATGCAGTCCGTGGATGTGAGCCATGCGGCGACAGGCGTGTGGGGCGCCTATTATTCCGCCGCCGCAATCATCTGGGCCCTGGTCGCGCTTGGCGTCCGGCGGGTGAAGGGGCTGGGCGATGCCGGCGGGTCCGGCGCCGCCTTCGCCTCGACCTTCGGCAATCTCGGCATGATGGGCCTTTCCATCGCCTATCTCGCTTTTGGCGAAGAGGGTCTGATCATCGCCGCGCTCATCATCGCCGTGCATGCGGCGAGCCACTGGTTCTTCGGCACCTTGTGGGCGGAGCTTTCCGCCCGCCAGCGCGACGTCAATCTTCTGCAAGTCACCGGCGGCGTGCTCGTATCGCTGGCCAAGAACCCCGTAGTGCTGGCGCTGGCGGCGGGCGCGCTGTGGAATGCGGGCGGCCTGACCATGCCCGTTATCGGCGAGCGGATTATCGACCTTGGCGGCGATGCGGCGATCCCCGCCGGGCTGTTCGCGCTCGGCCTTGCGGTCGCCGCCTATCCCCTGCGCGGCAATATTGCCGGCGTCGCCACCATCATGGCGCTCAAAATGGCGGTGTTTCCGCTGATCGCATGGTTGCTCGCCGCTTATGCGTTTCACCTGCCGCAGCGCGAAACGGCGCTGGTGACGATTTTCGCCGCGCTGCCCACCGGCATGAACCCCTATCTGTTCGCAATCAAGGAAAACGCCAGCGTCGCCGCCGTCTCCGGCGCGATCGCACTCGGCGTGATCATTTCCGCAGCGACGGTTCCGCTCACCTTGTGGCTCGTTGGCGTGCGATAAAAAACGGCGCCGCGCAAAGGCGCGACGCCGTATTTTGTTTCAGACAGAAAAGTTCCGGCCTAGTGATTAGGCTCGTCATCGGTGGCGTCTTCGACGGCTTCCTCGGTCTCTTCCGCCGCCTCCTCCATCGCCTCACCGGTTTCTTCGGCGGCTTCTTCCGCGCCGTCTTTTACGTCTTCCGCCGCTTCTTCGACGGAATCGACTGTCTTGTCAGTCATGTCTTCGATGTCTTCGCCGAGTTCCTCCAGCGCATCGCCGGCGTCATCGGCCGCATCTTCGACTTCGTCTTCCGCCGACTTGTCGCCGCAGGCAACGAGGCTCGTCGCCGCAAAAGCAAAGGCCGCACTCATCAGGATTTTCTTGGTGTTCATTTCAATTCCCCTTTCCTTGTCAAAAACGTCATGGAGCTAACAATCCGGGAACGGAAAAGTTCGCTTCGGAAATATCCCTTTAAAATCAGCACTATACCTTTGCGAGGGCTTGCGCCAGATCGGCGATGATGTCGTCGGCGTTCTCTATGCCCACAGACAGGCGCACCACATCCGGCCCGGCGCCCGCCGCTGTTTTCTGCTCATCCGTCAACTGACGATGGGTTGTGGAGGCCGGATGGATGATCAGGCTTTTCGCATCACCCACATTGGCGAGATGACTGAACAGCTTTACTGATTTCACCACTTCAACGCCCGCCGCATAACCGCCTTTCAGGCGGAAGGTGAACACCGAACCGGCGCCCTTGGGCGAAAGCTTCTTCATCAAGGCGTGGTTCGGATCGCTTGGCAGTCCCGGATAACCGACCCCGGCGACCTTTTCATGTACTTCAAGAAATTCCGCAACCTTGAGCGCGTTCTCGCAATGACGCTCCATACGCAGGGACAAGGTTTCGATGCCTTGTAAGATCATGAATGAATTGAACGGCGAAATTGTCGGCCCAAGCGCGCGCAGGCCCAACACGCGGCATGCGATCGCGAACGCCATGGGCCCGAAGCTCTTGTAGAACTCGATCCCGTGATAATCGTCATTCGGCTCGACAAGATGTTTGAAGCGCGCATCCGCCGACCAGTCGAAATTGCCGCCATCGACAATGATCCCGCCCATGGAGGTGCCGTGACCGCCGAGAAATTTCGTCAAGGAATGCACGACAATATTGGCGCCATGCTCAAACGGGCGGCAGAGATAGGGCGAGGCCAATGTGTTGTCGACGACCAGCGGCACGCCCGCTTCTTTTGCAATCGCCGCGATGGCCGCAATGTCGGTGGGCGCGCCCGCGGGATTGGCGAAGCTTTCAATGAAGATCGCCTTGGTCTTCGGCGTCAGCGCCTTGCGGAAACTTTCCGGATCGCGCGCATCGGCCCAATCAACCTCCCAGCCAAAACGCTTGAAGGCGTGATCGAACTGATTGACCGATCCGCCATAGAGCTGGCGCGCCGCCACATAACGATCACCGGGCTCAAGCAGCGTATGCAGCACCACAAGCTGCGCTGAATGACCCGACGCAACCGCCAGCGCCGCGGTTCCGCCCTCAAGCGCCGCGACGCGCTGTTCAAGAACATCCGTCGTCGGGTTCATGATCCGCGTATAGACATTGCCGAACTCTTCAAGATTGAACAGCCGCGCCGCCTGATCCACGTCGTCAAAGACATAGCCGACGGTCTGATAGATCGGCGTAGCCCGCGATTTGGTTGTCGGGTCCGGCGCGGCGCCCGCATGCAATTGTGCGGTTTCGAATTGGTAGTTCGGTGTCTCTTCGGTCATGAATATTCCCCTGTCGCATCATTGCGGGCATTCTGCTGCAATGGCTTAGCGCAGATATCACGGCGGCGGTAGGTCAGCCGGATCTATCATTCCGATTCCTGCGCAGCATGTTGATGCTTTCCCGCCGCCATTGTCGCGTGTACCCTTTGCAAACAAGATCAAGTGGGGCTTTTCATGATCCGATCCGTCGCCGTCCTTTCCGTCATGGCGCTTGGCGCCTGCGCGCAGCAGGAAACACCGCCATCGCCGCGCGCTGAAAAGATCGATGCGATTTTTTCAGATATCGCCGGCGATCAGCCAGGCTGCGCCGCCGGCGTCATTGAAGGCGGCGCCTATACCCACGCCAAAGGCTACGGTCTCGCCAATCTCGAATATGACGCGCCCATCACGGCGGACAGCGTGTTTCGCATGGGCTCGCTGTCGAAACAATTCACCGCCGCCGCCATCGCCATTCTCGCCGCGCGCGGGGAGATTGATCTTGATGCGGATGTTCACGCCTATCTGCCGGAGCTTGCGGACTATGGCGCGCCGGTGACCATCCGCCAGATGGTCCACCATCTTTCCGGCATGGGCGATTATGAAAGCGACGTAAACCATTTCGAGGTGCGCCCGGGCGTTCCCTTCCGCTTTGGCAATGAGGACTACTGGACTGTCGAGGAGTTTTTTGCGGAAGTCGCGAAACAGCCCCTGCTGCACCAGCCCGGCGCGCAATGGGAATATTCCAACCTCGCCTACTTCCTGCTCAGCCAGGTGGTCGAGCGCGTCAGCGGCGAAAGCCTGCGCATTTTCGCCGACAAAGAAATCTTTTTACCGCTCGGCATGGATGCGAGTTTTTTCAACGACAATGTCAACGCCGTCGTCAAGAACCGCGTCAGCGGATATCTGGCGCCCGAAGACCTGGAGGGGGTGGCGGTTATGAAACCTACGACACCAATCTCGATTTCATCGGCGATGGCGGCGTCTACACCACGCTGAACGACTATCTGAAATGGGACCAGGCGCTCGCCAGCAACACGCTGCCCGAAGGGATCGCCGCAACCATGACCGCGCCCTATGGGCCGGCCAATGTCGGGGAATGGGAGCCCATGTCGCCGGGTGCAACCTATGGCTATGGCCTCGCCATTGGCGATTATAAGGGCGAGGCGATCATCCACCACACCGGCCACTGGGTCGGCTTTTCAACCTATTATTCGCGCTTTCCCGCGCACGGCAGCGCCGTCGTCGTGTTCTGCAATGGGTCGAATGTCGAGGCGTCCGAAAAGGGCTGGGCGCTTGCCGATCTGGTTTTGGAGACCGTGCGGGCGGACAAACAGGCCGCACACTGATTTTTTCTGTAGGCCACATGAAAAGCGCCGGGCGACACAAGGCCGGCCCGGCGCTGAGAGTTTAGGCGGCTTTTTTAAGCGCCCGTTTTGCTTTTTTTAGTTTTGCTTGTTGCTTGCCGATGATTTTTTTGCGGCCCTTGATTTCTTTTTTGAGTTTTTTTACGCGGCTCTTCGCCATCTTTTTTCTCCTAACAGATTTTGTCAGCGCGGCGGTTCTTTGGAGTCAAGGAACGCCCTGATGAAACGGCGAATCTCCCGCGCCGCGCTGGTGTCGAGTTCATCGCAGCGCTCGATAAAGCGATCACGATCCTTGCGATTAATGCGTATGATCAGCTGACTGTCTTTTTTTGTCGCCTTTTTGCTTTTATTTTTGTCAGCCATCGGCTTGCTCGCAGGGGCCGCCCACAGGGCGATACAATGAATATACTTTGTATATACATTGCATAGACATGCGTCAAGCAAAAAGCGCAAAAAATGCGCGGGGCCGCCGACGACCGGCCTCCCTGCGTGACGCAAAGCCGGGCGGACAGCGCTCAATCGCCCCTTTCCATCGTCGCGGAACCGGCTAAACCGCCCTGATGCATTGGATCATCCTCATCATGTTCGTCGCGGCGCTGTTGCAGGGGGCCATCGGCTTCGGCTTTGCGCTGGTCGCCATGCCGCTGCTCGCCTTGATGCTGGATGCGCCTTCGGCGGCTGCGCTGGTGGCGCTGGGCGGCTGCGTCCTCGCCAGCCTGATGCTGTTTCATTACCGCAAGGATGTGCATTTCGGCGAGGCGGCGGGGCTGATCGCGGCGGCGGCGGCGGGCATTCCTGTAGGGATCTACATTCTCGCCCATGCGCCGCGCCAACCCTTGCTGATCGGGCTCGGCCTGATCATCGCGGCGTTCAGCCTCTACTCGCTCATCCGCCCGCCCGCCAAAGAACTGAAAGACCGGCGCTGGCGTTTTCTCGCCGGGTTTCTCGGCGGCATCCTGGGCGGCGCCTATAATATTCCCGGCCCGCCAGTCATTCTTTACGGCGCCATGCGGCGCTGGAGCCCGGCGCGCTTTCTCGGCGTGACGCAGGCGTTCTTCCTGCCGCTCGCGATCATGATCGGCGCCGGCCACGCCATCGCCGGCTTCTGGACGCGCGAAGTTTTAACGCTGTTTGCAGTGAGCCTGCCCGGCCTTGTGGCCGCGAGCTTTATCGGCCGGCGCATCGCCGCGCGCATGTCGCCCGCCACGCTGTCAAAGGCCGTCTACGGATTATGTCTGATCCTGGGGCTGGTGATTGTTGCAACCAATATCAGCAGCTAAGCGCCGGCGCGCACTCGCTAGAACAGCGACGCCGCATGCAAGACCAGCAACACAGACAGCACCGCGCCGGTGATGTAAGTGCCGAGCGCGCCGATGAATTTCAGCGGCGTGCCTTTGTAAACGCTTTCGCCGGTCAAGACGCCCGCCGCATGAATATAGCGCGAGGCGACCGCCGCCAGCATCACCGCCGCAATCCACCAGGGCATCAAGGGCAGCCGCAGGCCAAGCGCGAGAATGAGCAGCGACAGGGTCGGCGCATACTCGATGCAATTGCCATGGGCGCGGATCGCTTTTCTGAGCGGGCTTTTCGGATCGCCCTCCGCCTCATGCTGGGTGTGCATCACCGAGCCGCGCACCCGGCTGACATTAAAGCCGAGCAGAAACACCAAAAGCCCCATCAGGCCGACAGATAAAAGCGCATAGGCCATGGCTAAATCCTTTCGTGATTGCGTCCGCTTTAAGGGCGTTCAGGGGGCTGAGCAAGACTTCGACCGCCCCGGCGGCAGGGCCTTTCAGGGCCGCCAGAACACGCCTTCCGCAACGGGCTCGTCATTCAGCGTCAGGAGATACGCATAAAGCGCGTCGATCTCTTCCGGTGAGAGCTCGGGAAACCGGTCGGGCGCGACAAGCTGCATCAGGCCGAGTTCGCGACCGCTCATGGCGACGCCGGTGGTGATCAGTTTTTCGAACTCATCGCGCGAATAGGCCGCGACGGTGATCAGGTCCGGCGTCACCGCATCCCACAAGGTCGCGCCGCGCAAATCGAGTCCGTGACATTCATTGCACATGGTCATGGCGAGATATTCGCCAAAGGCGCGCTGCGGCTCCGCTTCGGCGTCAACGCGCAAGGGCGGAACCGCCGCCACCCATTCCGCCATGTTTTTCTCTTTGCCCGTCAGGAACGCCCAGCGCGCGCGCCAGCCAAGCTTCGGTTCGGGCAGATCGACCTCCACCACCGGCGCCGATCTGAGGAAAGCAATCAGCGCCGCCAGATCGCCGTCGCTGAGACGTGCAAAATTATAGGAGACCATGGAGGTCAGCGCCTTGCCGTCGGCGCCGATGCCCTGGCGGATCGCGGCCTCTAGCGCCGCGTCGTCATGCGCGCGCGCATAAAGCGCAAGATTCGGCGCCACGGCGCGTTCGGGCCAGTCCCATTGCTCGCCGAAATCCATGCCCTGAAGCTGCTGGCCGTGACAGCCGAAACAGCCGCGCGTGCGCGCAATATGGCGGCCATGTTCAATCGACGCAGCGTCCGTGAGGATCGGCGCGGCGAAGGCCGGCCCGTATGTCACGTCGCGAAATTTCGCCTCGCTTAAGACGTAAACGCCGCCAAAGCCGATCGCGACGAGGCCCGCAGCAGCGCCGGCAAGAATGGCCAGAATGCGCAGCATCAACTCTCTCCTCCGGTCGGGCGCAAAGCATAGGGCGCCCGGGATGATGGGAAAAGCCGCGCTGTCGCGATGCGGCGGCGGGGGTTAATCTCGGCCCATGGCGATCCGCAAACCGCATAGGCGCGCGCGAAACCTGCGCAAGATTATGCCCGAGGCGGAACGGCGCCTGTGGGTGCGCCTGCGCAATCGTCAGCTCGGGAATTATCGCTTCCGCCGACAACATACGATCGGGCCCTATATCGCCGACTTCGCGTGCCTCGAGGCGATGCTCGTCATCGAATGCGACGGCGAACAGCACGGGTTCGACGACGCGCTGGCCCATGACGCAAAGCGAGACGCGTTTATGGCGAGCGAAGGCTGGCAGGTGCTGCGCTTCTGGAACCGCGAGATCTATTACAATATGGATGGCGTCCTGGAGACAATCCTTGAGGCCGCGCGGAACTCGGTTTTGTTCTTGAAGACGGAACCTGACAACGAAGCTGAGTAACCCCCATCCCCCGCTTCGCGGGTACTTCCCCCGTAAACGGGGGAAGAGAAACTTGTACTAACCTTGAAGCAGCGGCGCCCTCCTCCCCGCTGGCGGGGGAGGTGTCACGAAGTGACGGAGGGGGTATTTTGCACGCAAAAACCAACGGGGTTTCCTCCGTCAGCGCCCCAACCACCCCCATCGCCTCGCGATGCTCGGCACTTCCCCCGCATTTCCGCTTGCGCGCCTTCGCGCGCGGGCGGGGGAAGAGGGCGAACGCTTTACTGTTCCGCTCAACCTCAACGCCGCAACGCTTTCTAACATTTCAATTGTAGCGCCCTCCTCCCCCATCCCGATGGGGGAGGTGTCGACCCCGGATTAAACCCGGGGGCGACGGAGGGGGTGTTGAACCGTAGGGCGGGTCTTGACCCGCCAATCAAAAGCTTCCGCGCAGAAAATGGCGGGTTACGCTGCGCTAACCCGCCCTACGCTTGCTGAACCAAGTAGAAGTTACCAGTTTCGTGAAACGGCGATATCATCACGCACCAACGACACCTGATCGACTAGACTCTCCAAGGACTCAGTCAACTCAAGATGATTATTCACTGATGAATAAGGGAGAATGGTGATTCCACGGGTTCTGGAAATCAAACTGCGCGTTTCGGATGCTACGGGTTTAGGAAGCGTCATAAAATGTGGGGCTTCGTCGAATTTAAATCTATGATCTTCGAATAACAGCTTTATGTCAGGGTCCGATAGCCCGCACCCCAGGAACAGGAACGAATGTGTCGCCATGAGTGCTTCTATCATCTGGTAGAATTGAGCATATTCAACACGCACCCTTGCATAGTCCTCAAGAGTAAAAATCATCGACGGCAAATCTTCGGCCGAACCATGCGGCTTCAATACGTATCGATCACTACCGGAAAGAACTTGTCTAACGTCTCCTTCATTATATTTTTTTACGATAAATGTCTGCTGATCCCGCGAATGAACATAGCGCTCATAAATACGATCGAAGTTCATTGAGATTACAATGCGCGGGTCAATATCCAGTATAGCAGCATGTATCCCTGCCGGAATGTAATGGGGCGTAAGAAATGTGTCTCTAACGAGTAGCCGCCAAGCATTTTCCCCTAATTCATCTTTCAAATAAGCACATGCCTCTAGATATTCGAAACGCTTTAACGCGGACTGGATAACTCGTTTAGGTGCATCAAGACGCGTATGGGCATCCGCCAAAAACGCCCCCCACGTTGGGGGGCGTGCGCCATCCGCGGTCGCCGAATTTACAGAAACCCCTGACCCTATAACTAAGACGCATCGCCTCCGCGCAAGATCTCGAATCAGGTTCTCTGGCCATCTGATCATTCGCCACTCAGCAAATCTACATTCTCACAAATTCTCTGAGCAACATTTCCGAATGTTTCCTCCGCCTCCTTGACCCGATTGAAGTGTCCACCGCGCACCCCATCGCGCGACTTGAGCTCAAAGATTGGCTTTCGTGAAGTTTGTGACATTGGCACCAAGCTATAGAGGTTGGAAACACTGCCGAGACTATAATCTACCTCGTTAGCTTCTTGGCTAAATTTTTCAATAAAGTACTTTTTTACATGACCAGGTATTCGCTTCATTATTCGGTCATATGCAGCCACCGCACGTTTTGTGCCTTGCTCAGTCTTCTGAACATATTGCTGGGCCACGTAACCCGCGAACAAAATTTGAAAGCCAGAAATATCAGCCAGATCTTCCAGAGCATCTTGTTCAGCCAGCTGAAGTCCCGATTCCAATTTTTTTCGCCACTCCGTTATAGATATCGATATATTCTCAATCGCACGTAAGCTGAAAATATCGATCGACATTGGGCTTAAAAAGAAATCGCAAGCTAGCAACACAGACCGGTTTATCGAACCAAGAGACGGCCCGACATCGAACAAAACGTAGTCGTAATCTTCGCACCTACTTAAGAAATCCCTAAAAACAAAAGATGTCCGCAGACCACGTATTTGACCTGAAATTGCCGCCTGCCAATCCGTTGACAATAAGTCCTCTTTCAGAGCTAGGCGTGGATCTCCCGGAACCAAATCAACTCCAAAACTTTCAATTTCACGCGGGGAAATTTCATCATTGTATCCTTTTCCAATCGAAAGTGGATGGATCACGCTGTAAATTGTAAAATCGTTTTTGGGCTCGCCATAAAGTTTTTCAATTACTTGATCCGACAACATAATTTGAGACGCATTGCATTGCGGATCCGCATCAACCACAAGCACACTCTTGCCCATATGGAGAGCCATATAGGCGGCAACATTAGTCAATAGAGTTGTCTTCCCAACCCCTCCTTTGTTATTAAAGAACGCAATAGATTTCATTATACTTTGTCCAATTTGATTTATTCACTCTAATTCGTCTTTTTGATTCGGTCTACAACCCCTCATTCGCCTTTTTCACCGCGTCCGCTTCGAGATACAGCTCCGAGCCCATTTCCTTATATTTCGCGGACATGTCTTTCATGCCGGCGCGGGCGTCCTGGGTCGCGCGTTCGAGGTCTTTCTTCTCATTGTCGGAAAGGCCCGCCGCATAGTCGCGCACATCGGCGGTGATTTTCATGGAGCAGAATTTCGGCCCGCACATGGAACAAAAATGCGCGACCTTGTGCGCTTCCTTGGGCAAGGTCTGGTCGTGATAATCGCGCGCGGTTTCAGGGTCCAGCGCCAGATTGAACTGGTCTTCCCAGCGGAAATCAAAACGCGCGCGGGAGACCGCATCGTCGCGCACCTGCGCCGCCGGGTGGCCCTTGGCGAGATCGGCGGCATGCGCCGCGAGCTTGTAAGTGATGACGCCGACTTTCACATCGTCGCGGTCGGGCAGCCCAAGATGCTCCTTCGGCGTCACATAGCAAAGCATCGCCGTGCCGAACCAGCCGATCATCGCCGCGCCAATGCCCGACGTGATGTGGTCGTAGCCCGGCGCGATGTCGGTGGTGAGCGGCCCCAGCGTATAGAACGGCGCCTCGCCGCATTCTTTCAGCTGCTTCGTCATGTTGACGCGGATCTTGTGCATCGGGACGTGGCCCGGCCCCTCGATCATCACCTGGCAGCCATGGTCCCAGGCGATTTTCGTCAGTTCACCGAGGGTTTCAAGCTCGGCGAATTGCGCGCGGTCATTGGCGTCCGCGATGGAGCCCGGACGCAGCCCGTCGCCCAGCGAGAAGGACACGTCATATTTGCGCATGATCTCGCAGATATCTTCGAAATGGGTGTAGAGGAAGCTCTCGCGATGATGGGCGAGGCACCATTTCGCCATGATCGAGCCGCCGCGCGAGACAATCCCCGTGACGCGGTCGGCGGTGAGGTGAATGTAAGGCAGGCGCACGCCCGCATGGATGGTGAAATAGTCGACCCCCTGCTCGGCCTGTTCGATCAGCGTGTCGCGATAGACCTCCCAGGTTAAATCCTCCGCGACGCCGTTCACCTTCTCCAGCGCCTGATAGATCGGCACCGTGCCGATGGGGACCGGCGAGTTGCGGATGATCCATTCGCGGGTGTTGTGGATGTTGCGGCCCGTTGAGAGGTCCATGACATTATCCGCGCCCCAGCGCGTCGCCCAGACCATCTTGTCGACTTCTTCTTCAACAGAAGATGCCACGGCGGAGTTGCCGATATTGGCGTTGATCTTCACGAGGAAATTGCGGCCGATGATCTGCGGCTCGATTTCCGGGTGGTTGATGTTGGACGGGATGATCGCGCGGCCGCGGGCGATTTCCGAGCGCACGAATTCCGGCGTGATGAAGGGCGGGATGTCCGCGCCGAAGCTTTCGCCGAGCGCCACGCGCTCCTCCGCACCATCGAGCATTTCCTTGCGGCCGAGATTTTCGCGGATCGCGACGAATTCCATCTCCTTGGTGATGACGCCCGCTTTGGCGAATTCATATTGCGTGACCGGGCCGGTTCCCGTGCCGCGCAGCGGACGGTTCTTGATCGGGAATTCGCGGGCGAGGTGTTTTCCGCTCGCGCCGCCATTGTCTTCCGGCTTCACCTCGCGGCCTTCATATTCCTCGACATGTCCGCGCTCCTTGATCCACTCGGTGCGCCTGCGGGCGAGGCCCTTTTCAACATCGATGGTCACCGTCGGGTCGGTATAGGGCCCCGACGTGTCATAGACCGGCACGGGCGGCTCGCCCGCGCTCGGATGCAGATCGATCTCGCGCACGGGCACGCGGATATCCTTGTGAAGATCGCCGGCGACATAGGTCTTTCGCGAAGACGGCAGCGACCCCGTGGTCACTTCCGGGGTTTTGAAGTCGGATTGGGGGATGTGTTTGTTCACCGCTGAGCGCTCACTTTCAAATGGCGATCGGGTCTTCTGGCGTTGAAAGAGAAAGCAAAGCGATCCGTCCCTACGCCGGTCTTAACCGATCAGGTTCAAAGGGTGCCCAGGTGAAAAAACCTGATCTCAGCCGGTAACGCCGGCGCCCCTCGGAATGTGCCGCCTGTCTATCATAAAAAGCCGCGCCGCAACAACAGGGATCTAACGCCGCCAGCGCGGCGCAAGACCTTGAGCGCGCTTGCTTTTATTTTAGTACAGTTAGCAATAGTTGCTTGATTACTTTATATATGCTTAGATTTACTCACGCGGGGCGGGGGCCTGAAATGAAAAAACACTTTCAAATCACATTTTTGCTTGTTTTTAGCTTGGCCGCGTCCGGGTGTGCCAACCTCAATTCCATCCACCGGGACAACACTTTGTCTCGCAAAAAAGGCGAGATCGTCTTTACTGACGCCAAACAGCGGGCAGTGATTTCAAACCCGGTCTGGATCCTAAATAACAAGGGCACGCCCGATAAAAGCGACGATCAACTCAAGGCTAATTTGCGATTATGCAGCGAAGCTGCGCCGGATGTATTTTCCGCTTACGCCTTCAGCGCCGCCGCCAAAGCTTCCGCCGATGTCGCAGAAAAGTCAGGACAGGGAGCTTTTTCCCTTTCCTCCGCCGAAACCGCAGCGACAATTGCTCGCACACAAACCATAAACCTTTTCCGCGAACAAATGTACCGCACTTGCGAGCGTTACCTGAACGGCGCCATCGATCCAGACGAACTAGTTGTGCAGGCGGCCCGGGATCAACGCATAATGGTCTCTATTTTGGCTGTTGAACAACTGACGGGCGTCTACACTTCCCCCTCGACAGCGTTACATTCTCAATCCGGCGCCTCCACCGGCGCGCCAACAGCGGAGACAATTAAACTGCTCGCTGAAGCGGAAACAGCATCGACAAAAGCGCAAGACGCGGCAACAAAGGCGCGAGAAGCGGCAACGGCTGCTCAAAAAGACGCAGAGGATAATTTGCCTGCAGGCAAAAATAATTGCGACGAGGTATTGAGCGACGAGAGTCTTGGCTCCGCAGAAAAAGAAAAATGCAACACCGCCAAAGAAAAGGGCGCAGCAGCATCTCAGGCCGAAAAAGTCGCAAAAGAGAAAAAAGACCGCTACGAATCGTTGAAAGACCATGCGGACAGCTTAAGCGGCACGGCGTCGTTCGCGGCGGGTGCCGCCCAATTCGGTTCATCGGCGCATCACCCCGAATGCTGCAACCAACTGTCTAATGTCGCACGAAGCGTAAGCCGCATTGTTGAATCGACCTTTCGATCTCGACGAGGTGCAAATGGCCTGTGTTGTCATGCTGCGCAAGGCCATAAAAAAAGCCACGCCCGACAGTGACTTCAAAGAATTTTGCATACAGGCGCTGGGACGCGCGCTCTCGATTGAAGAAGACTTTGCCGCCGCCGATATAGTGGCGGCCAGGAACGCCGCATATAGTTCACTTGACCGTAGAAGCCTTTCAATTCGTCAAATCTTACAGTGCGCCGGGGCTGCTGGGTTGAATGAAGAAAAAGCGCAAATTGGCAAAATCGCTGACTCTGCAAAATCCATAAGTCCGGAGCATATTACAGACTCAAGGCTCAGGAAGCTGAAGTCTATAAATACAGGAAATCAGCTTGACTTCTACTTGAGAGCACAAGGCATAGATTACGTGGAAGCTATACTGGCAGGCGTAGCGAAAATTTGCCCTGCACCATAGGGAGAAACATACGATGACAGACACTATCCGCATCGACGTTTGTATGGCTGACGACCAAATAGAGTTGAACCGGCTTGTTCTGGCCAGTAAAAATTTCTGGGCGGGAGCGGGCTATTTACTCCTGACCGATTTATCCGGACCGGATTCCATTAATGTTATTGAAGGTAAAGTCGCCGCGAGTGGGATGTATCGGGAAGGGGCGCCGCTATATGACCGGGAAGACATCGATAACGCCATTGTACTGGTTTTCGTAAAACGCTAGTTACCTGCTAGTCCGACGTTGCAGTACAAATATTTGCCTTATGCTTCCAGCCTGAAAGAAACCAAGCGCGGCGTAGTTGGAATTACTCCGCCTTTTCCGTCTGCTCCGGCGTCTCCGCCGCCGCCGCCGCCTTCTCCGCCACGGGGCAATCCCTCTCGGTCATCAGCGCCTGCAGGCGTTCATTGCGGGCGAGGAGCGCCTCCGCCTCGCGTTTTTGCGTGTCCGAGAAATCAAGGAAGAGCGGGCTCGCGATCAAGAGCCCCAGATTATTCGCAAATTTTTCCTTGCTTTCACCGGTCAGCTCTTCCAGGCGCTTGAGATTGTTCTCGAATTCCCCGGACAGATGCGCGCAACTTAATCGGTCGTCGAAATCATTTTCGAGCGAGACCGGATGTGCGACACGCCCGCCGCAAGCACCAAGCGAAAACGCCAGAACAATCCAGACCATGCGCATATGATGCGCCCCCGATAAAATCTCCGCTTGCGTTCGGACCATAGGCGAGAAATAAATGCAAGCCCAATTACTCAGGGGACAGAAAATACGGGAGGGAAACATGAGACATTTTCTTATACTACTGAGCGCCTTGGCAGTGAGCGCTTGCGCATCTGCGTCTAACCCCGGCGCCATGATCGCTGAACTATCAGACGCCACCATTATCGATGATGCGTCCGCCCTGCGGCAGAATGTGTCCGTCGGCGAAGTATCGGGCGGGAAAGAAACAAACCCGCTATGGACATCGGAAGTTTCAAACGAAGATTTCGCCGAAGCGCTGCGCCAGTCATTTTCCGCGCACGCCATGCTGGCGACGGAGACCGGGCGCTACCGTCTGGATGCGACCCTGGAGAAATTGAAGCAGCCTTTTGCGGGCTTCAACATGACCGTGACGTCAACGGTCAATTACACGCTGACTGATCTTGAAAGCGGCGATGTGTTGTTCACCGAAACCATCGAAGAGGCGTATACGGCCGAAATGGGCGACGCATTTATGGGCGTCAAGCGCCTGCAACTCGCCAATGAGGGCTCGATCAAGCAAAATATTTCAAGCCTCATTAAGCTGATGATCGAAACGGTCGATCAGCCAATGGAAAGCGCCGACAGCGTTGAAGAAACGCCGACCTCCGCAGAAGAAGAAGAAGCGTCTTCCTGACGCCGGCTCACGCATTCTCAGCTTTTATCTTAGCCATCAGCGCGGGGTCGTTGATCTCGATCCAGATGGCGTTGGCGGCGGCGATGATCTCGCGATCTTGATCAAGCAGGACGGAGGAGGAAAAATGTTTCCGCCCGTCCTGTTTTTCCGCCCAGGCGGCGGCGATCAGCCGTTGGCCCGGTTTCGGGCGGCGCTTAATGTCAACGGCGAGACGCCCGAGCAATGTCATGCGGCCGCCGACGCGCAACGCATAGGCCGTGGGGCAGTCCAGCGCCGCCCAGAGAAATTCCGGCCGCACCAATCCGTCATCGCCGGCGAGATCATCCGCAGGCGTCCAGAAATCCGCATTCACCGGACTGTCCGGCGCGGGGCCGGAAAAAATCCGCAACCCGTCGCCCGCCTCGCGGCGATTGCCGCAGACAAAGCAATAGGGGATGATGTGATGCCCACCCTCGGCTTTGAGAAAGTCGTCATGGGCCGCAGCGACGCCCGCATCATCCGGTATGACGGGCGGCATCACCGCAACGCTTGCGGGCGCCATTGACGCAATCACTTGTTCGCCTGCAACCGCTTCAAAGCCGCCCGCATCCGCAGGGCGCAAAACAATCGGCGCGCCCAAAGGCGGCGGCGCCTTCAGCGTAACAGACGCCGGCCCGTCGATGATCTGCGCAAACAGCCCCGCCGAATAGCCGCCATTGCCGGAGGTTTTCGGCCCGCAAAATCGCTGGTCGATGACGACCGTTTTCAATGCGCCGGTCATGACTTTCTCCCGCTCATCCCGTCTTCAGTTGAATCTGGGCGCGTCTTCGCGGGTCAGGCGATAAATCAAAATCGCCGCGCGCGCGGTCGCGTCTTTCACTGAGGCGATAAAGAGCTCCTCTTCCGGCGTGTGACCATTGCGGCCCATGGGCCCGAGCCCGTCCATGGAGGCGGGAACATGGGGCGCGACAAAGGAGATATCCGCCGCGCCGCGCTTGGCCGGGTCATTGCCCGCGACAGGCCCGAAGCCGAGATCTTCGCTGATCTTCGACATGACGGCGAGCAGGGCCATATTGCCTTCGGTCGGGCTCATCGCCGGATAGCTGTCTTCAAAAGTGATTTCCGCGCCCGTCTGCGGCAGATGTTCCGCAACAATCGCGCGCATTTTCTCGCGCGCCGCCGCTTTCTGCTCTTCGGAAATGAACCGCAACCCGCCATCGACAATGGCCGTTTGCGCGACCACATTGGTTTTTCCGAAAGCGCGCCCGCGCGTTGCATCCGGATCATAATGCACATCCGTGCCGCCGACGATGACGCCCGGATTAAAGGTGAGAAACTCCTCTTCCGCCAGCGCTTCGTAAATGTCGTTGAGAATGCGCGCCATTTCAAAAATCGCGCCGGCGCCGATCTCCTCTGAAAAAATTCGGCTGGAATGGGCGCGCACGCCGCTTGTGGTCAGCCGCCAGCCAGACGATCCGCGCCGCGAGGTCACCACTTCGCCAATCGCGCCGCCTTCGAAATTCAGCGCCACATCGGCGCGCTTGCCGGCCTCAATCAGATGTTTGCGCGAAACCGAAATGGGCTTGCCGCTCATTTCTTCATCGCCCGTCATGAACACCGTGATCGCCGCATCATCGAGGAGACCAAGATCGTCAAGCGCCCTCAGCGCATAGAGCAAGACCACATCGCCGCCCTTCATATCGACCACGCCGGGGCCGGTCGCGACATCGCCATTGCGCCGCCATTCAAGAAAGTCGCCTTCTTTTTCGAACACCGTATCGAGATGACCGATCAGCAGCAGCTTTGCGCCGGTCTTGCCTTTGCGGACAGCGCGAAAATGCCCGGCGCGATTGACCGCATCCTGATTGATCCAGTCCACGTCAAAACCGATAGCCTCGAAAGGCTCGGTCAGGGCGTGTCCCACTTCGCGGACGCCCTCATGGTTCATGGTCCCGGAGTTGATATTCACAAGCTCTTCGAGAAACGAAAGGGAGTGATCGAAATTCGCATCAACCCGCGCAATGATGGCGGCCTCGCGTTCAGATAAGGGAAGCGCGCCAGTGGCGGCCGCGTCCTGCGCGGCGGCGAATGCTGGTGCGAGGAGAAAACAGGCGGCGATGGCGACTGAGATTTTCACGGGAATGGATGACTCCTGTTACGCCGTTGCAGCATGCCGCTTTCCGCACTGATTGGAAAGTCCGCCGCTAGTCGAGCGGCGCAACCACCCCGACAATCGGCCCCATCGCCGCGCCCGGGTCATTGCGCGCAAGCTCCGGCGCATAGAGCCGCGATATGGTTCCATCCAGATAAAGGGCGTTAGGGGTGTTGAGCATGTCGCGGAAAAATATCGCAAAGTCGTAAAACCGAACCGGCGTGTCGGCGAGAACGAAGATCACTTCACCTTCGGCCGTCACGCCGACGCCATTGCGACGTTTCAACGAATCGGAATCGGGCAGGAAGCGCGGATGGATTTTTCCGTCAATGACCAGCATGGGGCCGGATTGCGTGGCGAAGCGGATTTCCTGATCGGCGGCGTTGAAAATCGCGCTTGCCTGAACGCGCGCCGCGCCCGCATCATCAATCAAAAACACGCCATTTGGTTTCAGGTGAAAATTGCCGGGGCCGTTTTTGGTGCTGAGCTTTTTGCGCTCCGTCCCTTCTTCAACAAAGAGCCCCACCGGCTTACGGCTTTTGTGATACATCCCGGCATTCATGGCGAAGACAAGTTGCTCGCCCTGCGCCGCCAGCGCTTCATTGACGAGATTGAAATGGCTGAATGGCGCGCCATCCGCGTCATTGAGAAAGAGCCGGATGTCCGCGGCGGCGGGATCGAAGCGGCAAACGATATAGTCGATTTGTTGATGTGACGCCGAAGCACAGCCGGAAGCCTGCGCCGCCATGACCGGCGTCATGGCAATCGTCGCCATAGCAATCGCCGCCATCGCCATCGCAATGGCGCCCAGCGCTGATGTCAGCCGCATCGCTTGCCTGCGCGAAACCTCTCTGATGGTGGCCGCGCGGTTCAATCGGGTCTTTTTAAACAAAACGCCACGAAACAAGGCGGTCTCCTCATCGCCGCTTAAGCATTGGGACATCCCAGCGATGAGGAAATCGACGTCAGGCGTTAAAACCTCAGGGGTAAACCTTTAGCTCGCAAGCCTGTCGCAGTCCCGTTCCTTCGCCGGAATGACCCGGATCAGGTTCAAAGGGTTCATCTCAGTCCCATTGCCCTTGCTCCCTGGCGCGCATTGCTCCTCGCAACGATCTGTGATGTTGATTTCCCAGCGCGTTGAAAGAGGTGCGCGTCGCACAAGCCGTCGTCAATTGGCGACAGGCGGGACGCCCCTCGGAACTCTTATATGCTGCGCCCAAAACCGAAAAAACGCAAGTAAAATCGGCGTAAGACGGCGTCTTTGCGCGCGCGATAAAGCCGGCCGCGAAACTGTCTGCAAGTCTAACAATCAGTATAAGGATTGAATCATTCGGCCGGCGCCGGCGTGCGCGCGGCGAGCGCCAGGGCCTGAGCCAGCGCGGCCCGCATGGCGCCCTTTGAATGATCAATCGTCAGCGTATCGATGATCTCGCCCGTGTCTTTATCGACCAGCAAAGTGAAACCGGTCGCGCTTTTAAAACGCGGATAGATTTTGCCCAACCCTTCGGCGTTGGCTTTCTCCTCGATCTCGCCGCGCTGCCCGAAGGTGAAATCAAGCTCAACGAATTTCACCGGCTTGTCAGCGAAATCGGGGATCACTTCCGCAAGGCGTGGCTCGAGAATCTTGCATGCGGAACACCAGGCCGACGCGAAAGTGACGGCGACCACTTCCGGTTCGCCCTCCAGCGCATACTCGGCGCCGGTTGCGCTCGTCCGGCCTGAAAGAGCGAAAACGAGCACGCCCATAATCAAAACGGCTGGGAAGATGAAATTTTTGACCTGTTTCATGACGACGCCTTTCATCGCCACCATAGGCTGCGACGCTCCGGCGCGCCAGACTCGCCCAGGTCACGAGACCGGGAGCTTGCGCCGCCGCGCCCGCCGCGAAAGGATGGGCGCGCAACATATGACGGGAACCGGAATTCATGATTGCACGCCGCCAATTTTTGACCGCCGCCGCCGCTGCGCCTTCGCTGGCGGCCTTTCCCGCCCGCGCCGCCGATGATCATGCAAGACCGTTCGACGCGCCCTATGCGCCGGTGCTGTCGCAACCCTCGCGCGAGATCCGCACAGTGGTGGGCCTCAGGCCTTATCGCAAAAGCGGCTTCCGGATCGAGCATGAACGCTTCGGGCGCCGCGATGTCATTCACAATTACGGTCATGGCGGTTGCGGCGTAACGCTCTCCTGGGGCTGCGCCCAGCTATCGGTGGAGCTCGCCGAAGCGATCGATGAAAAACGCGCCGCGGTGATCGGCGCCGGGGTCAATGGATTGACGACCGCGCTTTTGCTCCTGCGGCGCGGCTATCAGGTTTCCGTCTACGGCGCCGCGCTGCCGCCGCACACCACCTCCAACATTGCCGGCGCCTATTGGCATCCGACGACGCTGTTTTCCGGCATGAGCGCGGTTTCGGATCAGTTTATCGGGCAGTTCAAACGCGCCGCGCGCATCGCCCAGCGCGCGTTCCAGCATCTCGCCAATGATCCCGCCTATGGCGTTTATTACATGCGCTATATGTCCCTGAGCGAGGCGCCGCCCGACAGGGCGCGCACGCCTTACATTGAGGGCGACGACCTTTATGCCGGCATAACGACGGAGGAAAATCCCGAACGATATTTCGGCTTCGGCTATGTGGAGCACCACCACGCGATCATGATCGATCCGGACATCTATCTGCGCAAGCTGATGAGCGATGTGGAGAATGCCGGCGGGCGCATCATGCAGAAAAGCTTCGCCACGACCGACGACGTTTTCGACCTGAAGGAAAAGCTGATCTTCAATTGCACCGGGCTTGGCGCGCGGGCGCTGTTCGGCGACGAAACACTCGGCCCCGCACGCGGACAACTGACCATGCTCTTGCCGCAGCCGGAAGTCGATTACGGCTATGTCACCGGCACGCCGGAGGGGTATCTCTATATGTTCCCGCGCAGAGGCGCGATCCTGCTCGGCGGCACGGTGGAGCATGGCGATTGGTCGCTGGCGCCAAGCGAGGAAGAGCGCATCCGCATGCTGACGGGCCACGCGCATATGGCGCAACGGATTGCGGCGGGGCAGTCATCGAAGCAGGGCTAAACGTCAGCCCTGAAACGGATCGCGCATCAAGATGACGTCGTCGCGTTCGGGACTTGTTGAGACAAGCGCCACCGGCGTTTCGATCAGCTCTTCAATGCGGCGGACATATTTCACCGCTTCGGCCGGAAGCTCGGCCCAGCTACGCGCCTTTTCCGTCGAGCCCGACCAGCCTTTCATGCTTTCATAGACCGGCTCGGCGACGGCCTGCAGATGCGCGCCGGCGGGCAGATAATCATAGCTATTGCCGTTGATCTTGTAGCCGATGCAGACTTTCAGCTCATCGAAACCGTCCAGCACATCGAGCTTAGTGAGCGCAATGCCGTCGACGCCGGAAACTTTCAGCGATTGACGCACCAGGCACGCATCGAACCAGCCGCAGCGGCGCTGGCGCCCCGTGACCGTACCGAATTCGTGACCGCGTTCGCCAAGGCGCTTGCCGTCATCATCCTTGAGCTCCGTCGGGAACGGCCCTTCGCCAACCCGCGTCGTATAGGCTTTGACGATGCCGAGCACGTAATTCACTGCGCGCGGCCCAAGGCCCGACCCCGTCGCCGCCTGACCCGACACCGTGTTGGAAGACGTGACGTAAGGATAAGTGCCGTGATCCACATCGAGCAGCACGCCCTGCGCGCCTTCAAACAGGATGCGCTTGCCGTCCTTGCGCGCCTGATCAAGCTCGCGCCAGACAGCGCGCGAATAAGGCGTCACTTTCGGTGCAATCTCGCTGAGCTGATTGAACAGCGCATCGGCGTCCACATCCTCGACGCCGAAGCCGCGGCGCAAAGCGTTGTGATGGACCAGAAGATTTTCGATCTTCGCCTTGAGGCTCGAAAGATCGGCGAGATCGACAATGCGCAAGCCGCGCCGGCCCGCCTTGTCTTCATAGGCGGGACCGATGCCGCGTTTTGTCGTGCCGATTTTGACGCCGGCCGCCGCGCCTTCGCGCAACGCATCAAGCTCTTGATGCACAGGAAGGATCAGCGTCGCGTTCTCCGCGATCATCAGGGTTTCGGGATTGACCTCAACGCCCTGCGCGGCGACGCGGTCGATTTCCGCGAGCAGCGCAAACGGATCGACAACGACGCCGGAGCCGATGACGCCGACGCAGCCCTTGCGGACGACGCCGGAAGGAAGCAGCGAAAGCTTGTAGACCGCGCCGTCAATGACCAGCGTATGGCCGGCATTATGGCCGCCCTGAAAGCGGACCACCACATCGGCGCGCGCCGACAGCCAGTCCACAATTTTGCCCTTGCCTTCGTCGCCCCATTGAGCGCCGACGACCGCAACATCAGCCATTTATGCCTCCAAATTCGGGTAATTGCGGGGGCACCATAGGGCCTTTCAGGGCGCGGTCAACGTCCTCCAAAGAGGTTAGAACGACAACGCCATCGCCTGGGTCACATGCGGCAGGGCCCGGACCTTTTCGAGCACTTCATCGGTGATCGGATCGTCAACGGCGACCAGCGCAATCGCGCCCTCGCCCGCCGCCGCACGGCCCAGATTGAAGGTGGCGATATTGGTGCCCGCCTCGCCAAGGGTCTTGCCGAGCGCACCGATATAGCCCGGCTTGTCCTCATTGGTGGTGTAGAGCATGTGCGGCGCGAAAGACGCCTCCATGTCGACGCCCTTGATCTCGATGATGCGCGGAACGCCGCCGAAGATCGTGCCGGAAACCGTGCGCGTCTGTTTTTCGGTGGTGATCTTCAACCGGATGATGCTGTCATAGGCGTCCGCATCATCGCGCGTGGTCTCCGCGATGGAAACGCCGCGCTCGCGGGCGATCACCGGCGCATTGACGATGTTCACTTCCGACAGCATCGGCTTCAGGACGCCGGCGACGGCGGAGGCCGTCAGCGGTTTCAAATTCAGCGCCGCCACATCGCCTTCAAATGTGACTTCGATTTTTTTCAAGCCGGTTTGGGTGAGCTGACCGGCGAACAGGCCGAGCTTTTCAGCAAGCGCAATATAAGGCTTCAGGCGCGGCGCTTCTTCCGCCGTCACCGAAGGCGAGTTGAGCGCATTGGTGACCGCGCCGCGCATCAGGTAATCCGCCATTTGTTCGGCGACCTGGATCGCGACATTTTCCTGCGCTTCAGATGTCGAGGCGCCGAGATGCGGCGTCGCCACCACTTTCGGATTGCCGAACAGCGGATGCTCCGTCGCCGGCTCAGTCGCATAAACGTCAAGCGCGGCGCCGGCGAGTTGCCCCTCATCGAGGAGGTCTTTCAGGGCCTCTTCATCAACCAGCCCGCCGCGCGCGCAATTGACGATGAAGGCGCCTTTTTTCAGCTTGGCGAGATTTTCGCGGCTCAAAATATTGCGCGTCTGATCGGTCAGCGGCGTGTGCAGCGTGACGATGTCGGCGCGCGACAGCAGCCCGTCGAGATCGACTTTTTCGACGCCGAGTTCAATCGCGCGTTCTTCCGTCAGGAACGGATCGAAGGCGGCGACGCGCATTTTCAGGCCGATCGCACGGTCGGCGACGATCGAACCGATATTGCCGCAACCGATGACGCCAAGCGTCTTGCCGAACACTTCCGTTCCCATGAAGGCGGATTTTTCCCACTTGCCTTGATGCGTGGAGCCGTTGGCCTGGGGGATCGAGCGAACCAGCGAAAACATCATCGCGATTGCATGCTCCGCCGTCGTGATGGCGTTGCCGTAAGGCGTGTTCATGACGACGATGCCCGCAGCGGTCGCAGCCGGAATGTCGATATTGTCAACGCCGATGCCGGCGCGGCCGATGACTTTCAAGTTTTTTCCGGCGGCGATGATCGCCGAGGTCGCCTTGGTGGCGGACCGCACGGCGAGACCGTCATATTGATCAATGATGGACAGGAGCTTTTCCTTGTCCTTGCCGAGCTTCGGCATGTAGTCGACGTCAACGCCGCGTTCTTTGAAAATATTGACGGCGGTTTCGCTCAACGCGTCTGAAACGAGAACTTTAGGCATGGGGATTCCCCGATCTGAATTTGAAAGAAAACTTTAAAGGGCGGATTTGGCTTGCGCGAAGGCCCAGTCGAGCCACGGACCGAGCGCTTTCACGTCGGCGGCATCAACGGTGGCGCCGCACCAGATGCGAAGGCCCGGCGGCGCGTCGCGATAGCCGCCAATGTCGAAGGCCGCGCCTTCTTTTTCCAGCGCTTTTTCCATGGCTTTCACGAAAGCGCGCTGGGCGTCGTCATCAAGCTTGGCGATGTCCGGATCGACGATCTTCAAACACACTGATGTGTTGGAACGGATCGCAGGATCGGCGCAGAGAAAATCAACCCAGGGCGCGCTTTCGACAAAATCGCCAAGCGCGGCGGCGTTGGCGTCAGCGCGCGCATGCAGCGCTTCAAGTCCGCCAAGGCTTTCCGCCCATTTCAGCGCATCGAGATAATCTTCAACACAAAGCATCGAAGGCGTATTGATGGTCGCGCCTTCGAAAATGCTTTCATTGAGCTTGCCGCCTTTGGTCATGCGGAACAGTTTCGGCAGCGGCCATGCGGGCGTGTAGCTTTCAAGGCGTTCAACCGCGCGCGGCGAAAGAATAAGCACGCCATGGGCGCCTTCGCCGCCGAGCACTTTCTGCCAGCTATAGGTGACCACATCGAGCTTCGCCCAATCGAGCGGCTGCGCGAAAATCGCCGAGGTCGCATCGCAAATCACAACGCCTTCGCGCTTGTCGCTGATCCAGTCGGCATTGGCGACGCGCACGCCGGAGGTCGTGCCGTTCCAGGTGAAGACAACGTCATGGGTCGGATCGACCGCAGCAAGATCGGCGATCTCGCCATAACCGGCTTTCAGCACCCGCGCATCGAGCTTTAATTGCTTGACCACATCGGTGATCCAGCCCTCGCCGAAGCTTTCCCAGGCGAGCATGTCGACCGGACGCGCGCCCAGCATCGACCACATGGCCATTTCAACGGCGCCGGTGTCGGACGCCGGCACAATGCCGATGCGATAATCGTCAGGAACGCCCAATAGCGCGCGCGTGCGGTCAATGGCGTCAGCAAGACGAGCCTTGCCGAGCTTGGACCGGTGAGAGCGGCCGAGCGTGTCGAGATTGAAATTTTCAGGTGACCATCCGGGGCGCTTCGCGCAGGGGCCGGACGAAAAATGTGGGCGCGCAGGACGCACCGCTGGCGTAGTTTCTGGCATGTTTTACTCCATCCTTCCAGATGGCTCGCGCCCCGTTGGGGAGGCGTGGCCCGCGCCCGCCATGACACGGAAACAACCCCGGCGTCAAATAATAAAATTTCTTGGCTTCATGAGATTTTCTCCCTTGCACTGATCGAGGCGCACCGATAGCGCCAAGGTTAATGGCCCGTAAACACATCACCCCGGCGGAAGCGACCCTGTTTGACTGGCTGCTGCTCGCCCTGATCGTCGCCTTTGGCGGCTCGTCCTTTGTGATGATCCGCGCTGCTGTGGAGACCGTGCCGCCGGCCGCCGTCGCCGCCGGTCGGCTCTGGGTCGCCGCCATCCTAATGTATATTTTGATGCGCGCGGCCGGACGGCGTCTGCCGCCGTTTTTCATCCGTAGCGGGACGAAATGGCGCATCCGCCGGAGCTGGATCTGGATGATCGCGGTCGGCGCCAGCGGCTATTTGCTGCCCTTTTATCTGTTCCCCTGGGCGCAGCAATATGTGGAGAGCGGTCTCGCCGGCGTTTATATGGCGTTCATGCCGATCTGGACTGTGGCGCTGGCTTATTTCTTTGCGGGCGAACAATTGAGCGGGCGCAAGATTGCGGGCATCGCGCTCGGTTTCGCCGGCGTCCTCGTGCTGATGGGGCCGGACGTGCTGAAAGGCGCCATGACCAGCAGCTTTTTCGCTCAGGCGGGATTGCTGCTGGCGACATTGCTTTACGCGATTTCCGCCGTTCTTTCGCGCCGCGCGCCGCCGGTGCGCCCGCGCATTTTTGCTTCCGGCATGTTGATTGTCGCCGCCTTGATGTCGATCCCGCCCTTGTTCTTCACCGAGCTGCATCGCGAGCAATGGACAGCGTCCAGCCTGATCAGCGTGATATTTCTCGGCGTGTTTCCAACCGGGCTGAACGGCGTGTTGATCATCATGCTGATCCGGCGCACCGGCGCAGGCTTTATGGCGTTTTCCAACTATATCATTCCGCTCTGGGCGGTTGGACTGGGCGCGCTTGTGTTCCACGAACGGGTCGGTTGGCCGGCCATCGCAGCGCTGGTCATCATTCTGGCGGGCGTCGCCGTCAGCCAGCGCTCGCCCTTCGGCAAAAAACAAAATGGCGGCGCGCCCGGACCCGATGAACTCACGGGCACGCTGGCGCCGATGGTGGAAAAGACCGAAGCGGAAAACTAGTCCTGTTTAATCGAGAACTATTTCACGCCTTCTATCCTTCGAGACGCGCAAATTTCTTCATCCTGAGGAGGCCGCAAGGCCGTCTCGAAGGACGAAGAAATTCGCGCTCCTCAGGATGAAGGCTTTTGCAAACCCCTCAACGATCAAACAAAAAGCTGACCTTTTTGCACGAACACCGCATCGCCGCCAATGCGCACCGATTGAACGGCGGCGCCTTCAACGCCCACCGTCGCGATGATGCGGCTCGGCCGGCCCATTTCAAAGCCCTGCTCGATCACCCAGCGATGCACGCCGTCCGGAATATTCTCGCTACGGATGATTTGCCCGGGAAAGCCCGCCGCCGCGCTGCCCGTCGCGGGGTCTTCGACAATGCCGGCGCTCGGCGCGAACATGCGCGCATGATAGCTCGCATCGGCCGCCTCGCCGCCTGGCGCATACAGATAGACGCCGATAATCTTGTCCAAGCCAAGCGCGTCCCAGGCGGCGCTGTTCACCGTGGCTGACCGCACCGCCCCCAGCGACGCGCAGACATAAAGATAATCAACCCCGGCGCCGCAAATGCGCGGGGCTTGCGCGCCCTTCTCTATGGCCTCCACAGGCAGGGACAAGGCGGCCGCAATACGCTCAACCGGCGGCGCCGCGCCGGTTTCATCGGGAAGGTTGGGATTTTGAAATTCTGCAAAGCCGCGCTCCGCCGACGTCTCGACAGTCACCGGGAAAATTCCGGTGTTCAGCTCCAGCGCGATGTCGCCTTTCAGCCCCCGGGCGCGCGCAATCGCGATGGCGGCGCCAACCGTCGGGTGACCGGCGAAAGGCATTTCGTAACCGGGGGTGAAAATCCGCACGCGCGCCGTGTTTTCAGGGTTTTCCGGCGGGAAGACAAAAGTTGTTTCCGACAGATTGAACTCGCGGGTGATGGTCAGCATCTGCTCCGTCGTCAGACCGCGCGCATCCATCACCACCGCCAGCTGATTGCCGGTGAATTTTTCGTCTGTGAACACATCGAGCGTTTCAAAATCATAAGCGGCCATGGCGCGTATCCTTTATCATTGCACGTCATATCGGCGATGCGATGCAGACGCGCAACCGAGAATTCTTTAACGCAATAATAGGGCCTCTGTCTAAAGCCTCTATTCGTCGAGCACATGCCCGTGATTGAGCGGCCCGTGTCCGGCGCCGTAACCCGGCGCGCTCGCAATGGCTTTATGCGTATAGTCGATGGCGCGCTTGACGGCGGCGGGCAGCGCCATGCCTTGCGCCAGCCCCGTCGCGATAGCAGAGGCCAGCGTGCATCCGGTGCCGTGGGTGGATGTTGTCGCGATGCGCGGGTTTGAATAGATGCGCTCGCCTTCCGCGAAGACCAGCGCATCCTCTACCGTTTCGCCTTTTCCATGACCGCCCTTGATGAGCGCGGCGCCGGCGCCGCGCGCCACAAGCGCCCTGCCCGCCTCAATCGCTGCTTCGCGCGTGTTTATCGTCATGCCGGTCAGCGCGGCGGCTTCATCCAGATTTGGCGTAACGACCGCCGCCAGCGGCGCCAGCCGGTCGCGGATGAAGGCGGCGACACCGTCTTTCGCCAGCGCATCGCCGCTTGTCGCAACCAGAACCGGATCAAGCACGACCGGCGTCCCCGCATATTGCTTCAGCGCAGCCTCGATGACGCGAGCGGTTTCAACATCGCCGATCATGCCGATCTTGATCGCATCGGCGCCGATGTCTTCCATCACCGCCTCGATCTGCGCGGCGATGATATCCGGCGCGACGGCGTGAACAGCCGTAACGCCCTTTGTGTTCTGCACGGTGAGCGCAGTGATCGCGCTCGCTGCATAGCCGCCAAGCGCCGTCACCGTCTTGATGTCGGCCTGAATGCCGGCGCCGCCCGAAGGGTCCGACCCGGCGATGATGAGCACGCGGCCTTTCAAAATATTCCTCTATTCCGGCCTGCATAAGGCGTCACCCATGCAGGCCTGGTTTCCTCGCTTCGCTGCGGACGGGCGGTCGCCCTTGCCAAGCAGCAATGCGGCAAGCGCATTTCTGCTCGGTTTGTCACGCATTCGCCCCATGGTTTTCAAACATGCGCCGGAATTAGGCAATATCGCGGCCTTGCTTTTGGCGGGGCGAAAACGGAGAGAGACCTGATGTCATGACCAATACGCTGATCTGGACCGGCCTTGTCTGCTGTCTTGGCGCCCTATCCCTGCAACTCTTCCCGGACGCCGCATTCCGGCTGGGGGCCGATCCCGCCGCCTCATGGCTGGTCTTCGGCTTCGGCGTGTTTTTGATTTTGGCGGGCGCGCTGATCGCCTCGGGCGGACGCCGCGCCAAATAGCGCGAGTTGACAGGTCTCGCAGGGAAGCTTATCTCCCGCGCCCGGGTGAAGGCCCCCGCCGCTCGCGAGCGATAAGCTTTTGGTGAAGTCCTTCGATTTACCGCTCTGGTCAGCTCAGCTTTTGCAGCATGCGGACCGATGGCAATGCGAGCCCCATCAGATATTCCGCATGGCGAAAGACGAGGTCTGCCATGACTACATCCCCTATGCGTTTGCCGTCCCTTGACGCGCTGAAACAACAAGCGAAGCGCCTGCGCGCCGGACTTGATGAAGACGGTGATTTTCTCACCCATAGCGAAAGCCTTGAACTGGTCGCCAAGCAATATGGCTATCGCGACTGGAACACGCTGCACGCCGCGGTCGGCAACCGGCCGCCCGCGCCCGCTTTTCAACTCGGTTCACGGGTCGCCGGCCATTATCTTGGGCAAGCCTTCACCGGCGAGATTGTCGCCTTGAGGTCTCTCCCGCCCGATCATTTGCGTGTGGCGCTGCAATTTGACGAGCCGGTGGATGTGGTGACGTTTGAGAGTTTTTCCGCGTTTCGCAGCCGCATCCATGCGGTCATCAACGCAGAAGGGGTGACCGTGGAGACAACGTCGAACGGCGCGCCGCAACTATCAATGAAGCCAGTCTAGGACGCTTTTTTAAATTGCACGTCCGCAAGCGCAGCCGTCGCGCCCGCATTGTCGATCAGCCCAAGCTGAAGCGGCTGGCCGGTGCGGCGGCTGACGATGCCCGCATTGTCGACTTCGGCGAGAATATGCTTCTGGCCCCATTGCATCAGCGCCATCAGCGGCAGGGCGAGGTCTACGCCCTTTTTGGTGAGCACATATTGATGACGGGTGCGCTGGCCTTGTTCCTTGTAGGCGCGGCGGCGCAGCACGCCGACATCCACCAGCCGCTTCAAGCGGTTTGACAACACCGTGCGCGGCATGGCGAGCGTGGTCTGCAATTCATCGAACCGCGTAACGCCGTAAAGCGCGGAGCGAATAATCAACAGCGTCCAGCGGTCGCCGACAGCGTCAATCGCCGCGGCAAGTCCGCAATGCTCTAATGGCGGGGCGCCATCTCTGGCGTCCGCACCCGCACCGGCATGTCCATTCGCAAAGCCCATGGGCGAATCAATAAAACGATTTGCCGCCGCCGTGCAATCGCCGCGACCGAGAACACGCCAAACCTCGCGGCGCGCTCACATTTATTTGTGCGCCGGATCGAACTGTGGCGGCATTTGGACCAGAAATCGCGCCAATCTCGCCCCATTCCGCCGCCATGTTGGTCTCATCGCAATCTGCTGGGGCAAGCAGGAGAACGAGATGAGAAATTTATTCAAGCCAATGATCGCTGGCGCGGTCGCAATTGCAACCTTGAGCGCTGGCGCGGCCTGGGCGAAACCAGACCCATGCCGGGCGGATCATGACCACCGCAGCCATGCGTCTGACTATTACAACTATTACAGCGCGGACAAATATTCCCGGCGCGGCGCCTACAAACAGTCCGGCGTGACCTTCTCGATCAGCTTTGGCGACGACAATTATGATCGCCGCGGACGGTATGACGATCGGGGCCGCAATCGCGGTCGGGATTATCATCACCGCAATGACCAGCGCAGCCGCCAGGGCCGCGTCGTCAATCGCGAGGTCTTTGATACGCGCTATCGCGCCCGCATCGTGCTGACTGAACAGGTTGTGCACACTCGCCGCGGCCCGCGCCTCTTGTGCACGGTCGACGCCCGCGGACCGCAAGCGCGCTATGTGCCGAACAAGCGCTTGCGCAAAGTCGCGAAGCGGAACTGCTCGCGCCGTGCGGAAGTCCGCATCATCACCTGATCGCTCTTGCGTTGGAGCGCCAAAGCCCGCCGGCATGCGTAATTTGCCGGCGGGTTTTTATATGCCGTCAAGCGCGCTTTGCGCCGCCGCCTTGATCAGGCGCAGGGGCGCGTTCGCTTTTGTCATGACCCGCAAACCAAAATAGACCGCCAACAGGCTCGCCGCCTTGTCGTCACGGGCCTTTTCATTGCGGTCATAGGGCGGGGTCTGCGCCAGTCCGGCGCGAAACAGCTTTTCAATCCGCCGTATAGCAGCGCTCACCTTCTCGGTTGTTGCGCTGTCCTGCTGGCCCTGATCCGTCGCCGCATTGCATAAAAAGCAGCCGCTGCGCTCGCCTTTCGCGGCGAGGGCGATCACCCCGTCAAAGATGGCGCCAAAGCGCGCCTTCGCATCACCCGGCCCCTTCAACACCGCCTCGGCCTTGTCGGTCTCCAGGCGTTCATAGCGGGCCAGCGCCGCCAGATACATTGCGCGCTTGTCCGGAAATATCCGATACAGGCTTTGCTTGTTGAGCCCGCTCGCCGCTTCGATGTCCTGCATGGAGGCGCCGTCATAACCCTGACGCCAGAACACGCCCATCACGGCGTCGAGCGCCTCATCAATGTCAAATTCCCGGATCCGCGCCATGGCGACCTCTCACGCTAACGTGACGAAAAGCTTCGTCCTAAATTGTTGACCATTCGGTCCGCAATTACATATGAGCGTGTGCGTGAAGACGCAAGATCAAACGACCCAACCAGCCGGCGCAAAGACCCGGCATTGAAAAGGAAAATTGAAATGAGCCGCCTTACCCAGATTTCAGACGCAGACGCCTCCCCGGACGCCGCCAATCTTTTCAGCGCGATCAAATCCAAAGTCGGCGTCGTGCCGAACCTTTATCGCGTCATGGCGAATGAACCCGCCGTATTGGCCGCAGCGCTGAATTTCGGCGATACGCTGAGCGAAGGCTCCTTTGACCAGAAAACCCGTGAAGCCATCGCCCTCGCCGTGGCCGGCGCAAATAGCTGTGATTATTGCGCTTCCGCACACTCGGCGATTTCAAAAAGCCTGAAAGTCGACAATGCGGAAATCACCGCACGCCTGCACGGCAAATCCGCCGAGCCGAAGCTGCAAGCGATTTTGCACTTTGCGCTCGCTGTGGTCGAAAAACGCGGCCTGGTTTCCGACGCAGATCTCGCCGCCGCGCGCGAGGCCGGACTGACCCAAGGTGAAATCGTCGAAACCGTGGCGGTCACCGTCGCCAACATTCTGACCAACTATATCAATCACGTTGCTCAGACCGACATCGACTTCCCCGTGGTGCACACGCAAGCCGCTTAGTCGTGCACCAGTGCGAGACGGCCGGGCGCTTCCCCCGCGGCCCGGCCGTTTTGCTGTTTGATTGTAAGGTCAGGCCGCTGCGTCAACCGCCGCGCAAATATCATCGACCACCGCCTGCACCAGCGCGGCGTCTTCGCCCTCGCCCATGACGCGGATCAACGGCTCGGTGCCGGATTTGCGAATGACCAGACGGCCGGACTTGCCGAGCTTTTCTTCGCCCGCCTTGATCGCCGCCTTCACGCGCGGCGCTTCCAGCGGATCGCCGCCCTTGAAGCGCACATTGCGCAAAAGCTGCGGAAAGGGCTCGAAACAGCGGCAGACATCGGAGACCTTGCGGCCTTCGGAAACCACCACCGCCAGCACCTGCAGCGCCGTCACCAGCCCGTCGCCGGTGGTGCCATAGTCAGACAGCACCACATGACCGGACGGCTCGCCGCCCACATTCATGCCGCTGGCGCGCATTTCCTCGACCACATAACGATCGCCGACTTTTGTGCGCTGAAGCGACAGCGCCTGGCCGTCGAGGAATTTCTCCAGCCCCATATTGGCCATCACGGTGGAAACAATACCGCCGCCTTTCAGCGCGCCGTCTTTTTTCCAGGCCCGTGCGATCAGCGCCAGAATCTGGTCGCCATCGACCAGGCGGCCTTTTTCGTCGCAAATGATGACGCGATCCGCATCGCCATCGAGACCGATGCCGATATCGGCGCGATATTCGAGCACCGCATCCTGCATTTTTTTCGGCGAGGTGGAGCCGACATTCTGGTTGATATTGGTGCCATTGGGGCTGACGCCGATTGATTTTACTTCGGCGCCAAGTTCCCACAATACGGTCGGCGCGACCTTATAACCGGCGCCATTGGCGCAATCGATGACGATCCGCACGCCGTCCAGCGAACAGCGGCGCGAGAACGCCGCCTTGGCGAATTCAATATAGCGCGCGCCGGCGTCATCGACGCGTTTGACACGGCCGAGATCGGCGGAGGCCGCGAGCCCTGCGGAAGGGCCTTCTTTCATCAACCGCTCGATTTCGAGTTCGGTTTCGTCAGACAGTTTAAAACCGTCCGGCCCGAAAAATTTCACGCCATTATCTTCGTAAGGATTATGCGAGGCGGAAATCATCACGCCGAGATCGGCGCGCAAGCTGCGCGTCAGCATCGCCATGGCCGGGGTCGGCAACGGCCCGAGCAGAAACACATCCATGCCCGAGGCGGCGAAACCGGCGGTCAGCGCCGGCTCGATCATATAGCCTGAAAGCCGCGTATCCTTGCCGATCACCACACGGTGGCGATGCGCGCCATTCTTAAACACACGGCCAACCGCCATGCCCAGCGCCAGAATATTGTCAGGGGTCATGGCGCCCACATTGGCGAGACCGCGCACCCCGTCGGTTCCGAAAATTTCGCGTTTGCCCGTCATCTGATCGTCGCCCCGCATGGGCCGCTGCTCCCTCGTCTCACAAAATTCGCCAGCCCGCACATCCTAGCACAGGGCCTTAGACAATGCCTTAACGGGAAAAATGAGGATTTTCTATGGCCTTAGCCACGGCGAGCGCCTGGCGGGAAGCGGCGACGTCATGCACCCGGAAGATCGAGACGCCCTGGCGCGCGCCAGCAAGCACCGCCGCCAGCGACCCGCCCAGCCGCTCCGTGGCCGGCCCGTCGCGATCCAGCGCCGCGATAAACCGCTTGCGCGACGCGCCGAGCAGCACCGGCCGGCCGAGGTCGGAAAAGCGGGCGAGATTGGCGAGCAGCAAAAGATTATGCTCCAGCGATTTGCCGAAGCCGATGCCCGGATCGGTGATGATGCGCGCTTCATCGATCCCGGCTTTCACGCAGGCTTCGATGCGGGCGGCGAGATAGGCATACACCTCTTCGACCACATCATCGTAATGGGGCTTGTCCTGCATGGTCTTGGGATCGCCCTGCGCATGCATCAGCACGATGTCGCAGTCGAGGGCCGCAGCGGTTTCAAGACTGTCCGGCGCAAAGGACAGCGCCGTCACATCGTTCCAGATTGCCGCGCCCGCCTTGACCGCCGCCGCCGCAACATCGGGCTTGCGGGTGTCGATGGAGATCAGCGCGTCGCAGCCGGCTTTCTTCAATCCTTGAATGACCGGGATGGTGCGCGAAAGCTCCATCTCCAGCGCAACGTCATCCGCGCCGGGACGCGTCGACTCGCCGCCAATATCGAGAATATGAGCACCCTCTTCCGCCAGCTTCAACGCATGATCGATCGCCGGCGCCGTTGAAAGAAATCGCCCGCCATCGGAAAAGAATCGGGCGTCGCATTCACGACGCCCATGATCTTGAGACCAGCAGTCAAGTCAGGCCCCTTGCGGGCTCGGCTCCATGCCGCCGGTTCCGTCGTCTTTCTTCTTGCCGCCGGAGGGCGCGCCGGCAGTCGGAACAGATGAAGACGGCGTGTGGTCTTTCGGATCAAGCGGGTCTTCACGCTCAATCACGCCGCCATCCAGCAGCTTTTGAATTTCTTCCCCGGTCAGGGTTTCAAATTCCAAGAGCGCCTGGGAGATCTTTTCCCAGTCTTCGCGACGCTCGGTCAGGATCCGCCGGGCGGCCTCGTACCCTTCGGTCACAAAGCGCTTCACCTCATCCTCGATCAGCTTCGCCGTATCGCCGGAAATCGCCTTGTTTCGCGAAATACTCTGCCCAAGGAACACTTCACCTTCATCTTCCGCATAGGCGATCGGCCCAAGCTTTTCCGAAAGCCCGTATTTGGTGACCATCGCCCGTGCAAGACGGGTCGCGGTTTCAATATCGGATGACGCGCCGGAGGTGACTTTCTCCTTGCCGAATTTCAGCTCTTCCGCGACACGCCCACCCATCGCCATGGCGATGCGCGAAGTCATCTGCTCCAGCGACATGGAATAGCGATCACGTTCTGGCAGGTATTGCACCATGCCAAGCGCGCGGCCGCGCGGAATGATCGTGGCTTTATGCACCGGGTCTGACGCCGGCATGGATATCCCGACCAGCGCGTGGCCCGCTTCATGATAGGCGGTGAGCATTTTTTCGTCTTCGGTCATCACCATGGAGCGGCGTTCGGCGCCCATCATGACCTTGTCTTTTGCGTCGTCGAATTCTTTCGCCGTCACGAAACGCTTGCCGCGCCGCGCCGCGAGCAACGCCGCCTCGTTGACGAGGTTCGCCAGATCGGCGCCGGAAAAGCCCGGCGTGCCGCGTGCGATGGTGCGGATATTCACATCCGGCGCCAGCGGGACTTTCTTGGCGTGCACATTCAAAATCTTTTCGCGGCCCGCCACATCCGGGTTCGGCACGACGACCTGACGGTCGAAACGGCCGGGACGCAGCAAGGCGGGGTCAAGCACATCGGGACGGTTGGTGGCGGCGATCAGGATGATGCCTTCATTGGCTTCAAAGCCGTCCATTTCGACCAGCAACTGGTTCAAGGTCTGTTCGCGTTCGTCATTGCCGCCGCCAAGACCGGCGCCGCGATGACGGCCCACCGCATCGATCTCGTCGATGAAGATGATGCAGGGCGCGTTCTTTTTCGCCTGCTCGAACATGTCGCGCACGCGGCTCGCGCCGACGCCGACAAACATTTCAACAAAGTCCGAACCGGAAATCGTGAAGAACGGCACATTCGCTTCACCGGCGATGGCGCGGGCGAGCAGCGTTTTACCGGTGCCCGGAGGACCGACCAGCAGCGCGCCTTTCGGGATCTTGCCGCCAAGGCGCTGGAATTTCATCGGGTCTTTGAGATATTCGACAATCTCTTCGAGTTCTTCTTTCGCTTCGTCGATGCCGGCGACATCGTCAAAGGTGACGCGGCCCTGACGTTCGGTCAGAAGTTTCGCTTTTGATTTGCCAAAGCCCATGGCCTTGCCGCCCGCACCCTGCATCTGACGCATGATGAACAGGAAGAAAGCGAGGAAGATCAGCAGCGGCAGAATATTGATCAGCAGCGACAGCAGCAGCGGCAGCTCTTCTTCCTTCTGGATTTCCGTATTCACCCCGGCGGCGTTCAAGCGCTCCGCCGCGGCGGTCTGGCCGTCCTCGGGAATGGTGGTGATGTATTCCGCGCCGTCGGCGAGCGTGCCGGTCACCTGACCTTTGGCGACTGTGGCGTCGGCGATGCTGCCCGCATCAATGCGGCTGACAAATTCGGAATAGGTCAATTCTTTCGGCTGCGGGCCGGGCGTCGAGAATTCGAACAATTGCAGGGCCACCACAAAAAATACGATGACAAGGCCCCAGATGAGAAGATTGCGTCCGTTCATTCGATCCCATTCCTTTGGCGCGGCACTCAAGACATAGCGTTGAAAAACGCCGGAAGTGAGGCTGTGCGCCGATCCACAGCGATATTGACCCTAGTAGATAGGCGTTAAGAAACGCCAGCGCCATCTCTACAAGGGCAAAACCGGCTAAACTCAAGAAAATCTAACAATCCGGCCCAAAAAGCGTTCCTGAACCAGCGGTCTGGCGCGCACCGGCCCCGCCGACGCTCCAGATTGCATAAATGGGAGCCCGGCTGCGCCGATCAATACGCCCCGATGATAAAGGCCGGGCAGCGTCGCCAGCGCCTCGTCCGGGCCGTTAAAAAGTCCCGCTTTGGCGCCTAAATCCGCCTTCGCCGCCGCGCCGAGGGGGCGATTTCCACATGCTCAGCCTGCAGGGCGGAAATCGCAAAACGCCGGTCCCACAGCAAATCCCCCTCCAGCGCCGTAGGCGCGAGGGGCGGGCGTCCCGCGCGCCCGAGCAACGCCGCCGGTTCGCGCAGAAACCACAGCCGGCCGCGCCAGGATTTGACCAACGCGCCGCCCAACGTGCCCGCGCCCATGGCCACGGCATTCGCGACGGCGTCCATGGCGCCCGCTTCATCCGGTGGGAATTCGCCGGCGCCGGCCGCATGGATTAACCGCCGCGCAAGTCCGGCTGCGCCCGGCGCCTCCGGGCGCCAGCGATCCAGCGCGACGCCGCCCCAGCCGTAAAAGCACCCGCCGAGATTTCGGAAAAGCTCGTCCTGCTGCGCGAACATGGCGTCGGCGGCGTTTGCTGATTTTCGCGCAGCCTCAGCCAGCGCTTCCGGCGTCAACAGATCCTGCTCGGCCAGCGCCGCGATCACCGCACGCACCCGGACCCGCTCAAAGGATGGATCGTCATTAGACGGATCATCCACATAGTCCTGACCAATATCGCCGAGCCATTCGGTCACGGCCCGGCGTGAGAAGCCGAGCAGCGGACGCAACAAGCGGATGGGCGCGCCAGCGCCGCTGGCGACGATGCTTTCCGCACGGATCGCCGCAAGGCCGGTCGGCCCCGCGCCGCGCGACAGGCGCATGAACAAGGTCTCCGCCTGGTCATCGAGCGTATGGGCGGTCGCCAGCCCGTCGCAGCCCGCCGCCTGCGCCGCCTCAATCAGCAATCGATAACGCGCCTGACGCGCCGCCGCCTGAACCCCCGATGCAGGTTTGTCGCCCTCCCAGCGTAAAGTCGTATGTTCAACGCCAGCCTCGCCGGCCCAGCGCGCGGCGCGTTCCGCCTCGCCCGCAGCTTCGGCGCGCAAGCCATGATCGATGGTGAACGCGGCAAGGCCTAGGCCGGTCTGGCGCGCATGCTTAGCGCACAACCGCAACAGCGCGATGGAATCGCGCCCGCCCGACACCGCCAGGGCGAGACGCCGAGGCGGGCCGAGTAAGTTCAATTGTTCGGCGAAGGCGCCCGGCGTCAGCGCGCCAGGTTGCGGCGCAATCCTGCGCACCGCTTATTTGCAGTCGATGCGCGCCATCTCAAGATCGGCGCGTTGCAGCACCGGCGCAGGGGCGTTGGGATATTTGCCCTTCATCGTCTTGAACACGGTGCAGGCTTCCGTCGATTTGTCGAGACGCGCAAAGGCCGTGCCCAGCTTCAGATAAGCCTCAGCCGAACGCTGGTCATTGGGATAGCTGCGGATATGGGCGATAAACGCATCGGCCGCCGACGCATTTTCACCGAGCGCCAGATGAATTTCGCCGAGCCGGAATTGCGCATCCGCCGTGCGCGGATGGTTTGGAAAGGCTTCCACATAGAGACCAAAAGCCGCCTTCGCCCGCTGGTAATCACCGGCGAGCAAAAAGCGCGAGGCGTAGTCAAACGCTGCATTCGGATCGAGCGGCAGCGCCACATCGCTTGGCGCGGCGGCGCCGGTTTCGCGCGCGATCTGATCGCCTATCGCATCGCCGCCCGCCGGTTCGCCGCCGGGCATCAAGGAAACCGGACCGGCATTCGGACCGTCGGAGAAGTTACCGGGGTCGGCGTAATTCGCATCCCCCGCCAGCACCGCGCTCATGGCGTCGAGGCGCTGATCTCGCCAGATCGAGCTTATAGGTCAGCTCTTCAATCTGGCCGGTCAGTCCCTGGATCTGGCGCTCCATCTCGGCGACCTTCAAGGACGCCTGCGACTGGCCCGCCATCGCCTGTTCAGCGGCGGCGAGACGCGCCTGTAAATCGCGAATGTCGTCCTTGGTGCCCGCGCTCGCCGGTCCAATGACAAAAAAGGCGGCGGAGAGCGCCAGCAAACCTGTTCTGATCGACATCATGATTTCACCTCAAACCCAAAAACATCTCGCGGCGAGTATGGCACAGAAACAGGGCGAAAAAACGCCCGCAAGGCCAAATCTCAAAAACACAAGCTCAAGGGAGCCTGCTTACATAAAGAAAGGCGCGCCGTCGCAACGGCGCGCCCTTAAAAACACTTCGCCAGATGGCGACGTCAACCTTACGCGCCAGCTGCCGTCAGCATCGTGGTGGCGTTCCGGTTCACAGACCAGGCCGCTTCAGTCGAGCGTGTGTCGACCGGGCGTTCTTTGCCGTAGGAAACGGTGGTGACGCGCGAAGCGTCGACGCCGAGGCTCACAAGGTAAGACTTCGCAGCATTTGCGCGGCGTGCGCCAAGCGCGAGGTTGTATTCGCGGGTGCCGCGCTCGTCGCAATTGCCTGAGAGCAGGACGCGGGTTTCAGGATATTCTTTCAGCCAAGCAGCCTGACGGGCGAGAGTCGCCTGCGCGTCCGGCGTCAACGTGTACTGATCATAAGCGAAGAAAACGCGGTGGCTTCCGGCGGACTGTTCGAAGTCAGCCTGGCTGCCCGGAACCGGACCCGTCGGGCCAGTGTCGACCATCGTGTCGGTATTGGCTGTCGTGTCGATATCTGGCCCCGACGCACAAGCCGAAATCAGCGCCAGCGACGCGAACATTCCGGCGATCTTCAAGAATTTATTCATTGCTTTAGCTCCACTTCCCCAGTCACCGGCTCAATACCGCTGGGCTGTCTGATACGGCCCGGCGAGCGCGCCCCCGCCCCTAAGCCACGTTACTACACAATCCCGCACGCTATTGTGGCGCACAATCGCTACGGAAGACTAAAGGCCCCGCCTTACAAATCGGTGTCGGTCATATGTCTAAATTTAACCAACAACTGAATCGTAGCGAGACATGCGCCAGCAATCAAGAACGGCTGTTCCGGCGCAAAAATGAATTTTCGGTTACAGTCCCCCGAAAACCCCTCTTTTTGAACAATTTAAGGCAAAAGCGGCGACCAGGCAGGGTCTGACGCATCGCCCGGCGTACGCACCCTGCGCAGGTTCCGGCCGGTCAAATCCACCGACCAGAGCTGGGATTCGGCGCCCGTGCCGTCCCGGCGCGGCTCGGTCGAACGGTAAAACAACAGTACACGGCCATTTGGCGACCAGGTCGGCCCCTCTTCGAGATAGCTTTCCGTCAGCAGCCGCTCGCCGGTGCCGTCCGGGCGAATGACGCCGATATAGAAGCGGCCATTATACTGCCGGGTGAACGCGATCAGATCGCCGCGCGGGCTCCAGACCGGCGTCTGGTAACGGCCATCGCCAAAGGTGATGCGTTTCTGGTTCGAACCATCCGCATTCATCGTATAAATCTGCTGCGTGCCGCCGCGATCGGACGTGAAGGCGATGCGCGCGCCGTCCGGCGACATGGTCGGCGAGGTGTCGATGGATGGATTGTCGGTCATCCGCGTCAGGCGGCGCGTCGACAGATCCATCAGGAACACGTCGGAATTGCCATTGCGCTCCATCGACATCAGGACCTGACGGCCATCAGGCGAAAAGCGCGGCGCGAAAGTCATGCCGCGAAATGTGCCGAGCTGTTCCTGTTCGCCGGTTTCAATATTGAAGAGATAGACCTGGCCCGGGCGGTTATCGAACAGCGCCATATAGGTGATCTGCTGCTGCGTCGGCGAAAAGCGCGGCGTCAGCACCTGATAGTTGAGCCCGTCGGTCAGCGGAATCGGATTGGCGCCGTCCTGATCCATGATCATCAGGCGTTTGACGCGTTTTTCTTTCGGGCCGGTTTCATGCACGAAAACCAGGCGCGTGTCGAAATAGCCATCCTCGCCAGTCAGCGTTTTATAGGCGAAGTCGGCAACCTTGTGCGCGGCGCGGCGCCAGTTGTCGGCCGGCGTTTTGAAAGCGACGGCGCCGAGTTGCTCGTCGGCATAGACATCCCAGATGCGCGTTGCGACCTGAATGCGGCCATCGGGAAGCTCCTGCACTTCGCCGACAATCAGCACTTGCGCATTGATGATGCGCCAGTCCGCGAAACGCGGGCGTTCGTTGACGCTGGATGGTTTTTGAATATAGGCGCGCTGGTCGATCACCTGAAACAGGCCCGAACGGTCGAGATCATTCATGATGACGCCGGTGATGTCGCGCCCGAGAGCAATCGTCTGATCATCCACGCCGAGGAAATCCGGCGCCGCGACGGGCATTGGATCAACATTGCCGCGCGTAATGTCGATGCGCACACGCTCTGCGAAAGCTGGCGACAACCCCGCGAAGACGAATATCGCAGCGAGAAGAGCAATCAGTCTATTCATATCAAACTCTTTCTAAGGTTTCCCAGCCATCGTGAGTCACGCATCGTGACATTCTATTCCATTGGCCTCATGCCAACTTCGAATTCTTTCCAGTCGTCATAGCGAGCCGGATCGAGGAAGTCATAGGGCTGGCATGACACCACCGCCCTGATCGACGCCTGCTCGGCGACCTTCCAATAGCGGTTGCCGGAGAAGCTTATCTCCAGCGAATTGGCGACCCGCGGCTGGCCCATCAGCGTGCCGTCGCGGTTCAGCTCAAATTGCAGCACGACAAGCAATGTCTCCGGATTCGGCGCGCCGATCAAAGAACTGGTGTTGTAGCAACGCTCAATCGCGGCGCGCATCTTGGCTTGCTCGCTCGCGGTCAGCCGGTCGCCCGCGCCAATTGCCGAGCGGTCCCGGTCAGCCTGCTCGGTGGTCTGCGACGGCGCATCGCGCGACGGCGAATTTTCGTTTTCGCGCTCCTTGTCGATCAACTGAGACAACGCGTCGAGATCGAGCTCTTCCTTTTTCGGCGGCGCCGGCTCTTTCGGTTTTACCTTTGGCGGCTCCGGTTTTTTCTCCACCTTCGGCTCAGGCTTGATCGGCTCGGGCTCTGGCTCCGGCTCCGGCGCAACCGGCTCCGGCTCGGGTTCCGGCAATGCGACAGGCTCGGATTTTTCTTCAACCGGCGCAGGCTCTTCCTCGACAACAGCTTCAGGCAGGTCCGGTTCCGGCTCTTCGATGATTTCAGGCTTCTTCGACGCGGCCGGCACGCTGGTTTTCAAATCCAGTTCAGCCTCGCGGATGATGTCCAGTGGAATATAAGGCTCCGGCGTGACGTCAGGCAGCTTCCTGAAATACGGCAGCCAGATCAGCCCGCCAAAAACAATGGCGAGGTGAAGCAGCACCGATGCAAAGAGGCCAAAACGCATGAACCTATGGGGCCTTGGTTACGAAACGCCACACGCGCTTCACTCTACTCTGGGCGTCACTGCAATTCCGGATCGGTCACCAGACCAATGCGCCGGAATCCAGCAGCGTTGATCCTGCCCATGACGCGCACGACGTCGCCATAGGCGCGATTTTGATCGCCGCGAATGAAGATCCGCTGGTCATATCCAGCCGTCGCCACCGCTTCGAGATGGGCGACGAGATTTTCGTATGCGACAGGCGTTTCCTGCACATAGATCGTGCCGTCAGCCGATACGGTCACGGTCAACGGCTCGCCCTGATCCTGGATCGGGTTGGCGGCGGTTTCAGGAAGATCGACCGCAACGCCAACCGTCAGCAAGGGCGCGGCGACCATGAAAACGATCAACAACACCAGCATGACGTCGACCAGCGGCGTCACGTTGATTTCAGCCATGGGCTGGGTGCGGCCGGGGCGATGACGCCCGCCGCCGGAGCTGAGATTGACGCCCATCAGCGCGCCCTCTCATCAAGCTGGCGCGACAGGATCGCGGAAAACTCATCGGCGAAACCGGTGAGCCGCACGGCGAAAGAATTCAGCGCGGAAGAGTAACGGTTATAACCGACCACCGCCGGAATAGCGGCGAGCAGGCCAAGCGCCGTCGCGAACAACGCTTCGGCGATGCCCGGCGCCACAACCGCGAGGTTGGTGTCCTTGGTCGCCGCGATCGCCTGGAAGGCGTTCATGATGCCCCAGACCGTGCCGAGCAGGCCGACAAACGGCGCCGCAGAGCCGACGGTCGCCAGCACGCCGAGGCTGCTTTCAGCCTTTTCAAGTTCGCGCGATACGGTGACGCTCAAAATCTTGTCGAGGCGTTCGCGGGCGCCGATCACCAGCGCATCGGTGCGCCCGGCGTTCTTGGCCTGGCCCCATTCCTCCATCGCCGCGGCGAAGACGCGGGCCATCGGATGGTCCTGCTTGTCGCGCATTTTGCGATAGAGCTCATCCAGCGGCTTGCCGGACCAGAACTGGTCTTCGAATTTTGCCGACTTCGACTTGATGCGGGAGAAAGTGATCGACTTGTTGAAGATCACCGCCCAGGACCAGATCGAAGCGATGACGAGAATGGCCATGACCGTCTTCACGATCGGATCCGCTTTCAGGAACAAAGTCCAGAGGCTGAAATCGCCTCCCATTCCAGCCGCCGCGTTCAAAGCTTCTGATTCCATTGCCTTATATATCCCTCAAGCCGCCCGCTGACTGGCGGGACCAATACCGAATCTCTCGCCGCTCATGCTCCGGCCTGTTCATCAGAACCGGAAAAACGGCGCAAACCATCCTACAGCGCGTTTCACCCCGCGCCGGGCAAATCCATGGTTAACATTGAACGGGCCCGCGTTTAATCCCCTTATGCCCGGAATTTAGGCGAATGCAGGGCCGCGGGAAGATGCGCGGCCGCGATTTCCAAAGTTTAATGACGGTTAATGAAAGGTTTACGTCAATCGCCGGGCGAAAACCGGGCGGCCGGGCGCTCTGGCGAGGGCGCTTTTTGATTTCAGCCGCATCGCCGGTTTTTCAATCAGGCGCCAGGAGAGAACCGCTGCGGCGAGGGTTAAGGGAAACGAAACGGCGAGTAGCGCCACCGGCGAGTCTGAGGGGAGGTATAACAAGGCGAGCTGCTGGATCGGCCAGCCCCAGATGTACACGCCATAGGAGAAATCTCCGAACCGCCCCACATGCCGCAGCGCCCCCCGCCACATTAAGCCGACATAGAGTACGAGATAGGGGCCGGCGAAAACAAAGATTTGGACAAATCCGGAAAACCGCATGGCCAACACCAGCGCCGCGAGGCTCAACAAGGCCAATCCTGAATTGAGTCTGATCCGGTCAGCCGCGACGGCGAAAAACGCCCCGCCGAAGAAAAATGCGCCAGTGCCCGAGAGCTGACGCAGAAAATTTTCGGTCAGGCTGTCGACGGAATCGCCAATCACAATGGAAAGCGCCAGGCATGCGATGATTACAACGAGGCAACTGCGCGCCGACAACAGGCGAGCCGCGCCGATCAAGCCGAGCACGCTATAGCAGATCACCTCGAATTTAAGGCTCCAAAGCGGCCCGTTCACAACCGCCCCATGGGGAATCTCGGTGAAAACGCCGGGCAACAGATTGTTGCTGTAAATAAAAACCAGGTTCAGCAAATAGCGCCAGGTCTGCGTGCTAGCGAAATATTCGCGCGTTGTGAGAATCGTAACAGCCGGGCCGATGATAAAAACCGACACCAGAACAACCGCCGTCAGCGCCGGCATGATCCGCAAAATCCGGTTGCGTGCATAGACCGCTATGTCGGGCCGGCGCATCCAGCTGGCGGTGATCAAAAAACCCGACAGCACGAAAAAAGTGGAAATGGGCAGCGCCCCCATTCCGGTCTGGCCGCCACTCATCCAGGCAAGAAAATCGGTCGGATTAGAATTGAGCGTGAGCAGGAAAGCGTGCGCATAGAGCACCATGAGCGCGGCGAGCAGGCGGAGCGCGTCAAAATTATTGCCCTCGCCGATCCCCCTGCTGAAGGCTTCGGCGATTGTGGGGCCCTGCGAAATGCGTCGCCGCAAATGGGCAGAAATGAGCGCGCCAGACATTGCTGATGGCTAACAGACTTGTCTTAACCTTTGCTTGAACAAGGCGGTCTCGAGGCCGCCCGCGCGAGCGATAGCCGGCTCAAAACCGGTCGAGAAGGTCCGGCGGCAACCGCCTTGCACGCCCCGCGAGCGACATGCAGACCGCCTCAACCTCAGCGCGCGCCAGCAGGGTTTCTTCGCGCCAGATCTCCTGCGCCAGGATCATCCGGGCGCCTTTCGCCGAGACGAAGCGGGTGCGGACCTCGAGCAGATCGTCGATCCTGGCCGGGACCAGCCATTCGGTGGTCATCTTCCTGACCGCAAAGGCCAGCGGCTCGTCCCGTTTCAGCATCTCCGAATGATGGACGCCGCAGGCGCGCAGCGCCTCGGTGCGCCCGCGCTCGAAGAATTTGAGATAAGCCGCGTGATAGACGACGCCGGAAAAATCCGTGTCTTCGTAATAGATGCGGATCGGAATTTTGTAGATGCTCGCTTCGCTCATAGACCGATCATTGGGCCGGGCGCGCGCCAAAGGCAAGACGGCGGCGCAGGATCAACGACCGGAAGAATAAATCACCATATTGGCGAGCATCGAGCCGGCGCCCGATCTCGCTCATGGCGAACATGGCGGCGAGCCCGACGGTGAAGAATGTCCAGACCGCGCCGAAAATCAGCACAAAGATGATTGACTTGTTAACGCCGTGGGTAAGGGCGGTGCGTTCCGGGTTTGACGGATCGTAGCGCACGGCGACCTGCGCGCCGACGGGCAGCGCCTCATAGATCTCATGGTGAAACTGGCGGCCCGATGAGCCCGTATAGCCAAACGCAATCGTCTCGCCCGTGCGCTCATAGCCATCGGGATTGTAGGTGTATTCGACCTTGGTGTTGTAGGTCGTGCCGTCGCTGTCGGAGTTCACCTTGAAATCCGACGCGGTGATGACGCCCGGCGTGGTTGGCCAATGCGCGGCCTGATGCGAATAGTAAAAGGAACGCCCGCCCCAGACCAGCAGCGTGACGCCAATGGCGACAAACACGCCGAAAAACAAGGTCAGAAAAATCGATCCGCTCATGGCGCCCTCCCCGGCTTTTCCGCCAGGAAAGTTAAGCGGGAATGATCACCAGAAAATGACCGAACTCGTTAAATCAGTCGAACAATGCCGCGCCCGGCGCCGCTGGTGCAGCTAGGCCGATATGCGTCCAGGCGCTGACCGACAGCACTCTTCCGCGCGGCGTGCGCTGGATCAGCCCCTGCTGCAACAGGAAGGGCTCAATCACGTCTTCCACCGCATCGCGCGCTTCGGCGAGTGCGGCGGCGATAGTCTCGACGCCGACCGGGCCGCCGCCGAAATGCTCCGCAATCAGACGAAGATAACGCCGGTCCAGCGGATCAAGCCCGAGCTTGTCGATCTCGAGGCGCTTCAATGCTTTGTCGGCGACAACAGCGTCGATCAGGCCCGAACCCTCAACCGTCGCCACATCGCGCACCCGGCGCAGCAAGCGCCCGGCGACCCGCGGCGTGCCCCGCGCGCGCCTTGCGATTTCGCCCGCGCCATCAGCGGACATCTCCGCATTCAACAGCGCCGCGCCGCGCGCCACGATATGCGCCAGATCTTTTTCCGAATAGAAATCGAGGCGCACCGGAATGCCGAAACGGTCGAGCAGCGGTTTCGCCAAAAGCCCCGAGCGCGTCGTCGCGCCGATCAGGGTGAAACGCGGCAGGTCGATGCGCACGGACCGCGCCGCCGGGCCTTCGCCGATGATGAGGTCGAGCGCGTAGTCCTCCATCGCCGGATAGAGCACTTCCTCCACCGCCGGGGAGAGGCGATGAATTTCGTCGATGAACAAAACATCGCCCGCTTCGAGATTGGTGAGCAGCGCCGCGAGATCGCCGGGCTTGGTGATCGCGGGGCCGGAGGTGGCGCGGAAACTGACTTCCAGTTCATTGGCGACGATCTGCGCCAGCGTTGTCTTGCCGAGACCCGGCGGCCCGTGAAACAGCACATGATCCAGCGCCTCGCCGCGCGATTTCGCAGCCTGCACGAAAACCCGGAGATTATCTTTCGCGCTGGGCTGGCCGACGAAATCGTCGAGTTTTTTCGGACGCAACGCCGCATCGGCGTCCTCGCCCTTGCGCGCACCGTCGATCAGCCGGTCGTCTTGATATGCAGGTTCAGCCATTGCGGAAGGCCCTTCTCCCCTCTCCCGCCCGGCGGGAGAGGGGCCGGGGGTGAGGGTGTTTCTTTAGCATCATAGCCCGAATTCTTTTTGCACGAGCGCACATACATGGTCGCCACTCATCGCGGTCTCCGCCGGTATGCGCAAGACACGCCAGCCCTTCTCCGTGATTTCGCGTTCGCGGCTTACGTCTTTTTCCGCGACGGAGCGCAGTTGATGGATGCCGCCGTCAATCTCGATAACAAGTTTCGCTTTTACGACGGCGAAATCGACAACGTAGCGCCCGACCGGATGTTGTCGGCGCACGGGAAAGCCTTGCTTGCGAAACCCGCGCAAAGCCTCCCATGCGATTTGTTCCGGCGCATTTGAAATTTGCCGGAGGCTGCGGGCGCGATTGATGTTTGGCCTTGGCTTCATGTTTTTATGTTTCCACCCTCACCCTCGGCCCCTCTCCCGCCCGCGGGAGAGGGGAGAGGTTGCGCGCCGTCGATCAGCCCGTCGCTTTGGTGTGGAGGTTCAGCCATTATTAGTGGAACTCGATTTTGTTGGCGCTTCTGAATTAACTGGCGTTTCTTTTTGCTCAGAACCACCGCTCACTGCGATAAAAACTAACAAGACTCCCAACATCCATGACGTCATCCAAGAGTATTTGAGAAATCCTAGCCAATTAGCCTGTCTTCTATGAACGCTAGGCAAATCAATCTTATCATCGACAATAAATTTTGCCGGACTTGCCATAAGAACCGCACAAACCACAGACAAGCCCAAAGAGACCAAGGCAGCGAGCTGAATTTTATTACCCAGCGAGATTTCCAGATCGAAAAATGGAATTATCGCAAATGAGCCTGCAGAGATGCCAAAAAAGAATTTTGCGAGCTCAAAATTTCTCTGCCCAAGATTTTTGATCTCTTCAAGAGCCCACTCTTGAAGGGCTTCTAAGTTTTGTTTGGCAGAGATCATAACCACAACCTAGAATTTAGGGGCAGGTATGAGATGAGCCAGCATAGTACGGCTCTCTGCATGAGGGGCAAACGATAATGTTCGCAGAAGTTGCGTTGTTCTGCTCAATATGATCCCGGTCATGCAGAATCATTCGATCACCTTTTTCCTCAATAATCTTACGAAAGACATCACGTATATTTTTGTCTGCCATTTGCTTATCTCCTATCCAAGCAAGAACTTAATTTCACGCCGCCGCCAGTTCTTTCAGCGCCGCCTTGATCAGCGCCTCGACGCCCGGCGAGTCCATGCCTTCCGCAGCGCGGGCGACCGCTTTCCTCGCCTCGATCCCGTCATAGCCGAGATTGGCGAGGGCCGAGACCGCATCGGCCTTGGCGCTCAAGCCCGGATCGGACGGCGCTTCGGCGACTTTGCGGCGCGCGGCGAGGGAAAACACTTCGCCCGTGGCGCCCGCGAGCGCGCCTGCTTTCGATTGCAATTCGGTGACGATGCGCTGGGCGAGTTTCTTGCCCACGCCATGGGCGCGGATGACCGCCGTCACATCCTCCGCCGTCACCGCATCATAAAGCTCCGACGGCGACAGCACCTGCAAGACGCCCAGCGCATGTTTCGCGCCGACGCCCTGCACGCTTTGCAGCAAGCGAAACGCGGACCGTTCATGCTCTGAGGGAAAGCCGAACAGGCGGATCAGGTCTTCGCGCACCAACGTCTCTATACTGAGCGTTGCCTCCTCACCCGGGATAAGCCCCTGCAATACGCGGGGCGCGGCGTAGATTTCATAGCCGACGCCATTCACATCAATCAGCGCTGTGTCTTCCTCGACTGTGATCACTGTGCCTCTTAGCCTGCCGATCATGACGCCGCCTCCAGCCTTCTCATTCCATAATGATGCGCATGACAGATCGCGACGGCGAGCGCATCCGCCTCGTCGCTGGCGAGCGTCCCGCATTTCGGCAGCAAGACCTTCACCATCGCCGCGACCTGGGTCTTGTCGGCATGGCCCTTGCCGACCACGGATTTCTTCACCGAATTCGCCGCATATTCCGCGACCGGCAATCCGGCGAGCCCCGGCGCCAGCAGCGCAACGCCGCGCGCCTGACCGAGAACCAGCGCGTCGCGGGGATTGGCGTTGACGAAAGTCTCTTCCACAGCCGCCTCATCGGGGGCGTATTCGGCGAGGCGGGTCTTCAGCCCATCAAAAATCTGGGCGAGCTTGGCCGCCGGGGCGGCGCCGCGCTTCGGGCGAATGACGCCGGAGGCCACATAGGAAAGCCGCGGGCCGGCGCTGTCGACCACGCCCCAACCGGTCGCGGCCGAGCCCGGATCAATGCCGAAAATACGAATCACTGCGCTCATGGCGCAAGCATAGGGGGCTTTTCCGGAAAGAACAAAAGGCGAATCAACGTTTCCGGCGCAACGTCCGGCGGAGCTTTTCCACATCCGCCCTGAAGGCAGGCTCCAGCCCGGGCTCCGCCAGCAATCCATCGACCAGCGTGCGGGCCGCTGCAAGATCCTGCGCCCTGCCGTCGCCCTCCGTCAGCGCCACGGCGTAGAGGAACCGCCCTTGCGGATCGCCGGCCTGCGCCGCCCGCTCGAACCAGTCGGCGGGAAGGTCGTCGCCCGGCGCGCCGTCATGGAGCAACAGGCCAAGCCCGACCATGGCGGGCGCGAGCCCCGCCTCCGCCGCCGCGCGCATATGGGCCGCCGCCATTTCAAGATCGCGGGAGCCGAGTTCGCCCGATTGCAACAACAAGCCGAGATTATAACTTGAGACCGGGTCGCCGATTTGCGTGGCTTTTTCAAACCATTCAGCCGCAGCCTCATAGCTTTGCGCAACGCCGTCGCCGGAGATGTAAGCGATGGCGAGATTGCGCGCTGCTTCCGCCTCGCCCGCCGCCGCCGCTTCGGTGAACAATTCGCGCGCGCGCGCCTTGTCGCGCGGCGCGCCCTCGCCTTGCGCATGCATCACCCCGAGCCGCAGCTTGGCGCGGGCATGACCCTGGCGCGCGGCGAGGCGATACCAGCCCGCAGCGGTTTCCGCATTGACCTCGATGCCTTCGCCATAAAGCGCCAGTTCGCCAAGGGCGAATTGCGCATCGGGCTGACCGGCGCGCGCGGCCTTTGTATAGAGATTGACCGCATGCTGAAGATCGCGTTCGACCCCCAGCCCGTTCTCATAAAGATATCCGAGAAGATGTTCGCCATCGGCGCTGCCCGCCTCCGCCAGCGCGCTCGCCGCCGTAAAAGCGTCATCATGGCGACCGTCGAGCAACGCCTGATAGGCCGCGCCCGCGCGATCGTCCTGCGCCGCAGCGGGCGCAAGGAAGAACAGACAAAACAAAATGGCGAAACGGCCGATCATCGCCGGCAATCTAGCCCGCTTCGCGCAGCGAGCCTAGCGCGGGAAAACCTAGCGCAGGGCGGCGGCCGCAAAGGCGATATTCGCACCCTCAAGAAACGCCGCCGCAAAGCACAGCGCAATAATCGCCGCCGCACAGGCTCGCATGACCCAAATGAATTTCATGACCATCACGCACGGCGCGCTCCCCAGCGTCCGCACTCTCCCCATTCCCGCAGGATGCGACGCAAGGATTGTGCCAGAAAAGGTCAGACGCCAGCGCAAAGGCGCGGCGCGTCAGACCGCCTCGGCGATCGCCTTTTCAAAGGCTTTGATCGCCGCATCGGGACCGTCCGCATGTCCCCACACCGCCGCAGAAACCGCGAGGAAATCCGCGCCCGCCCGCACCAGCGCGCCGCAATTTTCCGGCGTAATGCCGCCAATCGCTACGGAGGGGACCGTCGTCGCATAGGCCCACCATTCCAACAGCTCCACCGGCGCGACGGTCGGCGCGTCTTTGGTCGCGGTGGGAAAGAAGGCGCCGAAGGCGACATAGTCCGCCCCCGCTTCGCCGGCGATCAAGGCCAGATGTTTTGAATCATGACAGGTGACGCCGACGGTCCTCTTCTCTCCAAGCAGGCTGCGCGCTTTTTTGCAGCTCTCATCGGACTGGCCCACATGAACGCCGTCGGCCCCGGCCTTAAGCGCCAGATCCGGCCGGTCATTGATCAAAAACGCGGACTCATATTTTTGCGCAATCGGCAGCAGGCGCGCGGCGGCGGTCAGCACTTCGTCATCGCTGACAGCGGCGCCCTCTGGCGTTTTCAGCCGCAATTGCACGCAGGCCACATCGCCAGCGCCAAGCGCGCGCTCGAAATCGACGGCGAAGGCATTCAGATCGGCGATCTGCGGCGGCGTGATGAGATAAAGGCGACAGTCATTTTGCATCGGCGCTATATAGGGGGCCGCGCCATTGCTGCAAAGAAGATTACGCCGATTGAAGCGCCGAGCGTTCTCGCGCCGCTCTTTCGCGCTCGGTTTGCGTCTGCTGCACTTTCGGCTTCAACAGGCTGTATTTCACATCCGCAGGGACGGCGTTGTAGACCTTAGGCTCTGCAATATTGAGCCGCGCCCGCGCGTCGGCGAGCGACAGCGGCAAGAGGTCTTCAATGTCGTGCTCGAGAATCCACTCCGTCTGGCGCGCATTGCGGCCAGCCTCGCGCAGCGCCTTGATCAATGGCGTGGACGGAGAATCGAGTTTCACCGCAAGCCCGCCAATCAACACGATCAACCGGAAACCGGGATTGCGCGTCTGTTGACGGGTGAAGACGAGGTTGCACAATTCGCCCATCGCATCGCGGCCATAGCCGGAGAGCACATGCCATAGATCATGGCTCACCTGCAGATGCATGAAGAGGCGCATCAGCTCGGCGAATTCCGGATAGGCGTCATAGTCGATGTCGGCTTCTTCCGCCGCAGCGCGCAAGCCTTCCGGCGTCAGGTTTTCACCCTCCATGAAAGCGAGATAGGCGCGGGCGAGCGAGCCTTCAGGATAGGCGCGCAGGCGCTCGCGATCGCCGAGAATTTCTTCCAGCTTTACCGGCTCGGTCACGACCCGGCGGCCATAAGGCGTATCGGTGAAGCGCTTGAACAAATGTTTGCTGGTATCGCCGGACATCGCCTGGACGATCTCGAAGACCTGACGGGTGTCTTCCTTGTTGCGGATCAGCCGCCAGACAGAGAGCAGCGCATGCAGCGGGCGCACCGGCTCCGATGGCGGCGTGGGAAAGCCGTTGATCCAGACATAATCTTCCGGCGCGATTTCCGCTTTCGCAGCTTTTTCCGAGATCGTCGCGTCACTCATGACCGATCCGTCCTTTTTGGTGTTATGCGATAGCATTACACTGACCAGTTTACCTTGAATGAATGTCGCGCCAAAAAAGCAAATTTTCAAGGGGCCGGACAAAAAAAGCCCGGATCTGATGATCCGGGCTCTTGAATGGCATAGCCGGCGGCGCGGGTCAGCCGGCGCGCGAGGCCTCGAAAATGCTGTCGATGGTCGCCGCCAGCTTGGCGTCGAATTCCTGATCGCTCTGGCCGGCCGATAGGCCTTCAGTCAGGGCGCGTGAGAAACTGGCGATCATGCCGGTGTTTTTCGCCAGCTTGGCGTTCGCATCTTCGCGGGAATAGCCGCCTGACAGCGCCACGACGCGCATCACTCGCGGATCGTCGATCAGGGGTTTATACAAATTCGCCTTTTCCGGCAGCGACAGTTTCAACATCACCTGTTTGCCGGCGGGCACCTTGTCGAGATTCTTTTTGATCTCTGCAAGGAGGATTTCTTCGGCCTCGGCTTTGTCGGCGATGGTGATCGTCACTTCCGGTTCGATGATCGGCACGAGGCCATGCGCCAGGATCTGGTTGCCGATTTCGAATTGCTGCGCGACATTCGCCGCGATGCCTGCCGGGTTCGCCGCGTCGATGACGGAACGCATCTTGGTGCCGAAGATTCCTTTTTGACCGCGCGCTCCAACAGCGCATCGAGATCCGGCATCGGCTTCATCAGCTTGACGCCGTCTTTTGCGTCCGCAAGGCCCTTGTCGACTTTCAGGAACGGCACGACGCCGCGCTTTTCCCAAAGATATTGGGCAGTGGGCGTGCCGTCGATGTCGCCATCCATGGTGCGCTCGAACAGGATCGCGCCCATCACCTTGTCGCCAGTGAAGGCCGGCGATTTGATGATCCGCGCCCGCATCTGATGGATGAGGCCGAACATTTCCTCATCATTTGAATATTGTCCCTCGTCCACGCCGTATAGCTTCAGCGCTTTCGGCGTCGAGCCGCCGGACTGATCGAGGGCGGCGATAAAGCCATCCTTGTTTGCGGCCTGATCGGCCATCTTCGCTTGCGTCATGCAACTCTCCCAAGTCGATAAATTAAACCTAGCGCCGGCTAGTGCTCCAGCGCCTTAACGCCCGGCAGGGTTTTGCCCTCGAGCCATTCAAGGAACGCGCCGCCGGCGGTTGAAACATAAGTGAAGTCGTCTTCGACCCCGGCCGCCGCGAGCGCTGCGACCGTATCGCCGCCGCCTGCAACCGCGACAAGGTCTTCCGACTTCACGCGCTTGGCGGCGTAGCGCGCCGCCTCGACTGTCGCCGTGTCAAACGGCTTGATCTCGAAGGCGCCAAGCGGGCCGTTCCAGACCAGCGTCTTTGCGCCTTCGATCTTTTCCGCGATGAAGTTCACCGTGTCCGGCCCGAGATCGAGGATCATGTCGTCGGCGCTGACGGCGTCGGCGGCTTTGACTTCGCGGTCGGCGCCTTCCTTGAATTCTTTCGCGACGACCACATCAAGCGGCAGCACGATTTCGCAACCCTTGGCCGCCGCTTCGGTCATGATCTCGCGCGCGGTCGCCACAAGGTCAGGCTCGCAAAGCGACTTGCCGACAGAGACGCCTTTGGCGAACAGGAATGTGTTGGCCATGCCGCCGCCGACCGCGAGAATGTCCGCGCGGCCCACAAGGTTGAGCAGAAGCTCGATCTTGGTGGAGACTTTCGCGCCACCGACCACCGCCATCATCGGACGCACCGGCTCGGACAAAGCGGCCTTGAGATAATCAAGCTCGCGCTCCATGGCGCGGCCCGCCGCAGATGGCAGCAGATGCGCAATGCCTTCAGTGGAGGCATGAGCGCGATGGGCGGCGGAAAAGGCGTCATTCACATAAGCGTCGCCATTTTCAGCGAGCGCTTTTGCAAACTCCGGATCGTTCTTTTCCTCGCCGGCGTGGAAGCGCGTGTTTTCGAACACCGCCACATCGCCATCGAGCATTTTCTTGACGGTCTTCTTCGCCGCATCGCCGATGCAGTCTTCGGCGAACTCGACGCCGCCGCCGAGAAATTTCTCAAGCGCTTCGGCGACGGGTTTCAACGACATTTCCGGCACAACACTCCCTTTCGGGCGGCCGAAATGGGAGAGCAAAAGCACCTTGGCGCCTTTTTTCGACAGCTCCTGAATGGTGGGGAGCGCGCGCTCGATGCGGGTGGCGTCAGTGACGACGCCATCCTTCATCGGGACGTTGAAATCGACGCGCACCAGGACGCGTTTGCCGGCGACATCGAGATCGTCAATCGTGCGGTAAGCGGCCATCAGCCCCTCTTAAAGGTGGCGCGCCATTTCCAGCGCGGTGTCGGTCATGCGCGTCGAGAAGCCCCACTCATTGTCATACCAGGTGAGGATGCGCACGAGCTTGCCTTCGAGAATTTGCGTCTGGTTGAGCGCAAAGGTCGAGGAATGCGGGTCGTGGTTGAAGTCAGACGAGACCAGCGGCTTGTCCGTGTAACCAAGGACGCCGCGCATCTTGCCGTTCGCCGCTTCGATGATCGCATTGTTGATTTCTTCGACCGTCGTGTCGCGCTTCGGCGTGAAGACGAGATCGACCACGGAGACGTTCGCAGTCGGCACGCGGATCGACGACCCGTCGAGCTTGCCGGCGAGATCAGGCAGCACTAGGCCCACCGCTTTCGCCGCGCCTGTCGAGGTCGGGATCATGTTCATCGCCGCTGCGCGGGCGCGATAGAGATCCTTGTGCATGGTGTCGAGCGTCGGCTGGTCGCCGGTATAGGAGTGGATCGTGGTCATGTAACCGCGCTCAATGCCGACCGTATCGTTCAGCACTTTGGCGACCGGCGAGAGGCAGTTGGTGGTGCAGGACGCGTTGGAGACGACCGTGTCGCCGCCCGTCAGCGTGCCGTGATTGACGCCGAAAACGATGGTCTTGTCGGCGCCCGTCGCAGGCGCGGAAACCAGAACGCGCTTGGCGCCCGCTTCCAGATGCATCGCCGCTTTTTCGCGCGTGGCGAAAAGCCCGGTGCATTCATAAACGATGTCAACGCCAAGCTCGCCCCAGGGCAGCTTTGACGGATCGCGTTCGGAAAACACCTGGATCGGACCAAGGCCCACATCGATGGTGTTGTTGCGCACTTTGACTTCATGCGGGAATTTTCCGTGCACGGAGTCATATTGAACGAGATGCGCGTTGGTCTCCACCGGACCCAGGTCGTTGATCGCGACAATATCAACGCCCTTGCGACCGGTCTCGACGATCGAGCGGAGCGCGAGGCGTCCGATCCGTCCAAATCCGTTTATTGCAATTTTGAGCGCCATTTTTTGTTTCTCCTAACCAATCAACCGTTTTGCTTCCGCGGCGACCTTCGCCGGGGTTATTCCGAAATGTTCATAGAGTTCGCCAGCGGGCGCGGATGCGCCGAAGCCGGTCATGCCGACAAAGCCGTCCTTGCGCCGCAGGAACAGATCCCATCCCTGACGGATCGCCGCTTCGATCCCGACACGCGGACCGGAGCCGAGGACTTCCTTGCGATAGGATTCCGACTGGGTTTCAAAGAGTTCAAAACACGGCGCGGAGACAACCCGCGCCTTGATCCCGTCTTTCGCCAGCAATTCGCGCGCTTCGAGCGCGAGCGAGACTTCAGACCCGGACGCCACCAGCGTTACATCATTGGCGTTCTTGCCGGCCACCACATAGGCGCCCTTGGCGCTCAGATTTTCATCAGACGGTTTAAGCCGCGCCTGCGCCATGCCCTGACGGGTGAGCGCGATGACCGACGGCGTCGCAATCGTTTTCAGCGCCATCTCCCAGCATTCAGCGGTCTCGACGCCATCGCAGGGGCGATAGACATTCACATTCGGAATCGCGCGCAGCGAAGCGAGATGTTCAACCGGCTGGTGCGTCGGACCGTCTTCGCCGAGGCCGATGGAATCATGGGTCATCACATGGATGACGCGAATGCCCATCAGCGCCGCAAGCCGGATCGACGGACGGCAATAATCGGAGAAGACGAGAAACGCGCCGCTATAGGGAACAACGCCGCCATGCAGCGCCATGCCGTTCATCGCCGCCGCCATGCCATGCTCGCGAATGCCGTAATGGACATAGCGGCCTGCGTAATTTTCCGCCGAATAGATTTCGAGATTTTTGGTCTTGGTGTTGTTCGAACCGGTAAGGTCGGCCGACCCGCCGATTGTCTCGCCAATGACTTCATTGACGACGCCCAGCGCCAGTTCCGACGCCTTGCGGGTCGCCAGCTTTTGCGGCGCATCGATCAGCGACTTGTTATAGGCGGCGATCGCCTTGGTCAGCGGACCGGCGTAATCGCCCGCCATCGCCGTTTTGAACGCTTCGCATTGATCGCTCGCCGCGATGCGCTTGTCCCACGCCGCGCGTGCTTCGCCGCCACGCGCGCCGACAGCGCGCCATTTGGCGATGATCTCTTCGGGAATTTCGAACGGCGCATGCGGCCAGCCAAGCGCCTCGCGCGCGCCGGCGATTTCTTCCGCGCCCAGCGGCGAGCCGTGACTTGAGGCGGTGCCGGCTTTTTTCGGCGCGCCATAACCAATCGTCGTGCGGCAGGCGATCAGGGTCGGCTTGTCGGATTTTTTCGCGACTTCAATCGCCGCCGAAATCGCCGCGGGATCGTGGCCGTCCACACGGCTGATCGCCCAGCCGCTCGCAGCAAAGCGCGCAAGCTGGTCGGTCGAGATCGGACAGCGAAATCGGTCCGTCGATGGAGATGTTGTTGTCATCCCACAAGACGATCAGCTTGCGGAGCTTTAGATGACCGGCAAGGGAAATCGATTCCTGGCTGATCCCTTCCATCAGGCAGCCATCGCCGGCGATCACATAGGTCCGGTGATCGACCACATCATCGCCGAAGCGGGCGTTGAGATGGGCTTCCGCCATCGCCATGCCCACCGCAGCGCCGAGACCTTGCCCCAAGGGGCCGGTCGTCGTTTCCACGGCCGGCGCATGGCCATATTCCGGGTGACCGGCGGTCTTAGATCCCAATTGGCGGAAATTTTTGATTTCCTCGATCGTCATGCCGTCATAGCCAAGAAGATAGCCCAGCGAATAAATCAGCATGGAGCCATGGCCGGCGGAGAGCACGAACCGGTCCCGGTCCGGCCAGCTCGGCGCGCTGGCGTCAAATTTCAGATGCTCCGCGAACAGCGTCGTCGCCACATCGGCCATGCCCATGGGCATGCCTGGGTGTCCGGATTTGGCTTTTTCCACCGCGTCCATTGAAAGCGCGCGGATCGCATTCGCCATCTGTGGAAAATCAGCCCGCTCTTGGTCGACGCCGGTCATGCGGGAAACCCCCATTTGCATTGAATAACGTGGAATATTGCGGGGCTTCATGCATTGCGGCGATGAAAGGGTCAAGGCTCGGGGGGCAAGCGGCTGGACAGAATCACCGCCGGGGGCCAAATTGACGCTGCCTTAGCAGGACAAACGGAAAAGATTCACCATGACAGTCCTCGAAAAAGCAGTGCGCAGCCTCGCCGACGCGATCGAAACCCTCGAATCACGGCTCGACGCCACTTTGGACGACGCCTCCGCCAGTGAAGAAGAGCTGACGGCCGCCCGCAAGCAGGCGCTGGCCGCCCGCAAGCAAACCGACAACGCCGCCCGCGGGGTTTCCGCAGCGATTAACGACCTCAAGGCGATTCTGGCCGAGGACGACAGGAAAGGCGGCGGAGAATGAGCCATGTTGAAATCCGCGTGAGCGGCCGGGAATATCGCGTCACCTGCGAAGCCGGCCAGGAAGACCGGTTGCAAAAGCTGGCGGCGTTTCTCGACAAGCGCGCATCGGCGATGGCCGCCGACCTGCCCGACATATCCGATGCGCGGCTGATGCTCTTGTCAGCGCTAACAATTTGCGACGAGCTGTTCGAAGCGCGAGAGCGGCTTGAAGATCTGGACGGCGCCAGCGAAGCGCTCGACCCGGACACGATGGGCGGCGCGGCCCGCGCCATCGACGCGGCGGCCAAACGCGTCAGCGAAATCGCCGGAAAGCTGGACGGCTAGCGCGCCAGCGCCGGCAGTTTCGTCGCCCGCTCGGCGTCGAGATAACGCGCCGCCGTCGGCTTCAACCCGCCATCAAGATCGATCAGCAGCGGATTGCCGGTCGGGATTTCCACATGGACGATCTCGTCATCGGCGACATTGAACAGGATCTTCACCAGGGCGCGAAGCGAATTGCCATGCGCGGCGATCATCAGCGACTCGCCGGCTTTCAGCTTCGGCGCGATTTCTTTTTCGAAATAGGGCTGCACCCGCTCCAGCGTCAGCTTCAAGGACTCCGTCGCCGGGACGTCGCAGCCATAAAGCTTGTATCGCGGGTCATTGGAGAGATCGAACTCGCCGCCCTTTTCCATTGGCGGCGGCGGCACGTCATAGCTGCGCCGCCAGATCTTCACCTGGTCATCGCCATGCTTCTTGGCGGTCTCGGCCTTGTTGAGCCCGGTCAGCGCCCCGTAATGGCGCTCATTGAGCTGCCAGGCGCGGGTCACCGGCAGCCACATCCGGTCCATCTCGTCGAGCGCCACCCATAAAGTGCGAATGGCGCGCTTTTGCACCGAGGTGAAACAGGCGGAAAATTCAACGCCGGTTTCTTTCAGCAATTGCCCGGCCTTATGGGCTTCGGCGAGGCCTTTTTCGGTGATGTCCACATCGACCCAGCCAGTAAAGCGGTTTTCCAGATTCCACTGGCTCTGGCCGTGGCGGATCAAGGCGAGGCGGGTCATTGAACATCTCCTGAAACTGTGTACGCGCCGCCGTCATAAAAGCTTGAGCGGCAGTTGGCTAGGCGCCGGGTTCCGCCCTACATAGAGGGAGCAACAGCCCGGACCCTGATCCATGAGCAAAAAACCAACAGTCGCCCTCGCCCTGCATGGGGGCGCAGGCGCGCGCGCCGGCCGTGACTATTCAAAAGCCGAAGCGCATTTGCTTGAGCTCGCGCATAAGGGCGAGGCGCTGCTCAAAGACGGCGCAGCGGCGGTTGATGTGGTGCAGACGCTGGTCGAGGAAATGGAAGCCTCCGGGCTTTACATTGCCGGCAAGGGCTCGCCGCCCAACAAAGCGGGCTACGCCGAACTCGACGCATCGATCATGGCGAGCGAAGCGGGCAGTCTCGCGCGCAAGGCCGGGTCCGTCGCCGCAGTGAAACATTTGAAGTCCCCGATCAAGGCGGCGCGCGCCGTGATGGACCTCACCCCCCATGTGATGCTGGCCGGACGCGGCGCGGAAAATTTCTGCCATCGTCAGGGATTTGAATTCATCGACGACCCCGCCAGCTATTATGTGGTTCCGGTCGGGGTTGAGCCCGAAGAAATGACGCAGGCCGAACTCGGACATGGCACGGTGGGCGCGGTCGCGTTGGATGCGGATGGACGCATCGCGGCGGCGACCTCCACCGGCGGCGTCTTCGGCAAGCTGGAAGGCCGTGTCGGCGACACGCCGCTGGTGGGATCTGGAACCTGGGCCGATGAATTTGTCGGCGCGTCCTGCACCGGGCTCGGCGAATATTTCATTCTCGCCGGCGGCGCCCAGGATGTGGCGAGCCGGGTGCGCTATCAGGGCTCGGACCTTCAGACCGCCGCTTCGGGCTTGATCAAGGATGTGGCCCGGCTCGGCGGCGATGGCGGCGTCATCGCGGTGTCGCGCGACGGCGAAGTCGCCTTCGCCTGGAATTCCGACGGCATGAAGCGCGCAGGCTTTGGTCCGAACCAGGATATTTTTGCAGCGACGTTTTAGTCGGTCACGATATCAAGATCGCGCCAGACCAGGCGATGGTCGGAGCTTTCAACCGGAAAGCCGGGGCCGACGAGATCGTAAAACGCCTCATCGGGCGCTGGCCAGAAGACGCCCGCATCGACCGCGCGCAACCCGGCTTTGGAAAACAGCACATAGTCGAGATGGAGGTTTCCAACGCCTTTTTCGGGGTCATCGCCGAAGTCGGACGTGTCCTCCGCCGGGTCGCCCTTATGGGCTGCATTGGCGCCGCCCTGCAGCGCCGCCGCGCTGGCCCCGCCGGCGCTTTTGGGAAACGGCGCATCGGCGACAAAGGGCGAGATCAGCAAACCGCCAATGCCGCCCGTTACGCCGTCGCCGTCAACCGGATCGGCGTTCAGATCGCCCATAATGACAAAGCGCTCTCCGGCGCCCAGACCGCCGCGCCGGCCCGCATCGTCCACAAGATAATCCGCACCGGCGATATAGTCCGTCCAAAGACGAAGCTCGTCATGATTGCGCTTGCCGTTTCGGTCCTCCTCACCGTCAAAGCTTGGCGGCGTCGGGTGGCTCGCCAGCACATGCACGCGCGCGCCATCGATGATCACCGGCACGTCCACATGGTTCTTTGACGACAAGCGAAACACCTCGAGCGCGTCAGCGCTGTACCAGTCGGCCGCCGCAGATGTCGCCGGATCGTCCGGCAACAAGGCGCCCGGCATGTCCTTCCACAGAAATGTCTGAAAGCTTCTGACGCCCGCCTCGTCGATCGGATATTTCGACAGGATCACAAAAGCGTATTGGCCGGGAAATTCGCCATAGCCGAAAGCGTCGCCGCCATATTCGCGCGAACCGGGCTCCGTCGTCGCAATCCCGTCGCGGTCGAAATCGCGCCCCGACGCAAGGCCGGTATTGGACGGCGCCAGATAAGCATATGGATAGATCGCCGGCGGCGCGCCATTCCAGCCTTGCTCAAGATAGTTTTCGCGGAACAGCCGCAAGGCCTCTCCGGCAGGGTCATAATCGAATTCGCTGAGGAGCAGCACATCCGGCGCGACGCGCTGGATGATTTCGGCGACCTTTTGCGCCTGCGGACTGGCGGGCCCGCTCAGATCCGCAATCAGCGCGCCTTCTGTCGGCCGGTTGAGATAGGCGTTATAGGCTGCGAAACGGACAGTCATTTCTGACGTCGGCGCTGTCGGCGCCGCCTCCTTTGCGCATCCCGCAAGAAAGGCGAGCGCCATGATTGCAGATAAAACTCTCATGCCCGCCTCCCAACGTTCCGGTCAGGACGCCTATTTGCCTTGCATCCACGCTATTTGCAATTCGAGGCGCTTCACTTCGCGCAAGACGCGGTTCGATTCCATGCGCAGCCAGAACCAGAGCTTCAAAAAGCCGACCATCACCATCAACATGACAGCCCCCGCGCCCCAGCGCGCTGCATCAATCGCCTCCTCCGCGCCGAAAAATTTCCAGCCGCAATAAACCGCCGCAAAAAACAGCGCGAAAGTGATCACCGTCGCGAAGATCGCGATAGGCCCAAGCTTGCCGTCATAGACGCTCGCCCATTGGCCAAACACGCCCTGCTCGCCAAACGCATTCAGCAATGCGCGATCTTCCGCCGTCAGGGCCTCTTCAATTTTCCGATCAAGATCATCCATGGCTTTCGCCTCCTTCTAGCGCCGCGCGCAGATTGCGCCGGGCGTGCATCAGGCGGGATTTGATCGTGCCCGCCGGAGTGTTGAGCGCCGCGGCGATCTCCGCGATGCTGAAATCTTCGATGTAAAACAACGCCACCGCCGCGCGCTGATCGGCGGAGAGGCGCGCGATCGCGGCTTGCAGGGGCGCGGCGTCCGCGCCGGACTCCACCGCCGCCTCGCTTTGCGGCCGAACGGCGTTCTCCGCCGCATAGGCGGCATTGAGGCGGCGCGAACGCTGCCGCTTGCGGATCATATCCGCCGATCGCCGGGTGACGATCCGATAGGCCCATGCGGGGAACGCGCGCACATCATCAAGGCGCGACAGGCCCTTCGCAATGTCAGCCCAGGCTTCCTGCACCACATCGCGCGCCGCCTCGCGATCACCCAGAAGGCGATTGGCGTGGGCGAGCAGCTTTGGCTGCCAGCGCTCCGCGAGCTGCGCGAACGCTTTGCGATTTCCGGCGCGCGCTGACGCGGCGAGAAATTCGTCAAGTATGCGGGCGCGCCTTTTCATGTCAGTCCCGGTCTCGCTTTCCATCCCTTTAAAGAGTAAGTCGCACAAATCCGCATATCGGTTCATTTCTTCGCCGGACCTGCGTAACATGCTGCACTTGTAAGCCTTTTCAGGATCAAATGGCGCCAACCCTGCCCCCTGCCGAGCTCGAAAAACTGAAAACCGCTGCTTCCATGCTGGAAGAGGCGGAAAAGCGCTTGCCCGTATTGCGCACGCTGAGTTGGGACCGGGGCCTGGCGGATGCGTTTTTCAAAAGCGGCGAGAAAGAACCGCCGCGCCCGGAATATTCAAAAGTCGATCCGATGCCGTCGCTGGAGCTGGTCTTGCGCGCGCGGGCGCTGATCGACGGCTCAAGCGAAGCACATATATGGCTGCGCCGCTTTGCCGACATCACCGAAGAAACGGCGGTGCTGTTGTCGGTTGTCGGCGATGCAGAATTTCATGGCCACTCGCGCGCGCTTTATGGCGGCCCGACCTCGCCGGTCGCGGATGGCAAGACGACCGCGCTTGATCTGGCGCGCCGCCTCGACACCTTGCTCACGGAGTTTGACGCCCCGGCGCAGCGCCTTGAACCCACCGCGAAACTGTCCGCTGAGGAACTGAAGGTCCGCCTCGACAAGGCTTTGCCGTTGCATTTCGGCGACGCCGCGCCGCGCGTCGACGTCACCCTCAATGTTTCCGCCAAGGCCGCCGCCGGCAGCGACTATATCAAGCTGCGCGAAGACGCGCTGTTCTCCGATCTCGATGAAGAGCAATTGCTGCAACATGAAGCGCTGATTCATATCGCCACCGGCATGAACGGCACCGCGCAGCCGCATTTCCCGATACTCGGCGAAGCCTATCCGGGCAACGCCCGCACTCAGGAAGGGCTCGCCGTCTTCGCCGAATTTATTTCCGGCTCGCTCGATCCGCGCCGGTTTAAACGCCTCGCCGACCGGGTCATCGCCATCAACATGTCGGCGGAGGGCGCGGACTTTTTACAGCTCTATCAATTTTTCCGGGAGCGCGGCGAAGCCGATGCGCCGTTTGAAGCCTTTGAAAGCGCGCGCCGCGTCGTGCGCGGCGGCCTGGTCAATGGCGGCGGCCCGTTCACCAAGGATTCGATTTACCTGCAAGGCCTGCTTGAAGTGCACAACTATCTGCGCGCCGCCGTACGCGCGGGAGACGCCTCGCATATCAGCATGCTGTTTGTCGGGAAGATCGATCTCGATGATCTCGGCGCGATGAAGTTCCTGCGTGAAGCGGGACTGCTGGCCGAACCGCGCTATCAGCCGCCATGGGCGAAGGATCTGCGCTATCTCTTGTCTTATCTGGCCTATTCGACCTTTTTGAACGGCATTGATCTGGAAAGCGTTGCGGCGCGGTTCGACCCGCTATTCACCGACTGACGCATCTTCGCCGATAATTTCATCGACGATATAAATCGGGCGCTGCTTCACTTCGACAAACAGCCGGGAAACATATTCGCCGAGCACACCGACTGAGATCATCTGTACGCTGCCGAAAAACAGAATAAGCACGAGCAGTGATGCATAACCCGGCACGTCAACGCCTGTGACGATGGTGCGGATGACAATGAAAGACGCATAGAGAAAAGACAGAAACGCCACGACCGCGCCAACATAGCTCCAGACCCGCAAGGGCACGGTTGAAAAACTGACAATACCGTCCAGCGCGAAGTTCCACAGCTTCCATAAATTGAATTTGCTGTCGCCGGCCGTGCGCGCCGGGCGGGCATAAGGAATCGCCGCCGACGTGAAGCCGGCCCAGGCGAACAGCCCCTTCATAAAGCGCGAGCGCTCGGGTAGCGCCTTGACCGCCTCCACCACGCGGCGATCCATCAATCGGAAATCACCGGTGTTTTCGGGAATTTTTACGGCGGAAATTTTGTTGAACAGGCGATAGAAGCCTTCAGCCGACAGTCGCTTCGCGGCGGTATCGAGGGTGCGGTCTTCGCGCTTGCCGTACACCACATCAACGCCCTCTCGCCATTTGGCGACGAAGTCGCGCATTAGCTCCGGCGGATCCTGCAGATCGGTGTCGATCACGATCACCGCATCCCCTTGCGCGTGATCGAGCCCGGCGGTGAGCGCTGCTTCCTTGCCGAAATTGCGGGAGAACACGATGACCCGCACATGCGCATTGCGGTCTGCGAGTTGTTCGAGTTGCATGCGGGTGTCGTCGCTGGAGCCGTCATCGACAAACACCAGCTCATAATCGAAGTCAGCGCCCTCCAGCACCGGCGCCACCGCCGTCATGAAAGGTCCGAGCGCTTCGGCTTCATTGTAACAGGGCGCGATGATGGAAATCAGCGGCCGCGCCGGGCGCGGCTTCGCAAGACGCCGCGCGCCGCTTGCCGTGACCGTACCGTCATTCGCTCCGTCGCCCATGAAGCCGCCCATGCGTTTGCCGTTTATGGTTAAACGTCCCGACGCAAAAATGGCGCGCAGGCGTTAACAATAAAGTAACGCAGCCAGCCGAATGGCGGATTTCCGCCGGTCTCTAGCCCAGAAAACCGACGATTTTCTTGACCTCGGCGACCACCGGATCGGCGATCGCAGCGGCTTTTTCCGCTCCGGCCTTGAGAACGCCCTCAAGATAGCCGGGATCGGCTTCCAGCCGGCGCAACTCTTCGCTGATGGGCGAGATCTTCTCCACCACCAGTTCCGCCAGCGCCGGTTTGAACGCGCCAAATCCCTGGCCGCCAAATTCACCAAGCACTTCCGCGGCCGCCTTACCGGACAGCGCCGCATAGATGCCGACCAAATTCGCCGCCTCGGGACGCCCTTCAAGGCCCGCTACTTCGGAGGGGAGCGCATCGGCGTCTGACTTCGCTTTTTTGATCTTCTTCGCAATCGTCGCCGCATCGTCGCGCAGGAAGATGCAGGCGTTTTCAGACGGATCGGACTTCGACATTTTCGCTGAGCCATCGCGCAGGGACATGATGCGCGCGCCCGCATCGCCGAACTGGCCTTTGATCAAAGGCTCCGGCAGGGGAAAGAAATCCGGCTGTTTGAAATCGTGATTGAACTTGCCGGCAATGTCGCGCGACAGTTCAAGATGCTGCTTCTGGTCTTCGCCGACCGGCACATGGGTGGCTTTGTAGACAAGAATGTCCGCCGCCTGCAGCACCGGATAGGTATACAAGCCCACCGACGCGCGCTCGGCGTTTTTACCGGCCTTGTCCTTGAACTGGGTCATGCGGTCGAGCCAGCCGAGCCGGGCGACGCAATTGAAGATCCAGGCAAGCTCCGCATGCGCGCGCACCTGGCTTTGCGGAAACACGGTCGCAATCTCAGGATCGACGCCCGACGCCATGAAGGATGCGGCGATGTGAAAGATCTGGCGGCGCAACTGCTCCGGCTCCTGCCAGACGGTGATCGCATGCAAATCCGCGAGGAAATAATGGCAATCATATTCGTGCTGCAACGCCACGAATTTGCGGATCGCGCCGATATAATTGCCGAGATGCATGTCGCCGGATGTTTGAATGCCCGACAAAACGCGCATGGGACCTTGATAACCGCTCATCTGAAACTCGTTTGTCTTCGCTGATGGCGCCGGACTTATTTACCGGCTGCGCCGGTCTTGTAGTCGCCAGGGCGCGCGGCGCCAAGCGCCAGCGCGAGCGCGCCATAAAGAACCACGCCGAGGGCGGACAGCCCCATGATCACCAGCCACTCCCGGCCCCAGGCCAGCGATGAGAGCGCCTCGGTCTGCGGCAGCGACCACAGGAGAAAGCCCGCAAGCCCCCCCACAGCCGCCAGAATGCGCATGAAACGCCCGATCAGTTCGGCGCTGGGCCGGAACAGATGCTGCCTGTAGAGCTTTTGCGCCAGAAGAAGCACCTGCAACCAGGCGGCGAATGAAGTGGCGACTGCGACCGCGATGAACCCGATCGCCGGGAACAGGGCCAGCGACATGCCCGCATTCACAGCGATTGAAATCAGCGCGTAATTCATCGGGGACTTTGTGTCCTCGCGCGCGAAGAACGCCGGGGCGAAAATTTTCAGCCAGACAAAGGCCGGCAGGCCGGCGCCGAATATCGCCAGCGCGAGGCCGGTCTGGCGCACATCCTCCACCGTGAAAGCCGAGTGGCGCGCGCCGACAAGCAACAGCGCATCGCTGGCGAGGCCGCGGAACAGCGCATCGCAAATCGCCTCGCTCATGATGATGAACGCCGCCGCCGCGGGCAGCGCCAGAAGCGCGGCGACTTCGAGCGAGCGGTTGAGCGCGCGGGCCGCGCCTTTTTCATCGCCCGCCTTCACCCGCGCCGACAACATCGGCAACAAGATGACGCCAAGCGCGATGCCGATCACCGCGAGCGGCAATTGATAAAGCTGATCGGCATTCATCAGCCATGAAACAGCGCCCGGCTGCTGACTGGCGATATTGGTGCCGACAATGAGATTGATCTGCACGGCGCCCGCGCTGATGAAACCCGGCGCGCCCAGCGCAAAGAGCCGCTTCATGGAAGGCGTCAGGCGCGGCATTCTAAGGCGCAGCAAATATCCTTGCCGCCATGCGCCGACCAGCAGCATCAGCAATTGCGCAAGCCCGCCCGCAGCAACGCCCCAGGAAAGCGCCTGCCCGGATATATGCGCCTCAGAGTCCGCAAATAAAAGCAGCGCCCCGATCATGAAGACATTCAGCGCGATGGGCGCCGCGGCGGCGGCGGCGAAACGGCTGAGCGAATTCAAGATGCCGCTATAAAGGCCAACCAGCGACATCATCATCAAATAGGGAAACATGATGCGCGTGTAGAGCGTGGTCAGGGAAAATTTTTCCGGATCGCCTTCAAAGCCGGAAGCGAGCAAAAACACAAAAGCCGGCGCCGCGATCTCGACCAGCGCGGTCAGGATCGTCAGTATAAAAATCAATCCGGCCAGGACTTCTTCCGCAAAGGCCTTTGCTTCGGCGTCGCCGCCATCGGTGCGGCGGCCCTGAAACATCGGGATGAAGGCGGCGTGAAAGGCGCCCTCGGCGAACAGGCGCCGGAACATGTTCGGCAGGCGAAACGCCGCCCAGAACGCATCCGCCACCGGATTGCCCCCGGCGCCGATAATCCCCGCCATCAAAATCTGGCGCGCAAATCCGAGCACGCGGCTGGCCATGGTCATGCCGCTGACGGTCGCAAGGGATTTGAATATATTGCCGCTCATGGGATTTTGCGCTTTGGGGAAGGGAGTAGCCGTGTTCAGTCGTCTGAACCAGCCGCCAATACGGCTGTGAGTGATTTTTTAATCCGCGCCAGGGCCGCCGGGTCAGTCAGTTTCTCGCCATCGCGAGTCTGCAGGTAAAAAGCGTCCACCGCGCGTTCGCCATAGGTCGAAATATGGGCGGAGGTGATGATCGCCCCCTCTTCCGCCAGCGCCTGGGTCAGTTCAAACAGCAGGCCCGGCCGGTCCAGCCCCTCCGCCTCCAGCACGGTCGCCTCTTCCGAGGCGCCGGGCTCGATCCTGACATCGGGCGCCACGGAAAAAATCTGCCTGCGGTCGCCAAGCCGGCGGCGCAATTGCGGCGGTTTCGCCGGCGCTGAGGACGCAGCGGCCAGCAACGCCTGATGGAGGCGGCGGCCCTGCTCCAAATCCTCCACCGGCACGCCGTCCGGCGTCTGGATGACAAAGATGTCGATCGCCTTGCCGTCATTGGTGGTGAGCGCCTGCACCGACCGGAAGCTCATGCCCGTGGACGCCACCGCGCCCGCCAGATCAGCGAGCAATCCGGGCCGGTCATCGGTGTAGATGATCACATCAAGATCCCCATCATGGGGCGTCACCACAACCGCGCTATGGGCGGCGTCGCGCTCCGCCGCACGCGCCAGCGTCGCGAAACGCACGATGATGTCCGGATCGAGCGAACGCATCATGGAATCGTCAAGGCGATCGAGGAAGGCCGCTTTTTCGGAATCGCTCCATCCGGTCAGCCGCCGCTCCGCCTCGCTGCGCGCCATCTCCGCGCGGTCATTGAGCTTTTTGTCGAGCGCCGCCTCGCCATGATCGAGCCACAACGCCGTCGCGTCATAAAGTTCCGCAAGACGGCGGCGGGTCATCTCGTCCCATGACTGAACACCGACAACGCGCAAATGACAGACCGACAGCACCAGCATCATGTCGAGGCGGGCGCGGGTTCCGACTTTTTGAGCGAAGGCGGAAATGGCATGGGCCTCGGTGAGATTGCGCCGCTCCGCCGTCCGGACCAGTTTCAGATGGCGCGCAGCCGCCCAGCCCGCAAGCGCCGCCCCGTCAGCACTCAGCCCAAGACGTTTGGTGACGCGAATAACCAGCTTTTCGCAAGCCTCGACCGAATCTTCCTTCAGCGACCAGCGCGCCTCATGCAAAAGCACGCCGAAATAAAACAGCAGCGGATTTTCCGCATTGCGCACAATCTGCGTTGCAATCGGGTGATCTTCCGCCAGTTCGCCGCGCGCGATTTTCACCAGCAGCCCAAGGCAGCGCAACACATGCTCATCAAGCGTAAAGCGCCGGTAGAGCCCGTAATCAATGCGCCCGACAATCGAACCGAATGCGGGAATGTATTTTCCCAGCAAGCCGGTCTCGGTCATGATGCGCAATACGCGCACCGGGTCTTCGCTGTCTGTCAAAATGCCGGCGAAGAGGTTCGCAATGACGGGATCGCGGCGCACCTCCAGCGTGACGCTCGGCGCCTGCTCGGTGACAATGGCGAGCGCGTCAGGATGAAAGTCGATTTTCGGCTGCTTGCCGAAGGCGCGGAAAAGGCGGAACAGATCGCGCGGCGCGCGGCGCGCCTTTGCGGCGTTTTCAAAATCGAGACGGCCATTATGGATGCGCAAATTCGGCTTGCCCGGCGCTTCGTCTTTTTGCAAGGCGCGCGGCATCAAGCGCGGCAGATGCGGCAGGCGCTTTGCTTTTTCCTCTTCGAGCCGCGCGCATAAAATTCGCGTCAGCCGCCCGACCTCCACCGCATTGACGAAATAATGCTTCATCAATCGCTCGGCGGCGGTCATGTCCTTGCGGTCCGCATAGCCGAGGCGCTTGGCGATCTCCGGCTGCACGTCAAAGGTCAGCTTGTCATCGGCGCGTCCGCGCAAATCATGCAGATGCACGCGCACGGACCACAAAAACCGCTTGGCCTTGAGCAACGCCTGGCGCTCCGCCTTGCCGACGATTTTCTCCGCCATCGCATTGTCGTTGAGGATGTCGCCATAGGCGTAGCGGTAGATCCAGCGGATCGTCTGCAGATCGCGCAGGCCGCCTTTGCCTTCCTTGACGTCGGGCTCCACGAGATAGCGGGTTTCAAAAGATTTCGCCTGACGCTCATTTTGTTCTTCGAGCTTGGCGGCGACGAATTCCGGCACGGTCTTGCGGCGCAGCTTGTCATAGCTGACGCGAAACTCGTCAAACAGCTCCTTGGCGCCGCAGAGGAACCGCGCATCGAGATAGGCCGTGCGCGCAACAATATCGCTCTTGGCGAACTCCACCGCGCTGGCCGGCGTATGCGCGCCATAGCCAAGCTTCACGCCGGAATCCCACAATGGATAAAGCAGACGATTAAGCGTGTCGCGCAAAGTCTGTTCGCTCTCCGAGCGATGCAGAAAGAGCAAGTCGATATCGGAATAGGGCGCCAGTTCTGACCGGCCGTAACCGCCGACGGCGCAGACCGCGATCTCCTTGCCGATCCCGTCCTTCGACAAGCCAAACAAGGTGCGCACCACCCCGTCGACGCCCTTTGACAGCCGCGCGGCGATGCGGTCGCCGCGCACCACGTCGCGCATGGTCTGACGGCGCAAATGAAGAAGCGCGTGTTTTAGAACCTTGCCCGTCGCGCCATGGGCCTGGCCCGCGCGTTCGGCGGCCATAGCCGCTGCGATCTGCACATCGAGCGAGTCGCCGGAAAGATAAGATTTATCGCCGGAAGGCGTTGCTTCTGATGTCACAAGGGAAAGGCTTTAGGGACCTGGCTGGGCTTCGCGCGCATTGTCGCGCGCCGCGCGCGCGATTTCAACAGGCGAAGCTGAGGCGAATAGCGTGGTATTGGGAATAGACGACCGGGCCCTAAAGCTGCGCCAGCCGCCGCAAGACGATCGCCGCGCCCGCATGACCGTTCTCAGCCGCGATCGCACACCAATGGCGCGCAGCGGCGGGGTCTTTCGTCTCGCGGCCCAGCGCATTCAACTCGCACAGACGGTAAGCCGCCTCGCTCGCCTTCGGGAAATCGACCGGCGCCGCTTCGGCGGCGACCTCAAGCCATTTCGCCATGCCGGTCTCTGACGCCGCGACCCCTTCGCCAATCTCAAAGCGTTTCGCCAGACGCCAGGCGGCGACCGGATCGCCATTTTCAGCGCGCGCGGTTTCAACGGCGACGATGTCTTCAAGGCTCGGACTATGCGCCAGCCCGCGACGGCGGAGATTTTCGAGCCGGATCAGCGCGGCGTAGTCGCCGGCGATCGCCGCTTCCTTCAACAGCGCAACGCCCTCGAACAGCGCTTCGCCATCGCCCGCCGGGGTTTTGTCATCGAGCAGGATGTAAGCGAGATAACGCTTCGCCGTGACCGCGCCGGCGTCAGCAGCGGCGGTCAGCAATGGCCGGGCCGCAGCAAAGTCGCCCGCGCGATAGGCGGCGACGCCGTCAGTTAGTCCGGATGCGGAAGATTGGGCGGAAGCGCCATTAACCATGGACAGCGAAAGCAACGCCGCGAGAACAAAAAAGACCCGATTTTTCATCCGACGCCCTTGCCGATTCGTCACGCGCCCGCCGCGTTTCGCGAGGGCCTATAACTCATCTAAAAGCGATTTCAAATGGTAAAGCGCGCTCAGCGCGTCTTTTGGCGAAAGAGAATCCGGGTCAAGCGCATTAAGTGCGTTTACAATGACAGTTTCATGACAAGACGCGTCTTGCGTGACAGTTTCGTGACGATCTTTGTCGTCAGATGAAGCCATTGCAAAGAGCGGAAGATCACTGATGGCGGCGCCGGTTTGCCCGCGCTCTTCAAGCATTTTCAAAACCGCTTCCGCGCGTTTCACCGCTTTCGGCGGGAGCCCCGCAAGGCGCGCAACCGCAACGCCGTAAGACCGGTCCGCCGGCCCCGATGCAACTTCATGCAGGAAGACGACATCGCCTTTCCACTCGCGCACTTTCATCGAGACATTGACGAGACGCTCAAGTTTTTCCGCGAGCGCCGTCAGTTCGTGATAATGCGTTGCGAATAATCCGCGGCACCGATTGACGTCATGCAAATGTTCAACCGCCGCCCAGGCGATCGACATGCCGTCAAAGGTTGACGTGCCGCGCCCGATTTCATCCAGCACGACCAGCGAATGCGCCGTCGCCTGATTGAGGATCGCGGCGGTCTCCACCATCTCGACCATGAAGGTCGACCGCCCGCCGGCGAGATCATCCGACGCGCCGACACGGGAGAACACGCGATCGACAACGCCGATGCGCGCCGCGCTTGCGGGCACATAAAATCCCGACTGCGCGAGGATCGCGATCAACGCGTTCTGTCGCAGAAAGGTCGACTTACCGGCCATGTTCGGACCGGTGACCAGCCAGAGCTGCGCCTTGTCGCTATCGCCGAGCACACAGTCATTTGCGATAAACGCCTCGCTCGCCGCACGCTCGACCACCGGATGGCGGCCGCCTTTAATGTCGAAAGCGAAGCCTTCCTCAAGCTGCGGGCGCACATAACGCTGATCGAACGCAAGCACCGCGCCGGATGCGGCGATATCGATTTCCGCCAGGGCCGCCGCCGCCGCCGAGATCGCCGCGCGCCGTTCCAGCACGGCGTCGCACAGCGCCTCGAATAATTCCTGCTCGCGGGCCAGCGCCTCGTCGCGCGCGCGCGAAATCTTGGCGTCGAGATCGGCAAGCTCAGTCGTCGTAAACCGCACCGCGCTGACCAGCGTCTGACGGTGAATGAAACTTTCATTGAGCGGCGCCGACATCAACCGGTCGCCTTGCGAGGGCGGGCATTCGACGAAATAGCCGAGCACATTGTTGTGTTTGATCTTGAGGGTCTTGATTCCCGCCAGCTCGCGATATTGCGCTTCGAGCCCCGCGATGATGCGGCGCGATTCATCTCTCAGCATGCGGACTGAATCGAGACCTGAATCATATCCCTTGGCGATGAACCCGCCATCACGGGCGAGCATCGGCAAATCTTCGCTCAACGCTTCCTGCAACAGCGTGATCAGCGCCGAAAAGCCTTCACCATTTCTGTCTTCAAGCGCGTCGCTGGCCCGCCGCAACTCTTCCGGCAGCGCTTCGCCCGCGCCTGAAACCGTCGCAGCAATGTCGCGCGCATGCTTCAAGGCTTCGCGCAGACTGGCGAGGTCGCGCGGGCCGCCGCGCTGGGTGGCGATCCGCGACAGAGCGCGCGCCGCATCCGGCGTTTCCTTGAGCGCCGCGCGCACGCCCTCGCATGCCTCGCGCGCGGTCTCGAAAAAGCCGACCGCGTCATGGCGCGCGGCGATCGCCTTGATGTCAGTGAGCGGGGCGGACAGCCGCGCCGCGAGCGCTCTTGCGCCGGCGCCGGTGACGGTTTTGTCGACAGCCCAGAGCAACGATCCTTTGCGCGCGCCAGCCTGTGTTTGCAGCAATTCCAGCGAAATCCGCGTCGCCGCATCAATCACCATATTATCGGAGATCGCGGAGCGCCGCGGCGGATTGAGCGACGGCGCGCGGCCCGCCTGGGTCAGAGTCACATAGCTCAACAAGGCGCCGAGCGCGCCGCATTCAGCCCGTGAAAAATCACCGAACCCGTCAAGCGAGGCGACCGCATAGGTCTCCATGATGCGGCGTTGTCCCGCCGCAGAGTCAAACATATGCGCCGCCTGTTGCGTCAGCGTCATGGCGCCGGCGCGCGCTGTGACGGCATCGCGCCACGCGCCTTCTTCATCGAGATCGGGCAGAATCAATTCTTTCGGCGCAATCGCGGCGAGATCGGCGGCGATGCGATCAAGCCCGGTTTCACGCACGGAAATTTCACCGGTCGACACATCAACCCAGGCGAGCGCCGCCTCGGCGCCGCCGCGCAATAATGACAGCGCTGCAAGAAAGTTATTGCTGCGCGCATCGAGCAATGAATCTTCGACAATCGTGCCAGGCGTGACGGTGCGCACGACCTCGCGCTTGACGACGGATTTCGAGCCGCGTTTCTTCGCTTCCTCCGGGCTTTCCATCTGCTCGCAGATTGCGACCTTAAATCCGGCGCGGATGAGCTTGGCGAGATAGGTCTCATAGGCGTGAAACGGCACGCCGCACATGGGAATGCCTTCACCATTATGTTGACCGCGCTTGGTGAGCGCGATATCGAGCGCGCCAGCAGCCGTAATCGCGTCATCAAAAAACAGTTCGTAAAAATCACCCATCCGATAAAACAAAAGCGCATCGCCCGCCTGTTCTTTAATGGCGAGATACTGCATCATCATCGGCGTCGGCTGGGCGGCCGTTTTCGTCATCACTATCGTCTTCTCGTTGCGCCCGCCCTATCAACGCCAGGCCGTCTAGCAAAAGAGTCTTTCGCCTTCATTCCAATGGGCTTTGATCTTTCCGGGAAACCGGTAAGGTTGGGCGTTTCGTGAGCGTACCCCTTTATGTCGATAAATCACATCACCCGAACCGAAATCAATATAGGCGCGCGCGCGACGCCGCTGATCGCGCGCGTCAACAGGCGCGCCAAGCGGCTGATATTGAAGGTCGATCCGGTGGCTGGGGAAATTCACGTCACAGCGCCGACAAAACGCGCCCTGCCCGAAGCGATCTCGATTCGCCCATGAGCGCATTGACTGGATCGCCAGCCAGCTCACCGACAATATGCGCGGCAAGCCGTTTCAGCCGGGCATGACCATCCCTTTTCAGGGCGTCGATCATGTCATCATCCATGATGAAAATTTGCGTGCGGCGGCAAGGCTCGACAATGAACTCTACCCGGCGATTCGCGCTGGCGGCGGCGTAGAACATCTCAATCGCCGCATCTCGGACTGGCTGAAGCGCGAAGCGAGAAAGCAGCTGATCGAACGTGTTGATTTTTATTGCGGCGAACTTGGCAAGCAACGCCGCGCGATCCGCATTCGTGACACACGAACCCGCTGGGGCTCCTGCACTTCGGAAGGCGACATGTCCTTTTGCTGGCGGCTGATAATGGCGCCGACGGAGATCCTCGATTATGTCGCCGCTCATGAATGCGCGCATCTCATTCATCTCGACCACTCGCCGGCCTTCTGGCGCATTGTCAGAGAACTTGGCGTGGATGCGCGCGGCGCTGCGCGCTGGCTTGGCGCAAACGGGCCGTCTCTGTTCACCTATGGCGTGGCGCCGGAAAAATCAGCTTAGCCGCTGGCGTCAAGCAAGCTCGCAATCGGGTCGCCGTCGCTTGCACGCGGCGCATAGCTTGGCGGCGGCAACGCCCGCGCCAGCATTTCCCGCCAAATCACCGCGGGCGCGCGTCCGCCGGTCATGACGGAATTCATCGGCGCATTGTCATCGCGGCCGATCCAGACCACGCCGACCAACCCGCCCGCATGACCCGCGAACCAGGCGTCGCGATTCGCCTGAGACGTGCCGGTCTTGCCAGCGACGCGATAACCGGGAATCGACGCCGCGCGGCCGGTGCCCCATTGGGCGACGCTTGTCAGCATTTCATTGGCTTGATCAATCGCGTGGGCCGGCGCCGCTTCTGCGATGATCGAGCCTTTGCGGCGATAGACAATATCGCCGTCAGCGGTTTCGATCCGGTCGATGGCATGGGGCGCGATGCGGAAGCCGCCATTGGAAAACGGCGCATAAGCGCCCGCAAGATCAATTGGCGAGATCGCATCGACCCCCAGCGCCAGTGACGGACCGATTGTCAGTTCGCCGGGCCAGCCCATCGCCTTGGCGGTTGCGCGCACATTTGTCCGCCCCGTGCGTTCCTGCAGGCGCACCGCCGCGCTGTTCAGCGACCGGGCGAGCGCTTCACGCAAGGTGACCTCGCCATAAAACTTGTCTTTGTAATTGCCGGGCGACCAGGCGCCGATTGTCACCGGCGCATCGAGAACCATCGCATCCGGCGTTTCCCCCTGCAGCAGAGCCGCAAGATAGACGAAAGGCTTGAAGGCCGATCCCGGTTGCCGGCGCGCCTGTGTGGCGCGGTTATACTGGCTGCGCGCATAGTCGCGCCCGCCGATCATCGCGCGCACCGCGCCTTCGCCATCGAGGATGACCGCCGCCGCTTCAACATCCGACATGCCGTCGCCGGTCAGGGCAAAACCGGCGATCAGCCCGGCTTCGGCCGCCGCCTGCACTTTCGGATCAAAGGTTGTGCGCACCACAAAATCCGCATCAACGCCCGCCGTCAGCGCGCGCATTTCCTTCAGCACATAATCAACAAAAAACGGCGCCGCCTCAAAACGCGGGGCCGCCAGCATGATCGGCTGCGCGATGGCGGCGTCTGCATCGCGGCGCGATAAGAAGCCCGCCGTCACCATCTGCTCAACCACAAGCCGCCCGCGCTTGCCCGCATCGTCAGGGTTGGAGGTGGGCGCATAGCGCGACGGCGCCTTGAGCAGCCCCGCCAGCACCGCCGCCTCGCCGACCGTCAGATGACGCGCCGACTTGCCGAAATACCGATAACTCGCCGCATCGACGCCATAGGCGCCGGCGCCGAAATACACCCGGTTCAGATACAAGGTCAGGATTTCATCCTTGCGGAATTTCCGCTCCAGCCAGAAGGCGAGCATCAATTCCTGAACCTTGCGCTTCATCGTGCGATCGCTGGACAGGAAAACATTCTTCGCCAATTGCTGGGTGATGGTCGAGCCGCCCTGACGGACCTCGCCTTCATTCGCATTGACGATCAGCGCCCGGACGATTGAAACCGGGTTGGCGCCAAAATGATGATAAAAGTTCCGGTCCTCAACCGCGAGCACCGCGTTGGGCACATGCCGCGGCAATTCGGACAGACGCAAGGGCGCGCCCTGCGCGGCGCCATGCATCATGATCGGGGCGCCGTCAGCCGCAAGCAGCGTGATGCGCGGCGCTTCACCTTCACGCCAGAGCGCGCCCGTATCGGGCAGGTCGCTTGCAAAATAGGCGAACAGCGCGGCGAGTCCGATCAGGCCGGTGAAGGCGAACACGCCGAGTTCCGCCGTCGCGCGCGCAAATGGCTCAAGCGCAACGCGCAGGCTCTTGCGCTTGGCTTTGCGGCGACGCGTGCGCGAACGCCCGCCCGCCTGCGAGCGGCGGATGCGGGACGGCGCAGCCTTGTGGCCACGGGTCTTTCTTTTCGGTTTCCGGGCGACCATAGGCTCCATCCATCGAACTTCGTGGTTAACGACCGGTAAACGGCCTAAATCCCCGTCCGTACTGACATTTCACTGGCCGCCAAAAGGCGCCATACTGGCGGGCCGGGCGGCGCGGGGCGGAATCCGCCCGTCACAGAGCGCAAACCACCATAGAATCGCCCCACGGACGATGAATTGAGAGACGACAGGAAAGAGCACAATGCCGGATTTGGCGGCGATATTGGAAACAGGGGCGGATGAGAAGACCGACGCGATCGTCGCGGCGGCGCGCAAAATGTTTCTCACCCGCGGCTTCGACGCCGCCAGCATGGACCAGATCGCCCTCACCGCCGGCGTCTCCAAACGCACTGTGTACAATCGCTTCCGCTCCAAAGAGGAGCTGTTCGGCGCCGCGATTACCGATACCTGCAAAATGTTTTTGCCCGGCAATGTCGAGGACATTGAAATCTCTCTGCCGCCGAACGAACTGGTGCGCGCGCTCAGCCTGCAATTCGTCAAAGGCGTGCTGGCGCCGGAAGCGCTGTCTCTGCGCCGCATCGCGGCTTTCGAGGCGGGACGAAATCCGGCGATCGGCAAAATGTATCTGGAACGCGGGGCGAAATGGATGGTGGCGCAATGCGCGCCCATTCTCGCGCGCCTCGCCAAGCGCGGCGTCTACAAGATCGACGATCCGGTGGAAGCGATCTGGCATCTCGGCGTGCTGATCACGGAGCCGCTTTACACGCGCGTGCTGCTCGGCGACGTGCCGGAAGATATGGACGCCGCCATCAACGCCCAGATCGAAAGCGGCCTCGACGCCTTCAAGAAGATCTACGCGCCAGCCTAAATCGCGCGCCGCCCCCGCACCGGCAAACTCCGTTTCTCGAACATCCAAGGCCCCGAACATCCGCGCAAATGAAAACCGGCGCAGCTTGCGCTGCGCCGGTTTCAAGACTTGCCGTAGCTTGTCTGCCGTATCGCCTATTCGAAGGAGATGACGACATCCGAGCGGCGATTAAGCGGCTCGCGCACGCCATCCGGCGTCGGCTTGGCTGGGTTGGTTTCGCCATAAGCCTCAAGCGAAATGCGGTCAGCCGCAACGCCATTGGCGATCAGCGCATCACGCACCGCACGAGCCCGGCGCTCGGAAAGCGCCTGGTTGTAGGCGGAACCACCCGACGTATCGGTGTTGCCAGCGACCGTGACAGTTTCGATGTCGTTTTCGAGAGCCCGGTCAGCCGCTTCTTTAACCAGCGTAGCAGCCTGCGGCGTCAGGTTCGATTTGTCATAGTCGAAGTAAACCGTGAACTGGATCGGATCGAGGTCAGCAGCAGTGCTTTCCACGGCCTGTGTCGGGCAAGACGCCGAAACAGGAACGCTTGAGCCATCCCAGCAATCTTTGTACTGAACAGCAGCAGGCGCCGCTTCAGCGCTGCCGAAGCTCCAGCGCAGACCAGCGAATGCGGAATGCGAGTTGTAAGCCGCCTCGAAAGCAGCAGGCGAACCGCTCAGCGTGCCGTTCACTGTATCTTTTTTGGTGCCGAAATAACGGTAGGACAGGTCAAGCGCGAGGCCTTCCGCGAGTTCGATCGCGACACCGGCGATGCCCTGATAGGCGAGCTGCCATTCGGACGAACCGTAAGCAATGCTCAGCGGATCTGTCGGCAGAGCCGGCGAGGTGCTGCCGGTGATGGAGTGATCGATATTCGCCATGCCGAGGCCGGCGCCGATGTAAGGCGTTACGGTTTCGCTCATGCCTTCGAAATCATAGAGCAGATTGAAGAGGATCCCGAGCGAACGGCTGTCGCCGGAGATCGAGCCTTCAGGAATGCCCGTGAAGCCGCCGCCATCAGCAAGCAGGCTTTCAATGTCGTTGGAGCGGTAAGAGAATTCGACTTCCGAACGGAGCGGACCGGCATAGTCATAACCGACCGCTGCATAAACGCCGATGCCCGGATCGTAGTTGACGCCGCTATCGAAAGCGAACGGGCCGGAGCCGTTGGAATTGTTGTTGTTCAGATCGCGATCGTCGCTCATGTAGCTGAGGCCGGCGCCGATAGCGCCATACAGGCCTTCATAAGCGTGAGCGGCAGGCGCAAACGCCATAAGCGATGCAGCCGCGAGCAGTGTGGTTTTGAGTTTCATCGTTCCCCTCCTCAGGTGGACCAATCAGGCCGCCAAATCCAGTGATTCTCGGGGCGGCTTCCGGTGAATTCACGCATTCCGTAGCGGGTTTACCACCCGAAATATAGTCTCATTGCATCGAATTTCTCCAAAAGGGTTAATAACGGATTAACGTTGTTGCATCAACGCATCGGCGCCCTCAAAGTGACCCCAATAGCAGTACAAAGGTTGCTGCGGGGCAACAGTTCCAAGTCGAACCAAAAACAGGCGGAAATTCGCATGCGCTTGCGGGCAGCTTTCTTTTTCTTAATGTTTTCAAGCCCGCTCGCGGCCGCACAAGGCGACAACGCCGCGCTGCTGACGCAACTGCAAAGCGACGTCTCCGCCGCGCGCATCGAGGCGGACATAGTGCGTCTTGTCGGCTTCGGCACCCGTCACACGCTTTCTGGTACGCGCTCGCAAACACGCGGAATCGGCGCCGCCCGGCGCTGGATAAAAGCGGAATTCGAAGCGATCTCCGCCGAGTGCGGCGGCTGCCTTGAGGTGATCGCCGTCAGCGACTTTGTCGAAGGCGAAGAGCGCATCCCCGAGCGCACCGAAGTGGTCAATATCGTGGCCATACAGCGCGGCCGTCTCGACCCCGATCGGGTGGTGATGATGAGCGGCGATATCGACAGCCGGGTCACCGATCCCCTGAACGGCGTGTCCGACAGCCCCGGCGCCAATGACAACGCCTCGGGCATGGCCGGGGTGATCGAGGCGGCGCGCGTGCTGTCGAAGCAGAAATTCGCCGGCACCATCGTTTACGCCGGCCTGTCCGGCGAGGAGCAGGGCCTGTTCGGCGGCAAGATTCTCGCCGCCTACGCCCAGGAGAATGGCTGGCGCGTCAAGGCGGTGCTCAACAATGACATGATCGGCAACATCGAAGGCGTCGACGGGGTGATCGACAATTCGACCGCACGGGTGTTTTCCGAGGGCGTGCGCTATGTGGAAACGCCCGATGAGGCGCGCATGCGGCGTTTCACCGGCGGCGAGGTGGACAGCCCCTCGCGCAATCTCGCCCGCTATATCGATCAGCTGGCTGATCAATTTATTCCAAATCTGAATGTCATGATGGTCTACCGGCTCGACCGTTTTGCACGCGGCGGCCATCACCGCCCCTTCAACGAGGCGGGCATTCCGGGCGTGCGGATCATGGAAACCCATGAAAATTACACGCGCCAGCATCAGGACATCAGGACCGAAGACGGCGTCGCCTATGGCGATGTCATAGAGGGCGTCAATTTCGATTATGCGCGCAAGCTGACATCGCTGAATGTCGTCGCGCTCGCCGCCATGGCGGCCGCGCCGCCCTTTCCTGCGAATGTTGAAATAACAGGCGCGGTGCAGCCCTCCACCACGCTGAAATGGACCCGGCCGACCGGACGCGCCGCGCGCAATCTCGCCGGCTACCGCGTTCACTGGCGCCTCACCGATGCGCCGCAATGGACCAACAGCATGGATGTGGGCGACGTCGAGGAATTCACCCTGGAGAACATTGTCATCGACAATTATTTCTTCGGCCTCTCATCACTTTCCAAGGACGGCGCGGAAAGCCCCGTGGTGTTTCCCGGCCCGGCGGGAAGCTTCGGCGACTGACGATTTCGCACGCGCAATATATGCGCTATACGGCGCGATAATTTTCGGCCCCGCGCAACTTATCTGCGAATGCCGCGCACATAGCGCACATTGCGTTGCAGCAGAGCGGCATCTTTCCTGTAGCCATTCGAAATTCACTCGGTTAGTCTCCGCGGCGGGGAAACCGATTCAAACGTGGGGTGTCCAAATGAAAGCTATTCTCTGGATCATTATTTTGCTGCTGGCGGCTGTCGGCGTTGCAGCAATCGTTGACTATTTCGACCTGTATAACATTCCGATGGTGGATGTGTCGCCACAGGAAACTGCCGTCGTTACTGAGTAACGACAAAGACCACACTCTTCAAAGCGCCCCGAAACAGCCCCGCCCGCTTTTGCGGCTTGCGCTGCTTCGGGGCGTCTTCTATTCAACTCCATGACGGTGCTCCCTTAATCGGGAGAGAATAGGGAACGCGGTGAAAATCCGCGGCTGTGCCCGCAACTGTATGCGGTTAGGCGCCCGCCCATCAGGCCACTGGATTTTTTCCGGGAAGGCTGGCGGCGCGCTGATGACCCGCTAGCCAGGAGACCTGCCGTACACGTCGTCTCTCGTCTGGCCGGGAACAGCCATGTCGAACGGAGACCCCGGTAGGGCGACATCCAACTTTTACAAGGAATGTCGCCATGACCGAATACCCGACTGCATTATTACGCCTGAAATTTATCCCCGCCCTTGCGGTTCTTGCCTGCGCCTCTTCTGCATGGGCGCAAGATGAAATCACCGTTTCCGCGCTGCGCACGCCTGTCGCCCTGTCGGAAGCGGGATCATCCGTATCCGTCATTACCGCCGATGACATTGCGGAACGGCAAATCGCCTATGTCGCCGACGCCTTGCGGGACGCCGCCGGCGTATCACTCGCGCGCAGCGGCGGTGTTGGCGGCGTCGCCAGTATTCGCATTCGCGGCGCGACGAGCGGCCAAACGCTGGTGGTCATCGACGGCGTCGCCGTCAACGATCCATCAGCGCCCCAGGGCGGATTCAATTTCGCCAATCTCGATGCGGCGAATATTGACCGCATAGAAATCCTTCGCGGTCCGCAATCCCTGCTTTATGGCGCCGACGCGATTGGCGGCGTCATCATGATCACGACCAAGCGGGCGGGCGCCAGCGCCTTTGTCGAGGGCGGATCGCTCGGGACCGCGCGCGCAAGCGCATCTGTCGGAGCCGAAAAGAACGGCGCCTATGGCCGCATTTCACTCACTGGCGCAACGACAAAGGGGATCTCGCGCGCCGCGATAGGCGATGAACGCGACGGATATCGCCATGGCGCGGCGACGCTGGCGGCGGGCGCGGAACTTTCCGACCATTGGCGCACGGAAGTCAGCTTGCGGGCGAGCCGCGCCCGCGCAGAGATTGACGGCTTCGCGCCGCCTGATTTCAGTTTCGGCGATACCGATGAAACCGAACACACAAAGGACTATCTCGCCGCCGGGAAACTGCTGCACGCCTATGATGGTTTTGACGGCGCGCTCTCCTTCGCCTTCAACGCCATCGACCGGGTGAATACCGACAATGGCGCCGAGACATTTTCCGCAAAAGGCTCGCGGACAAGCATCGACTATCTCGCCGCGGTCACGTTGCATCAAAATCTGCGCCTCATCGCCGGGGCGGAGGCGGAGCGCACCAGCGCCGTCACCTCCGGCGTCGATGAAACCGCGACCGCCGGCGCGGTTTTCGCTCTGGCTGAAATCAGGCCCGTCGATGCGGTGACGTTTTCTTTCGGCGGGCGCCGCGATGAATTTTCAAACTTTGACGGCGCGACGACGCTGCGCGCTGCTATTGTATGGCGCGCCTCGCAAGCCTGGCGCCTGCGCGCCAGTTGGGGCGAAGGCTTTCGCGCGCCCAGCCTGTTCGAACTCAATTATGACCAGTTTGGCGTCATGCCCAATCCGGATTTGCGACCGGAACAGGCCAGCGGCGCCGATGTCGGCGTTGAGCGATTATTCGGGGACGCCCGCCAACACCGGCTCGCAGTGACCTTTTTTCAGACCCGCGTAACCGACCAGATCGATTACGACTTTGCGGGCAATGGTTATTTCAACATTGATGAAACCCGCGCCCGCGGCATTGAGGCCGAAGGCGCCTTTGCGCTGTCTCCGCGCCTGTCGGCGGAGATCACCTACAGCTTCACCGACGCCATCGACCTTGAAACCCGCGCGCAATTGCTGCGCCAGCCCAAGCACAAGGGCGCGCTGACGCTTACCTTTGCGCCGATTGAAAAGCTCACGCTCGCCGCCAGCACGATCTTCAACGGCCGCGAAAACGATACGCCCGCCCCGAATGACGGGTTCATTCGCCTCGATCTGCGCGCCGCCTACCAGCTTACCGATGCGCTGGAGCTTTATGGGCGCGTGGAAAATGCGGGCGATGCGGACTATCAGGATGTGTCCGGCTATGGCGAGCTGGGCGCGGCCGCTTATGGCGGGGTGAGGGTGCGGTTTTGATGCGGCTCATTGTTTTCCTTTTCGCGCTTGCCGCCACAGCACCTGCGCAGGCCAATCTCAAACAGGCGAAACCAAAAGCGGTGTCGCTCGATTATTGCGCCGATCAGTATCTGCTCCAACTCGCCGATGGCGATCAGGTGCTCGCGGTCTCGCGCGGCGCGGACAAGGACTATTCCCATTTGCGCGCGCTGGCGGCGGCGCATGAAAAAATCCGCCCGACGCGCGAGGAAGTGCTGTTGCGCGCGCCCGACATCGTTTTGCGGCAATGGGGCGGCGGCGCAAATGCGGGGCGCTTCGCCGCCTTTGGCGCGCAGGTGGTTTCGCTGGGCTATCCGGAAGATTTTTCCGGCGTCAAAGACAATATTCGCCTGGTTGCTTCCGCGCTCGATCAGGTTGCGCGCGGGGAAGCGCTCATCGCGGATATGGAGGCGCGCCTTGGCGCCCTCGCCTCCGCGCCGCAATCGCAAAAGCGCGCGCTCTATGTCACGCCCGGCGGCGTCACCGCCGGCGCGCATACCATGATTGACGCAATCATGCGCGCGGCGGGACTGATCAACATCATGGCGGAGGAAGGAAAATCCTACTGGCCGCCCCTGCCCGCTGAACAATTGTTGCTGGAACCGCCAGCGTTCATTGTCGGCGGGTTTTTCATCTCCCGCGATGAGGCGGTCAATCACTGGTCGGCGGCGCGCCATCCGGCATTGCGGGCGCGGCTTGCGCAAACGCCGTCGGTGCAATTGCCGGCCGATCTCGTCAGTTGCGCCGCATGGTTCGCCGTCGATGCGGCGGAAATGATCGCGGAAGGCGCGCAAGAATGAGCGGACGCACACTCTCCCTTAATGGCGCGCTCGCGGCGCTGAGCGCCGTGCTGATCGCCGTCTCGCTGTTCATCGGTCCCGCAGCGATTGCGCCGGGCGATGCGCTTGTCGCGCTCACCAGCGACCATGGCGCAGTGACCGCCATCATCCGCGACATCCGCTTGCCGCGCGCGCTGGCCGCCGCGCTCGCCGGCGCCTGTCTCGGCGCGGCGGGCGCCGGATTGCAGGGGTTGTTGCGCAATCCTCTCGCCGATCCGGGCGTGCTCGGGGTTTCCGCCGCCGCAGCGCTCGGCGCGGTCATTGCGATCTATTTCAATCTCGCAGCCCTCGCCATCTGGGCGGCGCCGGTGATGGCGATTCTGTTCGCGGTCGGCGCGACGGCGGCGCTATATGCGCTGGGCGCGGGACGCGTTTCCACCGCGCGGCTTATTCTGATCGGCGTCGGGCTTTCATCTTTTTGCGGCGCGCTGATTTCGCTGGCGATGAATCTCTCTCCCAATCCGTTTGCGCTCTCCGACCTTGTGAACTGGCTGTTCGGCACCGTCGCCAATCGCAGCTTCGCCGATCTCGCCCTCGCCGCGCCCTTCGCGCTTGCCGGTTTCGCCATGATCGCCGCCGCCGCGCCCGGCCTGCTCGCCCTCACCCTTGGCGAAGAAACCGCCGAGAGCCTTGGCGCAAATCTGAAACGCACCCGCCTGCTGGTCATTATCGGCGCCGCTTTTCTTGTGGGCGCGAGCGTTGCGACTGCCGGCGCCATCGGCTTTATCGGCATCGTGGCGCCGCATATTGTCCGCGCCTTCGCCGGGCAGAACCCGGCGCGGCTGCTCCTGCCAAGCGCGCTGCTGGGCGGCGCCATGCTGGTCGCGGCAGACATTATCATCCGTATGCTGCCTTTCGATCAGGAGCTGAAGTTGGGCGTCGCGGCGGCGTTAATCGGCGCGCCGGGTTTTGTCTGGGTCGCCGCCACCAGCAAAAGGATCGCCTCATGATCCTTCAGCTAGACCATATCGCCGTGTCGCTCGGCGCCCGCCGGGTTCTCCACGACATTTCTTTCAACGCAGGGGCGCAGGAATTTATCGGCCTGATCGGACCGAATGGCGCAGGCAAGTCCACCTTGCTCAGGGCGGCGGCGGGCTTGTTGCCCATCGACAACGGAAGCCGGCGGCTTGACGGCGCCGATATGGACGCCCTCACCACGGGGCGACGCGCGCGGCGGCTTTCCTATCTGCCGCAGGCCCGGCCGGTCTATTGGGCGGTCCCCGCGCGCGCCGTCGTCTCGCTTGGCCGCTTCGCCTGGGGCGATCCCTTGTCGGAGGATGCGCGCGACAGGGCGGCGGTCGACAAGGCGCTGACGCTATGCGGCGCAGCGCATCTCGCCGATCGCCCCGTCAATGAACTTTCCGGCGGGGAGCTTTCGCGCATTCATCTCGCCCGCGCGCTCGCAGGCGACACGCCGCTGCTGCTCGCTGACGAGCCGGTCACGGCGCTCGATCCCGCGCACCAGCTCGCCGTGATGCAATTGCTGCGTGCGATGGCCGATAGCGGCAAGGCGATCATCGCGGCGCTGCATGATTTGCCGCTCGCGGCGCGCTATTGCACGCGGCTTGTCGTGCTCGGCGAGGGCCGCATAAGGTTTGACGGCGCGCCAAACGCGCTGCCCGCTGACATTTACGAGCAGGTTTTTCGCATTACGCCGCAACGTGACGCGTCCGGCGCGCTGGTTGGATTTACGCCGCTTCAGCCTGAATAAAAGAGACGATGATTTCGGGCATGATCGTCTTTTTCGAGAAGATAGCGGTCATCTTCAGGATAATATTTCGCCTTTGCAGGATCAGCGCCGGCAAAGGCTTCAACCGCATCCATCGAATCCCAGATGGTGATTAAAAGAAAATGCGCCTCATCGCCTTCGTCGCGGCGGGTGAAGTAGCGCGCCTTCAACCCCTCAACCGAGGCATAATCCGGCGCGGCGCGCTCGATCATAAAGCGTTCATAGGCGTCGCCATCCTTGAGCGCTGTTCGCCCGGCCCAGCTTCTGATAATCATAACGCCGCCTTTTATGATTCAGGTGAAGCGCTGTTTTCCTTGCGCCAGTAGACTTCCGCAACGCCCGAGCGCTTTGCTTCCGCGCGCGCCGCGATGAACAGCACATCCGAAAGACGGTTGAGATATTGCAGGCCCAGCGCCGCCTCCGGCGCGCTGCGATGGAAACCGACCATCGCGCGTTCGGCGCGGCGGCAGACCGTGCGCGCCACATGGAGGAACGCGATAACCGGCGAACCGCCGGGCAAAATGAATTCTTTCAGCGGCGCCAGGTCGGCATTCATCGCGGCGGCGGCCGCATCGAGACGCGCCAGATGGTTTTCCGTCAACAACGGCGCGCCGGGAAAACACAAGCCCCCGCCGAGATCGAACAGATCGTGCTGAACCCCGGTCAGCAGTTCGGCGAGCGCGCCTTTTTCAAGATGCGCGATCACGACGCCGATGGAGGAATTCAACTCGTCCACATCGCCGATCAGCGCGATGCGCGCATCATCCTTGGGGAGACGCGTGCCGTCAGCGAGCGAGGTTTCGCCCTTGTCGCCGCCGCGCGTGACGATTTTCGTTAGCCGGTCGGACATGGCTCGGCGCTTTCTGTGTTGCCGCGTGATTATACAAAAAAGGCCCGGCGGAAGAACCGCCGGGCCCATGCCTTTTTGTCGGGTCGGCTATTCCGCAGCCGGACCCTTTCTTCCCGGATGCACGCCCGGGCCCATGGGCTCGCCAATCTCGCTCTCGCCGGCCAGCGGATGCGGATCGTCTTTCAGCGTTTTCAAATGCATCAGATAGTTGATCAGCGGCGAAATGACGATCAGCCCGATGCCGACCCAGATCGCGACCCACCCGACATTTGAGTAGACCGCAAGCACCATATTTCCGCCGTCTGCGCCCTCGACGGCGGTCGCCTGTGCGATCAGGCCCGCCGCGAAATTGCCGGCGCCGGAAGCGAGGAACCACGCCCCCATGATCAGACCGACCATGCGCGCCGTCGACAGACGCGTCATGGCGGATAGGCCCACCGGAGACAGGCAAAGCTCGCCCGTCGTGTGCAGCAGATAGATGAGGAAGATGAACATCACCGGTGTCAAACCCACGGCGGACGTCGCGCCCCAGACCAGCACCAGGAAGCCAAGACCAAGCTGGATTACGCCGAGGCCGAATTTCTGCGGCGCCGACGGCTCCATGCCGCGCTTGCCGAGGAAGCTCCATATCCAGGCGAAGACAGGACCAAGGAAGATGATGTACATCGCGTTCAATGACTGGAACACCGACGCCGGGACTTCCTGCCCGAGCAATGTCCGGTCAACTTGCTCATCCGTGTACACATTGATCGATGAACCGGCCTGTTCAAACAGCGCCCAAAACAGAACCTGGATGGTGATGAGGAACAGCGCTGCGAAAATTCGGTCCCGCGCATGGGGCTCCAGCGTCATCACGCTGCGGCCCAGAATGTAGATATAGGTGACCGCCATCGCAGCATAAAGAATGGTGCCCACCGTTCCCTGATCGCGAACCACATACCAGACAAAGGCGAGCATCAGCGCCGTGCCGATATAGATCAGCCATTCGGTCGAGAGACCGAGAAAACGCTTGGCTTTGAGCAAGGCCAGATCCGGCGCTTCGCCCGCGCCCTGCAAAAGCGGCTTGCCCCACATGAAGACAAGCAGGCCAAGCAGCATGCCGATGCCGGCAAGGCCGAAACCATATTGCCAGCCGAAGGTCTCGCCGAGATAACCCGCATAAAGCGCGCCAAAGAACGAACCGGCGTTAATGCCCACATAGAAGAAGGTGAAAGCGCTGTCGCGGCGCGTGTCGGTTTTCGCATAAAGTTGGCCGACGATCGCCGAAATGTTTCCCTTCAGGAAGCCGACGCCCATGATGATCAGCGCCAGCGACAGATAGAAAATGTTGATGATGAACGGATCGGGATCGGCGCCGGGCGCGGTCGGGTCGCCCTCAATCGCCATGCCCATATGACCAAGCACCAGAAGCACGGCGCCGATCTGCACGGCGCGTCGCTGCCCCAAATACCGGTCAGCCAGCACGCCGCCAATCACCGGCGTGATGTAAACCAGCGTCGTATAGGCGCCGTATAGACCGTAAGCGGCGGCCTGATCGAACAGGAAATGCTTGGTGAGATAAAACACCAGCAGCGCGCGCATGCCGTAATAGGAAAAGCGCTCCCACATCTCTGCGAAAAACAGGATGTACAGGCCCTTTGGCTGCGTACGCATCTGATACAGCGCGCTCAGCAAACCGACAGCGCCGATCAAGGTAAAAATCAGAATGACATTCATGGAAAGGTGATCCCTCTTTCGTGCGTAAGCCGTCCCGCAAGACGGCCCCCGCGCGTAAATTGCCCCTCGTTGCGCCCGTCAGAGCGCGCATTGGCGCGCAGTTTAGGCTGAAAAGGCGCGGATAATCCAGCATTTAGGCTGCAAGTGACAGACAAGCGCCGCATCTGCGCAAAAACGAGCCGCCGCACCCAAGGGCGCGGCGGCAAGTTCACGATTCTGTACGGTTTGCCGGGCGGCGGCGGGATCTGCCGCCGCCCATTCAGGTCAGGGCTTGGCCCACACCGCGCCATAGCGATGCTGGCTCTGCGCGCCGTCAAAGGCAGCGACGCTTTGGGTGACATAGCCTGCGCTCCAGGCTGACTCGGCCTCGTTCTGATAAGAGCCGGACGACATGCCATGGCGGGCTTTCGACTTGCCTTTGTATTTCGTCGCAAAGATCGCCGAATAATACGCCTTGCCTTTGTGCATGTAGCCATCGAGATGGATCGGCATGCGGCCCGCCGCAAGCTGATCATTGACGACGCCCTGATAATCGCTTTCGAGGATTTGCGATTTCAGCGCCCAGCCGCCAATCGAGTCAGACCGATACAGCGCAGTGTAGCGGCGCTGCCCGTTGATCGAGACAACCGAAACGGAGTCCGGCTTCAGCCCTTCGGCCTTGGCTTCGTTGAGCACGCTCTGATGGGTCTGCGCCGTCATGTTCGAGCGCAGCTTCCATTTGCCGGGCTTGCCCTTCGCATAGATCGCCGCATAGCGGACCTGCCCGTTTTGCAGATAGCTGTCGATAAAGACCGGCGCATAGCCATCGGCTTTCGCCTTGTCGAGATTGGCCTGATGCTTTGACTGCGACTGACGCGAATAGGCGCGCCAATTGCCTTCGGCGGGCTCCCAGACATGATTGAGATAGACCTTGCCGCCAACGCTATAGCCATTGATGATTTTTGGCTGATAACCGCTATTGGAAAGATGCTTGAACAGGCGGGCGAAGTCCGTCGTGTTTTGTTTGTGGCGCGCATATTCCTTGCCGAGACGGGTCGGCGGCCAGAACAAGACATCGCCCTTGGTGATTACCTTTCCGGAGAAGCTGTTCCAGACATCGATGTCCGGCGCGCCGCTATTCCACGGCGTCGACATGCCGCGACGGAAACGCGTCGGCACGCCGGCCCAGCTTCCATTGGCGTTTTTGGCTTCAACATGGATATGAAGATGTGGCCCGGTTGACGATCCGCTATGGCCGATGCGGCCGAGCATCTGGCCGGCCTTCACGCGCTTGCGCTCCGACGGCGCCAATGCAATCGGCTCATACATGCCGTTTTCATCGACATCGCTCTTATCGGGAACCGAGCTGAACTTCGTCTGTGTTTTCGGGCAAAGCGCGGCCGGAATACTGTTGGTTTGCGCATGAGCATAGAGCGCGCGCGTGCCGTCATCATGCAGGATCCACAAATGATTCCCGCCGCCGGCGAGCAGACCGTCTTTCTGAAACTGATGGATCCAGGCCTTTTCACTGGTAGGAACAGAGTTGTCTTCCTCCGGAAGCTTGGGCCGTGGATTTTGCGGCGCGCTGCGCCAGCAGGCGATGACCGTGCCCGCTTTCATGGCGTAGAACGGCTTTCCGTAGACGAAGTAATTTTCGTTTTTCGGATTGCGCCAATGGGCGTCCCCGGTGATCCCGGATTTCAACGATGTCCAGCTATCGCCTGACTTGCGCCGTCCGGTGATATCATAGCCGTATTTCTGCGCCGTGCTATCTGCGTGGTCGCGCGTGAAATACCGTTCGCCGGGATTAAGGTCATTTGCAAAAAGCGGCAGGTCGTAAATCTTGCCGTTTGTGCGGGTCTGCGCTGAAGCCGGCGCCGCCGCACCAGCCAGGATGGCCAACGCCAGCATGCTGGCGCTGATGGTTTTGATCGTGGTCTCCCCCATGATCGATCTCCTTATATATTGTAGGGCGGACGACCCCCTGCCGTCCGATCTTGCAACTATTGTTTGCGTATGTGGCCGCAATCGAACTCAATGGCGCCATAATCAGGGCGCACGCGCACAAAGCCGTGACGCGCGTCACAGCCTGGGTCGGAAAATGAACAGAAGCGCCGCAGCGCCTCGTGATTATTTGGATTTCAGGAACAGCGCGCGAAAGAGACCAACCGCGGAAATCAGCAGCCAGAACATTTCAATGACAAAAGATGCGGCGTTGAAAGTGTGCGACAGCGAATACAGGATCAGCAACGCACCGATGCCATTGAGCCCCGGATAGAGCGGCTGACGCACATCCATCCGCCCGATTTGCGAGAGGAAATAGGTGCCGACGACAAGCGCCACACCCGAAAAGCCGACAAAATCTGCGAGCGTCAAATGCATTTTTGACTGTTTAGATTATTCCGCCCCGATGTCGAGGCCGCTATTCAGTTGAGCGCCAGCTGCATTTGCCGGTCTCACGATAGCTTGCGCCGAGGCGCTGATAAAACCGGATCGCCCGTTCATTGTCGGTCTGCACCGTCCAGTTCACCAGCGCATGCTTTGCGCGCGCCTCGTCGAATATGGCGGACATCAACCTTTCGCCGATGCCCATGCCGCGAAACTCCGGCCGGACGAATACATCGTCAATCGTAATGCGCTCCGCGCCGCTCCAGAGGTGAAAATCACGGGTGCAGGTCGCATAACCGACGGTCTCGCCCATCACCGTTGCGAACAGGCCGCTCCAATGCGGGCGATCCCCGAAGCCGGTCTCGCGCAGGCGCGCAGGCGACACCGTCAGATGCGCCGCCTCTCCTTCTTCCTCGGCGAGGGCGCGCATCATCGCAAGCAATTCATCGACATCGCCCTCTTCAATCGGGCGAACCCTGATGGCCAGGTGAAGGGCGGCAGGCGTCACGCCTGCATGGTCCAGCCTTCAACACCCATGGCGGCCTGACGCACGGCCTCTGAGCGGGTCGGGTGGGCGTGACAGGTGCGCGCAATGTCTTCCGACGCGCCGCCGAACTCCATGACGCTCACCACTTCCGCGATCAGCTCGCCCGCCTCAACGCCGACAATATGCGCGCCGAGCACTTTGTCAGTCTCAGCGTCAGCGAGGATTTTCACAAAGCCGTCAGTCTCGTGATTGGTCTTGGCGCGGGAATTGGCCATGAACGGAAACTTGCCGGTTTTGTATTTGACGCCCGCTTGTTTCAGTTGCTCTTCGGTTTTGCCAACCGATGCGACTTCCGGATAGGTGTACACAACGCTCGGCACGGTGTCGTAATTCACATGCCCCGCTTTGCCCGCGATCAGCTCGATGCAGGCGGTTCCGTCATCTTCCGCCTTATGCGCCAACATCGGCCCGACAATGCAATCGCCCAGCGCCCAGATGCCCGGCACATTGGTTTTGAAATGATCCGTCTCAATGACGCCGCGCTTGTCAGTTTTGACGCCGACCGTCTCCAAGCCCAGCCCTTGCGTATAGGGGCGACGGCCGATCGCAACCAGCACGGTGTCGCATTCGATCGTTTCCGCGGCGCCGCCAGCCGCCGGCTCGACCGTCAGCTTGACGCCAGCCTTCGTCGCCTTCGCGCCGGTGACTTTTGACGACAGCTTGAACTCAAAGCCCTGCTTTTTCAGGATGCGCTGAAACTGTTTGGAGACTTCATCATCCATGGGCGGCAAAATCTTGTCGAGAAATTCGACCACGGTGACTTTCGCGCCGAGACGCGCCCAGACCGAACCAAGCTCCAGCCCGATCACGCCGCCGCCAATGACCACGAGATGTTTCGGCACGGCGGGAAGCGCCAGCGCGCCGGTAGAGGAGACGATCTGTTTTTCGTCGATCTCAACACCCGGCAGCGGCGTCACTTCAGAGCCGGTGGCGATCACGATATTCTTGGTCGACAGCTCCTTGTCGCCATCGGCGCCGGAAACCAGCACGCGATTGGCGGACAGAATCTCGCCTGAACCGAGAAACACATCGACCTTGTTTTTCTTCATCAGAAATTCAACGCCCTTGGTGAGCGCTTCGACGGCGTCGTCTTTCTGTTTCAGCATCTGTTTCAGATCGAGCGACAGGCCGCTGGTCTTGATGCCGAGCCCGGCGAAGTCTTTTTCCGCGATCTGGTAAAGCTGCGAAGCGTGCAACAACGCTTTCGACGGGATGCAGCCCACATTGAGGCAAGTGCCGCCGAGCTTTTTGCTCTCGCGCTTTTCGATGATCGCGGTTTTCAGGCCCAGCTGTCCGGCGCGGATCGCCGCATTATAGCCGCCGGGTCCGGCGCCGATGATGACGACGTCATAAGTTTCGGTCATGGGAAGACTTCCTAAAGGTCAAGCAGCAGACGCTGCGGGTCTTCGAGATTTTCTTTAACGCGCACGAGGAATGTGACTGCGCCTTTGCCGTCGACAATGCGGTGATCATAAGACATGGCGAGATACATCATCGGGCGGATAACGACCTGGCCATTGCGCGCCACCGGGCGTTCTTCGATCCGGTGCATGCCGAGAATGCCCGATTGCGGCTGGTTCAAAATCGGCATCGACATCAGCGAGCCGTAAACGCCGCCATTGGAGATCGTGTAGGTGCCGCCCTGCATTTCTTCGAGTTTCAAATCACCGGTGCGGGCGCGACGCCCAAAATCGGAAATTTCCAGCTCGATCTCCGCCATGGACTTCAGATCCGCATCGCGGATGACCGGCACAACGAGGCCCTTGTCGGTGCCGACCGCAACGCCGATGTCATAGTGGTTCTTGTAGATGATGTCGGTTCCGTCGATCTCGGCATTGACGTCCGGCACTTCTTTCAGCGCGTGGACGCATGCTTTGACGAAGAAGGACATGAAGCCGAGCTTGATGCCGTGCTTCTTGTCGAAAAGCTCTTTATACTGAGAACGCAATTCCATCACCGCCGTCATATCGACGTCGTTGAAGGTGGTCAGCATCGCCGCCGTGTCCTGCGCCTCTTTCAGGCGCCGGGCGATGGTTTGGCGCATGCGGGACATTTTCACCCGCTCTTCGCGGGGACCAAGATCGCGCGGCGCAGACGGTGCGGCGGGCGCTTTGGCTTGCGCCGGTTTGGCGGAGGCGGAAAGCGCGTCGGCCTTGGTGATGCGGCCGCCCTTGCCGGTGCCTTCTATGGTCGACGGATCGAGGCCGCGTTCGGCGACAACCCGGCGCGGCGCCGGTGATAAATCATCTGACTTAGCGGCGGATGCGGCGGCGGGCGCAGGGGCGGCCTTCGCCGGCGCCGCAGCGCCATTGGTTTTTGCGGGCGCATCGCCGGCAGCGATCACCGCAATCACATTACCGACCTCAACCGTATCGCCTTCCTGCGCGCGGATTTCTTTCAACACGCCCGTGGCTGGCGACGGCACATCCATCGCCGCCTTGTCGGTTTCGAGACTGACAAGCGGCTCATCAATCGTGACCGCGTCGCCGACTTTCTTGAACCATTCGCCAATATCGGCTTCGGTGACGCTCTCGCCGGAAGCCGGCACGGTCACTTCAATATCTTCGCCGCCGCTCGTCGCAGCCGCAGCCTTCGCTGGCGCGGCTTTCGCAGGCGCTGCGGCCTTTGCGGCGCCGCCCGCTTCAATGGCGCCGAGCAAGGCGTCAACCTCTACCGTATCGCCCTCTTTCGCGGCTATGGAGGCAAGCACGCCAGCGGCGGGCGCCGGCACTTCAACGGACACTTTATCGGTTTCAAGCTCGACCAACGGTTCGTCAGCGGCGACCGTATCGCCTTCGCTTTTCATCCATTTCGCGATCGTCGCTTCGGTGACGGATTCGCCAAGCGTCGGGACGCGGATTTCGGTGGCCATTCTTCTTCTCCAATGCGGCCGACCCTAAAGGGTCAGCGCGTCGTTCAAAAATTCTTCCAATTCACGCTTGTGCCTGCTCATCAGGCCAGTCGCCGGGGACGCAGCGGCGGCGCGGCCCACATAGCGCGCGCGTTTGTGTTTGGCGTCGATCTGATCGAGCGTCCATTCCAGGTTCGGCTCCATGAAGAACCAGGAGCCCATATTTTTCGGCTCTTCCTGACACCAGACCATCTCCGCATTGCGGAAACGCTGCAGCTCATTGATGAGCGACATCGCCGGGAACGGATAGAACTGCTCGACGCGCAACAGATAGATATTGTCGATGCCGCGCTGCTCGCGCTCTTCGAGCAGGTCGTAATAGACCTTGCCGGAGCACATCACGACGCGCTTGATCTTCTGGTCGGAGACCAGTTTCACCGTCGAGCCGGGGCGGTATTCCGCATCATCCCAAAGCACCCGGTGGAAAGACGAACCGGGGCCCATCTCTTCAAGCGTCGAAACGCATTTCTTGTGACGCAGCAGCGATTTCGGCGTCATCAACACCAGCGGCTTGCGGAAATTCCGGCGCATCTGGCGGCGCAGAATATGGAAATAGTTGGCCGGCGTGGTGCAGTTCGCGACCTGCATGTTGTCCTGGGCGCAAAGCTGCAGGAAGCGCTCAAGCCGGGCCGAGGAATGTTCCGGACCCTGACCTTCATAGCCATGGGGCAGGAGCAATACGAGCCCGCACATGCGCAGCCATTTGCGTTCGCCGGAGGAAATAAACTGATCGATGATCGTCTGCGCGCCATTGGCGAAGTCGCCGAACTGGCCTTCCCAGAGCACGAGGAATTTCGGATTGGCCAGCGAGTAGCCATATTCAAAACCCATCACCGCGAATTCGGAAAGGTTCAGAATCGTGAACCTCGAATGTCGCTTCCGCATTATCAAGGTGACGCAGCGGCGTGTAGGTTTTCTCCGTTTGCTGATCGATGAAAACCGCATGGCGCTGGGAGAAAGTGCCGCGACGGCAATCCTGGCCTGAAAGCCGGACGCCGAAACCGTCCTTGACGAGGCCGCCAAAGGCCAGCGCCTCTGCGGTCGCCCAGTCAATGCCCTCGCCGGTCTCGAACATTTTCTTTTTCTGCTCGAGAATGCGCGCCAGCGTTTTGTGAATATTGAACGCTTTCGGATAATGCGTGAGCGCGGCGCCGATTTCCTTCAGGTCTTCAATTTCAATCGCGGTGTTGCCGCGGCGGTCATCATCGACCGGCGGAACGAAACCCGACCACTGACCATCGAGCCAGTCGGCCTTGTTCGGCTTGAAGGCTTCCGCAGCGGAGAATTCCTGATCGAGGAATTCGCGGAATTTCGCCTGTTCGCCTTCCGCATCCTCGGCGCTGACCACGCCCTGTTCCACAAGACGGTCCGCGTAGATCGAGCGCGTCGTCGGCAGCGCACGGATCTTTTTATACATTTTCGGCTGGGTGAAGCCCGGCTCGTCGCCTTCATTGTGACCAAAGCGGCGATAGCAGAACATGTCGATGACAACGTCGGCGGCGAATTTCTGACGAAACTCGGTCGCGACTTTCGCGGCGTACACCACCGCTTCGGGATCGTCGCCGTTTACATGGAAGATCGGCGCTTCGACCATTTTCGCCACGTCAGACGGGTAAGGCGAGGAGCGCGCATATTTCGGGCTCGTCGTAAAACCGATCTGGTTGTTGACGATGAAATGGATGGTGCCGCCGGCGCGATAACCGCGCAGGCCGGAAAAGCAAAAACATTCCGCAATGACGCCCTGACCGGCGAAGGCCGCGTCGCCATGCAGCAAGAGCGGCAGCACATGGGTGCGCGGCTGATCGAGATCGGCGGTTTCGATGCGGTCCTGTTTGGAACGCGCCTTGCCGAGCACCACCGGGTTCACCGCTTCGAGATGCGACGGGTTGGCGGTGAGCGACAGGTGAACCTTGTTGCCGTCGAATTCGCGGTCGGAAGAGGCGCCGAGGTGATATTTCACATCGCCCGAACCGGACACGTCGTCGGGGGTCACCGAGCCGCCCTGAAATTCGTGGAAGATATGGTGATAGGGCTTGCCCATCACGGCGGCGAGCACATTCAGGCGCCCGCGATGGGGCATGCCGATGACGATCTCTTTAACGCCGAGCGCGCCGCCGCGTTTGATGATCTGCTCCAGCGCCGGCACCATGGATTCGCCGCCATCAAGCCCGAAGCGCTTGGTGCCGGTGTATTTGGTGTTCAGGAAATTCTCAAAACCTTCCGCCTCGACAAGCTTGTTGTAGATCGCGCGCTTGCCTTCATCGGTGAAGGTAATGTCCTTGTCCGGACCTTCGATGCGCTGCTGCAACCAGGCTTTTTGCTCCGGATCGGTGATATGCATGAACTCGACGGCGAAAGTGCCGCAATAGGTCCGCTGCAAGATGGCGAGGATCTGGCGCAGCGTCGCTGTCTCCAGCCCGAGCACATGGTCGATGAAAATCGGCCGGTCCATATCCGCTTCAGTGAAGCCGAGCGTCGCCGGATCAAGCTCAGGGTGGACCTCATGGCGCTGCAGGCCAAGCGGATCGAGATCGGCGATCAGATGGCCGCGAATGCGATAGGCGCGGATCAGCATCAGCGCGCGCAGGGAATCCTTCGTCGCCTGCAGCACATCACCGCCGGGCAAAGCGGCCGGCGCGGCAGCCGCGCGCTGTTCGATTTTCGCTTTAATCTGGGGCTCCAGGGCCGACCAGTCGCCATCCAGCGCCGCCGTCAGCTCGCCGTTGATCTTTGGCGGCCAGTCCTTGCGGGCCCAGCTTGGTCCCTCAAAAGCGGGCGCGGCGTCGTTTTCGCTGTCGAAAAACGCGCGCCAGTCTGCGCTCACCGATGCGGGATCGGCGGCGTAGCGGGCGTAAAGCGCCTCAAGATATTGAGCGTTGGAACCCGAAAGTACTGTTTCAATGTCCGACTTTTCCGCCGAACCTGCGGGAGCGTTCCCGTCTTTGGCCATGACCCTATCCGTCTCTACGCCGTGTGACGATAGCTTCCCTAGATACGCCAACTTGCGAGCGATTCAATCATTATTGGACCTGCCCATTAATGATAAAAACATTTATTTTTTGAGAACTTCGAGAAGCGTCCGCCCCATCGCCGCCGGAGTCGGAGATACTGCGATGCCTGCGGCTTTCATCGCTTCGATTTTCGCTTCCGCGGTGTCGTCAGCGCCGGAAACCAGCGCTCCGGCATGGCCCATGCGCCGTCCCGGCGGCGCCGTGACCCCGGCGATGAAGCCCACGGTCGGCTTTTTAATCTTGTGGCTGGCGAGGAATTTCGCTGCGTCAGCCTCTGCGGAGCCGCCGATTTCCCCGATCATGATGATCGAATGGGTCTCGTCATCGTGAAGGAACATATCGAGCACTTCGATGAAATCGGTGCCTTTGACCGGATCGCCGCCAATCCCCACACAGGTCGACTGGCCCAGTCCGGCGGCGGTCGTCTGATGCACCGCCTCATAAGTCAGCGTGCCGGAGCGCGAAATCACGCCCACATGGCCCTTGCGGTGAATATGACCAGGCATGATCCCGATCTTGCATTCATCCGGCGTGATGACGCCGGGGCAGTTCGGCCCCACGAGCCGGGTCTTGGAGCCATCGAGCGCGCGCTTCACTGTCACCATGTCGAGCACCGGAATGCCCTCAGTGATGCAGATCACCAGCGGAATCTCCGCCGCGATCGCTTCAAGAATGGAATCCGCCGCGAATGGGGGCGGCACGTAAATGACGGAAGCGTCGGCGCCGGTCTTCTCACGCGCCTCAGCGACGGTGTCGAACACCGGCAGGCTCGCCCCTTTCGCCGCTTCGCCGGCCTCCCAGACCGATCCGCCTTTGCCCGGCGTGACGCCGCCGACCATCTTGGTGCCATAGGCGATGGCTTGTTCGGTGTGAAAGGTGCCGGTTTTGCCGGTCAGGCCCTGACAAAGGACCTTGGTGTTCTTATCGACGAGTATGGACATGGACGCTCCGACGAGCTTGCGGGCAAGGAATTTTCACGGGTTTAGCTGCGCCTTTCCACTGCCGCAACCGTAAAGACTGCTTCCGATTTACATTTGTTTCTTTGTCAGCGTCCCGACAGCTTTTCAGCGGCCGGAAGCGCGGCGCGGCGGCGTGGCGCAGGGCTTGAGCGCATTCGCCACGAAACCGTCACGGAATGGTCGTGGCGATGCAACATTCGCCTGCGACAGAGGGCTTGCTGAAAGCTCTTCGCTTTTAATGCCCCTCCCAACTCAAGGCCGCGCGCAACCCGCGCGGCCTTTTTTCATGGGCGCAATCCGGCCTGCGCCGCCTAAAGCTCCGGCAAGTCGGTTTTTGTCCGTTCGGAGACATTCGCGCCGGTATTCGACGTGCCGGCGCTTTCGACCATCATGATCCAGCACTCCTGCTCCGCCACCGGCATATGCTCGACCCCGGCGGGCACGGTGATGAAATCGCCCGCCTCCATCGCAACATCGTGATCGCGGAACCGCATGGTGAAGGCGCCTTTGACCACAAAGAACGCCTCCTCCACGCCGTCATGATGGTGCCATTCGAAAGCGCCCTCGATCTTGGCGAGGCGTACTTCCTGGCCATTGACGCGCGCGGCGATATGCGGCGACCAGCACTCGTCGATCTGGCTGAAAGCTGCGGGAATGTTGATTTTTTTCACGGTCATGGCGCGCGCCTTTTCTTGCGCGCACAGGACACCGTCACGCGCCGGAAAGGTCAAGCGCGAATGACGCCTCGCCCTGGGCGAGCCGGTCCGCCATCTCCGGCAGGATGAGCGCAAGCTCCTCATCAAGGCGCCAGGGCGGATTGACGATGATCACGCCGGAGCCGGCGAGCCCGCCATCGGGGCGCGCGGCGCGCACCAGCAGCTCCGCCATCAGTGTTTTCACCGGCATTGCGGACACCGCCTCGCGAAGGCGGTTGCTGAGCCCGTCGCCGGTCACCGGATACCACAGCGCAAAAACGCCGGTGGAAAACCGCTTCAGCCCTTCGCTCAGCATACGGAGCGCATGATCGGCCTCGTCGGTTTTCTCATAGGGCGGATCGATCAACACAAGGCCGCGCCGTTCCGGCGGCGGCAACTGGCTTTTCAAAAACACCTGCGCATCGAGCCGCGTCACGGTTGTTCGGCGGTCTGTCGCAAAGCGCTTCGCCAGCGCTTCAAAATCGACCGGGTGCAATTCATTAAGGCGCAGCCGGTCCTGCGGCCGGGTCAGCAGGCGCGCCATTTCCGGCGACCCCGGATAGGCGCTGAACGCCCCCGCTTCATTGACCCCGGCGACGCAGGCCCGCCAGGGCGCGATCAAACCTTCCACCGCATCGGACAGCGGCAGCGGCGCGCCATCGCCTGCGAACAGCCGGCCGACACCCTCGCGCCATTCAAAGGTTTTCTCCGCCTCGACGCCGCCGAGATCATACGCCCCGATGCCGCCATGGGCGTCATAGACGCGGAATGGGGCGTCTTTCTTTTTCAGATGCTCTATGGCGCGCGCCAGCACGATGTGCTTCAGCACATCGGCGTGATTGCCAGCGTGATAGGCATGTCGGTAGTTCATTTTTCCGGCACAGCGCGGGCGCGCAACACCGCGAGCGACTGACCGACGCCCGCCTCCTCGCTCGGCGCGATGCGCACAATCTCGAAATAGGCGGAGAATATTTCTTCGGCGAGCGCTTTGGTTTGAAAGGTCGAAATCAGGTTCGAGCCTTCGACCATATTGTTGTTGTAGTAAAACCCGTTCGCCGCGATCGCTGCGCGCGCTTCCGGCGTATCCGGAAAGCCCATATGGGTTTCTTCATGAAACGTGATCAGGGCGAGCCCGCCGGGGCGGATGATCCGCGCAAATTCCTGCAACCAAATGCGCTGGGTCGGAATGCGCAGATGGGTGAACACGGAAAGCAGATACACGATGTCGAATTGATCGTCGGAAACCTTGAGCGGCGGATTGAGGCCATTGCGCAAATAGCGGCCCGGCAGGTTTTCGGCGCACCAGGAAAGCAGGGACTTGTTGTAATCCGCGCCATAGAGCTCTGCTTGCGTCATGGCGGGCAGATGCCGGATCACGCGGCCGCAGCCGCAACCGAGATCAAGGATGCGCCGGGCTTGCGCGAAACCGAGCCCCGCAGCTTTTGCATGACCATCCAGCGCCTCCGCTGTCGCCTTGCCCGTGCGCAAAAAGGCGCGCCAGTCCGCATGGCCCACCGTGCGCACCATCAGCGCCAGCGGCGGAATGGGAATCCCGCCCTCATCGGCGGGCGGCGGCGCCTCGCGCCCGCGCACCAGCTTGTGCTCCAGCACCCGGAAATGCACGGCGATCAGCCCCGTGCGATAGAGCACGGCGCGCAGAAAACGCTTCAACTTCGCCACGCTGCCGCTCATGAGGCCACGGTCTCCGGCGTGGTCTTTTCAAAGGCCAGAACCCGCTCGACAAATTCATCGGGGAGCGGCGACTTGTCCTGTGTTTTCAGCTCCGCATGCACATAGATCAGCTTGCCCGTGGTCAGAATTTCCTCGCCGCGAAAGATCGCCGCCTCCAGCGCCATCGAGGTGCGCCCGAGCCGGGCGCAGCGCACGCCCACATCGAGCATGTCGTCGAATTTCGCCGACGCCTTGTAGTCCGCCTCGGAATGAACCGTGAAAAACTCCAGCGTCTTGTTTCCCGTATAGCCGAGCGCGCGCAGCCACTCGGTCATCGCCACGTCGAAATACAGAAAATAATTGACGTTGAAGACGATGCCCTGCGCATCGCATTCCGCCCAGCGCACGCGCAGGGGGTGGAGAAGTTTAAAGTCGTTGCGATCCGTCATGGCCTGCCCTCGCCGCGTTCAACCGGAAATACGCGTCAGCTATTGCGCCAGCCATAAAGCGTGTCGCGAATATAAGGACGCGGATCGTCTTCGCGACGCTCCAGCGAAAAGCCGGCTTGCGTGAGAATTTCCCGCACATCTTCCAGCGTCCGGTAAAATTCGCCATCGCCCCGGTCGGCGCGAAAATCATGGCAGGAGATGATCACATTGGCGCAATTGGCGAGGCTGCGCGGCATGCCGCGCAACGCGTCGTTTTCCGCGCCTTCAATGTTCATTTTAATCAGGTCGATCCGGTCAATTCCCAGCTCCGCCGCAACATCGTCAAACCGGCGCACCGGCACTTTATATGCCGCCTCGCCGGTTGGCTGTTCTGCGACCACCGTATTTTCCGGATTGTCATCATCGCCGGTGATATAGAGTTCGCCCTCTTCGGCGCCGAGCGCGACCGCCAGCGGCGTCACATTGTCGAGGCGCGACCATTTGCAGGTCTTTTCAAGCTTCTTGAAGGCGGCGGGATGCGCCTCGACCGAAACGACGCGCCCGGTCTCGCCAACGCCGTGCGAAAAGATCAGCGCGTCATTGCCGAAGCCGGCGCCGACATCGATGATGACATCGCCCGGCGCGGGCTGATATTTGTAAAACCAGTATTCCTTCGGGCCTTCCAGCCAGATTTTGTGCTGTTTATTCCAGCCTTTGAATTCCTGCAGGTAATAATCGAACTGCGCCTTGTCGCCGAAATAAACGTCGCCAATGCGGCGCACCCAAATTTCGTCAAACAGCAAGCCCACATCTGAACCGGAAGCGCGCTGCGCGGCGGTGCTGCCGAGCTTTGCAAGGACGCCGCGCAAGCCGACGCTCTCCATCGCATGAGCGACCCGGCGTTTCAGCGATGGGGCGGGCTTTGCTGTCATGGCGATTTTACCCCTGAACCGCTTTGACGATCTTCTGTGCGGCGTCTTCGAGGTCGTCGGCAGGCGTGATCTTGAGGCCGGAACTGGCGAGGATTTCCTTGCCCTTTTCCACATTGGTGCCCTCAAGGCGCACGACCAGCGGATCTTCCAGGCCGACTTCCTTCACCGCCGCGACAATGCCTTCGGCGATGATGTCGCATTTCATGATGCCGCCGAAAATATTGACCAGAATGCCTTTTACATTCGGATCGGTGGTGATGATCTTGAACGCCTCGGTGACTTTTTCTTTCGTCGCGCCGCCGCCCACATCGAGGAAGTTCGCAGGCTCAGCGCCGTAATGCTTGATGATGTCCATGGTCGACATGGCAAGGCCCGCGCCATTGACCATGCAGCCAATATTGCCGTCGAGCTTCACATAGGAAAGGTCGTATTCGGAGGCTTTCAATTCCGCCGGGTCTTCCTCAGTCACGTCGCGCAGCTCGACAATATCCGGATGACGGAACAGCGCATTCGGGTCGAAGCCGACCTTGGCGTCGAGCACCAGCAAATCGCCGCCCTTGGTCACGATCAGCGGATTGATTTCGAGCATCGACATGTCCTTGTCGACAAACGCCTTGTAGAGCGTCGGGATCAGCTTGCCGCATTGCTTGGCCGCCGCGCCGGAAAGCCCCAGCGCCTGCGCGATGCGGCGCGCATGATGCGGCTTGCAGCCGGTCGCCGGATCGATTTGCGCGGTGACGATTTTCTCCGGCGTTTCTTCCGCCACTTCTTCGATATTCATGCCGCCTTCGGTGGAGACGATGAAGGCGATGCGGCCCGTCCCGCGATCGACCAGCGCCGAAAGATACAACTCGGTCTCAATGTCAGAGCCGTTCTCGATATAGATGCGATTGACCTGCTTGCCCGCCGGGCCGGTCTGTTTCGTGACCAGCGTCGCGCCCAGCATTTCCTTGGCGAAGGTGGAGGCTTCCGCCGGGGATTTGGCGAGGCGCACGCCGCCCGCTTCACCCGCTGAGGCTTCCTTGAACTTGCCCTTGCCGCGTCCGCCCGCATGGATCTGCGCCTTCACCACATAGAGCGGACCGGGAAGCTCCTTCGCGGCCGCTTCGGCCTGTCCCGCCTCGGTCACCACACGGCCTTCAGAAACCGGCGCGCCGAAATTCTTGAGGACTTGTTTGGCCTGATATTCGTGGATGTTCATCTGGTGGGCTCCATTAGGGATATACGGGTATCCAAGCGCGACAATTGAGGCGGTTATAGCCACGCCGCAAGGCGAGACAACAGGTCAGGCGTCAACGAGGCTCACAGAATTCCAACAAAACTCACATCGCATCGCGAATTTCCTTCAGGGCCCGGCGCTGGGCCCCTTGGTCGTCAAAATTCTCCGGCGCAAGCCAGGCCTCAAAACCGGCCTTCACCTGCGGCCATTCCCCGTCAATAATCGAATACCACGCGGTATCGCGGTTTTTACCTTTCATCACCATGTCCTGACGGAAGACGCCTTCAAAACTGAAGCCGAGGCGGATGGCGGCCTGTTTCGACGCCGCATTGGCGTTGTTGCACTTCCACTCATATCGGCGATAGCCGAGATCATCGAAGATATGCCGCGCCATCAGATACATCGCCTCGGTCGCCGCCGGGGTGCGCTGAAGCTTTTTCGAAAAGACCACGCAGCCCACTTCCGCAGACCCCGCCGCCGGACGGATGCGCATATAGCTCGCCATGCCCAGCGGCTCGCCCGAGACGGCAGCGCGAAACAGATAGGTCTGCCAGCCTTCGCGGGCGTGCATGAGCTGCATCACCGCCGCCAACTGGCCGGGCTGCTCAAACGGGCCAATCGGGATATAGGTCCATAAGTCCGCATTGTCCGGCCCGCCCAGAAGAGGAAACAGCGCCTCCGCCGAGTCCGGGAAGATTGCGGGTTCTATGGCGACCCACCGCCCCTTTAGCACAGGCAGCTCCGGGGGTGGACGCATCGACCAGTTGAGTTCGCTATTCATGCAGTCATCAGGTGAGTTTTGATACCGACGCCCCTGCTGCGCGCATCCCATAGTCCGCCCGCACAAGAAAGAGGAGATTGCTCATGATCATTGTTTCCGGCAAGGCGAAATTGTCACCCGGCGGACTTCAAAAGGTCCAAAAAGAGATGGAAACGCTTATCGCCGCCACAAGGGCGGAAGCTGGCTGCATCGAATACTCCTTCGGCGCAGATGTGACCGAGCCCGACACGCTCGTCATCCTCGAATATTGGGAAAGCTGGGCGGCGCTCGACGCCCATGTGAAGCAACCCCATATGGGCGTCTGGTTCGCAAAGCTCGGCGAAGTCGGCGTTGTCTCCCAGGCCATCCGCTTCATCGAAGCCGGTGAAGAACGCAATTTGATGGGATGATGCGCAGATGATTGTTGTCACCGGAAGGATCGTCGTCCGCGACGGCGCGCTCGCCAAATTGCGCCCCGTCATGCAGGCCATGATCACCGCCAGCCGCGCAGAACCCGGCTGTATTGAATATTATTACGGGCCTGAACTCACAGACCCCAACGCGTTTCTTGTGCTTGAAAAATGGGAGAGCTGGGAGGATCTCGATGCGCATTTTGAAAAACCGCATCTCAAAGCCTGGCGCGCCGCGCTGCATGGCGCGGGGATGGTCAGCCGCGACATGATCGCCGCAGACGGCGAGAACATAAAGGAAGTCTAGATCTGTTTCAGCAAATCAGCGGCGAAGACCGAAAGCGTGTCGTCGCGGGCGCCCATAATGACAATGCGGTCGCCGGGCTCGGCCAGCTTTAACAATCGCACGCCGCAATCGTCCCGGGTCGCCAGCGCTTCGGCCTTGCGGCCCGCCGCAACAACGCCTGCGGCGATGTCTTTGCTGGAGACGGACCGGTCGACCGTGCCGCCGAAATAGACCGGCTCCGGCATCAACAGCACATCATCAGGCGCGAGCAGCGATGCAAACGTCTCGATGAATTCCCGCCGCATCAGGCGCAGCGGCCCGAAGCCATGGGGCTGGAACATGACCAGCAGCCGCCCCGGAAATTCATGCAAAGTATTAAGGCTCGCGGTGATCTTGTCCGGGTTGTGCCCGAAATCATCAATGACGCTGACGCCGCCCGCCTCTCCCACATATTCGAGCCGCCGCTTCACGCCTGCAAATTCACCCAGCGCCGCCGCCGCATCCGGCAAGGCAACGCCGCAAGCGCCCGCCGCAGCGATCGCCGCGAGGGCGTTCGAGACATTATGACGGCCCGGCATTTTCAGTGCGACCGATGCGCGGGCGCCGTCGCTGCGCGCCACGTCGAACGACACGCCAAAGGGCTGCGGCTCGATATTTTCAGCGAACAGCTCGGCGCGCGGATCGACCAGCGAATAGGTGATCTTGCCGTGCATGCGCGCAGCCGCCATCCGCGCCGTTTCGTCATTGTCGAGATTGAGGACGGCGATGTCGGCGCGATCAATGAAGCCGCCAAACAGAGTGCGCAATTCGTCCATGCTCTTGTGATCGAGAGAGATATTGTTCAGCACCGCGACTTTCGGAGAGAACATGGCGATGGAGCCGTCGCTCTCATCCACTTCAGAGACAAACGCCTCGCCCTCGCCCACCAGCGCGCTCGCAAACAGCGCATCGGGCTTGACGAAATTTTTCATCACCGCGCCGTTCATCACCGTCGGGGATTTTCCGGCATGGTGCAAAATCCAGCCGATCATGCCCGTCGTCGTCGACTTGCCGCTGGTCCCGGCGACGCCGACGGGGCGTTCGGATTCGTTGAATAGCTGCGCCAGCAATTCCGCGCGCGACAGGCGATCAGCGCCAGCGGCTTTCGCAGCGACCACATCCGGCACCGTGTCCTCCACCGCCGCGGACGCAACCAAGATTTGCGAGGGGCGATTAACGCCGGAGCCATCCTGGGCGTGGAGCGCGATGCCGAGACCGCGCAGATAGTCAAATTTCGCGCCCGTCCGGCCCTGATCGAGGGCCCGGTCCGAGCCCTCCACATGGGCGCCGCGCGCCTTGACGATCATCGCGAGGGGCAGCATGCCCGACCCGCCGATCCCGCAGAAGAAATAGTCTTTGGTGTTTGTCATTGCCGGATCGCTCTATCGGAAATTAAGAAATAAACAGTTGCCATGGGTTAGTTTCGGCCAAGAAGCCCGTTTAGCCCCTTATCATCAAGCGTGTGCCCCATGAAATTGACCAGATTTTGGCCCGCCCTGATTTACACACTCCCCGCTTTCATTGCGGCGATCATGCTCGCCGGCTGCGCTCCCTCCGCCAGCGAGGCGATTACGCTTCATGTGAAGGTGACGGCCCATGCAGTTGCAGACGGCGTTCCCCATCAAGGCTCAAGCGTTCTTGAAATCAATCTCCGCCGCACGCCAAATTCGCTTTCCGGCATGGCGGCGCGCATGAAGCTGAAAGGCGAAGCCGTGATCCTCGACATGGGAAATGGACGCACCGCCTATTTCCTTCTGAAAGATTATGTTCACGACATTCTCAATGGCTATGACGTGGCGCCCTCCGCAGGCAGTGTTGACGAAACATCGTTTGACAAGCTGCGCGCTGCATCCGGCGCCATCGACGTGCAGCGCAAATGGTATCCCAAGATCGCCGCCTTTCAAGATGAAACAGACCCGACGACGGTGTATGAAGTCGATCCGGACGATTTCGCAGCGGCGTTCGGACCGGGCGTTGAACTGACAGGGTTGACGCTTGAATTGGTGGATGAGCCGGCAACTAAAAAAATTCAGATGCGTTTGCCGTGGCTCATAGCCGGGAGCAACGACCCTCTTATGGGACCCGGAAACACGGGGCGACCTCTAAATGAGCTGAGCTTTTCCGAACTGGTCAAACACGGCGCGTTCAAAACCCTCAGGGAATAGTGTAAAAAGCTACGCTTGAAACGATGAATCAAAACACCAAACACATCGCCATCGTCTGCCCCGGCGGGCCGATCACGCGGGAGCTCGCGGAGAAAACCGCGGGCGTCGCGGCGGCGCGCTTTGGCGATTCTGTCTCTTTTCATTTTCATCCTCAGTGCTTTTCCGTCGCCGGGCATTTCGCAGGAAGCGATGCGGAGCGCAGCACCGCATTTCTGGAGGTCGCTAACGATCCGCAATATGACGCCGTCTGGTTCGCCCGCGGCGGCTATGGCGCCTGCCGCCTCGACCCTGCGCTGTTTGCTAAGCTCAACGGCCACGCCCGCGCCAAAACCTATCTCGGCTATTCCGACAACGGGACCTTGCTGGCGCGGCTCTATAAAGAAGGCATCGGCCGCCCGGTGCACGGACCGATCCCGACCGACCTGACGCGCGAGGGCGGCGAAGAAGCTATCGCCCGCGCGCTCAGCTTTCTTGTGACTGGCGATGCATCAACGCTCGAGCCCTCTTTAGAAGTTGGCAAAAAATACGCCGCTTTCAACATCACCATTCTCGCCCATCTCACCGGCACGGACTGGATGCCTGATTTATCGGGCCACATCATCATGCTCGAAGATGTGGGCGAGTATCTCTACCGCATCGACCGCGCAATGTTTTCGATCATGGGCGACAAGGGAATACAGAACGCCGCCGGGATCATGCTCGGGCGCGTCAGTGACATCACCGAAAATGACCGGCCATTCGGGCAAAGCGAAGAAGAGGTCGTCGAGGACTGGTGCAAGCGCGCGGGCGTTCCCTATCTCGGCCGCGCCGATATCGGCCATGATGCGGACAACAAGATCGTGCCATTTGGCGCGAGCCTGATTTCCTAGAATATCAAAAACACAGCGCCGCCCGCCGCGACGATCGCCGCAAAGGTGAGCGCAACCGGCGCGCCGGCGCGCGCGCCGCCAATGCTCCAGCTCATGCCGGCTTTCACAACGATATTCGCGGTGACCGCCGCCAGCACCGCCAGCGCCGCGACATTCGCCGCGACCATCCCGGAAGCGGCCTGGCGCCCGGCGATCAAGGTCAGCGCGTCCACATCGGCGAGACCGGAAATCAGCGCCACCACCACCAGCCCCGCATCGCCGAATTTATCCGCGCCAAAAGCGGCGGCGAGCGAGATCACCGCCAGCATCGCCGCGAAAAACAACGCCGGACGGATTTCCATCGGGTTTTCCACCTCAAGCGTCACATCGTCCGGCGCGGAGACTTTCCGCCCACGCCATAAATACAAAGCCGAAAGCCCGCCCACGACGGCGCCCGCCAGCAGGGCCGGCCAGATCGCCGCCAGCACGCTGCGCGAGATCGCAGCGACCAGCACGCCGACCCGGGTCAGCATCACTACATTCGCCGCGATGATCCCCGCCGCCACATCGCGCCCGCCCGCGCCTTCTTTTGCGAAACGCGACAGCGACAATGTGGTCGCCGTGGAGGATGCGAGCCCGCCGGCCAGTCCGGTCAGCAAAATCCCGCGCCCGGCGCCGACCAGTTTGATCAGCCAATAGCCAAGGAACGACAGTCCGCTGATGAACACCACCATCAGCCAGATATTGCGGAAGTTGAACGCATCATACGGGCCGAAGCGCTGATCCGGCAGGATCGGCAGCACGATCACCGAAATCGCCAGCAGGCGCAGCGCCGCGTGCAATTCTTGCTCGCTCAATGCGGACGCCCATTTCTGGACATATTGCTTGAGGCTCAAAATGATCGCAGTCGCCACGCCGCAGATCGCCGCCTCGACCACAAAGCCGCGCGCCGCGCCCAGCCCCAACAGAAACGTCACGAACAGCGCGATTTCGGTGGTGCCCCCGGCGCCCGGTTTGTCGCGGGCGGTCGCCCAATAGGCGACGGCGGTCAAGGCCGCGATGGAAGCCAGCAGCACGGCCGGCAACACCATGCCGTCACTCACAAGCCCGGAAAGAGCGCCGGCGAGCGCCGCCAGGGAAAATGTGCGGGCCCCGGCGAAGCTGCGAAGCCGCGCTTCGGCCCGATGGCTGTGCTCGCGTTCAAAGCCAATAAGAAAGCCAATGGCCAGCGCAACCGCCAGATGAATAAGGTCGCTAAGCGCATAGTCGCCGGCGAATTCAGTCATAGGAGCTTCCTCAAACAATCAGGGAACCCGCCTTATAGCCCTGCTGATCCTGGATTGACATTTTTTCGCTGGATACGCCCGCCAATAGAGGCCAAAACCCCTCCCGCCGCAGGGCGGGTTGACATCATCGGCTCAACATCGTCTTAGCGGTCCCGCTATTTGGAGTGAGTATTATGGAAGTCAACGTCGCGGTTGTCGGCGCCACCGGCAATGTGGGCCAGGAAATGCTGGCCATTCTTGAAGAACGCCTGTTCCCGGCGAAGGAAATTTACGCCCTCGCCTCGCGCCAGTCGATTGGCCGCGAAGTGTCTTATGGCGACCGAACGTTGAAATGCCGCGACCTTGAAACATTCGACTTTTCAAAAGTCGACATCGTGCTGATGGCCGCTGGCGGCTCCGTCGCCAAGGAATGGGCGCCGAAAGCAGCGAAAGCCGGCGCCATCGTCATCGACAATTCCTCGCATTTCCGCATGGACCCGGACGTGCCGCTGATCGTGCCGGAAGTGAACGCCGACGCGGTCGCGGGCGCGCGCAAGAAAAACATCATCGCCAATCCGAACTGCTCGACAGCGCAGCTCGTTGTGGCGCTGAAACCGCTGCATGATGCGGCGGGGATCACGCGCGTGGTCGTGTCGACCTATCAGTCGACCTCCGGCGCCGGCAAGGAAGCGATGGACGAGCTTTTCAATCAAACGAAAGGCATTTTCGTCAACGACAGCCCGACGCCGTCGAAATTCACCAAGCAGATCGCCTTCAACGTCATTCCGCATATCGACGTCTTCATGGAAGACGGCTTCACCAAAGAAGAGTGGAAGATGGTCGCGGAGACGAAAAAGATCCTCGACAAGAAGATCAAGCTTACGGCGACCTGCGTGCGCGTGCCGGTTTTCGTCGGCCACGCCGAAGCGGTGAATGTGGAATTTGAACGCCCGATCACCGATGACGAGGCGCGCGAAATTCTGCGCGTGTCGCCAGGCCTGCTGGTCGTCGATAAGCGCGAAGACGGCGGCTATGTGACGCCGGTCGAATGCGTCGGCGATTTCGCCACCTTTGTCAGCCGCATCCGCACCGACCCGACGGTGGAAAACGGCCTCGCCTTCTGGTGCGTCTCCGACAATCTGCGCAAGGGCGCCGCCCTTAACGCGGTGCAGATCGCCGAACTCGTGCTCAATCGCGGCCTTCTCAAGCAAGCCGCCTAAGCGCTTCCAACTGGACGGGCGAAAGCCCGTCCTGTTAGGTTGCGCGTCATGCGCCTGTTTTTCATTCTTCTGGCGGCTTTCACGCTTTCCGGCGCCGCCTTCGCACAGGCGCCCGCTGGCTATGAAAAAATCTATGACGCGCCGACCAGGGTCAATCTCGCCGGGCGGCCGGTCTATGCGGATATTGAATTTCACACCGACCGGGCGGCGGCGAAGCGCGGCGATCTGAAGCTGGCGCTGGTCACCGACGTCACCAAATTCGTCACCGAGACCGAAACCGATCTAGAAAACTGGATCGCCGGGCGGCGCGCCGATTGCGGCGAGCGCTGGAAGTCGGGCAAACCGCGCATCAGCTTTCCCGAAAACGCCATCCGCTTCGCGATCTATCTGGAAATCGAATATTGGTCCTGCGGCTGGAGCGGCAAGGCCACGCCGACGCGCTTTGCTCAGGAGACCGGCAGCGTCGACGTGACGCTTGTTCCCTATATCGAAAATGGAAAATTGCAGGCGCGTCTTGGCGCATTCGATCTTTCCGAACAGACCGGCCTGTCAAAATATCTGCCGCTCGAATTCGTTGTCCGCCGTGCGCTGGAGCAGGAACTCGCCAAGCTCAATGACAATCCGAAATTCTATCGCGCGCCGCAGCCATTGTTGGACGAAGGCTTTTCATATGAAGGCATGTCCGCCGCAGAGACCAGCGACGGCCGCGTCATCATCACTGCGCTCTATCGCGCGCGCGGCGAGGAAGCCGCGCTGACGCGCATCACGCAAAAGTTACGCACTAGCGGCGTCACCCAATAGAAATTCTATTCGCCCTGCCAAGACAAATGCTGAGCGAAAGACTTGCGCATGAGGGGATGAGCGCGCATTTGGGGCGCAAGTTTCGGGCAGACCCGGCAGATCGAATTGAATAGACCCCGGGCTGCAATTTCAGGTTTGTCATGTCAGGCGCCGATCAACAAAATGCAGGCGACAGCGCAGTAAGGCTCGGCCTTATTTGCGGCGTCTTCGCCTATGGCATGTGGGGCTTGCTGCCGGTCTATCTGAAAATGCTTGGCGGCGTTGATGCGACGGAGATTGTCGGGCACCGCATTCTCTGGTCCGTGCCCTTCGGCGCGCTCATCCTGACCATGCGCAAACAATGGCGCGAAACCCTGAAAGCATTCGCCTCCTCGCGCGTGGTGTTGCTGCTTGGTTTTTCCGCATCGGTGATTGCGCTGAACTGGCTGCTTTATGTCTGGGCGGTCGAGAATGACCGCGTGCTGCAGGCGAGCCTCGGCTACTACATCAATCCGCTGATGTTCGTCGCCGCCGGCGTGCTGGTGCTGAAAGAAAAACTCAATCGCGCGCAAATCGCCGCGGTCGCGCTCGCCGCCGCAGGGGTCATCACCCTCACCTTTGGCGCGGGGATTTTTCCCTGGGTGTCCTTGTTGCTGGCGACCAGCTTCACCGCCTATGGCTATGTGCGCAAAATGCTCAATGTCGGCGCCATGCCGGGGCTGTTTATTGAAACCGTTTTGCTGGCGCCGTTTGCATTCGCATTCTTGTGGTGGTTTTCAAACAGTCACGGCCTCGCTTTCGGCCAGGGCGACATGCGCATCGATGCGCTGTTGATCGCTGCGGGGCCCGTCACCGTTGCGCCGCTGGTGCTGTTCGCGCTCGCGGCGAGGCGATTGAAGTTCTCGACCATCGGCTTCCTGCAATATATCGGCCCGACCGGTCAGTTCATGCTGGGCCTGTATTACGGAGAGCCCTTTACGCTGTTCCATGCGGTGTGCTTCGGATTGATCTGGACGGCGCTGGCGATTTTCAGTTTCGACGCCGTCAGACAAAACCGCAAAGCGCGCGCGAACGCCTAACCGAGCCGTTTCAGCGTTCCTGAAAAACTCATCAATGTTTCGCCTTTTGCGCTGACGAGGCCGCGCGCGAACATCAGCTTGCGCCCCGCCTTCACCATCTCGCCCGTGGCCTCGATGAATTCGCCCACCGGGCCCGCGCCGACAAATTCCGCATTCAACGTCACCGTGACGCCGTTGAATATCCCGACTTCACGCCGGCAAATGTCCCACAGCGCCATATCCGCAAGCGTCAGCAAAGCGCCGCCATGCACGATGCCGCCGAGATTGGCGTGATGGGGCTCAGCAAAAAAACCGATGCCCGGCGCGCCGCCTTCCTTGCGGAAATAGAACGGGCCCGCATGGGCGCTGAATGTTTCGCCATGAGATTGCAGCGTCCAGCCGTCAGGCGCAGCGCGCTGTTTGTTTTCGGTTTCAGTATTGCTCATTTCTTCTGCTTAGCCGATCGGGCTGCATTCCAAAATGCTTTCGCGCATTGCGTGCTGATGAAATGTCTTGCCTGCCAGCACGGGGACAGGTGAAGCTTGCCCCATGGCGGAATTTCCCGAACCTCAATTCATCAAGGCCGGCGATGTCTCGCTCGCCATTTACGAAGCGGATGGCGACCCGGAGCGCCAGCGCCCGCCGGTCTTCTTCGTGCATGGCTGGCCCGAAATCGCCTTTGCCTGGAAAAACCAGTTGCACGCCTTCGCCGAGGCGGGGTTCCGCGCCATCGCCGTCGATCTTAAAGGCTTCGGGCGCTCCGACGCGCCAGCCGATTCCGCGCAATATGGTATTCTCCAGATGACCGGCGATTTTGCCGCCGCGCTGGATGCGCTGAAGATCGAACGCGCGATTTTCTGCGGCCATGACTGGGGCGGCGCGCTGGTCTGGTCCATGGGCCAGTTGCACCCAGAGCGCGTCGCGGGCGTCATCGGGCTTTGCACGCCCTTGCATCCGCGCCCGCCGGTCGAGCCGATCCGCATCCTCAAAAAACGCTTTGGCGAGCAACATTATATTGTTGCGTTCCAGGAACCCGATTGGCCGGAGGCGCTTTTTGCAACCGATCCGGACCGTTTTTTCCGGCTGATGTTCCGCGCGCCGCCGCCAAGGAAGCGCTGGGCGGGACTGGTTCCGCATATATATGATCTGCCCGGACGATTCCGCGACGGCCCGCCGCCAACAAAAGACAGCCTGATCGTTTCCGACGCGGATATCCAACATTATGTCGACGCCTATAAGCGCAGCGGCTTTCACGGCGGCGTCAATCTCTATCGCAACATCGATCGCAATTGGCGGCTTATGGAAGGCCGCAATGAAATCGTGCGCGCGCCTTCCTTGTGGATCGGCGCCGAGCTTGATCTGTTCCTGCCGCCGGAAACAGCGGACGGCATGGAAGCGCTGGTTCCCGATCTTGAAAAACATGTCGTCGCCGATTGCGGTCACTGGATGATGTGGGAAAAACCGGAACAGGCGAACGCGTTGATGATCGACTGGCTGATGCGCCGTTTTTCAATTTAATTTGACGCATATTCCCTTCGGGCTTTGAGATAAAATCCGCGTGAGCGCCTAATTTTTCAGTCATTCGCCCCTGTCACGGTTTGCCCGCGACCAGAGGAAATGGAGGGAAATATGCGTGCGATCCTGACGATTTTGGCCGTGACTTTTGTGATGTGCTCAGCGCCCGCCGCAGCGGCGGAAAGGCTGATCCACAAGACCCCATTCGCGGCGAAACCGCGCCCGGTTGCGAGCTTTGTGCTGGCAGACCGGCGCGTTGAAATGCTTGCGGTCACCCGCCTCGCCCGCGCTGACACCGAGCGGCGGCGCGCCCATCTCAATGAGAGCGAAAACATGGCGAAAGTCATGCCCGGCTATCCGCAGCCGGCTTTTGTCAGCGTCGATTTACGGCTCAATTTTTAATCAAATCGACGCGTATACCGCATCCAGCAAACTCACCGCGCGCGGGTCGCCGACAAGATAAGGCGACATCTTGTTCATCACATAAGCGGCGGTGAGATTGTTTTCCGGATCGACAATGACGCAAGACCCGCCAAAGCCCGCATGACCGAACGCATTTTCATTCGGCCCGAAATGCCGATTGATATTGCGCATCAACCCTGCCGACCACGACAGATGAAACGGCAGCACAAGATCATTGCCGCGACAGCGTTCTTCAAAGGCGGCTTCCAGCGCCTCATCCGACAAAATATTTCCCCCGGAAACATCAAAGCCCCTATTCGCCATGGGGTGGGTGATCTTCGCCAGCGACAAGGCGTCTGCATGCATGTTGGAGCCGGGAATTTCCGCCGCCATCCAGTCTTCGCGCGAAACCTTGCCCGGCGCGGACCATGGCTTCAAAAATGCGAGCTGCTTGAACTCGTTCATCGGCCCGAGATCGGGGGCCTTGGGCGGCTTCGGCATATAGGCGGCGCGCACCGCCTCGCGCTCGCCCATGCCGCAAAACAGATTGAGGTCATGAGCGCTCGCGAGTTCTGCGATCAGCCCGCCGACAGTTTTTCCCGTCACCCGGCGCAGTAACTCGCCTGCGAGGAACCCGACCGTCTGTGGATGGTAGCCATTCGCCGTGCCGGGCGCCCAGAGCGGCGCCATCGCGGCAAGCTTTGCGCAGATCGCATCCCAGTCGATCCATGTCTCCGGCGGCATTTCTTCGGGAAAGCCGCAGAGCCCCGCCTGATGCGACAGCACTTGCGCGACCGTCACCTCTTCTTTGCCGGCGGCGCCGAATTCCGGCCAGTAACGCGCCACTGGCGCATCGTAATCGAGCAGCCCGCCCGAGACCGCGCGCGCCATGAGGAACGAAAGCACCGCCTTGCCGCTGGAATAAATGCAGGCCAGCGTATCCTCCGTCCACGGCGTTTCTTTCGCGCGATCGGCATGGCCGCCGCGTATGTCGATAATTGTCTCGCCGCCAATCACCACCGCGAATGCGCCGCCCAGTTCAGCGCCATCAGCGAAATTTTGAGCAAACGCTTCACCAACGGACTCGAAACCGCCGGCAAGAAATCCGCTTGCGGCGGGAACGCGCGTTTCGGTCCACTCCATTACGCTAAACCTGTCTATGCAAAGGCGCAGGCGACGCCTGCGGCGGCGATGGCCCCGGCGGCGCGTGCATTATCAATGCCGATCAGCGCATCAAGCGTCTCGCCGGCGCTGCCAGCGGCGTTCAATTCGCCGACAAAATCAGCCACCGCTTTCATGTCCTCGCGGTCAAGGCGCTCATCAAGCTCATGGCCCATGCATTCCGCCTTGCCGGGCGAAAGCCCCAGCTCGACGAAACGGTTTTCGATGCGCAAACGCGGAGACAAGGTCGCGCAGGATGCAAGCAGGCATACCGCTAAAATGAGATAGACTTTCTGCATGGCTCTGCTCCTTTGCGTTCCCTCAACGCTAGTCTGATTGCCTCGCGCCGTCCACGCGGCGCAGGCCGCGCTGCTCAAGGCGCCAGACAAGGGATCTCGATCCGGTCCTGCCCGAAAAACGGCTCCCCGTCGAGCACCATCAAAGGAACACCCCAATGATGAACAAGTTGCGCGGCCTCATTTTCTGCGATCACGGCTTGCACTTTCGCGCCATGATCGCGCGCCCAATCTTCAAGCCTCGCGAAATCCAGCCCCGCCCCGGCGGCGGCGTCAGCCAGCGAGGCGTCATCCGACCAGGGCTTGCCTGTCCAGATCCGCGCTGAGATCGACGCCGCAAATTCAAGGCCGCGCCCCATCTCGCAGGCGGCGACGCCAAGCCCCATCAGCCGGTCCATGAGAGGCTGATCCGGCGCGACCTTGCCCGCCGCCATATCCATGTCGATCGGATCCGGACTGGGAAAGCCGAAGCCCAGCCCCAAACGCTCCGCCTCGCGCGGGAAATCACGCATCAGATAGGGCAGAAACTGCGTGCGGCCCCGCTCAAAGAAATCCGGCTCGCGCATGGCGAGCGGGCGCACCGGGCGGAAATTCACGTCGATCTCGAAAGTCTCGGCGATGTTGCAGAGCCGATCGACCGCGAGATAGGAATAGGGACTGCGGAACGACCAGTAGATTTCCAGCACCGCCATATTGATTTCCCTTCCATTGCCGCATATTTGCGCCGCCTGTTCAGCAGCCAGCGACATTGCAACATCACTGGCGCCCCGCTATCCCGTCAAGCGCTGTCGAAGGAAGACGCCCATGGCCCGCATGCTCCGCCTCGCCGTCCTGCAAGCCGCTTTTGGCGACGACATGAACGCGAATATCGCGACCGTCGAAAGATTGACGCGCGCCGCAGCGAAAGACGGCGCGCAAGTCATTCTGCCGCCGGAGCTGTTTCAGGGCCCGTATTTCTGCAAAACCGAAGACACGGCGCCTTTCCAGACCGCTTATCCGTGGCGCGAGCATCCCGTCGTGACGGCGCTTGCCCCGCTGGCGAAAGAGCTTGGCGTTGTCCTGCCCTTGTCTATCTTTGAGCGCGACGGTCAGGAATTTTACAACAGCCTGGTCATGGTCGACGCCGATGGCGAATTGCTTGGCCTTTATCGCAAGAGCCATATTCCTGACGGGCCGGGCTATGAAGAAAAATTCTATTTCCGCCCCGGCGATACGGGCTTCAAAGTCTGGAACACGAAATTCGGCCGCATCGGCGTTGGCATTTGCTGGGATCAGTGGTTCCCGGAAGCTGCGCGCGCGATGATGCTGATGGGCGCGGAAGTCCTGCTCTACCCCACCGCGATCGGGTCGGAACCGGAAAACCCGACGCTCGATACGAAAGATCGCTGGCGGCGCGCCATGACCGGACACGCGGTGTCAAATGTCGTCCCCGTCATCGCGGCGAACCGCATTGGCGACGAGGACGGTCAGATTTTTTACGGGTCTTCTTTTATCATTGATGATGGCGGCGACTTCCTCGCCGACATGTCGCGCACGGAAGAAGGATTCGCCGCCGCGACGGTCGATCTCGACCATATGGACGAGCGCCGCGCAAGCTGGGGCTTTTTCCGCGACCGGCGCCCGGAGCTTTACGGCAAGCTCACGGGCGGACGCTAAGCCAATTGGCTAGTCTTTCTTGATGAATGTCACGGCGAAGATCGGCGCCCCGTCAAACATGTCTTTCGGCGCGTCCATGCCTTCAATCATTTTGAAGACGCGCGGCGTAATCGACCCTTCCATCCGGTAGCCTTTCTCCGCCATTTTGCCGCGGTGAAATTCAAGCGCCGCCGCAGTGAATTCGCGAGCGAGGATGGTGATGCGTTCAGGATCGTTCGACATGCCGGACCTTTATTTTCTAAACGTGAAGCGCCAGTTTCGCTGGCGGTATAAGCCTGTTGCGGCGCAGCGCAACCTATGCCGCCGAAAAGGCGATGTCCACTCACCGCCGCAGGGTTGGGTAGTGGAGCCAAAACAACTCCTTGATAGGGCGCTCCCCGGCGTAAAAGGCGGCAATGGATCGCCATCCCCCGGCGCGGGCAAGACGGTCCTGAAACCGATTAACACCGCGTAAATACTCAACATCGATAATGCGCCCATGACGAAGGGCCGTGTTTTAACCCGCATGCTAACTGCTTCGCAGCGCCTGTTTGCGGCGATGAAGACCCCGCGCGCCCAGCGCATCAGTTGGGCGGTCGCGGTCGTCATTTTCTTTGGCGGGCTGGCGGCTTCAATCGCATCGCAGCCGCAGTTGATCTCCAGCTTTCGCGCGGGCCCGGCGCTCATTATCATCGCGCTGCTTTGCCCGGCCATGACCATCATCAATATGGCGACCACCCGAGAGACCGCGCAATTGGCCGGCGTATCCATGGGCTTTACGGCGGCGCTGAAGCTTGCGGTGATGAGCGCCGCGGCCAACCATTTGCCCGCGCCTGGCGGGCCTATCCTTCGAACCGCCGTGATCCAGGCCGCCGGCGGCACATTGAAAAATGCGGGGCTTGCGAATGTCGCATCGGGCTTCGCCTGGATGAGCGCAACCTTTCTATTCGTAAGCGCATGGGCGTTTTTGCTGGATGCGCGTCTGGCGGCGGCGCTGCTCCTGCTGGGCGCAGTCCTGCTCGCCTGCACATTCGCCATCACGCGGTCGCTGCCGGGCGGCCATGCAAGCGCGATCCGTCTCCTGCTAATCAGCCTGGTCTCTGCCGCGGCTTACGCTGTTTCAATTTACGTCGCGCTCAACGCCTTTGGATCGACGTGGCCCTTTTCTCACGCCGCCGTCATCGCCGCGTCAGGCGTGATTGGCGCCGCCTCATCAATCGCGCCTTCAGGGCTTGGCGTTCGCGAGATCGCCGCCGCCGGACTGGCGACATTGATCGGCGCCGATCCGGCCACCGCCTTCACGGCGACGGCGACCGTGCATATCGCTATGGCCGCCTTCACGGGCACTGTTTCACTCTATTTCTTCATACGCGGCGAAGCGCGCGCCCAGACGGCGTAGAACGCACAAGCCATATCCGGCCATATGCGGCAATTCACATATGGTTAACGAAAAGCCGCTCAACATAACCCCATATGGAAAATATCGACGCGATAAGTCCGACCTGGTTCGGTCCGAAATACATAGAAGAAGGGTGGGCGCCAGCGCCGCGCTATCTGCTCAGGCGCGCACGCATCCTTCATCATATGCGCGACAAGCCGCCGGGCGACATCGTTGAAGTCGGCTCAGCATCCGGCGCTTTATTGTCCGAATTTTCCGCTCGGGGATTTCGCTGCACCGGACTTGAAACTTCCAAGGAAGCAAATGCGCTCGCACAGCGCGTCAACGACAAGAACGCAGTGCGCATTCAAGAACATCCCGACGCCGCGTGGCGCGACTGCTTTGACTATTGCTTCTCCTTTGAGGTGATGGAGCATATTGAACATGACGCAGAAGCCCTGGCGCAATGGGCCCGCTGGCTGCGGCCCAATGGCGTGATGCTGTTGTCGGTTCCCGCGCATCCGCGGCTCTGGAACGCGCGCGATGTCTGGGCCGGCCATTTCAGACGATATCGCCGCAAGGATCTGGAGAAAGTTTTCGCCGAGGCCGGTCTCACCGTCGAAACGATAGAATGTTACGGCTTTCCGCTTGCAAATATTCTGGAGCTGATCATCGCACCCAGCTACCGACGACGCCTGATAAAAGGCGGCCAATACGACAAGGCGGCGCAAACCGCCGCAAGCGGAATAGAACGCTCAACGGATGTCAGGAATTTTCGCCACTATGCGCATGCGCCGGGCGCCTGGATCATGCGCTCCATGATCATGGTCCAAAACCTGTTTTTACGTCTCGGACTCGGCAACGGCTATTTTGTCGTTGCAAGAAAACCCGCACAAACCTGATATCACCATGTCCGTCGAGCGCATCGTCCTTTGGGGTACGCCGGACATCGGCAAGCCGCGCACGCGAATCCTCGTCAACGGTCTCAGATCACAGCAAAACATTGTTGCAGAATGCGTTCGCGATATCTGGCGCGGCGTTGAAGACAAAAGCCAAGTGAAGGGCGCGGCGGCCTGGCTGGGCGTCGCGCTGCGCTATTGCCTCGCCTATCCGGCGCTGGTGTTTTCCTATCTTCGCGCGCCCCGTCACGACGTCGTCATGGTCGCCTATATGGGCCATCTGGATGTGCTTGTGTTGTGGCCCTTTGCGAAGATGCGCGGCGCAAAAATCGTATGGGATGCGTTTCTATCTCTATACGGCACGGTCGTTGAAGACAGAAAACTGATCAGCGCGAAAAACCCCCTGGCTGGCGCGCTGCGCTTGTTTGAAAAGCTTTCCTGCCGCGCCGCCGACATCGTGGTTTTGGACACTGAGGCGCATGCGGATTATTTCCGCCGCCAATACAATCTGCCGCCGGAAAAAATGGTTTCGGTCTGGGTCGGCGCGGAGACCGAAATCTTTCATCGCAACCTCGCGCCTGAAACGAAAACCGACGCAAGTGATTTCAATGTGCTTTTCTACGGGCAGTTCATTCCGCTTCACGGCGTTGAATATATCGTCGATGCGGCCAGTCGAACGCGCGATCTTCCCATAAAATGGACCCTTGTCGGGAAGGGCCAGGAACGCACGAAAATTGATGCGCTTATCAGCGAAATGGGTTTGCCTTCCCTGACGCTCATTGACTGGGTGGACTATCGCGATCTTCCAAAGCTTATCGCAGGCGCCGATCTATGCCTTGGCGTGTTTGGCATGAGCGATAAGGCCGCGCGGGTGATCCCCAACAAAGTGTTCCAAATCCTCGCCATGGGCAAACCGCTAGCGACGGCAGACACGCCTGCCATCAGGGAAATTGTGAGCGAACAAACGCCGGGGGTCTGGCTTGTCCCGCCCGGCTCCGGCGCCGCGCTCGCCGAAGCCGTCATCGCCGCCATAGAGTGGAAAAACCAGGGCGGAAAAAGCCCTCTCTATCCGGACATCCCGCAAAAAATATCTCCGCAAGCGATCGCGCAGTCCCTGACCGCACGGCTTGAAACCGCCCTTTCCAGGACCCCCTAAACGCACGCCGCGCGCCGGGCCCGGCTTTCAAAAAACCGCTCTCCCAATGGGTCGTTTACGATTTGCCATGGAAGTCGCTATATGGTCGGGCGCATATGATCCTGCAGGATCGGCGATACGGGTTAGCCCATTGTTTTACAGAGCTTTATTCCTCGCAGCCCTGACTGGCGCCGGACTTGGCCTCGGCGCCTGCTCCAGCGGCGGCGGAAGCCCCAATCCGTCGCCCATGTCGACCCCGACGCCGCCGCCTCCGCCACCACCGCCGCCCGCGCAGAATTTCGACACGGCGGAATACCAAACCCAGCCCGCCCTGGCGCAGATCAATGTGATCCCCGCCTATGAAGACGGCGCCCTGGGCGCCGGCGCGATTGTCTCCATCATCGATACCGGCATCGACACCGATCATCCCGAATTTGCAGGGCGCATTCATCCGGACAGCGCCGACCTTGTCATCGCAGGCGTCGTGCAGCCGGCTGATGTGCGCCTCGGCGGGCCCAGCCTTGACGACGAAGACGATCACGGCACGCCGGTCGCCAGCATTATCGGCGCGGCAAAGAACGACGTCGGCGCGCACGGGGTTGCGCCGGAAGCGACGCTGCTGATTTTCCGCGTCGACGATGATGATGACGATGAATTGTCCCTGCTCGGCGAGGCCATATCCGAAGCCGTGGACCGCTCGGCCGATCTCGGCGCGGATGTGGTCAACATGTCTTTCGGCTCGACAGAGCCGGGCGCGCGCAGCGACTTTCAGGGCATTCTGCAATTTCTGAAAACGAATGACATTGTCACCGTGCTCGCTGCAGGCAATGACGGCCTCGACGACCCTGAAGCGTCGGCGCTTGGCGCGCTTGACGTGCCCGGCGCGCCGGCTGCTATCATCGCCGGCTCGGTCAATGCGGCGAACGGCATATCCAGCTTCTCCAACCGCGCCGGAGAAGGCGCCGAGATTTTCCTCGTCGCGCCCGGCGAAGGGCTGCGCGGCGTGTTCCCGGACGCCGCCGCAGGACAGACCCGCTCCTTTTCCGGCACCAGCGCGTCAACGCCGGTGATTTCCGGCGCTGTGGCGCTGGTTCGCGGGCTTTGGCCCAATCTGACCGCAGAAGAAGCGGTTGAAATCCTGCTCGATTCCGCGACCGATCTCGGCGCGCCGGGCACTGACGCCATTTACGGCCGCGGATTGCTGAATGTCGGCGCGGCGATCAGCCCGCTCGGTTCTGTCTCCACCTCCAGCATCAACGGATCGGAAGTCGATCCGGCCGCGCTCGGCGCGACGCTTTCCGGCGTATACGGATCGTCGCTGGCGGGCCTCGGCGATATTGTGGTGCTGGATTCCTATAATCGCGATTTCCGGCTTTCCCTTGACGGGCTGGTGCGCCATTCCAGCCCGGAGCGCTTCGATCTGGAAGGCCGTTACAGCCCCTTCGACGAACACCGCCATGCGTCGCTGCCCATGGGCAAGGGGTTGTCGATGCAGATGCGCCTGAGCTCACGGGATCAATCGGCGGCCTCGTTTATCAACAACCAGATGGCGTTCTCGAAAGGCGCGGAGACCAATCCTCAGCTCATCGACCAGACGATCAGCCTGGCCCTGTCTGGCGGCGCCGGGAAAACACATTTTCTCGCAGCGCAAGGCTTCACCGCCGCATCGATCGATCACATGGCGAACCCGGCGCAGGCGACTCCATTCCTCAGCGACGGCGCTTTTACGGATGGCTTCCTGCCGCGCGGAACGGGCGCCGTCACCGCGCTTGCCCGCTTTCAGGCCAGCAAAACCATCAGCTTTGACCTTCTCATGACGCAAGGCGAGGATCGCGGCGCAGAAGCCGAAACAGCGCTGTTCAACCAAAACCAGCCGCTGAACCAGCCGGAGATTTTCGTGCTGCGCAGCGGCGTCGGTTTCGCGCTCGGACGCGCGAGCTTGCGGCTGGAACAAGGCTTGCGGCAGGAAACAGGCGCGGTCTTCAATGCGCGCTTCGGCGATAATTCGAGCGCGACCACCGCCTATGCGGCGATCGAAGGGGCGTGGTCGCCATCCGCCCATTGGCGCCTGCAAGGGCGTCTCGCGGCGGGCCTCACCAAGACGGATTCCTATGGCTTCAACGCCTTTGCGGCGGAAACGCCAACGCTCAAAACCACGCAATTTTCCGTCGCGCTTCGCCGCGCGAAACTTTTCTCCAATGATGACGCCTTGTGGCTCGGCGTCAGCCAGCCCTTGCAAATCGAATCCGGCGCGCTGGATCTGATATTGCCGACAGGGTTCGACCAGCAAACAGAAACACTGATCTTCACGCCAGTGACGGCGTCTCTGGCGCCGGAAGGGCGCCGCCTCGATTTCGAGGCCGGTTATCGGCTCTTCGCCGGGCCGCTCGGCGCGATTGACGTCAATGTCATTCATCAGACATTTGGCGGCCATGACTTGCCGGCGGAAACCACCGCGCTGTTGCGCAGCCGGTTTGATTTCTAGGCGCCCGTTTTGGCGCGGTAAGCGCGAAACCAGTCGATGAATTTCGGAATGCCCTCTTCCAAAGGCGTTGTCGGCGCAAAACCGTAATCACGGGAGATGGCGGCAATATCAGCGCATGTGCTGTGCACATCGCCCGGCGCCATGTCTTCGTAAATTTTTTCGGCCTTGGCGCCGAGCGCGTCTTCCAGCACTTCGATAAAGCGCCCGAGCTTCACCGGCCGGTTATTGCCGATATTGTAAAGCCGGTGAGGCGCGCCCTTTCGCGGCTTCATCGGCCTCAGCGCGGTCGCCACAACGCCGAAAACGATATCGTCGATGTAAGTGAAATCACGCTCAAGATCGCCATGGTTGAATACGCGGATCGGCTCGCCATCCATGATCTTTTCCGCGAATGACCAGTAAGCCATATCGGGCCGGCCCCAGGGCCCATAGACCGTAAAGAAGCGCAGGCCGATCTGCGAAATCCCGTAAAGGCGCGCATAAGACTCGCTCATCATTTCGTCGGCGCGCTTGGTCGCCGCATAAAGCGAGACCGGGTGATCCACCGGATCGGATTCGGCGAAGGGCGTTTTCGTGTTGGCGCCATAAACCGAGCTCGACGAAGCGTAGACCATCCGTTCAAGCCCCGGCATGGCGCGCGCCAGTTCGAGCACGGACAAATGCCCGGTCAGATTTGACGACGCATAGGCGAACGGATTGTCGATCGAATAGCGCACGCCTGCCTGCGCGGCGAGATGAATGATGATGTCCGCATCCATGACGCCGGGCAAAGCCTTCAAGGCGTCATGATCGGCGATATCGAGCTGATGAAACTGAAATTGCGGATGCGCGCCAATCTCTGCAAGGCGCGCCTGCTTCAAGCCCGGATCGTAATAGTCATTGAGATTGTCGACGCCGACAACATGCATGCCTTTTTCCAGCAAGGCCTTGCAGACGTAGAAGCCGATAAACCCCGCCGCGCCGGTGACGAAAATTTTCTTCGAAGCGCTCACAGCAAATCTTCCCGGCCGCGGCGTTTAAGTTCTTCAACAAGCTTTTTCACATCCTGCGCATTGTCCTTGCGCGCCACCAGCACCGCATCCCCTGTCGCCACGATGATGAGATCGTCAACGCCCACCGCGCCGATCACCGGACCGTCGGACCGCACGATCAGATTGCGGCAATCTTCCAGCATATGCCCGGCGCTTTCCGGATCGGAAGCGGCTTCGGTCCAACTGCCAATGTCGTTCCAGCCCACATCCACCGGCGCGATGACTGCCGCCTTGTCAGTCTTTTCCATGACCGCGTAGTCGATGGAATCGCTTGGGCAGGCCGCGAACAAGTCAGGATCGAGCAGCCGCGCGCCCTCGCAATCCGCGCTCGCCTCCAGCGCCGCCTCAGCGCCTTTCAGGATGCCCGGCGCGCAACGCCCCATGGCGTCGATCATGCCTGCCGCGCTGAACAGAAAAATCCCGGCGTTCCAAAAAAATCCGCCGCCATCCAGATAGGATTGCGCCGTCGCCTGGTCAGGCTTTTCGCGGAAGGACGCAACGCGAAAAACCGACTTGTCTACTTTTTCCGCCTGCTGAATATATCCGTAGCCGGTATGGGCGTGAGTCGGCTTGATGCCGAAAGTGACAATGCCGCCCGCAGACGCAACCGACGCGCCCTGCGCGACCGCGCGGCGAAAACCCGGCGCATCTTCGATGTGATGATCCGCCGGACACAGCAATATCAGCGCATCCGGCGCGTGCCTGGCCGCCCAAAGCGCCGAAACAGCCGCAACGGCCGCTGTATTGCGGGGGCACGGCTCAAGGATGATTTCCGCGGCCGCCATATCCACATCGTGCAGTTGCTCCCTGACCAGGGCGCCGTGATCGCGCCCGGCGATCACCAATGGCGGCGAGAACGCATCGCCCTCACCGCAAAGACGCAGCGCCGTTTCCTGAAACAGAGACTTTTCGCCGGCGAGGTTGAGAAACTGTTTCGGTTTTGCTCGTCGCGACAGCGGCCACAGCCTCGTGCCCGATCCGCCCGACATAATGACCGGCTGGATATTCATCCCGCCTCCTTTGAACTCAAATATGCGTCCGCCTCAGCGATCGCTTCGAACAAATGATAAAGAATGCTGGCTGGCGTGTCTTTGGCGACGGGCATGCCCGCGCCATCAAATTCGTCCATCCAGAGGCCGGCGACATCGCTCGCCAGATAGGTTTCCAACAATCCTGCGGCCAGTGTTTCCGCGTCGCGCAGTTTTTGCAGCGTCAGCGCGGCGCGCAATGCTTCGGTCTGCGGCCACAATCTTTTTGCGCCATGGGCGCCGCCCTCAAGCGATGATCGATTGTCGAAGAAGCCGTGAAACGCCGCATCGGCGCCAAGCGCGACAGCGCGCTCATAAAGCCGGTCCTGCGTCGCCGCGCTGGATACGCCGCTGGCGCGCTCATAGGCGCCGAGCAGCCACACCCATTCCAGCATGTGCCCCGGCTCGACCGGCTGGTCCTCGCCGTCGAGGCGCCAGGCGCCGTCAAAAAATTCGCGCAGGACGCCATGCTCCGCGTCGAAGAAGAACCGCATGAACAGCGCATGAACCTGCCCCGCATGATGGAGAAAATCCTCGCGCCCGGTGACGCGATGCAGGGCCAGAAACGCTTCGATCAAATGCATGTGCGGGTTTTGCCGGCGCGGCAGTTCGCCCTTGTCGCTTTCGATCCAGCCGCCATGAGGCGAAGCAAGCTCGCGATCAAGAAAGGCGGTCGTTTTGTCGGCGAGCGCCAGCGCGCGCGCATCCTTCGCCGCCTCCCAGCGCGAAGCACAGGCAAGCAGCAGGAACGCCTGATCATACAGATCGCGGCGATCGTCGAGCACGCCGCCTTCATCATCAAGATGGTGGACACAGCCGCGCGCGCCGTCATCAGGGCAAGCGCGGGCCAGGAAATAATCGAAGCCCTCCGCCGCAAGCGCTTCTGCGCCGTCATGCCAGCCGCGCAGTCCCGCCTGTGAAAATGTATGGATTTGCCGCGCCTGCGTGCGCACGCGGCGCGCGCGGCCAACGGATGGAGAGGCGTCAAAGTTCAGCGCCTCGTAAAATCCGCCCCGCGCGTGATTATACCCCTTCGCGGCCCAAAGCGGCAGCGCGCCCTGGCGAAACCAGTCCCGCAGCGCCGAAAGCGCTTTCACAGATGTCGAGCCTTGCTTCATCACAGCCGCTTTTGCCGCCCGCTCATGGCAGGCGCCCCATCTTAGGGGTCCATCGCTTAACGAGCCACACAGCGTTTGTGAATATCGCCCCGGCCTGATATCGGCGCTAGACGTTCGCCGCATCCTTGCGCCGCGCCATCATCTTGTCGAAATTCGACCAGACGCCGTCATCGCCGTGCCATTCGCCGCGGGTCGCCGCCTTGGAATATTCCGTGGCGCGCGCCTCGAAGAAATTGGCGTGCTCAACGCCGTTGAGGATCTCGGTCAGCCAGGGCAGCGGGTGCTTTTCCACGCCGTATAGTTTCGGCAGATCGAGCTGGCCGAGGCGCCAGTCGGCGATATAGCGAATGTAGTTCTTGATGTCCTGCGCGGTCATGCCTTGCACCGGACCCATCTCGAAGGCGAGATCGATGAACTTGTCTTCCAGGCCGACCACCGTGCGGCAGCATTCGACGATATCGTCCGCGACCTGCTTGGTGACGCAGCCGGTTTCCTTGGCGAAAGCGTGATACATTCTGATCATGCCTTCGCAATGGAGCGACTCATCGCGGATCGACCAGGTGACGATCTGGCCCATGCCCTTCATCTTGTTGAAGCGCGGGAAGTTCATCAGCATCGCAAAGGAGGCGAATAGCTGCAGCCCTTCGGTGAAGGCGCCGAACATGGCCAGCGTGCGCGCAATGTCCTCATTCGTTTCAACGCCGAATTTCTGCATGAAATCATGCTTGTCGCGCATCGCCTCATATTCGAGGAAGGCCGAGAATTCCGAGTCCGGCATGCCGATGGTCTCAAGCAGCAGCGCATAGGCCGCCACATGGATCGTCTCCATATTGGAGAAGGCCGACAGCATCATCTTCACTTCGGTTGGTTTGAAGACGCGCGCATAGCGCTCCATGTAATTGTCGTTCACCTCAATGTCGGACTGGGTGAAGAAGCGGAAAATCTGGGTCAGCAGATTGCGTTCTGAATCGTCGAGCTTGTTCGCCCAGTCCTTGCAATCCTCGCCCAGCGGCACCTCTTCCGGCATCCAGTGAACCTGCTGCTGGCGCTTCCAGAAATCATAGGCCCAGGGATAGCGGAACGGCTTATAGGCGAGCGACGGCGTCATCAGGCCCGGCAGGTCAGCGGCTTTTTCATTCAACAATTGAGAAGCATCGGGCATTTTCAGATTCCTGCGGCGAGGGTGAACGGTCATTTTTTACGCTCAACATCTTGTGCCGACTTTCGCGCGCGGCGCAAGATGCTGTGGAATATGGTTTTCCAGCGCCTCCCCCAATCATTGGGGATTGTTTTGGGGACGACACGGGGAAAATTGTCACGCATCGATATCGCGGCGATTCCAGCCGGCTTGCAATCGCCTGCCGGCTGGGGTTGATGAGACAAACAGCCGCCCAAAAGGACCCGCGAAAATGGACGTCATCTCCCTTGAAATCCCGGACGTTAAAGTCGTGACGCCGCGCCGGTTTTCCGATGACCGGGGTTTCTTTTCAGAGACTTACAACGCCCGCGCCTTCAAGGCCGCCGGGATCGACGTCGATTTCGTTCAGGACAATCATTCCTATTCAGCCAAGAAAGGCACGGTGCGCGGCCTGCACTATCAGGCGCTCCCGCACGCCCAGTCGAAACTGGTGCGGGTGCTGCGCGGCGCGGTCATCGATGTCGCGGTCGATGCGCGCAAGGGCTCGCCGACCTTCGGCAAATGGGTGAAAGCAGCGCTCTCCGCAGAAAACGGCGCACAAATCTTTGTTCCAAAAGGATTCCTTCACGGCTTCGCCACGCTCGAACCGGATACGGAAGTCGCCTACAAAGTCGATGATTTCTACGATCACGCCAGCGAAGGCTCGGTGCAGTGGAACGATCCCGACCTCGCCATCGACTGGGGCCTTGGCGAGCAGGAGGCGTATTTATCGGCGAAAGACGCCGCCGCCCGAAGCTGGAAAGACCTCGCCTCCCCTTTCTAGCCTCACGCGAAAAACCCGCCCGGAAGCGCCCCGCCGGCCTGCGGCAATGGTTAACAATCAGGCCCGCCAGAGCGATTCTAGGACAGAAGAATCCAATAAATTGTGCGTCGCACAACATACTCGCGAAATAAGCTATTATTTTGAAATATTTGCAAAAATTACGCTTTTAATTGAATTTTACCCAACATTGCGATATGGTAAGTAGAATTTAAGGATTACGGACCGCGCGCCCTGTCAGTGGTATAGCTTTTGCTATCAATGCGCCAACGTCATTCTGAACGAGTAAGTTGTGTACCGGAAAGTAAATCTACCTATGAAAACCGCCATTTTATCATTGTCGTGCCTCACTTTGGCAGCTGGCTTCAGCACCGCCAACGCCGCTTCGATTCAGATCGGCGACTACACGGCAGACACGGAGAGCGCAGCGACCTCAGCGACTGCGACATCCGGCAGCGTCGAGCTGTTTGATAAATTCGGCACTGGCGTGGAGAGCCTGGACGCAGCAATCGGCGGATCATTGCTTGACGGCGTACGCTGCGCGGGCTCCGGCGGCGGCTGCTCCTTCTCCATCGGATTTGACGCGGGCGTCGTGAACACTTTCGGCGAAGACATTGTGCTCGCCGGCCTTGGCGTTTCTGCATCGTCAGCGGAAGAATTCGACCTTGAAATTAACGGCGTCGTCCATTCGAGATCTGGCGCTTGTCGCGACGGGCGATCTGCTGGGCGCGGCTCCGTTGAAAGTGCTCGGCATTGACCTGTCCGATTTCGGCGTTGCGATCGGCGATGTGATCAGCAGCATCACCTTCATTGTACGCATGGGCGGCAACTCGGAAGAGCTGACCTATGTCGGCGCGCTCGATCAGGGTTCCGTGAACTCTGTCGCGCTGCTGCAAACAAATGAAGTTGTCGTCACGCCCATCCCCGCAGCCATTTGGCTGTTCGGCACCGCCGCGCTTGGCGGCGGCTTTCTCAGCCGCAAAAAGCGCAAAACCGCCTAACCAGCGAACATCGCCGGCAACCATCCTGGTCGGAACGCCTGATTAATGCGGGACGTTCTGACCGGTCAGCCTTGCCGCCAGACATCGGTTTTGCAGTCGCTGAAATAAGTGAAATACAGAAAATGGCGGGGACTCTCGCCTTTATATTCCGCGACGCCGTGATAGGCGTCATTGCTATTTGCAAATAGCGCCAGCCGCCCGCGCCGCGGTTGCACGATCGTTTCTTGCCGAACTTCCGAAACATCCGGGAAGCGCTCGCATTCGTCGAGCGCCTTTGGCGCCTTTAAATTCCAGAAGATGGTTCCGCCGCCGGCCGTTTCCGGAATGTCGTCGAAATACAGCAAGCCCACCAAAACTTTGTGGCGATTGTCCGTATGCGGCTCGCGTTCATACCCGCCATAAGACATTGCGACATTGACGGCGAAACCCATTCTCAAGGCGCCGGAAGCGCCCGGACGGGTTTTCAATCCGCGCTCCTTGAGCGACGGATCATAGATTTCCGGCGCCCGCGCGATTCCCTTCATCGCCAGCACGGCGGCGTTTCGGGCAAGGGCGCGTTCAAAAAACACCGGCGATTCCAGAAACGCCATCAGACGGTCGAGCGTCGGACAACAAGATCGCAACGCATCATATCCCTGCTCGCCCCGGTTAAAGTTGAGGCGCGCGCCCTCGCGCGCGACCTTGTCCGGTTTGGCGCCTTGCGCCTTGGCGCGGTCCATCTCGCGCGCAATTTCACTGGCGCTCTCTGGCGCCAGAAAATTGTCGAACACGCCATAGGCGGGCGCGCCCGGCGGCGTCGCGGTCAAACAAAGATCTGCCGTGGGATCAATCTCATCCATGGAATGCTTCGCTGCTAAGCTTGTGCGAAAACCTACCGGGCGTCCCCGCCAAACTCAACTCGGGCGCGGCGGCGCCCAGTCAGACGAAGATCAGGAGACGTCAGCCGCTGCTTGCGAAAAAGCCATCGCTTCCCGGCGAAATCATATAAAAGACCTTCCCATGTCGCTGCGTTTTTCCATCTCCGTTCCGATCGGACATTATCACCCGCTGCTGGCCGACTGCCTTGAAAGTCTGGCCCTGCAGTCGCCGCGTCCCAATGTGGCGCTTTTGGATGCGTCCAACGATCCCCGCGTCGCCGAGGTCGCGGACCGTTTTGAGCAGTTGATCGTTTACCGACGCCACGGACCGGACAAAGGCCAGTCGGACGCCATCCTGGAAGGCTGGAGGGAAGCGCCGGGAGACGTGCTCGGCTGGCTCAATGCGGATGATGCGCTCTATCCCGGCGCGCTGGCTGCGGCGGTCAAGCGGCTTGAAGCGGCGGACAAGCCGGATGTCGTTTATGGCCACAGCACAATCGTCAATGACGACAATCAGGTCACCGGCTATCACTGGGCCGTAGAGCCGCCGAGCGACTATCTTCTCGCCGGCGACATCATCTCACAGCCTTCCTGCTTTTTCCGGCGCGCCGCCTATGACAGTGCAGGCGGCCTCGATGAGAGCCTTCACTACACAATGGATTGGGATATGTGGGTGCGGCTTTGGCGCGACGGCGCGAAATTCGCCTTCATCGACGACACGCTTTCCCGCGTGCTGTGGACGCCTGACGCCAAGACGGGCGGCTTTGGCGGCGCACGCCGCAAGGAGTTGGAACGCATCATTAACCAGAACGCCTCGCCCTTGCGGCGCGTGAAAAGCAAGATCGGCTTCGCACTCCACCACGCCTTTGAATATGCCCTGCCGGAAAAGCTGACGCGCGGCCTCAGAGGGAAAATCTCAAAACCGCCGGCGCTCATTCATGGCCTCGGACGCGAAGGACATATTGCGGGCGCCGCGCAATTGCCGCTGGTGCGCTATGACGCGCCGCTCGCGCGCATCGATGCGCATTTTACAGAAGGCGCGGAAAACGTCTCGCTTTCATCGCCGAACCAAAGCGGCGCGATCATGCGCGAAGCGGGGATTGTCACTCTTGCGCTCGATGCGCCCGCCGCGCGCGGCGAAACCGTCCGCCTGGAAATCAAAAATGCGGGACCGGCGCCAGCCATTCTGTCTCATATTGCCTTGTCCTGACGCCGCGCGTTTCAGAGCGACGCATCGCTCACATAGCGAGCCGAACATTCAAGTGATCGAGGCGAGTTAAAACAAAACAGCCCGCCCGAGAGAGGCGCCTTTTTCATCGCCTCAGCATCAAGCCCGACGCTGGCGGAGGTGATGTAAATCCTGCCGCCTGCAAAGGCGATGCTGGTGGGGCGCGGGACCGGCAGCGCTGCCTCCAGCAACAGATCGCCATCGGGCGAGAACCGCCGCACGCAGGCGCCGTCCCAAAAAGCGATCCACAGACAGCCCTCAGCATCGATCTCCATGCCGTCGGGATAGCCGTCGCCATCGCCGAACTGCAAGAAAACGCGCTTGTTCGAGATCGATGCGCCATCCGTCTCGGCGACGAAGACTGTCTGCTTCGCCGAGATCGGTGAGGAACACGCGCCCGCGCGCGCCATCGAAAGCTGGGCCGTTGGTCACATGATAGCCAGAGTCGATTTGCGTCACCGCGCCGTCCGGCGTCAGGCGCCACCAGGCGCCGGTTGTCTCTTCTTCGCTGTCATCCATGGTGCCGGCCCAGAAACCGCCCAGCGGATCGGCCTTGCCGTCATTGAAGCGGTTGCCCGGCAAATCCTTTTCCGGATCAATAATGGGCGCGAAAACCGCCTGATCTTTTTCGAAGTGTAGCCGCGCAAAACCATCCCGCCGCGCGCAAAGCAATCCGCCCGATTGCGCCAACGCCAGCGCGCTCACCATGCCGGGTGCAGTGTAAATTTTTGTTTCTTCCGTCCCCAGATCAGATCGGAAAATCTTCCCGCCCTTGATGTCGAGCGAATAGAGCGCTCCTTCTCGCGGGTCGTAAAGCGGCCCCTCGCCCAGCACGGCGGCGAGCGGCGCAATGCAGCGCGCCTGACCGATTTCAAGCGCCGCACTCATGCGGGGTCGTGGAGCCGGGAGAGCACGCCGCCATCAGCATAGACGCAAGAACCGGTCATGAAGGCGGCGTCATCGGAAGCGAGAAACAACGCGATTTTGGCGATCTCTTCCGGCGTCGCGATACGCCCTGCGGGATGCACGCCTTCAAGCTCTTTCAGCGCCGCTTCATTGTCTTCGAAACCGGCGCGCATCATTGGCGTGTTCACCGCCGCGGGCGCGAGCGTATGCACCCGCACCTTGGGGCCCAAATCGACCGCAAGCGCGCGGGTCAGCCCATGGATCGCCGCTTTTGACGTGGCGTAAGCGGCGAAGGCCGGCTTGGTCGATTGCGCGTGCACCGATCCCATATTGATGATCGCCCCTTGCGTCGCTTCAAGCTCGGGAAGAAAGGTTTTCGCCAGCAGCATCGGCGCGATGACATTGACGTTGAAGGTCTCGGAAATCTCTTGCGTCGTTAAGCGATCGAGACGGCCAAGATTTTGAATGGCGGCGTTGTTCACGAGACAGGAAAGCGCATCGCCTTTCAGCGCGTCGCGCACTTTTTTTGAAAACGCCGCAAGCCGTTCCGGATCGGACGCGAAGGCGCCGATATCCTCCGCGATAATTTCGCCGCCGCCTTGTTTGTCAGTTGCGATGACGCGCCAGCCGGCCGATGCAAACGCCGCCGCCATCGCCGAGCCAATGCCGCCGCCCGCGCCCGTGATGAGGACGGCCTTTGTCATGAAGCGGTTCCGAGGAAACGGGCGATCTTGCCGATGGCGATGTGGCTCACGCGGCGCACCGCATCGGCCGAATTGGACCCGTTGTGAGAACCGAAAATACAGCGGTCAAACTGACGCAACGGATTATCCGCCGCCAGCGGCTCAATTTCGAAAACATCAAGCGCCGCAGAATGCACAAGGCCGCTCTTCAATCCGTCAAGCAGCGCCGCCTCGACCACCACCGGCCCGCGCGCCACATTGACGATGCGCACGCCGGGTTTCAGCTTCGGCAAAATGTCGTGATTGAACATGCCGCGCGTTGCGTTGTTCAGCGGGCAAGTGAAAATCAGAAAATCCGCCTCGTCCAAACGCGCCGGCCACTGGGCGGTTTCCACCTCTATGCCGGCGACGGGTTTGTACATGGGGTCATAGGCGATGACCTTGCCGCCGCAGGCGATGATGCGCTTCGCCGTTTGCGAGCCGATATCGCCAAAACCAACCACGGCGACCGTGCGGCCCGCAACCGAAATCCCGCTCGGCTTCGGCCAGCCATTATTGTTGCGAATTTCGCGGTCGATGCGATAGGTCTCGCGCGCCAGACCCAGCGTATAGGTGAGCGCTACATCCGCGACTTCGCCGCCAAACACGCCGGGCGTGTTTTCAACCGGCAAGCCAAGATCCTTGAACGCCGCGAAATCCACATTGTCGACGCCGACGCCCCATTTCACCGCCGCCTTCAGCTTTCCTTTGGCGCCCGCCTCCACCACGGCGCGGTTCGCCGGATCGTCGCCGATAATCCAGCCATCATGGTTGGGGACGATGTCCAAAAGCTCTTCCACGCTTAAAATCTGCGTGACTTTTGCGGGGGTGAAATCGAGTCCGTGCTCATCGAAAGCGGATGCGAATTCATCAATGAGGCCCAGCATGGGCGGACAGGTGACAAGAATATTCGGGCGGCTCATCTGATCTATTCCTTCGGCAATGCTTCGCCGGCGGCGACGCGCATCAACAGGGACTCCGCCATATACCAGTCGGACTGCTCATCAATATCGACCGATTCCAGCCGCGGCGTTTCGAACAGCACCGGCTTTTCACCAATGCGCGCGCCGGTTTTTGCAAAACTGTCTCCGGTGAAAAGGTAGCATACGGAGTTTTCTTCGAGATAGGGCGGCAAGTCCTGCGTGCGGATGAGGTTCGCCGGATCATGATTGATCGGCGCGCCTTCGGGCGTATAAAACCGCGTCTGATGGCGGTTCACTGTAAACAGCAGAATCTGCCGCGCCTTTCGCCTCCGCCGCCAGAAAGTCCGCAACCATCGACTCAATCGTTTCGCCCCGCAGCAAGGGGTTGGTTGTATGGGTCATCAGATAATAATCCGAGGCGACATTGGCGATGTCATCGCCCAGCACAAGATTCATTGAAACAAAGTCGCCGCAAATTTCCGGCTTGCGGTCGCGGATCATCACCTTGCCGTCATAGTCGCCGTCTTTGAGGCCATTATCGGCGAGAATCGACCGGGCGTCCGTGTTGATGACAATGCGGTCGATTGCATCCAGCGCCGCCGTTTCGTCGAGCACCCAGCGGAATAACGGCTTGCCCGCGATCATCCGGAAATTTTTTGACGTCACCCGGGCGCTATGCGCCTTCATGGGCAACAGGGCCGTCAGGCGCTTGCCATCGCCAATCATCGTTTAATCCTTATACAAAAGCGTTATTCGGCAGGCGCCTTATGCGCGCCTTTCGCAGACCCGCGCGCGCGATGCGGCGCGTTCTTTTGCGGGCGCGGATAGTAATAGCTTTCCTTCTGGGCGCGGGAAAGAGCGCGGTGTTCGTTATGGCCGCGATAAGTGCCCCAATATTGCATCAGGCGGAACATGACGATCTCCGGCGCCAGCGACCAGAAGCGCCGGACGCGCAGGGCTTCGGAAAAGTCATGGAACACCCCGGCGGCGAAGTAGCGCACAAAGTCAGTGAGATGAAAATGCACTTCCGGCATGATCTCGCGCAGGGTGAGCGCCTCGCGATAATAACGCCGCCGCGTTTGCTTATATGTCTCTTCATGAATGTGAATGACCGGCGCATCCGCCACATAGCCGATCTTGCCGCCGTCTTTCATGACCGCCTTGCCGAGCACCATGTCTTCAAGACCGGTTACCGCTTCATCGAATTTATGCTTCGCCCAGAGATCTTTCCGGATGGCGGCGTTGGCGTTGTTGATGAAGAAGTCTTCCTGCGGGAGCTTGTCGTGATCGGGAAAATATTGCGCAAACACCTGGTGTTCGGAAAAGCGCGTTACGTCGTGGCCGATCTGCTGGCCATAGACATAATCGGCGCGGCCATCCGCCAGCGGCGCGACAAGATTGACCAGCCACTTTTCATGGCCCGGAATGCAATGCGCCGAAATGAAAATGAGATAATCGCCCGTCGCGGCCTCGCAGCCATAGTTCAATGACCGGCCAAAGGTGAAATCGGACTTCTTGATGTGAACGATGCGGCAGTCATGCGCTTCCGCGATCTCCAGCGTCCGGTCGGTAGAACCGGAATCGACCAGCACGATCTCAACCTCATAGTCGCCGGCCTCTTGCTGCTTGCAGGCGGCAAGCGCATCACCGAGCCATTTCTCCTCGTTCAACGAGCGGAAGACAATGCTGATCCGGCCTTGGCTCGTGCGGGGGCTCATGCGGGCGCTTTCCTAGCGGGTCGAAACTGGCGTTTTCGCAAGCATTTATGCCGCAATCCGCCCGCTGAGTGAACCCCAAAGACCAGGCCCGGAAAGCCTGGCCTCACAGCCGGGCGAGGGCCTGGGTGAACTCCCGGAGATGGCGGCGATTCACGCAGACCAGATCGGTCTGGATCATATTGAAATGCTTGGCGCAATCAGCGAATTCAGACAGATACGCGTTCCAACCGACTTTCCGAAACCCGGTCCATGCGGTGCGCCCGTTGGACATGCCGATCTTGGTCCGCTCGGGTTCGAACAGCTTCAACGCCTCTTCGCTGGGATCGCCGTAAAACAGATAAGAAGTATCAAACAGCAGCATGCCGGACTCGACAAGCGAGGACAGAAGCTCCGGCTGCCCCTTGAATTCGATCCAGAACAGGCGCGCGCCATCAATGATCTTCGGCATGCCCTTCATGGCCTCGACCTCGCCGCCCTCGAGATCAAGCTTCACGAAATCGATCGGGCCTTCATCCGATAGATAAACGTCCGCTGGCACGGCTTCGACATCATAATTGTGACCGCCGTCTTTTTTCGCGATCCGTCCGCCCGACGAATATCCCGCAAGGCCCCGACGGCCCCATGCGGAGTCTTCTGCGACGACGGCGGGGACATGAAAGGGAACCGAACCGGGCGCTGCTGAGAGCGCTTTCTTGTGGAGAATAACGCGCGGATCGCGTTCCGCGAAAAAACGATGATTGCCCGGGAAAGGTTCAAAGGCGTGCACAACGCCGCCAGGCGCAAGATGCTTGGCCATGAACTCAGAGGTCTGGCCCGAGCCGGCGCCGCCATCCAACGCATTCTTCATGGGCGTTCCGCTGGCTGCATAGGCTTCAAGTATCGCCTCAAAACCGGGAACGCGCAAAGCGCTTAGCAGAATGTCCATGAATCCTCCGAAGTAAACCGCGACATTAACCAGCGCCCCTTTTCCCGGCAACTCTCAATCGAGCAAACAGGGCTAATTAGAACCCCGAATAAAATCTCAGCTTCGAAACGACAGATCTGCTCGGTTGCAGCTTCGACTGGACGCCCCCGCCCAATCGGGTAAGGCTGCCGGCTTACGCCCAGAAAGAATCGCTATCTTGACCGATCCCCGCTTACTCCTGCTCGACTTCACCGCCATTCCGGGGCCTGCCGCCACCAGCACGCTCAAAGCCGCCTATTTCGATGATTGGCGCGATGACGCGCTTTTACATATTATGGATCTCGGCGCTGACCATCTCGGACTCGCGGCCAGTCCCGATTACGCGCCGCGCGCGGTTCCACGCGACGCATTGCCGGCGCACAAGCTGACGGAAGCGTTCAGGCCGCAAATCATTTTATATCGGCCAGTAGCCGATTCCCTCATGTTTCACCGCTTTTCCATGGAAGCCATCGAAGCGGGACTGGCCCAGGGCGCCGGTCTCGCGCTGTGGATGATGGATGACTGGCCGGAGCGCCTGAAAACATCAGACCCCGCCCTGTATGCAGAAATGGACCGCGATCTGCGCGCGCTATTTGCAAAATCAGCGGTCAATTTCGCCATCTCCGAAGGCATGGCCCGGATTTTCGGCGACCGCTATGGCGTTCCCTTTGCGGTCGCTCATAATGGAGTCGACCCAGCAGACTGGCCTGCGGTCGACCGCGCGGGAAAAGACAATGTTGTGGTCCGCTATGCCGGATCGCTCGCGCCCGACACAACCAAAGATAGTGTCGCCGCCGTTGCAAAAGCCGTCTCCAATCTCGCGCAGCGTGGCGCACCCATTCGCCTTGAAGGCCGCACGCATAAAAGCTGGATGGCGGCGTATGGCAAGCCGCTAAACGCGCTGAAAGGCGTCGCCTTCGCGCGATCGAATTTCGACGAGACCGCCTATCGGCGCTGGTTGTCGGAAGCGGATATTCTTCTCATCGCCTATAATTTCGACGAGGCGACGCGAACCTATCTGAAATATTCTTTCGCCAACAAGGTTCCTGAAACCATGGCCGCCGGCGCGGCGATTTTGGCCTATGGGCCGGGAGATATTGAAACGCTGGGCTTTCTTCAACAATCCGGCGCCGCGCTGATGGTGACGCGCCCCGATGCGGCGGCGCTTGAAGACGCCCTTGCATCGCTTGCCGCAGACAAAGACAAACGCCGCGCCCTGGGCGCCGCCGCGCGCGACTACGCCTTCGTCCATTTTGACCTCAAGACAATGAAAACCGCTTTCCGGAAAATGCTGGCCGACGCCGGTTCGCCTCCCGGCGAACTCGCTGGACTTGGCGCCCGCGCCGCGATTTACGAAACCGCCGGCCCGCCGCAACCACGATCCGCCTATAGAAAATTCGCCGATGCATTGCATGACCGGGCGCCAGGCGTTGCAAAACTCATCCAGCCATTTGCACAACGCCTCCTCAAAATCGCCCGCAGCGCAAAGGGCAAATAAGGGGCACCCGAAAAATTCCGCCGCCATCACGCCCTGCACTTTCTCGCCGTCATTGCGTTGATGAATTGGCCGCAACGTGAGAATTACGTTCCGCATATGCCAGCTGACAAGCGGATAGAACGATGACGACTGAACATATCGGCGTAGTGACCGGACTTTCCGATCTGGCGAATTTTCTCGCCGCCTTGCGGCGACGCACCGGCGCCATCGCCCCCGCCGGCGACATTGTGAAAATCGTGCTTTTCGGCGGCTTTGGATCACTGCCGGCGGGCTTGATGAAAGAGTTCATGCAAGTCGCCGCCGACGCGTTCCCGGAGGCCCGGATTCTCATGGCGCCGCTCGAGCGCGTATCGGCGAGCGACTTTGATTCAGACGGATATGCCGAACCGCAACTGAGTGAACGCGCATCACGGCGCATCGTGTACGGCAACGCCATCCACAAGCCGTTACACCAATCCTTCTACGCCTTCCTCGCTCCCGATGAGTTTGTATTTTTTGACAACGGGCTTTCGAGCTATTGGCGCCACGAGGCGGACATCAAGCGCGAGTTCGCACGCTACGGCGTCGTCTTTCCATCTGAGGCGTTTCTGTCGCTGTCGCCGGGTCTGCCGACGCCGCCTTATCTTTCAGCCATTCCCCAGACCCCGCTGGCCTATGCCGACTATGCGGAGATTTACGCGCGCATCGCGATGGCGGCGCGCATCAAACCCCCAGGCGGTTGGCTGGCGCATCATGTCGTGTTGGGGACAAGCCTGTTCCGCATCAAACGGATAAGCTGGGAAGAAGAGCGCGACATTTACCGGCGCCTCATAGACGCCATAAGGCGCGAAAAGGATGCCGCCGTCACCTTCAAGGCGCATCCGCGCGCATCTGATCGTCCCTTGCTGACGGAGGCGGACGGCGTTGACGTGCTGGAAACCGGCGTCCCCGTCGAAGCATTCATCAAACCGGGCGCAACAGGCCGCGCCTACAGCATTTCTTCGACATCCCTGTTCACGATGCAGCATTATTTTGGCTGGACCGCACTTCGCCTCGATTCTCCGGCCGCACGCATTGTCATCAAACAAAGCCCGCATCTGGGCATGATCAATATGGTCGAAACGCTTGCGGTCTAAGCCATTCGCGCGCCGGCTTTATCCGGCCTGCGGCTTAAAACACTCAACATCGCTGGCGAATGCGCCTAGCCTTTAAATGCTGAGAAATTTCCAAACCAGAAAGCGTGCGGGCCGTGTCAAATTTCCTTCTTCAAGACCCCGATTGCGTGCTGATTCATATTCCCAAAAATGGCGGATCAACGATCCGGCGCGGCCTATGGAAGGCGAATTATGTGGGCCCCGAATTCGGCGCCATCCCCGATGACTGGGCGGGCTATTTCAAATTCGCATTCGTGCGGCACCCGCTGGACCGTCTGATTTCCGCATGGCGCGACTTCAGCCAGTATCGGAAATTCGAAGGCGGCATCGAAAAATTCCTCGATATCGTTGAGGATGAAAGCATCATATATGATGAGCGCCGCAAGACGATGGAAGAAAGCCTTCGCCATCACACGATCCCCCAGACACATCCCTTCAATTGCCTTTCGGCGGCGGATTTTGTCGGGCGATATGAAACCTATCTGGCGGATCTGAACCAGGTGCTGGCGCGTGTCGGCAAGACGGCGGATGTCATCCCGGCCATACGCAAAACCGACCGCCAGCCATGGACCGCTTATCTCAAAGGCGCAACGCTCGCCCGCGCCGTTGAATTTTACGACGATGACTTTGCCGCACTGGGCTATGAAAAGCCGTGATGGCGAATGCCGGGCTTAACTGAAGCGGGACAACGCCCGCCCCGCCAGCTCCGGCATCACCAATCCATATCGTCTTCATACCCCATATCGATCAACGCCTGGCCGTAACGCTCTTTGAAAGCCTCGGTTATGCGCGGCGTGAAGTGCTCTTTCCAGGGACCGCTATCGGGATTGGCGCCGGTTCGTTTGTAATTGACGCCAGCGATATCGACGACGCCGAAGAACTCCGAAATTTTCCGCATATAAGCCTGCGGGTCTTTTGAAAATTCCTCGATTTTGATGGTCATGATTCGCTCGTCATCAAAGGGCGCTAGCATTTGGGTTTCGATGATCTGCTTGGTGATGCTGCCAAGCTCATGGAGGATGCCTTCTTCCGTCGGCAATTCACGCAAGATAGGCTGGTCTTTCACCAACAGGTCCCAGACCCATCCATTGGTATTCGTATCGTGCTCGCCCTTATGGTGGAAATAGTCGGAGATCAGCACCTGCCGGGGGTCGCGCAAAATGCGAAGGCCTCGCCAGTCATCCGTCGCGTCCTTGATTCGCGACAGCGAACGGTCCGTGGCGTTTGAAAAAAGCACAAGATCGCGGGCATCCTCACCCAGATTGTCGAAGTCCATATTACTCAAATCGAGATCGTCGCTCATCGAATAATGGAAGGGAGGGTGTTTGACTTCATAGCGACGAATGCGGCCACCGGTCGCCTCGGCGGCGATGGCGAAAACTTCATTGCGGAAAAACCGCGAAGCGCATTTGTGATGCCCGAAAAAGACGAGCGTGCCCGGCGCATCGGGATAGCGCAGATCGCCGATCTGCCTTTCGCTGGACCCAATGCGCTCGCGGAGGCTGCCCACTTCGGAAAGCCGGCGTCTCAACTGGGTCTGTAGCTTTTCTTCGCTCGCTTTCGTCGTGTTGACGATATTTGTGTTCAAGCTCTTCGTGCTTTGCGCGACCGCCGACTGGATATCGGCCGTCAGCTTCTGTTCAAGCTGGTCCAAATCTTCTTTCACCGTTGCAACTTCGGCGCGGGCCTGCTCCAGCGCTTTTTGCGTCTCTGCGTGTTGCGCTGCATTTTTTTCAACGACAGCCGCCGTCTCGCTGATTTTCTGCTGTTGCAGCTTCAGCCGCTCCGACAGATTGACCGCATGCCGTTTGGAGACGGCAATTTCGGCGTTCTGCTTTGCAAGGCTGGCGCGCAGCGCCACCGTCTCCCCGGACAGGCGCGCGGCGTGCTGATAAATGCGCAGCGCCAGATAGAAACTGACGAACATGGCGATGGCGAAAGCGCCGCCGCCCCACAGCAATATGCGCAATTCCGCACCAACCGGCAGCAATCCGACCAACATGACCAGAGAAAGCGCGGCAAGCGCCGGAACTGTCCACCGACGTCGGCGCCACAAACCCGCCAGACCAAGCCGCCCCAGACGCAAGCCGGCGAACAGCCGCGGCGAACGCACCCGCACCCATTCCCCGAAGGCCGCATAGAAAGGCTGCTCGACCGGCTGACTGGCCGCCGTCACAGCAATGCCGGGCTTTGCCGCCGCGGCGGCTTGCGCTTTCTTGCGCGCCTTATGAGACGTGACATGAGCTTCAAATGCCTTTGTTACAGCCTCGAAACCGGGGTCTTTCTGGAAGGCTAAAATATTCCCCCAGGAATTCGCGGGCACTTCAATGCCGGGATAGGGGACCACCCGGCGCCAGTCATGCGGGATGCCATATCGCACGATCGGGTGCCACTCGCTGATATAGACCGTGTACCCCCTTTCGCGCAGATAGTCGCCGATATCCTGCCATTTATGGCCGAGGCGCACGGTTTTGGCGTCTTCATATTCGCACTCGATGACATCGGGCTTGAGGCGATCCCAGGGCACGCCCTTCAGCACGGAAAAATCATAGCCCTCAACATCGATCTTGAGAAAATCGATATGGCTGAGATCGTGTTCCTTGATAATGTCCGCGACCGTCGTCACATCAACGCGCGCGCTTTCTTCATGCGTCTCGCGGAAAGCATGAAGCGCGCTTATGCCTGTGCTTTCTTCAGAGGCAAAAAAGGAAACGCCCTTCGCTGGCTTGTCGCTGACTGCGCGCGTGTCGATCGTGACATTGCGCGCATCCCTAAACCGTTTCATCAGATGCTCGCGATTCGATGCGTCGGGCTCGAAACAGTGAATCTGCCAACCTTTGTCGACAAAATGCTTGGCGCTGTGCCCCCTATGCGCGCCAACGTCGATCATCGTGCGCATCCGGTTTCCAGCCGCCCCGTAGAGCGAGGAAATAACCTCTGTCTCATCAAGCGTCGCGTGCTTTGAGCGCGGCAGGTCAGGTTTTATTTCCCGTGCAAAAATCGCATTATAGGTGCGGCGATCATAGGCCGAAGGCCCGGCATTGTTTTCAGACATATCGAAGATTCTTCGCCCTTCGTTTTCAAGGATCGTCTTGACTTGGCTATGCCAGTCATCGCCGGGACCGGTTTGCGCCCCTGAAACTTCATCGCAATTCACAAGATAGACCGGATCGAAGCCCATATGCCGGGCGATCTGGATCGCCGCGACAAGCGGGGACGCCGGCCCGCACAGACCCTCCGCCGCATCGCGCGGAAGCGCTTCGCCTTGCGAGCCGGGCAGGCGTTTGTAAAAACAAGACCCGCCCCCTTCACGCAGCCGGTCTTTGTTTTTTTCATCAAAGAAAAACACCGAGCCCGCCAGCCCGTTCAGTTCACGCGCCTTTTCATCGTCCAGCTCGCCGTCGCCGGCCACATAAAAGGTCGGCTTCCAGTCCAGCCGGTCATAGAAACGGTAAAAATCACCGACGCCGAAGGTGCATTCCCCTTTGAGAAGATTTATCGGCGCATCGGCCAAATGATCTCCATCACCCATGATGAAAAGACGGCGGCCCGCGAATTTGTTTTTCACAGAGGCGAGATCGACATCCTGCGAAACGGACAAGGCCGCCGATTGAGGCTTGGCCGCGCGCGTTGTCGTGCGGCGGCGCTGGATCGCACGCTCATAGGCGCTTTTCGCGACATTGGCGCTGCGCACCCAGGTGTAGGTGCTTGCGCGGTTGACGCCCCGCTCCCGGAGCGATGCGGCGAGCTTTTCATCCGTCAACACGGCGTGCAGCGCTTCGGCGATGGCGGGCGGATCGTTGGGATCGGCGAACATGGCGTGCTCGCCCGCAACCTCCACCAAAGGAGGGCGGTTCGAGGACACCACAGGCGCGCCGCATTTCATTGCTTCCAGGATCGGCAAACCGAAACCTTCATCAAGCGATGGATAACAGAACGCCGACGCGCCGGAATACAACACCGGCAGATCGTCATCATCGACAAACCCCGTCACGATCACCGGCGCTTTTTTCTTGTCGAGCGTGCCGACCAGCGCATGAAGCTCTTCGTCGAGCCACCCCTTGGAACCCGCCAGCACCAGGCAAAGGTCGTCAATCGGGTTTTCCTGCATGAGATGCACAAAGGCTTCAATCGCCGCGCGCATGTTCTTTCGCGGCTCCAGCGTATTCACGCACAGAACATAGCGCCGCCCCTTGGGGACGCCATATTTCGCGCGAACCGCCTCGACCCGTGATTGATCATTCTCAACACGGAAGCGCGGCGACACGCCGAGCGGGACAACTTCGATCTGTTCCGGCGACAGATGCGGGAAGAGATCGATCAAATTGGATTTCACATGATCCGTATTGACGATGATCGTGTGCTGCGGGCGCACCGATCTGAGAAGTCCCGTAAGATAGTCGCCGATCGTATTTCGCTCGCCGGCTTTCACGAACCATTCGGGGTGCTTCAACGCGATCACGTCAAAGACATTCACGACAATGGCTGGAAACGCCTCAGCCGGCACGGTCGGACCGGCGCGCCAGTTGAAATGATATATGTCGAATTTTCCCGGATTATAAATGAGGTCCGGCTTGTAGTTTTCAGCATGATACGCATCGAGCAAAGACTGCATGTCATTCGAGAGCAAGCCCGGCTTGTTCAATGCCGAAAGCGCGCTACGGGACGCCCCGCCTTCGGCGAAGGACGGCAGCAGAAATTGCTCCGGCGCGAACACGCCGGTTTCGCGCACATAGCGTACGGCGTTTTCGCGCTCCAAGCGCGCCGAGCACAAATATAAATCAACCCCATCAACAGCGCTCAGCGCCGCGCCGAGAGATTCCGTGGCCCGGTAGATTCCTGCAGGGTTCGCGCCGGTCGACGTGTGTATCTTCCCCAGCGTCGTAATGTCGTAAAGCACTTTCAAGGCAGACATCCTTTAAAAAAGCGATTCAAACTCGACCCGCTCGATCTCATCAAGCTCACCACCGACTGTCGCGTTCATCAGCCTGCCGCCTCGTTGCGCCATATAGGACGCCGCGCGGGAAAAGCCGATTTTCATGTCTCTTACATTCGGGCTGTGCCATTTCTTGCCCCGACCAAAATAGCGCGGGTCGAAATGGTTGTGGTCGTCATCTTTCGTGCTTTCGAGCTGCAGCTTCACCCCGTCGCCAAACACGTCTTCTCCCGACTGTTTTACGGTTTTCGGCACCGAGTATGACACGTCTGTGCCGATCAAATAGATCTCACGGAAGCCCATGAAAAAAGCGAGCTCGGTCGCGATGACCGCAATAGTGCCGCCGCCGCCAAAGCCGAAAAACGGCGCCGTGGGCTCGAAACAGCCTTCAAACCCCTCATAGAAACCTTTTGTATGGTGCCAGTAATGCGATGAGTGATCGCCCAGCAGAGACTTGTAGCGGGCGGAGAAAAATTTGTACGGCACGTCGAGTTCGGCGAATTCCTCCGCATTGTCCGGCACAACCCGCACATCGAAGGCGGTGAAGAAAGTCGGCCGCCAGGACACGCGCTCAAACAGAAGCGAAATGCGGTTCAATCCAAAAACATAATCGTTTTTCAAGAGCTCAAGCGGCGTTTTGTTCAGGCTGGGGCCGTTGCCCATAATAAAAATACGCTCCCCCGCGAATTTGTTTTGCAGCCGGTAAAATTTATCCAGATCGGGCAGCGACAATGGCTCTCTCGTCACTGGCTGAAACGCCTTCGACGCCGCTTCGTTTTTATCCGGCCGTGAAATAGCGCTGGCGGGCCGCCCCGAAACAGGCGGCGCATCCTTCAGCGCGCAGATCACGGCTTTGTAAAAATAGACCGTTTCAGCGGTTGCCCCATTCGCGACGCGCAGAAGGATTTTCCTGGCGCCGTCTGGCGCCCGGAAGGCGGCAGAGGAGATTTTATTGTTGCCTTTAGCGGCGCCAATCGAGGCGAGCACGCTGCCTGACGCCGCATCAACAAGCTCGAATGCAGCGCCTGCTTCACCGGCGAAGTCATATTCGATCGAAGCTGAAAACTGACCGCTATCGGGCAGGCTGATCGTCGCGATATCAAGAGGCGCCTGCCCGGCTGTTGTCGGCGCTGCGGCGATTCTCTTGACGAACTTACCGTCGACAATTTCCGCATCAACGGAGCAATCATCCACAAGTAAAGTGAGCGACCAATCCGCATTCTTCGCGCGCGACGCCAGCGCGTCATCAAGCGCCCCGCGCAACTTCGCATCATCGCCGCGATTAAAAGCGGAAGGAATCTGCCCGGCATCGTCAAGCAGGCGCAGCAAAGCCACGGTTTTTTCAGGCGATGGCGCGCGCCCGCCATTCGCGACGCCCAGCAGGAAAGACGTCTTCGCAGCAAGCCCCTCCGCCTTCGCCACAAGCCGGGATGCGGTTTGCGCCTTTTCTTCAGGCGCTTCGGCATGCAGGGCGCCGCCGTCCCGCCGGGGCGCGCTCTCCTCGAACAGCTCCGAAAACTCCCGCCTTTCATAAACCTCGAGCTCGCCCCCGACCGTCGCATTGTAGATTTGCCGGTTCCTGGACAGCACGCCGTAGCGACATTGGTGGTGGCCGCGGATCATCCGCTCAACATTTGGATCATGCCAGCGGCTGCCGGCGCCAAAATAGCTCGGATCGAAGTGGTTCGGATCGTCATCGCGCGTGCTGGTGAGGTGCAGTTTCACACCCGTTCCGAACACATCGTCGCCTTCCTGCGTGACGGTTTTTTCGACCTTGTAGCCAAGGTCGCAGCCGATCAGATAGATAGGATCGAAACCCATATGAAACGCGAGCTGCACCGCCGTTCCAACCACGGAACCGGCGCCGCGCACACCAAGCGACGCATCAGAAGCGAAGCGCTGCTGGTCCGGCAAATGCGGCGGCGCGTCCTTATGGGTGTAAAAAAACACATCCTCGCCTTCGCGCAGAAGACCGCGATAGCGCTCTTCGAAAAAGAAGGTCGAACCCTTGAGCGTGTTGATTTCATCGGCGATGTCAGGAACGACGCGCCAATCGACCGCCGTATAAAAAGTCGGCCGCCAGTCGATGCGGTCATAGAGGAGGTAAATTCGGTTCACCCCGAATGTGTATTCGTCCTTGAGAAGATGCAGCGGCGTATTGTTCACGCTCGGACCATTGCCGATTATGAAGATACGCTTGCCTTTGTATTTATCTTTCAGGCCTGCAAGCCGCCGGACATCGTCCTCTGGCGGGTCCATATAGCCGCCATTGTTTTTAAAGAACTCTTCGCGCAGCCGCCCCCATTCACGATTGCGCTCGCGCTCATTAGCGCCCTGAATTGTCTTCTCAATCTCAGCCCATTCGCGGCGCAATGCAGAATCGGAAGCCTTATCTCGTTCGCTCATTGCGTGAGCCTCCTATCCCTCTTCGCCATCGCCCGGCGCCGCGCCCGCCGTCAGGCTTTTTGCGTTATTTGTAGTCAATGTTCCAGCCATCGGCGTCCACGCACATTGTCGGGCGATCCCGCTCCCCGGCAAGCCAGTCGAACACAGTTTGAAACTGCCCGGCGACGCGCGCCCAGCTCATCTCGCCAATGCGCCGGCGGGCCGTTTCATTGAGCGCCGGCAGGTCCGTCGCCGCAACGTCCAGAATTTCGCGGATCGCCTGCAGCGTCGACGTCTCACTTGCCGAGTCAAACCAGATCGCCTCGCCATGAACCATTTTCAGATGTTGCCGCGCCGAGGCGATGTCATTGACGGCGACCGGCTTTCCTGCGGCGATGCCTTCGAAAGCCACATAGGCGCCGCCTTCCGCCATGCTGGGAATGATGACGCCGGCGCAATCGCGGTAAAGCGCGGTCAGCTCTTCATCACTGATCCGGCCCGGGAAGATTATCGACTCCTGAAGACCGCGATCGGCAACGAGCTGCTTCAATTTATCCGTGATGTCCGCCGAGAAATCCGATCCGGAACACACAATCCGAACCGGCTGGCCTTCCTGTTTGAGCGTGCTGGCGGCCTTGATCAGCGCTTCGTGGTTTTTATGCGCCTGCAACTGCGCCGGATATAAAAGGAACGGCTCTGCCGCCGCGCGCCCCTTGCCCATCACAACTTGCGTATCGAGCAGCAAAGGCGATTCGGTCAGGTATAAATTCATCAGCGATATGCCCGCCACCCGCTCTATATCGTAGAAAGTGCGCGGAAATTCGGTCATCACCACGGTCGCGCTGGTCAAATTATTGCGGAAACCTGCACGCACGCTTTCGACATTCTTGTACTTCCAGCCAATGTCGAACACATGAAGATCGTGACAGATCAAGACCGACCTGTCGCAGATATTGGGCAACTGAAAGTGATGCGGCGCAAGCTCAATCGCCTCGCGGCTCAACGCGCCCGCGCGAGCCTCCGCCAGCGACACAATGTCGGAACACATGCCTTCGATCAGCGGCTTTGTCGGCGCCGTCTCAAGCGCCGCGATGTCTTTCATTGCGAAAATGATGTCATTGTCGTCTGAAAGCGCCGAGCATAGTTGGAGCAAAAAACCCGCAACGCCCAGCGTATTTTCAAACGGAAGCTTTTCGCAGTTGACGACGATTTGCTTCCGCATACCCGCTTTCCGTCATTACAAACCCGGCGCAGCGTCCGCGTCAGTTTCCCTTGCGCTGCATGACGCGGCGCTCATCCGCTTCAGCCATAAGCGTGACAAGCTCTTCCAGGCTGGTGGTCGCCTCCCATCCAAGATGCTTGCGGGCCTTGCCCGGATCGCCAATCAACAGATCGACTTCAGCGGGGCGGAAAAATTTCGGATCAATGCTGACGATAACGCGGCCGGTCTTTTTATCGACGCCTTCGGTTGTCAAATCTTCCCCGCGCCATTCAAGGTCGAAGCCAAGCGCTTGCGCCGCCGCTTCGACAAATGAACGGACCGTATGGGTGCGCCCTGTGGCGAGAACATAGTCATCGCCTGTATTGCGCTGGAGCATGGCGTACATGCCCTCGACATATTCCGCCGCATAGCCCCAGTCGCGCTTGGCGTCGATATTGCCGAGCCGGACCTGGTCGCGCAGACCATGTTTCACTTCAGAAAGCTGATAGGTGATCTTGCGCGTAACGAACTCAGCGCCGCGCAGCGGGCTTTCGTGATTGAACAGAATGCCCGAACTTGCGTGCATGCCATAGCTTTCACGGTAATTCACCGTAATCCAGTGGGCGTACAGCTTGGCCACGGCGTAGGGAGAGCGCGGGTAAAAAGGCGTATTCTCAGATTGCGGAACATCTTGCACCTTCCCGAACATTTCGGAGGTCGACGCCTGATAGAAACGCGCTTCCGGATTGGTCAGGCGAATCGCTTCGAGAATTCTCGTGACGCCGAGCGCGTCAATCTCGCCGGTGTAAAGCGGCTGTTCGAACGACACCCCGACAAAGCTCTGCGCAGCGAGATTGTAGACCTCGTCCGGCGCGACCTTGTCTATGGTGCGCAGGATGTTTCCCTGCTCGAACAGGTCGAAATCCTCAAACCGCACGTCGTCAGCGACGCCGAGTTCTTCCAGGCGCCAGGTATTGGACGACGATGTGCGCCGCGCCGCGCCATAGACCTCATAGCCCTTTTCCAGCAGTGATTTCGCCAGATAGGCGCCATCCTGCCCTGTCACTCCGGTAATGAGCGCTTTTTTCGCCATCTAGAAATCCCTCAAAACGCCAGTTTAACTTTGCGCAACGCGCCCCTTTACCCGAGGTCTAGGAGCGGGCCGCAAGCTTGTCAAACCGGCATTTGGCCTATATTCCATTGATCTTTATCACTGACCCGATCAAAAATCAGCGCCCGCGCAGAACACGCGATTTTGGAGTGACACAACACACTGGTTCGGTTGAATCGTCTAGTGAATTCAGCCTATGTCAAAACAATCGTAGCGTCTGAAAAACAGAAATCATATGTATCCGCTTAAAGACAAACGCGTGTATGTCGCCGGGCATCAGGGTCTTGTGGGATCGGCAGTCGTGCGCCGCCTCGGATCCGAGGGCTGCGAGATCGTCACCGCCGGACGAGAAGAACTCGATCTGCGCGACCAGGCCGCCACCCACGCCTTTCTTGCCGACCGGCGCCCGGACGCTGTGGTGCTCGCCGCCGCCAAGGTCGGCGGCATCCTCGCAAATGACAGCTATCCGGCGGATTTTCTCTACGACAATCTCATCATCGAGACGAATGTGATCGAAGGCTCGTTTCGCGCGGGCGTCGAAAAGCTCCTGTTTCTAGGCTCTTCTTGCATTTATCCGAAATTCGCGCCGCAACCGATTCCCGAGGACGCGCTGCTGACGGGACCGCTTGAGCCCACGAATGAGTGGTACGCCATCGCGAAGATCGCCGGCCTCAAGCTCTGCGAGGCCTATCGGCGCCAGCATGGCGCGGATTACATTTCCGCAATGCCGACCAATCTTTACGGACCCGGCGACAATTTCGACCTCGCCACCTCTCATGTGGTGCCGGCGCTGATGCGCAAGGCCCATGAGGCCAAGCTGCGCGGCGACAAATCCCTGATGATCTGGGGCACCGGTTCGCCCCGGCGCGAATTCCTGCATGTGGATGATTGCGCCGACGCGCTGATCTTCCTCCTCAAGACCTATTCCGAGGCGAGCCATGTGAATGTGGGCTCCGGCGCCGATCAGACGATCGCCGAAATCGCTCAAATGATCATGGACGCCGTGGGGTTTGAGGGCGAGCTTGAATATGACCGCTCAAAACCCGACGGCACACCCCGCAAACTCATGTCGGGCGAGAAGATCGCCGCCATGGGCTGGCGCCCGCAAATCCCGCTCGGCGAGGGCCTGAAAGACGCCTATCGCTGGTTTCTTGATCACGTTGCAAAGCACGAAGAGGGCTAACCGCGCTCTCCGGCTTTGCCTGCCCGTCAAGACTTTATGAAAGCGCAGTTTGTAAAAGGTTTTCCATGGCGCCCAATTCCGCCCGACACGTCCTTTCCCTGACCGGATATCCCTGCCCCGCAACGCATGGGCGATTGCGCGAAGTGCAAACCCGGCCATGAGCGATCAACGCCTCCTCAACAATCACGGCCTGATGCGCACCTATTCCGCCATCGCGCAATATCGCGGCGCGGTCGAGCTTGGCTGGTATGATTTCATCACGCGCTTTCGCCAATCCTATTTCGGTCCGCTCTGGGCGACCTTTCAACTCGCGCTGTGGATCGCCGCCCTCGCGCTGATTCTGCATGGCGCCTTTGGCGAGAATTTCGGCGAGTATGTCATCTATGTGGGCATTGGCCTTTATATGTGGGAATATCTCGCATCGGCGCTGACCGAGGGTCCGTCGCATTTCACCTCGCAGGCCGACCTGATCAAGAATGTGCCCGTCGATCTTTCCTACATCACCATTCGAAAGATCTCGTTCCTGCTTTTCCGGAGCGCATTTCAGCTTCCCGTGCCGATCGCGCTGGTGCTTTATTACGGCGAGGTCTCCAATCCGGTTCTGCTTCTGCTTTTGGCGCCGATTCCCATTCTCCTCGCCTGCTTCACCTATGCCTGCCTTGTCGTCTTCGGCATTTTAGGCGCCCAGTTTCGCGACATCCCGTTTCTCATGCCCGCCGTGGTGCGCTTCTTCTTCTTCACCACGCCGATCATCTGGCGCGGCGACGCGGGGATCCGGAAAGTCATTTCGGACTACAATCCGTTTTCGTATTTTCTGGAACTGGTTCGTGCGCCGATAGAAGGCCGCGCGCCGTCTTCTTTCACCTGGATTGTGGTTTGCGCCGTTTCCTTTGGCGGCCTGTTGCTGGCCGTGTGGGTTCAAACGGCGTTCCGCAACCGGCTGATCTATTCGCTCTAGAAAGCTTCCTCATGTTCAAAGAGAACACAGCGCAGTTATGAGCCATATCAGTCTCAAATCAGTCAGCCTTGATCTGCCGATTGGCGGCGCTTCATTAAGCGCGCTGTTCAGGCCCGCCCCGCCGGCGAAAACCAATCCCCGCATCGAACGCCGCGGCAATGGCCAGGTCTGCAAAGTGCTGCAAGACATCACGCTGGACATTAAGCCCGGCGAAAAGACAGGCCTGATCGGCGTCAATGGCGCCGGGAAATCGTCTTTGCTGCGCGTGCTCGCGGGCATCTATGCGCCGACGAAAGGGACCTATGAGGCGTCGGGGAAAATCTCGACGCTCTTTACCTCCACCCTCGGCATGCATTTCAACGCCAGCGGCCGGGAAAACATTTTCCTGTCGGCGCGCACGCTCGGATTTTCGCGCGCGCAAATCGCAGCAGTGACGGACGACATTGTCGACTTCGCGCAGCTTGGGGACTTCATCGATTTTCCCATCCGCCTTTATTCCGCCGGCATGAAGACACGCCTCGGCTTCGCCATCGCCACCGCCATCCAGCCGGAAGTCCTGCTCATCGACGAGGTGTTCGGGGCCGGCGACACCTCGTTCCGCCGGCGCGCCAATGAGCGCATCAAACGCATCATGGAAAACGCCGGATTGCTGGTCATGGCGACCCATTCCGATTCCATGATCAAGGCGTTCTGCGACCGGGTGGTCTGGCTGGATCAGGGCGTGATCAAATATGACGGCCCAACCGACGAAGGCCTGTTGCTGTTCCAAGAGTCCCAGAAATAGCGCGCGCTAGACTAATCCCGCGAGCGGTGACATATCTGCGCGAATGACCGCCGCCGACACCGCCCCCCAACATGCGCATGCGCCGGAACAAGGCGTCGCCCGCGTCAATGGCGAGACCGCCTTCATTCTCGGCAACGGCCCCTCCCTCGGCAAAGTCGACCTGACCTCCCTTTCCGCCTATGCGACGGTCGGCCTGAACGCCGCCTATCGGCACTGGCGCCAGATCAATTGGCGCCCGCGCTATTACGCCTGCCTCGATCTTGTGGTGGGCCTGTCGCACAAAGACGCCATCGCCGAGCTGATCGAAGAAGGGCGCATTGAGCGGTTCTTGTTGCGCGCCAATCTGATCGAAGCGCTGGGCGAAACCGGCGCCAGCGCGCGCGTCGTCAATTATGACGCCATACGCCCGTCCACCGCGATACTCGCGGTCGATCCGGTGACCACCGGCAGCCATTCTGCGCTCTGGGCGGCGAGCATGGGTTATGATCAGATCGTGCTGCTCGGGATCGACGCCAATTACAAGGAAGTAGTCGACGGCGCCGCGCGGCGCGACGGCATAGAGCTTGAGATCGTACGCGACGGCGCCAATCCCAATTACTATTTTGAGGGCTACCAGGCGACGGGCGACCGTTTCAATCTGCCTAATCCGCGCCCTGATCTTCATGTGAACGCATGGCGGCGCGCCGCACGGCTCATGGCGGCGGCGGGGGCGAGCGTCTTCAATGGCAATGAGCAATCCGGCGTCCGCTGTTTTCCTTTCATTCAAATCGACGCCTTCATGAAAGAGGGGGATGCCCCGCGCCCGGCCGGCGAAACACTGGACGCCTTTGCGGAAGAAGCGCCCGAAGCGCCGGTTTCGCGCGGCGAAAGATTGCGCGCCTTCATCGCCGCCTATCGCAATAAAGGCGCCCTTGCGGCCCTTATGTCCGCCGCCGCTTTTCTTGTATGGCTTTTTGCATTCAAGCCTGCGCCAGCGCTGGCGGTTTTCGCCGCCGCCATGCTCGCCTTGATGCTGGTCGCGGGCGCGGCTTTTTTATATTCGCGCTTCACCATGCTCCAGCATCTTCACCGCCAAAACGAAACGATCGGCGCCTTGCGCGCGCGGCTTGCCGTTCTTGAGGCGCAAGTGCTGAAGCTCGGACGGCGACGCCCTTAAAAAACGCCCGCTTTCAAGATGTCGTGCATATGCACGACGCCGACCAGACGCCCCGCCTCCACCACCGGGATCTGCGTGATCTTGCGGTCGTTCATCTGCTGCAGCACCGCACCCGCAAGGGTCTTCGGCGCAGCGCAGATGGGATTGGCGGTCATCGCCGCCTGCGCGGTTTCCGGCGTCCTTCCCGTGGCGATGATCCGGCGCAGATCGCCGTCGGTGATAATGCCGGCCAGCGCGCCATTTTCAGCGATGACAGTGACGCAGCCGATATTTTTCTCCGACAGTTCTTTCAGCGCCGCCGCGAGGCTCGCGGTTTCAGGCACAGCGGGAATCGCGTCGCCCGAACGCATCAAATCACCCGCCGTTTTCAGCATGGCGCCGAGCTTGCCGCCGGGATGAAACACTTTGAAATGCGACGCCTCGAAGCCGCGCGCGCGCAACAACGCCACCGCCAGCGCATCGCCCAGCGCCATCGACAAGGTGGTCGATGTGGTCGGCGCATTGGTTTCCGGACAAGCTTCCGGGGCGTCGGGCAATTGCAGCACGATGTCAGCGGCGCGCGCCAGCGTGCTGTCGCCATTCGCGGTGAGCGCGATGAGCCCCACATCGAAACGGCGCGTATATTGGATAAGGTCATCCATCTCCGCCGTCTCGCCGGAGCGCGACAGGGCGAGCACAATATCGCTCGTCTGAATCATGCCGAGATCGCCATGGCTCGCTTCAACCGGATGCACGAAATAGGCGGCGGTGCCGGTGGAGGAAAGCGTTGCGGCGATCTTGCGCGCCACATGGCCGGACTTGCCGATGCCGACGCAGATGACGCGGCCTTCCGCCGCCAGAATTTTTTCGACCGCCCGGCGGAAATCCTCGCCCAGCCCCGCCGCCATACCGGCAACCGCCTCGCCTTCGACCCGCAGCACCTCGCGCGCCACAGCGAGATAATCGACGCCCTTTGCCTCACCCATGCCGGTCATCATGTCTCCGTTGTCCTGAAAAACGCAGTCTAGGCCGCGCCGCCAGCGTAATAAACACCAACGGCTTCTTAACACCTCGTCAAAGGCGGCCTGTCAGCTTATGAACGATTAAGTTTTGCCGGAGGAGACCGCTTGAAGACGCTGATTGTCGTTCCCGCCCGATACGGCTCGTCGCGTTTCGCCGGCAAGCCGCTGGCGAAGATCGCCGGGCGGAGCATGGTGGAGCGTGTGGCGATCCGCGCCGCCGCCGCCGCAAAGGCGCTCGGCGATGCAGATTATGTGGTCGCGACGGATGATGCGCGCATCGCCGATCATTGCGCCGGGCTGGGCCTCAAGGCGGTCATGACCGATCCGGCGCTCGCCAGCGGTTCCGACCGGGCGCTGGCAGCGGCCCAGGCCTTGAACGCAAGCCCCGACTTCATCATCAATCTCCAGGGCGACGCGCCCTTCACCCCCGTCAATTACATCACCCAACTGGTTGAAGCGCTGGAGCGCTCTCAGGCCGACGCGGCGACGCCGGTCATCCGGCTCGACTGGGACGCGCTCGACGCCTTTCGCGCGGCGAAACGCGAAACGCCGTTCAGCGGCACGACCTGCGTCTTCGCCGAAGATCATCGGGCCTTGTGGTTTTCCAAAAACATCATTCCGGCGATCCGCAATGAAGCGACCCTGCGCGCGACGGAGGACGCCTCCCCGTCTGGCGCCATGTGGGTCTTTACGGCTTTCAGACCGGCGCCCTGCATCGCTTCACCGCCCTGGCGCCGTCTCCGCTGGAATTGACCGAGGGACTAGAGCAATTGCGCCTGCTCGAAAACGGCATGAGCATTCAATGCGTGCCAGTTGCCGCATCGGCGATTTCAACCAGCGGCATAGATACGCCGGAAGATCTGGATCGGCTGGAAGCGCTCATCGCCGGGCGCGGCGATCCGGATGCGGAGTATTTCAGCGCATGAACGATCTCTATATCCTTCGCCACGGCAATACTTTCGGAAAAAACGACATCGTTCAGCGCGTCGGCGCGCGCAGTGATCTGCCGCTGTCGATTTCCGGTGTGATGCAGGCGGCTGCGCTCGCCGCTCATTTCGAAACGCAGGGCGTCTATTTTTCCGATGTATTTTCCTCGCCCCTAAAGCGCGCCATGATGACCGCGACCGCTGCATCGCATGGCGCCAAAGTCGAGATCCTGCCATTTTTGACCGAGATCGATTACGGCCCCGATGAGGGCGCGCCGGAGGAAGACGTCATCGCCCGGATCGGCGCGCAAGCCCTGCAAAACTGGGATGAAAATGCGGTTGCGCCGCCCGGCTGGATCGTCGATCCCGAAGCCTTGATCGAGGACTGGAAAGCCTTTTTCATGGAATGCTCGATGCTCGAAGGCCCGGTGCTCGCCGTCACCAGCAATGGCGTCGCCCGTTTTGCGCTCGATGCGGCGGGCGCCGGCAAGGGCGATTTTCCGCGCAAGCTTGCCACCGCCGCATGGGGCCGCGTCGAGATCGGCGCGGGCGGCAAAGCCGAAATCAAAAGCTGGAACGAACGCGCCTAAAGCGGCAATGACGCCGACTTTCTGAGATCGTCAAAAGCCTTCAGCGTTTTAAGAATGCTCTCCAGCTCATCGAGCCGGATCATGTTCGACCCGTCCGATGGCGCATTGTCCGGGTCCTGATGAACTTCCATGAAGACGCCGCCGACGCCGACCGCCATGGCGGCGCGCGCCAGGACAGGCGCGAATTCACGCTGGCCGCCGGAAGTCGCGCCTTGCCCGCCCGGCTGTTGCACCGAATGCGTGGCGTCAAACACCACCGGCACGCCATTGGCGCGCAGTTCCGGGATGGCGCGGAAATCCGTCACCAGCGTATTGTAGCCGAAGCTCGCCCCGCGCTCGGTCACCAATATGTCCTTCGCCCCGAACTGGTCGAGCTTGTCGACCACATGGCGCATGTCCCAGGGCGCCAGAAACTGCCCCTTTTTCACATTAACAGCGCGGCCCGTCTCCGCCGCCGCCTGCAGCAAATCCGTCTGGCGGCAAAGAAAGGCCGGGATTTGCAGAATGTCGACAAACTCCGCCGCAATCGCGCATTGATCGGGCAAATGCACATCGGTCAGCGTCGGCAGGCCGACCTCTTCACGCACGGCGCGAAACACCTCGCGCGCCTCGTCCAGCGGCACGCCGCGATAACCCTTGGCGCTGGTCCGGTTCGCCTTGTCGAAAGAGGTTTTGTAGACCGCCTCCACGCCGGCCCGGTCGGCGATATCGCGCAGGGACGTCGCCATCATCATCGCATGATCAGCGTTTTCCAGCGCGCAGGGGCCAAGGATAAACGCCGCCGGACCGTCATTCGAAAATGTCGCCTTGCGGCCTCTGGGGCTCGTCGCGGTGACCGAAGCGTTGCGCGTCGCAGTCGCCATGGCTCAATGTTTCCTTGCGTCTTCCCGATACCCCTAGCAATGCTCAGCGCGGGCGCCAAGCGCCGCCCAATCTGGCGCCGTGTCTGACGACGCGTCTGGGGCGGCGTGTCCATTGCCTCAACCCGCGGCCTGCCATAAACGGGCCTGATGGCGCCGCAAATCTCGGTCATCATCGTCAACTATAATTCGGGCGCGCGCCTGGCGCGCTGCGTCGCCTGTCTGAAGACGCAGACCTTTCAGGATTTCGAGACAATCATTGTCGACAATGCCTCGACTGACGGCTCGGCGGAGTACGCGCGCGCCGACAGCGCCGTCACCCTGATCGATGCGGGCGCCAATCTCGGTTTCGCCGCCGCCAATAATCTCGCGGCCAAAACCGCGAAAGGCGCGTGGCTCGCTTTCCTCAATCCGGACGCCTATGCGCAGGATGACTGGCTGGCGGAATTCGCCGCCGCCGCCGCGCGCCATCCGGAGATCGACGCTTTCGGTTCGACCCAGCTTGATGCAGCCAATCCTGACATCATCGACGGCGCGGGCGATGCCTATCACGCGTTCGGCCTTGCATGGCGCGGCTGTCACGGCCTGCCCGTCAGCACGCTGCCGCCAGAGGGCGAGTGCTTCGCGCCCTGCGGCGCGGCGGCGTTTTATCGCAAACCGGTTTTTGAAACGCTTGGCGGTTTTGAAGAACGGTTTTTCTGTTACGCCGAAGACGCTGATCTGGGCTTTAAATTGCGGCTCGCCGGGGGCGGCGCCATACAGGCGCCGAAATCCGTGGTGCTGCATGAAGGCTCGGGCGTCACCGGCAAGGCAAGCGACTTCACCGTCTATCACGGTCATCGCAACCGCATCTGGGCCTATGCGCTCAACATGCCCTTGCCGCTGCTGATTACGACCTTGCCGTTTCACCTGCTGGTCAATCTCTATCTGGTGGTGCGGTTTTCGATTTCCGGCGGCGTGAAATCATATCTTCGCGCAGTGAAAGACGCCGTGAAGGGCCTGCCGGAAATATGGGCGCTCCGTCATGAGCGCCAGCGCGGGCGCAAAGCCAGCGTCGCGGAGATCGCCCGCGCGCTCACCTGGTCGCCGATGAAAGTGATGCGCCGGGAGGCCGATATTCGAGACCGGTTGAAGCGCCCTTAGGCTTACTTGTCGCGCAGCGCTTTTGCCGAGACCACATTCATCGGCTTGACGATATAAGCGAGCACGGAGCGTTTGCCGTTCAGCACCGCAACTTCCGCCGCCATGCCGGAATGGATTTTCAGATCGCCGCGCTTGCTTTTGAGCGCTTCCGCAGACGTCCTGACGGTGATGTTGTAAAACCGTTCGCCGGTTTTCTCGTCTTCGATCGCATCCGGGCTGATGGTTTCAATCACCCCGTCAAGCGATCCATATTGCGATGAATCATAAGCGCTGATCGACACCCGCGCTTCCTGCCCGATGCGCAAAAAGCCAATATCGGAAGGCTTGATTTTTGCCTCGACCAGCAGCAGATCCTCGCTCGGCACCAGTTCGACAATTGTTTCACCGGGCGCGACGACGCCGCCAATGGTCGACACCAGCACGCGGTTGATGACGCCCGCCACCGGGGCGCGCACATCGGTCCGCGCCACCTTGTCCTGCAAAGCAGGCAGCTCGCCCTTGAGTTCTTCAAGGTCGGCCTTGGCGTTGTTCAACTCATCTGCGGCTTTGGCGGAAAAGGTTTTGCGAATGCGCGCAATTTCGCCTTCGGCCTCGCCGATCTCCAGCAACATGCTGCTCACGGCGATTTCCGCGCGCTGCATGTCGCCTTTCGCCGCGGCGTCGCGCTGGCGCGCGCGCAGTAATTCGACCTGCGGCTCAATGCCCTTGCTGACCAGCGTGTCCATGATGCGGTGCTCTTCGGTGGCGAGCGTCGAGGCTTCCTTGGCTGTCTCAAGCGCCACCCGCGCATCATCAAGCGCCCGCTTGCGCTGGTCGAGTTTCTTTTCTTCAATTTCCAGTGACGCAGCGAGTTCTTCGGCGCGTGCTTCGTAAAGCTGGCGCTCATTCGCCACGGCGCGCGGCGAGGCTTTCACCAGCAATTCAGGAAATTCGATTGGCTTCAGCGCAGCCTCCGCTTCCAGCCGCGCGATTTTCGCCGCCAGCACATTGTAGCCTTCCTGACCTTGCGCAAAAGCGACATTGATCTGCGTCGGATCAAGCTTGACGAGAATGTCGCCCGCCTCAACCCGGTCTCCGGCGGAGACAGCAATCTCCTTGACGATGCCGCCTTCGAGATATTGCAACTCCTGCAACTGGTTCGAGGTGACCACCCAGCCTTGCCCGCGCGTCACCCGGTCAAGCTTGGCCAGCGACGCCCAGACGAGCGTCACAACGACAAGCGCCGCCAGAATATAGAGCAGCAATTGCGCGGCCTTGGCCGGCTCAATCGGCATCTCTTCATCGACTTCGACCGTTGTGGAGATTTCGCGTCCGCTCATGCCTACGCCACCTGCGAGCCGTTGGAGGAGACGAGTTTCGGCCGGTCAATGCGGCGCGTCTTCAGTTCACGCGCGGACGCCATGGCGCGCATCACCGTATCGCGCGGACCGTCGACAAGAATGCGCCCTTTATCGAGCACGATGATCCGGTCCACGAGGCGCACCATCGACATGCGATGCGTCACCACAAGCAATGTCTTGCCCTTGGTCGCGGTTTCAAGGCGCGCGATCAGCGCGGCTTCTGCTTGCGCATCGAGGGCGCTTGAAGGTTCGTCCAGCAACAGGATCGACGGCTTCGGCGCCAGGGCGCGCGCCAGCGCAATCGCCTGACGCTGGCCGCCGGAAAGGCCTTCGCCGCGTTCCGCGAGACGCTGGTCATAGCCGCCTGCGGTCGAGCCGATAAATTCATGCACGCCGGAAATTCTGGCCGCTTCGATGATGTCGTCGTCAGACACACTATCGAGACCAAGCGCGATGTTTTCGCGAATGCTCCCCGAAAACAAACACACATCCTGAAGCACGGCGCCGATATTGGCGCGCAGATCCGACGGGCGAAGCTGACGCACATCCGTGTCGTCAACCAGCACAGAGCCTTCGCTCGGCTGATAGACGCCGGTCACCTGACGCACGATGGTGCTTTTGCCGGAACCGTTCTTGCCGAGGATCGCAACCCGTTCACCCGGCTCAATGGTGAAGCTGACTTCATCCAGCGCCTTGGCGCCGGAGCCGTCATAAGAGAAAGCGACATCGCGAAACTCGATTTTGCCTTTCAGGACAGGGCGGGCGAGATATTCGCGGCCCGCTTCGGTTTCGCTTTTCGTCGTCATCAACTCATTGAGCGACTTGTAAGAGGCGAGCGCGCCATTGACGCGGCTCAACAGCGAAGCGACCTGTCCGAGCGGGCCCATGGCGCGGCCCGTGAGAATGACGCTGGCGATCAGAGCGCCGGTGGTGATTTCATTGGCGGTGACCAGAAACACGCCGATGACGACGACGCCGACCTGGCTCGCCTGTTGCGCAAAGCCGGAAGCGTTGACGGCGAACTGATTTAAAAACCGGCCTATCGCGGAAATCTTTGCGTGGCGCGCAACACCGGAACGCCAGCGCGCGCGCATCAGCCCTTCCGCCTTCACGGATTTGATGGTCTCAAGCCCGCCCAGCGTTTCGATCAGCACGGCGTTTTTGTGATGACCTTCGGCCATCGCCTGCTGGGTGCGCTTCATGATCAATGGCTGGATCAGGACGCCGGAGACGATCGCCAGCAACACGCCGATCAGCGGCACCAGCGCGATCGGTCCGCCAATCAGGGCGATCATCGCGATGAAGAAGAAAATAAACGGCAGGTCGACAATGGCGACAAGCGTTGCAGAGGAAAAGAAGTCCCGGAGATTGTCAAACTCGCGCACCAGCCCGGCGATCTGGCCGGTGGCGCCGCGGCGCGATTCAAGACGCATCGCCATCAGATTGTCAAAGACGCTGGCGCCGACGGTCGCATCAAGGCGCTGTCCGGCGATATCGATGAAATAACCGCGCAATGATTTCAGCATGAAATCGAAAATATGCGCGAGGACGACGCCGATGGTCAGGGCGATCAGCGATTCTACCGCCTGGTTCGGCAACACCCGGTCATAGACCGTCATGATGAAAAAGGACGAGACCAGACCGAGCAAATTGACAATCGTCGCGGCGAGAATGGTTTGACCATAGATCGACGCATTGTCGCGCAAAGGCCCGAACAGCCAGTGCGATGTAGGCGCAAGATCTTTCAGGAACGAAGCTTTCATCATCGCGTCGCCCCTTGCAGCTCATCGCCATACTGATTTTGCGGCGAGAACCGGTCGATCAAATCGCCGGTCTGCTCCATCAGCGCATAGCCGGCCATGTCGCGACTGGACAGGGCGATGACATAAGCGACGCCCGCTTCGAAATAATCGCTTTCCGATTGCAGCACATCGATAAGATCGCCGCGCGAGAGTTTGTAGCGTTCAAGCACGAGGTCGCGCGTGATGTCATGGGCGACAAGCGCTTCGCCAAGCGCGGCGAGCCGTTCATCGGCGCCTTGTACGCGCTCATACGCCATCGCCGCTTCGCGGGCCACATCCTTGCGGGTCTGCTCTTCATTGAAGCGTTCGCGTTTGGCGCGTGAGCGCGCAACGGAAATGTCTGCTGCGCGGCCGCCGCCATTGAAAATGTCGTAATTGACGACAACCCCGGCGCGCACGTCGAAATCATCGCCAGTGTCGAACACGTCATATTTCACCGCATCGACAGACAAGCGCACTTCCGGCAGGCGCGATGCGCGCGCGGCTTTAAAATCCGCCTGACGCGCATCGGCGCGCGCTTCCGCCACCGCGATTTCCGGATTGGCCACCAGAGCCGCGGCCACCGTTTCGTTGCGAGAGTCCATTGCAGGCTCTGCGAGGGCGGGACGGCGCAATTGCGGCGGCGCTTCGCCAAAAAATTCTTCGTACTGGATATCCGCGATCCGCATGCTCTCATGGATCTCTGCGAGACGCGCGCGCGCTGCGGCAAGGCGCGCTTCGGCGCGGGTGACATCGGCTTTCGAACCGGCGCCCAGACGCTCGCGCTCTTTCACATTGTCGAGGATTTCCTGCTGACGGCGGATAAAGCTTTTGGAGAATGCGGTCAGCGCCTGATGGGCAGCAACGTCGTGATAGGCGGTGAGCGCCGCCATAGCGAGATCGTTGATCCGCGTGTCGAGCGCGTTTTCATATTCGGCGCTCAAGGCGCGCGCGCTGCGAATGCGATTGATGGTGGCGCCGCCGTCAAAGATCAATTGCGAGGCGGAAACCCCGGCGGTGAATTGCTCACGCGGGCGCAGCGATTCCACGACATTGTCCGTGCCGGTGGCGAAATCGCGGGTGATCGAATAATCGCCGCGAAACTGTGTCGACAATTGCGGATACAGGCTGGAGCGCGCGGAGCGGCGCATGGCGCCCGCCTCTTCCAGATTGCTCGCTTGCGCATGAAAAGCGGGATGGCGCCCGACCGCGCGCTGAATGGCGGCGGCGAAATCCATCGGCGTTTTTTCCGACGACACCAGGTAACCCGCATCGCCGAGCGCTTTCACCACGCTTTGATCGGCGTTCAGCCGGCGGCGCGACGGCGCTTGCGTCGGCGCTTTTTCCACAGGCTCGACCATGTCTTCGGGATAGAGCGAACCGTAATATTTGGGATCAGCAGGCGTAGCCGCAGCGATGGGTGCGGACGCAGCCCAGATCGCCGCGCCGGATAGCAACATCGCCTGTAGCCTGAACATCAAACGCACCCGCGAACTTTCGACAACCGCTCCCCGGAAAAACAGCGATCGCGTTAAGGTTAACTAAAACCTTCAATAGGGCCAGATCACTGAGAAAGGCTTAACCGGCGTCTCTCTGCACGAGCAACGGTAGGATGGGAAATGAAAGTTTCTTAAAATTCCAACACTCAGGATTTAAATAGTTTTTAGCTACTTTCCCAAGACTGAAAATGCGCCCCCCGCGCGAAAAAGCCCGTCAAATCAGCATTTCTTCGCTATCGAAGCGGATCATGTGGACCGATTCTCAGAAATTCGGAAGGGTTCCGGACGCAATCAACGCCTCAATTCCGGCATAACAGGCATATCCGATCGCAGCGCCCGCCGCCGCCGTCAGCAGCAACAGGGCCTCCTCCCTCACGCGCAGCAATTCAAATCGCCGGAGCTCCCACGCCAGATAGGGGATGGCCGCCGCCTGGGCGAGGCAAAGAGCCGCGACCAGCGCCAGTGGCCCCCACAGAAAATATGCGGCCGGCCCGGCGGTCAGGATCCAGCCGAGACGGAACAAATTGGCATATAGCGCGACCTTGACGAGATCCTTTCGCCACGATGGCGTTTTCTGCTGGCGCTGCGAATAATCGCGCCAAGGGCCGCAAGCAAAGCAGGGACAGATAAAGCCCGGCGCCGAGATAATTGTCGTTGTAGAGAATGCGCACCAGCAACTCGCCGCCGCCGATAAGCCCGCCCACGCCAAAAGCGAAAAGCAGGATGATCGACCTCTTGGCGCTATAATAGACTTCCTTGGCGCGCGCCGGATCTTCGCGGTTGGTCTGCGCGAAACGCGGCAGGAAAACACGCATGACATATTCGTTGGTCAACGTCATGACCGCCGTCACCAGCGTCGTCGCGATAGTGAATTTGCCGAGCTCGGCGATCGGAAAATAATTCGCGATGACAACCGTATTCGCCTGCGTCATCAAAATGGCGACAATGCTAGCGGGAATGATGATGCGCCAGAAGCGCCACAGATCGCGCACATGCGCAGGGTCCAGGCGGAAACGCACAGGCGGTCCCTTTAACAGCGTATAGCTGGCGACCAGCCCGAAAAACGAACTCGTAAACATCGAGATGACGATCGCCCAATAGCTACGCAGGAAATAAGCGGCGATGATTGTCGTCAGCGTGAGAATGAGGAATTTGACGAATTCGATCACGGTCAATCGCACCACGCCGCGATTGCGCTCGGTGAGGTTCAAAGACAAGCCAGTGACGCCGTCGATCAGAAACGGCAATGCGCAAACACGGATCGCAAGCGCGGTTTCCGGCGCGTTGTAAATCTCTGCGAAGTACCCCGCCCCGACAAACATGATGGCGAACAATACGGCGTTGCGGATCAGGCGAACCGTCCACACCGTCTGCATCGCTTCATCATCGCCGGTTTCGTGGCGGATGATGTAAGCCCGAAGCCCCATATCGGAGACCATGTTGAGGATGTAGGAAATCGACGTGATGATGCCGATGACGCCATAGGCTTCCGGCGCAAGCAGGCGCGTGACGATCAGGCTGCTGCCAATGCGCAGCGCCATCTGCGTCACATGCGATGCGATCAGCAATTGAGACCCGTCGCCGAGCGCCGAACGGGCGCGCAGAGCGAGCGCGCGAAAATCAGGTGCGACGGACAAATCTCGCTCCATAGGGAACCGGCCCCGTCACCTTGGCGCGCGCCGGCGCCTGCTGGTCTTCCTCCGGCGCCGCTTCGGTCGGCGCATCCGCCGCCATCTCCGCCGCTTCGCGCGACGTCGCCGCCAGTCGCGCCTGCGCCACCAGCAAGGCGAGGAAAATATACAGGTAATTTGGAACCTGATTGACCAGACTGATGGTGCCGATCAGAGCGAGATAGCCAAATTGCAAAGACAGGGAAAATGCGAGCACGCGGCGCTGGTCCTGCTGCGCTGGCGTGGCGGCGCGAAAATCAGGCATCAGGCTCAATTCCTTCAGCCCGCCGCGTATCGCAATCAGATTGGCGGCGACGAAAGCGCCAAGACCGGCAAGGCCGTAAAACAGCACAATCTGGATATAGCCGTTGACGAGATCGATAATCCCCTCGCCCTGGCGCAAATGCGCAAAGCGCGCACTCCCCATAAAATCGCTTGAGCCGAAAAACGGACGATCCTTGATTTGTTCGATGCTGGTGCGAATGAGTTCCGCGCGGTAGGAAACCGTGCCATATTCATCCTGCAGCAAATCGCTGTCATTGAAGACCATGGTAAACCCGGCGAACACCACGGCGATGGACGCTGCATAAAACATTTTGCGCATGCCCGCGCCGGTGCGAAGAAATATGTAGTAGCAGGCGATGCAGGCGAACGCCCCAAGCCAGCCGCCGCGCGCGCCGGTTGCAAATGTGGCGAAGCCAAACAACGCGATGCACCCCAGAAACATATGCCCGGGCAATGATTTCAACAAACGGTACCGCATCGCCAGCAATATTCCCGCCACCGCCAAAAAGCCGAGCAGCGAGGGAATGACCGTCGCGCCGACACGCACGAAGCCGTTGCGAAAATCAAAATAAGCCTTTGCGCTGCCGACATCAGCAAGCCCGGCGTAATAGTTCCACGATTGCACGGCGCTGATGGCGCCGATCATCGACACGATCACAAAGGATGCGAAAATCGCCGCCAGCGCCCATTCGAAATCCTTTCGCGTCGTCAAGCTGCGGCTGATGACGACAAAAGGAATATAGATCAGCAACATCTGATCCACGACGGCGCGCAACATGCTGGTGAAGGGCAGATCGCGCAGCGACATGACGCCGGTAAACAGCGTGAAGAACAATAACAATCGTTCGACATTCTTTAAGTGGCTTGGACCTTTGGAGAACGCCACACGAAAAAACACCGGCGCCAGCAGAATAAGCGTCGCTTCCTTGGCGTAGTCCAGCTTGATCAGAAAATTCAGCCCGGGAAACGGCACGTCATAGGTCATGCCGACAGGCAGCGCCGCCACAACGCCGAGATACAAGAACACTGCGCCGCGCTTATGGGTTGCGCTGACAACGCTCAACATGACGCCAAGCGCGACGAACACGATGGGCCGACTCGGCAGGAAAAACGCAATCGCCGCCGCAATCACCCATGCCGCGCCGATCGAGACGACCATGCCGCGATCTTCCCGGTTGGCGACAAGCACCGCGACAGAGGCCGCGATGGCTGTAAAGATGACGGCGACGATGGTGAAGTTCATGGCTGCGCCGCCTTTCGGCGCTGCGCCGCTTCAATCACCTGCTCAAAGAAACCGAGCGCCGCGTCAGCGATCGCTTCAGGTGCGAACATGCGTTCTGCGGCGCGCCGTCCCGCCGCGCCAATCTGCGCGGCGTAGTCCGGATTGGCGAGGCATTGTTCGATCCGCGCTTGCAGGCTGGCCGCATCGCCGACCGGCGCAAACAGCGTTTCTTCGCCATCCACAAGATATTCCGAAAGCCCCGGCGTCGCACTGGTCACGGTCGGCGCGCCCAGCGCCAAGGCTTCGGTGACGGCGTAAGGGAAGGTTTCATAGCGCGAAGCGGACAGGCTGATCAGCGCCTGACGCCGCAAGCCGGGAATGTTTTCGCGCGGCACGCGGCCTAAAAATTCAATACGCGACCGCGCGCGCTCTGAAAGGTTGGCCGCAATGAAATCGGGAAAATTCAGCGTGGCTCCGTCAGGACCATCGACACCGTGATCAGCGCCTGCCATGACAAGGCGCGCCTGCGGGAAGCGCTCCAGCGCCGCGTCAAACGCCTTTAGCGCAAGATCGGCGCCTTTCAACGAGTCAAACCGGCCGACGAAAAGAATGGTGTTGCGGTCGCATCCGTCGAGGGTCCAGCCTTCATTGGCGGGCGCAATGTCAATCGGATTGGGATAGGCCGCGCAGACCGGAAAATTCAATCCGTAGCGGGACGATACCGCATCGCGCAATGCGCCCGACGGAAATGACGCCGCATCCGCTGCTTCATAGGCGCGGCGCTCTTCGGCGATGCGCTGCAGATCCGGTCGTTGATGGGGCGGCTGCTTCACCAGAAAATGCGGCCCATGGGAACGGATCACGACAGGCGCGGAAGTCGCGCCAACCGATGTCAGCGGCAAGCCGAAGCTTTCTTCGGCCTCGAAAATATCGATGGGTTTTTGCCGGTGCGCTTCGATCAGCGTATGGACCAGGCGGCGGCGGCCATAATCATAGTCGAAATACTGATCGCTCAAGGCGGCGCGCACGCGATTGATCTGGGTTTCAGCGAAACCGCGCGGCGGCCGGCCCACGGGAAACAGGCCCGGATCGCGAAGCTCATTATCGAGCGTGCGCATAGCCAGAATAACGCATTCATGACCCTTGTTTTCCAGCGCACGGCGCATCGTATCGACATAGGTCGCGATGCCGTTTTGCGCCAGAGACACTGGCCAGAGAGGCGTCAGGAAAGCAATTCGCATGAGACAGGGCGCCGGGTTTTTACGTGAGCTAACACACGAGAAAGCAATATTGGCGGTTTTTGCGAAAGGATTTGTTAACGCCGCGCCATCCCCCGCCTTCGGCGCGCGCCGGCGTCGCCTTAAAGGCCCGGCGGATCGGGGTCAAGCCGTTGAAAAATATTTGATTTTTTCGTCGCGCGCCGGGCTGCACGGAAGCCTCAATGGTACCGCCTTCTGGGATCGAACCAGAGACCTCTAGATCCACAATCTAGCGCTCTAACCTACTGAGCTAAGGCGGCTCTTTTTGAAGAGCGCGGAACCTACGCGCGGGCGGGCGCTATTTCAAGCGGTCCCGCCGTGGTTTTTCGCGGCGCGCCGCAACGCGCCTGCGGCCGGTCAGGAGCCGGATTTAAGCAGCGCGATTTCCTGCTTGAGGCGGGCGATGCGGGTCGCATCCGACGGGTGGGTCGAGAGGAATTCCGGCGGCGCGCCATTCTTGCTGGCGGACATTTTCTCCCAGAATTTGACCGCTTCGCTTGGGTCATAGCCGGCGCGGGCCATATAGCGCACGCCGAATTTGTCGGCCTCCAGCTCATGCTTGCGCGAGAATGGCAGCAACACGCCGACCTGCGCGCCAAGCCCCAGCGCCTGCATGGCGGCGGAGCCGACCTGGCTGCCGCCGACCACGGCGCTGCCGGCGCCAAGCGCGGTCTGCGCCGCCGCGGTCTGGCTGTAGCGCTCGCCGGAATGGTTGAAATTCACATGCGCGACCTCATGCCCCATCACGGCGGCGATCTGGTCGTCATTTTCCATGATGTCGAGAATGCCGGTGTAAATGCCGATCTTGCCGCCGGGCAGCGCGAAGGCGTTAAGCTGGTCGGATTTGAAGACCTGGACTTCCCATTCCGCCGGATTGCCGCCTGCGGCCTGAATGATCTTCGGCGCAACGCGGTTGACCCGGCTGGTGTATTTTGAATCCGTGGTGATCGGCTCCTGCTTCTTCAGGTCGGTCCAGGCGGAGCTTGCAAGTTCCGCCATCTGGCCCTGGCTGACAAACAGCAACTGATTGCGGCCCAGCGTTTCATTATAGGCGCACGCACCCGCCACCAGCACGCCAAGCACGGCGAGACCGCGCAACATCGCAGCCGGAATTGAATTCAAAAGGGTTTTCATCGGACGCATCCTCCAGCCAAGCTTGTCTGTTAACTATGGATCATAGGCCAAGGAGACAACGGCCTCAATGCGAACGCCAGCGGAACAGCAGTTGAATCAGGGCCAAAAAACCGGCCCCGACATCAAGGCTCGAGTTCGCAATCCCAATAGAGGAAATCCTGCCAGCTTTCATGCAGGTAGTGAGGCGGAAAGGCGCGCCCGCGCTCATTCAGCTCAAACATGGAAGGGCGCGTCGGCGTGCGGGCCGGAAACATTTTCGCCTGACGCGGCGTGCGTCCGCCCTTTTTGATGTTGCAGGCGCTGCAGGCCGCGACAATGTTCTCCCAGGTCGTGCGGCCGCCTTCGCAACGCGGCGTCACATGATCGAAGGTCAGATGATCGCGCGCCGTCGAGCCGCAATATTGGCAACTGAAACTGTCGCGCAGAAAAACATTGAATCGCGTAAAGGCCGGGGCGCGCGAATGGCTGACATAGCTTTTCAGCGACACCACCGAAGGCAGGCGCATTTCAAAATTCGCGCTGTGCACTTTGGTTTCATATTGCGCGACAACATCGACGCGATCGAGGAACACCGCTTTCAGCGTGTCCTGCCATGACCAGAGCGACAATGGGAAATAGCTGAGCGGGCGAAAGTCCGCATTCAGAACAAGCGCCGGACAGGCCTCGGGAGAACGCAGCGCAACAGACATCAGCGCGCCTCCCGCGAGGCCGAAATATCAAACCAGTAATGCTGACTCAAACTCGTGAAAGCGGGATCTCCCCTGCTGTCGTGATAGTTTAGCCGGTTCGTTTCCATCATGCCTATATATGATTCTGCATGACAGAAGTTTGAAGATGTGGGCGATATTTTCGCAACAGTCTAAAAAACCGATAAAAAGGCCGTCGAAAAGCCGCCAGCGCCGTGCGAAAATGGCGGTTTCGAGAACCGGCGCGCAGTGTGCATTCAGGCCCATGAGCACCGGAAGCGCAGAAACGGCCATTTGCAGCCGGTGATCGCGGCTTTTCAAATTGGCGTCCGCCCCCGAATATGGGCGTAATAAGTCCAGAGAATATGCGCCGCGACGCCGCGATAGGGCCGCCATTTCGCCGCACGCCCATCAAGCATTTTCATATCCGGCTCCGGCCCACGAAGGCGGGTCGCGCGCCAGGCGCCGAGCAGCGCCACATCGCCAGGCGGCCAGATATCCACCCGCCCCTCGCAAAAGAGGAGATAAATCGCCGCGGTCCACGGGCCGATGCCCTTGATTTTTTGCAGCGCGAGAGAGGCGTCCTGATCGCCAAGCGCCGCCAGCGTCGGCTCGTCGATAGCGCCGGACGTCCAGTGCTCCGCCAGCGCTGTCACATAGCGCACTTTCGGACCGGAGAGGCCAAACCCGCGCAGGCCCTCTTCGCCCTGACGAAGCGCGTGGGCGGGATCGGTGCAATCCATCCCCGCCTGACAGCGCGCCCAGATCGCCTGGGCGCTCGGCACCGACACCTGTTGTTCGACAATGATGCGGAACAGCGCTTCAAAACCGCCGGGACGGCGGCGAATATGCGGCTCGCCAATCGCATCGAGGGCGCGGGCAAACCCCGCTTCTTTGTTGGCGAGCGCCGCGCAGGCCTCACGCGTGTCGCCGAAAACGTCGAGGCGGTTGGTCAGTATTTGCACTCTTCGTACAATTTTTTCGCGTCGCCTTTGAGGTCACCAAGGAAATGCTGCGCCGTATATTCGCCCATGGTGACGCCGCTTTTCGCGATCTTCACCAGCGGGTCGAGATAGGTGGTTTCGTCTTCTTTCAGATTGCCCATGCGCGCGCGTTTTTTCAGACCGGCGCGGGAAATGTCGAGGATTTCCATCGCCACATCCTGCACCCTGCGATCGCCTATCTGCGCCTGCAACCCGAATCTTGCGGCGTCATTGCGAAGCGCCTCGCGCATATCCGTGGTCCAGCCCTTGGCCACATCCCAGGCGGCGGCCAGCGCATCCTCATCATACAACAGCCCGACCCAGAACGCCGGCAGCGCGCAAATGCGCGACCATGGCCCGCCATCGGCGCCGCGCATTTCAAGGAAGGTCTTCAGGCGCACTTCAGGAAAGGCCGTAGACAGATGATCTTCCCAGTCTTCCATGGTCGGCGTTTCGCCGGGCAGCGCCGGCAGCTTGCCCGCAAGGAAGTCGCGGAAGGATTGCCCCGCCGCATCGATGAATTTGTTGTTGCGCCGGACAAAATACATCGGCACGTCGAGCATGTAATCGCGATAACGCTCAAAGCCGAAACCGTCTTCAAAGACGAAATTCAAAAGCCCGGTGCGATCCGCATCCGTATCGGTCCAGATATGCGCGCGATAAGACGCATAGCCCGACGCCTTGCCTTCATAGAGACCGGAATTGGCGAATAGCGCCGTCGCAATCGGCTGCAGCGCCAGCGAGGTTTTGAATTTCATCGCCATGTCGGCTTCCGAGGCGAAGTCGAGATTGACCTGCACGGTGCAGGTCCGGTGCATCATGTCGAGGCCGAGATCGCCGACCTTGGGCATGTAATTGCGCATGATGGTGTAGCGCGATTTCGGCATTTGCGGGATCTGCGCGCGCGTCCATGTGGGCGTGAAGCCCATGCCGAGAAACGCAACGCCGAGCGGATCGCAAACCTTCTTCACCGCATCGAGATGGCGATGCACTTCGTCGCAAGTCTCGTGAATATTTTCGAGCGGCGCCCCGGAAAGCTCGAACTGTCCGCCGGGCTCAAGCGAAACGCTCGCATTATCGCCTTTCAGCCCGATGGGCAGGCCGTTTTCCGCAATGATGTCCCAGCCGGTTTCGGCCCCGAGTTTTTCAAGGATCGCGCGAATGCCCGCATCGCCGTCATAAGGCACTGGGTCGAGCGAAGTGCGGCAGAACACGAATTTTTCGTGCTCGGTGCCGATGCGCCATTTGTCTTTTGGCTTGCAGCCGCTGGCGAGATGCGCCGTCAGCTGATCAAGGGAAGTGATGGGCACAGCTGCGCCGGTTTGTTCTTTGGCGGTCGTCACAATATTCTCCAGCCCCATTTGCGAGCATCAACGCGCATCCCCACTAGGGTTGCCTCTATCGCGCACGGGGCGAAACGCCAAGCCTTAACCCCATCACGCTCCCGCGACATTAGCTCTTACGCCAGTCGCCAAGCGCCGCCTGCCACAAGACAAGCGCAGCAATAGCCGCCGTATCGGCGCGCAAAATGCGCGGACCGAGCGTCGCGGCGGTCACATATGACTTCGCTCTTAGTTGCTGGCGCTCCGCTGGCGAAAAGCCGCCTTCGGGCCCGGTGAGAATCGCCCATGAGGGGAAATTCGCATCAGCTTTGCTATCGGCGTTCTTTAGCGCATCTAACACCGGTTCGGCGCGGCCCGTCGGCCCGCCCCATTCCGCCGCCGCATCGTCGCCCGCTTCATCGCAGAACATCAGGCGCCGGTCTTCCGGCCAATCCTTAAGCAGCGCAGCGAGTTTAATTGGTTCGCCTACGGATGGAATAGACAGCCGCCCGCATTGCTCCGCCGCCTCTGTCGCAATTGCCTGCAGGCGCTCGATATTCAGTTTCGGCGCTGTCGTACGCTCGGTGATGACGGGGACAAGACGCGCCGCGCCGACCTCCACCGCCTTTTGCACAATCACCTCAAGCGGGCCGCGCTTGACCGGCGCGAAGCACAGCGTCAGATCAGGCTCCGCCGTCTGGTCCCTGGTCTTCTCCGTGACCTGCGCGGCGCCGGCCTTCTTTTTCAGTTCGATAATGCGCGCAGCGAATTCGCCGTCCTTGCCGTTGAACAGGCGCAGCTCGTCGCCCTCATTCCTGCGCAGGACGTTTTTGAGATAATGCGCCTGCTCCGCCGTAAGCGGCGCAGGAAGCCCCGCATGTAAGGGGCCATCAATGTAAAGGCGTGGGATCATGGGTTTCTATGTCCCCCGGCCAGCGGCAAGGTCAAGCCGCCTGAATTTGTCATCCCGGGGCCAACGCAGTTGGAGCCCGGGACCCAGCAAGGTGTGTTGTGCTGGCGAGTGGGTCCCGGATCTGCGACGCAGCGTTTCACGCTGCATCGCGTCCGGGATGACAGAGAGATAATTTTGCCAAGACCTGTCCTCCGCGCTACATCAGCTCCATGACCAGCCCCGCCCCGATTGCAACCCCCGACGCCGTGCCCGGCAACTGGACCGCCCGCGCCCCGGCATTCGCCCAGCCCTATTTGCGGTTGATGCGCGCCGACCGGCCTGTGGGGACATGGCTGTTGCTCATTCCCTGTTATTGGGGGCTGGCGCTGGCCGCCGCCGCCGGCCATGGCGGACTGCATCTCCTCTGGTACGCCGCGCTGATGAGCATCGGCGCCTATGTGATGCGCGGCGCGGGCTGCGCCTATAACGACATTGTCGACCGGGATTTCGACGCGCGGGTCGAGCGCACGGCGGCGCGTCCGATCCCCGCCGGGCAAATCAGCGTGAAACAGGCCTGGGCGTTTCTCGTCTTTCTTTCCTTCATCGGCCTTGCGGTGCTGTTGCAGTTCAACCGCTTTGCGGTGCTGCTCGGGCTCGGCTCGCTCGCTTTGGTGGCGATCTATCCCTTCATGAAGCGCATCACCTGGTGGCCGCAGGCCTGGCTCGGCCTCACCTTCAATTGGGGCGCGCTGGTCGGCTATGCAGCCGCGACCGGCACGCTGCACTGGCAAGCCTTCGCGATCTACGCCGCCGGGTTTTTCTGGACGCTGTTTTACGACACGATCTACGCCCATCAGGACACCGAAGATGATGCGCTGATCGGCGTTAAATCCACCGCGCTGCGGCTGGGCGAAAAAACCGCGCCGGCGCTCGGCCTGTTCTTCGCCATGACGGTGACCTTGTTCGCGCTCGCGGGCGCCTTGATCAGCGCCCATCCGCTCTATTATGTCGCGCTGGCGCCCGGCGCGGCGCATTTCATCTGGCAATTGAAACATCTCGACACCAGCGACAATCACAACTGCTTGACCCTTTTCAAATCGAACCGCGATGCGGGGCTTTTGCTTTTGCTCTCGCCGCTTTGTGAACTCGCCTTGCGTTCTCTTTGAAACGCCCGGTCGCTAGAAAAGATCCGTTGATTTTTCATTGCAGACCAAGGAACACTGGCATGATCAGACTGACCCGCCGCCATCTGACCCTCGCCTTGCTTGGCGCGGCCGCCGGTTGCGGCGTGCAGACACAGGAAAAAGCCATGGCTAAAAACCCGGACCCCGACTCCATTCCCGATTACGACAAATGGCAATTGCCGAACGCCGAATGGAAAACCCGCCTGTCGCCGGAGGCCTATGCGGTGTTGCGCAAGGAAGCGACGGAGCGCGCGGGCACAAGCCCGTTGAACGACGAAAAGCGCGACGGCGTTTTCGCTTGCGCCGGCTGCGGCTTTGATCTGTTCAAATCCGAGACGAAATTTGAAAGCGGCACGGGCTGGCCGTCTTTCTGGGACTTCATTCCCGGCGCGCTCTCCACCAAGACAGACATCAAGCTGATTATTCCGCGCACAGAATATCATTGCGCGCGCTGCGGCGGTCATCAGGGCCATGTCTTCAAGGACGGCCCGGCGCCGACGGGGCTGCGCTATTGCAACAATGGCGTCGCGCTCACTTTCAAACCCGCCTGACATCACGCCCGCCGTCATGAGCGGCCCGGCCGCGCTTCGACGGCTTTGACCCGCTCATTCAGCGCCTCGATCAGCACCGCCTGAATCTCCACCGTCTCCACAAGACGCTGGACCCATTCTCCTGCGGTCAACTGTCCGTTCACCGGATCGAAATCCGCCTCATTCGGCAGCGCGGCGAGATGGCGTTTTTCCTTCCAGTGTTTCGCATAACCGTCGAGGGTCAGGGGATCGTAGTCGGAGCCGATGCGCGCGGCGAATTTGCGCATGGGTTCATGGCGGCGAAGGATGGTTTCGTCGCGCAAGACCTCGCCCGTCTCCAGATCCCTTTCCACAATGCGCCTGTCCGGAACCTTGCCGTCCCATTTCTGCGCGTCGACGGCGCCGTCCAGCGCCTGATCGAAGACATAGCAGGACAGAAGCGTGTTCTCGTCATAAACGCCCACGGCGTTGATTGTGCCCTGACCTTTGTCGCCGCCGGCCGGCGCCCCCATGACGAGCCCTTCATAGACGGACATCCGGACCGTGCGCGACGCAGCGCCGTCAGAGGTTGTGTGAACTTCGAAACTGACCCCGTTGGCTGACGCCGTGAAATTTTCATGCGCCTTCATCCCCATATAAGCGATATTGCCGGAAAAATCGCCGCCGCTGTGATAGGCCTTGACGAAGAAGCCGCCGATAAAGTCACCGGCATTCACCGCAGACGGACTCGCCTTCGTCCCGCGTGACTTCTGAAAGGTGAAATTGCCGCCGCCGGCCGAGCTTTGATAGTTTGTGAGCGAAAGCATCGGCAGCCCTGAATCGTCAACAATCACGGAGAGCGGCGTCGCCGCCATCGCCTCGAATGTTGCTGCGCCGGTGTTTCTGTCGATGATGAGCGCCTCCGCCCAGGCGGAACCGTCAGCGCTGACCTTCACATGGAAATCATCATCGCCGGCGAGACCGAATTCCGCCCGCCCTGAGGCGCCGGTCTGAAACAACAGCGATGCGGTATCGCCCGCCGCATCCTTGTTGATCTTGACCTGACAGTCGCCGGAGCCCGGCGTCACATCATCATGATTGAACAGCACCGCATCGGATTTGACGGCCAGCTTGTTGGTCACATCGGCGCTTGTGTTGACCCCGAATTTCGCCGCTGTTTCCGCGCCTCCCCCGCCGCCGGAAAGCACGCCCCATGCGGCGCCGTTGAAAATGACGAACTCATCAGCATCCGCGACCCAGACGCGCAAGCCCTCGAATGGCGTTATCCGCGCCCAGGCGCCGTCCTGATAGGCGACGAGATCATGCTCGTCATACGCGTCCCACGCCTCCCCGCTCGCGCCCGCCGCGATCAGATACGCATCGCCCTCCGCCGGGGAAGCGGGCTCGGCGGTTTCCGTCCGTGAACGGACCACCGCCTGCGCCAGCGCATCGAGACGGCGGAAACTTTCGTTCACCGTGACATGTTTTTGCGCCTGACTTGGCGCGACATAGGAAAGGGAAAGGCGGGGAGACTGCTCCATGTGATCCGGCTCCAGCTATCGCAAAACTCAACGGCGCCCATCATAGGGCCGTGCCGGAAGGCGGGGATAACTACGCACCGAATGCGGGATTCATGAAAGAATTCATCACATAGGATGTATTTTCGCGCGGCGTGTTCAACTTATTGGGGCGTAAAATTTGGCGCATTCAGCAGTTCGTCCTATACCCGCCGAAAATCGACAAGGAGATTTCTTATGCAAGACGGAACGACCCCCACGGCAACCACCGAAACAAGCGGCGCCAATCTCGATATGGCGGTGACTTTCCTGCAAGGATTGACGGAAAAAGCCGCCGCCTATCTGCCCAGCGTGGTTGGCGCGCTGATCGTTCTGGTGGCCGGGTTGTGGGTCGCCGGACGCATCAAGAATGTCGCCGCCGCCGCCATGACCCGCACCGGGCGCATCGACACGACGCTTGCCGGTTTCCTGTCGAGCCTTATTCACTATGGCCTGATCGCGCTGGTGCTGATCACCACGCTGGGGATTTTCGGCGTGCCGACCACCAGCTTCGCCGCGATTATCGGCGCCGCCGGCCTCGCCATCGGCCTCGCACTGCAAGGCACGCTCGGCCATGTGGCCTCCGGCGTGATGATGCTCGGCTTTCGCCCGTTTGACGTAGGCGATTATGTGGAGGCTGCGGGAGTCGCAGGCAGCGTCAAGAATATCGGCCTGTTCACCACCGAGATCGCGACGCCCGACAATAAGAAAATCATCGTGCCCAACGGCAAGATCTTCGAAAGCGTCATCACCAATTATGCGGGCTATCCGACGCGCCGGGTCGATCTCGTTTTCGGCGTCTCTTACGGCGACGATCTCGACAAGGCGATGGCGCTGATCAAATCGGAAGTGGAAAAGCAATCCCTCGCCAAATCGGACCCGGAGCCGGTCATCGCCGTCGATACGCTGGGCGCGTCTTCGGTTGATATTATCTGCCGGGTCTGGGTCGAGCGGGCCGATTATTTCGCCGTGAAATGGGCGCTGACGAAATCGGTGAAAGAGCGTTTCGACGCGGAAGGCGTTTCCATCCCCTTCCCATGCCGCAGCATCTATATGGAAAAAGCAGCCTAGCGCCGGCCTGCGCGAGCGGCGCCCCGCCATTGTATGGGGCGCCGATCCCGCCTATTTTATCGTCACGAGACACAGGGCCAGCAACAGGGCCAGCAGGAGCAGGACATGCCGGAAGAAAGCTTGAAAGAACGGCTGACGCGCGGCGGAACCGGTCGCACGATCATCAAGCTGGTCATCGCCAGCGTGATTGTCGGCGCGGTGTTCAAGCTGCTCAATATCGGCGTGCGCGAATTCTGGAGCGGCCTGTTCCACAATGTCAGCGACCTGATCTCCATGCTGGGCGACAGCGTCGGCGAAATCATCATCACGCTCGGCACTTATTTCCTGATCGGCGCCGGGATCGTGGTGCCGATCTGGCTGATCACGCGGCTCCTGTCGTCACGCAAATAAAGCTATTCCGCCGCTTTCGGCCGCAAGAACTCTTCCATCCGCGCAATATACGCGATCCACGCCTCGCGCCCCTTGGCGGTCAGCGACACGATGGTTTGCGGGCGGCGGCCGCGAAATCCCTTTTCCAGGGAAACATAGCCCGCATCTTCGAGCTTTCTGATGTGTACGGACAAATTGCCGTCCGAGCCGCCGACCTTGGCTTTCAGTTCATTAAAGTCGGCAACCCCCGCCCCAGACAGATACGCCATTACGGACAAGCGCACCCGCCCGTGAATGACATCGTCAATCTCGCGATAATCGAAATCCGGCGCGACGCTCATGGTCTAGACAATCTCTTTCGGTTCTCCGCGCATGAGCATCAATCCCGGCAGCACAGCGCATGCAAAACATCCCGCCGCGCCTACAAGAAACTGGTAGGGGGCGCCAGCCATGAACAAGGCGGTGATGCTGAAGGCCCAGGAAATGAAGGCGAAGCCTTTCAGCCAATGCGCCCGCGCCGCCACGGCGGAAGCGTAAAACGCGACGCCATAAACCCCGAAAGCAATCGGGAACATCAAGGTGAACAGGAAAAATTTCGGCACGCCGAATTGGGTGAAATCGTCATGGGCGAAAATCAGCGCAATCCAGAACACCGTCATGAATATGCCGACAGAAAACCAGGTCGCCGCGGCGGTGCGGTTGCCCAATGTCATCGCGCCCGGTTTGCTTCCGCGGCGGCGCGCCAGCGTCATCGAGGCGATCCAGCCGACAATCCCCGCCGCCGCCCATGGCCCGAACAGCCCCGCCGGGCCGACCGAGATCATGCCGGAAAGCGCAAAGAAGGAGAGCAACGACGCGACGCCCATCACCCCGCCCCACAACACATAATAGGCGCCGCCAACCAGCGGCGCATCGCGCCCTTCCTCGGCGAGCGAACGCACATAAGCGAGGTCGCTCGCAATATCCGGCGTCATCTTGTCTGAAGAGGCGTCACTCATGGTCGGCATCCTTCCATCTTCCATTCCGTCGGCGCGCGCAGACCCCGACGGCCCAAAACCGGCCCCGCAGGCGCGCATTACAAAATCTACTTTACAAAATAAAGTACTTTTGATTTTATTCAAGCGGCACCCGGTCATACGGGTATGAATTTCGCCGGAATGCCCGCGAGAAAGGACCAGCCGATGAAGATCCGACCCTTGTCCGCCGCAATTTTGGCCAGCCTCTTACCGCTTGGCGCCCTCGCCCAGCCCTATCAACCGCCCGCGCCTGTCGTGAAGGAAGCCATGGCCAAGCTCAACTGGATTGTCGGAGAGTGGCGCGGCGAAGGCTGGCGCACCGGCCCGGAAGGGCGCGAGACCTTTCAGGTCGCCGAACAGGTCGACAGCGAGCTGGAAGGCATGCTGATCGTCTTTCACGGACGCGGCTGGTCCATCGGCGCGAATGGCGAAGAAATCCCCGGCCATAAGGCCTTCGGCGTGCTGTCCTACGACGCCTATGGGAAAACCTATCGCTTCGACGCCTTCGTCAAGGAAGGCTATCAGTCGCGCACGGAACCGGAGGTGGGCGAGAATGAATATCGCTGGTCGCATCCGGCGGGGCCCGGCGCGCGAATGCGGTACCATGCGCGGCTCACCGATGCGGGCGAGTGGCTGGAGACCGGAGAGCGCTGCGTCGAGGAGACTTGCACGCAGTTTCTCGAAATGACGCTGAAGAGAGTGTCAGAGTAATCTGCACACAAATAAAAACCCCGCCCGGAACCGGGCGGGGCTGAATCGCAAGACGGCGCCCGGCGCTAGCTGCGCGACGGATAGATCCCTTCCATGCAAACGATATAATTGATGCCGAGGCGCGGCCCGTCGATCGTAACGGACTGGCCGCCGCCGGCGGGGGCGACCGTTGTCGATGACGCAATGGCGCTGACGCCCATATCCGTGTTCGCCGGCCCCGCCGCATAGATGCGGTCATTGCCGTCATCGGAAAGCACATTGCCGGTCGGGATATTGGTTGTGCCGCTGGAGGTCGTCGCCTTCAGCGTCGTTTCCGTCGTCGCGGTGTGGGCGTGCGACGGCAACTGATTGGCCGTCAGCGTGGTGGTGTCCGCACCGTATTTCTGCCCCAGGGCCACATTCACCACGCCCGGGCCATTGCCGTGCTGCACCGGCGCGCGGCCGCGCAGGTCAGGCAGCGCGAAAGTGGTGCGGCCATCGCCGCCATAGGTCGTGCCGTAGATGGAAAACAGCGCCGAATGCTGGCTGACCGCCAGCAACTGGCCTTGCGCCAGCGCCCAGCCGCGCGGGGCGAAATTGCCGCCGAACAGTTTCAATTCGCCCATCATGCACTCTTGCGCCATAGCGCCGGACGTTGCGCCCATGGCCGCGAAACAGGCGGCGGCGCCCGCCGCCAGCATCGTGGTTTTCTTTGTAAGGGACATTTCTCTCTCCATGATCTGATGGCCCAATAAACTACGCATCCGACGCCGGGCCTGGCGCATCAGATAAGCGGTAGACTGAATAGTCGTACAAAAGCGGTGTTAGGCGCGCGCCGGCTTCGATTTGCGCCGCATCGCGCCCATGCCGCCAAGAGCGGTCAGCATCAAGACGAACGCGCCGGGGATGGGCACTTCGCCGACAACCACATCGCCTGCAAGCTCAAGCGAGAAAATGAAACCGTTGAGGAACGCGCGGCCGCCATCGGATTCGGCTTGAAAGTCGAAATCCGCCAGCAGCGACAGCACCGAAAAGGCGGCGGCGGTTGACACAACGCCCCCGTCATCGAGGCTGAGCAGATCCGGCAAGGTCGGCAAATTCGCATTCACCTCGAAGAAGTCGAACCCGCCTTCCGCACCAATATCGCCAGAGGCGATTTCAAGAGCCGCGCCGACAATCGTCCGCAGCGACGTGCTGGCCATGGATGCGAGGACGTCGAAATCATATTCAATGAACGGGGCGTTGTCGTTGACCTCGACCGCCGGGCTCATGGTGAAAACAAGGTGCGCCGACGTTGCGTCCGCGACGCCGGTGACGAGGATCGTCGAGGGGTCAATCTCTTCATCGCTGTCGTCGAAATTCAACACCCAGCCATCGAAAATCACATCATCAACAGTGATGACCCCGCCCGCATAAAGCTCTTCCAATGTGCAACTGGTGGCGTTTGCGCATCCGCTGGTCATCACCGCCGCCTGCGCCGATGTAAACAAGCTGCACGAAGCGGCGATCGCCGCAGCCAATACGCCGCGAATAGACAAAATGATCCTGTCATTCATGTTTAGAAAACTCCCCCATGAGTTTCACACGCCGCGACATGAACGCGACTGCATATTTGCGGCTGTACTAAATCAGATGTTTTCGCGAAAGGACATGGTGTGTTTCCACCATTCGCACCATTCGCGAAAATACTTTTGCACAAAGCGCAAGCGCAGCATTCCCTTCGCAAGCGCAAACCGCCGGGAATGCCGCAGCCGGAATTTCCGTTTACGGATTTTTCGCCGCGCCGCGCCGGAGACCGCTTAGCGTTCCGATAAAGGCGCGCCATCAGCGTGTTGGAACGGAATGCGCGCAATGACTTCGCCTTTAGCGAGATCATAGACCACGACCACGACCCCGTCCGGACCATCAAGGCGCACCGCCAGCCGGTCGCCATCCAGCGCAATCGCACCGGGCGCCGCGCCCGCAGGCATGATGATCGCCGCCGCCTCGCCGGACTCGACGGCGGGAGCCGCCTCAACCACCGCCGGGCTTTCTGCTTCGCCCGCTTTATCGCGGCCGGGTTTGCCGAACATCGCGATGATCGCCGCCACAACCACCAGAAACACCGCCGGCATGGTCAGGATGATGATCCACAGATTGCGCGTGCCGATCGACTGGGCGAGTCCGCCAACGCCCGCCGCCGGGGACGCCTCGTTTTCATGATGGTTATTATCGCTCACGGGAAGATTTCGCTCCTTGCGGCCTGCCGGACTGGCTGGTGGGACTGGCTTGTTTGGCCTTTGCCCGCTACACCGCCCTGCTTATGACCGCAGACGATGAAACCCTCAAGCCACAACTCGGGCCAGAACTAGGACCAGAACCGGGACCGGACGCATCCGGCGCCTATGTACTGACCATAGGCGAGGAAGACGCTGGCGAGCGCATCGACAAATGGCTGGCCGCCAAAATTCCGGACCTGACCCGCACCCGCCTCAAGGCGCTGATCGGCGACGGCGTCCTGACCCGCGACGGCGAGCCTTTCACCGACGCTTCCTATAAGACGCGGCAGGGCGAAACCTACCGGCTGGTTCCGCCGCCGCCGGAGGACCCGGCGCCGCTGGCCGAGGCGATGGATCTCGACGTTGTCTATGAGGATGCGGACATCATCGTGGTCAACAAGCCGGCCGGGCTGGTGGTGCATCCCGCCCCCGGCGCCTGGACCGGCACGCTGGTCAACGGCCTCATTCATCATTGCGGCGACACGCTGTCGGGGATTGGCGGCATGCGCCGGCCCGGCATCGTCCACCGCATCGACAAGGACACGTCGGGCCTGCTGGTCGTCGCCAAGCATGACGCCGCGCATCAGGGCCTGTCCGCCGCCTTTTCCGCGCACGATATCGACCGGGTCTATGAAGCGGTCGCGGTCGGCGCTCCGCGCCCCGGCGTCGGCACCATCGAAGGCGCGCTCGCCCGCAAGACCCATGACCGCACCAAGATGACGGTGGTCGAAGAATTCATCTGGGATGATGACGAGGAAGACTACAAGCCCCGCAAGGGCGCCCGTCATGCGGTCACCCATTACAAAGTCATCGAAGCCTTTGGCCGGACCCGCGCGAAGCTGAAAGGCGACGCCCTCGCCTCGCTGATCGAGTGCACGCTGGAAACCGGCCGCACCCATCAGATCCGCGTGCATCTTGCTTCAATCGGCTGCCCGCTGGTCGGCGACCAGACCTATGGCCGCGGCCCCGGCCTTGCGGGTCTCAAACCCGGCGACGCCGCCGGCGATGTCGCGATTGAGACGATCCGCAATTTCAAACGCCAGGCGCTGCATGCGAAAGTGCTCGGCTTTGCGCATCCGGTCAGCGGCGAGACCATGCGCTTTGAACGCGCGGCGCCGGAAGATTTCCAAACCCTGCTCACCGCTTTGCGCGCGCTCTAATTGCACATCGGCGCCGCCGCATTTGTGACAGCGCATTAAGGATGTTGCGCAATCATTTTTGCGCAATTCACTTTACCGACATGCAGACTCGCGCACTGTGCGCGCTTTACACAAAAAATTCTTTCGCAATGCGGCGAAACCTTCGTCGCAGTTAAGCACGCTTTTACAGATTTCGCTTTTCTTCGTCTTGTCGGGGAGAGAAAGCGGACGACGACGGTGACGATCAATGCCAAGAGCCTGCATCATCTATTCAGACGAAAATATGTAGCCGGACTTGTCCTGCTTGCGCTTCTCGTTGGCGCATCCCTGTTCATATTTTTTGACCAGACATCGCATCAGGCCGGCCGCGCCGAACTGATCGGGCTCGCTTCTACGCAAAAAGCGCTGAGCCAGCGCGTGGCGTTCTTCTCCAATGAATTAAGCGGTCCGCATAATTCGGACCGGGACGCCGTGCGCGCCGAATTACGCGCCGCCATCGCGCAGATGCGCAAGGCCCATGCGGTGCTGTCCAATGCGGGAGACGCCAGCACGCAACGCCATCTCGACACCGTCCACGAGATCTATTTCAACGACAATGCGCCCCTCGACCAGGAAGTGAAAGCGTTTCTGGACAGCGCCGAGCGGCTGCTTGAAGAGGCCCTGTCGCCTTCGGAAACCAGCGCGCTGATCTCTGAAATCAACCTGCTCGGCATGCACACCATCATGCAGACCCATGATGTGATCGCACGCATCATCACCTATGAGGCCGAGCAGGCGATCACCCGCACCAATATCATTCAGATGATCTTGATGACGCTGATCATCCTGCTGCTTGTCGCGGAATCGATTTTGATTTTCGAACCCATGGGCCGAAAGATCGAGGAAAGCGTCCACCGCGCGGAGATCTCTGAACAAAACGCCCTTGAAGAAGCCGGACGCGCGCGCGCCGCCGATGAGGCGAAAACAAATTTCCTGCGCATGATGAGCCACGAACTCAGAACGCCGCTCAATGCGGTAATCGGACTCACCAATCTTTTGCGCATGACGCAGCTCGATGAAAAACAGGGCCTTTACGCCGAACATATTGAAGGCGCGGGACGGCACATGCTGTCCATCGCCAATGATATTCTCACCATCAACCAGCATTCGGCGGGGCGGATGAAAATCACGACGGCGCCGGTCAATCTCGCCGCCGAGATAAGAACCGCTGCGGAATTGATGACGCCGAAGGCCGACGAACTTGGTCTCAGCCTCTCCGCCGAGATCGGCGATTGCACCGACGCGCTCTACGATATCGACGCCGCGCGCCTGCGCCAGGTGGTCTATAATCTCGTCGGCAATGCGCTGAAATTCACCAGCGAAGGGGCCGTCCGCATCGTCGCCGAGGCGCGCCCGGCGCAACGCGCAGATGAAGCCGACATCACCATCCGCGTATGCGACACCGGCATCGGCGTGCCCGCCGACAAGCAAGACAAGATCTTCGAGGAGTTTGAACAGGCGCACCGCCTTGGCGAACGCTCTTATGGCGGCGCCGGGCTCGGCCTCGCCATCAGCCGCCGCATTATCGAGGCGATGGGCGGCGCGCTGACTTTGGAAAAATCAACATCTGAGGGAAGCACTTTTCTGATCGCGCTGCGCCTTAAAAAAGCGGCGCCGAGCGAAGCGCCGCAGCAAGCGCCCGTCATCGCAGGCGCAAATGACCGGCGCGGCGAACCGGGCGCCGTGCTGGTCGTCGACGACAATCTCCCCAACCGGATGATCGCCGGCGCCTTCCTGACCAAAGCCGGTTGCGACGTCGTCTATGCGGAGAATGGCCAGGAAGCGCTCGACGCCTGGTCGGAAAACAACGCCTTCTCCATCATCTTCATGGATATCGAAATGCCGGTGATGGACGGGCTCGCCGCGACGCGGGAATTGCGCACGCGCCAGCCAAGCCATGAAACAAGAACGCCGGTCATTGCGCTCACCGCGCATGCATTGCCGGAAGACACGGAAAACCTTCTCGCCAGCGGCTTTGACGCAGTATTGCGCAAGCCGGCGAGCGAACAGGAAATCATCGACTGCATGCGGCGCTATTGCGTGCGCCACGCGGCTTAGGGGGACATCATGACGATCGGGGGAGTTTTACGGATTTGCCTTGCGGCGAATCTTTTCATCTGCGCAGGCGCAGCGGCGGAAACCAAGATTGTCGGCTCATCGACAGTTTCGCCCTTCGCGCATATTTCCAAGCGCCGCCTTGCAGACAAGGGCGTCGATGTCATCATTGAAACAACCGGCACCAGCGGCGGCTTCTCGCTGTTCTGCGGCGGCGGCGACGCCGGATACGCCGCCATCACCCTCGCCTCCCGCCCGATCAAAGCGGATGAGCGCGCGCGCTGCGCGCAAAACGGCGCCGGCGATCTGATGGAATTCGAACTGGGGCTATCGGGCGTCATCATCGCGGCGAAGAAAACCCGCCACCCGCTGGCGCTGCGGCGAGAGGATCTGTTCCTGGCGCTCGCCGCGCAAACTCCGGCCAGCGACAGCGACTGCCGCCTGATCGACAATCCGCGCCATCGCTGGCGCGATGTGCGCGCCGGCCTGCCCGATGCGCCGATCGAAGTCTTCGGCCCGCCGACCACCTCCGGCACGCGCGCCTCCTTCATCGATCTCGCGCTGGCGGAGGGCGCCGGCGCCAATCATTGCATGCGCATGCTGCGCGCGCGCGACCGCGACGCTTATGACAAAGCCGCAACCACGCTGCGGATGGACGGCGCCTGGATCGACGCCGGCGAGAATGACAATGTGATCATCGCCGCCATCGGCCGCATGCCCCATGCGCTCGGCGTGATCGGCTATCCGCAATTCGTGCAGCATCGCGCGCGGCTCACCGCCATGCCCGTGGACGGCGTGGCGCCGACCCGCGACAGCATCGGATCGGAAACCTATCCCCTGTCGCGCACCTTGCGGGTCTACGCCAAGACCGCCGCGCTGGCGGCGAACCCGAAGGCCCGGGCGTTTATCACGGAACTCACCGGCCCGGCGGCCATCGGCCCCGGCGGCTATCTCCTGCGCGAGGGGCTGATCTCGCTCGCGCCGCCGCCCGCCAGCGGCGCGGAATAAGCCCGCGACGATCACGCAATTGCGCGCGCCCGCGACTCTCATGTGACTGGAATTTCGCCCTATTTTCGGCGAAAATGCCCCGTAAAGTAACGGTTTAGCGGGCTCCCAAGGCCATTTTCCGCCCTCGCTTTCGGGGCCAACCCTTGGGATCGCGGTTTCGGATACCTATATAAAGCCCAGAGCGCCCGGAAAGAGGCGCCTTCCAATGGGGGCTTTCATGACCGCAATCGCCGATGCTGGCCCCGTTCTAGATACGCCCGCCCTTTGACCGGGGCGCACTGGAGAGAGATCACGCGCCGATGAGCAAAGCACTGACAACCACAACCGGCTCCGCCTTGACGCCAGAGGGAAGCCTCTCGCGCTATCTCGCGGAGATCCGCAAATTTCCGATGCTGGAAAAGGATGAGGAATACATGCTGGCGAAACGCTTCGCCGAGCATGAAGATCCTGACGCCGCGCATAAACTCATCACCTCGCATCTGCGTCTCGTGGCGAAAATCGCCATGGGCTATCGCGGCTATGGCCTGCCGATCGGCGAAGTGATTTCCGAAGGCAATGTGGGCCTGATGCAGGCGGTGAAGAAATTCGACCCGGAAAAAGGCTTCCGCCTCGCGACCTATGCGATGTGGTGGATCCGCGCCTCGATCCAGGAATATGTCTTGCGCTCCTGGAGCCTGGTGAAAATCGGCACCACCGCGGCGCAGAAAAAACTGTTCTTTAATCTGCGCAAAATCAAAGGCCAGATCGAAGCCGTTGATGATGGCGATCTGCGCCCGGAACAGGTCGAGCATATCGCGACCAAACTCGGCGTCACCAATGAAGACGTCATCTCCATGAACCGGCGCATGTCGGGCGGCGAAGCCTCCCTCAACGCGCCGATGGGCAAGGACGCAGAAGGCGGCGGCGAATGGCAGGACTGGCTGGTGGACGACAACGCCGTCAATCCGGAAATGAAGCTCGCCAATGAAGACGAATATGACATGCGCATGGGCCTGCTCGAAACTGCGCTGGCGACTTTGAATGAGCGCGAGCAGCACATTCTGACCGAGCGCCGCCTGAAGGATAATCCGTCTACGCTGGAAGAGCTGTCTCAGGAATATGGCGTGTCGCGCGAGCGCGTTCGCCAGATCGAAGTGCGCGCTTTCGAAAAACTGCAGAAAGCCATGAAGCGCATGGACAAGGACGCCAAACAGCAAGCGGCGGAAACAGCCGAAGCGCTTTAAGACATCAACGCTGTTGCGGCGCGCCGCCGTCCCCGCCGGCGCCCGCTTTGGCCTTAAATGGGCCTGCTGCTCGATCTCAGAATCGATTTCGGCGCCGAGCAGAAACACAAAAGCCGACACCCAAAACCACATCAGCAAGACGACAACCGCGCCGATAGAGCCGTAGGTTTCGTTGTAATTGGCGAAATTCTGTACGTAGACGGAGAAAAGCGCCGACGCGATGATCCACAAGATCACCGCCGCGCCCGCGCCGGGGCTGAGCCATTTCCATGAAGCTGCGGGGCGCGACGGCGCAAATTTATACAGCGCGGCGATGCCGAGCCATGCGCCCGCAAACAGGATCGGCCAGCGCGCGTAACCGATGGCCGGCTCGACCACGGCGCCCAGTCCTGCAAATTCGAACAGGATCGGCACAATCGCGACCGCCGCCAGCGCGGTCGCAAAGCCAACCACCACTGCAATGGTCATTGCATAGGCCTGCGCGTTGAACATCAAAAAGCCGCGCGTTTCATTTTCATTATAGACAATATTCAGCGCCTGCATGATCGCCTTGATGGCGCGCGAGGCGCTGAAAACCGTCACGGCGAGACTGATCACTAGCGCAGCGCCGATGGAGCGCTCATCGCTGGCGGCGACATCAATCGCCTGCGCACGCAGGGCCAGCACCACATCGCCCGGGAGGATCGGCGAAAACCCGGTAATTTGATTTGAAATGGTCACCGGGTCCGCGACCAGCCCCCAGACCGAGACCACGGCCGCAATGCCGGGAAAAATCGCCAGCAAGGCGTAAAAGGCGATGCCCGCCGCGGTCAGCCCGATGCGGTCATTGTTGATTTGCGCCAGAACCCGGCCCGGAAGGCGCCGCCAATGCCGCAGGGAAAGCTGCACAAAAGGCGGCTTGTCGAGGGAGGGATCACGGGGATTCAAACGGTCTGCCATGAGAGGCGAACAGCCCGGCGCGCAATAGGTTCTCCGCGCCCGCACAAGAAGATTTAGTCTATCTCATGCCCGTCGAGATCGCGCTCACGCCTTGACTGCTCGGCTTGCGACTTTTTCTTGTCGGCCCTGGTCTGCCCGAATTTCGCGCGGTTTTCCTCGGCGCGCTTTTCTTTCTCGCTGCGGGCTTTCTTTTTGCGAAAGCTGTTGAGATTAACGACGTCGCTCAAAGTCCGATCTCCTCGCAGATCTTTTTGCCGAGTTGTTCTTTAAGCTGTTTGCCGGGAACCTCTTCAATATCGTCTTTCGGCAGCTTGCCGAGCTGAAACGGTCCGTAGGCGGTGCGAATAAGCCGGTTCACCTGAAGATCGAGATGGCGCATGAGATTTCTGACTTCGCGGTTCTTGCCTTCATTGATGGAAAGCGTGATCCAGGAATTGCCGCCCTGCAACTGGTCGAGCGTCGCGCGCACCGGACCATATTGCACGCCGTCAATCTCGACGCCGTCTTTCAGGCTGTCGAGCGCCTTTTGCGTGACCCGCCCATAAGCGCGCACGCGATAGCGCCGCGTCCATCCCGTCGAGGGCAGTTCAAGCCGGCGCGAGAGATCGCCGGAATTGGTCAGCAGCAACAATCCTTCGGTGGTCAGATCGAGACGACCGACGGAAATCACCCGCGGCAACCGACCGGCCAGCGCTTCGAACACGGTCGGGCGGCCTTGCGGGTCCTTATGGGTCGTCACCAGCCCGTCGGGTTTGTGATAACGCCACAGACGCGGCGCGTCCGGCTTGCCGACGCGGGTGCCGTCAATGCGGATATCCATATCCGGCGTCACCTTGAACGCCGGCGTGGTCAGGGTCTCGCCATTCACGGTGACGATCCCTTGTTCGATGAGTTTTTCCGCGTCCCGGCGCGAGGCGACGCCTGCGCGCGCCAGAAACTTGGCGATGCGCTCGCCGGCCTGCATGTTCTTTTCTTCTGTCATGCGGGGGGTCCTAGCACTGCCAGCGACAGGGGGACAGACCCCTTGTGACGGGCGCTGCCCCTTGCGGCCAATCCGGTTAACCCGGCGCGGCGTGAAGCGCCGCCGCGGCGGGCCGGTCCGCGCGGACCATGATCGAAAGCACCAGGGCGAAGGCGCTGACGCTGATCAAAAACGGCGCCGCAGCGCCAAGAAAACCCGGCAATAGCGGCGACGCGATCATCCAGCCGGCCGCGCCCATCAGATACAGTGCTTCCGGCGAGCGATGGCTCGCCGCCTGACGGGCGATAAACGCCGCCGGCAATATCAGCGCCGCCATTTCATAGGCGTAAGCATAGGGCGAGGCGAGAATGGCGCCGGCGCTGACAAGCGCCGCCTTGCCCAGCACATCGCCGGGGCGGCGCCAGACAATCGCAACCACGATCATGATCATGGCGGAGAACACATATTGCGCGCTGACCGCAAAAGCGGCGGGGGCGCCAAGACTGCGAAGCTGGCCGAAAAGCGCCGTCATGCCTTGCGGCGGGGTGTGCAGGCCCGGCCCGACCACATCAGCATTAAGCCGCGCCACGGCGTCGAAGAAATCCCGCCATCCTTCTATGCCGAACATCAAAAAAGACGGCGCATGGAAAATGATCGCTGTCGCCACAGCAACGGCGATTGTGCGCCAGGCGCCGATGACGAGAAATGCGGCCGGCAGCAATATTCCAAGCTGCGGCTTGATGGTGAGCAATCCGGCGGCGACGCCCGCGATCAGCCAGCGGCGCTTTGGATCGTATACGGATAAAAACAAAAGCCCGGCGGTCGCCAGGCTGACCTGTCCATTGTCGAGCACATTGAGGCAAAGCACCGAAAAGCCGAGCAGCCAGAAAGCGCGCCCGCTGATCTCGACCGACTTCAGGACCATCAGCATGACCATCCAGCCGCTGGCGCACCACAACACATAAGCAAGCTTGTAGGGAAGATAGGCGAAAGGCGCGGTGACAAGGAACATGGTCGGCGGGTACTGCCACATCATGCCGAGATGGGGCAGCGGCGCCAGCTCTTTCAGCTTCGCATCGAACAGCTCGAAATTGTAAGCGTCCAGCGCGTGGCCGGAGATGACGAAATCGCCAGCGGTGTAAAAGGCCAGAAAATCACCGCCGAGCACGCCGGTTTCGCTGACCACAATGCCGTCGGTCAGCAGCAGCGCGCCGAGAATGGCCGCGCAAAACGCCGCCGCATAGGCGATGCTCGCCCGGCAGGCCAGTCTTGTAAACGCCGCCTCATTCATCCTGCGATCCCGCTTTCAAGCGATGAAATTTGCGCGTTCAGGGTTAAGAACGGACTAAAACGGGCCAGCGCCGGAAGCTGACTAAACAACCTCAATGAAGACGACCAACATTTCATTATCCTGTTGAGTGAAACCTTGATTTCGGACTAGCAAATTTTAGCTTGAGTGTGTGTACACAATCGTGTATACGATCATTTACCTGAAAGTGAGAAGTAGATAAAGATCAGATAGACAAGCAGCCAAACAAGTATAGAGACAAGTAACCAAGCAAGTAAACAGACAAGCAATTAAGAAATTAAGCAATCAACAGGAAAAAACCGATGAAACAATTTATAACAGCTGGCAACTGGCCAGCATTTCCAACATTGCGAGCGAAGTTCTCGCCCGGAGAAAGGTTAGTTGTCTCTCATGATCATATGGGACGAAGCAAAGCGCCAGGAGGTGCTTCATGATCGCGGTATTGATTTACTAGATGCGGCACTCATATTTGAATATCCAGAACGGGTCTTGGTTTGGCGTGATAATCGCAAAGACTACGGCGAAGATCGCTTTATTGCAGTCGGGATCGTTGAAGAGACCGCTTATCAGCTTGTTTATACTTGGCGCGATGACGCCATACGCCTGATAACAGCATGGAAAATCAGTAATGCCGACTACCAAAAATACAAAGAGCGCCTCGCTCAAGCAATTGAGGGAGATGAAGGAACAGGGTGAGGTTTATAATCCGCGCTCTGGTTCTGCCGAACACGATATCCCCGCAGAATTCTGGGAGAATGCCACACCTTTTGAAACTCCGGACAAAACATCGGTGCATTTGCGTCTCGACAGTGACGTGTTCGACTGGTTTCGCGCTCAGGGCAAAGGTCATTTGACGCGCATGAACGCTGTGCTTCGAAGCTATTACGAAGCACAGCGGAAAAAGCATCGTAAACTTGCGTACAAGCGAAGACCTACAATTCATGAGCCTCGCTCTTGAGGAGGCGCGCAAGGCCGCTATCGCGGGCGAGGCGCCGATTGGCGCGGTGCTGGTCGGCGAAACCGGCGAGATCATCGCCGCCGCCGGCAATGCGCCCATCGCCACCCATGACCCCACCGGCCATGCGGAAATTCGCGTATTGCGCGCCGCCGCGCAAAACCTGCGCAATTACCGCCTCACCGGCGCGACGCTTTATGTGACGCTGGAACCCTGCGCCATGTGCGCCGGAGCGATTTCAATCGCTCGCATCAAGCGCCTCGTCATCGCCGCCTCGGACCCGAAAGGCGGCGCCGTGTGGCACGGGCCGAAATATTTCGAGCAACCCACCTGTCACTGGCGGCCCGTCGTTGAACAGGGCCCCTTTGGCGATGAAGCGAGCACACTCCTCAAAGACTTTTTCCGCGCAAGACGGTAAGCTCGCCCGAAAAGGGAGCCCGTCATGACACGACTTCTTTTGCTTGAACCGCTTTCCCGATTTCAGGACGCCGCCTTGTTGATCACCCGCGCCCTCACGGGCGCTTTCCTGATCTGGGGAACGTGGGACAACATCTCCGATCCGGCGCGCATGGCCGAGTTCATACAGTTTCTCACGCATTTCAAGTTTCCGGCGCCGGACAAGCTGGCGCCGCTGTCGGTCTGGATGCAGTTTGGTTGCGGCGCCTTGCTGGTCGCGGGGCTGTTCACCCGCTGGGCCGGCTTGATCATGGCGTTCAATTTCATTGTCGGCTTCTTGATGGTCCATCTCGCCGATGATTTCAGGGCGCAGTTTCCGGCGCTTATCCTGATCGCAGTCAATCTTCACTTTGCGGCGGCGGGCGGCGGGCGTTTCGCCCTGGACCGGTTCTTGCGCTAGCTGCGTTTGCAGCTTTCCCTTCCGGCGCCGGACGCTATCATGCGCGAGAATTTTCATCTGATCGCGCTTTCCGCCTGAAGCCCGCATCCCGTGTTTCGGCAAAGCGCTCCGACAAAGGAGCCCTCCATGGATTTCGCCTATTCCGACCGCTGCAATGATTACCGCAAACGCATTTCGAATTTCATGGACAAATATGTCTATGAAGGCAATGAAATCTATGAACGTCAGCATGCGGAGTTTGGACCCGGCGAAGGGCGCTGGAAAGTTCCGCCGATCATTGACGAGCTGAAAGACAAGGCGAAATCGGAAGGTCTGTGGAACCTCTTCCATACCGATCCGAAATGGGGGCCGGGCCTGTCTAACGCAGATTATGCGCCGCTGGCCGAACTGATGGGCCGGGTTCACATCGCGCCGGAAGTCTTCAACTGCGCCGCGCCGGACACCGGCAATATGGAAGTGTTGATGCAATACGGCTCCCCGGCGCAGCAAGAGCAATGGCTGAAGCCCCTGCTCGACGGCAAAATCCGCTCCGCCTTTTTAATGACTGAGCCGCGTGTAGCATCTTCCGACGCCACCAATATCGAAACCGAAATCAAGCGCGACGGCGATCACTATGTCATCAATGGCCGCAAATGGTGGTCTTCCGGCGCCGGCGATCCGCGCTGCAAGATCTTCATTGTCATGGGCAAGACCGACAAGAACGCCGACCGCCATGTGCAGCAATCGCAGATCCTCGTGCCGTCCGATGCGCCGGGAGTCAAAATCCTGCGCCATTTGCCGGTCTTCGGTTATGACGACGCGCCGCACGGGCATATGGAAGTCGAACTGAAAGACGTGCGCGTGCCGAAGGAAAACCTCATCCTCGGCGAAGGGCGCGGTTTTGAAATCGCGCAGGGGCGCCTCGGGCCGGGCCGCATCCATCACTGCATGCGCACCATCGGCGCGGCGGAAGTCGCGCTTGAAAAAATGGTGAAGCGCCTGCTCACCCGCGAAGCTTTCGGCAAGCCGATCTACAAACATTCAATCTGGGAGCAGCGGGTCGCCGAAGCGCGCATCGACATCGAAATGTCGCGGCTTCTAACGCTGAAAGCCGCCTGGATGATGGACACGGTCGGCAACAAAGTGGCGCAAGGCGAGATCGCGATGATCAAGGTCGCAGCCCCGCGCATGGCGCTGCGCGTTATCGATGACGCGATCCAGGCTCATGGCGGCGCCGGGGTCACCACCGATTTCGGCCTCGCGCAAGTCTATGCGGGCATCCGCACACTGCGTCTCGCCGACGGGCCGGATGAAGTTCACTGCCGCGCGATTTCGCGGATCGAATTCAAGAAACATTCAAACGCGGCCTCCTAGGCGGGACGCGTTGCCAGCCCGCTGAAAAGGCCATAAGAGGGGCGCATGAGATCGCCCGCCAACACCCGACTTCTCAAGCCGCTCCTTCTCTAAGCAGCGGCCGGGATTTCGTGATAAACCGGCTGCGGGCGATCCGCCAGCCGGTTTTTTACGCTCCGCAGTCACCGCAAAACAACGCCGCCGGAGACGTAGAGTTCATGTCCGCATCCTTCCGCCACACATCCGGGCTTATGCTCGCCGCCGCTGGCGCGACATTGTTCTCGCTGAAAGGGATCGCGATGAAGATCGCCTTCTCGCTCGGCGCCGGGGTCGAGCAGATGATGGCCCTGCGCATGGGGATCGCCCTGCCGTTTTTTATCGCCATTGGCTGGCGCGCGTCGGCGCGGCGGGAAATCCGCCCTTCTTTCAAGGTGGTGTCGAGCGCCTGCGCCCTCGGCATATTGAGCTATTATGTCTGCACCTGGCTTGATTTCACCGGGCTGAAATACATCTCCGCCCAGCTCGAACGGCTGATCCTGTTTCTCTATCCCACCATCGTCGCGCTGTTTGCGTGGATCGCTTATGGCGACAAAGTCACCTGGCGTCATGCGCTGGCGCTGATCCTGTCTTATGGCGGGGTGGCGCTGCTGGCGTTCAGGGAAGTCAGCGCGGTCGGTCATGACGCCTTGCTGGGCGCCGGGATCGTTTTCGCGACCGCCGTCCTGTTTGCGTTTTACGTCACCGCGAGCAAGACCGCCATCGCGAAACTCGGCGCGCCGCTTTTCACCAGCATCGCCATGAGCGCGGCGACGGTCCCCATCATCATTCACAGCATCGCGATTTCAGCCTTTGAGACCCCGCCGCTGTCGCCGGCGATCCTGGCGACCGGCCTCTTCCTCGCTATTCCCTGCACGGTTTTGCCGAGCCTGATGATCGCCGAAGCCATCGCCCGCATCGGACCGGGATTGATGAGCGCCACGGGCGGCATCGGTCCCGCCGCGACGGCGCTGGCCGCCGCGCTTGTCCTTGGCGAAGATTTCGGACCCACCCATGCGCTGGCGCTGGCCCTTACGGTCACCGGGGTCATGTTGTTGTCGAAGCCGGCGGCGAGCGCGCCCTGACCTAAACGCCCTGACCTTCGCATCTGGGCGCCGAAAATGTGATGCGCGCCGAATTTCTCTTCCCTGACGAATTTGGCTAGGTTCTCCGTCAAAAGAGAGGGACCCCCATGACCATGCTCACCCCCGTGCTCGCCCTTGTCGTCTGGACGCTCATCATCTGGACATGGATGTATGCAACGCGCATCCCCGCCATGCAAAAGGCGAGGTTTAATCCGCAAGACGCCATTCATCCCGGCTCGCTCAGCTCGCTGCCCACCGAAGCGAGGGTCGTCGCCGACAATTACAATCACCTGCATGAACAGCCGACGATCTTTTACGCGCTGGCGATCTATTCGCATCTGGTTGGGGTTGGCGATCCGCTGAATATCTGGCTCGCCTGGGGCTATGTGGCCGCACGCATCATTCATTCCTTCATGCAAATCGTCATGAAGAAAGTCATGTTGCGGTTTTACATGTTCACGGCCGGCACGATCATTTTGATGATCATCGCCGTGCGCAATCTGTTCGCGTTGATCGCGGCTTAAGCCTCGGCGGCGGCGCGGTCGCGGCCTTCCGGCGCAATGATGTCATTGACGTCGATGAAGCAACCGATCATGCGCGCCGCGCGGCCCTTTTCATTGCGGATCGCCTTGCCGCGTGAAACGAACCAGCGCCAGCCGCCATCACGGGTTTTCAGCCGGATGCGCACATTAAACGGCGCGCCGCTATTCAAATGGGCGCGCAAGGCGGCTGCATGCTGATCGCGATCATCGGGGTGAATGGCTTCTTCGATGGTGGCGAGACCAAACAGGCCGCGCTTTTTGTGACCAAGCAGGTCAAGCAGCGAGTCCGAGATCATCGTCCCGCCGGTCACCACATCCCAATCCCAGGTGCCATCGGTCGCTTCCGCCACCACCCATTCATTGCGCTCGATCATATCGGCGCTGTCGATCGCGCAGGCGACGCGGCGGCGAAAATGCGAAAGCACCGCGCCCGCCGCATCGGCGTCGCGGATCGGTTGCCGGGTCAAGGCCAGCATGACCCCAAGCGGCCTGCCGCATTCGTCCAGCATGGCGGCGCCCGCATAACCCGAAATCTCTTTCTCGACGAGAAACTGATCGCGCGGAAATTGCGCGGCGACATTTTCGGGATAGATGCACACGCCGTCTTCCATCGCGCGCGCGCAAGGCGTTCCGTCGAGACTGTAGGAAATATTCTGCACCATCTCGCCATCCGCCAGAAAGCGCATGGACCGCATAATATTCGAAAACGGGTTGAGACGGCTGATGACGAAAAAATCCGCACCCAGCGCATCGCTGGCGGCGCGGGCGAATTCAGTCAGCAATGCGGTGTCAGGAACAGCCGCGAGACGGAGACTGAGCTCTGCGATTAATTCTTCTGCACGTTGTGCTGATTTCGTCGCCGGCGGGGCGCTGTTAAATACCGGTTCAAGGTCAAGGGCGCGCGTTTGTGACATAGCCTTCTTCAATCGATCGGCCAGTCTCCCTCCTCCCTGGCGTTGAAATCAGCTTTTGTTATGAAAATCGTTGTTTAAGAAATCGTTATGCGAGGCGGGGCGCGGGTTTCAGGCCGAAAAACCGGCCGCCGCCTGATCATTCCGCCGGGCAGAAAATCACGCTAGGCTCAGCTTTCGGCGCAACAGGAGGCAGGACGGCATGTTCAATCTCGATCCGATGGGGCAATGGTTATTGCTGGCGGGGGTTGCTTATGTCGCCTTCATGATCGGCCGCTCGACCGCCGGCCCGCGCGAAAGCGTCGAGGCGCGCGAGATGCGCCGGATGAATGAAAAACAAGCAGCGGCCGACGCCTTCGCCGCGCTTTCCCCTGACGTGCGGTCGGATGTGGACCGGCTTTTGATGGACAAGCAAGTGATCCAGGCGATCAAAGTGATCCGCGAGCATACCGGCATGGGGCTGAAGGATTCCAAACTCGCCGCCGATCAGCGGCGCAAAGAGATTGCCGCCTGACGGCTTTTTACAACCCTTCCTGCGAGCAAGGTGATTGCATGATTTTTCCTGTCACGACTGATGGCGCCGAAGCAGAGCCTGGCGCGCCGGCCCCGGACCGCATCATCGAAGGGGCGCCGCAATTCAAGACATGGAACATCGAAGAACAGCCGGGCGGACTTTACGCCGGGATCTGGGAATCGACGCCGGGCAAATGGCGCATCGCCTATGATGAATGGGAATATTGCCACATTCTTTCGGGCGTGTCGGTGATCAGCGAAGAGGGCGGCGCAGAAATGCGCGTCGGCCCGGGCGACAGCTTCGTCATCCGCCCGGGCTTTAAAGGAACATGGGAAGTGATCGAAACGACGCGCAAGGAATATGTGGTCAGGCTCTAGTCGCGAGATCAGGAAAAGTGTGAAGCGGTTTTCCGGTTCGATCTCGCGACAAGGAATTCCAGAATGGCAAAAGCCGTTCTAGTCGCGCGTGACCATCCACAACCGCCCGCCAAGCAGCACCGCCGCCGCGAAGAGGCTGACCAGCAATCCCCACCAGACGCCGATTGCGCCCATGGACGTGCCAAGCCCGAGCCAGGCGGCGACGGGAAAACCGATCACCCAATAGCTGATGCCGGTCAAAATCATCGGCACACGAACATCTTTCAGCCCGCGCAGCGCCTGTCCGGCGGAGACCTGGATTGCATCGAACAGCGCAAAGGCTGCAGCAATCGGCAGGAAAGACTTCACCAGCGCCAGCACGACCGCATTATTGGCGTCGTCCGCATCCAGATAGAAGCCGGCAATCTCCGTCGGCCAGATCATCACCGGGATCGCGACCAGCATGATCGCGCCGACGCTGGTCAGCACCGACATCGCCGCGGCGCGGCGGACGCCCGGCTGATCTTTCGCGCCGGCCATCAACCCCACCCGCACGCTGCCCGCCATGGACAGACCCAGCGGCGTCATGAAGGCGACGGCGGCGACATTGAGCGCGACCTGATAGGCCGCCATTTCGTTGACGCCGATGCGCCCCATCAAAAACACAGCAGCGTTGAACAGCATCGCTTCGAAACCGATGGTGATCGAGATCGGCCAGCCGAGGCGCGCCACTTCACGAAAGCGCGGCCAGTCGGAACGGAAGAAATTGTGAAACAGCTCGAACCGTTTCGCGCGCTTTTCCCACATGATGTAGGCGACCAGCGCGAAAAACCCGATAGCGTGCGAGAGCGACGAGGCGATCCCCGCGCCGACCAGTTCCAGCCGCGGAAATCCCCAATGTCCGTAGATCAACACATAGTTCAGCAGCGCATTGATGATGGTCGTCAGGATGATCACCACCAGCGGCGCGCGGGCGCGTTCAATCGCGGCGAGAAAATTCCGCAAAATGATGACGCCGAGCGCAAAAGGCAGGCCCGGCACCAGCGCCAGAATGTAAGGCTCGGCGAGCGCCGCGATCTGCGGCGGCTGTCCGGTCATCAACGCAAATTCTTCAGTGAAAAAATAGGCCAGCGACAGGATCGGCGCGCCGATCCCGACCAGCCACAACCCCATGCGCACTGAACGGCGCACATCGCGCACATCATCCGCATCGGCGCCGAGCGCTTGCGAGACCATGGGCGACACCGCCATGGCCGGGCCCATGCCGGCGACGAACAGAACATAGAACATGACAATGCCGAGCGCGGCGGCGGCGAGCGGCTCCGGCCCGAGCTGGCCGATCATCACCACGTCGACCGTGTTGATGGAAAATTGCACAAGCTGCGTCAGGCCCATGGGCACGCCAATGGCCATCAGCGCGAAGAATTCGCGCCGCCAGGGCCCTTTTGCCGGGGCCGGCGTCAATGTCGCATTCGTGGTCATGTAAGCAATACCATGCGCTCGGGGGGCGCGAGGCGTGTCTAGCGGTTCCGCACTCGGGGCGAAAGGGTGTCTCACAGGACTGTGCGAAACGCGCCTTGCGCTGGTTGCAAAAAGGTCACCCTTTCAAAAACGGCGCGATCTTTTTTGCACCGCCGCGATTGGCGCCGAGCATGTTGAAATGGCCTTGCGTCAACATTTCTTCTGCGGCTGCGAGCGTCGCATAAGCCTGCCAGGCGAGGCCGCCGCCAATCGACAGCCGGGCGGCGCCGGCTTCGGCGAAATCGCTGACCGTGTGTTCCGCCAGTCCGCCAAGGATCAACACATTCACCGGCTTTGCGACATTGCCGCAAAGCGTGCGCACCGCCGCCATGTCGGGAAGCCCCGGCGCATAGAGCACATCCGCGCCCGCATCCGCGAAGGCATTGAGGCGCGCGATCACCCGGCCCAGATCGCCGACGCCATAGAGAAACGCCTCGGCCCGCGCGGTCAAAACGAAATCCCGCCCGCTTGCATCGCGCGCCGCCGCTGCGGCTTCGATGCGCGCAAGCGCCAGCCCGTCATCCTCGATCACCGGGCTTTGCTTGTCGCCGGTGGAATCCTCAATCGACCCGCCCGCAAGATCGGTTTCACAGGCGAGGCGAATGGTCTGCGCCGCATCTTCCGGTGTCAGACCAAAGCCGTTTTCAAGATCGGCGTTGACGGGAATTTCCACCGCGCGCGCAATCACATCGCCATGGGTCAATGCCTGCTCGCGGGTGACGCCGTAATCCTTGCGCCCCAGCGTCATCGCAAAGCCGGAGCTGGTGGTGGCCAGCGCGGCGAAACCCAGCCCTTCGAGCATGCGGGCCGAGCCCGCGTCCCAGGGGTTCGGGATGACGAAGGGCGATCCCGGCTGGTGCAGGTCGCGAAAATTTCGGACTTTTTCGGCGATGGTCATAAGCTCTCCCGGTCATCACGATTCAACCTAGCGCCGCCGCCGATCTCCACACACCCGTTTTTTGCGCTCGCCATCCGCTTGCGGGCGTGGCGCAGGGGCGGCGCCGGTTCACATCGACGTGAGCGCGCAATTTTTGCCGCGCGGGATTGGCGCATCCCCCGTCAGCCGGGTAGAAACATTAGTAATATCGGGGAAATGGCTGGGAGACGGGGGCTTTGTGAGATATCGACAGCACAGCAGGCGCCGGCTTGCGGCGCCCGAACCGCCGCCGAAACGCCTCTGGGGCCGAAATCTCAATTTATCCGGCCCATCTGCGACGGATTGTAAGGGTTCGTACGTTACTTTCTATTAGGGCTATCGACTTCAAGGCCGTCCGGGCGGTCATTCTGGAGATATTCGACGATGAAATTGCCTGGCTCGCTGGCTGCAGGCGCATTGATTGGCCTCGTTATCGGCGCGGCGGCGACCGCGCTTGTCTTGAATACGCGCGCCCCTGCGCCGGACGCCTCCATGGCCGGTTCCGGCGGACCGGGCGGCGGGCGCGGCGGCTTCGCCCCGGCGGTCACCATGGTCACCGCCGAGAAGGCTTCCGTCGGCAGGACCCTCGACGTCATCGGCGAAGGACGCGCCCTGAAAAGCGTGGCCCTCACCTCCGAAGCGACAGGCCTTGTCGTCGAGGTGAATATCGCGCCGGGCAAGAAAGTTTCCGAAGGCGATCTGCTGTTGCGCCTCGACGACCGCGAACAGCGCATCGCGCTTGATCGCGCCCGCTCACAATATCCGATCGCCAAGGCCAATGCCGAACGCTACGCCGATCTTGAAGAGACCGAAGCCGCATCAGCGCTTGAAGCGGAAGCCGCCTTCAACAATTTCAAAGTCATCGAAGCGGATATGCGCGCGGCGGAATTCGCCATTCAACAACGCGCCATTCGCGCGCCTTTTGACGGCGTCATCGGCCTCACCGAGATCGAGGCGGGCGATTATCTGCGCGCCGGCGACATGGTCACGACGCTGGACGACACCTCTTCCATCGTTATTGAATTCGCCATCCCGCAAGAAGCTGTCCGCAATGTGGAGATCGGCCAGACGGTGACCGCGAGACTCGCCTCGGGCGGCGACGCATCTTTGAAGGCGCCATCACCGGCATTGACAGCCGCGTCGACGCCGATACGCGCACCCTGAAAATCGAAGCCTCCTTCGCCAATGAGGACGCCGCTTTATTGCCGGGCGCGATCTTTTCCATTTCCACAACCAGCCGCGGCGAACCCGCCATCTCTATTCCCGGCCTCGCCGTACAATGGGATCGCTCTGGCCCATTCGTCTGGAAACGCAGCGCACAAGGCGCGGCGGAACCAGCCCGCGTGACCATCCTTCAGCGCACGGATGATGTCGTGCTGGTCGCCGGCGCGGTCGAACCCGGCGACCTCATCGTCTGGGAAGGCGCGGACCGGGTGCGCGAAGGCGCGCCCTTACCGGGCCTTACGGGCCAACATCTAGAGCAATCAAGCGCCGCCGACGGGACCGCCTCCGGCCCCGGAGCCGCCGGCGGAAGCGAATAGCCCCGTGACCAAAGACACCGACTCGACGGCGACCGGCGGTTTTATCGGGGTCTTTATTCAGCGCCCCATTCTCGCGGCGGTGATCAGCCTGTTGATCGTGATCGCCGGCCTCGCGGCGATGATGGGCGTCGATGTTCGCGAATTGCCGGATGTGGATCAGCCGGTGGTGTCCATTCGCACGGACTATCGCGGCGCGGCGCCGGAAACCATGGACGCGGAAGTGACCTCGGTGATCGAAAGCGCGGTCGCGCAAATCGACGGCGTCCGCATGATCTCCTCCTCCTCGGAATTCGCCGAAAGCCGGGTGACGGCGGAGTTTTCATCCAAGGTCGACATCAATATCGCCGCGACGGATGTGAAAAACGCGATCTCCGGCATTCGCAACGAACTGCCTGAAGACATCGAAGAACCAAGAGTGGTCAAGGCCGACCCGGATTCCTCGCCGATCATGCGCCTGTCGATTTCCGCAACGGATGTGGAATCCGGCGCCCTCGCCGATCTCGTTGACGATGTGATCCTGCCTCGCCTGCAAGCAGTCGAAGGCGTCGCTCAGGCGGAATCCTTTGGCGTGCGCAACCGCGTCATCCGTGTCCGGATCATTCCGGTTTCCCTCGCCGCGCGCGGCTTCACCGTCGAAGACGTAACCCGCCTCGTCTCCACCGCCGCCCAAAGCGCGCCCAGCGGACGCCTTCGCACAGCCTCGCAGCAATTGCTGATCCGCGCTGAATCCCCGGCGAAGACGCCGGAACAGATCGCCGCCTTGCGGCTAGACGACGAGACCCGGCTTTCCGATGTGGCGATTGTCGAATGGGGGCTGGCGGATTTGAACCGCAATGCGCGCGTCAATCGCGCGCCCGGCATCGCCATCGGCATTATCCGCCAGGCCCAGTCGAACACAGTCGCGGTCGCCGAAGGGGTCAGGGCCGCCGTCGCCGAACTCAACAACAGCCTGCCGCCGAATGTGCGCGTCGAAGTCATGATCGACGACTCGATTTTCATCGCCGAGGCGATCCGCGAAGTCGTTCGCAGTCTTGTTCTCGCCACTGGCGCCGTGGTCTTCGTCATCTTTTTATTCTTGCGCTCCATTCGCGCGACGCTCATCCCCGCCGTTACGATTCCGGTGTCGCTGATGGGCACCATCGCAGCGATGTGGCTCGCGGGATTTTCCGTCAACATCATCACCCTGCTGGCGCTGGTCATGGCGGCCGGCCTTGTGGTCGACGATTCCATCGTGGTGACGGAGAATATTCAACGCTGGCGCGGCATGGGCGCGGGCAAGCGCGCCGCCGCCGTGCTCGGCACCAGAGAGATCGTCTTCGCCGTGCTCGCCACCACCGCAACGCTGGTCGCGGTGTTCATTCCAATCTCGTTCCTGCCCGGACAGGCGGGCAAGCTGTTTTCCGAATTCGGCTTCGTCCTCGCCTTCGCCGTGATCGCATCTTCTTTTGTGGCGCTGACCTTATGCCCGGTGCTGACCGTCAGGCTCGGCCGCGAATTTCGCGAGGAGATGGCGGCGGATGCAGACGACATACAACGCATGCGCGACAAACCGGCTGGCCCGCTCGCGGCGATTTACGGACCGGCGGTGCGCTTTTGCCTGAACCGCCCGGCGGTCGCTATTGTGGTGGCGCTGATATTCGCGGCGGGGTCTTTCACCGCCTTGAACCTGACGCCGAAAGAACTGACGCCCAATGAAGATCGCGGCCGGGTGTTTTTGCGTCTCGCGGCGCAGGACGGCGCGAGCTTTGAATATCTCGACCGCAAAATTCTGGAAGTGGAGACAAGACTGCAACCGCTCGTCGATAGCGGCGATCTGGAAGTCATCACCACCAGCACCAGCACTGACTGGTCTTTTGCGCTGATCAGCCTGCCCGACTGGAGCGACCGGACAAAGTCGCAACAGGAGATCGAAGCGGAAATCCGCCGCCTGACCAGCGACCTTGCCGGCATCACCGTCAATATAGGCGGCAGCAATTCTCTCGGCATTCGCGGCGGCGGCCAGGGCCTCCAATTCGCGGTTGTCGGCGACGATTACGCGGCGGCGGCGGACACCGCCGAAAAGATCGCCGAACAATTGCAGCAAAGCCCGGCTTTCGCCGATGCGAGGCTCAACTTTCAAACCACCCAGCCGCAAGTCAGCGTCGAGATCGACCGCGAGTCCGCCGCCTCGCTCGGGATTTCCATCAGCGCGATCACCACCACCATTCAGGCGATGGCGGATGAAATCCGCGCTGCGGAATTATTTGTCGGCGATGACATCATCGAAGTGCTGGTCTCTTCGGGCGGCGAGCCGGTGAATGATCCAACCGATCTCGCCAATCTTTATGTCCGCTCATCGGCCGGCGGCTTCGTGCCGCTGTCGTCGGTCGCCAGCATCAGCGAAATCGCCGTCGCCGCCGATCTGCGCCGGGAGCAACGCCGCCGCGCCGTGCCCGTCACCGCGCCGCTCGCCGATGGCGTGCGCATTGGCGAAGCTGTCCGGCAATTGCGCCTGATTGCGCCGGGATCGCTTGAAGGCGCGCAATCCATCACGCTTCTCGGCGAAGCGCGCATCCTTGAAGAAACCAACAGATCGACCTTTCTGGTCTTCGGCTTCGCCGCGATCATTGTGTTCCTCGTTCTGGCCGCGCAATTTGAAAGCTTCGTCAGCTCCATCATCATCATGGTGACCGTGCCCTTCGGCCTCGCCGCCGCGATCTATGCGATCTTCTTTACCGGCGGGTCGATCAACTATTTCAGCCAGATCGGGCTTGTGCTGTTGATCGGGGTCATGGCGAAGAACGGTATTTTGATCGTCGAATTCGCCAATCAACTCCGCGACCGCGGCATGAGCGTGCGGGACGCCATCGAATCCGCCGCCATGACGCGCTTGCGTCCGGTCTTGATGACCGCAATGTCGACCTTGCTGGCGAGCGTGCCGCTGATTTTGGGCAGCGGCGCCGGATCGGAAGCGCGCGCGGCGCTGGGCTGGGTGATTTTCGGCGGACTTGGCTTCGCCACCTTCTTCACCTTGTTCCTGACGCCGGTATCCTTCCTGCTCTTCGCCAAGCTTTCCAAGCCGCGCGCCGCCGAGGGCGCGAAGGTCGAAGAGGAACTGACGAAAGCGGCATTGCTGCGCTAGCGCAGATTATTCGCCGGCGGCTTGCTGCTCAACCTTCAGCCAGCTTTTGCGAAATGCTTTTTGCGCCTCGCTTAAGGTCATGTCCGCCTCTTCATAGGGCGTGAGCTTCAGCGTTTCGTCTGCGGCGAATACAATCTCGGAGGTCTTCACCGCGCCGCGCTGTTCATAGTCGATTTTCACGCGATCGCCGGGCGCATGACGTTTCAGCGCTTTCTCCCAATCTTTTTCGCTGTCGATCTTGAACCGGCCGACGCGCAAAACCTCGTCGCCGCGCTCAAGCCCCGCCGCATAGAGCGGACTGCCAATCACGGTTCCCGAGAAAAGGATCAGCGCATCGCCGTTTTCTTCAAAACTCACCTTGCCGAGGCTCGCCTTGTCAGGATCAGCAGCTTCCAGCTTTAATCCCGCCTGCGCGAAAAGCGGCGCCAGATCCGGCAAAGCGCCGTCTTCGATATAGGCGGCGAAGAACGCGTCAGCAAAAGCCGCATCGCCCGTAACCGAAGCAAGCGCATCTTTCAAAGACTGGTGCGTGTATGGCTTTTCGCTCTCGCCATGCTTGCGCCAGAGATGGCGCATGTAATCGTCAAGCGTCACGCCGCCGAATTTTTCGCGCAAGGTGAGGTCGAGCGCCAGCCCGATCACTTCGCCATAAGGGTAATAGGAGACAAAAACATTCCCCCGGTTGTTTGGGTCAACCGCCTTCGCCGCATCGACGAAAGGCGCCTGGAGGCTCATCGATTGCGGCGAACCGAAAGCCCGGCCCGGCGCGGGAACAACATAATTCAGCGCCCCGGCGAGGTTTTCCAGATAGTCATCAAGCGCCCAGACGCCGGACCGGATCAGCGCGATGTCGCCAACATAATTGGTGAAGCCTTCCGCGAACCACAGGCTGGGCGTCGGGTTCGCCTGAAGAAAATCAAACGGCTCAAGCTCGGCGGGCCGCAAGCGCTCCACATTCCAGCTATGAAAAAACTCGTGCGAGAGCGTGCCGATCTGCGCAAACTCCGCCTCATAAAGGCCTTTTGCATTGGTCAGAATGGTGGAGTTGCGGTGCTCCATGCCGTCGCCGGCGACATAGGGAAGATAGTCGGCGATGAACGTGTATTCGCCATAGTCGAATTCCGGCGCGCCGCCCATGATCGCAATCTGTTCGGCGACGACTTTTTTCGCCTGGCTCGCGAACTTATCCATGTCGTCAGCATTGCCGGCGTGATGTATCGCCAGGCGCACGGTCTGACCGTCTTCAAGCTTCCATTCGCGTAAATCGAAGGCGCTCAGCTCCGTCGGCGAGTCGAGGAAATATTGCAGATCCGGCGCGGTGAAATTCATCTTGCCGCGGGCGCGCGGCAATTGCGTCGCCGCCTTCCAGCTTTTGTCCGGCGCGGCGAACGAAACCGTAATCGCCCGGTCCTCCAGCCCCTCAGCCCAGATGAAGGTCGCAGGCATGTTCAAATGCGCATGGGCGCCGTTGATCTGGCTATAGGTGCCGTCCGCATGGTCGGCATAGAGCGTATAGGTGACGACGACCGCGCCATCATGGCCCGCAACGCGCCATGAATAAGGGTCGGCGCGCTCAACGGTCAGCGGCGCGCCGGCGCTGTCCGTCGCGCTCACCGCATACACATTTTTGGCGAATTCATGCAGCGCATAGCGGCCGGGCGAAGAGCGCGACATCCGCAATCGGAGCGGCGCATCACCAAGATCGCGAAACGTCGCGGTAATCTCGGCCTCATGGTGAACCGCATTGTCGAAGGAGACGGCGTATTCCACCGGCGCCTGCGCCAGCGCCGCAGAACTCAGCGCGAACAGACCCGCCCCCAGAAGAAATGATGTTTTCACCCGCCGCCCCTCGCAACCATGCATGCCTTACCGGTAACCGCTAAACGCGATGCGCGCAAATGTCCGTCGCCTCGCTCGCCGCATGCTGATAAGACGAACGCCGCAAAGGATCAGAGCAACACCAAAACCGGCATGCGCATCATCGGCGGAACATTCAGCGGCAGACGCATCCTCGCGCCCAAGGGTTTGACCTCGCGGCCGACGACGGACCGCACCCGCGAATCCTTGTTCAACATCCTGGCGTCGCGCGAGGATGTCGAGTTTGACGGCGCGCGCATTATCGATCTCTTCGCCGGCTCCGGTGCGCTCGGCTTCGAAGCGATGTCGCGCGGCGGCGCCTGGTGCTTGTTTGTGGAAACCGATGCGGGCGCGCGCGGCGCCATTCGCGACAACGCCGAAGCCTTGTCGCTATTCGGCGTGACGCGCATCCACCGCCGCTCGGCGACGGATCTCGGCGTCAAACCCGCCGGCGTCGGCCCGGTGTTCAATCTCGCCTTTCTCGACCCGCCCTATCGCAAGGATTTGTGCGCGCCGGCGCTCGCCTCGCTGCATATAGGCGGCTGGCTCAAACCCGGCGCCGTCGCCATTGTCGAGCAGGCGAAATACGAAGCGCCCGCGCTCGCCGAAGGTTTCGTCGAGGACGACCGGCGCGTCTATGGCGACACGCAAATCGGAATTTATCGGTATACGGGCTAATCTGCGGCATTCGCCGGCGCGCCGCCATGATTTGTTAACCATGCCTTTTTTTCGGTTAAAGGCGGCTTAACCTCACTCTCCTAGATTGCGGTCCGCTTGAAGGTGTTAGGGGAGTGACATGTTCACTATTTTTGACGTTTATTCGCTGGCGTTGCTGCTGGTTTCCATGGGCCTGTTCGTCAAGCGCTACATGATCCAGGATCCGCCGGTCTATCCATATCTGATTATCGCCTGCACTTGCCTTGTGGCGAACTGGCTGGGCGAGGCTGGCGGCGGCATTTTCGCGCTCGGGCTTCTGATCGCCGCGTCGTTCTCTTTTCTTGGATGCCTGCTCTATCCGAGCTGGCGCTCCATGGCGACCGAGGACACCAAGCAAGCCGACGCCAAGCGTCGTGAAAAGGCCGCAAGCTAGTCCCTTTACGAAGACCCTTCGGGCGCCTATTTTAACGAGGCTGCCCGGCCCGTCAGGACGATATTCCCCGGGGCCTTATCTCTTCTATCGGGAGCTGTCTCTGGTTTGGGCCGTGGCCCTTCTCATGCGGCGCCCACCTGTACCTTAGGGTCCAGGGCGAACAACATGTCCAACGGCCAGGGCGGCGCATTATTTTCAGACGACGCATGAGACCCCCATGCTGCCGCCAATCGCATCCGCTTTCGATCCGAAAAACTCCTGCGCGAGCGCATGAAAGGCGAACGGCGCGCCGCCGCGAAGGCGCGCCCGGACGCGGGCGTGCATGCGGCCGCCAATTTCATGCGCGCCATCGCCCCCGCGAAAGGCGCCGTCGTCTCCCTGTATTTTCCCATGCGCGATGAACTCGACACCGAGCCCCTTGCGGCGGCGCTGATCGAGGCCGGGGCGCGGGTCGCCCTGCCCGTTGTTGCGAAAAAGAAATCTCCGCTTTTGTTCCGCGCCTATGCGCCCGGAGACGATCTCGTTCCCGGCTCCTATGGCGAACTGATCCCGGCGGACACCGCGCCCGAAGTCACCCCGGAGATTATGGTCATCCCGCTGCTCGCCTTTAACCGCGACGGCGGCCGGCTCGGCTATGGCGGCGGTTACTATGACCGGACCCTTGAAGGGCTGCGCAAGACCGGCGCGCCGGTCGCGGTCGGCTACGCCTTTGGCGCGCAGGAAGTTGACGCGCTGCCCCTCTCCCCCTAGACCAGCCGCTGGACTGGATCGTCACCGAGCGCGGCGCGATCCGCTGCTGAGCCCGCCGGAGCAATTTCCGGCCATGGCGAGTGCGGCCACAGGAAATAGAGGCGAGTTTTGCGGATAGCGGTTTTCGGCGATGTCATGGGCAGGAGCGGCCGCAATGCGCTGCTCGACCGGTTGCCGGGCCTGAAGAAAAAACTCGCGCTCGATTTCATCATCGTCAATGTGGAGAATTCCGCCGGCGGCTTCGGCGTCACCGGGGATATCGCCGAGGCGTTTCTGGAAACCGGCGCCGATGTCCTGACCACCGGCAATCACGCCTTTGACCAGCGCGAGGAAATCGACCTTTATGATCGCGAGGACCGGATCTTGCGCCCGCTCAATTTCGCGCCCAACAATCCCGGTCGCGGCAGCGGCATGTTCGAGGCGAGAAACGGCGCCAGCATTCTGGTGGTGCATGCGCAAGGTCAGATCGGCATGCATCCCTGCGACGATCCCTTTGCAGCGGTAGACCGCGAGCTGGCCGGGGCCGTGCTCGGCAAGGATGTCGACGCGGTGATCGTTGATTTTCACGCCGAGGCGACATCGGAAAAATGCGCCATGGGGCATTTCCTTGACGGGCGCGCCAGCCTTGTGGTCGGCACCCACACCCATATTCCGACTGCGGATGACCAGATCCTGCCGCGCGGCACCGGCTACATCACCGATCTCGGCATGTGCGGCGATTATGACAGCATTATCGGCATGGAGAAATCCGAGCCCCTGCGCCGCTTCGTCACCAAGATGAATGGCGGGCGCTTCTCCCCGGCAAATGGCGAGGCGACTATTTGCGGCGTGATGATCGAGACCGATCCGGGCACGGGGCTTGCCAAATCCATCGAACCCATTCGAGTTGACGGACGCTTGCGCCGGGCCATGCCGGTCTGACGGGCCTTAAGCCGGGGCGGAAATGACCTTCAGCTCGATTCCGTTTCTGTTTTATTTTCTGCCGCTCTTTCTGGTTCTTTATGCGGCGATCCCGGCGAAGAATGTGACCCTTCTCGCGGCGAGCCTGATCTTTTACGCCTGGGGCGAGCCGGTTCATATTGCGTTTTTGCTGGTCTCGCTTTGCGCCAATCATTTTCTGGCGCGCGCCATCGCAACGGCGAAATCCAATCGCCTGTTGTTCTTCGCCATTGCGCTCAATCTCGCGGGCCTCGCCTGGTTTAAATATGCAGGCCTCGCCGTCACGACTATCGCGGGCGCGTTTGGCGGCTCCATTGGCGGCCACATCGGCGGCGAGGCGGGCGAATTCCAGCCGCATCTGCCGCTCGGGATTTCGTTCTACACCTTTCAGGCGATCAGCCTGCTGATCGATGTCCGCCGCAAGGACGCAGAGGCGCCGAAACGCTTCGTCGACACGGCGCTTTACATCTCGATGTTCCCGCAGCTCATTGCGGGCCCGATCGTGCGCTACAAGGAAATCGAGGCGCAGTTGCAATCGCGCACCCACAGCGCTGACAAATTCGCCAGCGGCGCGAAATTGTTCATTCTCGGGCTGGCGCAAAAAGTCCTGATCGCCAATTCCGTCGCCAGCGTGGCGGACGCCGCGTTCAATGCGCCGGGCGAAGGCGCCCTGACCATGGCCGCCGCATGGCTCGGCCTCGCCGCCTATAGCCTGCAAATCTATTTCGACTTCGCCGGCTATTCGAATATGGCCATCGGCATGGGCCGGATGTTCGGCTTTGAGCTGCCGCGCAATTTCAACTTCCCCTATGCGGCGCAATCGGTGACCGAGTTCTGGCGGCGCTGGCACATGACCCTGTCGCGCTGGTTCCGCGACTATCTTTACATTCCCCTTGGCGGCAATCGATTGAGCGCGGCGAAAACCTATCGCAATTTGTGGATTGTGTTTTTGCTTTGCGGGCTCTGGCACGGCGCCGCCTGGACCTTTGTGTTCTGGGGCGCATGGCATGGCGCATTCTTGATCATGGAGCGGGCCTTTCTGACGCGCATGCTGGAAAAGGCCGCGCGGCCCCTTCGCCATATTTATCTGTTGCTCGCGGTCGCGCTGGGCTGGGCGCCGTTCCGGGCGGAAAGCTTTGCCGGCGCCTTTGACTATTATGCGGCGCTGTTCGGCCAGAGCGCCGGCGATTATGCAATTGCGGTGCGCGACATTGCGCCGGAAGGGTTCGCCAATGTGCTGATCCCCGGCGTCATCATCGCGCTGTGGCCGTTGTCGCAAGAGGTTTTCACAAATCTTCGCAAGCGCCTGCCGCAGATGTCCATGCGCACGCCGGAAGGGCTCACCTTCGCCCTCACGCAAGGCGCTCTGGCGCTGTTGTTCATCGCCTGTGCGGCGATGCTCGCCGGCGGCGCCTATAATCCTTTCATCTATTTCCGGTTTTAAGATGGCGCGCAAACACATCACAAAAAGCCGGATCGCCGTCGCGCTGTTTCTTGCGCTGTTGTTCCTGCCGCTTTGCGCGCAGATATTGTCCGGCTCCGCCAGCGTCAGCGCGCTTGAACGCCGCGTCCTCGCGCCCTTTCCCTCCATGAGCGAGGCGATCGCGGCGCCGGTGCAAACACCGGCGAAAATTTCGCGCTGGATGGAGGATCATTTTGGCCTGCGCGGCGCGCTCACCAGGCTCTATACAAAACTGATCGACGAGTTTGAGCTCGCCAATGCGCGCTTTGCGGTGCGCGGCGATGATGGCTGGCTGTTCCTATCTATTGATCGCGCCCTCGCCTCTCATCAGGGACTAAATCCCTTCGGGCCGGGCGAAGCGGAGCAATGGCTGCAAGGCGCCGCAAAACTCAAAGCCGCCGCCTGCGGCAAGCCTGTCGTCTTTCTCGTCGCGCCGGACAAACATACGATCTATACAGAATATCTGAGCCGCTATCCGCGATTGAGCGAGCGCCCGACGCGGCTCGAAACCCTTGCGGTGCTGGCGCCGGAGGCGGGCCTTGCCTTTGCGGCGCCGGTCGACGCGCTGCGAGAGGCCAAACAGGCCGGTCTGCCTTATTATCGCGTCGACAGCCACTGGACGTTGCGCGGCGCCTATGAGGGCTATCGCGCCGCGATCGACTTGCTGGCGCAACAAGGCCTCGATATTGCGCCCTTGCCCCTCACGCAGCTTGAGCAGTTCGGCGAAAGGCCAAGCCCGAACGATCTCTACGGCTTGTTAGGGGTGGAAAACCCCGAGCCCGACATGATCCCGCGCTGGCGGATAAAGGGCGCGGCAAAAATCTTACGCACCGAGCCGCTTCCCGCCTATGACTGGCAAGGGGTGGAAGCCAAGCGCTGGATCAGCGACCGGCAAGACGCGCCGCGCCTGCTGGTGTTCGGGGATTCGTTTTTCGGCGGCATGCAGCCTTTTCTGAGCTCAAGCTTTTCCAGCGTCACTTTTCTTCATCATCGCTCCGGCGCAACGCCCCTAAGCGCGCTCGCCGCATGCGATTATGACGCCGTCCTCTACGAAACGGTGGAGCGGCTCTTGTCCAGCGGGCTCGATGTTGCGCCCTAGGCGGTGACGGAGAAGATCACTTTCCAGATCACAAGCATCGCCGCGAACCAGACCAGGGCCAGTGCGAACAACGTATGATGCGCCTTGCGCCAGATCCGCCATCCCGACGCGCGCCATGCCGGCCACAGGCTGATGACCCCGGCGGCCGCCGCAGCGAACACCGCAAGCCCGGCCAGACGCAAGGCCGATATGGACGCCGTCGGATAAGACAGCATGATCGACGGGCCGGACTGCATCATCGTCGCCATCACTGCGGCGAACGTCCCGGCCAGAGCGAAGACAAGCAACGACGCGACCAGCGCGCCAGCGCCCAGCAATGCGCCCGTCCGGCTCTGGGCGACGGCGCGCCCCTGGCGCCGCCAAGCGCCGATAAGCATGGTGGCGGCGAAGAACAACGCGGCCCCGAAAGCGATAAACAACAGTGAGGAATCGCTGGTGAAACTCACCTTGTCCAGCGAGTGAACGCCCGACCCGTTGGTGAAATGGGTGACATGGCCCTTTTCGTTCCGCCCGAAAACGACGCGATCGCCGTGACGGTCTTCAAAAGTATCGGCGGCGCCTATGACCGGCGCATAGTGATAGGCCTGTCCGCCCCCGGATAATGTGAGACCGCCCTTCGCCGGCGCGACCGTCACTTCCTGTCCTGCGGAAAAGATTTTTTCAAACTGCGAAAAAGACCGCCGGTTGTTCAGATATTTCCCCGCAAAAGCCGAAGCCTTGTCGGCGAACGCCGCATCGTCTTCGGCCATCTCCGCCGGGCGATCGAGCAAATGATCAACCACCAGCCAGGGCAAATCGCTGACCAGCGTGCGGTCATTGCCGGTGCTTTGCGACACGAACACGCCAATGCCCAAATCCGGGAACATGGTCATGTCGGTATAATAAGCCGCCGTGGCGCCGCCATGACCGAAACTCATCACCCCGCGATAGGGCCGCGTCATAAAACCATGGGCGAGATCGGCGCCGCCGGGACGATCGTCAAAGGCGCGCGTCCACATCAGATCGTGCGTGTCTGAGCGCAACAGCCGCACCCCGTCATGTTCGCCGCCTCCCAGATGCAGCAACATCCACTGCGCCATATCGCTCGCCGTCGACGCCATGGCGCCCGCCGGGGCGTAAGCGCCGATCTCCATAAACGCTTCGGCCTCGTATGCGCCGCCTTTCAGCGCATAGCCTTTCGCCAGTTCCGCGCGCGCGGCGTCATCCATCAGCGCCGGACCTTTCAGCGTGGTGTGCGTCATGGCCAGCGGCGCCAGAATTTCATCGCGCAGAAACTGTTCATAGGAAACGCCGGATACATCCTCGACGATCTTCGCGCCCAGCGCCGCGCCCCAATTGGAATAGGATGTGCGCGCGCCCGGCGCATAGACCCGCTTGGGCATATGTTCGGCCAAGGCGTCGGTCAGGGAAATGGAATCATCATCGCGCAGCGTGAACACCGCAAATGTGTCTTCAAACCCGGCGCGATGCGCCATCAGGTCATTGACCGTGACCGGCGCGTCGAACGCCTCCGGCAATTGCAGCCCCTTGAGATAACGGTTCACATCTTCATCGAGATCGATGAGCCCGCGCTCCTGCAACATCATCACCGCAGTCCAGATAAATGCCTTGGAGACCGATCCGATGCGAAAGCGCGTGTCATAGCCGCTCGCCGCCGCACCCGTTTCAACATCGGAAACGCCATAGGCCTTGGCGAACAGGACGCGCCCGTCCTTGACCACGCTCACAGAGATCGCCGGCGCATCATGTTCGCGCATATGGGCGGCGACGACGCCGTCAACATAGGCCTCAAGCACCGCCTCTTCGCGGGTCGGCTCGAACGGCATCAGCTCCACAAAGTCCACCGGCGTCGATGGGGCCGCATCGGGCGGCGGAATTTGCGCGCTGGCTGGCGCAACCAATAAGGATATGGCGGCGGCGAATGCAGTGGCGGCGAGCGTGGAAAGGCGCATTGTCTGAACTCCCTGAACCGGTGGAAGCCTATCAGACAATGCGCGCTTCCCAAACGCTTCACGCACCTAATCGCCAACGCACGGCTTGCGCCTCAGGCGCGATTATCCAGCTGCGCCCGCACGCAACGCCGCCCCAGCAGCGTCGCCCGATAAGGCCCGCCATTAGAGGACGCGATCAGGCGCCGCCGTTTCAGCCGCTTGAAAACCGCCAGCGTGCAGTCCTCAAGCGTCCAGCCCTCGCGGGTGGCGCAATGAATATCGACGATTTTTCCCTTTTCGTCTTTTTCACAGATAATGCCCCCGCCGCGCGCGAGCACATGGAGCGTTTTTTGCTCCGCTTTCGAAATGTTCATGGGTGGAAAGTCCGAGATAGAAACTAAACCGGACGCATGGACGGACCATCCGCATTAACGCGGATCATCTTCTTTTCATGCGCCGCTCAAAGCGGTTTAGCGGGTGACAATCTCGGACATAGTTCCTCTGATGCGGCGCATTCTAGCGTCAGCGCTATGCAAGGCAAGACCGGACCTTATCGATGCGTATGAAGCTGCGTCGCATGGACCTCGGGAAAAAGCCGTATATGGTTCACGTCAAGGTCAGTTGGAACAACTCCATGACTGGAACGAAGGGCGCTCAGATTTTGAAACTGTTTTTTTGGCTCGCGTTGATTTTACTCCCCGCTCAGATGGCGCACGCTCAATCTATTCGTGACGGCATCAGCTTTTACACCCTGGAGGATGTGAGGAATGGAACGGTTGAGAAGTGCCCGTTAATTCCCGGCGAAATCGGCATAAAGATCTATCATCAAAAAAACGGGACGCCTCCGCTTTCCGAGGCTGAATATCGAACCCTCGCCGGAGACGCTGAATTTTTTGCGCTTCAGGGCGATCATCAATTCTACAGCCGCAAGACAAATGGAATTGTCCCGATGATGGAGGCCTTTGTCATTCTGCTGGGATACGACCTCACTGATCCCACAATCTACCAAAACCCGGACTTCCTGGCGAAACTGCAAAGTTTCACCCCCGACAAAATGCCGGGCGATATTCCTGTTCTTTGCGGCGACGGAGAAATTGAAAGAACCACAGCTATCCGGGAGGCGAGAGAACGCGCGGAACGCGAAGCGGCGCGCGCTGAATATGAGAAAAATTGCAAGCTGTGCAAATTGCCGGGCGGGCATTATCTGGAAGCAATCTACGCTGGTGACTTTAAAACTCAGGACAAGCTGGCGAAAAATTACCTCTACCAGGTCGCCGCCATGGGCGGCAGCGACGCCATGGCGATTGGCGTGTTGATCAACAGCCTCGGAGGGCAGGGAAATAACTTCACCTATCTCGAAGATGTCATCGGTTATTATATGCTGGCGACATCGCGCAAGTGGAACGGCAATCCGAAATGTTACCCGTCGGGCGCGCATAAGGTGACGTTCACCACAACCTATCCAGATCAGGTTTATGAAACGATTGGCGGCGTTTATCTGGGCCGCGACGACGGCTACACCAACACAACGGCTTATTCCGTTGCACCTGTTTTGAAAGCCGCTTGCGATAAAATCTGCAACAAAAATGGCGGAATCCTGCTGACCGCGCGGCTGGCGCAGGGCTCCAGTGAAAAAATGGCGGCGCTGGAAGTTTATAAAGGCGTCGATCAAATGCTGGCGCAACATTCTTGCGAAAGCGAGGTTGTAAAGCAGTTTGAGAATAATCTCGCGGCCTTGTGGGATGAGGAAAAAAGCCAGCCCGCAAATGTGAGGCGAAACACGATTAGCGGCTATTTTGACTGAGCACGCTAGCGCAATGAAAAACCCGCGCCGCAACGCCTTTAAGGGTCCGTATAGAGAATAAAAACAGCCGTGCCGACATTAGGTGATGATGACAGGAGAGCGCAAATGAGCGAACAACCGCGCGGACCGCTTTCGGGGTGCGCATTCTTGACCTGACGCGCGTGCTCGCCGGGCCTTATTGCACCACCCTGCTCTGGGAGCTTGGCGCGGATGTGCTGAAAATCGAAATGCCCGGCCATGGCGACGACACCCGCGCCTTTCCGCCATTTCAAAATGGCGAAAGCGTTTATTTCGCCAGCATCAATCGCGGCAAGCGTTCGCTGGCGCTCAATCTGAAAGAAGCCGAAGACCGCAAGGTCTTTGAAGCATTGCTCGAACGTTCCGACGTGCTGGTGGAGAATTTCCGTCCCGGGACCATGGAGCGTCTCGGCTATGGCTATGAGGCGGTGAAAGAAAAATTTCCCGATGTCATTTACGCGGCGATTTCGGGCTTCGGCAATACCGGGCCGTATCGCGACCTTCCCGCTTACGATCTGATCGTGCAGTCGCTGGGCGGGATGATTTCCGTCAACGGGCAGGAAGGATCAAACGGCGTGCGGCTCGGGATTTCGCTCGCCGATCTCGCGGCGGGAACATTCGCCAGCCTGGCGATTTCCTCCGCGCTTTATGAACGCCGCGCATCAGGCAAAGGCCGTTATATCGACATCGCCATGCTCGACGTGCAGACCATGTTGCTGGAAAGCGCGCTGGTGCGCCAGTTCGCCACCGGCGAGTCGCAGACACCGACAGGCTCGCGCCATCCGGTGATCACGCCGTTCGATGTGTTTCAGGCCAAGGACGGACCGATCGCAGTCGCTTGCGCCAATGATCATCTCTTCAACGAGTTATGCGATGCGATTGGGGCGCCGGCGCTGAAAGCCGACCCGCATTACGAAACGCTGTTCGCGCGCTTCGCCAATCATCAGGCGCTCAAGGGCGAGCTGGAAAAAGTGCTGGCCGCTGACAGCGTCGCCGGATGGGTTGAAAAGCTGCGCCCCCTCGGCATTCCTGTGGCGCCGATCCACACCATGGCGGATGTGGTCAACGATCCGCAATTAAAAGCGCGCGAAATGTTTGTCGAAGTCGACGACCCGGAAATGGGCAAGCTGAAAATGGCGGGCAGCGCCTTTAAAATTTCCGGTTATGAACAATCGCCGACGCGCCCGCCCGCGCCCAATCTCGACGAAGCGCGCGCCGATGTTCTCAAGGAATTGTCGCTGCCGACGGAAAAACCCCGCAAGCGCGTGAAGCAATCGGAAAAAACGCCGATCTGGTAAGAGCTTGCGGGCGTTGCATAAGCCATGACCGCCGCACCCTCTCCGAACCGGTGGGGGATAATTGTCACCAAGGCGTAATCAATCTGAGACATTGATGTCAGAAAATCGCCCTAGGGTTGCGCCATCATCCGGGTAAGGATGATTTTGAGAAACTGTCTTGAAACCGTCGCCCGCCCGTAACGGGGAGGGCGATACATCATGTCGTCGCGATCTTGGGGCAGCGCACGGCCGTCATGTCATTTCCGTTTTCAGTTGAGCGCCTTTCCGGCCGGATGCACTGCGCCGCAATTCCTGAAGTCTGCACTCCCTGCAGCCTGCAAACCGAGGATTCCGCCAATGTCAGAACACCTTAAGGACGAGCCGTCCTTCGACCGCCGCAATCTGTTAAAGGGCGCATCGGTCGCCGGCGCCGCCGGCCTCGCCTTCTCCGCGCTGTCATCCGCTCACGCCCATGGCTATGGCAAACATCGCCGCCCCTTCTCGCCCGATTACGGCCCGCTGGAACCGAAAGAAGACCTTGTCACCGGCTTGAAACTGCTCTCCCTGCCGGAGGGTTTTGAATATATGAGCTTCGGCTGGACCGGTCAGTTGATGGATGACGGGCGCCCGACCCCGACCGACCATGACGGCATGGCGGTTGTCGCCAAGCACGGCCACCACATCGCTATGGTGCGCAATCACGAACTCTCCGCCGGCGAGAGCACGCAGTGCCAGGTGCCCGGCGGCATGTACAATCCGAATGAGTTTGGCGGCACGACCAATCTCGTTTTCGATCTTCGCCGCGGCCGGTTTGAACGCTCTTACACCAGCCTTGGCGGCACCATCCGCAATTGCGCAGGCGGACGCACGCCGTGGAACTCGTGGATCTCCTGCGAAGAAACCTTCCATGACTGGAACAATCGCAGCGATGGGTTCAATCACGGTTATATTTTCGATGTGCCGGGCTTTGGAACCAGCACTGGCGAACCGATCAAAGCTGCGGGCCGCTTTTCGCATGAAGCGGTCGCCGTCGATCCATGGACCGGCGTTGTCTATGAAACCGAAGACGCCGGCTCTTCCGCCTTCTATAAATATGTGCAGCCGGGCGCCTATGACCCATCCTGCGGCTATGGCCGCGGCAAAGCCTATGGTCATGGTCACAGCTTTAGTCATGGCCGCGACCGGTTCGGCTGGGGCGGCTGGCGCCAGCGCGGCCCCTTGCGCGATGGCGGCGAACTTTTCGCCATGGTCGTCGAAGGCGAGTCCCGCAAGGATCTCCGCCTCGGCTACACGGCGGGCGACACTTTCAAAGTGACCTGGCAGAAAGTCGAAGACCCGGAAGGCGTCGAAGGCCGCGCCTTCGATTCAGCCCCCGATGCGGCGATCATCGCCCGCGGCGAAGGCTGCTGGGAAGATGGCGGCAAAATCTATTTCGTCTCCACCAGCGGCGGCGCCGCCGGCCTTGGCCAGGTCTGGGTTTACGACCCGCGCCAGGAAACAGTGGCGCTGGTTTATGAATCCGCCAACGCCGAAGATGTGGACGGGCCGGACAATATCGCCATCAGCCCGCGCGGCGGCATCATTCTTTGCGAAGATGGCGGCTCCAATCCGAAGCGGATGATCGGCCTGACCACAAAGGGCGACATCTTCCCCTTCGCGGAAAACATCATCGATCTGAAGGAAGGCGATATCGACATCATCAACGCCTATTTCCCGGGGACCGCCGCGAATTTCTGGGACAATCCGGTGGGCAATTATTCGAGCCGGGAATGGTGCGGCGCGACGTTTTACGATGACTGGCTGTTCGCCAATGTGCAGTCGCCGGGCGTCACCTTCGCCATTCGCGGGCCGTGGCGCAAAGGCGCGCTTTAAGACGAAGCAGGGGGAAGTTAGTTCAGTAAAGAGTAGCGTAGCGGGGACCGGTTTGCGCCGGTCCCCTTTTCTTGTCGCCGGAACAGGCGCGGGCGCGATCTAGTTCGCGTCGCCGCTCGCGGCGATCACCTGGCGCATCATGTTTTCATGCAGGAGACGCTGCTGGGTTTTTTCTGCATCCAGCAATTGCCGCTGATCGGCGGCGTTCAAAAATTCCAGAAAATCTTCCAGCGCCTCGGTCGGGTCGCCATAGCGGCGCGCCATCACAAGCTGGTCCTGCGTCTGTGCGATCAAATTAACGCGCTGGTTCCCGTCATAGTCTCCGCCCATCATCTCCGACAGATGGGAGCGAAACGCTGCGCCGCGCGACGACAACATCAGCAAGTCCTGATCGAAAGGATGCCCGGCCTCGTGCAGCTCCTCGACCATCTGGTCGATTTCCAGCGGCGAAATATTTTGCAGATCGTAATTCGCAAAGACGGCCGCGACCGGATCGCTGTCCGCGCGCTCCATTTCCTCAAGAAAATCGGCGCCGCCTGCGCGCTCAGTTGAGGACTTCGTTTGAAGCGCAGCGATCGCAGCGCCGGAAAAGGTGTTTGAAACCTGCATGACAATGCTCCCCTTGACCCAATTGCCGATTAAGCCGCGCCGTCCTGCACCACATGGCGCATGATGTTTTCGTAAACGCTGTCGCGACGCGCCGTGGCACCGGAAGAGGCGGCGCTCTCATCATATTTGTTCAAGAACCCAAGAAGCCGCTCTAGAAACTCGGTCGGACCGCCATATTGGCGCGCTTGCGTGAGCTTGTCTTTTGTCGACTGAATGAGATTCACCGGTTCCGCCGGGTCAAAATTCCGGTCGGCGAATTTGCCGGCATGGGCCTGAAACTCCGCGCCCTGCGTTCTCAAAATCATCAGCTCCGTGGTGAACGGATAGCCGGAATCGGTCAGGCCATCTGCGAGTTGGTCGATCTCCTGCGGCGTGATGTTTTGAAGATCGTATTTCCCCATAACGCCGGCATAGGGATCTTGAACGGCGCCGGTCTGTTTTGCTTGCATGGCCGAGTGTGTGGCCGACTGTGCGGTCGATGGCGCGGTCGGATGCGCGGCGTGGGCGCCGGCATAAGCGGTGAGATTAGAAACGTGCACGGATAAGTCCCCCCAACGGAAAAATGGAAAAATCGATTTTTCATCAATTTAGCGGGGGTTGGTTAAAATTTTATCAGGGAGGCCGATGCGCGGCGCGCAAAAATCACCGCCGCGGAGAGAGGCCCTGACTTTCATCAAGGCCCCTGCTCCGCGGCGGGCCGCCATGAAGCGTTAGTTCATGTCTTCAAAGTCGACCGGCTCAACAATGGCCGGCTCAACCACGAGCGGCTGTGCGGGGGCGGCGATCTGCGCCACATAGGCGGGGTGGCTCTCGGCTTCCGCGCGGCGCATTTTATCCCGGCCGGAGGCGATCGCCTCATTGCCGGTGCGGACAGCCGACTGGCCATTCGCGATGTCGAGCTGCGCATCTTGCAGTTTCGCGTCAGCTTTCTCGACGCGCTCATAGGCGCCTTTCCAGTCATCAGCGGCTTTCTTCAGCGCTTTGATTTCCGTCTCGACAGCGGCAGGGGTCGCCGCGCCGCCAAAGCCGGCGACAAGGCGTGTATAGGCCGCGCGCTGCTCGTCAGAAATCATGGTGGCTTTGGTGAGTTTTTCGCTCGCCTTGCGCTCGTCTTTCTGACCTTTGCGGATCAGCTTTTCGCCATCCTCAATCTGCGCCAGACCGGTCATTTCCTGACGGCGGCCATCGACCCAAAGCGCGGACAGCTCATTCGCATTGTCCACCTGGCTGGCGGTGATGGCGAGCGGCGCGACAATGTCTTTCGGCTTGCCGGCCTGGGCGCCCGTGGCGCTCAGCGAGGTCAGGGCCAAAATCGCGGCGGCGGTCAAAAACATTCCTTTTTTCATGGCGTAATCCTTTCATGCGGTGCGGGGTGAAGTCCCGCTCACTCATAGATCGGATATTGCCATCAATTTTACAAACGAATATAATTGCAGGATAATATCGGAAATGCCAAATTATAGGATTCCCCATGGACATCACCACCGCCAAGACTTTCCTCGCCGTCATTGAAGGCGGTAATTTCGTCGCCGCCGCCCGCCGGGTGCATGTCACCCAGTCGACGGTGAGCGCCCGGATCAAGTCGCTGGAGGACCAGCTCGGCAAGACCTTGTTCATCCGCACCAAGGCGAGCTGTGAACTGACCCCCGCCGGCCATCAGTTCCACCGCTATGCGCGCTCCATGGTGCGGGTGTGGGAGGAAGCCAAACATCAGGTCGCGGTGCCGGAAGGCTTTGAAGACACGCTGATCGTCGGCGGCCAATACAGCCTGTGGAACCGCCTGCTGTTATGGTGGGTCCCGGCGTTTCGCGAGGCGGCGCCCGCTGTGGCGTTGCGCTGCGAGATCGGCATGCCGCAAAGGCTGATGCGCGAAATGGCGGAAGGGGTGATGGACCTCGCCGTCATCTATCAGCCCGAACACCGCCCCGGCATGGTGGTGCGCGAATTGCTGGAAGACCGGCTGGTGCTGGTCACCACCGACCCCTCCATTCCGTATAAGGATAATTACATCTATGCGGATTGGGGCGAAGGGTTTCGCGCCATGCATGCGGCGGCCCATCCCGATCTTGTCACCCCGGCGCTGACACTTGATCTCGGCGCGCTTGGCATCAACATGTTGTTGAACAATGGCGGCGCGGCGTATTTCCCTGAACGCATCGTGCAGCCGCATCTTGAAAACAAGATGCTGTTCCAGATCGAAGACGCGCCGGATTTTCCCTATCCGGCCTATGTGGTCTATCAGGAAGACTTCGCCGCCCCGGCGGTGATGGAAAAAGCCATGGATACGCTGTTCAAGATTGCCGACCAGTCGCTTAAAGGCGCGCTGCCGAAGCCATTCTGGGTGTAGGCGTTACCGCACATAACTCGCGCCGTTAATGTCGAAAGTCGCGCCGGTCGCCGACGGGCATGCGCCCGAGGCGCAGAACACGATCATCACTCCTCAGTCTTTCGCACCAAGTATCTTGCATAACTAGATACTCTGTTATACTAGTTACCTATGGCGCACCCAAATCGCGAAAAAGTCCTGGCGAACTGGAACTCTCAGGCCCGCAAAGGCGTGCTGGAGCTGATCGTCATGACGGCTCTCTCAAAGCGGGAATATTATGGTTATGAGCTCGTGGAATACATAATCCGACACTCGCAAGCTGAGCTAAGCGACGGCACGCTTTACGCGATCCTGACACGCCTCAAAGGCGACGGACTGGTGCGTACAAGATTGGCGGCTGCGCAAAAGGGCCCGGCGCGAAAATATTATTCGCTAACGTCGGAAGGCAAAGCCGTGCTCACCGCCATGGAGACGATGTGGGCGGACGTTATACGCAGCGTTCGCGCAATCCAGCGGGATGGAGGCGATCATGTTTAAGGATCCGGAGGCGCGGCGCGCATGGCGCCGCTTCAGATTGCGCGCGGAAATCATGCTGGGAGCGGTTTCGCCGAAAGTGCGGCGGGAGTTGATCGACGAGCTGGCCATGCATGTGCGTGAAATCGTCGAGCATACATCCGAAGGAGGAGAAGCCGACCGGGTAAACGCCGCTCTTGCCCGGGTTGGCGACCCGATGGATTTCCTGACGCCGCTTGTGGGTGACGCAGTTCTGCGCCAACCGCATCAAAATGTCGGCGCGGCGCAGGCCTGGCGGGTTGTGTTCGCCGCCGCCGCCCATGGCTCGGCAATGGCCGCAAATGCTGCATGGATCGCAGTGATGGCGTTCGTCGCAAGCATGATGTTTCTGGTTTCGCTTGGATCGCTGGTCAGGCCGGAAAACATCGGATTGTTTTTGATTGGCCCAGACGACTACCAGCTTCGTTTGCTTGGCGGAGACGGCGGAACGCCGGTTTTCGCCCCATGGTTGGGCCTCGTATTGCTTTGCGCAGGACTCTTCATCGGGCGCATTGCATTGCAAGGCGCCCGTCGCCTCACGCTGAAAATTTTAGCCATGGGAACAACCGGCAAATGACGGACGCGAAAAAAAACACCCCCGCACGACCGCTATTCGCTTTCGAACTCATCGCCTTCGCGCTCGTGTTCTGGGCCGACAGCGCCGGCTATATACCCCTGTCGAAAACGCCGGTGCTGTTTCTCATCGCCTGGGCGTCATTGCGATTACGCGGTCAAAATTGGCGAACCGCCGGTTTTTCTTTTGACCGCCGCTGGCTCGGCTTATTGCTCATTGGCGTCGTCGCGGGAGCAGCCTTTTGGTCACTGGAGTTTTTCATCGAAAACCCTGCGCTCTATAAGTTAACCGGCGCGTATCCTGATCTTCATGACTTCGACGATCTTGTCGGCAATCTTGCTTTTTTGGCGATCATCCTGGTTCTCAACCTGATCCTGGCCGCGCTCGGTGAAGAGCTTGTCTGGCGCGGATATGCCTTGCCGCGCATTGCGGAGATATTCGGCAGTTCCATTTGGGCGTGGGTTTTCGCCTTGTTCGCCGTAAACGCGGCATTTGGACTTGCCCATCTCTATCAAGGCGAAGCCGGCATTATTCAGACAACCATACAGGGCCTTTTGCTGGGCGTTCTTTTTCTTGTCACCGGCCGCAATCTACTGGCGCCGATAGCCGCGCATTTCACTGCCAACACATGCGACTTCGTCACGATGTATCTCGGGCTCTATCCCGGCGTCGGGGCATGACGGTGATGGCTCACCGCACATAGCTCGCGCCGTTAATGTCGAAGGTGGCGCCGGTCGCCGACGGGCATGCGCCCGAGGCGCAGAACACGATCATCGCCGCGACCTCTTCCGGCGCGGCGACGCGGCCCAGCGGAATATCCTTGATCGCGAGCTTGCGGTTTTCAATGTCCTGCGGCGCCATCCTCGTTTCGACCCAGCCCGGCGCGATGGCGTAGAAAAGAATATTCTCGCCCGCGAGCGCCCGCGCAAAAGTTTTGGTCATGGCGAGCACCGCGCCTTTCGACGCTGCATAGGCGGCGTGGTCCGGCCCGTCGCCGCGATGGCCCGCCCGGCTCGCCACATTGACGACGACGCCTCTGATCGGGCCGCCGTCCGTCTCGCAGAAATGCGCCACCGCTGCGCGGCAAATATCCGCCGGGGCCTGCACATTGACCGCCATGGTCGTCGCCCAGCCATCGGTCCACGCCGCCTCATCGCCGGCAAGCGGCGACGGGAGATAGACCCCGGCATTGTTGACCACCGCATCGATGCGCCCCGCCAGACCGACCGCTGCCGCCATCAGCCGCCCCCGGCGCCCGGCGCCGACAGATCCTCGTAAAGCAGCTCGCCGGAGGCGCTGGCGGCCGCTTGGTCCGCCGCCTCGCTGGGGGCTGAGGCATGGAGGATGACCCGCGCCCCGGCCCGGCGGGACGCCAGGGCCGTCGCCGCGCCGATCCCCCGGGACGCGCCCGTCACCAGCACCGTTTTGCCCGCCAAACTACCGACCAGATCGCTCATAAAACCCTCCGCACTTGAATTTTCGCCAGCCCTCGGCATAAACAGCGCAAAATCAACCTTTTTTACCGCAACGAGGACTCCCATGGCCGGGCATAGCAAATGGGCGAACATTCAGCACCGCAAAGGGCGCCAAGACGCCAAGCGCTCGAAGATGTTCTCCAAACTGTCGAAAGAGATCACCGTCGCGGCGAAAATGGGCGCGCCTGACCCGGACTTTAACCCGCGCCTGCGCCTCGCCATTCAGGCCGCCAAGGCCCAGTCCATGCCCAAGGACAATATCGACCGGGCGGTCAAGAAATCCACCGCCGACGAGATCCAATTTCGAAGAGATCCGCTATGAGGGCTTCGGCCCCGCCGGCATTGGCGTCATCGTCGAGGCGCTGACCGACAACCGCAACCGCGCAGCGAGCGAGGTGCGCTCAATCTTCGCGAAGAATGGCGGCAATCTGGGCGAGACCGGCTCGGTCTCCTTCATGTTCGACCTGATGGGCTATATCGAATATCCCGCCGACAAGGGGTCGGAAGACGACATGCTCGAAGCCGCCATCGAAGCCGGCGCCGATGATGTTCAGTCGTCGGAAGAGACGCATGAAATCTATTGCGCCTTCGACCAGCTCGCGGAAGTCAGCGCCGCGCTGGAAAAAACATTTGGCGAGGCGTCTTCGGTCAAGCCGGTCTGGCGTCCGCAAAACACCATCGAGATCGAAGGCGACAAGGCGGCGACGCTGATGAAGCTGATCGAAACCCTTGATGACTGTGATGACGTTCAAAATGTCTACGCCAATTTCGAAATCTCCGACGAAGAGATGGAGCGCCTCGCCGGTTAAGCCCGAGGCGTCTTCCGGCCTGCTGAGGCAGACCGACAAATTAGCGCGACGAACCGACTGGCCTTTATCCGAAACCCGGCTAAAGTAACTCAGCTACATCTGTAGCGCTTTTTCCTTGTCTCACGCTGACAAAAAGAAGCGCCGACAGTGTCGGTGTTCCGCGTGGCTCATCTTTTCGCAACGCGATCGCTGCATAGTGATGACGGATTGGCGATCGCGAGGGGAAGAGCATGCGCCGAATGGGAAACCGCACAGGAAAGCAGCATTCACGCGGAAAACCCCGCCGCCCGCTATCCATCCTATTCGCCGCCATCGCCAGCCTTGCCGCCGGCGCGCCCGTCAGCGCCTATGCCGACGCCGTTGCGGCGCAGGCGGATGATTCCCCGCTCCCGGGCCGCACGCCGATCCGCGATTTCGCCAATTTCACCCCTTGCGTCCAGGCGGTTCGCATCAATCACGAAGACGCGCCCATCATCGACGGCGATCTTTCCGACCCGATCTGGCGGCGCGCGCAAGTCATCGACGAGTTCTATCAGATCGAACCGGTGGAAGGCGCCGCGCCCAGCGAGCCAACCAAAGCCTATATTCTTTATGACGAACGCAATCTCTATATCGGCATCTATAATTACGACAGCGAACCGGAGCTGATCCGCCACTCGCAAATGCAGCGCGATTTCATCTTGCGCGACGACGACGCGGTGCGGGTTTATCTCGATACATTCGGGTCGTTTCGCGACGCCTATTTCTTTGGCGTCAACGCCAATGGCGCGCGCGCCGATGCGCTGATCGAAAACAACAGCAATTATCAAAATCAATGGAACACGATCTGGCGGGCCAAGTCGCGCCTTGTCGACGATGGCTGGGTCACTGAAATCGTCATTCCGTTTCAGTCCATTTCTTTCGACCCCTCCCTCGAAGAATGGAACATGCAGATCGTGCGCAATATCCGGCGCAAGAATGAAGAAATCCGCTGGTCGAATATCGATCGCAGCCGGGGCCGCATCGATATCACCAATCCGGGCCGCCTGTCCGGCGTGCGCGATGTGGAATCGGGCATCGGACTTGAAGTGCAGGCCTATGTGGCGGGAACGGCGTCCTATGACTGGGTCACCGACGACACCAGCTATGACATCAAGCCGAGCGGCAATGCGTTTTACAAAATCACCCCGTCGCTGACCGGCTCGCTGACGGTGAACACCGACTTCTCGGACACCGGGCTTGATGCGCGGCAGGTGAATACAGGCCGCTTCTCCCTGTTTTTTCCCGAAACCCGGGATTTCTTTTTGCAGGACGCACAGGTCTTTGAGTTCGGCGGGCGCGCCTTTCAGGACGCCGTCAATGGCCTTCCCTTCTTTTCGCGCAATATCGGCATCGTCAAAGGATCGCCCGTTGACCTTGTCGCGGGCGCGAAACTGAGCGGCAAGCTTGGTCCCGCAAATGTCGGCGTCATTTCAACACGCACCGGCGCCTCGGACGCCGTCGGCGTCGACGGGCAATTCCTGTCGGCGGCGCGTTTTTCCGTACCCGTCCTTTCTGAATCGAAGCTCGGCGCAATCTTCACGAATGGCGATCCGACTGGCGAAGCAAACAGCACCGTCGCCGGCGCAGACTTTCAGTTCAAGCGATCAAATCTCTTCGGCAATGGCACGCTTTACGCCGACAGCGCCTATATTCGGAGTTTCACCGGCGGCGATGCCGATCACATGATCGCTCATGAAACCGCGTATCGAAGCCAGAGCTGGAACACGACCCTGCGCTTTCGCGATATTGGCGAGAATTACGCGCCAAGCCTCGGCTTTTCCAACCGCACGGGCATTCGCCGATATAACACGAACGGCTTCCGGGCTTTCTGGCCGAAGAACAGCTTCATTCGTTATGCAGAACTCGGCGGCTGGGCCAATCTCATTACCGACCGGCATGGCGAACGGCTGGACCAGTATTTCGGCGCCTTTGTCGGCGGCAACAACAATCCCGGCGATGCGATGTGGTTCAATTACGAGCATGGCTATGTGAATATCCAGAACCCGTTCTCGATCGCTGGCGAAGTGCCTGTCGCGGTCGGCGAATATCGATGGAACCAATATAAAGTCGAAGCCTCGGCCACTAATGCGCGCGTCGTGGGCGGCGCCGTCGAAGTGCGCTGGGGCGGCATCTATGACGGCGATTATCTGAGCATTGAAAACCGGCTGACCCTGCGCCCGAACCGCTTCATCGAAGTCGGGGCGGAGTATGAATATACCGAATTCGACCTGCCTTCCGGCAATATCGGCATTCACATCGCCTCGCTGGACGGGGTCATCGCCTTCACGCCCGACATGACCATCAAGACCGAAATTCAGTACGACAACATTTCCGAGGCCTTCACCTTTTTCTCCCGCTTCAGTTGGGAGCCCGTGCCGGAGCGGGAAATCTTCCTGTCCTTTGGACATACGGCGATCATTGACCGGGTCGACTTCCCGCGCGATTTCCACTCTCAGGATTCCAGCCTCGCCCTGCGCCTCGGCCATACATTCCGCATGTAGCCCCGCCTCCGGCCGCCCAGATCGCCGCCTTTGCCGCTGGATCGGCCGCCCGGTGGCTTGCCTCATCCCGCTCTGACTGGTAAAGGCGCGCCTTTCCTGAAATCACAGGCCCAGAGCACAGGCAGACGCACGATGAAAATCAACGGTAACGAAATCCGGCCCGGCAATGTCATCGAGCATCAGGGCGGCCTGTGGGCGGCGGTCAAGGTCAATGCGGTCAAGCCCGGCAAAGGCGGCGCCTATGCGCAGGTCGAGCTGAAGAACCTGATCGACGGACGCAAGATGAACGAACGCTTCCGCTCTTCGGAAACTGTCGAGCGCGTGCGCCTTGAGCAGAAAGACCACACCTATCTTTACGCCGAAGGCGACATGCTGATTTTCATGGATCAGGAAAATTACGAGCAGATCTCGATCCCGGCCGACATGATCGGCGACCGCGCCGCTTTCCTGCAGGACGGCATGCAGGTTGTGGTGGAAAGCCATGAGGGCCGCGCCATCGGCGTGCAAATGCCCGAGCATGTGACGCTGGAAGTGGTCGAGACAGAGCCGACCGTCAAAGGTCAGACCGCGTCTTCTTCCTACAAGCCGGCGAAAGCCGATAACGGCCTGCGCATCATGATCCCGCCTTATATGGGCGTCGGCGAGCGCATCGTGGTCAACACGGAAACGCTGGAATATGTGAAGCGCGCTGAATAGCGCCGCTTTCTACAGCAAGCTCCACTGCCCCATGACGATCGCCCAGAACGCGATGACCGCGTTCGCGGACATATGCGCGACCACCGCACCGGACAGCTTGCCCGAGCGATAGAGCGCCAGCGCAAACACCGCGCCCGCCAGCGCGCCGGCGAGCCAGCGCTCATGCAAGAGCGCGAACAATCCCGTGCTGATGAGGAACGCTTTCCATGCAAATGCGCCCTCCGCGACTTTCTCGAACTTGTCCGCAATCAGCTTGCGATGGAGATAGCCGCGAAACGCAAATTCCTCCGCCATCGGCACCAGAATGATCGTGCCGACAAGGCGCATGCCAAGCCACAGGACCAGCGCGGCGGGGGGCAATCCCGCCAGCCAGACGCCGAGGTCGCTCGCCTCGCCGCGGCCCGGATCGGTGGCGATCCACAAGGCGCCGACCACCAGCCCCAGCAGGACTGGCTCCAGTCCCGCGCGCCAGTCGATCGCCAGATAGAGCCGCCAGAAGGCGAAGAAAGCGAGCAGCAACGCCGCGACGCGCAAGCTATAGACCCAATAATGGCCGTCGGCGGAAAACGCGGCGCCGACTATCGTCGCCGCCGTCATCGCCAGAAACGGCGCCAGCAACGCCGCCGCCAATTGCAAGGCGGGCGACGGTCCGTCGGCTCGCACCGCATCAAGGCGATGGAAAAACGACAGCCGGTGCGTCGTGGCCATGATGGCGATCGTCACCACAAGGAACATCAACCAGCCGGCCTGGGAGTGAAAACCGGTCACCGCAATATCCGGCGACACATGCGCCCCGAGACTGACCAGCATAGCGATCCGTATGCTGTTCAATATCCAGATCGACGCAACGCCCAGCGGCAGGACCAGCAAAGCGTTCGGAAATTTCAAACTGCGCCGGAACACCCAGAAATAGATCATCAAAAAAGTGATGACGAGGCCGATCCCCTCATAGCCCGAACAGGCCGATGCGATATTCACTTTGAACCCGCCGACGCCGATGACCCGGTCGGCGGGAATGACCGTAACGTTGCGCTCATAGAGGCCGAGAATCCACGCGGAAAACTGGAAGGTCGCTTCTGAGAGCAGGCTCCAGGATTGCCGCGACATCACCGCCGCCGTTTCGATCATCATCGCCGCCCCGGCGGCGAGGGCGAGGCGCGCCCGCTCGCGGTCAAGAAAGGCGCGCCAATAATCCAGCGGCGCCGCCGCCAGCAGCAACGCCCCATAAGCCGCCCCGGCGCCAAGGCACCAGAGAGCGAACAGCCCCCAGGGCGGTGCGGCGGTCTGATAGTCGTTGAAAAACAGCGTCGCGACGCAAAGCCCGGAGATCAGGGCGAGATTGATCAATAGCGGGGCGCGCCAGCGATGATCACGCGCGCTCGCCGCCCAGTCGCGCCAGCTCGCCTCGCGCTGCGGGGTGAACAACAGCGCCAGCGCCGCGAGGAAGAACAAGGAGAAGGGCACCGCCTCGCGCATCACCCCATGGGCCTGTCGCCAGGCGGGGTCGGCGCTGATCGCGGTCGGGTTATAAAGGAACGCAACAAGCGGCAATTCCGCCGCCGCCAGCAGGGCGATCAGCATGGCGCGCGCCGCCAGCGGCGATATTCGCGGCGTCATGCGATTGGCTGTTTCAAGCTGCGTTGTTTGCACGCGTTCTTATGCCTCCCTGCGCCAGATCCAAGCAAGTCTTGCGCCGTTTTCAGACATGAAAAAGCCGGCCGTAAGGCCGGCTTTTCAACACTGACGTCGCCGCCAGTTATTTCTTCATTTTCTCGCGAAGCAGCGCGCCGACACCAGCGAGCAATGCAATCGCGGCCACACCGGCGCCTGCGTCCATTTCAGGCGCTTTCACCAATACGCCCGCGAACGCCGGAGACGCCGACAAGGCGAGCACTGCAGTCAAAACAACACGTTTCATAATTAGTCCCCTTAGATGTGAGTTGTGCTTGAAGTCGTTTATTTGCGGCGAGTCCGTTCGCGGATCAACGCAGCAGCGCCCGCCAGCAAAGCGATTGCCGCGATGCCAGCACCTACATCCATCTCAGGCACCGAATTCGGCGCCGTCGCAAAAGCAGGTTGCGCTAGCAGAATCATCCCCGTTACAAGTGCTGAAAGCCTCATAACTGTTCTCCCTCCGTCCCGTGAAGACAAAACTCTACGTCGAACACGGTGTTTCCACAAGAGCGCACCACTTTCAGGCGCCGCCATGGCGGGCGCGCAAGCAGTGCGTGTGTCCGCCGAATTATATCCACGACAATGGACGCAATTATGGCGGGCGACTTGCAAGGCTTCAGGCTGGTCACAGCGTCCGCGTCGGCGCATTATCACAGGCGAGATCATAGGCGAGGCGTTCGCCCGAAAGTTGCGCCCCGAAAGGGATGCGCGCCAAAGCGCGGGCTGATGTCAGGGAAAAACCATGGATTTCATCAAGGGTCTAGGCGGCCTCTATTACCTGCTGATTATTCTCGCCCTGACGGTTGCGTTTGAACGCACGATCCCCTGGCGCAAGGGTTTGAAAATCGACCTCATACGCTGGCTGCGTAACGCCTCCATGGCGCTATACGGCACGATATTGCTGAGCGCGGTTCCCGCCATCGCCTCCTATGGGGCGGCCATCGCGGCGCAGGCCAATGGCGCGGGGCTGCTGAACATGATGGCGATCCCGCTCGCGATCAAACTCATGCTCTCCGTTCTGGTGCTCGATCTCACCGCCTATGGCCAACATCGCATGCTGCACAAATGGTATGTGTTGTGGCGCTTACATCGCACCCATCACACCGATCCGCAGATCGATGCGAGCACTTCGCTGCGCTTTCATCCGTTTGAGGCGTTGTTCCGGGCGCTGATTGAAGTGGTGGTGGTTGTCGCGATCGGCATTCCGCCCGAAGGCATTTTGCTGATCTATCTCGTTCACGTTATCGCGAACTGTCTCACCCACGCCAATGTGCAGATGCCGCTGAAAGTTGAAAAAGCGATGTCGCTGGTTTTCACATCGCCCCGCATGCATCGCCTGCATCACTCGGCAGATGAAGCGCGGCAGGCGACGAATTTGGGCACGGCCTTCACATTCTGGGATCGGATGTTCGGCACACTTCTCGGCCCGGAGCATTTGCGCGACGATGAACGCTTCGGCGTTGAGGGGCCTGAAGCGATGGCGGCTGAAACATTCAGCAACATGGTTTTCGACCCGTTTCGCAAGCCGCAAACCGGCGCCGCGCCGCGCCCGGACGCCGCCGAGAAGGCATGAAACCCCAAACACCGCGCAGGTTTATGGCCTTTGCAGCGGCCGGCCGGCGCCCAATTCCCTTATAGTTTTATCGTTTCGTTTGAACCGCCCTTTACCGGTTCGTCTCTAGGGTCCCGTCGATTTTGACACGGATTTTGGAGCTCCCCATGCACATCCACCTGAAAGCCGCAGCGGCGGCGTTGGCGATCACAGCAGCGGCGGCGCCCGGCGCAGCGACAGCGCAGACGACCGGCCTGTCCGTTGGCCCGACAATCGGCTCTGACGGCGTCGGCGCCGATGTGCTGTATAAATTCAGCCCGTTTGTCGCGGCGCGCGGGGGCTTTCGTTACGCCTCCTTCGACCTCAACCGGACGATTGACGATGTGCGTTACGATCTGGATGTGGGGTTCACCTCAGGCGTTGCGGCGATAGACGTGCACCCCTTCATGAACGGGTTCCGGATTTCCGGCGGCGCCTATTTCTCCGGCCGCGAAGTCGGCCTTCTCGCGACTCCGGCAAGCCCGGTGGAGATCGGCAATGCGACCTATACGCCGGAAGAAATCGGCTCGCTTGTCGGCGGCTCTGACTGGAACAATACGGCGCCGTTTCTGGGCGTCGGGTTCAACAACGGGCTGAACGCCATGAAGCGCTTCGGGTTTCAGGCGATGCTCGGCGCCGCTTATATTGGCGACCCTGATGTGACGCTCACCGCAAGCGGCGGCCTGCTCGCCAGCGATCCGTCATTTCAGGATGACATCGACCTGGAGGCGCAACGCCTCGCCGACGATCTTGACGATTTTCCGTTTCACCCGGTGCTAAGCCTCGGCTTTACGGTGCGGTTTTAAACATTGCCGCGATAAAATGCGCCGCCCTCATCTTCGCGCGGCGCACGCCGGCATAAAAAAACGCCCTGCTTTTCGCAGGGCGTTTTGCATTCACGCGCCTTGAAGAGGCCTAAGCCGCGTTGCGCCGTTTCCTGAAGAAAGCGCCCGCGCCAAGTCCCGCAAGGAACAGCGGCAACGCCGCCGGCAACGGAACATCAGACACGCCGACATAGCGGTCAAAGCTGAAATCACCGAAACCAAACCCGTTGCCGCCGGCGGAACTGTCATTAAAGAACAATGATGTGACAACCGCCGAACCAAGACTGAAGACGCCATTCGCGCCGACCGTGATCGACCCCAGCAAAGTCGCGCCATTGTAGTAGCTGACCTCGACTGAATCACCCGCATCAAAGAAAGCCGCCTCGAACATCAGGTTCGTAACCGCATAATCAAAGGTCAAGGACCAGTCACTGGTGCAGCCAGCGATCGTATTGATTGCGCAAATGCCGCCTGAATCAGTTAAAGCGCCAAAATCGCCGGGCCGAAAGACGAATACCGTGCCGCCAACGACCTCCACCGTGGCGTCGCCGACATCAAGCGTCGCAAGACCGCTGTTTCCTGAAAGAGTGCTTGAAAAATCCAACGTAGCAGCGTTCGCCGCTGTCACAAACGCCAACGCGGCGGCGATAGAACCTAGAACCTTCTTCACAGAGATACCCCGTTTTTTATAACTTTACCCGAGGCGTTATAGGGGGCGCGTCCAAATTCTCAAAGACCTCTGACGATGTATTTGGAATTGCAACACTCGTTCCGCGTGCGGCGTATTTTTTTACTTAGCTGTCTATTTTCAACGCTTTAATAAAGGCTTCCTGAGGGATTTCGACGCGGCCGAACTGGCGCATCTTTTTCTTGCCCTCTTTTTGCTTGTCGAGAAGCTTGCGCTTCCGGCTCGCATCGCCGCCATAACATTTCGCGGTGACGTCCTTGCGCAAGGCCGCGATGGTTTCACGCGCAATGACCCGCCCGCCGATCGCGGCTTGGATCGGGATCTTGAACTGATGGCGCGGGATCAGGTCTTTCAGTTTCTCGCACATGCCGCGCCCGCGGAAATCCGCCTTGTCGCGATGCACGATGATGGAGAGCGCATCCACCGGCTCGTCATTGACGAGGATCTGCATCTTCACCAGCTCGCCGGGACGATGATCGATGATCTGATAGTCGAAGCTGGCGTAGCCTTTCGACACGGATTTCAGACGGTCATAAAAATCGAACACCACTTCGTTGAGCGGCAATTCATAGACCACCATGGCGCGCGACCCCGCATAGGTCAGGTCTTTTTGAATGCCCCGGCGTTCTTCGCATAATTTCAAAATGCCGCCGAGATATTCGTCCGGCGCCATGATCGTCGCCTTGATCCATGGCTCTTCCATATGATCGATGCGCACCGGATCGGGCATGTCCGCCGGATTGTGCAACTCGGTCACGGAACCGTCGGTCATGTGAATGTCATAGACAACGCTGGGCGCGGTCGTGATCAGGTCGAGATTGAACTCGCGCTCCAGCCGCTCGCGAATGATCTCCAGATGCAACAGGCCGAGAAAGCCGCAGCGGAAGCCGAAGCCCAGCGCAGCGGAGGTTTCCATCTCGAATTCAAAGCTGGCGTCATTGAGGCGCAGCTTGCCCATGGCGTCGCGCAGATCTTCAAAGTCATTGGCGTCGACCGGGAAGATGCCGCAGAAAACGACGGGTACGGATGGTTTGAAACCGGCCAGCGCCTTGTCGCAGGGGCGCCGGTCATCGGTGATGGTGTCGCCGACCGCCGTGTCCGCGACTTCCTTGATCTGCGCCGTCAGATAGCCGATCTCGCCCGGGCCCAATTCGGCGACCGGGGTCTTCTTCGGCGTCGACACGCCCACCTGTTCGACCGTGTAGACCGCCTTCGCGCCCATCATGCGGATGCGCATGCCTTTTTTAAGGACGCCATCCTTGATGCGCACGAGAACGACAACGCCGAGATAGGGGTCGTACCAGCTATCGACCAGCAGCGCCTTCAGGGGCGCGGACGCATCGCCTTGCGGCGGCGGCAGGCGGGTGACGATCGCTTCGAGCACATCGGGCACGCCCATGCCGGTCTTGGCGGAAATCTCCACCGCGTCGCTGGCGTCAATGCCGATCACATCCTCGATCTGCGCCTTCACCCGGTCGGGCTCGGCGGCGGGCAGGTCGATCTTGTTGAGGACCGGCACGATCTCGAGATTGACGTCGATCGCCTGATAGACATTGGCGAGCGTCTGGGCCTCGACGCCCTGGCTGGCGTCGACCACGAGGAGCGCGCCCTCGCAGGCGGACAGCGAGCGCGAGACCTCATAGGTGAAGTCCACATGGCCCGGCGTGTCGATCAGGTTGAGAACATAGGTCTCGCCGTCCTTCGCCGTGTAGTTGAGGCGGACTGTCTGGGCCTTGATGGTAATGCCGCGCTCGCGCTCCAGTTCCATGGAATCGAGCACCTGCTCCTTCATCTCACGGTCGGTCAGCCCCCCGGTCACCTGAATCAGGCGGTCAGCGAGGGTGGATTTTCCATGGTCGATATGGGCGACGATGGAGAAATTGCGAATGTTTTTCAGCGAGGTCATGGAGCGGATCGAACTAACGGTGAGCTTAAAAGAGCCAGCCTATAGATGGGAGCCGCCCCCGACACAATGGGCAAGGCCGCCAGAGGCGGCGAAGTGCGGGCCATTTCCGAAAAGTCCCATCTTAAAACATCGTATTGTCGTTTAACGCCTGTTCCGGCACGGGCGTCACCACATTCCAGTGCTCGACGAATTTGCCATTCTCCATGCGGAAAATATTGACCACGGCGCTGCCCAGCGCGTCCGGCGTGGCTTTGACATGGCCGTGGATCCAGACGAGATCGCCATCGGCGGCGGTGCGCTTGATCTCGATATTCAAATCCGGCGTGCGCTCGACCCGCGCCTTGAAAATCTCGATCACCGCATCGCGCCCATCCGCCACCCAGGGCGAATGCTGAATATAGGTTTCGCCAAAGCACTCGCGGTCCGCCGCGTCTATGTCGAGATGCTTTTCCAGCAGCTCCATGCAGTACACGGCCTTTTTGAGGTTCGCCGCCTCTAGCGCCGCCTGCTTGTCGTCGGCGGATTCGCAGGCGCCAAGCACAAGAGGGGCGACGAGCGCGATCGAGGCGCGCATCAGCGAGCTGACATCAGCACAATACATAAGACCTCCCTCCCGTTCGGCGCGCCCATGAATGGCGCCGCAGCAGAAGCCGGCTAGCTGGAAGCGACTTCCGGCTCCGGCGCCATTTCCGATTTCGGCTTTACGAAATTTGCAATCGCCGGAAAATGCTGGCGGCCAAACACCTCAAGCAGCGCATTCACCGGGCGCGCCGTATCCTGGTCATTGATCAGGAAGGAGAACTCCTTCTCCATCGCTTCGCGATTGGCGGTGTCTTGCCACCAATACATCAACACCGCCTCCAGCGTGTTCAGATAGTCGATCATCAACCAGCGCAACTGAATGACATGTTTGGAGGTCAAGCCGACGATCAAATTCTCCCGGACGGACAGCTTGCCGCCTTCTGATTTGTCATAGAACTCGATGCAGCCGCCGACATCCTCCATCAGCTCCGCCGGCAATTTCGGGATGGAGAATTTCTCGATATCGCTAATGATCCGGCCGTTTATCTGGCAGGCATTATTGACGAATTGCAGCATCAGATCGGTTTCGGGGCGCTTATTGTCGATATAGATTTTGGCCGCATCAATCGACGCCTGTTTCTTCAGCCGCTTGGTCTCGTTGATGGCGTTTTCCTTGCCGAGCTTCAACTGCATTGCCGCGAGCACAATGGACAAGGCCGTTACGACAGAGGCGGCCGCCGCAACTATTTCACTAACATTGCCAACATTCATTCGGAAAACCTTTTGTTCTTGCTCTCGCAGCGCGGCGAAATCTTGATCGTACGCCTACGCATCATGAAGAGTGCGACGCGGCCAATGGCGCTTCGGTTTTATTGGTACCGCACAAAACGCTCCGGGTGCAAATCTCAATTCGCCGCCGCCAGCCAACCATAAAAAAAACCCGGCCCCGATTTCTCGGGGCCGGGCTCTTCTCACTGGGTAGGGGTAGTTCGGTAAAGCATGATCCGGAAATGTGGAAACCGGTTTTCCGGTTAAATCATGCGAAAACTAAAAACCCGTTAGCGCGACTTCAAGGCGTCGCGGATCTCTTCGAGCAACACTTCCGATTTTGTCGGCGCCGGCGGCGCAGCCGGAGCGGCTTCTTCTTTTTTCTTCAGGCTGTTCATGCCTTTGACCAGCATGAAAACGGCCCAGGCGACAACGAGGAAAGCGATGACATTGTTGATGAATGAACCGATATTCATCGTCACCGCTTCCGCATCCGCCGTCGCTTCTTTCAGCGTGATGACGATGTTTGAAAAATCGACGCCGCCCATCAGCAGGCCGATTGGCGGCATGATGACGTCATCGACCAGCGATTTGACGATGGTGCCGAATGCGCCGCCGATGATGATGCCGACAGCCATGTCGACCACATTGCCTTTGACGGCGAAGTCCTGAAATTCCTTGATGATACCCATGGGGGGTCTCCCTCTCTAGCTATAACGATTCAAGCCGCCCCCGCTGCGGGATCAGATCAATCCAGCGCCGTATCTAGTCTGTTTTGCGATGGGAGCAAAGCGCAGATCAGCTCGCGAATTATAGGTTTAGTATAGTTTTAGCACGTCTTTTAGCGGCTTTTTACGCAATGCGTGATTGGGGATTTTCGCATCCGGCGCGGGGTGGCCGACAACAAGCAGCAGATAGGGTTTCTCCGTAGCCGGACGGCCAAGCTTGTCGTTGAGGAACGTCATGGGATTGGGCGTATGGGTGAGCACGCAGAGCCCCGCATGATGCAGCGCGGCAATCAAAAACCCGCAGGCGATTCCGACGCTTTCGTGGATATAGTAGTTTTTCTTGTCCATCCCGGCCGCAACGCCGCCGCGACGCTGGGCGAAAACTGCGATCAGCCAGGGCGCCGTCTCCAAAAACGGCTTGTTGGCGTCGGTGCCGATGGGCGCCAGCGCATCCAGCCATTCCTCGCCGGCGCGGCCCGCATAAAACGCCCGCTCCTCTTCTTCCGCCGCAAGCCGGATCTCCTGTTTCAGCGCCGGATCGCCCACCGCCGCGAAAAACCATGGCTGGTGGTTGGCGCCGGAGGGTGCGCGCCCGGCGGCGGCGATACAGGCTTCGATCACCTCGCGCGGCACCGGCTGGTCGGTGAAGTCGCGCACCGTGTGACGGCGTTTGATCTCTTCAAAAAACGCCGCTGACCGCGCGCGCATGTCATCATCGCTGCGCGCCACATGATCGCCGAGCGCATCGAGGGCGGTGAATTTTTCCTCAGCCATCAATCCGCGTCTTTATACTTGTCATGGGCGTTTTTGACTTCGGTCCGCTTGCCGAACAGCGCGTCCGCTTCGTCAAAAAACAACACGCCCGGATCCTTGATCTCTCGGTAGAAAAGCTCATCGCCGTCAGAGACTGCCCCGTCATGACTCACATGGCTTGAGATGACGCGGATCGTTCCGTCGCCAAACACCGCCTCGGCGCGCACTTCGGCGATTTCGTGATGGTTCTGCACCGCCTCCACGGAGGTGAAGCCGGTCTTGGTGGGGATGATTTCGCCGATCGTGTGAAATCCCGCCGTGGTGAAATAGTGGAACACATATTTCTTCGATCCCTCGTCAAAGAAGATGATGGTGCGCCCGCCATAATCGCCGCCTTCCAGCCGGTGCGTCGTCTGCAAGGCGCGCCCGCCAAGGATCATTTCATAGCGCGCGATATCGACGATTGGCTTGCCGTCCGGCCCTTTGCCCACGCCGCGCCAACTCTTGCCCGCAACCGGCGCGAAGGGCGCCATGGGTGCATAAGCGGGCGCGGGCGCCGCCATTTGTTCCGCAACGCGCGGCTTGGCGGAAGCGAGAGTCGCCGCGCCGCCGCTGATGCAGAACGTCGCCGCAGCCACGCCAAGCATGAAAATATTTCGCTTCATCTTCACCATTCCTTGATCGCTCGCCCAATTTTGCGCCGCTTTCTTGCGCATCCGCAAGCGCCGCCCATATCACAAAAAAATCGCGGGAGCAGCAGCATGACGGAACACCACCTCGCCCAGGTCAATATTGCGCGATTGCGCGCGCCGCAGGGCGATCCCGGCAACGCCTTCTTCTTTGACAATCTGGAGCGGGTGAACGCCATCGCCGACCGCTCGCCCGGTTTCGTCTGGAGATTGCAGGATGAAAGCGGCGACGCCACCAATATCGACGCCTTTGACGACCCGATGCTGATCGTCAATCTCAGCCTCTGGGAAAATGTCGATGCGTTGCGCGCCTTCGCCTTCAACACCATTCACAAGAAAATCTTCGAACGCCGCGCGGAATTCTTTGAGCCGATCACGCGCCCGCACGCCGCCTTATGGTGGGTTGCGAAAGGCGAAATTCCAACCACGGAAGAGGCAAAACAAAGACTGGCGCATCTGGAAGCGAACGGCCCGACGCCCTTCGCCTTCACTTTCGCACAGCAATTTGCGCCGCAGGCGGATTAACGCCGCCCGAACAGGCGCTCAATATCGGCGAGTTTCAATTCCACATAGGTGGGGCGGCCGTGATTGCACTGGCCGGAATGGGGCGTCGCCTCCATCTGGCGCAGCAAGGCGTTCATTTCCTCGCCTGTGAGGCGACGGCCCGACCGCACCGACCCGTGACAGGCCATTGAGGAACAGACTTCCTCCAGCCGCTCTTTCAAGGCGAGCCCCTGGCCCAGCGATGACAAATCATCCGCCAGCGATTGCACGAGCCCTTTAATGTCGACTTCGCCAAGCATGGCCGGCGTTTCGCGCACCATCAGCGCATCCTCGCCAAAACGCTCCATGACGAGGCCGAGATCGGCGAATTCGTCGAGCCTTGGCGCCATGCGGTCCACTTCATCCGTGGTCAGATCGACGATTTCAGGCAGCAGCAAACCCTGGCTTTGCGCCCGGCCGCCGGCGAGCGCCGCCTTCATGCGCTCATAGACCAATCGCTCATGGGCGGCGTGTTGATCGACAATGACGAGACCGTCGGGCGTTTGCGCGACGATATAGGTCTCATGAAGCTGCGCGCGCGCGGCGCCCAAAGGATAATCCTGAGCGGCGGCGGCGCCCTGATCTTCGGTGCGCGCGCTCGGGGCCGCCGCGCCCTCGAAACCGCCTTCAAAGCCGCGCGAACGGTCTGCCAGGCCCGCGCCGTCATCAAGCGGGGCGGCGGGGTCGCGCATATAGGGATTGGCCGGCATTGGCGGGCGAAAACCGGGCCGCATGGGCGTGTAATCGCCGGCGCCGGACTGCGGCGTGAGCCGGCCAAGCGCATAATTGCTGACGGTGGTCGAGGCGCGGTGACCGGCCTCGGCGAGCGCATGACGCAGGGCGCCGATCAGCAGCCCCTTATCCCGCCCGCATCGCGGAACCGCACTTCGGTCTTGGCGGGATGCACATTGACGTCGACCATTTCCGCGGGCAGCTCGACAAACAGCGCCACCGCCGGATGGCGATCGCGGGCGAGAAAATCCGCATAGGCGCCGCGAATGGCGCCGACGATCAGCTTGTCGCGCACCGGCCGTCCGTTCACGAACAAAAACTGCTTGTCGGGCAAGCCGCGATTATAGGTGGGAAGCCCGGCGAAGCCGGTCACCCTGGCGCCGTCGCGCTCTGCATTGATCGCTAGGGCATTGTCGCCGAACTCGCGCCCCATGATCGCCGCCAGCCGCTTCAGGCGGCCCGCTTCGCCGGGCGCTTCCGCCGCCAGATTGACGAGCTTGCGCCCGGACGAGGCGAGCGTGAACGCAATGTCGTGGCGGGCCATGGCGAGCCGGCGCACGGTTTCGCCAATCGCGGTTGTCTCCGCCTGATCGGATTTCAGGAATTTCAACCGCGCAGGCGTTGCGTAAAAAGATCGCGCACTTCGATGCGCGCGCCATGTCCGCCGAACGCCGCCGGATGCGGCCCGGCAACCTCGCCGCCTTCAACCGAGAGCGCCCAGGCCTCTCCCGCGCCTTGCGCCCGCGAGGTGATCGACAGGCGCGCGACAGAGCCGATGGACGGCAACGCCTCGCCGCGAAACCCCATGGTCGCAATATTCAGCAAATCGTAATCGCCATCATCGCCGGGCGACAATTTCGACGTGGCGTGACGCTCCACCGCGAGCGTCAGATCGTCCGGCCCCATGCCGCAGCCATCGTCGGTGATGCAGATGCGCGACTTTCCGCCATGCTCGATTTCGATGTCGATGCGCGTGGCGCCGGCATCAATTGCATTTTCAATTATTTCTTTAACAACGGCTGCCGGCCGTTCGATCACTTCCCCCGCAGCAATGCGGTTCACCGCGCCTGCGGGCAGGCGGCGGATCACGGAAGGCGCAGGGGAGACAGATTGCGGGCGATTCGTCATGCCCGATTATGGCAAGTTGCAAACCTCCCGCAAACCGGCGCGAAACGCCGGTTTTGCACAGGCGTAATGCCGCAGTGAATTATAGATATAGATTGCATAAATGCGCTCTATACCTGTACATTATTGAATGTCCTAAATAGTTGGCCTCGAAAACAGGAGAGCGCCGAAAATAAACGTAGCCGCCGGGCAGTAGCGAACATTCTCAGGGGGATGTTGACTTGCGCAATAAGATCGATGCGTTCATTCGCGAGGCGCTGCTCGTCAAGGACACTGGCGAGCTGAAACGCCTGTTCCTGGATTTCCTGTCCAAGTTTGATTTCGACGCCGTCGCTTATCAATATTTAACTGCAGGTTTTAAAAGCCTGTCGCTGTCAGAGGGGTTTCGAATTTCGACCTTCCCCGAAGGGCACATACGGTATTACATCGACAATAAGTGTTTCGAGATTGACCCCATTTTGCTCAAGGCCCGCAAAAGCGGCGTGCCGTTTCTCTGGCTGGAATCAATTGAAAACCTGACGCTGTCCCAACGGCAGATCGACCTGATCGCTTCCGGCCGCAAACATGGACTGCTGTCCGGGGCTGGCGTTCCGGTTTACGCGCTGCCCGGCGACGTCGCCTATTTCAGCATCGGCTCGACGACGAAAGAATTCGACATCAGCCGGGCGCAGCTTTTGGAGTTGCAGGCGGCCTGTCAGAATATGCATTCGCGCTACAACGAACTGACGCGCGACGCGAAAATTCCGAAACTTTCAAAACGGGAAGTGCAGGTCCTAGAGCTCATCGCGCAAGGCAACCCGAATTCGACCATCAGCGAAAATCTCGGGGTCTCTCCTAATACTGTCGATACTGTGATCAGGCGCTGTTTTGAAAAGCTCGGCGTGACGTCGCGGGTGGAGGCGGCGCTGGCCGGCGTCTCGATGGGCCTAATTTTACCATAATTCTATGTTTTAATTTTATTTAACAGTGGTCATGTGCCATGACACTCAACCCGCAATAAACAAAGCAATGGGAAGTACCGAAAGAACAAAAAATGCTGAAGCTTAAGAGTTTGACAGATTTAGCCGTAGAGATCGCCGCATGCTCTGACATGCCAACCATTCTGTCATTATTTGATCAGTTTGTGGCCGATTGCGGCGCGAAGGCGGCTTACGCCTTCACCTTCAGCTTTGGCGAATATCAGCAGCCCGCTTTGATGAAGCCGTTATTTTCATCCTTTGCGGAAGAGACGCTAAATTTCTATACGGACAATTGCTGTGTGGCCGTGGACCCGATTGTTCGCGGCGCGCTCGCTTCCTGCCGGCCGGTGAAATTCAATGAGTATTTCACCGAGGCCCAGAGCGAGCCGCTCATGGCGGAACTGAACGAGTTGATGGTCAAGCAGGGAATCGTCGATGGCATCGCCATGTCGGTCTCCAGCCGGCCCGGACGGCTGAGTTATGTTTCGCTCGGATACGCCCATTCGGTTCGCGATCTTTCTGAATTCGAAGTTCGCCACATCCATTCCGCGATTGAAATGTTCATTCGCCATGGCGCCAGCCTGAATGACAGCCCGGCCCGGACCGAGCCGGTGATCGAATTGTCGCCCAAAGAATATGCGGTCGTACAGCTCCTCGCGGAGGGCGCCAGCAACAAGGAGATGGCGCGCCGCCTCGGCGTGGCGCCCAGCACGATCAACACGCTGGTCAACCGCTGCTTTGAGAAACTCGGCGCCAAGACCCGCACCCAGGCGGCCGTCGCCGCCTCGCGCAGCGGCGTCGCCCTGGTCGCCTGAACCACCGCTTTTTCGCCCTTTCGAACCGCCCTTTTGGCGCAATATAGCGTCGAATTCGGCCATGCTGTAACATAATGCTGCATGTGCGAAATCATTCCCCGTGGCTATATAGGTCATCCGCCCTAGCAATGTCGTTCATCCACGTGACAGACAATTGCGCACTGTGAGCGTATCTCAGGATCATTGATATCGATCGTGCGAGGGAGAACACACGATGGTCCTGAATAGCTTAAAAAACGACATGCCAGATGATCACGGAATAGCCGACCTGGAATCGGTCGCGAAGGAAGATCACCTGGAGAAATTGTTCACGGTGTTTCGCCAGATCGACAATGTTCTGGGCGACTGCGCCGGACCTGACGAACTTGGCGACGCGAAAGCGGCCGGCCTGATTGACGCGCAGACTGTGGTGATCCGCACCGCCGCCGCGCTCCCTGCCCGGTCCATGAACGACCTGCTCTACAAGCTTGCTCTTTGGCGCTGGGATGCGCCGGAGCTCGACCAGCCGATCGAGGACATGAACCGCAGCGATGCGATTGTGTATTCCGCATTTCGCGACCTCGTTCGCTTGCTGAGCGACACGACAGTTTTGAAAGGCTTCGATAAGGCAAACTGACGCTGAACGGGAATTTTCTTTCTCCCCCGTCCCGGGATGTGTTGATGTCTTACGAGGGAACGCGGCCTCTTCGGAGGCCGCGTTTCTCGTTTTAGGGGCGCCTGCATCAGCGGCGCGCGCCCTCCGGCAAACAAAAACGCGGCTCACAAGGAGCCGCGTTTTTTGATTTCAAGAAAGCCGGAAAGCGATCAGAAAACGCCCGGAAGGCCGAGGGTTTTCGATTGCTTGATTTCGACCTTGCCCTCTTCGCCGATCACCGCCTTGATCGATTTGTCGCGCGCGGCCATCCACTCTTCGGGATTGTCGACGCGCAGCGGCGCAGCGGAATCATCGACTTTGCCGTCGACGAATTTCCAGAACATCAGCTGGTTGGCGAGGGAGCGATCCTTTTCGCCGCGACCGCCATTTTCAGCGTCGAGCAAGGTGCGGATCGCGCCGTCAGAACCGAGCGCATTTGCGTTGCGAAGCAGCATCTGTTCGCTGGCGGAAGGCGGCGCAGCGGTCGTGTCGCCCAGCAGCACCTGTTGCGCGCGCTGTGACGGCGACAATTCCTGCGGCCGGGTCTCGCCCGGACGCGGCGGACGCAGCCCGTAATCAGGCGGCACGACAAGCGGCGCCTTGGTGGTGATCGCGAATTCATCGGGGGCGTTCTTGCCGCCGCCCAGCGCCTTGCTGATGCCGCAACCGCCGGTCGCCAGCCCCAGAAGCGTAAGAGCGCAGACAAAGCGCAACGCAGAACCAGTATTCATGCCGTATTCACTCCAGATCAAAGCGCCCCACCCGCCGCTCGTTGGCGCGCACTATAGACATGCGGGCCCGCCCCCGCCAAGGGAAAGCCTTCAGCTCGTCTGTTTTTCCGGCGAGTCCGGTTTTCCCGCCCGCTTCTCCGCCTGACCGGTCCGCCAGGCGTCCAGCAGCAGAAAGGCGATGCCCACATTGATCGCCGCATCGGCGATATTGAACACCCAGGGGAAATGAAGCCCCGAAAAATCGAGGAAATCCACCACATAGCCATAGGCGATGCGGTCATAAAGATTGCCCGCCGCGCCGCCGATGATGAAGGCGACCGCCGCCGCCGCAAAGGGCCGCTTCAGCCGGCCAAGCCACCAGCCGAGCGCCAGCGCCACGCCGCTTGAAATCAGCGCCAGCACCCAGCGCATGCCATGCAGCATGCCGAAACTGGCGCCGCGATTTTCGACATAGGAAAGATCGAAGATCGCGGAGATCTCGATCTTGCCCAGTTGCGGCAAGCCGACCTGATGGACGATCCAGTATTTCGACGCCTGATCGAGCAGGATGATGACGGCGGCGCCGGCGAGGCCGCGCCAGAACAGTTTGTTGGCGCGCGCAACGCTCCACCAATCCTTGATCCGTTCGATCACCAGCGCAGGGGTCATGCGCCCGTCCTTGCTTGTGGCCTTGCGTCCGCCGCCTCGACCGCATCGGTGCAGCGCTCGCACAGATCCGCATGGGCTTCATGGGCGCCCACTTCGGGGAGGATGCGCCAGCAGCGGCGGCACTTCTCGCCCTCTGCCTCGACCGGGACCACCGCCACGGCCTGGCTTTCGCCTTCGAGACGGAACGCATTTTCAGGCGCCGGCTTGTCGGTGAGCGTCGCGCCCGAGGTGATGAACAGCTCCGCCGCATCGAGCCCGTCATAGGCCTTGAGCAGTTCCGCGTCGGCGACATGCACGATGGGCGCGGCCTCTAAGCTGGCGCCAATGCGTTTTTCCCGCCGCTCCACTTCCAGCGCGCCGGTGACCACGCGGCGGACTTCACGGATCTTCCTCCACTTGGCGCCCAGCGCATCGTCGCGCCAGCCCTTCGGCGTTTTCGGGAATTGCTGCAAATGCACCGAACCATCCGTAGACGGATAGCGCGCGAGCCACGCCTCTTCCATGGTGAAGACGCAGACCGGGGCGAGCCAGGTCACGAGCCGGTCGAAAATCTCCGCCATCACCGTGCGCGCCGCGCGCCGGCCCGCATCGTCCGGCCGGTCGCAATAAAGCGCGTCCTTGCGGATATCGAGATAAAACGCCGAGAGCTCGAACGAGGCGAAGTCGAAACATTTACGCCAGACGCCCTTGAAATCGAACTTTTCATAACCCGCCCGCACTTCCTCATCGAGCACTGCGAGGCGGTGCAGGACGTAGCGTTCAAGCTCAGGCATGTCCTTCGGTTCAACCCGTTCCGCATCGGAGAACCCGTCCAGCGCCCCAAGCAAATAGCGCAGCGTGTTGCGCAGCTTGCGATAGGCGTCCACCGCCGAGCCGATCATCTCCTTGCCGATCCGCAGATCGTCGGAATAATCAGAACTCGCGGTCCAGATGCGCAGAATATCCGCGCCATAGTCCTGCATGATCTTCGCCGGGTCGGTGACATTGCCGAGGGACTTCGACATCTTCCGGCCCTGCTCATCGAGCACGAAACCATGGGTCAGGACGGCGTCATAGGGCGCGCGCCCGCGCGTGCCGCAGCTTTCCAGCAGCGAAGACTGGAACCAGCCGCGATGCTGGTCAGAACCTTCAAGATACAAATCCGCCGGCCATTTCAGATCATCGCGCCCTTCCAGACAGAAGGCGTGGGTCGATCCGGAATCGAACCAGACATCGAGAATGTCCTCAACCTTTTCATATTCATTGTCGGAATAATCGTCGCCGAGAAATTCCTGCGCCGGGGTGTCGAACCAGGCGTCGGCGCCGCGCGCGCGCACCGCCTCGACAATGCGGGCGTTCACTTTCGGATCATTCAGGGGGACGCCGTTCTTGTCGGCGAACACCGCAATCGGCACGCCCCAGGCGCGCTGGCGCGAGACCAGCCAGTCGGGCCGGCCTTCGACCATGGCGCGGATACGATTGCGCCCGGAAGCTGGCGTGAACTCGGTTTCGTCGATGGCTTTCAGCGCGGTGTCGCGCAAGCCGCCTTCGCCGACGCCGCCAAGCCGGATGAACCATTGCGGCGTGTTGCGATAGATCACCGGCGCCTTCGAGCGCCATGAATGGGGATAGGAGTGCACCAGCCGGCCACGCGCCAGCAACTTGCCCTTTTCGATCAGGGCTTCAATGACGCGCTTATTGGCGTCGCCTTCCTTGCCCTTTTTCTTGCCTTCAATGACGAGGACGCGCGCGCCCTCAAAGCCCGGCGCCTCTTCCGTATAGGCGCCATATTCATCGACCGTATGCGGAATTTTCACATCCGTGCCGAAAGCCGAGACATAGGCGATGTAGTCTTCCTGACCGTGGCCCGGCGCGGTGTGCACAAAGCCCGTGCCCGCTTCATCGGTGACGTGATCGCCCGCAAGCAAGGGCACGTCGAATTCATAGCCGCCGCCAACGCCTTTCAGCGGATGGTCGCATTTCATGCCTTTCAGCATGTCGGCGGGAACATCGGCGATGCGCTTCCATTCGGCGATCAGACCGGCCTCGCGCACCTCGTCGGCAAGCGCATCGGAGACAATCAGCTTGTCGCCGGGCTTCGACCATGGCTCGAAATCCGTCTCCTTCATGGCGACGACTTCATAAAGCCCATAGGCCATTTTCGGGCCGTAGCAGATCGCGCGGTTGCCGGGGATCGTCCAGGGCGTCGTGGTCCAGATGACGATGGAGGCGTCTTTCAGGTCACCGCTTTGAACCGGAAATTTCACCCAGATCGTCGTCGACTGGTGGTCGTGATATTCGACTTCCGCCTCTGCGAGCGCGGTTTGTTCGACCGGCGACCACATTACCGGCTTTGAGCCGCGATAGAGCAGTCCCTTGTCAGCGAACTTCAAAAGCTCGTTGACAATCGCCGCCTCGGCGTCAAACGCCATGGTGGTGTACGGATGATCCCAGTCGCCTTCGATGCCATAGCGCTTGAATTCGCTGCGCTGGATGTCGACCCATTTCGCCGCATATTCGCGGCAGGCGGCGCGGAATTCGCTCTTGGAGACGTCGCGCTTGGCGCGGCCCTTTTCGGCGAACTCTTTCTCGACCTGCCATTCGATCGGCAAGCCGTGGCAATCCCAGCCGGGCACGTAATTGGCGTCGAAGCCCATCATCTGGCGCGAGCGGACAATGAGGTCCTTCAGCACCTTGTTGAAGGCGTGGCCCATATGGAGATGGCCATTGGCGTATGGCGGGCCATCATGGAGAATGTATTTCTCGCGGCCCTTCGCATCCTCGCGCAGGCGCTTGTACATGTCCTGATCCGCCCAGCGCTTCAGCCATTGCGGCTCCGCCTTGGGCAGGCCCGCGCGCATCGGGAAGTCGGTTTGCGGCAGGAACAGCGTGTCCTTGTAATCGCGCCCCTCTTTGGTCGCGTCTTTCGATGCATCCGGCATCGTCATCTCTCTCTGTCAAAACTGGTGAAATGGTGGTGCAGCAAAGTCCGGTCCCGGGCGCCTTTGTCAAGCCTAGAGGCAAGCCCCATGTCGGGCCTCGCTGGGCGGGGTGACGCAGGCAGGCGAACAGCCTGTCAGGCCATCAGGGCCTGGCCGGCATGGGGCGCGCGATGCGCTGCGATAATGAGGAATTTCCGCGTCATGGCCGCCGTCATAACAGGGCCCGCCCCGCCCGTCACTAAAAACGGCGCAACAAAAAACGCGCCCATTGGGGCGCGTTTTTGCAATTCTATCGCGAGACGGGGCTAGATCAGCTCCATCCGGTAGACCCGGCCTTCGCTGGCCTCGCAGGACATGGCCCGCGACCATTGCTCGCTGCCGCGCTGGGCGGAGACGGTCGCCGTCATCAACAGCGCACCGCCGCGATCTTCAACCGTGTCGGGCCGGTAGGGCGCGACCACCACGAAACCGCGCTCGCTCAGCGCCCGGCGGGCGTGGGAAAGGCAGGTCTGATAGGCCGCGCTGGCGGAAATCACCCGCGGCGCCCGGTCATAAGAGGTGTCCGGCGTGTCATAGGCGGGACCGCCATAGGTCGGTTCGCCGCCCTCAAGGCCGCTATCGTCATAATAGGCGTCGTCGTCATATTGCCCGTCATATTGATCGTCATAGCGGGCGTCATCGCGGCGCTGATCGTCGCGGCCATTATAATAGCCAGTGTCATAAGCACGCGAGCGAGCCCGGTCTTCATAATACCGGTCCTCGTAATAGCGATCCTGATAATACCGGTCGCGGGCGCGGTCTTTGCTGACCTCGCTGAGAATGATCGCGCCGCCAATCACGCCAAGCGCAATCGCCGCGCCTTTGCCGCCGCCATGCCCGTGATGGCGCTTATAGTGACCATGCCCATGATGGCCGTGACGATAATGACCGCCGCCGGCAAATGCCGGTGCGGCCACGCCAAGCACCATCGCCGCTGCTGCGGTGGAAAGGGTGAGCTTTTTAAAAACAGACATGCTGGCCATACGCCGCCTCCAACACGCCCCGCATGGCTGTGGCGCGGGGCTAGTGAACCGATGACTGCATTTTTCAGGCCCAATGTGTCGAGAATGAGGCGCCTCAGACGCCTTAAACGCACGAAATCGCGAGGAGAATTCGGCCCGGCGCTTAAAACCAGCGGCGGGTTTTGCGGCAATATTCAGCGTATTCCTCGCCGAATTTATCCCGCAGGGCTTCCTCTTCGGGCTTGATCTGAAACTCGGTCATAAACCAGACGAACCCGATCAGCGCCAGGGCGTTAACCGGATTGGCGAGCAAGATCGCCCAGCCGGTCAGCAACAGCAGCATCGCCAGATACATGGGATTGCGGCTGAAGCGGAAAAGCCCCTGCGTCACCAGCTTGCTCGCCTCGGATGGCGCCATCGGGCTCACCGTCGTCTTTTGCCTGATGAAGGCCACAACCGCCGCAGCCAAAATCAGCACGCCGATCAGGAAGCAGGCGCGGGCAAGCAAGCCCCGCCCGGCAAAGGTCAGTTCCGGCCCCAATCCGAAATAATGGACAAGCCACATAAGCGCGCCGACCAACGCCACCTGCACAACCGGCGGAACAGTGATGCGCATCGTTCTGGCTCCTATTTTCCTTGCAGCAGCGCCCTGGCCTTCACGCAATCATCAGCGATCTGCGCTTTCAGCGCATCGAGACCGTCGAATTTTTCTTCATCGCGCAAAAAGGCGATGAACGCGACTTCCATTTCCTGACCATAGAGGTCGCCGTCGAAATCAAACAGATATGTTTCCAGCAAAGGCGCATCCGAGCCGACCGTGGGGCGGCGGCCGAAATTGGAAACCGCATCATAGGTCTTCCCGCCGACGTGCGCGCGGGTCGCATAAACGCCCTTGCGCGGCTCGATCACCTCGCCAAGGGTCATATTGGCGGTGGGAAAGCCGATGGTGCGGCCGACCTTGCGGCCCTGCTCGACCGGTCCGACCACTGACCAGTCCCGCCCGAGCATGGCGGCGGCCCGGTCCATGACGCCCGCTTCGAGCGCCGCGCGCACGGCGCTGGAGCCGAATTTATCCGCACCCTGAGTTTCCGCGATCACCTCGACAAGCTTGACCTTCAAGCCCGCCGCCTCGCCCAGGGATTCAAGCGCCGCGCCGTCGCCCGCGCGCCCCTTGCCGAAGCGGAAATCCGCGCCGGTGACAATGCCCGCAAGGCCAAGCTGATCCTTCAGCACCTGATTGACGAAGTCTTCAGGCGTCATCGAAGCGAGCGCCCGGTCAAACGTCACCGCATAAATTTCCTGCGCGCCCGCCGCACGCAACAGCGCGTCGCGCTGCGCCGGGGCGGTCAGCAAAAAGGGCGGATCGTCGGGGCGAAAATACCGCCGCGGATGCGGATCAAACAACACAACGCCGGGCGCAGCGCCATGAGCGTGCGCGAATTCCGCAGTCTGGTGCAGCAAATGCTGATGCCCCAGATGCACGCCGTCGAAATTGCCTAAAGCGGCGATGATCGGATTGGTCCCTACCATCGCAGCGCTCCCGCCGCAGCGCGCACATGCAGCCCTGCTTTGGCGAGTTGCGCGCTCAGGGCCGCCGCATCCTTGCCGCCCTCATGCACGCCGCCATCGCCGGCGATCAGCAACGCATCGAAACCATGCTTGTTGGCGCCGGCGATATCGGTTTTCAGACCGTCGCCCACCGCCAGAATACGCTCACGCGGCGTTCCCCCGCGCGCGACTTCAATCGCCTTCAGGCCCAATTCATATATCGGCCAATGCGGCTTGCCGCCGTAAATCACCTCGCCGCCAAGATCGGCGTAGATCTCGCCAAGCGCCCCGGCGCACCAGAGCATTCTGCCGCCCCAATTCACGATGATGTCCGGATTGGCGCAAACCATCGGCAATCCCCGCTGCACAGCCTGCGCAAGCATATCGCGATAGGCCGCCGGCTCGTCGCGCTGTTCGTCGTTCAGCCCGGTGCAGATGATGAAAGCGGCGTCTTCCAGCGGCTGGAAGTCCACATCCAGTCCTTCGAACAGGGGATCGTCCATGGCCGGACCGATGCGGAAGGCGGGCTTTGGCAAACGCGCGGATATCGCAGCGCGCGTCGCATCACCCGAGGTCACCACCGCATCATAGGCGCTGCGCGGCAGGCCGAGCCGGTCGAGCTGCGGGGGAATAATGCCGGAAGGGCGCGGCGCATTGGTGAGGATCACCACCGGCCCGCGGGTTTGACGAAATTGCGTCAGCGCCTCTGCGACGCCGTCAAACAATGTGACGCCATCATGAATGACGCCCCATGCGTCGCATAAAAGCGCGTCATAGCGCCCTGCGATTGTCTGCAAAGATTGAATGACCGGAACATCGCTCATAAGGCTCATGGCCGATAAGGCCGATGGGTCTGGCGGTCAAGCGCGCGAAGCGGCGCCGGTCAGGACGCCACGGCGAGTTTCGGCAAACCGGACTCGGGCTCGGGACCGCTTTCGCCAGCCTGAATATAGCTCGCAGCCAGGCGTGGCGGGCCAAACAAGGCGCCCTGCCCGTAATCAATGCCGAGGCTCAGTATTTCCGGCATCTGCGCTTCATATTCGACTTTTTCGACGATCAGATCGATTTCATTTTCGACAAGCGCCGCCTTGAAGGCCTTGATGCGGGCGCGGCCCACATCGCCTTTGGCGCTTTCCGCCAGTAGCAGCGCGCCGGTGGCTTTGACGAAACGGAAATTCCTGTCCCGCAGGGTCTGCCAGTTGAGATCAAAACGGCGAATATGATCGACAGAGAATGCAAAGCCGCGGTCGGCGACCGCCTGCAGATTCTTTTGAACCCGCGCATGCATCATCTCGACCGCCGGATAGGTGAACTCAAACACCAGCCGTGACGACAGGTCTTCATTGGCGTCGAGGTAATCCGTAAAGCGCGTGAAGAAATCCTGGTCGAAAATCGTCGCCGGGGAGATGTTGCAGAACATCCGGTAATGGGCGCTCTCAGGACCAAGCTGGCGCAAGGACTGCACCGCGCGGAGCAAAATCATATTGTCGATGACGCCGATGCGGTTTGCGCGTTCGGCGGCGTCGATATAACCGGCAGGCTGCAACACGCCGCCATCGGCCCGGCGCAAGCGCGAAAACGCTTCAAAGCAACGAATCTTGCATTGCGGCAGGCTGACAATCGGCTGCAGATAAAGATCAATGCGGTCATTTTCGATGGCGTCTTTGACCGCATCGAGAACGACAGCGTCTTCCTTGTCCACATTCGCCACCGGTTCGAATTGCAGATCAGGCAGCGTCTTCGCCGGCTTGCGATTGAGTTTGTTGATCAGGCTGCGCAGCAGCTCAAGTTCCTGTTGCGCCCGGCTGAGCGCAAAGCCCGCCCGCGCATGCAGGATAAGAGAGACCACGAGCGCCGTGGCGAGCCAGATTTCAAGATCCGGCTTAAACCCGGAGCGTATGACGGCAATGACGAGAAACACGCCGGTAATGCCAGCGCAAAACAACACCGCCGCGCCATATCGCGAACTCTGCTGGCGAAAATTCATGGATGCGCCCCGTCTATCCTGTCTGTTAGGCGCCGCGCACCGCCGACCCATCGAGGGCGCGCGCCTCAGTCCCGACAGTTTTAGGAAAACTCTCTAAAAAAGCGCTTAACTTCGTTCGCTTTCCGCCCGGAAGACGGCGTCCCGGAATGGGACAAAAAAAGCCGCCGGACGAAATCGCCCGGCGGCTTGATTGTCATATCCGACCGCCGCGAGAGGCAGCGGTCGCGATGTCGTTTTGCCTAGCTGTTGAACTGGCTTTCGATCGGATCGATGACGATCTCGACGCGGCGGTTCGCCGAGCGGCCCGCTTCTGTCGAATTATCCGCAATCGGATGAGACTCGCCATAGCCGAGGGCTTTCAGCCGCGCCGGCGCCACGCCTTGCGCTGCGAGATAGTTGGAAACCGACAGTGCGCGTTTTTGCGAGAGCTGCTGGTTATAGGCGTCCGAGCCTGTGGAGTCCGCATGGCCGTAAACGCTGACTCCGGTCTTGTTGTATTCCTTGAGCACAATCGCCACGGACTCAAGCGTCGGATAGAACTGCGCGTTGATGTCCGACTGGTTCACCCCGAAGGTGATGTCAGACGGCATGTTGAGAATGATGTTGTCGCCCTGACGGGTCACGGAGACGCCGGTATTGGCGAGACGCTCGCGCAGTTTCGCCTGCTGGCGATCCTGATAGACGCCGATGCCGACGCCCGTCGCGGCGCCCACGCTGGCGCCGATGATCGCGCCTTTCTTGGCGTCGCCGGCGATCGCGCCAACGATAGCGCCGGCGGCTGCGCCCGCGCCCGCGCCCGCAGCGCCTGAGGTCACCGTGCGGCTCGCCCGCTTTTCGCCGGTGTATGGGTTTGTTGTGCAACCAACCGCGAGAAGTGCGGCGGCGCCGAGAATTAGAATTTTTCGCATTGCTGAGTGTCCTTTCAGGCTTAGCAACAGAACGTCCGGTCCGGCAGGAGGTTCCCCCCGTCCGCCAATTAATATCGACCGAAATATGGGCCGATTGAGGTCATCGCTCCATTAAAAACAGGTAATTACGGCGAAAATTGCACGCATCGCGGGAACTGGGGTCACAACTTCGTCAGCAAGGGAAAATAAGCGGCGGCCCAAGCCCTTGACGGTTCGCCAAGGGCCTCCTAAATCGCCGCTAGCACTCACCGACAGGGAGTGCCAGCAGCGGTGTGAGACCGCCTGCTTTTTCAGATTAACCGGTTGTTTTTATTTAAAAAACACGACCCAGGGAGACATAGAACATGGCTTTTCGGCCTCTCCATGACCGCGTGCTGGTCCGCCGCATCGAAGAAGACCAGAAAACTGCTGGGGGCATCATCATCCCCGACACCGCAAAAGAAAAACCACAGCAAGGTGAAGTCGTTGCCGTTGGCAATGGCGCGCGCGGCGACGACAACGAAATCGTACCGCTCGACGTAAAAGCCGGCGACAAGATTCTGTTCGGCAAGTGGTCCGGCTCCGAAGTGAAAATCGGCGCTGAAGATCTCTTGATCATGAAAGAATCCGACATCCTCGGGATCATCGACTAACCCCACAGTTCAGATTTAAGGAGAAGCAATATGGCTGCTAAGGAAGTCAAATTCGACGTCGAAGCGCGCGAAAAAATGCTGCGCGGCGTCGATATCCTCGCCAACGCGGTGAAAGTGACTCTCGGCCCGAAAGGCCGCAACGTCGTCATCGACAAATCGTTCGGCGCACCGCGCACGACGAAAGACGGCGTCACTGTCGCCAAGGAAATCGAACTTGAAGACAAGTTCGAAAACATGGGCGCGCAGATGGTGCGTGAAGTTGCGTCGAAAACCAACGACGAAGCCGGCGACGGCACAACGACCGCAACCGTTCTCGCCCAGGCGATCGTGAAAGAAGGCGCAAAAGCTGTCGCCGCCGGCATGAACCCGATGGACCTGAAGCGCGGCGTCGAACTCGCCGTGACCAAAGTCGTCGAGGACATCAAAGCGCGCGCAACGAAAATCGCCTCCTCTTCCGAGATCGCTCAGGTCGGCACGATTTCCGCCAATGGCGAAAAAGAAATCGGCGAAATGATCGCAAAAGCGATGGAAAAAGTCGGCAATGAAGGCGTCATCACGGTTGAAGAAGCCAAAACGGCTGAAACCGAACTCGATGTCGTTGAAGGCATGCAGTTCGATCGCGGCTACCTGTCGCCTTACTTCATCACCAATGCCGAGAAGATGATTGCGGAACTTGAAGATCCGTACATTCTTCTGCACGAGAAAAAACTCGGCAATCTTCAGTCGCTCCTGCCGCTTCTTGAAGCCGTCGTCCAATCCGGCCGTCCGCTGCTGATCATCGCAGAAGACGTCGAAGGCGAAGCGCTTGCGACCCTCGTGGTCAACAAGCTGCGCGGCGGCCTGAAAATCGCTGCTGTGAAAGCCCCTGGCTTCGGTGATCGCCGCAAAGCGATGCTCGAAGACATTGCGATCCTCACCGGCGGCCAGGTCATCTCCGAAGACATCGGCATCAAGCTCGAAAATGTCACGCTCGACATGCTCGGCACCGCCAAGAAAGTCTCGATCAACAAAGACGACACGACCATCGTCGACGGCGCTGGCGAAAAAGCGGACATCGAAGCCCGCACCAGCCAGATCCGCAAGCAGATCGAAGACACCACCTCCGATTACGACCGTGAAAAACTGCAAGAGCGTCTGGCGAAACTCGCCGGCGGTGTTGCCGTGATCAAAGTCGGCGGCGTGACGGAAATCGAAGTGAAAGAACGCAAAGACCGCGTCGATGACGCGCTCAACGCAACCCGCGCCGCTGTCGAAGAAGGCATCGTTCCGGGCGGCGGCTCTGCGCTGCTTTACGCGTCGAAAGCGCTTGAAGGCCTGAAGGGCGACAACCCTGACCAGACCGCTGGCGTCAACATCATTCGCCGCGCTTTGCAGGCGCCGATCCGTCAGATCGTCAAAAACGCTGGCGGCGAAGGCTCCATCGTTGTGGGCAAACTGCTTGAGCAGGACAACTTCAAGTTCGGCTTCAACGCCCAGACCGACGAATATTGCGACCTGATCGCAGCCGGCATCGTCGACCCGGCGAAAGTCGTGCGTCATGCGTTGCAGGATGCAGCGTCGGTCGCTGGCCTGTTGATCACCACCGAAGCCATGATCGCAGACGCGCCAAAAAAAGATAACGCCGGCGCCGGCGGCGGGATGCCCGGCGGAATGCCTGGCGGCATGGGCGGCATGGGCGGCATGGACTTCTAATCCAGCCAACCAACGAATTAGTTGCGTAACGGAAAGGGCGGCTCAAACGAGCCGCCCTTTTTTTGTTTCGAACGTTTCTAATGTCACCTTGGCTAATTTTAGTTTGAAGCTCTTTTTTATTGTGCCAATGTTTTGGCATGTCAGATCAGAAAACCAGTCGTTTCGCGTGGGCGCGAGGCTTCACACCAAACGTGGAAGAGGAGAAAATACTCAACGCAGCGGCAGCTGGAACAATTGCTGAATTCACCGAAGAAGCCAAAATCCGCGGGGAATTTCTGCGTATATTGATGTTGGGTGTGCGAGATGATTGGCCCGTGGCTCCGCAAGGCATCCGAGATCGGGTCTGCTGAGAACACACGCTTATTGACGATTGAAGGGGATATAGACCTTGAAAATGCGCGCGCCGCCGATGGCCGAGCCCTACCCGCGCTAACGATAAAAAGCGCAAATTTCACCGGCACAATTGAGCTTGCGAGTAGTCATATAAAACTTCTCGATCTCGAAGACGGCAACGAGCTGCGCTTGTTGGCGAATTTCGCTAAGTTCGACAGCAATGTCTGGCTAGATGACTGCCGATTTAAAGGGCGTGTTAGCTTGGGCGGCGCGCAGATTGGCGGGGAATTCTCTGCCTGCCGTGCGGAATTCGATAATCCGGGTGACGTCGCTCTCAACCTTCAAAGCGCTTCCGTTAAGGGCGGCGTGTATTTGACTGATGCAAAAGCAAAGGGGTGTGTTTACGCAGGAAATCTAGCGACCGAAGGGCAGTTCTTTGCCAACGGTGCGGAATTCGAAAACCCCAATGACAACGCCCTTCACCTGCAAGGTGCCACAATTTTAGACGGCGTGTTTTTGCGTGATACCAAAACGAAAGGACGCATTTATGCGGCTCGGCTGAATACTGACGGCATATTTTCTGCAAATGGCTCAAAATTCGATAATCCCAATGGCGACGGCCTTTATTTGCAAGGTTCTTTTATTAAAGGCGGCGTGTTTCTGCGTAGCACGAAGATAAATGGGTGTTTCCATGCCGGCGACGCCATAATTGAAGGCTGCATTGATGCGCAAGGTGCGGAATTCCATAATCCGTCTGATTTTGCCATTAATCTCCAAGGCACTGTAATCAAAAGCGGGCTTTATTTAAGAGGCAATGAACAACCAGCCTCAATCAAGGGATGCCTTCACGCACCAAATGCCGTTTTCGGGAACTTCGTGCTTCATGGTACGCATTTCGATTGCCTTGCCGCCGCTCGCGCGATGGACCTTCGGCGCTCCAAAGTCATAAACGATTGCTTGCTCGAAGATGCGGCGGTGAATGGTACTGTCGCGGCGGTCGGCATAGTCGTCGGCGGCGAACTCAAGCTTAGCGGCCTCCGGCCCGGAGAAGGTGAGACGCCGCTAAAACTCGACCTAAGGCATGCACGCATTGAGGGCGTACTGGAAAGCCTTTGTCTAGGCACCAACAGCCGAGATGAGAGTCCAGAACTTTTCGATCTCTCGGGCGCTTATATCGAAACGCTACAGGATGATCCAATAAAAGGCTGGGCAGATCACGTCATTCTTGATCGAGCTGTATATAAATCAATCTGGGTGCATAAGAACGGAGCTGGCAAGGGCGGTGCAAAATGCTTGTTCGAAACTCGGCTCGCGTGGTTACTTCGGGAATACGAAAGCGGCATGCCAGGTTGTGATAACTTCAGCCCACAGCCATTTGAACATCTCGCCAAAACCTTGCGCGCTCAAGGAGAAACCGAGGCCGCTAACTTAATCGCAGCAAGGAAACAGCGCCTTGAGCGCAAATGTCAGAAAAGGCGCTTTCCGAACCTTTTGAGCCTGCTTCTCGATTTTACATCACGCTACGGCTATTCTCCAGTCCGTGCACTGCTCTGCTTTTTCGGATGGGTACTTCTTGGCGGGTTTGCGGCGCTTTGCTTTGACGCCCTTGACCCGATCGGCTTTCAGTCTGAGCTTATAGTCAGCCAGCCCATCAGCAACTTCGAACCGTTTATTTACGCCCTCGATCTTGTCACCCCATTTGTGGAATTCGGACAGGCGGAAAACTACCGGATTGCACCAACATGTCTTCCCTTTCCACCCTTTTTGCCACTGTTCCCTGACCGCGCGTGGTGTGAAGCACTCGAATGGGCGCAAGGCTTCTACTCAGTCATCGGCTATGTGCTCTTTTCGATCCTAGTCCTGACGCTTACCGGTGTCCTTCGACGAGACTAATCGCTTTTTTCTTGCCCAAATCCTTGCATTTAGGCAGAAGCGAAAGGGAAGGACCCCGCCCTATGCTCGCTGAAATCCTGCCCGTCTTCACCACCGCTTTCGTGACGCTGTTCATCGTCATCGATCCGATCCTGGTGACGCCGATCTTTGCGTCGCTGACCAAGGACGAGCTGCCGCGCGAGCGGCTTCGCATCGCCTTTATGGCGGCGGTCTATTCGGTCGGCATCCTTGTGGTGTTCGGCTTCGCCGGCAACGCCATGCTGCACCATCTCGGCGTCACGCTGGAAGCGTTTCGCGCCGCCATGGGCATCATCCTGTTCATTATGGGCTTTCGGATGTTCTTCGATCCGGACAGTGAAACACAGGCGAAAACGCCGGGCCCGAAAGCCTCGGCGCGCGACAATATCGCGTTCTTTCCGCTGGCCATGCCGATGCTGGCCGGGCCGGGCTCCATCGCCACGGTGATGCTGCTGATGGGCCCCGGTTCCGATTACATCCACAAGGGCGCGACGCTGACCGCGATGGTCATCGTGCTGATGATCGCCGTCCTCATGATGTCCTTCGCCAGCCGCATTGGCGACGCGCTCGGCCGCACCGGCATGAATGCGATCACCAGAATTCTCGGCATGTTGCTGATGGCGCTGTCAACGCAATATGTGTTTGACGGCGTGCGCATCGGCATTCTGGAAAAAATCAGCGCAGGGTAAAAGTCCGCTAGCGCGCGCTGGCGCCATAGACCAGCGTCGACCCGCTATAATCCGCACCCGAACCATCGCCGGTGCAGATGAACCGCGTCACCCGCGGCGCACCGCCATTGCGGCACTCGGTTTCGATTTCGGACAGGCCGCGATCGCAAGCCTTGGCGACATCCGACCCTTCCGGCCAGTCATCAAAGCTCGACCAGTCGATCGAAACGTCGAACTGGATGCCGCATAATTGCTGCGTGTAACTTGCCTGATCTTCGAGCGTGCGCTCATCGGCCTGCTGCGCCCGGATCGCCCGCAAGGACTGCATCGCCAGCGCCGAACTCGCCGCGCCGGCCAGCATCACGCCCGCAAACAAGGCGCAAAACGCCCTGATGGCTGGGTATCGCGATATGGCGGTCGGCTTGCTCATGGTCTCACTTTTCACGGTCAATGCGGCTGTTTTAAGACCGAAAGCTGCGAAAATTCTAAACAACCGGGCGATTTGCGCCTGACGATTTACAGGCTCGCCTCAAGGAAATGCGCCACCATGGAAGATGACGGCCGCCCGCCAATGTCCAGATTAGGGACATAGACGACTTCCAGCACCGTCCCGTTCAGGGCCACATCCGGCGCCGCGCCGGGCAGAAACGCGACCCGTTTGATCCGCTCGGCGATCACCCGCGCGCCAATAGGGTCGTCGGCCACGCTGGCGAGCCCTTTGGCGGCGGTCAGCACCGCATCAGCCAGCACCGCCGCATTGGGGCTGCGCGCCCGGCTGCCGGCGCCCACATCGAACAGGATGGTCGCGCCGACCCGCGCGCTAACCTGCGCCGCGGCGCCTTGCGCCCGGCGCTGGGCGGCGACGTAGTCGAGAAAGGGCAGCGCCAGCGGCTGATCATCGCCGAAGGATTTCGACGCGGCGATGCCATGGGTCTCGCTCGGCCAGAACACCGTCGCGCCGCCATAAGCGGCGATGCGCAACAAGGTCTCGCCCTCATCGGATTTGTAAATGATGTCGCCGCGCGGACCGCGCGTCGCATGAAGCAAATGGATTTCCGGCGTCGGCCCCGCCGCATCGAGCACGCAATCGATGCGCGCATCTTCCGGCGAACACAAAAACTGCACCCTGGCGACGGCGCCGCGCTCTTCAAACAGGAAAGCGCGATCATCGCTGGTCAGCACATAGCGCTCCACCGCGCCCGCCGCATGATTTTCAAGACTGCTTTGTTCCTGACGCTTGCCCACAAGCGCCGCAAACGGATTATCGGAAAACTGCGCGCAAGCGGGCCCGCCCGCCGCAAAGGCGGCGATCAAAAAGCCGGCCGCAACACGGGCGAAGCGCGCGCGGCGGCTGGCGGTCAAGGGGGGCGCCTGGTTCATCGTGGGGCGCATACTAGGCTGCGATTTTGGTGAAAAAAGGGCCCCGGAACGGAATTTCCCATGCCGGAGCCCCTTTCATTTCAATGCCTTGGCGCGCGCGTCAGGAGGCGCAATATTGCCCGCCATTGGCGGTCAACACGGCCCCGGTGATGAAGCCGGCCTTGTCGTCAGCCAGAAAGGCGACGCAATCGCCGATCTCGTCGGCCTCGCCAAGACGCCCGACGGGTATCTGGGACGCGATCTTTTTCAGCACATCCTCATTCATCGCGGCGACCATTTCCGTCGCGATATAGCCCGGCGCGACCGCATTGACGGTGACGCCTTTAAACGCGCCTTCCTGGGCCAGCGCGCGGGTGAAGCCGATCATGCCGGCCTTGGCGGCGGAATAATTGGTCTGGCCCATCTGGCCCTTTTGCCCGTTGATCGAGGAAATGTTGACGATGCGCCCGAAGCCGCGCTCGCGCATGCCCGGAAACACCTGATGGGTCATGTTGAAGACGCTATCGAGATCGGCGCGCATCACTTCGGACCATTGTTGCGGCGTCAGCTTGTGGAACATGCCGTCGCGCGTAATGCCCGCATTGTTGACGAGGATGTCCGTCGGTCCCTGCGCCGCTTCAATCTCGGCGACGCCCGCTTTGCAAGCCTCGTAATCGCCGACATCCCATTTATAGCCCTGTACGCCGGTTTCATCCTTGAACTTCGCCGCCGCATCATCATTGCCCGCATAGGTCGCCGCGACCTTGCAGCCTTTTTCTTTCAGCGCCAGACAAATCGCGCGGCCGATGCCGCGCGTGCCGCCGGTGACAATTGCTGTTCTTGTCATGTTTCTCTCCCTGTCTTTTTCGCCTGCCATACCACGACTATAGGCCTCCTAGCGCTCAACGCAGAGCGCCACGCCCATGCCGCCGCCAATGCACAATGTCGCAAGCCCTTTCGACTTGCCCGAGCGTTTCAGCTCATGCAGCAGCGTCGTCAGAATGCGCGCGCCCGACGCCCCGATCGGGTGCCCGATGGCGATGGCGCCGCCATTGACGTTCACTTTCGATGCGTCCCAGCCGAGCTCTTTGCCGACTGCAAGCGACTGCGCCGCAAAGGCTTCGTTGGCCTCGATCAGGTCGAGATCATCAAGCGACCAGCCGGCTTTTTCCAGCGCCAAGCGGGACGCCGGCGCCGGGCCGATGCCCATGATGGACGGGTCGACGCCGCAATGCGCCCATGATGCGATGCGGGCCAGCGGCGCAAGACCGCGCTTGTCGGCTTCTGCTTCCGACATCACCACCAGCGCCGCGGCGCCGTCATTAAGGCCCGACGCATTCGCCGCGGTCACGGAGCCGCCATCGCGTTTAAACGCCGGCTTCAATCCGGAAATGCCGTCAATCGTCACGCCGTCGCGAATATATTCGTCCGTTTCGAAAACGATTTCGCTCTTGCGCGTCTTGATCACGACCGGAACGATTTCGTCTTTGAATTTTCCGGCCTTCTTCGCCGCTTCCGCCTTGTTCTGGCTGGCGACCGCAAAGGCGTCCTGATCTTCGCGGGAGATCTGATATTTCTCGGCGAGATTTTCCGCCGTCATGCCCATGTGATAATCGTTGAAGACATCCCAAAGACCGTCCGTGATCATCACGTCGGCAAAACTTTTCGGACCCATCTTCTGGCCTTCGCGCAGATGCGCCGCATGCGGAGCGAGGCTCATATTCTCATGGCCGCCCGCGACCACCACCGACGCATCGCCAAGCCGCACCGCCTGCGCCGCCATGGCGACCGCACGCAGACCCGAACCGCAAACCTGGTTGATGGTCATGGCCGGCTTTTCAATCGCGATGCCTGCGCCGATCGACGCCTGGCGCGCAGTGTTCTGGCCCTGCCCGGCTTGCAGCACATGACCCATGACCGTTTCGTCCACGTCGGCGCCGCTGATCCCGGCGCGCTCCAAGGCGGCGGCGATAACCGTCTCGCCTAGTTTCGCAGCCGGAACAGTCGCCAATCCGCCACCAAATGACCCGACTCCTGTTCGCGCCGCCGAAACGATGACTGCCCCGCTCATAGTGCCTCCTGACCTCGATTTGTGCGGCGGAAAGCTCGCAAGCGCATGCTCACGGCCTTGCCCGGCCCGCGAAGGATAAACAATCTCAAAGACTTACTGCTGCGAAAACTTGAGGTTAACGCGTATGCAAACCTTATTTTCATGGTATAGCAGGATTAGCAAGCGCACAAAATCATCGCGCTGCAGCGCCGCAACTCTTCGGCGGCGCCGCAAGGCATCGGGAGGGTTAGGGCTATGACAGAAAAAACCAAAGGTCGGGGCAGAACGGAAGGCGATGCGGTCGTCATCAAGAAATATGCGAACCGGCGTCTCTACAACACTGCGACCTCGTCTTATGTGACGCTCGATTTCCTCGCCGAGATGGTGAAGGAAGGCGAGGACTTTGTGGTTTTTGATGCGAAGTCCGGCGACGACATTACGCGCTCGGTGCTGACGCAAATTATCTTCGAGGAAGAAAGCAAGGGCCAGAACCTCTTGCCGATCCAGTTCCTGCGCCAGTTGATCAAATTCTATGGCGACAGCCTGCAAAGCTTCGTGCCGTCCTATCTGGAAATGAGCATGGACGCGTTTTCGCGCAATCAGGAAGAAATGCGCGGCCGCATGCGCGACGCCTTTGGCGGCGCCCCGGGCTATGCGATGTTTGAAGAAAGCGTCCGCAAGAATATGGAGCTTTACGAGCAGGCGATGAAAATGTTCTCGCCGCTTGGCCCATCCTATTCGCCGCAACGCACGACGCCCGCGCCCAAGCCGGGCGACGAAAATGAAGCCGATATCAATGCATTGAAATCGCAGGTCGAAGCCTTGCAGCGCAAGCTCGACAATCTCGAAGGCGGCGACGAATAACGCTTACGACTGGCGACGCTCGACCCGCTGCGGCGGATCATTCGGCGCGCCGTCCGGCAGCCAGTCCGGATTGGTTTCCGGCTTGCCGAGCAGGAAGCCCTGCAGATAATCGACGCCGAGCCCTTTGAGCAGCATGGCGTCCGCTTCATTGTCGACCCATTCCGCAACAGTCTGCATCCCGAAATTACGGGCCAGATCGAGCAGCGTGCGGACAAAGAGCTGGTTCTCGCGCGAGGAAGACACGCCGGTCACGAAGGAGCCGTCGATCTTCAAAATATCAATGTCCATCGCTTTCAGATTGCGGAAGGACGTGTAGCCGGCGCCGAAATCATCAATCCCGAACGAACAGCCGAGGCGCTTGATCTCGGAGACGAATTCAATCGATGCGTCGATGGCGTCGATCACCTGGGTTTCGGTCAGCTCGACGGTGATGCGCCGCGCAAGCTCCTGATTGGCGCGCAGCAGCGCGATATAACCCTCGGCCCAGACGAAATCCTTCACCGTCTCCATGGAGATGTTCACATTGAGATGGATATTCGGGCAGATGGCCAGCGTGTTGAGCGCCAGCTCCAGAACGCGCCGGTCGAGCAGATGCACCAGCCCGAGACGCTCCGCAGCCGGAATAAATTCCGGCGCGGGGATATTCTGTCCGTCATCGCCGCGCATGCGGATCAGGCATTCGAATTTCTTCGGCGCCTCATCGAGATCGGCGACGATCGGCTGAAAGGCGAGACGCACGCGGCGCTCGTTCAACGCGGTCAGAATGACGTCCGACATATGGGTGTTGCGCCGGCGCTGGGAAACGACGTCGGTCTTGTCGGAGAAAGCCGCCCAGCTTGATTTGCCGATGCGCTTGGCCGCGTCGAGCGCGGCTTCGGCGCGTGTCATCGCGACGTTGGACGCATCCGCCTGTTCCGGCAGGGCGACCGCGCCAAGACAGATCGACGCCGCAACCGCGCCGCCTTTGGTCTCGATAATGTTTTCACGCACCACATTGAGCAGCCGGACACAGGTCTGGCGCATATGGTCGGGATCGCTTTCAGCGAGGATGATGCCGAATTTGGTGCCGGCGACACGCCCGATTTGATCATTCGGCCCCAGCACGCCGCCAAGACGGATCGCCACTTCGGCGATCACCTTGTCCGCCGCTTCGAAACCGAAATCGGAATTCACGGCGCCGAGATCGTCAATGCCCACCATCAGATAGGCGCCTGACTGGCCGGACGCGGTCAGGCCGGCGATCTTTTCTTCAAGCGCCTTGCGCAAATGCGAGCGATTGAGATGACCGGTCAGCTCGTCATTGACCGCGAGCCAGGACAATTGCTCGTCATGGCGTTTGCGGCTTTCAATCGAGCGAATGACGCTGATCAGGCGGCGATTGGCGCCGGCCCCGATCCATCCGCCGCGCTCTTCCACCCAATGCCCCGCGCCGTCAGCGCGTTTCAATTGATATTCACAAGCATAGCTCGCGCGGGCGCCGGCAAAGGCTGCGGCGCGCGCTTCATCTTCCGCATCCTTGATGCAGGCCGAAAAGGCTTCGCTGGTGGTCGCCACCTGACCGCTTGCAACGCCGAAAATCCGCGCAGCCGCGTCTTCGTCGGACCATTTGAGGTCGCCGGCCTGTGGATCGAATTCAAACATGGTCTGCAGGCCGCGATCCGCGTTTTCAGCAGAATCGCTATCTGCCCCCGAAACGCTGCGCGCTGCAGGCGTCGCCGCGCCCTTTGGGGCGGCTTCGGTCTGTGCGGTTTCTTGCTGTTGTTTCAAGAGGAACGCCTTCGCGTTATCTGCCATTAAACCCACTCACATCATTAGGGCGCGACCTTACCCGCAAAGCCGTAAATAAAATTTGAAACGAGCGTGCGGCGACCGCCCGGAACTTTGGCGCAATTCTTGTGTTTCCATAAATGTGAAACGAGATCTTAACCTTCCGGTCCTGTGGAAAGCCGCCCCCGCGCGGTCGAAAGCGCCTGCGCCTGCCGCGCAACCCCGCGCCACGCTTAAGCTTGAGCCAATTCCAGCCCCCAGTCAGGCCAGCCTTAACGCCGCCATGGCCTATGCGCAGACGCAAACGCTTGCGTCCCATAATGGGCCACAAGCGCTCGATATTTATCTTTAAATTTTTTTCGTCCGACCGGTCAGACCACCGACATTCTGATCAGTCGAGGCGTGACATCAGCTAACTGGACAGGCCGCCGCCAACTGCGAGGTCGCGCCGCGCCGTCACCGTGGTGACGATGAAGCCTGCCATGAAGTCGAGAAACGTCATCGACATGAACAGGAAAAACACCGAATTGCCGAAGCCCTTAACGATGATGAACAGCAGCAGCGACACGACAAACACGACCACGGACAGCGCGTGGTTCATGATCGATTCCGATCCGGTTTTGGTCGAGCGCAAAAGTTCAATGAAGAGCAGCCCCATGCTCGCCAGCAGGAAAACATCGCCCCAGGTGACTTTCCACAGATCCGTCGACACCATCGGCAATTGCACGAAAGTGATTTCGTACCATTCCGCCCCCGCGGCCCCGGTCAGCGTCAGCACCGCAAAAACGACGAGGCTGATCGCCAATAATGGAAACATTTGATACATGGCTCGTATTTTCCTTCCTCACGCCGCTCCCCAGCGGCTGAACAGCCCGGCGGCCCCAATTCCGGTAAGCTTAACACGGGCGAGCCCGGGCGCCAAAACCGAAATCCCGCTTTTATTTCAGGCGCATCGATTACGCCTCTTCGTGAATTTCCCCGGGATGGCGCGCCCGCGCCTTTAACCAGATCACCCCCATCAAATCGCGAATTGCGACCAGCGCCCGCCCGATATTGGTGTATTTCGACACCCCATGCGCGCGGGCGCGGTGCGAGACCGGCGCAAACGCCACCTCATAGCCCTCGCGCGCAATCAGCGCCGGCAGATAGCGATGCATGTGGTCGAAATAGGGAAGCCGCAAAAACGCATCCCGGCGAAACACTTTGAGCCCGCAGCCGGTATCGGCGGCGCCGTCATTCAGCAATTTGCTCCGGATCGCATTGGCGGCCCGCGAGGCGGCCTTCTTGGCCGGACTGTCCTGACGGCCCTGACGTTCGCCGGCGACCATGGCGAAGCGTCCGCCTGACGCCGCCAATTGCTGATAGAGCGCCGGAATATCCGCCGGATCATTCTGCCCGTCGCCATCCAGCATGACGATGACCGGCGCCCGCGCCGCGAGGACGCCGGTGCGCAGGGCGCGGCTTTGCCCGGCGTTTTGCGCGTGACGAAGAAGGCGCAATTGCGGGATGTCCGCGCGCGCCGCTTTTAGCACTGACGCAGTGTCGTCGGTCGATGCGTCGTCGACAATGATGATTTCGTGATCGAACGCCGCCATCGCCGCGGCGATTTCCGCAACCAGCGCGACCGCCCCGCCCGCCTCATTATGCATGGGCGCGATGATGCTGATCATCGGAGAAATCATCGGCGATGGCGATGCGTCGGTCATGAGGCATGGTCATAAACGATCCGTTTGAATCGGTCACCTGCCTCTTGCGCCGCCTGATCGGCGCCCGCAACGGCGCTTGCCGTCATTGCCGGGCTCAATTACTCCAATCACATGCAAGGGCCGCGAATAAGATAAGGTCCGCGCCAGATGTTCATATGCGAGAGCAATGCAGCCTGACACCGACAACCAATCGACGACCCCGCTCTGGCGCAATTTCTGGGCGATCGCCGCGGCGCTGACGCTGGCGCGCATTGCAACATTGATCGCCACGCCGCTCGGGCTCGGGCCGGACGAAGCGCAATATTGGTTTTGGTCGCGCGATCTCGCTTTCGGATATTTCTCCAAGCCGCCGCTTATCGCCTGGGCGATCGCCGCGACCACCAGCCTGTTCGGCGATGGCGCCTGGGCAATCCGTCTGTCGGCGCCGTTGTTTCATCTGGGCGCGGCGGCGTTTTTATATGTCACCGCGAAATCGCTTTTCGGCGCGCGCGCTGCATTCTGGACCGGCCTTGGCTGGCTGGTGATGCCGGGCGTCATGCTGTCATCCTTCATCATGGCGACTGATGCGCCGCTCCTGTTTTTCTGGGCGGCGGCGATTTTCTTCCTGATGCGGATTATCCACGCAGACAAAACCGCGCCCGCATATTTCGCCGCACTTGGCGGCGCCATCGGCCTCGGTCTGATGGCGAAATATGCGATGATCTATTTCCCGGTCGCCATGGCGCTCATGATTGTCGCCGCGCCCGGCGCCCGGCGCGCCTTGTTTAAACCGGCGCTGCTGCTCACCGCCCTCATCGCGGTCGCCATCATGGCGCCCAATATGGCGTGGAATGCGGCGCATGATTTCCAGACCCTGTCGCACACCGCCGCCAACGCCCATTGGGGCGCCGGGCTGTTCAAGCCGTTGAACCTCCTTGTCTTCACTGCTGGTCAGTTCGCCGTGTTCGGCCTCATCCCGTTTGCGGCGCTGGTTTATATCTGCATGCGCTGGCGCCGCCTTCGCCTCAATGAAACACATCTGCTGTTGCTCATCCTCGCGCTGACGCCGCTGATTATCGTTGCGGGACAGGCGTTTCTTTCCCGCGCCCACGCCAACTGGGCGGCGGCGGCCTATCCCGCCTCAATGCTGCTCGTCACCGGATTTTTGCTCGAACGAAAACAGGCGCGATGGGTGAAAGCGAACGCCGCCTTGCACGGCGCCGCATTTTTTTGTTTCACTCTCGCCATGGTGCAACCGGGCCTTGCCGAGCGCGCCGGGCTTGCGGGCGCGGTGAAAGATCTGCGCGGCTGGCGGGAACAGACCAACGCCATCATGGCCTATGCGCCGGGTTATGACGCAGTGCTGATCGATGACCGTTATCTGATCGGCGAGATGTTCTATCACCAGCAAAACAGCCCGGTCGAAATCGCCGCCATCGACCCCAACGCCGCCATCGACAATCATTTTGAAGCCTTTCGCCATTTCGACCCAGCGCGCATGAAGCGCGTGCTGTTCGTCACCACCCGCGATGATGCGGCGCATGTGGATTATCGCTTTCACGACATCCGCCGCCTGGGCGTTGTCGAAGCAAGTCCCGGCGGCGAGACGCGCCGCTATGCGCTGTATGAATTATCCGGCTATTTCGGCCCGCCCGACGGGATCTATCACCGGCCGGACTGACGGCGCGCCAGCGCCAGCGCCCGCCGTGCGCCGCGAAGTCCGACCCGAAGGGAAAACCCCAGTAATCGCAAGGCCTTGGCGATGGCTCGCTTGACAAACAAGACGCCGAACATCGCCCAGAGCGCGCCATCCGCCAGCCACAAAAAGGGGCGCGGATAGGCGTCAGCGAAATGCGTGTGGAAATAGCGGATGACGCCCGCCGTTTTACGCGCCTCGATTTTCACCGGATTGGCGCGGCTTGAACTTTTGAAATGCGTCACCGCCACATGCGGATTGAACCAGACCTTGCCGCCCGCCTTGGCGAAACGCAGACAGAAATCCACATCCTCCACATGCATGAAATAGCGCTCATCCATGCCGCCGATTGCGTCATAGTCTTCGCGCGGCATGAACATCACCGCGCCGGAAATCGTCGGCGTTTCGGCGATCTGATCCGGACAGTCATCCGTATGCAGATTGAAGCGCCGGAAATAGGGATGCTGGGGCGCCAGCCGGTAGAGCTTGGTCGCCTCGACAAAGGCGCTCCATGGCGTCAGCACCCGCCGGCGCGAGCCTTGTTGTTCCGCGCCATCAGGGTCCACAAGCTTCGCGCCCATCAGCCAGGGCCGCGCAAGCTGCGCGCTGTCGGCGAGCATTCGCGCCAACCCGCCTGCAGGCATCAGCGCATCAGGATTGATGATCAGAATATACTCGCCCTGCGCCGATCGCGCGCCGAGATTGCATCCGGCGGCGAAACCGATATTGCCCTGGCCCGACAGGATGCGAACCGGCGCGCCCGCCTGATTGCCCGCTTGATCGCGTGCCGCCGCCTGCTCAATTTCGCCGGGGAAGTTGCCATTGTCGACCAGCACGATCTCGGCGATTTCCCGCTGCGCCCGCAGCGCCGCCAAGGCGCGCGACAATAACGGCCCGGTGTAATAGCTGACGACAATCGCCGAGACGCATGGCCGTGTTTCCGGCCCGCTCATCGTTTTTCCAGCGTGTGCGCCAGCGCAACGCCCGATGCGGCGAGCGCCATCGCCGCCAGGCGCCAGACCTGCCACAGGCTGCCCTCAACCAGAATGGAGACAATGACGGCGACAAAGGCGCCGGACGCCGCCGCGCTCACGGCGATGGAAAGGCGCGCCCGGAGCAGCGTGGTCAGACAGAAATACAGAAACAGCGCCGTCGCAATCACGCCGGGAAGTCCGAGTTCAAGCCAGATCTGCAAAAACACATTATGGGGATGCACCGGAATGACGGAAAGCGGCGCGACCACCCCCGGCACCGTCACCATCGGCGCCGCATCATTCCACATTCGCGCATAATCGGCGCCGCAGCCCGCCGGCAAACAGGCGAGCGCCTCATGCGCGGTCGCGCGCCAGATCGCCAGCCGGTGCAGCGACGATGACGCGGCCGCCAGCGTTTCCGGCGCCATGCCCGCCTCCGCCTGACGGTAAATCGCTTCAACCGGAATCAGCGCGGCGATGAACGGGGCGAGCAGCAGTAATGCAATCGCGGTCAATCCGGCGGTCCGCATGGTGGTGCGCGGCGCGATAAGCGCGGCGAGCACGGCGAGGAACCCCGCGCCAAGCGCCACCACATTGGCGAGCACGTCATTGCTCACCGCCGCCGCAACACCAAGGGCGATGACGCATAGTGCCGCGGTCCGCGACCATTGCCGCACAGCGATGGCGGCGGCGGGAAACAGGGCCGGCGCCAGCGCCGTAACGCCGCGCCCCAGCGCGATGATGTCCCGCGCGCCGGAACTTTCCTGCGGCGGCAACAAGCGGCGCAGGATGCCTTCGGTCACGCCTTCAAAAGCGAGAATGATCATGCCGCCGCATATGGCCAGCAGGAAGGCGCGGCCGAGCCGCCAGGCCCACAGGCGCGACACATTGAGCGAAAACCAGACGACGCTGCCGCCGACCAAAGCGGGCGCCAGCACATAAAGAAACAAATTATATTGATGCTTGGGCGACCAGAAGCCGGAGAGGAAAATCCACAGCGCCAGAAACAGGAGCGACACAAAACCGGCGAAGCGCGGATCGCGCAATGACGGATTGTCGAACAATTTGCCGAACGCCGCCTGCCAGAAATCGCCGCGCGCGAAAGCGGGAAGGCTCGCCAGCAACAGCCACGGGGCAACGCCGCGATGGCCGAACACTGCGGTCAGCGGCAGCAGAAAAAACAGCGCATAAAACCAGCGCCGGCTCGCCTTGTCCCGTTTTTCACGCCAGTGTGCCGCCATGAATGAGGCCTATGCGCGTTTCAGGTCCGGCGCCAGCGCTTCCTGCGCCAATGCCGCCGCCGCATCGGCGAGCGACATGGTTTCCTGATCCTTCGAACCCAGCCGGCGCAGCGACACCGCTTTTTCTTCAGCTTCCTTGGCGCCGACCACCGCGATCACCGGGATTTTCGCGTGGGAGTGCTCGCGCACCTTGTAGTTGATCTTCTCCGAACGAATGTCGAGATCAACACGCAAGCCCTTCGCGCGCAGCGCCTCAGACGTCTCGCGCGCATAATCATCCGCCGCCGAGGTGATCGTCGTCACCACGACCTGCACCGGCGCGAGCCAGAGCGGCAGGCGGCCCGCATATTGCTCGATCAGCAAGCCGATGAACCGCTCAAAGGTGCCGAACACCGCGCGATGCAACATCACCGGACGCTTGCGCCCGCCGCTTTCATCCACATAGCTCGCATCGAGCCGCTCGGGCAGCACATAATCGAGCTGATAAGTGCCCGCCTGCCAGGTCCGCCCGATGGCGTCGGTCAGGTGGAATTCAAGCTTCGGCCCGTAAAACGCGCCTTCGCCGACCGCATATTCAAATTCAAGCCCCGCAGCGGTAAGCGCATCCGCCAGCGCTTTTTCAGCGCGGTCCCAGGTCGCGTCGTCGCCCGCACGCTGCTCCGGCCTTGTCGCGAGCTTATATTTAATCTCGGTCATGCCCATATCTTCATAGACGCGGGCGAACAAAGCGAGAAAGCGGCGGGTTTCGTCCGTAATCTGATCTTCGCGACAGAAAATATGCGCGTCATCCTGGGTCATCTGACGCACCCGCATCAGCCCGTGCAGCGCGCCATGAGCTTCGTTGCGGTGACAGCAGCCAAACTCCGCCATGCGGATCGGCAGGTCGCGATAGGATTTGATCCCCTGCTTGAATATCTGCACATGCGCCGGGCAGTTCATCGGCTTCAAAGCCATCAAGTCGGCCTTGCCGGACAGCACCGGGCCTTCATCTTCCGTTGACGGAATTTCATCCGGCACGACAAACATGTTCTCGCGGAACTTGGCCCAATGGCCGGACTGCTCCCAGAACACCGAGTCCAGCAATTGCGGAGTTTTCACCTCCACATAACCATCCGCATCAAGCTGGCGGCGGATATAGGCCTCAAGCTGGCGCCAGATGAGATAACCTTTGGGGTGCCAGAAAACCGAGCCTTGCGCTTCCTGCTGGAAATGGAACAGGTCCATCTCCTTGCCGAGCTTGCGGTGATCGCGTTTTTCCGCCTCTTCAATGCGGTGCAGATAGGCCTTCAGCTCTTTTTCATGGGCCCAGGCGGTGCCGTAGATCCGCTGCAACACCGCATTGCGATGATCGCCGCGCCAATAGGCGCCCGCCAGCTTGGTCAGCTTGAAGGCCTTGCCGATATGCTTCGTAGACGGAAGATGCGGCCCCCGGCACAGATCATGCCAGTCGCCATGGAAGTAGACTTTAATGTCCTCGCCTTCCGGCAGGTCGGCGATGATCTCAGCTTTATAGTGTTCGCCGATTTCCTTGAAATGCTTGATCGCCGCATCGCGCGCCCAGACTTCCTTGCGGGTCGGGCGGTCTTCATCGACGATCTGCATCATCCGCCTTTCAATGGCGGCGAGGTCATCGCTTGAGAACGGCTCGTCGCGGGCGAAATCGTAAAAGAAGCCGTCTTCGATATTCGGGCCGATGGTGACCTGGGTGCCGGGAAACAGCTCCTGCACCGCCTGCGCCAGCAAATGCGCCGTGTCATGGCGGATAATGTCGAGCGCGTCTTCATGGTCGCGGGTGACGATCTCCACCTTCGCGTCATGCTCGATCGTCCCGAACAGATCGCTGACCTCGCCGTCGACTTTCACCGCCAGCGCCTTTTTGGCCAGCGATTTGGAGATATTCTCGGCGATCTCGGCTCCCGTCACGGCGCCGTCAAACTGGCGAACGGAACCGTCGGGAAGGGTAATGGCGACCATGGGGTGTAAACTTCGTTTCTGCTGACGTGACTAAAGGCGTTGAAGAAGGGCGTCCGCAAAGCGATCCGCCGAGCTTGGGGCATAGGTGAAAAACAGCTCAGGCTCAATGAGTTCGACTTCCATAAGCCGCATGCGCCCGTCAAGAAGCACCGCATCGACCCGGGCGTAGAGCGGATCGCCCCCGATCAGGGCGAGGATGCGCCGAGCCTCCTCCACCGCCCAGTCCGGCGGCGACGCCGCCTCGGAAAGACCGCCAAATTCCGCCTGACAGCGGATTTCCCCCGATTTCGGGCGTTTGGTCACCGCATGGGTGTAGCCGCCATCGATAAACATGAAGGAGGTCTCCCCGACGGTCGATATCTCCGGAACCAGCGCCTGAACCAGTCCCGGCATCCCCATGGCGGCGGCCGCCGCCGCGAGGCCTGTCCGCTCATCCCGGCGAACGCGCGACAGCCCGCTGGCCGTGGCGCCATATTCCGGCTTCACCACCGCTTCTGTGAGACCCAGCGCATCCATGGCGGCGGCGATGCTCGCCGCATCGGGCGCGGCAAGGCGGGTCGGCGGCAAGGGTGCGCCCCGCGCGGCGAGATCCAGCAAATAGCGTTTCGACATATTGGCGCGCATCAGCGCCGGATCGTTGAAGACGCGCCGCCCCTCCAGCGAGGCGAGCCATGCGTCAAACGCGCCGGGCATATCCTGATAGTCCCAGGTCGAACGGATGACGATCGCATCCGCATCGGCGAAAGAGTCTTGCGGGCCGTTCCACGCCGCCTCCCTCACCACGCAACCTCTCGCCTCAAAAGCGGCGACCAGCGGCGCATCGCCATGACCGGAGAACGGCTTGGCGGCGCAACTGGCGAACACAATATTTTTCATCGAACTCTGCCTTCGGGGATGACGCGGCGCGGTAGATGCAGCATTCTTACGGCGCTTCGACGGGGGAGAAACATCCATGACAAAACATCCTGGCGTGCTGGCGGCGGCGTTTGCCGCGCTCGCTTCTTTCGGCGCAGCGGCGCAAGACGCGCCAACGCTGGACGATCTCGCCTTTCTTGAAGGCGGATGGCGCGGCGGAAGCGAAGATTTCACCTTCGAAGAAACCTGGCTCCCTGCGGATGCGGGCGTGATGACAGCCATGGCCAGAGGCGTTTCCGGCGGCGAACTCGCGGTGCTTGAATATATCCTTGTCACGCAAGACGAAGACGCCGTCACCATGCGGTTCAAACATTACAATGCGGATTTTTCCACCTGGGAGAAAGACGGCCCGACCACGCTGACGCTCACAAGCGTCGCGGAAAACGATGTCACCTTCACCGCCGATCCGCCATCAGAAACAGTGAAGTCCATTCGTTACTGGATGCCCGAGGCGGATGTGATGCAGGCCGATATTGTTCTTGTCGAAGACGGCGAAGAGGGCGGTTTTTCACTGACCTTCAATCGCGCCAACAAGTAGTTACGCAAATCCCCCCTACATTCCTGCATTGACCTCTTCGCCAGTTTTACTATCGTTTCCCCCATAAAGATGGGGCTAGTAAAATGTGGATTTTGAAATACGCCGCCTTGGCGGCTGTTTTTGTTTTCGCCAGCTTTGGCGGCGCTTCAGCCGCCGCCGCACCCAGGGCGATCGATTATCTCGGTCATCCGCGCGTCCCGATGGCCGCGCTGTCGCCAAGCGGGCGCTATATCGCCGTCATTCGATATGCGGCTTCGCAAAAGGAAGACCATGTCATCCTCATTATTGACCTTGAAGACCGCAAAAATTCCAAGGTCATCCCGCTGCCCCAACGCGTCCGAGCGGTCGGACTGACCTGGGCCAATGACCAGCGCTTCATTCTGGCGGCGCGGGCGCCGGTCAAGGGCCGCGGTTTCGGATGGAGCGCGGAATTCCAGAAAGTGAATGTGTTCTCCTTCGACCGCGACGCCACAGACATGGTGCGCCTCTTTGATGACGATGATCGCAGCCTCCTATTCACGCCCAGCATCCTGCAAATAGACGGGTCAGACGAAGACAATGTGATCATGACCGGACCGGGCGGCGGCGCCTCCGGCCTCAGCGTCTACAAAGTCAATGTGACGACAGGCGCGACCGACCGTCTCGCGGTCGGCGAAAGCGACACGCTTGACTGGCGCCTGGACGGCGCCGGAAAGCCGGTTTTCAAAATACGGACAAACCGGAGAGGAACGATCCTTCGCACGTTTCTCAGCACGGACGGCGGAAAGTCGTGGGACGAGATCTTCGAGCAGGCGATCAGCAGCCTCGCCAATGAGCCCGCAAAGTTCCAGCCGATCGCGCCCATCGCACCGGGCAAATACACTGTGATTGCACAAGCGCCCGGTGAAGACCGAATGGCTATTCACGAATACGACATCAACACGCGAACTTTCACGAACACACTCTTCGAGCACCCGGAGGTTGACGTCACCGATGCGCTCGTCAATCCTTATACCGGGCTTTATGAAGGCGCGCGCTTCGCCGTCGACAAGTTCGAAATCGCCTTTGTCGACGCGGAAGAACAAGCGATTGTCAGCGGCCTGCAGGACTATTTCGGCGCCGCCACGAGCCTTAATGTTCTCGACATCAGCAAAGACCGGCAGACTTGGTTGCTGCGCGCGGACGGCCCGCAACAACCAGGTGACTTTTACACCTTCAACCGCAAATCCATGTCAGTCGATTTCCAGTTTTCCGGACGCCCCGAACTCGTCGACCATCTGAGCCCGGCGGAAATCATCCGCACGCCAATGAGTGACGGCGTCGTCATCACGTCCTATGTCACGCACCCAAAAGGGGCGGAGAACGCACCGGCGCCGCTGATTGTCATGCCGCATGGAGGGCCGCAGGCCCGCGATTATTTCGCCTATGACCGGTTCGCACAGTTTTTCGCCAGCCGGGGCTACCGCGTCATCCAGACAAACTTTCGCGGCTCTGCGGGATATGGCGAGGACTTTGTCGAGTCAGGTCACCGCCAATGGGGCAAGCGCATGCAAAAAGACGTCATCGAAAGCGCCCAAACGCTGATTGACCGGGGGCTGGCGAAAAAGAAAAACATGTGCATTTACGGGTGGAGTTATGGCGGCTATGTCGCGATGACCGCATCTTTTCTCAATACAGACTATTTCTCAGCAGCAATCAGCACCGCAGGCGTCTCCGACCTTGAGCGCTCCGTGCGTGAAGAGCATCCGACACGCGGCGGTTCGCGCGCGGGCTATGAATATTGGGAAACCGGGATCGGCAACCCGTCAGATGATCGCGACGATCTGCGCGCTCATTCCGCTTTTTACAACACCGACAAAGTCGGCATGCCCGTTCTGCTCTTTCATGGCGCGGACGACTTCGTGGTGCCTGTCGAGCAATCACGGATATTCGCCAAGGCGCTGAAAAACGCCGGCAAGACCGTGGAGTATCACGAATACCGCGATACCGCGCACGGGATCGTCACCTGGTCCGACGAAGATCTGACAGAGATGTTCAACCGCACCGATAAATTTTGCCGCTCTAACCTGCAATAGGCGCGCACATAAATGACGGAGACAGGGCGGCTTTTTCGCCGCCCTGTTTTTATGTGACGGGCGTCACAGCGTTCGTCATATCTCCCCTTCGCCGCCGCATTTGCGTCACCTTTGACGCCGACCTTCTCCCTTGCAGACGGCGATTTGAGAGAGGTCGCTGTCACGATCAACAGGGGAGAAAACCATGATCAAGCAAGCACTCGCTGCGGGCGCCGCAGCCATTGTCACCATCACATCCGCCCATGCGGGCATGCCGTTGAACCAGTGGACCGGCGCCTGGACAAAAAACGCCGGCGAACTGGAAAGCCTTTCGATTTCGCAAAGCGGCGGCGCGCTCAACGTCGCGATTAAGGGCCAATGTTCGCCAAATCCGTGCGACTGGGGCGCCGCGCCGGCTATCGCTTATTCCGACTCCGCGGCGACCGACGCCGCGTCAAACACCGAAGCGATCATCGCCACCTTCAATCAGGGCTTCGCCACCAAAACCGTGGTGCTCGACGGGCGCGCCGGCAGCACCTTGCGCGCTCATGTCTATACGCATTTCACCGATTCCAGCGGCCGCGATGACTATGTCATGCACGCCTCGCTGAAAAAGGCGCCCCTGATCGCGCGGCCCCTGCCCGGCGGTCCGGTGATCGCGGGGCCGGTGATCGCAGGACCCGTCATCGCGAAACCGATCCTTCCGTTCAAGGAGGATTGCATCGGATTTAATCCGGACGCCGTATCCGTCTCGAAAAAGAACGGTAACTGGAAACTGGTGCAAGGCTCCATGTGGATGCTCGATGCGGGCGACAACAAATCTGAAATGGATCGCGCCAAAACCATCGTCCAGCATTACGGCATGAACAAGCAGTGCTTTGTCGGCCGCCCCGACGCCTCGCTTGAATATTGGCTGAGCGACAATAGCGCGCCGGCTGGCGCCCTGTCCGGCGAAGACTGTGTCGGGATTAATCCGAACGGGTTGTCGATCAAGAATTCAGGCAGTCATTTCACCATCGTCTCCGATGAAAGCCACTACGCCTTCAAGGCCCCGACACAGGCGGAAGCCCAGGAAGTGATCAACGTGATCAAACATTACGGCTTCACCAAGTCATGCTTTGTCGGGCGGCCCGGCCCGTCCATGAGCTATCTGCGGAAATAATGGCGTTGTTATTCCGCAGGCGGAGCGGCGTTCTCGCCGCTCCGTTTTTTTGGCGCGGCCCGTTTCTTTCCGTCCAGGCCCAATCCCCAAGCTTCCAGAATTTCCAGCCGACCTGCGGCGCATCCTCCGGCACCGGATCAAATCCGTGCGACCCGAAAGGATGACAGCGCAGCACGCGCGAAAGGCTGAGCCAGAAGGCGCGGCCCGCATGATGCGTGCGAAAGGCTTCGGCCGCATATTGCGAGCAACTCGGCTCATGCCGGCACCTGACGCCAAGCGCGTAGAAGAAGGGCGACAGACTGCGCCGATACAGCCAGATCGCGCCCAGCGCCGCCCGCCCCGCCAATCCTGATCTCGCGCCGCTCATGCCTGCTCCCTAGCCGGAACACCTCGTATAGCCCGCAAGCTTTTCCTTGCAATCCGCCGCCAGCGCGTTACGCAAGCGGCTTCGATTTCAACAGCCCGAACCCCGCGCAGGCGCCCCCTTCATGTCCCGTATCAAAGCCCGTTTCGACAAGCTCAAGGCCGAGAACCGCGCCGCCTTCATTCCGTTCATCATGGCGGGCGACCCGGACGGGGCGGCAAGCCTTGATCTGCTGAAAAAGCTGCCCGCCGCCGGCGCCGATCTGATTGAGCTGGGCGTCGCCTTCACCGACCCGATGGCCGACGGCCCGGCGATCGCCGCCGCCGGCCTCAGAGCCCTCAAAGCCGGACAGACTCTCGTTAAGACCCTTGAAATGGTTCGCTCATTTCGGACCGGGGACAATGACACCCCGATCATCCTGATGGGCTATTACAACCCGTTTTACGCCTATGGGCCGGAAAAATTCGTCGCCGACGCCAGAGAGGCCGGGGTCGACGGGCTGATTATTGTCGACCTGCCGCCGGAAGAAGACGCAGAGCTTTGCCTGCCCGCCCGCGCCGCCGGCCTTGATTTCATCCGCCTGGCGACCCCCACCACCGACGATGAGCGCCTGCCCGCCGTGGTCCGCAACACTTCGGGGTTTGTTTATTACGTCTCCGTCGCCGGGATCACCGGCAAGGCGGCTGGCCAGGGCGAAGCGGTAAAAGCCGCCCTCGACCGGATTCGCGATGCGTCCGGCTTGCCCGCTGCGGTTGGTTTCGGCATCAAAACGGGTGAAAAAGCGCGGGAATTCGCGGTCTTCGCCGATGCGGTGGTCGTAGGCTCCGCTCTTGTGGACGAATTTGCTAAAGCCCTTGAAGCCAGCCCCGGCGAGTCCGATAATGCCGTTAACGCGGTTTTGAGGCTGGCGCAGGATATTTCGGGGGCGATCCGCGCCGCACGCGCATAAAGCGCAGACGGTTTCACTACACGCAGACTGTAACAGGTAACCTAGAAAGCGCTGTCGGATATGAGCTGGCTCTCCAACATCCCTCCGGGCATCAAAAACATCTTCAAGCCCAAAGAAGACAATTCGGACACCTTGTGGTCGAAATGCCCCGGTTGCGGCGAGATGATTTTCCAGCGCGATCTCGACGCCGCGCATCAGGTCTGTCCGTCCTGCGATCACCATCTCGCTATTGGCCCGACGGAACGCCTGGCGCTGCTGTTCGACAACGGCGCCTATGAAGAGATCGCCGTGCCGGAGCCAATGACGGATCCGCTCAAATTCCGCGACGAAAAGAAATACACCGACCGGCTCAAAGAGAACCGCAAGAAAACCGGCCAGCAGGACGCCATGCGCGCCGCTTACGGAACGGTTGACGGCGTCGGCGTGGTCGCCGCCGTGCAGAATTTCAAATTTATGGGCGGCTCCATGGGCATGGCCCTTGGCGAGGCGATGCTGAAAGCCGCCGAGACCGCCGTCGAACGCCGCGCTCCCCTGATCGTCTTCGCCGCTTCAGGCGGCGCGCGCATGCAGGAAGGCATTCTTTCGCTGATGCAGATGCCGCGCACCACCATCGCCGTGCAAATGGTGAAGGAAGCGGGCCTTCCCTATATCGTCGTGCTGACCAACCCGACCACCGGCGGCGTCACCGCGTCTTACGCCATGCTGGGCGACGTCAATCTCGCCGAGCCGGGCGCCCTGATCTGTTTCGCCGGGCCGCGCGTCATTGAACAAACGATCCGCGAGAAACTGCCTGAGGGATTCCAGCGCGCCGAGTTCCTGGAAGAAAAAGGCATGGTCGACATGGTCGTGCGCCGCGCCGACATGAAGTCCACGCTGTCGAAACTGATCCGCGTGCTGGTCAAGGAGCGCCGGCAGGCGCCTGTCGCCGCCACGCCCCCCGCCCTTCAGACCGCAAGCCCCGGCGGCGCCAATGAAACAGCCGGCAAAACCGTCAAGCTGACCCTGGCGAAAAAACCGGCGCCGAAGCCCAAGCCCGCGCCGAAGCTCGACAAGGCTGCGGAATAGGCCCAACACTCCCGAAGTCTTTTGCAAAGGAAAACGCGCGTGAGCGACGTTGAAACCGTGCTCGCGGAAATCGCGAACCGCCGCCCTGTGGTTATTGACCTGTCGCTGGACCGCGTGAAATCCGCGCTGGCGCTGATGGGCGATCCGCAAAAGAAATTGCCGCCGTTTTTCCATGTCGCCGGCACCAATGGCAAAGGCTCCACTGTTGCGTTTATCCGCGCGATCCTGGAGGCCGCCGGACATTCGGTGCATGTCTACACCTCGCCGCATCTGGTGCGTTTCAATGAGCGCATCGTAGTCGCCGGCAAGGAAATCTCCGACGCCTCGCTGATCGATGTGCTGGGACGCGTCGACGCCATGGTCGGCGAAGACACGCTCACCTATTTCGAAATGACGACCTGCGCCGCCTTCCTCGCCTTTGCGGAAACCAAGGCGGATTATGCGGTGATCGAAGTCGGCCTTGGCGGGCGTCTTGACGCCACCAATGTCATGGACGACCCGCTCGCCGCCGTCGTCACGCCGGTCGATCTCGATCATCAGGCGTTTTTAGGCGATACCCTACTGCAAGTCGCCGGGGAAAAGGCCGGCGTTTTTCGCCGCCGCGCGCCCGCTGTGCTGTCGCGCCAGTCGCCCGAAGCCATGGCGGCGCTGCAGGACCATGCGACGCGCAAGGGCGCGCGCATTCACGCGTTTGGCGAGCAATGGACCGTTCAATCCGAGCACGGACGATTGATCTATCAGGACGATGACGGGCTGTGCGATCTTGATCTGCCGCGCCTTCCCGGCGCCCATCAACTCGAAAACGCCGGAACCGCCATCGCCGCGATCCGCGCCGCCGGGTTGAAGTTTGATGACGCCGTCCTGTCAAAAGGCCTGACCAATGCGAGCTGGCCCGCCCGCATGCAGCGCCTGACCAAAGGTCCATTGATCGACCTCGCCCGCGAGCGGCTCGGCGAGGAGCCTGAAATCTGGCTTGATGGCGGCCATAACCCGCATGCGGGGCGCGCCATCGCCGCTTTGATGGCCGATCTCGAAGCGCGCAGCCCGAAACCGCTGGTGATGATTTCCGGCATGCAGGCGAACAAGGACGCCAGCGGCTATTTCGCGCCCTTCGCCGGACTCGCCCGCAAGGTTTATTGCGTCGCCGCCCAACAGGATGGCGTGCTTGCGCCGGCGGAAGTCGCTGCGGCGGCGGCCAAAGGCGGACTGCAAACGCAAGTCTGCGCGTCTTTGGAAGAGGCGGTCAAAGCAGCGTGTGCGGACAAAAAAACGAGCCGCTGAGAATACTCATCAGCGGCTCGCTCTATCTGGCGGGTGACGTTCTCGCAGAGAACGCTTAAGCGGCGGCTTCCTTCAGCACATCCTCGACCCATTTGGCGAGCTGGCTCTTCGGCGCAGCGCCGACGCGGGTGGCGATATGTTCGCCGCCGGAAAAAATCATCAAGGTCGGAATGCCGCGCACGCCGTAACGGCCGGGCGTTTCCGGATTTTCATCGATGTTAACCTTGGCGACCGTGAGCTTGCCTTCATAATCCGCCGCGATCTCATCAAGCGCAGGCGCGATCTGCTTACAAGGTCCGCACCATTCCGCCCAGAAATCAATCAGCACGGTATCGCCGGATTCAAGCACATCGGCGGAGAAGGTTGCGTCGGTTACGGTTTTGGCGGCCATGAAGGATACTCCTGAATTCGAAAGCATGAAGATAGCGTTCCGGCGCGTCGTTTCAACCCGCGAAACGGATGCGCGCGAAGGCGTGATCGAGCATTTCGGACGGGATGTCCATGAGCTTTGCATCATAGGTCCACAACAAGGCGCAGACGATCTCATGGGCGGGATAGATTTCCTGCAATAACGCGCGATAGGCCGCGAGCTGAGCAATATAGGCCTCATCCGCATCCTCCGCCCGGGCCGGCGGCGGGCGGTTGGTTTTGTAGTCGACAACCAGAACGCGAGCTTCGCTGACCGCCAGCCGGTCAATCTGACCATTCAGGACAAAGCCGTCCGGCGCGCCTTTGGGCCGCCCGACAATCGGGGTCTCCGCCATGGAGCCGGGCGCGAAGACGTCAGCGAATTGCGGATCGGTCATGACGCGCAGCACTTCCTCGCGCCACGCCGCCCGCTCGTCTTCGGCCACATCCGGCGCCAGCCGCGCCAGCAACCGGTCCGCCGCCGATGCGCGCGCATCGGGCGCAACATCCGGCAACAACTCAAGCAACCGGTGCAATGTCCGTCCACGGAAATATTTGTCGCCGCCCGACGCCGGAGAATAGGCCGCGCCCGATGCGTCGCCGCGCCAGTCATTGTCTTCTTCGCCAGCAAGCTTGGACGGCGACAGGCGCAAAACCGGCGGCTCAGCGGGCGCAGGCGCGAACAACCAGGGCGGCGTCGCGATCGCGACTTGGGGCCCGGCGTCATCATCGGACTTGGCTTTTTCAGTTTGCGCGCTGGTCAGCCGCCATACCGGCGTCGCGCCGCCATTCCATAAGGGCTCATCGCCGCGCTCAACCCGCTCGCCCAGCCGGTCAAACGCATCAATGGCGAGCGAATGCCAGGACTTTTCGGCGATGGGTTTGCTTTGCGGGTCTTTGCGATTGCCCTGCTCTACGCCGCAAATATAGAGCCGGTCGCGGGCGCGGGTCGCGGCGACGTAAAACAGGCGGCGATATTCCTCATATTGCAGGCGAATCTGGTCTTCGCGCGCCGCCTCCGCCATCGCCGCATCACCGGCTTTCGACCAGGAGAGCAGCGAAACCCCCGCCGGCAAACCCGCATCGCGCGGCGGCGCCAGCAACGGCCCGACAGTCTTCACATCGACTTCGCGATGCGCATCGAGGAGAAACACGACATCCGCTTCCAGGCCCTTGGCGCCATGCACCGTCATCACACGGACGGAATCATTCTCGCGCTCCATTTCACGCTTGATGTCGCCCGACGCCATGTCGAACCAGGCGACAAACTCGCGCAGGCTGCGCGGATTGCCGTTTTCAAAATCAAGCGCCTGACGCAACAATTCCGAAATCGCATCGGAGGACGCTTCACCGAGCCGTGCGAAAAACCGCTTGCGCCCGGACGGGTCCCCGGTTTCGAGAATATGCGACAGGAAGGCGTAAGGCCCCTGCCCGCGCGCGACGATGCGCGCCGCCGCGATCTCTTCCGCCGCGCGTTTCCAATGGGGCTGTTCTTCCGCGCGCCGGCGCAAGGCGGACCACAAGGACACGTTCTTTTCGCGGCCATGAGCCAATGCGAATAAATCCGCATCATCATCAAAGCCGAAAAGCGGGCTTTTCAAAATCTCCGCCAGGGACAGATCATCATCCTGCGTCAGCGCAAAGCGCGCATAGGAAATGAGATCTTCCACCGCCGGGTCTTCCGCCAGCTTCAAACGGTCCGGCCCGGCGACCGGCACGCCCGCCGCCGACAGGCGCTGAATGACATCGCGGAACAGCGCGCCGCGGGTCTGCACCAAAATCATGATGTCGCCGGCGCGCAAGGGCCGCCCGCGCGATTCCAGAATCTCGCCCTTATCGAGCCAGCCCTTGATCTGCGCCGCAACCCGGTCGCACAAAACCCGCACCGGATGATCGGCTTCGGGCGCATCCACCGGCGCATCCCATCGATTGACCTCGAGTTTTTCCGGGCGCGGCGTCAGCGGCCACAATTCCACAAGGCCCGCCGCGCCTTCACGGCAAACCCCATGCGCCGGAATGGGATAGGCGCCCAGCCCTTCGGTCGCCGCACGATCATCAAACGCCGCATCAACGAAGGACAGCACCGGCTCCACCGTGCGGAACGACATGGAAAGCGGAATGTTTTTGTAATCCGTGACCGCGCCGAGCTGCTGCCCGAGATCATGCTCCTTTTCCGTGAACAGCCGCACATCGGCGCCCTGAAAAGAATAGATCGACTGCTTCAAATCACCGACCGCGAAGAAGCTGCGCAAGGCGTCCCGCGCGCCCGCGCCGGAAAAATAATCCGCAAACAGATTTTCAACCACTGTCCACTGACCCGGCGAAGTGTCCTGCGCCTCGTCAATCAATATGTGGTCAATGCCGGTGTCGAGCTTGTACATGATCCAGGCGGCTTCGGTGCGCTGGAACAGGCGCTGGGCGCGCTCAATGAGATCATCGAAATCAAGCTGCGCGCGCGCCGCCTTCGCCGCCGCGTAATTCGCGCGCAAGCCGCTCACCAGACGCAGCAAAGCTATCGTGTCCTGATAAATGTCGAGCGCTTTAAGCGCCTGGACTTCGGCGAAAAACACCTCCTTGAGGGTCTCCAGATAGGGCTTCACCCAAGGGTCGTGCTTGTCGGTGGCGGCGGTGGCGATGGCTTTTCGGGGCGTGCCGGTTCCCGTCAGCAGAAACGACGACAACGCCGCCCATTTCAAGGCCGTGTCCTTAGCCGTGAAAAAGGGCGACAACCGCCGCGCTGCATCTTGCGGGTTTTTGCCCTCGGCGGCGAGACCGTCATGCGCGCGGCGCAATTCTTCTGTTGAGAGCTCCGCGATAAACGCCGCCATCACCTGATCCGCGCTTAACACAGGATAAATGCCGAGCGCGCGCGCCAAAGCCGCCGCTGCGGCGTCCACATCTTCCGGACCCTTGCCGGCGCCGAGCAGCAAGGCGCGCAAATCGCGCTCGCTGCGCTTTAAAGAAAGCCGGTCGAAATCAGCGCGCAAGCCCGCATCGTTCAGCGCGACGGCGGCGAGCCGGTCCAGCGCCTCATTCAGCAAAGCGCCCGCTTGCGCATCTTCCGCCACGGTAAAGCCCGGCGGCGCGCCCGCCTCAATCGGGAACCGCCGCAACACGCTTTCACAGAAGGAATGGATAGTCTGGATCTTCAACCCGCCCGGCGTTTCAAGCGCGCGCGCAAATAGCCGCCGCGCATGGGCGAGATCTTTGGCGGATTTTTCCGGCGCGCCTTTGCCTTCCAGTTCCTTCAGCGCCTCGATCAGTTCTTCATCACTGGCGAGCGCCCATTTTCCGAGTACGGAGAATAGCCGCTCGGCCATTTCCGCCGCCGCGGCTTTGGTGAAGGTGATACAGAGAATTTTTTCCGGCGGCGCGCCGGCGAGCAACAGCCGCGCCACGCGGTTGGTCAACACGCGCGTCTTGCCGGAGCCCGCATTGGCCATGACGAAAACCGAGCGCTCAGGGTCGGCCGCCAGACGCTGGTTGTTGGTGGTTTCTTCAAGCGGGGTCATTCGCCGCCTCCGCTATCGCCATCGCCAGCCTCGCCGCCTTGCGCGCTGCGTTCGCGGCGCCGGGCGAGATGGTCAAAATCGCCATATTCATTGACGAATTGCGGGCGCGGCTGCGAGGGATAGGTCTGCGCCCCATCGGCGAAATGGGCGAACAGCTTGACCAGCCCGTCGCGCGCCTCGGCGATAAAGCCCGCCGCGTCGTCGCCCTCGGCGCCGGCGAATTTCTCCCCCGGCTTGCGGGAAATCACGCGCACATATTCAAACCCAGCGACCCGCGCGGCGCCCAACGCCTCGAACCCGCCTGCTTCGATAATCAGACCGGTGAGCGGCAATTGCGGAGAGAAGGCCTGCGCCTGTTCAAGGCTCGGCGGGGCGCCGGTCTTGTAATCGACAATGAACGCCGATCCGTCACTGAGCCGGTCGATACGGTCAGCGCGCGCGGTCAATTCATATTCTTCACCGGCGACATCGATTTGCGTTGCGCCCTTGCCTTCGGTGACGGCGGGAACGCCCGCCTGCCGCCGGGCCGCGTCCCAATCTGCAAGAAATTCAAACGCGGCCTCGGCGCGCGCGCGCCAGAACGCGTGATGGGACGCATCGAGACCATGCTCTTGCGCATCGGCTGCGAAGAGTTCTTCAAGCCTTGAAATCTGGGCTTCGCGCGTCTCCGGCGGCGGTTCCTTTGCGTAATCTTCAAGCACTTTGTGGAACAGATTGCCCAGATAGCGCGGGCTGAACTCTTCGCCCAAGGGATCGAGCTTTCGAAGCCCCAGAATTTTCTGCGCGTAAATCGAATAGGGATCACGCAGGAGCTTCTCGACCTGCGTCACCGAGAGCGACTTCGGCCGCGCCGCGACGGGCGGCGCCGGATGCGGCGGGCCGATGGGCGTGATGGCCTGCGGTTCATCGAGTTTATGCGCCAGCGCCGAGAACCCGGCGGACTGGTCAACACCGTCCAGCAAACCGGCGCCGCTCAAGATGTTCCTGAGACGGACGATCCAGCGCGAGGGTTTGGTCGGCTTGCCGGCGGCCCGGCCCGCGCGGGTCAGCACCACTTCCGGCGCGGCGGCGAGCTGCGCAAAATCATGTGCGGCGAGCCCGATGCGCCGTTCCGGCGAGGGCAGCGTCAGATCCTTGCGCATGGGCCGCGACAGGAACGGATCGATAGCAGCATCGCGCGGCCAGACGCCCTCATTCAGCCCGCCGAGAATAACCAGATCGGCGCTCTGCATGCGCGCTTCCAGCGGGCCGAGTATCGACAGGCGCGGATGGGCCGGAACGCGGCGGCGCACGGCGCCGCTGGCGATCAGGCGCGCAAAAATATCGGCATATTCCGACGGCGCATCATGCACGATCCAAGGCAGGCCGACGCGCAATTGCGCCAGCAGCAATGCCCCGGCTTCGCCATCATCGCCGCGCCATAACCGCTCAGCGCCCGCCTCTTCCGCGCTGGCGCTCAACAGTTCCGCCGCCGCCAGATGCGCTTCGAAACGGGCGAGAAAACCTGCATCCTCTGGCGGCCAGAGCGCGGCGGCCTGCGCCAGCAAATCGACAATCGCAATCACGTCTTCCGACAGCGCCTTTTCCGACAGCACATTCGCGGCGGTCAGCCGCGCGCGCACGCCCGCCACCCCGTCGCGCGGACGCAAGCCGCGCAAGCCATGATCGATCTTGCGCACCGCCAGATAGCGCTTCGCTTCTTCAAGCCCGCCGCCGAAACGCGGATGATCGATCATCGCCGCAAGCCGCACCGGGTCCGCCGGATCGCACAGCCACGCCGCAACGAGCCGCAGATAAACACCGCAAGGCGTATTGGCGAAAGGCGCACCGGCGGAGTCATCCACATTGACGCCCCAGCGGCGCATCTTCATGGACACACGGCGGGCGAGATCGCGGTCCGGCGTCACCAGCATGGCGCTGCGCCCCGGCGTCTCGATCGCCTCGCGAAATTTCAGCGCGATGATCCCGGCTTCTTCATCTTCGTCGCGCGCCTCGATCAAGGATAATCCGTGCAAGGCGGAGGTGATGTCGGGACCGGCGGCCTTCGCGGCTTCAGCCCATTCGCGCCAGTCATCAGACGCATCCGCCGGGCGCAAGGCTACGGTGATCAGTCCGGCGCGATGGTTTTGGGTCTCGCTGCCCGGCCACGGGTTCACCGCGTCGCGCGCAATCTCCAGCGCATCGAGCAGCGCTTTGAGCCCGCTTTGCGGATGCGGCTCGTCAACCGCATCCCAGACATGGGCGCTCGCGGCGAGATCGAGCCCCGGCAAGACAACGCAGCCAAAGGGAAAACCCGCAACAAGCTTCATCATGCGCGCCACCGCCGGGGTGGAGCCGGTGGTGCCGGCGATAATCACCGGTTTTGACGGCGGCGTCGCCGCCCAGCGCTTTGTCTGCGCATCAATCAGCGCAATGCGCCGCGCCGCCGGATCGGCAAGCCCCTCGCTTGCGAGATGGTCCGGCCAGAGCTTGGTGACGATTTCCAGAAATTCCAGCGAGTCCTGCCAGTGTTTGGCGAGATGGTCCGGCGTCAGCGCTTTCAATGCTTCCGGATCGACCTCTTCCGTATAAAGAGAATCGAGCAAGCGGCCGAGTTCGCCCGCTGCGGAGATAGCCCCCGCCCAATGGCGCTGACCGTCGAAATAATTTTTCTCTTTTTCCGCGATCAGGCGCGCCAGCAATAAAAGCCGCTCGGCGGAAGGCACGGCGGGCGCGAAGGCCAGTTCATCTTCAACCGTGCCGGACAACTCGTCGCCGATTGCGAATTCATCTTCATCGATGTCGCCCAGCGCCTTGATATGGGGCGTCAGGGCGGCGCTTGCGCCCGAGGCCTCAAGAAACGCCGCCGCCAGGGCCCGCGCCGCCCGCCGCGTCGGCAGGTAAATCGTCGCGTCGGGCAGTTCGAAACCGGCGCCCTTTATCGAGGCGGTCAATTCCCTCGCAAGATCGGTGAGGAACGGCCGCCCGGAAGCGATGGAGTAAAACCGGGGCGCCGGCGCGGTGAAGACGCCGCCCGCCATCAGCGTCGCCCGGCCATGTCGGACAAGCGCGCTTCCGCCGCGGCGAGGCCTTCCGCATCGCCCACATGCAGCCAGTCGCCGCTATAGATAGCGCCGTGAAGGCGCCCGCGCGCGGCGGCCTTGTCCCAGAGAATGCGCGTTGAAAACGGCCCGTCGGGGCCTTCCGCGATCAATGTCGAAGAAATGATCTGCAGGCCGGTGAAGACATGAGGCGCGCTTTCGCCGGGTCGCAGCTTGATTTGTCCGTCATCGGCATGATCGAAATCGCCGCGCCCGTCATAGCCGCTGGTGCGTTCAATCGGCACGAGCAACAACAGCGCATCCATCGCCGCCGCGTCCCATTGGGCGGCGAGCATCGCGCAGGCTTCTTCCCCGCCTTCCGCATCGATCATGATCGCATCCGTATTGGTGCAGAAAACCGGCTCGTCACCGAGCGCGGCATGGGCGTGTTTCAGGCCGCCGCCGGTTTCCAGCAACACATCGCGCTCATCGGAAATGATGATTTCCGGCGCGCCACGGCGGCGCACATGATCTTCAACCTGATCGGCGAGGTAATGCACATTCACCACCGCGCGCGCAACGCCCGCCGCAGCGAAACGGTCCAGCGCGTAATCCATCAACGCCTTGCCCGCCACCTTGATCAGCGGCTTCGGCATATGCTCCGTCAACGGACGCATGCGCGTGCCAAGGCCGGCGGCAAGCACCATTGCAGTATTGGGCATCGCGGTCATGACACAAGATCCGGCAAATGTTTCGAGAAGAAGCCGCGCATCGCCGCCATGTCTTCGCGCGCCAGATCGCGGGTGAAATGCGCCTCGACCCGCGGCAGCAAATCGAGATAGCGGGGCTTCTCATCGCGCTTGGCGAGACGCGCGAAAATGCCCAGAATCTTGGCGTTCCGCTGCGCGGCGAGGATCGCGTAATCCCTTAAAAAGGCGGCCTTTTCAGCGCCCGAGACCTGCAGATAATAAGCAATCATGGCGTCAGCCAGCGACGGGGCCACATCGCGGCGCGCATCTTCCAGCAAGGAGACCAGATCATAAGCGCCGTGGCCGTAAAGCGCATCCTGAAAGTCGATGATCCCGACTTTTTCAACGCCCGCCCGGTCCGGCATCCATAAGAGGTTCTCCGCATGATAATCGCGCAGCACAAAAGCATGGGGCGCCGACAGGCCCGCAAGGGTTTCCCGCCACAAGCCCAGATATTCCGTAAGCAGAGCTTCCGGCGCAGGCGCGCCTTTCTTCAGCGGCCAATACCATTCCATCAGCAGCGCCGTCTCGGCTTCCATCGCCAGCGGATCATAATCCAGCATGACATATCCGGCGCCGGCGGGCTTTGCCGGCGCGCGCTCATGCAGCACAGCCAGCGCATCGATCGCCGCGCGATAAAGCGTTTGCTCATCGACGCGGGCGACGACCCGCGCAAACAGATCGTCACCAAGATCTTCCAGCAGCGCAAAGCCCGCACCAGCATCCGACGCATAGACTTCCGGCGCCGAAAGGCCCGCTTCGCGCAGCGCCTGCGACAAGGCGACAAAGGCGTTGAGATTAGGTCCGGCGAGGCGGGCCATGGCGTTATAGCCAAGCGCCCGGCGCGCGCCCTCATCCGCGTCTGGGGGACAGGCCGGCGCCTCGGCGCCCGGGGGCGCGATCATCAGCACCGCCGGCCGGCCCGACAATTTCAGCCGCTGATAGCTGCGCGTTGAAGCATCGCCCGCCAGCGGCGCCGCTTCCGCCGCGTCCCAGCCAGCGGCCTTGAGGAAACCCATGCGGGCTTCGTTTCTGTCGTCATTGCTTGCCATAGATGTCATTCTTTACGCGATTCCCGCCGCTTCCAGGCGCTGGCGCCAGTCTTCATTTCCCGCAATCGCCGCACAGCGCGCCGCGCCCGCCATTTCCAGTTTCACGGTCAGCGCGCCGTCCGGCAACAATCCCGCCGCCTGTTGCGGCCATTCGATCAGCGACGCGCCGCCATCCAGCGCATCCTCAAGCCCCAGCTCCCACACATCTTCCGGCCGCTCCAGCCGGTAAAGGTCAAAATGCCAGAGCGGAAAATCCGGCCCTTCATAGGTCTCGACAAGGGTGAAAGTGGGGCTCGGCGCATTCGTCACGCCGGTCAGCGCGGCGATCAGCGCCCGGGCGATCGTCGATTTCCCGGCCCCGAGATCGCCTTCCAGCCGGATGAGGTCGCCAGCCTTCAACACCAGCGCAAGCGCCGTCCCCAGCGCCATTGTCGCCGTTTCATCGGGCAGATCTATTCTCTTCACCCACATTCCAGCCGGAGCCTTATCCTTCATTCTGGCAAAAAAGGCTTGCCCTCACGCCCTGATCGCTTACATCCACGGCTTCAATTTGCAATCCAGCCACTGTCGCGAGTCTCATGCCCAAAATTACTTTTGTCGAAAAGAACGGAACCGAACATGTCGTCGACGCCGAGACCGGGGTGTCGGTGATGGAGGCCGCTGTCAAGAACATGGTGCCCGGCATTGATGCGGATTGCGGCGGGGCCTGCGCCTGCGCCACCTGTCATGTCTATGTGGACGCGGCATGGGTGGAAAAGACCGGCAAAGCGGAATCCATGGAAGAGTCGATGCTCGACTTCGCCTATGAGCCGAAAGAAAACTCGCGCCTGTCCTGCCAGATCAAGGTCAGCGACGCGCTGGACGGTCTTGTGGTGCAATTGCCGGAATTCCAGGGCTAGATTTCCCGTTAACGCATTTGGCCTTGACGCTCGCCGCCTCGGCGCGCTTGAATGAACAAATGCAGAACACCTTTCCGCTTCCCGATCAAGTCCCCGACCAGCGGCATGACCAGCCCGCCGGACAGCACACAGGGCAGCCCACAGGACAGCCGGGCGAGCTTGCGCGTCCGGACCGCACCATCGCGCTGACCCGCGGCGTCTCGCGGCTTTTCATCGATCTCGGCCTGTCGCCCTTATGGGAATTTCGCCTTGCCAATGGCCGGCGCGCCGACATTGCCGGGCTCGACCGACGCGGCAAGCTGATCATTGCTGAGGTGAAATCCTGCCGGGCCGATTTCGATGTGGACCAGAAATGGCCGGACTATCTCGATTTTTGCGACCAGTTCTATTTCGCCGTCGACCAGGATTTTCCGCGCGAGCTGTTGCCCGGCACGGAAGGGCTGATCATCGCCGACGAGTTCGGCGCCGCCATTGCGCGCGCCTCGGAAGACCGCCCGTTAAACGCCGCAAGACGCAAGGCGGTGACCTTGCGCTTTGCGCGTCAGGCGGCGGCGCGGGCCATCGCCGCGCCGATTATTCCGTAGACGGTCGAACCGCCCTGCTTATTGCGGGGTGAGGCGCAACACCTTGCCCGCATTCGCATCTTCATGGCGCTCGGTTGCGACATAGATCGCGCCATCCGGCCCGACCCGCACATCGCGCACGCGCTCGCCGCGATCCAGCAGATAGCGTTCTTCGCCGGATGGTTTGTCGCCATCCATCACGACCCGATGCAAGGCGGCGCCGGACATGGCGCCCGCGAGCAGATCGCCGTCCCAGCCTGCAAACAGATCGCCGCGATAGACCGCCAGACCGGACGGTCCGATGGAGGGCGTCCAGTATTTCACCGGCTGCGTCGTGCCTTCATATTCCGTGAACGGCGTAATCCGCGCGCCATTATAATCAATGCCGTAAGACGCCAGCGGCCAGCCGTAATTATTGCCCGCTTCGATGATGTTGATTTCATCGCCGCCGCGCGGACCATGCTCTTGTTCCCATAAAATGCCGCGTTCTGCGTCATAGGCGAGGCCTTGCGGATTGCGGTGCCCCTTGGTGAACAGTTCCGGCCGCTCGCCATCGCCGAAGGTCGGATTGTCCTCCGGAATCGAGCCGTCTTCGTTAAGCCGCAGGACCGCGCCGAAACTGGTCGCCATGTCCTGCGCTTTTTCCTTGTATTTCGATCCTTCGCCGATGGTGACATAGAGCTTGCCGTCGCCGCCCCAGACCATGCGCGCGCCATAATGGTGACCGGTGTCCTTGGTCGGCTTGGCGTCATACAGCACTTCAAGATCGCTCAGCGACGCGCCGTCGAAAACCGCGCGCGCAACGCGGGTCGCATTTTCCTGCTGCGTGCCATGGGCGTAGCTCAGATAGAGGACGCCATTCTCGGCGAAATCGGGATGCAGCAAAATGTCGAACAGGCCCGCCTGATTCCAGACCAGCACTTCCGGCACGCCCGACACCGGCTCAGGAACCAGCACGCCGTCGCGAATGACGCGCAAGCGGCCTTCGCGCTCGCTCACCAGGATCGCGCCGTCGGGCAGGAATGCGATTGACCATGGATTGACCAGGCCGTCCGCCAGAATCTCGACATTGAGGGCGGTTTCGCCATCCGGCGCCGGATCGGCCAGCGTTTCCTGCAGCGCGGAATCGCCGCCGCCCTTGGGCGCAGCGCCAGCGGAAGAGGCGTCATTAGCGCCGGAACAGGCAGTCAGCAGCGCCGCGCAGCTGCAGATGGTCAGAAAACGGGACATTGTCGCCATGGTCACGCCCTTTCAATTGGAATATGACATCGACCCCATAGACAGGCGGGGGCCCCATGGGTAGGCGGGCCATGCCCGCGCCGTCAATATTGCGGGGGCAGGAATATCGGCGCCGCGACGGTGGGCGCCCTGCTAGTGGGAAGCCGGTTCTGGAGAGGTCAAATGAGAGTCGTCAATACAATCTTCGCCTATGTGCTCGCGGTCGCCGTGACCTTTTCCCTCTCCGTCGCCTTCTACACCCAGCAAGTGATCGCAAAGATGGAGGAGATCGGTGCGGTCTATTCCCGGCAGGACATGATCGACACCTTCACCGAGAATTTCATCGGGCTGGCGCAAAGAAATTATGATCAACCTTCCTTTCTGGAGGTTTTTGCAGCAGCGCTCGCCCTCGGTTTCGCCGTTGCATTCGTCGTGAAACGCATCTTGAAGCCGCTGGCGCCGGTCGCCTATCCGGTCGCGGGCGCGGCGGCGATTGTAACCCTCATTGTGTTGGTCGAAGGCTCCGCCGCAGGCGGCGGCGCCGGCGCGATCGGCGGCGCGCGCGATGCGATGGGCCTCGCCCTGCAAGGTCTGGCCGGATTTCTCGGCGGCGCGGCTTTCGCTTTCAAACGCCCGCGGTAAAACCTGTCCCAATGCAAGATGATCTCGCCAGCCTGATCCGAAACACCGCCGCGCGCGTGCGCGCCCGCGACTTCATGTGGGCGGCGGGCATCAGCGCCGGCGTCGGCGCAACGCTTGTCGCGGTCGGCATCTCGGACTGGCGCATTGCGCTGCTCGCCTGGATCGCCTTCATGGCGGCGCTCGCCGTGCGCTACCGATTTTCATCGGGCCGGGTCTGGGCCGCGCCGGTGCAACGCATCGTCGAAACCGAACTGAACGCGCAGGAAGCGGAGATGGCGCGGCTGCGCATGGCGCAAGGCGTCGCCCGCGCTTTGCCCGAACCGCTGTTTATTCTGGATGCGGAAGGCATTGTCGAACACGCCAACCCCGCCGCGCTTGAACTGGTCGGCTTGCCGGATGTCACCGGCCGCCATTTCGCCTCGGTGCTGCGCGCGCCGGATGTGTTTGAAGCAGCGGAAACCGTGCTGACGAACCACGAACCGGTCAGTGTTGAATTCACCACCACCAGCGGCGTTGAGCGCACCTGCCGGGCCCATATCACGCCGGTCGATATTGGCGCCGGCCTGGAATCCAGCCCGCGCGCGCTGGTGTTCATTCGCGATCTGACCAGCGAACGCCGCGTCGAACAAATGCGCGCCGACTTCATCGCCAGCGCCAGTCACGAATTGCGCACCCCGCTCGCCTCGATGCTCGGCTTCATTGAAACCCTGCGCGGACACGCCAAGAATGACCCGGAAGCGCGCGAGAAATTTCTCGGCACCATGCAGGCGCAAGCCGAACGCATGCAGCGCCTGGTCGCCGATCTGATGTCCTTGTCGCGCATCGAACTGAACGAACATGTGCCGCCGCGCCAGCGCGTCGATCTCGCTGAAATCGCCGAAGACGTGATTGACAGTCTCGCGCCGCTTTTCGATGCGGGCGGCGCCATTGTCGACTTTACGAAGGACACGGATGAAGAAGCGACCATCCGCGCCGAACGCGACGAGATCTTTCAGGCGATCCAAAATCTGATCGACAATGGCGTGAAATATGGCGGCGAACCGGCCATGGTGAAAATTCGCGTCGGCCGCGGCGCGGCGCCGACGCCGTTCACTGAAGGTCCGCCTGCGCATCGTTCCGGCGACAGCGCCGAACAGGTCGCCGCCCGGCTCGGCGTCGGCATTGACGATCTCGTCTATGTGCAGGTGCGCGATTTCGGCCCCGGCATTGAGCGCGCCGACCTGCCGCGCCTGACCGAACGCTTTTACCGGGTCAATATCGAGCGCAGCCGCAAAAGCGGCGGCACCGGCCTCGGGCTGGCCATCGTCAAGCACATCATGAACCGTCATAAGGGCGGTTTTCAGATTGAAAGCCGGCTCGCCGGCGGCGCTGCATTCACCTGCTATTTTCAACGCGCATCTTGACTTCCGCACCGGTGGAAAAATATTACTTGCCGCTTGGCGCAAATATTGCGCCTCAATTTTGTGCCTGACACGGTTTTGTCATAAAAAATGGGCATGTAAGCGGTCCCTCGATCCGCACAACTGGAGACTTTGCGCGTCATGGCGGCAGTAGCGCCACAATCGTCCTATCAAGCCCGGCTCGATCTCGAGACGGCGCTGTCGCGTATGGCCGGACAGGTGGAAAACCAGTTGGCCAATGCAGTGCTTGCATTTGAACGGCGCGATCTGGCCGCGGCGGAAAAGGTCATCGCCGGCGATGAGCGGATCGATACGCTGGACCACGAGATTGAAGGCAAGGTCATGGAGCTGCTGCTCAAGGGGCCATTGCCGGAAGACGCGCTGCGTGAAGTCATGACCGTTTCAAAGCTCGCCGGCGAATTAGAGCGTGTGGGCGATCTTGCAAAGAACGTTTCCAAACGCACGCTTGTGGTCAGCCGCGAGGCCCCGGCCCGGCCGACCTCGGGCGTGGCGCGCATGGGCCGGGCGAGCCTTCGCCAGTTTTCAGATATTCTGAACGCCTATTCCGCGCGCAATCTCACCGCCGCGCTCGCCGTCTGGGGCGGCGATGACGATCTCGATGAGCTTTACAATTCTGTCTTCGAAGAGATCCTGGTGGCGATGATGCGCGAGCCCGCCAGCGTCAACGCCTGCACCCATCTCGTCTTCACCGCCAAGAATTTCGAGCGCGTCGGCGACCACGCCACCAATATCGCCGAAGCGCTGCATTTTCTCATTACCGGCACGCGCATGATCGAGCGCCGTCCAAAGGGCGACAAGACCTCGACAACGGTGGTTTCGCCGCCTAAGCAGTCCGGGTCGGCGGCAAGCTGACAGCCACAAGCGGACGCCTGATCGAAAGACCGGGCGCGAACGCCAAAGCAAACGGACGAACAGTATGCCGGAAACCAAGGTTCTGATCGTTGAGGACGAAGACGCGCTGTCGACGATCCTTGAATACAACCTCGCCAAAGAGAAGTTCGAAGTCGCCATAGCCACCGATGGCGAGGAAGGGCTTTTGAAGGTCGAGGAATTCGCCCCGGACATCATCATCCTCGACTGGATGCTGCCGAAAGTCTCCGGCATTGAAGTCTGCCGGCGCATTCGCTCAAAGCCGGAAACCCGCAATATTCCGATCATCATGCTGACCGCGCGCTCGGAAGAGGCGGACCGCATTCGCGGGCTCGAGACCGGCGCCGATGATTACCTGACCAAGCCGTTTTCGACCGCAGAGCTGATCGCCCGCCTCAAGGCGATCCTGCGCCGCATCCGCCCCGGTCTCGCCGACGACATTGTCGAGCATGGCGACATCGCCATGGACCGCGTCTCCCACAAGGTGATGCGCGGCGGCAAGGAGATCCATCTCGGCCCGACGGAGTTCCGCCTGCTGGACCATCTTATGCAGCACCCCGGACGGGTGTTCTCGCGCGAGCAATTGCTCAACGCGGTTTGGGGCTCGGACGTCTTTGTCGAAGTGCGCACGGTCGACGTGCATATCGGACGGCTGCGCAAGGCGCTCAACAAATTCAAACAGGGCGACGCGATCCGCACGGTGCGATCCGCCGGCTACGCCCTCGACGTAAAATAGCAAAATTCCGCAATAAAAAAGCCCGCTGGACCAGCGGGCTTTTTTTGATTGATGTGCGTTCGCCTAGCTGGCGGCGCGGCGCTGCGCCAATTGCGCAGGCTGGCGGCGCGGCGGATTGCTCTCGCGGCGTTGCGGCGGCTGGAACGCCATGCGCGCGTGATAGGTGCAGTAGGATTTGCCGGCGCCGGCGGCCTGGCCGCAGAAATGGAAATCATCGCGCGCCGGATCGCCAATCGGCCATTTGCACATATTGTTCTTGATGGTCGCGACCGTGGTCATGTCGCCGCTATCGAGCACCAGCGCGGTGATCGACTCCGGCTCCGGGATCACTGATTTCACTTCCTGGCGAACGGGCTGTTTTGCAACCGGCGCCACTTCGCGCCGTTCTTGCGTCGGTCCGCATCCGCGCTGTGGTTTGGCTGGCGTCGCCCGGCCCGACAGGCCGAGACGATGGACCTTGCCGATCACCGCATTGCGGGTCACGCCGCCCATCTTATTGGCGATCTGCGCCGCCGACAGGCCTTCGGCCCACAAGGTTTTCAGAAGCTCTACCCGCTCATCTGTCCAGGCCATGTCGCTCGTCTCCTAGGTTTTTCCCGGGCTGCGCTCGCCCGCGCCGGTGAAAATCTCAATATTTGGTGTCTTGAATATGCGCCGTCCCATACGCGCCTAAATATAGTACCCCGTAGAAACGGAAACACAACATGGCGCCATGACAATTTTTTGCCCACCACATGTTGATATCTTTCGGGCGCACACTTTGTGTTGACTTGACGGGCGCCGGACTAGGCGCGAGACATCGACCGCAACGCAACATAGAAATCTTCTCATGACCCTTGCTGAAAGCTCCTCCGACGCCGCCCGCGCCCCCGCAGACAACGCCTACGCCTTTGGCGTCAGACGGTTTGGCGCGGTGAACTGGCTTGGTCTGTGGACGCTCTATGTCAAGGAAGTGCGCCGCTTCATGAAGGTCATGTTCCAGACCGTGGTCGCGCCGGTCATCTCTACACTGCTGTTTTTGATCGTCTTTACACAGGCTTTCGGGGGAGCCCGGCCGGCCGTCAACGGCGTCTCCTTTGTCGAATTTCTGGCCCCCGGCCTGACCATGATGGCGATCTTGACCAACGCCTTCACCAATTCATCCTCGTCCATCATTATTTCCAAGGTGCAAGGATCAATCGTCGATGTGCTGATGCCGCCTTTATCCGCAGGGGAACTAACCATCGGCTTCATCGCCGGGGCGGCGACCCGCGGCATACTGGTCGGGGCCGTGACGGCCGTGACCTGCGCGGTCTATATGGCGCTGTTCGGCGAGCCGATGTCGATTAAAGCCTTGTGGGCGGTGATTTATTTCGCCATGGCCGCGGCGGTGATTTTCGCCGCGATTGGCGCGATTGGCGGCATCTGGGCCGACAAATTCGACCAGATGGCGGCGATCACCAATTTCGTCATCACGCCGCTGACCTTTCTGTCCGGCACGTTTTATTCCGTCGCCAACCTGCCCGAGCCGTTCCGCACGATCAGCCACTTCAATCCGGTCTATTATCTGATCGACGGGTTCCGTTCAGGCTTCACCGGCGTCGCCGAAGCGCCATGGCACATCGCCGTCAGCGCGACCTTCGCCCTCTCCCTCGCCTTTTCCTTCGCCTGTTACCTGCTCATCCGTTCAGGCTATAAAATCAAGGATTAGGCGGCGCATAAGCGCCCGCAAGCTCAAGAAAGCCGACGCGTCATGGACGACATCATCGTTCCGTTCCAAATTGCCGACACTGCCGTGCGGGGGCGCATCGTGCGCCTCTCCGGCGCGATTGACGAAATATTGTCCGCACACAAATTCGCAGACCCGCTATCGGTTCTCCTCGGCGAGGCGATCTCCCTGACCGCCATGATGGGGGCCGCGCTGAAATTCGACGGCAAGCTGATTTTCCAGGCCCAGGGCGACGGCCCCGCCTCCATGGTGGTCGCCGATTATTCCGCCGGCGGCGCTTTGCGCGGCGCGGCGAAAGCGGCTGACATCGATCTGCCGCAGGGCATGAAAGCGCTGCTGGGCAAAGGCTCGATTGTGATGACCATCGACCAGGGTCCGGATATGGAGCGCTATCAGGGCGTCACGCCGATCGAGGGCGAAACCCTCGCCGATGCGGCGGTCGCCTATTTCATGCAGTCGGAACAGATCCCCACTATCGTCAAACTGGCGGTCGGGCGCATTCAGGCGCCGGGCGAGCCGCCGCGTTGGCGCGCCGGCGGGCTGATGGCCCAGTTCGTGCCCCATGAAGGAGGAACCCGCGAGCGCGGCGAAGAGGTTTTGTTCGACGCCGATGATCGCGAATGCTGGGAGCGCGCCCGCGCCTTTGTGGAAACCACGCAGGATGACGAATTGCTGGACCCGCTGATCAGCGCCGAGACGCTGCTCTACCGCCTGTTTCACGAGGACGGCGTCCGGGTGTTTGACCCGCAGCCCCTGCGCGCGGATTGTTCGTGCAATCGCGAGAAAATCGAAGCTGTGCTGGCGCGCTACAGCGAAGAGGATTTGCGCGATATGGTCGAAGACGGCGCCATCTCCGTCACCTGTGAATTCTGCCGCAAGGCCTATCGCTTTACGCCGGATGGCGCGCCGCAAGGAACCGACGCCTCATGAGAAACAAGCGCTACGAAAAAGAACTTGAAGAGCTGGAATTCGAACTGGCGAAGCTACAGGAAACTGTCGCGCGCACCGGCATGAAGATCGCGGTGATCTTTGAGGGCCGCGACGCGGCGGGCAAAGGCGGCGCCATCAAAACCATCATGCGGCGCATGAACGCCCGCATCTGGCGCATCGCCGCCCTGCCCAAGCCGTCGGACCGCGAACGCACGCAATGGTATTTCGAGCGCTATGTGGCGCATCTGCCGTCTGGCGGCGAGATCGTGTTGTTCGACCGCTCCTGGTATAACCGCGCCGTTATCGAGCCGGTGATGGGCTTTTGCAGCGATGAAGAACACGAAACCTTCATGCGCGAAGTCCCGCAATTTGAACATATGCTGATCAATAGCGGGCTCATCCTGATCAAGTTCTGGATCCATGTTTCTCCGGAAGAGCAGGAGCAGCGGTTTCAGGATCGCGCTTGTGATCCGCGCAAACGCTGGAAGCTTTCCCCGATCGATCTGAAGGGCCGCCAGCTGTGGATTGAATCCACCAAATATCGCGACAAGATGTTCGCCCTGACCCATACGGATGAAGCCCCGTGGCTGGTTGTCGACGGCAATGACAAGAAAAAAGCCCGGCTCAACATCATCCGCGCCATCCTTGATCGCGTGCCTTATGAGTTCAACAAAGAGGCGTTTGATCCGATCGACCTGCCGCCGCGCCCGGCGATCGAAGCGGATGACTATGACGAGCCCGATCTCGCAGAGCTCAATATGGTCAAGGATTACTACCCGGCCTAGCGGATCAGACCTTGCCGGCGAACATGATCGGCGCCGCCGTCGCCGCCAGCAACACGCCCGCAACAATATTGAACACGCGCAATCTGAGCGGACTCGACAGGAAGCGGCGCAATTGCGCGCCCGCCGTCATCCACAAGGTGATGGTCGGCAGATTGACCGCGCCGAACACCAGCGCGACGAACGCAACGCTGAGCAACAGCTTTTCCGGCTGCGTGTAAGCGCCGATGGCGGTGATCGCCATCGCCCAGGCTTTTGGATTGACCCATTGAAACGCCGCCGCCTGCCAGAAATTGAGCGGTTGCGCCTGTGTCGCCTCCCCTTCGCCGGCGCTGGCGCCATTATGGGCGGAGGACGGCGCCGCCGTCGCCACCCGCCAGGCGAGATAAAGCAGATAGGCGACGCTGGCGAATTTGAGTATGACAAGACTTGCTGGAAACGCCTCGAACAGGCGCGTGAAGCCGAGCCCGATCAAGGCGATCATCAAGGTGAACCCGCCCGACACGCCAAGCAGATGGGGCAGCGTCCGCAAGACGCCGAAATTCGCGCCCGAAGCCATCAGCATCAGGTTGTTCGGCCCCGGCGTAACAGAGGCGACAAAAGCGAAAGCAATGAATGCGGCGAATAGCTCAGTTGTCATGTAAACAACCATAGAGCGTTAGGTGAAAAATTAGCTTGCAATCTTTGCTGATTATTTCGTATTTTCACATCAAATGACGAAAATAGATAAAATTAATGCGCAAATATTGCATGAGCTCCAGCGTGATGGCCGGATCTCCAATACAGACCTTGCTGAAAAGGTGGGCCTGTCTCCTTCGGCTTGTCTTCGCCGGGTGCAGGAGCTGGAGCGCAGCGGCGTCATTCAGGGCTACAAGGCGGTCCTGAACCGCAAGGCCGTTGGCGGCGGCTTCACCGCTTATGTCACGGTCGGCCTGTCGGAGCACACAAAAAAAGCGCAGGACGCGTTTGAAAAAGCCATGGCCCGCGCGCCGGAAGTGCGCGAGTGCCACAATGTCACCGGCGTGGTCGAATATATCCTGCGCATCGAAGCGCCCGATCTTGAAGCCTATAAACATTTCCACACGGAAGTGCTGGGCCAGGCGCCGAGCGTCACCGCGATTACTTCCTACATTGTCATGGACTCGACCAAGGACGAGCGGGCCTAGCCGCACCGTCCCGGCCGGAACCTTAGCGCCGTCATGTTGTTTGCTTCATACGTTTCAAGGAGAGCGTCATGAAAACATACGGCATAGCAGCGCTTGCCGCGCTGACCCTCGCCGGTTGCGCAACCGGTTCTTACGGACCGGTCTATGAACCGGCCCAGTCGCAATATGACAGCGGCTACACCGACACCAAAATCGATGACAACAGATTTCGCGTGCAATACCGCATCGACAATGGCGACACCGAACTGGCGCAGGATTGGGCGCTTCGCCGCGCGGCGGAACTGACGCTTGATCAGCGCTATGACTGGTTTCAGGTTGTAAGCCGCAATCGCATGTTCCGCGATGATGATTTCGAGCGCTATGAGCGCCTGCGCAGTCATAATGGCGACTATTACGACCGCCCGCGCTATGACGATCGCTATGATGATGATGCGATTGTCTCCATCGAAGTGCTGATGGGCAACAACCCGCCGCCGCGCAGCGCCAGCGTCTATGATGCGCGCGACGTGATCAGCTATACGCGGCGCGGCCGCTAGGGCCTGTCGTCTTTGACGGATGCGGGAGCCGCGCCCCGGGCGCGCTCCCACATTTTCACATCGCGCAGCCATCGTCCGTAGCCGGACATCACCGCCAGCGCCAACCCATAGACGCCGCCGCGAAAATATTGCTGCAGGATATATTTCTTCGCCACATAAAACGGCATGCCGAAAATAATGCGCAGCGCCAGATAAGGCGTTGACTTGAGCGGCAGCGCCTCGGCGCGCACGCCGGAATTGTGATTGAGCTTGTCCATGAATTGCGCGGCGCCGGTAAAGGCGTGATGCAGGATTGGCTCGTGCAAACGCCCGACTTCAATCCCCGGCGGCATCTCGAACTGGTCCCAGGCTTTATGCGCCGGCGCCCGCACCGCCCGCCGGTCATAAAGCTTGTGGCGGACCTGCAGGCCGAAATCGCGCCAGGGCGCGCCCACAGGCGGGACCAGCGCCAGCATGGTGCGGTAGATTTTCAAAGGCGGTTCGCCCGCAGCGAAAAGCGCCCGGATTTCCGCCGCCAGCGCGTCGCTGATAATCTCATCCGCATCGAGATCGAGCAGCCAGCCATGAGAACAGGCGTCTTCCGCAGCGCGCTTTTGAAAGCCGTTGCCGAGCCAGTCCTGCGCGATGACCCGCGCACCCGCGGCCCGCGCAATATCCTGCGTGCCGTCCGACGAGCCGGAGTCAATCACGACAACCTCGTCAGCGACAAGCCGCGCCGCGCGCACCACATCGGCGATCATCCGCGCTTCGTTCAGCGTGCGGATATAGGCGGATAGGGGAAGGCGCGAATCGGCGTTGCTCATGGGCCCAGCCATAGAAGAAAATCCCCCGCGCGCAAAGGCGCAGACGCCTTAGCCCGCCATTTTCTCCGCGATCCAGGCGTCGACATTTTCTTCCAAAATCGCCAGCGGCACCGCCCCGTCGCGCAGCACCACGTCATGGAACTCGCGAATGTCGAAGCGGTCACCCAGAACGCTTTCAGCCCGGCGGCGCAATTCCAGAATCTTCAGCATGCCGACTTTATAGGCCGTCGCCTGACCAGGCATGACGATATAACGCTCGGTCGATTTGGTGATGTCGCCTTCCGGGTTCGGCGTATTGGCGAGCAGATAGTCGATCACCTCCTCGCGGCTCCAGCGCTTGTCGTGAATGCCGGTATCGACCACCAGGCGCGCGGCGCGCCACAGCTCCATGGCGAGCCGCCCGAAATCGGAATAGGGATCGGCGTAAAGCCCCATCTCTTTCGGGATGTATTCAGAATATAGCCCCCAGCCTTCGGAATAGGCGGTGTAGCCCCCAAGGCGGCGGAAGCTCGGCGTGTTCTCAAGCTCCTGCGCGATGGCGATCTGCATGTGATGGCCGGGAATGCCCTCGTGATAGGCAAGCGCCTCCATCTGGTAGGTCGGCATATTCTCCATATTGGCGAGGTTGGCGTAATAGATGCCGGGGCGCGATCCGTCCGGCGCCGGGCGCTGGTAAAACGCCTTGCCCGCCGCGTTTTCACGGAACGGCTCCACCCGCTTCACAAGCAGCTCCGCCTTCGGCTTGCGCAAGAACAATTCATCCAGCCGGGCGCGCATGGCATCGATGATCGCCGTCGCCTCTGCGAGATATTGCGCCCGGCCTTCATCATTATTCGAATAGGTGAAGCGTTCATCGGGGTCTTCGCGCATATAGGCGAAAAACTCCTGCAGGCTGCCTTCAAAGCCGACCGCATCCTTGATCGCATTCATCTCGCCGTGAATGCGCTCGACTTCGGCGAGGCCGAGATTGTGTATTTCATCGGCGGTCATGTCCGTTGTGGTCATGCGCGCGAGCTGGTTTGCGTAATAGGCCGCGCCGTCAGGCAGCTTCCAGGCGCCGTCATCATCGCCCGCCTCAGCCATCTGCGCTTCGAACATCGCAATCAGCGATTGATAGGCCGGCGCTACGGAAGTCTGTAGCGCTTCAATTGCGCGGGCGCGCAGATCCGCTTTCACCTCGTCGCTAACCTCAAGCGCATTCACCTTGCGGTTGATATCGGCGAGCATGGCGGAAGGCTCGTCGCTATCGTCGAAAGGCGCGCCGGATATGATGTTTTGCGACGTGGCGATCATCTGCGCGTAGGACCATTTCGGCGGAAAGACGCCGCTTGCAAACTGGTCTTCAGCGACCTTTTGATGCTGGCCGAGATAGGCCTTAACGCCCGCTAGCCGCGCAATATACGCTTCGGCGTCTTCGATGCTGTCGACGCGATGACGGTTCGCCAGAAATGTCGGCACGGAACTATGCGGTCCGGTGAAATGGCTGAACTGATACCAGTGATTGCGCCAGGGGAAATTTTGCGCCGCCTGTTCGCCCTGATATTCATAAAGCCGGTAGGAAAGCTTCGCCGAGGGATCGAGCTTGTCGGCGTCAAAACCCGCGCGCAATTCCGCCAGCGAGGCCATGTGCAGCTCATAGGATTCGCGCGCGAATTCGTCGCTCGCATTATCCCATTTATCGTAATCGGTTTTGCGCCCCAGCGACGTCTGCATCATTGGCGAACGGGCGACGCCGGCCTCGAACTTTTCTTCAAACCAGGCATTGAGCCGCTCGGACTCGGTTTGCGCCGGCGCTTCTGCGGCAGGCGTTTCCGCCGCAGATTGCGGGGCTTTCTGACCACAGGCGGCGGCGAGCGCGCCAAGCGCAACAGCAGCGAACAGGGACTTATGGGACACCATCTTACAACGCTCCGGAATCAGGGCCGGACGCGCCGGCAGGTTGCGCGAAGGCTAGGCGATGCCGCAAGGGCGGGCAAGGCGCGGCGTCAGTCGCCGCGTTGCAGATAGTCGGCGCGGGCTTTCACAGCGGTGTCGGAGAAGTCGGTGAACACGCCGTCGACGCCCTCGCGCATGAAGAACTCGATTTCGGCAATGAGTTTCCCTTCTTCGAATGACGGTGCTTCCTCGCCCTCTCTAATAGTCTGCGTCTGTCCGCCTTTGGGACTCTCAAAAACGACCGCCATGACCGCGCCGACATTGTCGTTCGGCTGATCGGCGCGGAAAGTCCATGGATGCACCATCAAACCCAGCGCGTGAGCCTCAGCGACAAATGATGTCGGCTTGCCGCGTTCCGGCAGGATAATGTTTTTCGCCGGCCCGACGCCATCCGCATAGGCCGCAATATCCGTAAGCGGAATATTGGACCCGGCGCCGGGGGCTTCTTCAAAAACAAGCTGGATGAGTTTCGCGTCTGCCTTGCCTTTCAGGCGCCTCAGGATGTCCGGCTCGAAGGACTGAATGAACACCGGTCCCGCATCGAAGCCCTCAAGCGCGGCAAGCAAGGGCTGTTCGAAATCCAGCCCGATATTTTCAAAATATCCCGGATGTTTGGTTTCCGGATAAACCCCGACAGGCCGGCCCAGATCCGCCGCGCGCCGCGAGGCAAGCGCCAGTATCTCAGCGAAAGTCGGGACTTCATAAAGCCCGTCATATTCCTTTGAACGGCCAGCAAAGGGCTGCACCGCACGCAGGGTTTTGATCTCCGCCAGGGTGAAATCCTCCACCCACCAGTCTTCGCGCGGCGCATCATTGGCGTCGGCATTGGTTTTTTTACGGTCGGCGAATTCAGGATGGATTGCCACATCGGTCGTCGTTGAAAGATAACGATCATGGCGCGCGACCAGCACGCCATCCTTGGTGAAGACAAGATCGGGCTCGATCACATCGGCGCCCTGTTCAATCGCGAGGGCGTAAGCTTCAAGCGTATGTTCAGGCCGATAACCGCTGGCGCCGCGATGGGCGATAATGATCGGCGGTTCGCCGGTTAGCGTTGGCCATGCGCTTTGCTGCATTTCGGGCTCCGTTGCGGCACAGCCGACTATAGCGAGCATTGGCGCCAGCATTGCGGCCAGCCACGCTGTTTTCTTCATCACCCATACCCTTCGCATATTTCTTTGCGAGGGTGCATGGGGCCGCAACTGCTTTCAAGCGCGCATTTATTGCGGCCTGCGTCTGCGCCCGCCCTCTGGCGGGCCCTGCCGCTCGTCGCTCGCCTGCCCCCGTTGATTTTCATCGCCGCGCGCCGTCGGCACAAACTCGCTCATGGAGATTTTCACATAAGCGCTCGCTTCGCGCTGGGCCGCTGCAAGCGCCTGCGGTGAAATCGACGCGGAGAGATGATCGCGCACCAAAGGCGGCAAGTCGCGCAAGCCATATACATCGCGCACGCCATTCGCCGCATAGACGATGGACCACATCATCGCCTCTTGCGCATCCGCCGGAACAAACGTCACCCCATAGGCCGGGGCGCCGCTCAACAGTTCCGCCAGCTTGCCTTGCGCACGCGGATTGCCGGCCCATGCGGCGCGCTCCAGCCAGAACAGCGCCTCCTGACGGAACAGCGCCGTTTCCGCATCGCTGGCGCCGGTCATTTCCAACAGGCAGGCGCCCAATTCATATTGCGCCACCTCATGGCCCTCGCCATGGCTCGACACGATGCGATAAACGGGGGCCGCCCTGGCGCATCCTTCACGGGCATTCATGTCGCGCGCCTGCGCCAGCAGCGCCGAGGGCTGATTGACGCCGATCGGACCGCTTGGAAAACCGCCGCCGCGCGAGGGCTTGCCCGGCGCGCAGGCGGAAAGGCTGGCGGCAAGACATAGAAAAAGAACCGGGAAACGCATCTGTCAGAGATCCTCACCTTGGGCGCATAAGCGCGCTGGGGTTAAACGTAGCATGGGCGCGCCTCCGTCGAAAAAATTTACAGCGCCGAAATGACCCCAGCCGCGACGGAAACATTGCGCTACGCCGTTTTATGGATGTCTGCGGCGGCGTCCATCGCATGCGCCCAACATCCCTGAGCGCTGCTGCAGACATCCTCCTTGCGCTTCCGCCGCGAGACGCCGTTCCCCTGGCGCTGCGGTCCAGTTGACTGGCCCTCCCATCGGCGCTCTGTCGGCTCTCCTGGCGGAGGCGCAACCATCCCCTTCAAACAGAAAAGCCCGGACACGCCTGCTGCGCGTCCGGGCCTCTTCGCGGTCTATCACCGCCGTCATTCAAGGTGCGACAGGCCTAATGGCGACCCGCATGGGCGCGCTCTTCCTCGTCCATAAAGGCGTCGAGTTCGGCTTCGACTTCCGCAACGACTTTCTTGTCCGCCGGCGGCGCGGCGGCGATCGTCTGCATCATCGCTTGCGCCTGCGCCAATTGCTGCTTCATTTCAGGCGGCATCATTTCAAGCATGGAAGCATCCATCGAATGCATCTGCGCCATCGCACCCGGATTCTCCTTCTCCATCTTGCGCGCCATATAAGCGAGCATCACCCGGTCTCCGGTGACGCCCCATTCTTCAGCGCCGAAGCCGTGCGACTTCACCGCTTTTTGCAATTGTGCGTAGTCGGACGGATATTTCGCCTTCATCGCCATCACCGATTTCGAGTAAGGCCGAAACTCTTCTCCCGGCTTTGGCTGCACATCGAATTGCATTTGTTCGGTCTTGCCCGACGCCTCAAGCTGCTCGCCAAGCGCCTTCACGGCGTCAAGGCTCTCGACAAAGCGTTTCGCCGCATCAACGGTCAATGGCGCGTCGGCGGCGAGCGCATTTGAAATAATCAGAAAAAATGAACCCGCTATAATCGCGGTTTTCTTGAACATGTGATTTTCTCCCGCATCGTTTTCACATGCGGAGAGCCTATCACGAATCGAGCGGCGCGCCACGGCGTTCCGGGTCGGCGCGCCAGGCGAAATAGGAAACCACCACGCCGGCCAGTCCCGCGGTCAGCGCACCGGCGACAAGCACCGCGATCCCGGCGCGATCCGAATGCGCAAAGGTCGCCGCAATCGAGCCGAGACCCGTCAAAACAAACAGCCAGCCGGTGGTCCGGTTGGCGATTTTCCACGCATGCTCGCTCGACAGGGTCCATGGCGTCCTGACGCCGCCGAGCCAGTTGGAGCGGGTTTTCGACATGAAATTCCCCACCGCAATTATTAAAAGCGCGACAGGAACAGTGATAAAATTCAAGGATGGCGATGCGCCCGTCATGGCGGCGCGAATGATCATCAGTTCCGCCGCAGCCAATATAAACAGCACGCCGACCCATGCAGTCAGATAAAACGCCGCGCTTTTGTAAAGGTTATCCCGGCGCGGCGTAATCTGCGGCAGCAGCGCGAACATCGCGGTCAGGGCGACGGCAAGCCCCGGAAAGAACAAGAGCAAAGGCTCTTTGCGCATATGCCGGTCAGCGACGCCATGAATATTGAAATGCGAGGGGAGAAGCGCGCCCGGCTCAATCATCATCCATCCGTATACGGTAATCGCGATGATCGCCGCCAATACCGGAAGGCTGTAAGTCAGTCCTTTGCGTATCATCGCGCGGTCTCCGTTTTCACCATGGCGCGCGGCGCCTCATCGCCAATGCGCAACAGCTCCATCAATCCCGACAGCGCTTCTTCAGCGACAGACAGGTTGATGCGATAGATGATCGTCGTGCCGTCGCGATCGGAATCCACCAGCCCCGCCTCGCGCAGCACCGCGAAATGTCCCGACAAGGTCGGCTTTGCAAGGTCGAACGCATCCGCCAGTTCGCCGGCGCTATGGGCGCGCTCGCGCAGCAATTCGAGAATTTTGCGGCGCACCGGATGAGCTAGGGCCTTATAGACATCATTCATATTTCGTTATTTAGGAAATAACCGAAATAATGTCAATCCTCAATCAAACCGGGCTTTTTCCGCCCCGCGACGATTTTCGCGCGGCGGCGCTTATCTTCCACGCGCTTGCGCTTCTGGTTCGCGGTGACCCGCGTCTTGATGCGTTTCTTGGGCGGCGTCGCGGCGCGCTCGATCATGGCGGCGAGCCGCGCGCGCGCATCCTCGCGATTGCGCTCCTGGGAGCGGAAGCGCTGCGCCTCGATGATGATCTCGCCGGCGGCGGTCATGCGCCGTCCCGCAATCGCTTTGAGGCGCGCCTTCACCGCATCCGGGAGCGACGGCGAGTTTCTGGCGTTGAAGCGCAGCTGTACCGCGCTCGCGACCTTGTTGACATTCTGCCCGCCGGGCCCGGAGGCGCGAACGAAGGTCTCAACAAGCTCCCAGTCTTTAATCTCTATATCGCCAATTGAAATCGCCATAAGGCTCAATACACTGAGAGCGTGATGCGAAAAAGTGGTTGCCGGATTTTCGCGACAATCATGCGACCAATTCAAAAACCGCCATATCACGAAAACTGATTTTGAGGATAAACGCCATGACCGAGATTTCTCCCGAGCTTCGCGACAGGCTGGACGCCGCCGCGTTTCGGCGTCTGGTCTCTCACCTGCAAAACCGCACCGACGTGCAGAATATCGATCTGATGATACTCGCCGATTTCTGCCGCAATTGTCTTGGCGACTGGTGGCGCGAGGCGGCGGAGGCGGAAGGCGTCACGCTCACCAAGGATGAAGCCCGCGCGCGCGTCTACGGCATGCCCTATTCAGAGTGGAAAGAAAAACACCAGAAAAAGGCGACGCCGGAACAGATGGCGGCGTTTGAAAAAAGGCGGAAAAATAAGGCCTGATCGATTGCCGCCGGGCGACCGGGCGGCGCCTAGACCGCGCCCTCGCCGTTCTTTTCGAGCAGCTCTCGCACCTGTTTCTTCGCGCCGACTTTCGACATCACCGCGAGAATATGCGGCACAAGATCAGCGCGATAGGACGCGGTCCATTCCAGCAATTCCTGATGGCGGGATTTAAAGGCGCTGACCGGAATGGTGACCTTTTTCGCCATCGACAGCATGGATGTTTTTTTGGCTTTGGCGAAGATGGATTTGCTGTAGTTCACCGTCAGAATTTCAAACCCGTCAATATCCTGCCAGGCGAGATGGCTTTCGCCAAACAGCGTTCCCTGGGTCAGGCCGTTTGCATCGATCTTCAATTTCATTTTGCCGCATAGCCCGGCGCACACCAGAAACGCGCAGCCCAGAAAGCAAAGGGCGAATATGCCGGATATGAACATCGCCTTTCCGGTCATGGCGGCGCCGCTCATCGCCGGTTCAAGAAAATACCAGCAGACCGCCATGCCTGCGGCGCCGATCACCGCTTCCAGCAGGGTGTATTTCATGACGAACTCTTCGCCATAGGCGCCTTTGCCGCGACTCGCGCTGCCAGTCGCGCTGCGCCCAAATCCGGCCAGCGCCATGCCGTGTTTGTCTTGCTTTACGCCGCGTCGTCCAAAAGACATGCCCGCCCCTCTCTCCCGTATCGGCCATGTTCATAGCAGAAGGATGCTTATGCGAACTTCTTTAGGACGCCCAAATTGCCGGGCCGGATTTGGCATAGCTTTAACCAAATGCGCGCGGACACGGCGATTATGCGCAATCAGTTCGCATGCCTGCGATTTGCCTACGGAGCAATGGGAGATTCTTAAAATTCTAACGGCCATTTCCGGCAAGAATTAGGGGGTTTGTTTCACCCTTGATCGCTTGCGATTGGGAGAAGAAAATGTTCGTCAAGCAGATTGCAGTGGCCGGCGTTGCGCTCACCGGCATTACCGGCCTGATGTTTTCGCAGGCGCAGGATTTTGAAAAGAACTACGTGCAGACAAGCGCCAGGATCAAGACGGTCACGTTTGATTGCTACATCAAGACCAGCCGCGGCGAGATCGTGGAAAAAGACACCAATGATCTTGCCTATATGGATTGCGCCCTGGCGCCGCTGGTCGCGCAGAAACACGGATACCGGCCGAAGGACGTTCATAAGCGCGCGCAGATCGAATATGTCTATCTGTCGCCCGTCGATGACAATTATTATAGCGGCGCCTTCACCCGCAAAGACGACATTGACGAATATACGCCCGGCGCCGAGATAACGGTCTTCACCCACAAAACCGAACCGGACAAATCAAAGACGCCCGGCGGCAATCCGTTTCTCGGCGATAAAAACGTCTGATCTTCAGGCGACGTGCGGCGCGCCTGTGTTAGCTGGAAAAGAACATTCCAGAAGACGGTGTCGCATAAGAAAATGGCGAGCTTTTAAAAGATGAGGGTACGATTCTAAAAGCTAGCCTAGCCCATCTTCGATCGCATTTTCTATGTCTTCATAACTTAGAAATACTGGCCTCGTTGCTTCAATATTTTTCCCCGCATCTAGCTGATAGATTGTCAAATTATCGCACAGATCATTTCTGTCGTTTTCCTCCCACCACCTTACTAAAACTCGCTTGTGTTTTTGAGCCCACTGCTGAACGGCATGCTCAGCATCTTCAGCAAGTAGCGTAGCATCAAGAATGATTTGCCTACGCCCGGTGGGTACATCGCCACTTTTCTTGATAAGGACGTCACGATCAAAGCGCTCAATTTCTGCCGACACATGAAACTCTGGCCAATTCGCATTAGTTTCATCTTCTTTGCGAGAATTCTTTGGGCTTACTTTCTTCTTCTTTTTTGCCTTGGCCTGACGCAGCGGAATTAGCTCCAAGTCAACATAGTATTTCTTTAAAAAAAGTCCCTCTCTTCGGATTTCTTTTATGAGCACTGAAACTTCTGAGCCTTCATCCAAGGCGTCTGCAACCCAACGATGCTTCCGAGGAAGATAGCCGAGTTTATATTCCGGATCACGCAAATGTATTGCCACCGCCTTATCATCATAAGGATTATTCGGCTCTCTTCGAACCAGTACTATTTCTGAGTTATATTTGGTTTTGCTTATTTCATTGCGCAGAATATGAAGCAATTTATGGACCGTCGATTTATGAGGTCCTTTGTTTTGCCCGACTAAGTATGAGGGATATTTTTTCATAGCACCCCACGCCACCACCTCACTTCAAAGCAATCAGCAACTCATCTTCCACTAAACCGAAAGCATCCGCTCCCGCCTTATCTCACTCGCGCGCTTTTTCACGCTCTCGGACTTCAATTGTCCGCAGGCGGCGAAAATATCGCGCCCGCGCGGGGTTCTGATCGGCGAGGCGTAGCCGGCGCGGGAGACAATCTCGGCGAAGGCTTCGATGCGCTCCCAGCTTGAACATTCATAAGGCGCGCCGGGCCATGGATTGAACGGGATCAGATTGATCTTGGCGGGAACGCCCTTGAGCAACCGCACCAGCGCGCGCGCTTCTGCGTCTGAATCATTGACGCCTTTCAGCATCACATATTCAAAAGTGATGCGCCGCGCATTCGACGCGCCCGGATAGGTGCGGCACGCCTCCATCAATTCCTTGATCGGATATTTCCGGTTGATCGGCACCAGCACGTCGCGCAGCGCGTCATTCGTCGCATGCAGCGAGATCGCCAGCATCGCCGATGTTTCTTCGCCAAGGCGCATGAATTCCGGCACGACGCCGGAGGTCGAGACGGTGATGCGGCGGCGCGAAATCGAAATCCCGTCGCCATCGGAAATCACATCGATGGCGCTTGAAACATTGTCGAGATTATAGAGCGGCTCGCCCATGCCCATGAAGACGATATTGGACAGCTTGCGCTCATCGCCGCCCGACGGCCATTCGGCCAGATCGTCCTTGACCACCATCACCTGATTGACGATTTCAGCAGCCGTCAGATTACGGACGAGTTTCTGCGTGCCCGTATGGCAGAAGGTGCAGGCGAGCGTGCAGCCGACCTGTGACGAGACGCACAGCGCCCCGGCGCGGCCCACATCGGGGATGTAGACGCATTCGACTTCGATGCCCGGCCCGAGACGGATGAGATATTTGCGCGTGCCGTCAGTGGAGACGAGCCGCTCGGTGATTTCCGGACGCGCCACCACAAAGCGCGTCGCAAGCTCGGCGCGCATGTCCTTGGAAATATCGGTCATGCCGTCAAAGCCGGTGTGACCGGCCACATAGATCCAGCGCCAAAGCTGGTTGGCGCGCATCCGCGCCTTTTTCTGGTCGAGCCCGAAGGCCGCGCCCATGACTTCCGCCATCTCGGCGCGGGTCATCCCCGCGAGATTAACCAAGCCCGCATTTTCGGGCCGTTTTGATAGATCGAGTTCCGCCATAAGCGCCGGGATATAGGCGCTCGGGCGTCCGGCGTCTACGCCCCTTCCGGAACACCCTGTTCCGCCCGGTTTTTGACGATTTCCAGGACATTCCGCTGAATATCGCCAAGCATCAGCTCCGCCCAGGCGGCCCCGTACAGATTGACCGGCGTCGCGATGCGATACCGTGTTTCCAACACGAGACGAGTCTTGCCAGCCGCAATCTCTTCAAGCTCGTAACCGCCGCGCTCAATCTGCAAGTGATGGCCATCCGGCGCGATATGACGGTCAGTATGCTCCCTCACGGATTCATTTGGAAAGTGAAAGACCCAGTGAAGTTGCTGCGCTTCTTCCCATTTGAAAATTCGCTCTTCAAATGAAACCGCGTCACCCCAGCGCGCATCGCGCACCGCCGATGCGCCTGTCCCTTTAACGACGGCAGATGTTGGCCTCGGCACGACAAGCAGGTCTTGCGTGATGTTCCAGCGTCCTTCCTCCTCACTGATCGCTTCCATTTTCAACAAATGCGGCCACACCTGTTCAGGCGATGCATTGATGACAATGGCCCGTGAAACGACAAATTGCTGAGGAGATGGTGGAAAGGCTGGCTCAACCATCAGCGCCAGCATCGGCGCAAAAACGAGCACGCTGCAATTCACAACCGAGTTTTGTCTGAAGCGTCGATGAAAATGCTTCACTGTTAGCGAGCCAAGCAAGGCGCTGAACCACCAGGGCGCAGCGAGCATGACTATGCAGATGACGCCCTCTCGCAAAAGGATGCCGCCGACCACCAGAACGATTGTGATGAGCGCCAGCGGAACCGCAAAATAGTGACCGTGTGATCGCTTGCCGGCTGGATCCGTCAGAAATGCTCCGAGCATCCCGATACAATAGGGAAGCACAAACAAGATCGCCGCGCTGATTGTGACAGGGCCAAGTGTTTTGTTGATTGAAGTATCGAGCGCGTAGACGCCAAAGCCGATGACGAGCAACAGGCTGATTATTGCTGCAAGCCTTAACCCAACCCAAAGCCAAGCGGGCTTGCCTGTGTCAATCGCCATTGCGCCTCTTCTCCCCTAAGCTCTAATGCGCTGGCGATTAAGGGCCAGTTTCACGCCTTTGTCGCACAACATACTGTCCGCCCGAATTGGCGGTGTCAGCCCGCTTTGGCCGCATGGCTTTGTTTGGCGAGTTTCAGCCGCTCTTTCGCGTCTTCCGGCCAATAATCGCTCATTTTGTAATAGGCTTTGACCACCGGAACATCGTGAGAAAGCGTCACCCAGGGCTGCTTGGACTCCGTATAGATATGAATATCCGGCGGCGCCGCATCGGGATCGTCCAGCGTGCCGACGCGCATGAACGCGATCGCCTCGCCGGCGCCGCCATAATGGCTCCACAGCGCCACCTGGCATTTCGGGCAGCGATGGATTTTCTGGCCGCGCCCGCTTTCCGACGGGGTTTCGACGCGCACCGTCTCCTCGCCCAACATGTCGACGCAATCCATTTCAATCATCGCATTGAGCGCGAAAGCGGCGCCGGTCTCGCGCTGGCACCAGCGGCAATGGCAGCAATGCACGAAGAGCGGCGGCGCGGTCAGCCGGTAGCGCACGCTCCCACAGGAGCATCCGCCTTCAAGAGAAAAAGACTCTGACATCAGCGCCTCATTCGTGACTGGAAACACTTTATCGGGAGTATGGCGAACAGGGAACAGGAAAGGCGCCATTCGTGATTGCCAATTGCGCCGCGCCATGGTGAGAGTGCCCGCATCACCGGAGCCCCCGACCTGATGGAAACCCACGCGCCTTCTCCCGCGCCGGAACCGACTGCGCGCGCCGTCACCAGCCCGCTGCAGCGGCGGATCGCGATCATGCTGCTGCTGGTCGGCGCAGTATGCGCCGGCATGGGCCAGACCATCGTGTTTTCGGTCCTGCCGCCGCTCGCCCGCGAGATCGGCCTGTCGAATTTCCAGGTCGGCGCGATCTTCATGATTTCCGCCACGGCCTGGGTGTTTTGCGGGCCGCGCTGGGGGCGCCAGAGCGACCGCAAGGGCCGCAAGCCGTTTATCCTGATCGGCATGGCTGGTTTTTCGGTGTCGACCGCTTTATTCGGCGCATCGATCGAACTTGGCCTTGCGGGAATTTTGTCCGGCATGCCGCTTTACATCCTGATGATCGCCATGCGCTCGGTCTATGGGCTGGTCGGTTCGGCGAGCCCGCCGGCGGCGCAAGCCTATATCGCCGACCGCACCTCAAAGCGCGACCGCACCGCAGGCATCGCCAGCTTTTCCGCCGCCTTCGGTTTCGGCGCCATGCTCGGCCCCGGCTTCGGCGCCGCGACCTCGTTGATCAACCCGGCGGCGCCGTTTTCGCCGCCGCCCTGATCGGCGCGGCGATGACTGTCGCGGTGTATTTCTTCCTGCCGGAACGGACCGGCCCGGCGCAGCGCGCGCAAGCGGCGAAAGTCAAACTCAGCGATCATCGCCTCGTGCCGTTTTTCGCTTTTGCGCTGTGCTTCGGCGTCATCAACGCCATCCCGATCCAGACCATCGCCTTTTATTTTATCGACCGGCTCGGCTATTCGACGGAACAGGCGCCCGCTTATGTAAGTATCGGCCTGACCGCCGGCGCCATGGCGTCGCTATTCGCGCAGCTTGTGGTGGTGCAGCGTTTTCGCCTGCCGCCCGCCACCTTGATGCGAATTGCGCCGGCGCTGATCATCATTGGCCATGTCACGATCTTTATGTCCGATCATTTATGGCCGGTGGTCGCCGGCATGATCGCCGCCGGTTTCGGCTCCGGCCTTGCTGTGCCCGCCGCAACGGCGGCCGCATCGCTGGCCGTTGAACCGGATGAACAGGGCGGCGCCATCGGGCTCGCCAGCTCCATGGGGGCGGCGGGATTTATTGTCTCCCCGGCGCTTGGCTTTTCACTTTACGCCCTCGCCCCGGCGGCGCCCTTCATGTTCACCGCGGGCGCGGCCTTGCTGCTTTTGATGTTTGCATGGTGGAGCCGGCATGTGGGCGCGGCGGTTCCGCCGGATGCGGAGGATGTGCCGGAAGAAGCGGTCAGCGAAACAGCCGCGGCGCCTTATCAATAGGCGCTCGCGCTAGTCGCCCGACATCTTGCCGTCATCTTCGAAGAAAAGAATGTCGCCGGGCTGACAGCCCAGCTCCTTGCAAATCGCCTCAAGCGTAGAAAAGCGGATGGCTTTCGCCTTGCCGGTTTTCAGGATCGAGAGATTGGCGATGGTCACCCCGACGCGCTCGGACAGTTCCGTCAGCGACATGCCGCGGTCGAGCAATACACGATCGAGTTTGACCGAAATTGACATTATACGGTGAGGTCCTGTTCTTCTTTCATGCGCGCGCCTTCACGGAAAACCTCCGCCAGCACGAACACGGTGATGACCGCGAGCCAAGACAGAAATGTCATATTGATGTCGATATCCGCGTCGTTGATGAGCGACAAAAAGCCGAATGCGAATTTGGCGCCCTCGCCCATCAGCAAGGCGTATCCAATGCCGCGAAACCGGTCGGCGTTTTCTCTGACAAAAGGCGAACCGAAGCGCAGCGCCTTCAAAATCTCAAGCAGCCGGTTCACCACAAACAACATGACCACGGTGGTCACAAATCCGTATGCGACCTTTATGAAATCGCCTGACCCCGTGACGCCGTCGATTTCCACTTCGGCGCGGTGCGAGAATAAATCCGCGATCCCCGGCGCGAATGGCAAGGCGATCATCGCCAACGACACCAGCACGAGCATGATCCACAAGATCACCCGCGTGATATGCAGCCCGACTGACAAAATTGATGCGAGCGAACCTTTGCCTATCGCTTTCATAAGGACGGTCTCCGTAAATGCGCGCAAGAAATCAGGGCCCGGCGCGATGCCGGGTGCTGGCGCGCAGATAAGTTTTTGAAAAACGCCACCCTTAAAAGAACGCGACCAGACAGAAAGTCTTTTCGCAGTTTTGGCGGGCGCCGTCAGCCTTTTCGCCTGCGGCGCCTTCGCCAGGCGCCGCGATGGCGAGGGAGTACAGGCACGCCGCCGCCACCGCCGCGAAAATGCCTGCTGACGCCGTTTGAACCAATCTCGACATTACGCCACCCCGGCAAAGGAGCCGATTGCGGAAACATAACCGGCGGCGATGACTCCGATCACGGCCAGAACAGCCAGTCCATTGACAAGACCAGCGAATTTATCGAAACTTGAGGTTGAGTTAGCAAAGCGCATGGGTTTCTCCTTTTCTTTCCTGTGTTAGCGGCTCGTTTTGATCTCTTGAGCGGTCAGGTTCGTCCTGCCGCTCTTTTTTTGTTTTGGCCTTTCGCCCTTGAATTGCCGGGCGGGGCGGCCTTGCCCCGGGTTTCTCCGTTTTTCGGGCTCTTTTCGCCGGATGCTCCGGTCTTTTCGGCCCTTTTTCTTTTGCCCGTTCGGCTGCTATTGAGCTTTCCGGGTTCCTGCTGCGGCGTTGTTTTCGCCGTCTTGTTGATTATCGATATACACTTATCGAAAAACGATGCAAGGGGTTTTTGCCGAAAAACGATAATTTTTTCTCGATAAGGGATAAATAGATGGGCGAAAAAGTGCGGAAATTGGGGCCAGGACGCCTCATTATCGCCTCTCACAACGACGGAAAAGTGAGAGAAATCAATGACCTATTGTCTCCGCTGGGAATTGAGGCGGTGTCGGCGAAAAATCTTGGCCTTGAGGACCCGGAAGAGACCGGCACGACCTTCGCCGAGAACGCCGAATTGAAGGCGCTGACCGCTGCGCGGGCCGCAAACCTGCCGGCGCTGGCGGATGATTCCGGCCTGGCGGTGACGGCGCTGGGCGGCGCGCCGGGGATTTTCTCCGCCCGCTGGGCCGGCGAGCCCCGCGATTTCACCCTCGCCATGAAAAAGGTCGAAACGTCGCTTTTCGACAGCGGCACGGAAGATTTTTCCGCCCGCTTTGTCTGCGCCCTGTCCCTCGCTTGGCCGGACGGGCATACCGAGACTTTCGAAGGCGACGTTAAAGGCGTGCTGGTGTTTCCGCCGCGCGGCGACAAAGGGTTCGGCTATGATCCGATCTTCGTGCCGGAAGGCTATCACGTCACCTTTGCGGAAATGGACCCGGAAGAAAAACACTCCATCTCCCACCGCGCCGATGCATTCCGTAAGCTGATGAAAGCGCATTTTTGATGTTGAAGAAATTTTTCGCCGCCGGGTTTTTGATTTTCTCAAGCGCCTGCTCGAGTCTTGGCGGCAAGACGGCGCAGCCCGAGCCGCTGCCGGAACCATCGCTGGAAAAGATCGCCGACAATGTATGGATCCACAAAAGCTATGCCATGGCCGGCTCCTGGGGCCTCGTCCTCTCGCAAGGGCTGGTCGTCGATACGGGCGCCGGAGTCGCGCTGGTGGACACCGCATGGACTGATGAAGAAACGCAAACTTTGTTGAATCTGATCGAGGCCGAACTCGGCGTGCTGCCGGATATTGCGATTGTCACCCATGCGCATTCGGACAAGATGGGCGGCGTCAAAACCCTGCAGGACAACGGTATTGGCGGGCGCGCCCATCGCTTCACCAATGAAGATGCGCCAGCGCGCGGCCTGCGCAAAACCATGTTCACCATTCTTGATACAAGCGATCGCGACGAATTGCTCGGCGCGCAAGACGAAGACGGAGTGATCGCCTTTTATCCCGGCGCCGGACATACGCGCGACAATATCGTTGTCTATTACGCCCCGGCGAAAGTGCTGTTTGGCGGTTGCCTGATCCGTCCCGGCGATACGGATAATCTCGGCAACACCGCCGATGGCGATGTTGGGCATTGGGCGCAAGCGGTTCGCAATGTCGCCGAAGCTTTTCCCGATGCGCAGATCATCATCCCGAGCCACGGGGCGCCGGGCGGACGCGAATTGCTCGATCACACTATCGCGCTTGCCGAAGCGGCGGCCGCCGCACCATGAACAAACCGCTCGGGGTTTATGTTCACTGGCCCTATTGCGCCCGCATCTGCCCCTATTGCGATTTCAACGTCTATAAGAACCGCGAGATCGACGCGGCGGCGTGGATCGCGGCGCTGACCCGCGATCTTGAGTTCTTTGCAACAAGAACATCAGGGCGGAAACTCAACAGCCTTTATTTTGGCGGCGGCACGCCGTCGCTGGCGCCCTTGCCGGTGATCGAGGCCGTCATTGAAACCTGCGAAAAGCTCTGGGGCTTTGCGCCGGACGCGGAAATCACCCTTGAGGCCAATCCGACGGATGCGGAGCAATCGCTGTTCGAAGGCTTTGCGCAAGCGGGCGTCAACCGCCTGTCGCTGGGGGTGCAGTCCCTGCGCGATGAACCGCTCACCTTTCTCGGGCGCGATCATGACGCAGCGAGCGCGCGGCGCGCGATTGAAGCGGCGCAAAGAAATTTTGCGCGCGTCACGTTTGATCTCATCTATGCGCGCCCCGGCCAGTCTCTGGATGACTGGCGCGCCGAACTTTCCGAAGCGCTGACGCTCGGCGTAACCCATTTGTCGCTCTATCAACTCACCATCGAGCCGGGCACAGCCTTCGCCAAGGCCGTCGAAAAGGGGCGCTGGGCGCCGGTCGATGACGATCTCTGCGCCGATATGTTCGATGCGGCGCAGGAAATGACGGCAGCTGCGGGCCTTCCCGCTTATGAAATCTCAAACCACGCGGCGCCGGGCGAGGAGAGCCGGCATAATCTCGTCTACTGGACCTATGGCGACTATCTGGGCGTTGGTCCCGGCGGGCATGGCCGCCTGACGGAAAACGATATTCGCATCGCAACGGAAACGCCGCTGGCGCCGAAGGACTATCTCGCCGGCGCGCCCCACACAGAGGCGCCGCTGTCCGCGCGCGAGGCGGCTATGGAGCGCCTTTCCATGGGGCTGCGGCTGGTCGCCGGCATTCCCTTCACGGAGACCGATCCTTATTTCGCAGAAGCCGGCGGCTATGAAAAACTCGACCGGCTGATCGGCGACAAACTGCTCCTGTGGGACGGGGAAATCCTCGCCGCCACGGCGGATGGGCGGCGGATTTTGAACCGCGTGCTTTACGAACTCTTCGGATGATCGCAGAAAGACCCTCATGAACGAACTTTCCGACATCGCCCATCTTGTTGAGCTTGCGGTCGCGCCGGTTTTCCTGCTGGCGGGGATTGGCTCGCTGCTCGGCGTCGTCACCACGCGCCTCGCCCGCGTCATTGACCGCGCGCGCATTCTTGAAGAGCGTCTTTACCAACCGCGCAATGACGATGAGGAAGCGCGCATGCGTGGCGAGCTTTCCTCCCTCGACCGGCGCATGGTGCTGGCGCAGCGCGCGATTTTTGTTCTCGACCGCAGCCCTGATGGTCTGCCTCGTCGTTGCGATGCTGTTTGTCGGTGAATTCATCGCCATCTCAGCAGCGCCGGTCGTGGCGATGATGTTCATCGCCGCGATGTTCGCGATGATCGGCGGGCTGACGCTATTCCTGATGGAAATCTCCATCGCCACCGGCGCCATCCGCGTACGCGCCGAATTGCTGTCAAAATGACCCCTGAAGAACGAGAACGCTACGCCCGCCACATCCTGCTTCGCGAGGTTGGCGGACAGGGCCAGCAAAAACTGAACGCCGCGCGGGTGCTGGTCGTCGGCGCCGGCGGGCTCGGCAGTCCAATCCTTTCCTATTTGGCGGCGGCGGGAGTCGGAACCATTGGCATCGCCGATGACGATGCGGTCGCGCTGTCAAACCTGCAGCGGCAAACGCTGTTCCGCACGGAGGATGTGGGCCGCGACAAGGTGGAAGCCGCGGCGGGCGCCCTTGCGCGGCTCAACCCGCATGTGAAAACCGCGAGCCATCCGCGCATTGACGAGGCCAACGCGCGCAGCATTGTTTCCGCTTATGATCTGGTGGTTGAAGGCGTCGATAATTTTGCAACGCGTTATGCGCTGAACCGCGCCTGCATCACCGAGAAGAAACCGCTGGTCTCCGCCGCTGTGGGCCGGTTTGAGGGCCAGCTTTCAACCTTCAAACCCTTCGCCGATCCGGGCGTTTTGCCCTGTTATCGCTGCCTGGTGCCGGAAGAACCGCCGCGCGATGAACAGGTGAACTGCGCCGAGGAAGGCGTTTTGGGCGCCGTCACCGGCGTGATGGGCACGCTCGCCGCCATGGAAGCGCTCAAGGAATTGTTATCCCTTGGCGACGGCCTTGCGGGCAGGCTCATGCTATATGACGGGCTTGCCGGGGCCTTCCGCACGGTGCGCCTGCCCGCCGATCCCGCCTGCCCCGATTGCGGGAGCGGCCAATAGGCGGAAAGGCAGAGAGAAAGAGAATTCATGTCGCTTCTCCGCCTGCTGATCATTCCTGCAATCGCGCTTCTCGCCGGATGCGCATCGGCGCTGGCCCCGGTGCTGAAACCCAATGTGGAGCAAGGCGCGAGCGCCCTGCGCGCCGGACAATATGAACTGGATGAAACCCATGCGGCGCTGATTTTTCGCATCAATCATCTGGGTTTTTCAGAATTTGTCGGACGCTTCGACGCCTTCAGCGCCAGCCTTGATTTCGATGAGGCTGACCCCGACGCGGCGAAGATCGACGCGGTGATCGACATGACCAGCCTCGATGTCGCCAATGACGATTTCGCCGCAACCTTGATGGGCCCGCAATGGTTTGATGCGGCGGCATACCCACAGGCGCGCTTCACCTCCACCGCCATCGCCATCACTGGCGAAACCACAGGAACGATGACCGGCGAGTTGACGCTGCATGGCGTCACCCGGCCGGTGACGCTGGATGTCGTGTTTAATGGCGGCGCGCGCGACCGGCTTCGCGGCAATGCTTATATCGCCGGATTTTCCGCCCACGGAACAATCAGCCGCGCCGCCTTCGGCGTCGACCGGTTTTCAGGCGTGATTACGGATGATGTGGAAATTGAAATCCAGGCGGAATTCAAGAAGCGCTAGGGCTTAGTCGTCCAGCGTGATGACGACGACGCTGCCCGGGCCCGCATAGACTTTTGTTTCGTCATAACGGGGCTTGCGCAATTTCGGCTTTACGCCATTGGAAAAAGCCACCGGCTCTTTCGGACGCCCGAGCACCTTGCCGCGATTGAGCACGCCATCGCCATTCTCATCGAGATAGGCGGCGAAAGCGTATTCGCCGGGCTCGAGATCGCCAAGCGACAGCACCGCGACGCCATCCGCATCGAGCAGCGCCGCATGTTTGGCGCGCGCATGCTCAAGAAAGCCTTCTTCGCTGTCATAGATGGTGAGGCGCACAGCCTGGCCCGCCGCCGCCCGGAAGTCGGTCTTCACCGCAGCGACGATGTGGGACGGGTCGGAATATTTGGCAAAGCCGTCAATGCTCGCGGGAACGGAATCCGCATGGGCGACACTCGCCGCGGCGCACAACAGCCCAATCCCCAACAATTTACGCACTTCAGGCTCTCTTTCGGCAACGAAATAGGGCATTCTTTTGCGCCCGCGAAGTCATTTACAGTAAATCCGGCATGTAGAGAAGGCGCCAGAGAGGCGGCTTTACCGGACCTTAACTCAATGATGCGCCCTGATCGTTGCGATTCAACTAAAATTGGCGTCATTCGCGCGGAAGTGAGCCGATGTTACTTCACGGCCACGCCGCCGGTCACAAATCCCGCTATTTTCGGCATTCCCGGCAGGTAATGCTGGTCCATCGACTCGATCCGGAACCCGGCGGCGGAGACCAGTTCCGCCGGTTTGCGGTTGAGATGACAGCCGCCGGCGAGGCTCGCCCACAGGCCGTTCAGGCGGTTCTGCCAGCGGGCGACGCCGCGATCCGGGGCCGCCCCATGCTCGAGGAAGACCAGCTTGCCCTCGGGCTTCAGGACCCGGCGCATGCCCGCCAGCGCCTCTTCAACGCCCGGGATCGTGCACAGCGAAAAGGTCACCAGCACCGTATCCACCGACGCCTCGGGCAGCGGGATCTGCTCGCCGGGAAGGTCCAGCCACTCAACCGGAAAGGGCAAGTCCTTGACGCGCGGGGCGGCGAGCTTGCGCCACGAGGCGGAGGGCTCCAGCGCGTAAAGATGGGTGATATTCGCGCGATCATAATAGGGCGCGTTGTGACCCGAGCCGAAACCGATCTCGAGCACCTGACCCTTGGCGTCCGGCACAATCCGCGCGCGCTCTTTTGAGATCTGCGGCGACCCGCAAATGCACGAGACAAGGCGTGGTTCGATCTGATTGGCGTAAAAACCCATAATAGCGCTTTCCTGACTTTAGCGGACCGGCGAATAGCCGATGGCGCCGGCCGCCCCCACAAACATCCGATACGCATGCGCAGCTATCTTTAGTTATGGGCGGCCCGATGTTATGGCGGCGTCGACGCTTACACGATCCTTCCGGAGACCTCATGCGACACAACGCTGGCTTGGCGGCCTTGTCGACCTGCATCCTCGCGTTCTTCCCGACGCTCCTGCTCGCGCAGGACGAGGAGAGCGCGCGGCTTGTCGATGACAGCGCCACCTGGTCATTCGTATGGGAAAACGACTATTTCGCCAATACCGACCGCAATTACACCAATGGCTTGCGGATATCCTATCTGTCCGGGCTGAAGAAGCCGAAAGGCGTCTCCAGCATCCTCGCCTATGACATTCTCGGCGCCGATGCGGATGCCGGCATTCGCCGCGGTTTCGCCATCGGACATTCGATTTTCACGCCGGAAGACATCGCCGCAACCACGCCTTTGCCGGATCAGCATCCTTATGCGGGCTGGCTCTATGGCGAATATTCCGTCGTCGTCCAGCAGCGCCGTCATGTGCATCAGATCACGCTGCAGGCCGGCGTTGTCGGCCCCGCCGCGCAAGGCGAATGGGTGCAGAATAACTGGCACCGCGTGATAAACGGCGATCCGGTTTTGGGCTGGGACAACCAGATCCGCAATGAGGCGGGATTTGTGCTGTCCTATGACCGCCAGTTCCGGTCGGTGCGCGATTTTGGCGATTCCGGTTTCGGCGCGGATATCACGCCAAATGTGGGCGTTTCCGTCGGCAATGTGGACACCCGCGCGCGCGGCGGACTGACCCTGCGCATCGGCAATGATCTGCGTAATGATTATGGGCCGGTGCGCGTGCGCCCGGCGCTGGCCGGCGCCGGATTTTTCTCGCCGGTCGACGAGTTCAGCTGGTATCTGTTTCTCGGCGTCAATGGCAGCGCCGTCGCGCACAACATCTTTCTTGACGGCAGCCTGTTTCGCGACGGCGACCCAAGCGTCGATAAAAAAATCTTCGTCGGCGAAGTGCAGGCCGGCCTCGCGGTGCAGTTCCGCCGTGTACAGATCGCTTACACCTTCGTGACCCGCACACGGGAATTCGACATGCAAAACGGCGCGCAGCAATTCGGCGCGGTCAGCATCTCCACCAAGTTTTAAAACTAGCCCGCTTTGGGCAAGCGGCCGTCATCAAGGCCGAGGATCACCCGGTCCGGCGGCTTATGGCCGTCAGCGAACATCTTGATATTGATGATCATCCGCTCGCCCATTTCCATGCGGCTTTCCACCGTCGCCGACGCCATATGCGGCAGCAGCACCACATTCGGCGCTTTCAGCAGCTTTTCACTGGGCGCGCCGCGCTCATAGACATCGAGGCCGGCGCCGGCGAGACGGCCTTCCTCGATCATGCTGGCGAGCGCTTCTTCATCGACGATTTCGCCGCGCGAGACATTCACCACATAGGCTTGCGGCTGCAGCAATTCGAGACGCCGCCGCGACAGCAAATGAAACGTCGCCGGCGTATGCGGACAATTGATCGATACAATGTCGACCCGCGCCAGCATCTGATCGAGGCTTTCCCAATAGGTCGCGTCGAGTTCGTCTTCGATATGCGGATTGATCGGCGAGCGATTGTGATAGTGGATCGACAGGCCGAAAGCGCGGGCGCGCCGGGCGATCGCCTCGCCGACGCGGCCGAGCCCGATAATGCCGAGCTTCTTTCCGCGCACCCGGTGACCAAGCATCCATGTGGGCGACCAGCCGTGAAATTCTCCGGTCTCAAGCGCGCGCACGCCTTCGACAAGACGGCGCGGCACCGCAAGGATCAGCGCCATCGCCATATCGGCGGCGTCTTCGGCAAGCACGGAGGGCGTATTGGTGACAGTGATGCCGCGCGCATTGGCGGCGGCGACATCGATATGGTCTGTCCCGGCGCCGAAATTGGCGATCAGCTTCAGCCTGTCGCCCGCCGCTTCGAAAAACGCCGCATCGAGTTTATCGCCCAGCGTCGGCGCCAGAACATCCGCTTCGCGGGCGCGCTCAAGCAAGGCCGTGCGCGACAGCGGCGCGTCGCCATCATACAGCACCGTGTCGAAGAGATCGCGCAGCCGCGCCTCCACCGGCGCGGGCAGCTTGCGGGTCAGCACGACTTTCACGCTTTTTCCGCTCATCGGGCGCACTCCTGCGCGTAAATTACCGCCACGCCGCTTGCGCCGCCGCGCGAAACAGAAAATGAGCCCGTGGTTAACTCAAGATTAACGGCTTTGGCGTTGATTAAGGGTATATTCATCATTCGACAAATTTTTGAGCGTCTCCGCATGCCGCGTAACCGATCCGTATTGTACTTCAACCTGACGCTATGTCTCTATTTGACCGGAGCCGCCCCGGCGGCGCAAGCCGCCAATAGCGTGGTGACGGCGCTAGCCGCCAATAGCGTGATCGCCGCGCAAGCCGTCAATAGCGCAAGCGCCGCGCAAGCCGCTGGCGACAAGGACCGGGGGCAAATGGCCATACGCCTTGATACGCCATCCGGCCTGCCTGTGCCGCGTCTGGTTTCGTTGAAATCGGAAACCACTTTTTGCCGGGCGGGACCTAGCTTCGCCCATCCGGTTCGCCTGACCTTCATGCGCCAGGGTCTGCCGGTATTGATTGTCGCCGAAACCCGCGATCACTGGCGGAAAATCCGCGATGTTGAGGGCGATGAGTGCTGGACCCACAAATCCAAGCTTTCCGGCGCGGAGACCGCGCTGGTGCTGGAAGACGGGCTCGCCCTGCGGGCCAAGCCGGATGTCCGCGCCCCGGCGCGGGCGCGCCTCGGCCGCGGCGTCATCGCCCGGGTGGAGAGCGAAAAAAGCGGCTGGCTGCGGGTTTCCGCCGACGGGATGAAGGGCTGGGCCCGCGCTTCCGCGTTTTGGGGCTCGCGGGCCGAGGCCCCCTTGCCGGCCGCCTCGCGCCCCTGACCCGCAGCGATGGCGCCCGGGATCGCCTCCCGCGTGCATCAAACTGGCGATAAGAGCCAAATTCTTGACAGTAACGGCGTCAAAGGGGGCTGCTTCAGGGAATGTTGCAACGCATAATTGACCCTGTGCATGGCCGCCTTTACCAAGCGGTCTACTCGCGCGACAATCCGCTCGCGCGGTCGACTTACAACCCCTAAGGACGCATGAGCGAACAGAAAAACAGTTACAGCCGCGAGGAGCTCCTCGAGTGCGGCTATCACGGTCTGCGGGGCCCGGGCACAGCCCAGCTCCCGGTGCCTCCGATGCTGATGTTTGACCGGGTCACGGTGATCACGGGAGACGGCGGCGCGTATAATAAGGGCCGCATTGAAGCTGAACTCGATATCAATCCGGATCTGTGGTTCTTCGGCTGCCATTTCCCGAATGACCCGGTGATGCCGGGCTGTCTCGGTCTTGATGCGCTCTGGCAACTTGTCGGCTTCTTTCTTACATGGTCGGGACATCCGGGCCATGGACGGGCGCTGGGCGCCAAGGACGTGCGGTTTTCCGGCATGGTCACGCCGGAGGCCAAACGGGTCACCTATGAGATCGATGTGCGCCGGATGATGGCGCGGCCGCTGATTCTCGGCATTGCCGACGGCGCGGTAAAAGTCGACGGTCGCCAGATCTATGCGGCGAAGGACCTTCGGGTTGGATTGTTCTCCCGCGAGCAGCTTGAAGCGGGCGTGTCGCTTTAGCAAAAGCGGCGCAGCGTTTTCGCGAGATGACGAAAGGATATTTATGCGGCGCGTAGTCATTACCGGTATGGGGGTTGTCGCTTCCATCGGCGCCAATGTTGAGGAAGTCAAAGCATCTCTCATGGAGGGACGCTCGGGCATTGCTCATGATCCGAGCTTCGCCGAGCACGGCTTCAAGTGCCAGGTGTCGGCGCGGCCATCAGTGAAAATCGAAGAGGTTCTTGACCGCCGCACCCGCCGTTTCATGGGCGAAGGCGCGGGCTGGAACTATCTCGCCATGAAGGAAGCGCTGGAGCAATCCGGCCTTACCGATGACCAGGTCAGCCATCCGATGACCGGCATCATCATGGGCTCCGGCGGGCCGTCGACAAAGGCCATCGTCGAAGCCGCCGACATCACGCGCGCCACCGGCGCCACCAAGAAAATCGGCCCGACCGTCGTGCCGAAAGCCATGGCGTCGACCAATTCCGCCACGCTCGCCGTGCCGTTCAAGATTTTGGGCGTCAATTATTCAATCTCTTCAGCCTGCGCGACATCGGTGCATTGCATCGGCGCGGCGGCGGAACAGATCATGTGGGGCAAGCAGGACATCGTCTTCGCCGGCGGCGGCGAGGAACTCGACTGGACGCTCGCCAATATTTTCGACGCCATGGGCGCCATGTCGACCGGACACAACGACCATCCCGCAACCGCCAGCCGCGCCTATGACAAAGACCGCGACGGCTTCGTCATCGCCGGCGGCGCGGCGACTGTCGTGCTCGAAGAATATGAGCATGCGAAAAAACGCGGCGCCAATATTCTCGGCGAGATCGTCGGCTATTTCGCCAATTCCGACGGCTATGACATGGTGCAGCTTTCCGGCGAAGGCGCAGTGCGCTGCATGCGCGGCGCGCTGGAGACGGTTCGCCAGTCCATCGATTATGTGAACCCGCACGGCACCTCGACCCCGGTGGGCGATCAGAAAGAGACGCAAGCGATCCGCGAAGTGTTCGGCTCGGAAATTCCGCCCTTCTCCTCGACCAAATCGCTGACCGGCCACTCGCTCGGCGCGGTCGGCGCGCAGGAGCTGGTCTATGGGCTGATCATGATGCGCGACAAATTTCTCGCCGCCTCAGCGCATATTGAAAATATCGATCCGGAATTCGCTGACCTGCCGGTCATTCGCGAACGCGTCGATAATGCGAAAATCGACACTTTCCTCACCAACAGCTTCGGCTTTGGCGGCACCAATGGCTGCCTCGTGGTCTCACGGGTCTAGGGCGTGAACGAACAGATGATCGGCGCGGGATTTGTGGCTGCGGTGATCGCAAGCCTCGGCCTGTGGTGGTTTCGTCTGATTCTGCCCGTAGTGCGAAAGCAACCGCAAGCGACGCGCTTCGGCGTTTACGCATTTGTCTGGCTCGCCTATTTCATTCTCACCATCATGGTGATCAATCTCCGCGGCGCGTAAGCCCCGCGCCAGTAAGGGACGACACATTATGAGCGCCGAAACCACCTTTCCGAAGGGCGATCTGATGAAGGGCAAGCGCGGCCTGATCATGGGCGTCGCTAATAAAAACTCCATCGCCTGGGGCATCGCGCAGCAATTGGCGGCGCAGGGCGCGGAGATCGCCTTTTCCTATGTTCCCGCCATGGAAGGCCGGGTGCGCCAGCTTGCAGACTCAATCGGCGTTGAATTTCTCGTTCAGGCCGACGTGATGAGCGACGAAGACATGGATAAGGCCTTCGCCGAAATCAAAGACAAATGGGGCAAGATCGACTTTCTGGTGCACGCCATCGCCTTCACCGACAAGGAAGCGCTGAAAGGCTCTTTCGTTGAAAACACCACGCGCCAGAATTTCAAGGACACGATGGATGTGTCGGCGTTTTCTTTTGTCGATGCAGCGCGCCGCTCGGCTGAGATCATGCCTGATGGCGGCTCGATGATCACCCTCACCTATCTCGGCTCTGAACGCATCGTGCCGAATTACAATGTCATGGGCGTCGCCAAGGCCGCGCTTGAAGCCTCCATGCGCTATGTGGCGCGCGATCTCGGGCCGAAAGGCATTCGCGTCAACGCAATCTCCGCCGGGCCGATGAAAACGCTGGCCATGGCCGGCATCACCGGCGGTCGCCAGTTGATGTCCACGGGCCGCGAATGGTCGCTGCTGAAAGAAGACACCTCGATGGAAGGCGTCGCGGGTTCCGCGCTCTATCTTCTGTCCGATCTCGGCTTTTCCTGCGCCGGGGAAGTGCTGCATGTGGATGCGGGCTTCCACGCCGTCGCCGTGCCGGACGTCGCCGGCGCGTGACCGCTGACGAAATCATCGCCAAGCTGAAGCTTGCGCCCCACCCAGAGGGCGGCTGGTTCAAAGAGACTTGGCGCGCGGATGCGAAAGACGGTGAGCGCGCTAGCGGCACCGCGATCTATTACCTCCTGAAAGCCGGAGAGCGATCCCACTGGCACCGCGTCGATGCGACCGAAATCTGGCATTATTACGCCGGCGCGCCCTTGCAGCTTTCACTGTCCGAAGACGGAAAGACAGCGCGTGACGTCGTCCTCGGTCCCGATCTCGCCAGCAACCAGGCGCCGCAAATCGCGCTCGCGCCGTTCTGCTGGCAGGCGGCCCAAAGCCTCGGGGACTGGACGCTGGTCGGCTGCACCGTGTCGCCGGGATTTGAATTTTCAGGCTTTGAAATGGCCCCGAAGGGCTGGGCGCCGGGCGCGTAGTTTATTCCGCCGCGAGCGCCGCCGGCTCGCGACGTTCGCTCAACGCCGGGCCGGTGGCGTTTCCGTCGAAATCCGTCCACTGATGATTTTCATAATCATATAGCTTGCAGGCGCGCAGGATGCGGAAATAGTCGCGGAAAGAAAACTCATAGGCCGTCACCGCATCGCCATAATGGGCGCGCAGTAATTTTCCGGCCTTGTCGAGATGATAGATCGGGATGGTGGACAGCGCGTGATGGGCGGTGTGCTCCATCACATTGTAATAAAGCCCGAGCCATTTCAGCGAGGGGATTTCAAGATGCGTCGTGCCTTCGATGCAGGACTGATAAAACGACCATTCTTCCGGCTTGTCGAACCAGTGACCGTCTTCATGGGCGTGGTGCAGATAGAAACTGAACGAAGCGAGGAAGTTCCAGACGATCATCGGCACAACCCAGGCGATAGCAAAGATCGCCAGCAGGCTGCGCTCGGGCTGCCAGAATTTTCCAAGCATCAAGATCGCCGCGATGATCGCGCCATGGCCAACAACCACCAGCACGGAATCCCAGAAATAACGCTTCCACTGCGCGCGCACTTCCGGCGCGACAGGCAGGATCTGTTTCGGAAGCCAGATGCTCAGCGGATAGTTGAAAAACTGTCCCGGCAATCCGCGATTAAGCCGCTCGACAAACCGGCGTAGCGGCGAGGCGGCGCGATATTCCGCCAGCGACATGGGCGTCCAGACATAATCGACGCCTTTGAAATTGGTCTTGCCGTGATGAAAGCGATTATGCCCCGCCTCCCACAGGCTCGCCGAATGAGCCGACGGCAGAAACGCGATGCGCCCCATAATCTGGTTGGCGCGCAGCGGCGGGAAATAGCATTTGTGCACGCAGTCATGGCCGATGATGAAAAGCAGGCCGAGACAAAAGCCATTGGCGATTCCGGCGAGCAAATTCACCGCAAGCGGGAACGGCCCGATGGCGAGATAGAGCGTTGCGAAATAGGCGGCGAAATGCACCAGCGCGATCTGCGCGCCTTTCGACCAGGACGGCGTTTCCACCATCTTGCGGTCTTCCTCGCTCAGCCATTCATAGGGACGGCCGGTCTGTTGCGTGCTCGTGGCCACTGGCGCCCTCGCTTTTTCCACAAGAGAGATTAGCGGTTAGGACGTCGCAATCAAGATGGCGCGTCGCCACGCCGCTATTCGCCGGTCTTTTCCTTGATCCAGCGGTTGATTTTGCGCTCCAGCACAGGGAGCGGCATGGCCCCGGTCATCAGCACTTCGTCATGGAATTCGCGGATGTCGAAATCCGGCCCGAGCGCTTCTTCAGCGCGCTGGCGCAATTCGTTGATCTTCATCATGCCGAGCTTGTAGGAGCAGGCCTGTCCCGGCCAGACCGCATAGCGCTCCACCTCGCGGGTCACCTGATCGCGCGTATCGCCTGTGATCCCCTGCATATAGTCGATCGCCTGTTCGCGGGACCATTGCTTGTGGTGCAGTCCCGTATCGACAACCAGCCGCGCGGCGCGGAACAATTCCGATTGCAGCCTGCCGAGATCGCCCAGCGGATCGTCCGCATAGAGCGCCATTTCCGCCGCGAGCTGTTCGGCGTAAAGCGCCCAGCCTTCGGAAAATTCCGAATAGCCCAACATGTTGCGAATAACCGGAAGCCCCGCCGAACGCTCCAGCGAGCGCATGAAATGATGGCCCGGCGCCGCCTCGTGATAGGTCAGCGTCTTCAGCATGTGCTTCGGCCAGTCGGCGGTGTTTTTCAGATTGATCCAGTAAATGCCGGGCCGCGACCCATCGAGCGGCGCCGCAGAATAATATCCGCCCGGCGAGGAATCCTGTTCATAGACCGGAATGCGCCGCACTTCGACCGGCTGGCTGGGCAGCGTGCCGAACCAGTCGCCCGAGCGCGCCATGACGTCAGTGATCTGATCATTAAGATCGGCCAGCAATTCTTCACGCCCTGCATCATCATTGGCGTAGCGCATGCCGGGGCGCTGGCCGATGGCGGCGAAGCGTTCCGCGACGGAGCCTTGCGACAGACCTTGCGCCTTCAGGATCGCATCCATCTCAGCGGAAATCCTCTCCACTTCCGCAAGGCCGAGATCATGGACTTCATCGGGGGTCATGCCGCCCGCGCCATAGGCCGAAAGCGCATGGGCGTAGAACGCCGCACCCTCATCGCCGAGGCGCCAGATGCCCGCATCGGGCCCGGCCTGCACTTTGAGATTTTCCAGCGCCGCCGCCAGCCGCGCATAGGCGGGATAAACATTCTGTTCGACCTGCGACACGGCGCGGGCCGCCAGATCGGCGCGCTCATCCGCGGACAAACCCTCAACCGCCTCAAGCCTTGCGGCAAAGCTTTTCGCCAGCGGGTTTTCCGCCGGCGGCGCGGCGGTGAAACCGGCGATTGAATTCAGCGCGCCCTCAATCGCAAAGGCCGGCGGCGTCACCAGCAATGCCGCATCGCCGCTGACGGTCTCCACCGTTTCGTCAAAGGCGCGGCTGAATTCCCCGAGCCGCGAAATATAATCCTCCGCATCCTGATAGCTTTCGATCGGATGCTGCGTGAGCATCAGGCGCGGCAGGAAAAGATGCGGGCCGGAAAGCTGCGTCACCAGATAGGGACTGGCCGAGGCGAAGGGCGCGCCGCCGCCGAAGGAAAACTGGTTGCGCCTGGCGCCGGTCTGATAGGCGTCGCGCAACACGTCATAGGTAACCAGCGCCTGGCCCGTCAGCGCATCGCGGTCGAGGCTGCGGATCTCCTGCAGGAAGTCCTCGTTCAGCGACCGCACTCGTTCATTCGCTTCAAAGCCATAACCGCCAAGGCGCGCCGCAAACCCCTCGCCCGCCATATCGGCGCCGACGCCGAGCAAGGTCGCAAATTCCGGCGCGGCGGCGAGCACTTCGCGCGCATGGCGGTCGGCCATCGCCGCAAGCTGTTCATTGGCGGAAAGCGGCGCGGCTTCCGCCGGCGCTTCTTGTTGCTGGGCGCCGGTCTTGGGCGTCTCGCCGCCGCGCTCGCCACAGGAGACCAGCATCGCCGAAGCGGCGAGAGCCGATGTCACGAGAATTACTTGCCGGAAATCACGCATGCTCAATTCCCCTTCAAATGAGCCAAGCAGGTCGCAGTGTAGCCCCGCCCCGTCCTTCGCCATAGCCTTGCAGCAACTATCGCCGGTTAAAAAAAGAAAACCGGCGCCGGTTTGCCACAGAAGCCGCTTTTATTCATTTCGGCAATCAATTCAAGCGCTTACTAACTGCATCCGGTTTCCCCGCTCTGCCGGTCTGAAAACCCCGAACGAACATAGCGCCGCCTCTTCCAGATCATGACAGCCCGCCCCGCAGCAGCGCGGCGCCGAATTGACCTTTTGCCGCCACAAAGGAAGGATAGCCACACGAGCATCACTAGTAATCGTGAAGGGGGAAAGATGACTTCACACCGGAAAATGACCGCCCGCCTGCTGGCGGGGTCCGCGCTTGCGCTCCTTGTCGGAGCGGCGACAGCGCCCGCCGCTTATGCGGAAGAAAACGCGGATGATAATTACGACCAGCCGCTTCGGCTTATGAAGGCGAAACTCAAACAGAAATTTCCGAACCGCCCCGCGGTGATCGTCACCTCTTCCGACGGCCAAACCTTCACGGATGCGCGCCTGCGTCTCGGGAACCTGTCACCCTGGCGCATGTCGGCGGAATATAAATGCCCCAGCGGGGGATACACGCCCAACGGAAACTACATGCTGGCGCCGGCGCAGTTGAAAGAGCTCCGGTTTGAAGGAAGCTGGTTTCAGGAACTGGAGGAGACCCAGGGCTTGCTCGATTCCAATAGCGGCGAAGTGGACCTGTTTTACTGGAACGACGCATCGCAATCGCAGCAAGCGGAAATCACTGAAATCGCGCTGAACGCCTGCAACAACAAAGCCAGCCAGCTACGGGCCGCAAGTCCCGGCATGAGCGCAAAAACCGCGATGAGCCAAGTCGGCACGATCTATCCGTTCCGCAGCGCAGACCGGCGCTTCATGACCGGCGTCGGCGCAAAGCTGAAAGGCAAATGCCTCGCCGGCAGATATGAGCGCAATACGAGCAACCCCGGCATCTATGATAATTTTTCCGGATTTGAATCTTCAGATACGGGCGAGCTTTCTGTCAGTCTTGAGCTGCCGGTCAATTGCAGCGCCAAGGTGACGCCGCCCGAACCGGCCTCCGCCAGCCTGACCGCCGGCTTCACCATCACCGCCGTCGCCCTGGAGGCGCAGCCAAAGCTAGTCGCCGGGGTTTGTCCGCGTACGGTGAAATTCAACGGCCGGATTTCCGGGCAAGGCGCGGGCACGGTGCGCTATCGCATTCGCGGCAGTGACGGAAGCTTGAGCCCGATCCGCTCGGTGCGGGTCCGCTCCGGGCTGGAGCCGGGCGACATTGCGTTCAAGCACACATTTGGCGAAGACAGCACGGGCGGTCTGACAACGCCGCCGCCGGGCTCTTCCGACGCGCCGCGCGGGCTCTCCATTCAAGGCCCGCGTCCGGACCCGTCAGGCCCCGCCTTTGAAACCACGGCGCCGCCGCCTTCGGATCCGCCTTCCAGAGCGGGCGCGAGCTCGCTCGCCGGCGCCAAGGCCGAGGGAGAGCATTCAGGCTGGTACCGGATTGAAATCGTGTCGCCGCAAAGCGCTGTCTCCAAGTCGGACGAGGCGAATTACAAGGTGATCTGTCAGGAGCCGGAGCCGGGCCTTTCCGCCACGCCGCCTTCGGAACCGCCATCGGAAAGATCATTCCGCAGCAACAACTAGAACAAAAAAAGGGGACCGAAACGGTCCCCTTTTTTCTTCGATTACATGAACGCTTATTCGCTGCGTTCGATTTCCTTGCCAGTTTCCTGATCGACGATTTTCATCGACAGGCGAACCTTGCCGCGGTCGTCAAAGCCGAGAAGCTTCACAAAGACTTCATCGCCTTCCTTGACCACATCCGTGGTTTTTTCCGGACGGCCGTCAGACAGCTGAGAAATATGCACCAGCCCGTCGCGCGCGCCGAAGAAATTCACAAAGGCGCCGAAGTCCATCGTTTTCACGACCTTGCCTTTGTAGATCTCGCCAACTTCCGGCTCGGCGACAATGGAGTGAATCCATTTATACGCCGCGTCGATTTTCTCTTTGTCGCTGGAGGCGATCTTGATCAGGCCCTCATCATCGACATTGATCTTGGCGCCGGTCTCTTCAACGATCTGACGGATAACCTTGCCGCCTGAACCGATGACATCGCGGATTTTGTCTTTCGGGATCTGCATGGTTTCGATCCGCGGCGCATAATCGCCGAGGTCAGCGCGGGAGCTGTCGAGCGCTTTCGACATTTCGCCGAGAATGTGCATGCGGCCGTCTTTGGCCTGATCGAGGGCGACCTGCATGATCTCCTCGGTGATGCCGGCGATCTTGATGTCCATCTGCAACGATGTGACGCCCTGATCGGTGCCGGCGACTTTGAAGTCCATGTCGCCAAGGTGATCTTCATCGCCGAGAATGTCGGACAGAACCGCAAAGCGTTCGCCCTCAAGGATGAGGCCCATGGCGATGCCCGCCACCGGACGCTTGATCGGCACGCCGCCATCCATCATCGCCAGCGAACCGCCGCAAACCGTCGCCATGGACGACGAGCCGTTCGACTCGGTGATTTCCGACACAAGACGGATCACATAAGGGAATTCTTCCTGGCTCGGAATAACCGCTTTCAAAGCGCGCCATGCGAGCTTGCCGTGGCCGATTTCGCGGCGGCCGGTAAAGCCCATGCGGCCCACTTCGCCGACCGAATATGGCGGGAAGTTATAATGCAGCAGGAATTGTTCTTTGTAGGTGCCGGCCAGCGCGTCGATGAACTGCTCATCTTCGCCGGTGCCGAGCGTGGCGACGACCATCGCCTGGGTTTCGCCGCGCGTAAACAGCGACGAGCCATGGGTGCGCGGCAGGATGCCGGCTTCGGCGACAATCGGGCGAACCGTTTTGGTGTCGCGTCCGTCAATACGGCTGCCCGTATCGAGAATGCCGTTGCGGACGATGTCTGCTTCGATCGACTTGAACAATCCGCCGACAACGGATTTCGACAAGGCGTTCTCGTCTTCTTCGCCGCAGAAAGCTTCAATCGCCTTGGCTTTCGCCGCGTTGATTTTCTCAACCCGGTCCTGCTTGACGGTCGTTTTATAGGCTTCACGCAGATCGGATTCGACCAGTGCGCGAATTTTGCCTTCATGTTCGGAATGGTCAGCCGGGGTGAAGTCCCAGGCGTCTTTCGCGGATTCTTCGGCGAAATCGATGATCAGGCCGATGGCTTCTTTCGCTGCTTTGTGACCAAAGGCGACAGAGCCGAGCATGACTTCCTCGGAAAGCTCCTTGGCTTCCGATTCCACCATCATCACGGCGTCGGACGTGCCGGCCATGACCAGATCGAGCTGGGTTTCCGGCATCTCGTCGATGGTCGGGTTCAGCACATATTCGCCATTGATGTAGCCGACGCGCGCTGCGCCAATCGGGCCCATGAACGGCACGCCGGAAATCGTCAGCGCTGCGGAGACCGCAATCATCGCCACGACATCGGGATCGTTTTCAAGATCATGGCTCAGCACCTGCGCCACGACGAGCACTTCGTTTTTGAAGCCTTTGACGAAAAGCGGGCGAACCGGACGGTCGATAAGACGCGAGGTCAGCGTTTCTTTTTCAGTCGGGCGCGCTTCGCGTTTGAAATATCCGCCCGGCACGCGGCCAGCGGCGTAATAACGCTCTTGATAATGCACAGTAAGCGGAAAGAAATCGAAATTCGGGTTCGGTTCTTTCGCAGCGGTGACAGCGGCAAGCACAGTCGTGTCGCCATAAGTGGCGAGTACGGCGCCATCGGCCTGGCGTGCAATGCGTCCTGTTTCCAGGGTCAGCGTGCGGCCGCCCCATTCAATCGATTTTTTCGTGATATTAAACATGTTTTCTTTTCTCTTCTCGTAATGCGCCTTACGCGGATCGCAAGACGCCGTGGATATGAAGCCGAAAGCAATTGCGCCGCCCGTCTGGGGCGGCGCTTGCCTTATCTCGGCTGCATTCTGATGGCTCCATCGAGCCGAATTGTTTCACCGTTCATCATCACATTGCGACAGATCTCCATCGCCAGTGATGCGTATTCTTCCGGTTTGCCAAGGCGTTTGGGAAACGGGATCATGGCGGCGAGCGCATCCTGAACCTTCTGGTCCATGCCCGCCATCATCGGCGTCCAGAAAATGCCCGGCGCAATCGTGTTGACGCGAATGCCGATATTCATCAGGTCGCGCGCAATCGGCAAAGTCATGCCGACGATCCCGGCCTTGGAGGCGGAATAGGCCGCCTGCCCGATCTGGCCGTCATAAGCGGCGACCGAAGCGGTGTTGATGATGACGCCGCGTTCGCCATCCGCTTGGCAGTCATTCTTTTCCATCTCCGCCGCAACCAGGCGGATGCAATTGAAAGTGCCGACGAGATTGATGTCGATGACGCGCTTGTAATGGTCGAGACTGTGAACGCCGTTCTTGCCGAGGGTTTTCTCGGCCGTGCCGACGCCCGCGCAATTAACGAGGATCGACGGCGTTCCATGGGCGCTGACCGCTTTCGCAATCGACGCGGTCACGCTGTCTTCATCGGCGACATTGGTCTTGCAGAAAACGCCGCCCAATTGCTTGGCCAGCGCTTCGCCTTTTTCCTCATTGAGGTCGAACAGCGCGACTTTCACGCCTTCCTTCGCCAGCGCCTCAGCGGTTGCGGCGCCAAGACCTGATGCGCCGCCAGTGATGATTGCTGAGGTTCCGGAAAATTTCATAAAGGCGTCTCCTGGCCGGGCCAGATTTGGGGGCGTTTCCGCATGCGCCCGTTCAGAGCGCACGCGGCTGATAGCTTAGCGGCGCAGACCGAGTTCTTCGATCAGCTTCTGGTAGCGGGCTTCGTCGCCGCGCTTAACATAGTCCAGCAGCCGGCGGCGCTGAGAAACCATCTTCAACAGACCGCGGCGCGAATGGTTGTCTTTCTTGTGCTCTTTGAAGTGCTCTGTGAGGTTTGCAATGCGCTCTGACAGGATCGCAACCTGGACTTCCGGCGAGCCGGTGTCGTCAGCTTTAAGGGCGAATTTTTTGATGAGTTCAGCCTTACGGCCAGCCGTAATCGACATATGATCTTCTCCGCGACGTCGCTGAAATAACGGCCTCGCCGGGACGCCGTCCAGCAAGGTCATGGAATTGGGCGGCTTATGGGGGAAAAGAGCCGCCGATGCAAGGCTGGGATACGCCCCGCCGGGGCCTAATTACACGGCCCGGACAGCGCCCGAAAGCCGCTCTGGGCGGGCGGGCTGGCTCCATTTTAGCAATATCGCCTTCAATGGCTCGGGCTTGATGGGTTTTGAGAGATAATCGTCCATTCCGGCCGCCAGACAGCGCCCTTCATCGCTGTCCAGCGCATAGGCCGTAGCAGCGATAATCGGCGTTGGGGCAAGCTTTTCAGCCGCCTCCATCTCGCGGATTTGGGCGGTCGCCTCAAATCCGTTCATATTCGGCATCGAGACGTCCATGATGATGACGTCCGGCTGGAACCGCCGCCAGGCCTCCACCGCAAGCGCCCCATCCATGGCGGTTTCAACCTCCACCGGCTCGCTCGCCAGCAGCGTTTTCAGGACCATCTGATTGACCAGATTATCCTCCGCCAGCAGCACCCGCATGGGCGGCAGCACCGTTTTCGCCGCCGGATCTGGCGCAGGCTCCCTGGACTTGGCGTCCCCGGCCGCATGGGCGGCTTCGGCCCGGCCGCGGCTCACGGTTTCCGAGATCACCCGGCGCAAATGACCGGCGCTGACCGGCTTGCTGAGCCACGCGCTGATTTGCCCGTTGAGGCGCTTTTCGAGCGCATACTGATCCCCGACGGATGAGAGGATGATGAAGGGCGTGTTCCGCCATTGCTCGCTGGCGCGCACCGCGATAGCGAAATCTTCGCCATTCTGCTCGGGCATCTGGAAGTCGGAAATGATGAGGTCGAAGCCTTCCCCGCGGGCGGCGGATTTTTCCAGAACCGCGAGCGCCTCACGCACGCTGGCGCAGGCGACGGTGGAGACGCCCCATTGCTCGGCATATTCTTTCAGCACCTGGCGATTGACCAGATTGTCATCGACGATGAGCACGCGGGCGCCGGCGATATCCGCCAGCTGCACCGGCGGCGCTTCATAGGCGTCCTTTTCCAGCGGCAAATCCGCCCAGAATTTCGTGCCCACGCCAAATTCGCTTTCAAGACCAACCGAGCCGCCCATGGTTTCGACGAGGCCTTTGGTGATCGCCAATCCGAGCCCGGTGCCCTGAAAGCGCCTTGTGCTCGACATGTCCGCTTGCGTGAATTTGTCGAACACGGTCGAAATTTTGTCTTCCTTGATGCCGACGCCGGAATCTTCAACCGACAAGCGCACGCCTGATCCCTCGCCATCGCCCGCCGGACGCGCATGGATCAGCACATGACCGGCTTCGGTGAATTTCACCGCGTTGTTCACATAATTGGTGATGACCTGGCGCACGCGGCCGGCGTCGCCGAGAAATCGCTCCGGCAGAGTGGGATCATACCGAACGCAAATGTCGATCCCCTTCTGGTCGCACTGACCGGCAAACAGGGTCGCCGTATCCTCCATCAGCTTGCGCAGGTCAAAACCTTCCGCATACAGCTCTAGCTGGCCGGCCTCGATTTTTGAGAAATCGAGAATATCGTTGATGATGGTCAGCAGCGATTCCCCGGAAGAAATAATGACTTCCGCGATTTCGCGCTGCTTTGGCGTCAGGTCCATGCCCACCAGCACTTCGGCCATGCCGATGACGCCATTCATTGGCGTACGGATTTCATGGCTCATATTGGCCAGAAATTCCGACTTGGCGAGGGTCGCCGCTTCGGCGCGCTCCTTTTCAATCCGCAACTGATCCGCCAGCGCGCGAAGCTGCTGCGCTTCCTGCTCTTTTTGCACCGCCATGCGGCGGTCGAAATTCGCGGCGCTCAGCCCGGTCACCACCACCAGCACCGTCAGTCCGAGAATACTGACGTCAAGCATATCGCCGCGCAGGATCAACTCTGTGCTCGACGCATTGTCGATCGGCGCCATGGTCAGCGCCGCCATGCCGGAAAAATGCAGGGCGCAAATTGCGGTCAGCATGGCGATCATGCTGCCGATCATGCGCAGGGTTCTGGCGCCCGGCTTAAAGCTGAAAAAGAACGCGGCGCTCAGCGCAAAACAAACGCCCAGAGAAAAGGCGACAAGATTGTAGTCCCAGGACAGCACCGCGCTGGTCCGGTATGCGGACATGCCGGTGTAGTGCATGGAGCCGACCGCAATGACGAAAATCAGACTGGCGAAAAGTTTTCCGGGCGCGCCTTTTAAATAAGTATGCGCGCTGAAAGCGAGGAAGGAGACTATCACCGCCAATACCCAGGAAATCGCGGTCTGCCACAATCCGATGCCGGATGAAATCGCATATTCATACGCAATCATTGCAGTGAAATGCGTCGCCCAAATGCCGGACCCCGCGCAAAAGCCCGCAAGCGTCAGCCAGCGCAGGCGCGAAAGCCCTTGCGTGGCTTGCGCCCGGCCGGAAATGCTGATCGCCGCGCTACATCCCAGCGCGCAAATCGCCAACGCAACAAGAATCAACCTGAAATCATGCTGTTCCGTGATGCAGGCGTAGATTTTTACAAACACTTTGGCGCTCCGGTATTGATCGGCCAGATACGCAAAACTTGGTAAACAAATTCTTCTCCGGAGCGCGAATGTGCTGAATTTTCGGTAAAAATCCGTCACTTGCTCAAATTAGGAAACGCCGCAAATGCGGCGGCGCGCGTCAAGTTTTTTGACGGGCATACTTGCGATTAGCCGCAAGCGCGCCAACACTTGGCGCGATCCAATCATGAGTGAGGAATGACATGCGTTTCGCCGCCCCGGCCTTTATCCTGTTCGCCACCGCCTGCTCCGCGCCGAGCGATACGCAAGAGGCGCAAACCGAAGCGCACACAGCGCCGACGCTAGAGCAATTATGGGTCGCGGAGGGCTTTTCCTCGCCGGAAGGCGCAGCCGAAGCCCCGGGCGGCGGCTATTTCATTTCAAATGTCGCGGGCGAAGGCGCGGCCAAGGATGGCGAGGGCTGGGTTTCGCTGATCGACGCCAATGGCGGGATCGTCAATGAGCGCTTTGCAGACGGGTTCGATGCGCCAAAGGGCATGGCGGTGCTGGACGGCGTTCTTTACGTCGCCGATATCGACCGGGTGCGGACTTTCGACGCGGCGAGCGGCGAGGCGAAGGGCGACATTGAAGTCGACGGCGCGAAATTTCTGAACGACGCCACTGTCTGGAACGGCGTGGTGTATGTGTCGGATTCACTCACCAATACTGTGCTGAAAATCGAGGATGGCGCGGCGACGGCGTGGATCAACGACGACCGGCTCGGCAAGGTCAATGGCGTGCTCGGCGCCGGCGATGTCATGTATATCGTCACCATGGACACCGGCTCCCTCTATATGGCGGACCAGCAAGGCGGGCTGACGGAGATCGCCAACGGCATGGCGCCCGCCGACGGAGTCGGGCTGGTTCCCGGCGGCGGCTGGCTCGTTTCCACCGTGCCCGGCGAAATTTTTTATGTCTCGCCAGCCGGTGAAAAGACGCAATTGCTGGATACGCGCGAAGCGGGGATCAGCCAGAACGATCTCAACATTTACGGCGACACCGTCATCGTCCCGAACTGGCGCGCGGGCACGGTGACCGCCTGGCGGATCGCCGAATAGAAAATCAGTCGCGCGCGCCGGGCTTGCGATCGCCGCCCAATGCGGCGGCGGCGCGCATGGCGCCGGCCATATCCACATCAAACCCGTTAGGCTGCGCGGCGGGCGCCGGGATCACCCCCGGCGCCGGACCGAACGCCGGTTGCGGCTGATAGGCGACATTGGTCGCCGCATCGCCCGGCGCGCCTTCAAGCAGCTTCGCCACGTCATACATATAGGTGCCCATATTGATGCCGAAATTGCTCATGGTGAAACCGCCATCGAGCAACAGTTTCAGGCCGAGCAACGCCCGCCCGTCCGGCATCATCATCAGCGTCGCGATGTTCGACCTCTGGAAGTTGAAGTCATTCACATGGGAGAAGCTCAGACCATGGCCCTCAAAAATCGAATAGGGCTGCACCTGCACGCAGGGCGAAGACGACGCCTGGCTGGCGCAGCGCGAAAGCGCCACATACATGACGAATCCTTCCGGCGATGTCAGCTCGACCAATTGGTCGCCGTCGCTGGCGCCGACAATCTGTCCGGCCATGCCGACACCGGCGAAAAGCGTTACGATCTCATTGGCTGAAACGCCATTGCGCACTTGCGGCGCGGCGAAATTATTCTGCGCGACAGCAGGCGCAGCCCCCGCACCAGCCACAAGGCCGAGCGCCATCATCGCAGCAAACATCTTACGCATAGAATTCCCCTTCATTTCCCCAGCCCAAACGCTACCGGAAAAATTCCGGCCTGTCTCGCCGAAAAAGGACAGGTTTGGGAGCGAAAATGGCCTTTGCGGGGCCTGGACGCGAGGCAAAGGCGCAACGTGCGAGCGAGATGCCCGGATCAGGCGTTGAACACGCGGGTGGGCTTTAGCTTCAACCCGTCCAGCTCGCAGATCGCGACCGCTTCGTCATGCATGACCGCGAGCACGCCCTCGATGTTTCCCGCAATTTCGCCGCGCACGCCCTTGGCGGTTGCGGGCGAAATCACCGCCGGCTGGCCGCGGCGCAATTTATCCGCCTGCGGACCATCAATCGCCGCCTGCTTCATGTCCGAAAGCGCATCGATGATCGGCAGCAGCGCGGCGTCGCGCTCCTCCACCGTTTCCATCGCTTCAAGCTCTGCCAGCGTGATCCCGTTTTCAGCGCGCAGCGGCCCGACGGCGAGGCGGCGCAATTCGCTCACATAACCTTGCGTGCCGACGGCGCGGGCCATGTCGCGCACCAGCGCGCGCACATAAGCGCCCTTGCCGGTCACGGCCTCGAACACGGTTTCATCGGCGGAAGGCGTGTCGACCACGCGCAGATCATAGATCATCACCTGACGCGGCTCGAGCTTCACTTCCTCGCCGTCGCGGGCGATGTCATAGGCGCGTTCGCCGGCGACCTTGATCGCGGAGAATTGCGGCGGCACCTGTTCGATCTCGCCGGTGAAATCGGCAAGCACCGCCTCAAGTTCTTCGCGGGTCGGGCGCTTGTCGGAGGTCGCGATGACGTCGCCTTCCGCATCATCGGTGGCGCGCGCCTCGCCCCAATGGGCGGTGAAACGGTAATGCTTTTGCGCATCCATCACATAGGCCGATGTCTTGGTCGCCTCGCCGAACGCAATCGGCAAGACGCCCGTCGCCAGCGGATCGAGCGTGCCGGCGTGACCGGCTTTTTGCGCCTGAAACAGCCATTTCGCTTTGGAGACGGCCTCGGTCGAGCCGAAATCATAGGCCTTGTCGATGATCAGCCAGCCGGAAATCGGCCGGCCTTTTTTATTGCGCCGTCTGCCCATCAGGGGGCTCCTTCGATGTCTCTTGGTACTTGGGTCCTGTAACTCCCCGCGCCGGATTGGACGGCGGAACGGGTGCGTTGCGCCTTCAAACAGGTCCGGCGGCGAAGGTCAAGCGTTACGAGAAGGAGCGGGCCGTGCGGGCGCTAGTCTTTTTCAAGGTCGCGGGCGACGTCCGGCCGGGCGAGCAGCGCGTCAATCTTCTGCGCTTCGGCGAAGGTTTCATCGCGGCGGAATTTCAGCGCCGGCGTGAACTTCAATTCGATCTTCTTGCCGAGCAGGCCGCGCAGATAAGGCGCGACGCGATTAAGCCCGGCGATCACTTCATCTTCCTGACCGCCGCCCAAGGGCGCAGCGTAAACGCTCGCCTGTTTGAGATCGGGCGAGGCGCGCACTTCGCTGATGGTGACCGAAACCCCTTGCAAGGCGGGATCGCGCAAGGGCTCGCGCTGGAGGATTTCCGACAGGGCGTGACGGATTAACTCGCCGGCGCGAAGCTGGCGCTGGGACGGGCCCTTTTGACTGGTGAAACGACTGCTCATGGGGCGAAGATAATCCTTGGGGGCGCAATAAAAAGCCCCCGCTACAGGGAATTCGCGGTTAACGCGGCGCTTTCCATGGCCGCGGGTCGGTGTCGACAAGCCCCATAATGACGGAGTGGCGGACGCCGATATGGGTCTGCCAATTGGCGCGCAGCAAGCCTTCGCGCGCAAACCCTAGCCGTTCGAACAGGCGGATCGAAGCGGCGTTGTCCTCGTCAATATCGGCGAAGATGCGCCTTGCGCCGCGCTGGTCAAATCCTTCATCGATGATCACCCGCAAGGCTTTCGCCGCAAGGCCGCGCGCTCGCGCCGCCGGGCACATCATGATGCCGATTTCCCAGATATTGCGGGCGCGCGGGATCAGCGTCGCCCGGCCCAGCGCGTCGCCTTCGGGGTCTTCGACGATCACCCATGTCGTATCATTGACGCCCCAGTCATTCAGCAGACGGACGGTCTCCGCCACAGACGGCGCAGCCGGGTCGGCGAGAAAGGTGCAGCTTTCTTCATCGCCGAAGACAGCATGCAGCGCGGGACCGTCGCGGTCGGGATCGAGAAGACGGAGCATCACCATCTCCGGCCGGTGGGTTATAGCGTACGGGTGATCTTCTCAACCGAGAAGCACTCGATCACGTCGCCGGGGCGCATGTCTTCGTAATTGGCGAAGCTCATGCCGCATTCCTGACCTGACGGCACCTCTTGCACATCGTCCTTGAAGCGCTTGAGCTGCGACAGCTCGCCTTCGTGGATGACGACGTTGTCGCGGATGAGGCGGACTTTCGCGCCGCGCTTGACCTGGCCTTCGGTGACGCGGCAACCGGCGACTTTGCCGTGCTTGGAAATGTTGAACACTTCCAGGATTTCCGCATTGCCGAGGAATGTCTCGCGCAGTTCCGGATCGAGCATGCCGGAAAGCGTCGCCTTGATGTCGTCGATCAGATTGTAGATCACCGAATAATAGCGGATCTCGACTTTCGAACGCTCAGCTTCTTCGCGCGCCTGCTTGTTGGCGCGGACGTTGAAGCCGATGACCGGCGCCGATGACGCTTCGGCGAGAATGACGTCGCTTTCGGAAATCGCGCCGACGCCCGTATGCAAGACGCGCACGCGGACTTCTTCGGTGGAGAATTTCTCCAGCGAGCCGACAATCGCCTCGATCGAGCCTTGCACGTCGCCCTTGATGACGATCGGCAGTTCCTTGATCTCGGAGTCCTGAAGCTGCGCCATCATCTGCTCGAGCGAAGTGCCCGAGGTTTTGGCGGCGGCTTTTTCGCGGCGCTGGCGATGACGGAATTCCGCGATCTCGCGGGCTTTCGCTTCCGAGTCGACCACGTTGAACGTATCGCCCGGCTCCGGCACGCCGTTAAGGCCCAGCATTTCCGCCGGGAAAGCGGGACCGGCCGCGTCAATCGTCTTGCCCTTGTCGTCGGTCATGGCGCGGACCTTGCCCCATTCGGAGCCGACCACGACAATGTCGCCGCGTTTCAAGGTGCCGCGCTCGACCAGCAAAGTCGCAACCGCGCCGCGACCCTTGTCGAGACGGGCTTCAACCACCGCGCCATTCGCCGCGCGTTTCGGATTGGCCTTGAGGTCGAGAAGTTCAGCCTGCAGCAGGATGGCTTCGAGAAGACCGTCGAGATTCATTTTCTTCAGCGCAGAGACTTCAACGTCCTGAACGTCGCCGCCCATGCTTTCGACCTGGATCTCATGTTGCAGGAGATCGGTGCGCACTTTCTGCGGATTGGCGTCCGGCTTGTCGACCTTGTTGATGGCGACAATGATCGGCACGCCCGCCGCTTTGGCGTGGCTGATCGCTTCTTCGGTCTGCGGCATGATGGAATCGTCCGCCGCCACCACCAGGATGATGATGTCGGTGACGGAAGCGCCGCGCGCGCGCATCTGGGTGAAGGCGGCGTGGCCCGGCGTATCGAGGAAAGTGACCTTGCGATCGCCATCCAGCGTCACCTGATAGGCGCCGATATGCTGGGTGATGCCGCCCGCTTCGCCGGCGACCACATCGGTCTGGCGCAAAGCGTCAAGCAGCGAGGTTTTACCGTGGTCGACGTGACCCATAATGGTCACGACCGGCGGCCGCGGCTTCAGATCGTCTTCGGCGTCTACAGCGCCGTCGAGACCTTCTTCAACGTCGGATTCAGCAACGCGCTTGACCGTGTGGCCGAAATCTTCGGCGATCAGTTGCGCCGTATCGGCGTCGAGGGTCGTGTTCGCGGTGACCATCTGGCCCTGGTTCATCAATTCCTTGATGAGCTCGACGGCGCGCATGGACATACGCGCGGCAAGATCCTGCACCGTGATGATCTCGGGGATCGTCACATCGCGGACAACCCGGTCGCCGCCGCCGCGCTGCTGGCGGGCCAGTTTTTCGCGTTCGCGGGCGCGCTTCACGGAAGCCAGTGACCGTTGCCGCTCTTCATCGTCCAGCGCATTCGCGATGGTCAGCTTGCCGGAACGGCGGCGCGGCGCTTCTTTGGCCTTGCCGGCCTCACGGCGATCATCACCGCCCGCGCCTTTGCGTTTTGATTTCAGGCGGCCGCCAAGTTGCGCCAGCGGATTGTCGGCTTCGGCGGCGTCAGGCGCGCGCGCTTCGACATCTTCGCGGCCCTTGGCGCGCGCATCGGTTTTCGCGGCGTTGCGCTTTTTGCGCTCCAGCTCTTCTTCTTCCAGCGCTTCACGCGCAGCTTCTTCCGCCTTGCGGCGCTCTTCGGCTTCGCGGGCGCGTTTTTCTTCTTCAAGGGCGATGCGGCGGCGCTCTTCATCGAGACGCGAACGCTCTTCGGCCTCGCGCGCTTCTCGTTCGGCGCGCTCTGCGGATTCACGCTTGTCGCGTTCGGCTTTGTCCTTGCGCGACTTCGCCAGCGCGATGGCGCGCGCCTGCTTCTCGTCATTGGACAGGGTTCTGAGCACTGCGCCTTTGCGCTTGTCTTCAGCATCGCGCGACGGCGCCTGACGCGCAGGGGCCGCTTTGGCGGCGGGCTTGGCCGGCGCAGCTTTGGCCGGAGCGGGCGCAGCTTTGGGTTCAGCAGCCTTTTTCTCAGGCGCTTCCACCGCAGCGGTCTTGGCGGCGCCCTCATCCTTTTTCGGAGTGAGGACGCGGCGCTTTTTCGTTTCAACAACCACCGTCTTCGAGCGGCCATGGCTGAAGCTCTGCTTCACGGCGCCCGTTTCCGTGCGGCGCAAGGTCAATGGCCGGCGCGGTTTGCTGGTTTCAGTTTCGACGTCGTCGCTCATCCAATCTCCAAATGCGCCGCGCGGCGGCGCCTTCTTCTCGGTCATCGCGCTCGGGACCCATTGTCCCGCGCGAAAACCGCCTTCGACATACAGCCCCAAGAGGCCGGGGTCCACAGCGAACCCCTACGTTCATGCGGCTTTATGCGCCGCTTCGAAATCCTTCGAGGCGCCTCGTCTCCTTCAGGAAACGCTGCGCCGCCGGTCCGGCTTTCACGCCCACATGAACCGTCGGCCCGTCCCGGCCCAGCGCGGCGGCAAGCTCAGCCTCCGCAAACACCTCAACCACCACCGCATCGCCCGCCAGATTTGCGAGCTTGCGGCGTCCGTCTTCACCGCCATCGGCGGCATTGACCAGCACCGCGGCGGATTTCTCCGCCAGCATGGCGCGGGTTTTTTCAAAGCCCGTCACCACATCACCGGCCCGGCGCGCCAGTCCCAGCGCGGACAACGCCAATCTGGCGAGCCCCGCCTCAATCCGCGCGGCGATATCCGCCGGCGCCTTCACGCCCTCCCGGAAAGACCGGGCGAAAGCGCCTTTCTTCAGCGCCATCTCAAGCAGCGCCCGATCCGGCGTCAGCCAGGCGCCGCGTCCCGGCAGCTTGCCGGTGAAATCCGGCGCCAGTTCGCCTTCCGGCGACAAGACGAAACGCAACCCCGTCTCCGGCGTCAGCGCCGCGCCTGAAGCCACGCAGCGCCGCTCCGGCTCAGTCCTTTTACTCGCCGGCGGCAGCCTCGGCCTCCTCCGCCGCGGCGGCTTCTTCAGCAGCCTTCATGGCGTCGAGATCTTCCTGGGTCACCCAGCCGGCTTGCAGACGCGCGCGCATGATCAAATCTTCCGCGTCTTCCGCAGTGATTTTGTATGCCTCAAGCATGCCGTCATAATGTTTGCGCTCGCCATCAACCCGCTCGGTCCAGCCGGTGAGGTCGTCGGTGGCGCAGCCGGCGAGATCTTCGACCGACTTCACATCGTTTTCGCCAAGCGTGACGATCATTTTCAGATCAAGCCCGTCCATCTCGAGGATGTCGTCGGAAACGCCCAATTCCTTGCGGCGCTCATCAAGCTTTTTATTCTCCGCCTCGATGAAATCGCGGCCGCGAGCCTGAAGCTCCTGCGCGGTTTCTTCATCGAGACCATCAATGTCGATCAGCTCTTCGATTTCAACAAAGGCGATCTCCTCGATCTTGGAGAAGCCCTCGGAAACCAGCAGGCCGGCCATCATGTCGTCCACATCAAGGCCCGCCATGAACAGCTCGGTGCGCACCTTGAATTCTTCCTGGCGCTTCGTGCTTTCTTCTTCCTCGGTCATGATGTCGATTTCATAACCGGTCAGTTGCGAAGCGAGACGCACATTCTGGCCGCGGCGGCCAATGGCGAGCGACAATTGCTCGTCCGGCACCACGACTTCGATGCGTTTGAGATCTTCGTCGAGAACGACCTTGGTGACTTCCGCCGGCGCAAGCGCGTTAACGACGAAAGTGGCTTCATTGTCGTTCCACGGCACGATGTCGATTTTCTCGCCGCCAAGTTCGTTGACCACGGCTTGAACCCGCGAGCCTCTCATGCCGACGCAAGCGCCGACCGGGTCAATGCCGGGATCGTTGGAGAACACGCCGATCTTGGCGCGGCTGCCCGGATCGCGGGCGACGGCCTTGATCTCAATGACGCCGTCATAGACTTCCGGCACTTCCTGTTCGAACAGCTTGGCCATGAATTGCGGGTGCGAGCGCGACAGGAATATCTGCGGCCCGCGCGTTTCGCGGCGCACATCCATGATGTAAGCGCGCACGCGATCGCCATTGCGGTAATTCTCGCGCGGCAATTGCTGGTCGCGGCGGATGATCGCTTCGGCCTTGCCGAGATCGACAATCACATGACCATATTCAACGCGCTTGATGATGCCGTTGATGATTTCACCAAGGCGGTCTTTAAAGTCTTCATACTGACGGTCGCGTTCGGCTTCGCGCACTTTCTGCGTGATCACCTGTTTCGCGCCCATGGCGGCCTGACGGCCGAAATCGATCGGCGGCAAAGGCTCGGACATGAAGTCGCCGACTTCCGCTTCCGGATTGCGGTGCAGCGCTTCGGACAGGGCCATCTGCGTCTGGTCGTTCTCGACTTCCTCGATCACTTCGAGCAGGCGCCACAATTTGGTTTCGCCGGTTTTCGGATTGATCTCCGCTTTGACCAAAGTTTCATGGCCGTAACGGGTGCGCGCGGCGCGCGCCAGCGCGTCTTCCATCGCCTCGATGACGAGCGATTTGTCGATGGATTTTTCACGGGCCACCGCCTCAGCGATCTGGATCAGTTCCAGTTTGTTGGCGCTCACCGCGTTCATTGAGAGGACTCCATCTCATTTTCTCCTGTCGTTTGGCGGGCCTGTTTATCCGCCTTCATGGTTTCGCGTATCAGCTCATCGGTCAGAACAAGCTGGGCGCTGGCGATCCACTCAAGCGGAAACAGCGCCGTATCTTCTTCGCCTTCAATATCGAAAGCGGCCTTGCCGTCATCGACGCCGGCGACCACGCCTTTAAAGCGCTTGCGGCCTTCGACGAGACGATTCAATTCAAGCTTCGCCGGCCATCCCTGCCAGTCTTCGAAATCTTTCAGCCGCACCAGCGGCCGGTCGATGCCGGGCGAGGAAACTTCCAGCGTGTAATTGCCTTCGATCGGGTCCGTGTCATCGAGCACTGGCGACAGCGCCCGCGACAGCTTCGCGCAATCGGATGCGCTCATGGTCCGGTCGGGACGCTCCGCCATAACTTGCAACGTCTTGGTCTGACCGCCGGTGATGCGTACGCGCACGAGTTCAAACCCGGCGGTTTGAGCAACCGGCTCGATCATAGCAAAAAGGCGATCTTCAAGCAGCAAGCAAAAGCTTTCCGGCACAGGGCCTTTAGTAACGAAAAAGCGGGCCCCGCGGGGCCCGCTTATCAAATCTGACAGCGTTTGATTGGCTATATAGGCCTCAATTGGCCGCTTGTCAGCCCCCGCCCCGGCAAAGCCGGAAAAAAGGCCCGAAAATTGAAGGCTCCAGTACAGAATTTGGAGCCGCACCGGCATGAAAAGCCGCCTATCAACCCGCAGCGCCCTCGCATTGACCATCTATGTGGCGATGGTGACGAGCCTTTGCGCGCCGCTGGCCTATTATGCGGGCAAAGCGCGCGGGGAAAATCTCGCCAGCGCCAGCCTTGATCCGTCCCAGATCGAGACAGATACCGCCCCCGATTACGCCAGCCTGGTCAAGGCGCAGCGCGCCGGCGCCCGCTGCGGCGGCGCGGGCGATCCGGGCGTCGAGCGCCGCGGGCTGTGGGAAGTGTTCTGCCACCCCTATCAGCCGGGCGAAGCGCCTGGCGGCGGCGATCTCGTCGCGCAAAATCATCTCGCCGCGCCGGCACGCCCTCGCATTCTCGCCCGATCCGCGCCCCGTCAGGGCGATGCGCCCTTGCAAAAAGCGATGATCCGCGCCCTGTCGCAGGGCGATGGCGCCGGCGTGGGTCCGGCCGATCCCTATCCCGGCGACCCGTTCGCCCTCGCCATGGCGCCGGGACTGGCCCCCGGCGGAAGCGGTCTCGGCCCCGGAACGGTCCCGCCGGCAGGCGGCTTTCCGGGGGTTCTCATCCCCGGCTATGGCGGCCTGCCCGCCACCCCGCCGATTTCAGGCCCGCCTGATGGCCCGCCGTCAGGGCCGCCTGCGGGCCCTCCGTCCGGCCCGCCATCCGGCCCTCCAAGCGGCCCTCCCACAGGGCCCCCGACCGGTCCGCCGGAACCGCCGGTGCTGGTGACGCCCCTGCCGGGGGCGCTGCCGCTGATGCTCGCCGGTCTCGGCGGGATAATCGCCGCCACGCGCCGGCGCCCGCGCTAAAACCCAACCTTTCCAAGGCGTTCGCCGCTATGGATTTTGGCGGCCCGATCAGCCAAACTCACGGCTGGGGAATGACTGTCGAGGGGACACGCGCATGGGACGCTTTCTTGCTTTTCTGCTGGGCATTGCCGGCGCCGTAATCGGCAGCCAGGGGCCGGGTTTCACGCTGCAATATATGCAGAACCTTCAAGGCCAGCTTCACTCACTGGAAATCGTGGTGGAAGAGTTCGACGCCAATATCGCGCAATATGGCTATGGCCGCGAGCGCGCGCTGGGCGAATGCCGGACCGCGACAGGCCTTCTTGATGCGCTGTGCGACACCTATGTTTCCTCGGTCGAACGCTATGAGATTTTAAGCGCCCATATGGCCGAGCTTGAAGCCGCAAGCGACATGGTGCGCCCGCTGGTCCTGGCGCGCAGCCAGATGAAAGACATCACTCTGTCCGTCTACGAACAGTTTAAACCCGCCGTGCCCGCCACCATTGACGGGCTGGTCTATGCCGGCGGCGGCTTTGCGGTGCTGTGGGGCGGCGCGTCGTTTATCTTTGGCCTGCTCGGCGCGATGTTCGGCGGACGGCGATACGCCTGACGCCTGATTAACCCTTCTTGCACGAAAATTGCGTCCATGTATGAACGGGACGCATATGAACGATCAGCAAAATATTAACGACGAGACGACGGTTGGCGTGGTCATTATCGGCCGCAATGAAGGCGCGCGGCTGGTCGCCTGCCTGAACTCGCTCGGGCGCGCACACCCCATCGTTTATGTTGATTCAGGCTCCACCGATGACAGCGTCGCCGCGGCCCGCGCCCATGGGGCGGAGGTGGTCGCCCTCGATATGAGCCAGCCCTTCACCGCCGCGCGCGCGCGCAATGCCGGTTTCGCGCGCCTGACCCAGACAGCGGCGCCGGCTTACGTTCAGTTTGTCGATGGCGATTGCGAATTGGCGCCGGAATGGATCACCCGCGCCGCCGCCTTTCTTTCCGCCCATGCGGACGTCGCCGCCGCCTGCGGCCGGCGCCGTGAAAAATTTCCCGAAGCCAGCCTGTTCAATGCGCAATGCGACCGGGAATGGGCGACGCCGATCGGCGACGCTGACGCTTGCGGCGGCGATGCGCTGATGCGCGTTGCGGCGTTTGAGGCCGTGCGCGGCTTTAACGATACGCTGATCGCCGGCGAGGAACCGGAACTGTGTTTGCGGATGCGCGAACAGGGTTTTCGCATCATGCGCCTCGATGAAGAAATGACCCGCCATGACGCCGCGATCACCAGGCTCTCGCAATGGTGGAAGCGCGCCATGCGCGCCGGTCATGCTTATGCGGAAGTTTCAACGCTGCATAAAGCATCGCCAAAACGCATCTGGGCGGCGGAGGCGCGGCGCGCGCTTTTATGGTCGGCCTTTGCGCCCGCTGCATTGCTGGCGGCGCTCCTCGTTCACCCGGCGGCGCTGCTGGGCTTGCTGATATATCCGTTGCAGATCGCACGCATCGCGCTCGCGCGGGGCGGTTCGGCTTTTGACTGGGGCGATGCGACCTTGCTGACCCTCGGCAAATTCGCCGAAGCCCAAGGCGTGTTGAAATATCATCTTAACCGCATGACCGGGGCCAGAGCGCGCCTCATCGAGTACAAATCATGAGCGCCGAGACAACAACGCCGCGCATTGCGACGATCATCGTCAATTACCGCGCGGCGGATCTGATCATCGCCCATCTGGACGCCATGCTGACGGAGCAGGCGGCGTTTCCCGGCTCGAAAATTTATATTGTCGACAACGCCTCGCCCGAGGGCGACGCGGAAAAGCTCGCAGCCTTTGTTCGCGACAAGCATCTGGATGAGCAAGTCTGCTTCATGCCAGAGCGCGAAAATGGCGGCTTTGCAAAAGGCAACAACGCCGCCCTGCGCGAAATCCTCACCGAAGAAACGCCGGCGGACTTTGTGTTCCTGCTGAACCCCGACGCCTATCCGCGCCCCGGCATGCTGAAAACGCTCGTCGACTTTATGAGCGCCCACAGCCAGGCGGGGATAGCCGGCGCCAAGCTGGAAGGCGAAGACGGCGAGCCGCAGATTTCCGCCTTTCGCTATTTCACCGCGCTGGGGGAATTCGCCAACAGCTCGCAGACCGGGCTGTTCTACAAACTATTCAGCAAACAGATTATTGCGCCGCCGCAGCGCGACGAAACCTATGAGGAAGACTGGATCTGCGGCGCCGCGGCGCTGATCCGCCGCGAGGTCTTTGACGAGATCGGCCTCTTCGATGAAGCCTATTTCCTCTATTACGAAGAAACCGACTTCATGCTGCGCGCCAGGCGCGCCGGCTGGCAGACCTGGTATGTGCATGACGCCCGCGCGGTTCATCTGGTCGGTCAGTCGAGCGGCGTCACCGACGGCAAGACAAAAGATCAGGTCTCGCCCGCCTACTGGTTTCACTCTCGCAGCCATTATTTCCGCACCAATCACGGGCGCGTCTATGGATTTCTCGCCGATATCGGCTGGCTTGCGGGCTCGCTGCTGCATGCGGGCAAGCGCGTGGTGACCGGCAAGGACGCATCCGCTATTCTCGCCAATATTCGCCAGTTCATCAGGGTGAACATGCAAGGAGGCGACGCAAAGTGAGCGACGCAACGACAGACGCCAGCGCCCCGCCCTTGCCGCGCGGCGAAACCAATGAAAACCCGGCGGATATCGGCTATTGGGCGCTGGTCGCAGAGGATATGCGCGCACAGGAAGAAGGCTTCTGGGCGCAGGGCTTCTGGGCGCTGTTCAATCATCGCTTCGGCAATTGGCGCATGGGCGTCAAACCGAAATTACTGCGCGCGCCCTTAACGCTGCTCTATCGGGTATGGCGCAAATGGGTGCAGATGACCTGCGGCATTGATATTCCGTATACGGTGAAGGTCGGCCGCCGGGTGACGCTGGAACATTTCGGCGGCATGATTTTGGTCGCCCGCTCTATCGGCGATGACGTCACCATCCGTCAGAACACAACCTTCGGCGTCAAGAGCAAGAGGGACCTCAACGGCAAACCGATAATCGGCAATGGCGTCGATATCGGCGTCGGCGCGGTGCTGCTCGGTCATATCCGGATCGGCGACGGCGCGGTCATTGGCGCGAATTCAGTGGTGCTGAGCGACGTGCCGCCCGGCGCGCTGGCGGTCGGCGCGCCCGCGCGGATCAAAGAGCGCTAAAGCAATCACCGGCAGGTGAAATCATCCTCTCCCAATGGCCGGCAAAAATCCGGCCATTCATAAGCGCGCCAATATTCGACAAGCCCGATGTCGCGCACCAGATCCTTGAACCCATCAAGCCGGCGCATATCGGCCAGCACCGGCCGCCAGAAAAAAATATCAACTGCAAATTGCGGTCCGTTTCGCGTCTGGCGATGTCGAGCGCAAGTTCCGGATCGCCGAGATATCCGGCGATCTGCGCCATATCCTCTCCCACCGACGGATAGGTCTCAAACAGCCTTACATAATTCTCGCGCAACAGCGTCCGCGCAGCGGGACGGTCGTGAAGCACCATCGCCAGCTCCGCGTAAAAATCCGCTGTTTCGGGCGGCGCCATCTCGACCAATGCTGCGAATTTTTCGCGCAACACCTCCGGCGGATCATTCTTGTTGATGCTGTGTTGCCAGCGGGAATAGCCTTGCATTGTCGGCGAAAAAAACTGCGGCGCCAGTTCTTCCATGAGCGCTTCGGACTCCTCGACCCGCCCCTGCAACACCCACACAAAAGGAATGCGCGCGCGCAAGGTAACGCTCAAAGGGTCAAGCTCGACGGCGCGATGCAACGCGGCCAGCGAGTCATCTAGCCGCCCGCAGCGCAAGAAGAACATCCCGTCGCCCAGCAGGGTCAAATTATTCTGGCCAAGCTCGCGCGCCCGCTCATTCGCCTTCGCCGCGGCGACCCAATCGCCTCCCGACCAGAGAAACGAGGCGAGCACGGAATGCGATGCGGCGGCGTTAGGATCGATCGCAACCGCGCGCTCCGCCATTTCGCGTCCTTCCTTTTGCACGCGCCGGATTTCCGCGCTGACGCCTGTCGCGTAGGATTGAACTCCCGTCGCCAGCGCCAGTTGCGCCCAGGCCGCGCCATATTCCGGATCAAGCTCCACGGCGCGCTGAAAAAACGCCACCGCTTCCGCCCTAGGCCCGAATGTGGTGCGCGTGGTGGCGAGCCCGCGCAAATATTGCTCATAGGCTTCGAGATTGTCGGTCCCGGCGCCGACAAGCACATCAAGACGCTCAACATCGAGCGCGATAGACAAGGCGCCCGCGACCGACATGGCGATGTCTTTTTGAATGCCGAACAGATTTTCCGCCGTCAGCTCGTGATCGTAACTTTGCGACCAGATTTCGTAGCCCGTCTTTGCTTCAAGCAGCTCAGCGGCGATGCGCACGCGCCCGCCGCTCGACCGCACGGTGCCGTCAAGCACATAGGCGACATTCAGCGCTTCACCGATCTGCGTAAGCGTCGCAGCGCCATCGCCGTAAGTTTGCGATGAGATGCGGCCGGTGACGTTGAGGTCTTGTATCCGCGACAAGGTCGATCTGATTTCATCGGACACGCCGAGCGCAAAATAATCCTGCGCTTCTTGCGGGCTGAGATTTGTGAACGGGATCACCACAACAGAGGCGAGCGGCTTGACCGGCGCCGGCGCAAAAAACGCGGCGCCAGCAATATGACCGCGAGCGACGCCGCGGCCAAAGCGGCGAAGATCGCCCGGCGCCGCGTCACAAATATCCGGGCAAGGCTTTCTCGCGGTTCATCCTTCGCCGCACGAGGCGCCGGTTGAGACGGAGAAATCTCGGCGGCGGCGCTCGGCGGCGCGTCCGCCACCGGCGCGACGAAACGATAGCCGCGCTTGGGCACGGTCTCCACGATTTCTGCGTCTTCACCCAGATCCTTGAACGCCTTGCGCAGAAGCGATATGGCGCGCGACAGGCTTTCATCGCCGCCAAATTCAACGCCCCACACAGCCTCGATCAGCGCCTCGCGCGCCATCACCCCGCCGGGCCTCGCCGCCAGCGCGCAAAGAAGATCCATGACTTTCGGCTCTAGCCGCATTTCCGCGCCGTCTTTGACGAGCAGATTGCGCGCCGCAAAGACGGTGACGCCGCCCGCCATAAAGGGCCGGCGCGGCGGCGTCTGGGACAAGGCCGATTCCGGGATGCCAGACACGGATCGCATCTCCCCTGTGATCGATGGCCGGCGCGGCGTGTTGTGCGACGGCTTATGAACGTCCCTGGATGGAAGCATTCCTAACACAGGAACGGCGTTTCCGCTCGCTCTTTTTTGAAAATTACCGCGCCTTTTCAAGGCTTAAGAAATCCATCGCGAAAACCTCAGCGCGCGATCAGGACGTTTTGCGGCGTTCACGCAAGGCTTTGCGCATCACCCATCGCGGACAGTCCGCCCAGGAACAGGAGACACAAATGAGCAAACCCAAGCTGAAAACCGTCATCGCCGCTTTCGCCTTCACCGCCTGCGCTGCAGCCGCCGCACCGGCGCTGGCGGAGGAAGAAAAAGTCAAAATCGTGCTGCATTTCGATCGCGATGCGCCAGTCGAAGAAATTTACGCGGGTTTTATGCGGGACGCGCAAATTCATTGCCGCCAGTTGCATCGGCGCACCGCGATGACTTCGGTGGCGCCGAGATCCATCCGCGCCTGCCGCGACGATCTGGTGGCGCAAGCGGTCGCTAATGTGGCTGCGCCGGAGCTGACCGCCTATCACGCCCGCCAGACGGGCGCGTCCTATGCGGAGGCGCGGTGACTAACGCCCACCCCCTTCGCAGCCGCCGGCGCGCTCCCTTCCCTGGATAGCGTCGGCGGCGTTTTTATGTCGGGAGGTCTAGTTGCGGCGGTTTTCGAGCCATTCGGAAATGATCGGCGGCACGAATTTTTTCAAGGTGCGTTTGCTGCGCTCCATGGCGCTCGCTTCACCCGGACGATATTGGAAATTCGTCATATGCGCGTCGGAGACTTCCGTCTCGGGGCGGCCATTGGTGTAATAATACATGGCGATGGATCGGCGAATGCGTCCATCCGGCGTCGCCACCGGCTGCGGATTGCCGTGAAAGCTTTTATCCGTGGTGTTGAAAATCACGCAGCGATTAAACAGTGGCGCATAGCGTTTGACGCATGTTTTCATCGAGGTGTCCCACAGCTCCAGATTGCCGCCCCAATCTTCATCCCAATCCTTGTTGAGATAAACGAGAAGATTGATGCGGCGATCAAGGCGCATGTGTTTTTGAAAATTGAAATCCGCATGCACGCCGAGAAATCCGCCGGGACGCAATTCATGCAAGCCGCCGCCCGCCAGCAGCGGGTCGGGCACCAGCCCTTCAATGCCGGTCAGCTTTTCCAGGAACATGATGACTTCCTGACCGTTCAGGAATTGCACCAGCGCGCGGGTTTTCGGCCCCATCAGGCGGGTCGAATTGAGCGCGGATTTTTTCTGATAGCGATCGCTCATATCCGACCACTGCGCCGCGTCGCGCGCCTCCACTTCGGCGAGCACGCCATCGAGCACATCGCGGTGAATGAAATCATCCAATGCGATATGGGGAAACGGATCGCCATTTTCGTAATCGGCCCGGCGCTCCGCCGCAAAGGCGTCGAGGCGCGCCAGATCCGCTTCCATTCCGTTATTCACCGTCATCACCCAATGGTCTCCCCGAAACGCTCCGCATCGCCGCCCGTTGCAAATGATGCGCCAGCGCGATTATCGCCTGCAAGCCTTGTCAATTTCCAGTGCTTTCCGGCCGTCATGTCGCGGTCTTTTCGCCGCGCTCGAAAGCGCGCGCATCACCGCGCGGAAGGAAAATGCGCGTCCAGAAACTGCAAAAAGGCCGGCCAGTCTTCTTCAACCACCCCATGCGTGCCGGGGCGAATCCAGAAGGCGATATCCGCGTCTGGGCGCCAATCATCGAGCCGCGCCTGTTCCAGTCCCGCGCCGCCCAGCAATTCATAGGCCGCATCGGCGCCCATCGCCGCGCGAAACGCGCCATTAGGGTCTGACCAGACATCGCGGCGCGCATTGCCCAGCAGCACGGGGCGCGGCGCAATCAGCGCCAGCAGCGCATGCTGGTCGGTGCTCATCTCCTCTTCGCGCCCGGCCATGGCGGCATAATACTGCGAAAACCAATGGGGGTAGCCCTTGGTGATCGCTTTGACGCTTTCGCCCTTCTTGTTGCGATTGAGCGAGGCGCCGCCTGTGCCCGATTGATGCGCGATCACGCCGTCAATGCGGTCGTCAAAAGCGGCGGCGACCAGGGCGGCTTTGGCGTATCGCGAATGCCCCCAGGTGATGATCGCGTCCTGATCGATGCGCGGATCTTCCGCCAGCACGTCGGTCATGCGTGAAAACGCCCAGCCCCAGGCCGCAATGGCGCCCCAGCGCGTGTCGTCGTCTTCATGGCCCGCAGACAGGCGGCGCAATTGCGCCAGGCCGTCTTCTTTGCTGTCGGGAATGATTTCGCTCGGGAAGATCGTCGCGATTCCATAGCCCGCATCGAGGATCGCCTCGACCGGCGGCGTGCAGATATAGCGGCCAAAGACATAATTCATGACGCCGCCGCCCTGTTTCATTTCCTCCGGCGCGCCGGCGACCGCCGCGTCAGGCAAGGTGTTCCAGCGACTGCAGAAGGTCTCCATCAGGATGATCGGCGTCGGACCCGCCGCATTTTTCGGCAACGCCACATCCATGATGAAGCCGACGCTTTCATCGGCGCCCTTCGTCTCCACCGCCACGGCGTTGAAGGTCGCGGTGACCGCGAGCTGGTATTCTTCCAGCACCGCCTTGCCGCCAAAGGCCGACGGATTGATCACCTTGTGCGAAATCACCTCCGTCTTCGCGGCGTCGGGCATGTAGCCGTAAACCTCGCGCTGCAAGGCTTCGCGCAAGGCCGGCGCGCGCTGATCGCGCCATTGGTCCGGCGTCGTCACCGGCGGCGCGCCCGCAAAGACGGCCATGACCGGCGGCGTTGCGGCGTCGCCGGCAGGTTCAAGATCGGTCCATGCGATTGTCAACTTGGTGCAGGCGGGCAGCGCCAGCATGAGGGCGAGCAGCACAAGGCGGGAGATGGATTTCAACATGTCCGCATTTGTCCCGGCGCCGCCATGGCGCGCAAGTCAAAACTCCGTAAGCCGGGCCTGATGTGCGACGAAGCTTATTTCCGGCGAAAGATCAGATAGGCCGGCGTCCGCCCCTCGCGCAGGGACTTCGCCTCATAGCGGGTCTGCGGCCAGTCATCGGGCCGGTCTTGCCAGTCCGCCGCGCGCGCCGCCGTCCATTCAAAGTCAGGCGCATGTTGTGCATGCATCAAGGTCCAGCGGATGTAATCGCGAATGTCGGACGCCACCCGCAATTCGCCGCCGGGTTTGATCAGCCGCGCCGCTTCGGTGAAGAACCACGGGGAAATCATCCGCCGTTTATGGTGACGCTTTTTCGGCCACGGATCGGGATGCAGCACATAGATGCGCGACAGCGACGCATCCGGCAGCGCCTCGATCAAAGGGCGCGCATCATCATGATGGACGCGCACATTTTCCAGTCCGCCTTCGTCAATATGGGTCAGCAGCTTTGCGACCCCATTGATGAAAGGCTCGGCGCCGATGAAGCCGGTTTTGGGATGATGCGCCGCCTGCCAGGCGAGATGCTCGCCGCCGCCAAAGCCGACTTCAAGCTGATATTCCTCCGCCTGCGGAAAAAGCGCCGCAAGATCGATCTTGTTGGTCATCGGTACGGCGAGGCGCGGCAACAGCTCGCGCATCAACTGCGCCTGACGCTCGCGCAGCGGCTTGTCGATCTGGCGGCCATAAAGGCGGGGGATGTATTTGTCTTCGCTCATAATCCCGCGTCCTTAGCGAATGAGCAGACGGGTGCGCAAGGCTATGGTCCACCGCCAAGCCCCGAAAGGCGCGGACCATAGTTAATCAGCCTGCAAAACTGAAAGCCGCAAATCTAATGCGGCTTTGTCAACGCTGCTTTAGTCAGCGTCGCTTTGCGCCAGATGCACCGACACAACCTTATAGGGATGGTATTCCGGCTGCGCGACGGAGAACACTTCAGCCATATTCGGCGCGCCGCCGCCCTGAATGACTTTAACCGCCGCATCCACCGACGCCTGGTCTTTCCACTGCGCGTAGACAACGACATTTTCGCTGTTCAGGCTTTTGTGAATGCTCGATGAGAGGAACCCCGGCTGAAGGCTCATTTCTTTTTCCATTCCGGCCTGCAAAAGGCGGATCGCCTCGTCCTGTTTGCCGGGGGCGGGCGTCAGAACGTTGATCATCGTAAGAAAGCTCGCGTTTGGATCAATCACCACTGTTTTCGCCGAAGAGGATGGGCCGGAGGCGGCGCAAGCCGCCGCAGCCGCCGCTATTGCAAGGCTGATCGCTCCCTTACGGAGCAATGTCGTCGTAATCGCTTTCATGATGTTGCTTTCTGTTCCAGGCATTGCCCGGGCAAGCGGAAATGCAGGCGTCTGCATCGTCTCATGCGCTTGCCGGTGCGAAAATAATCCTCTGTCCGCCGCCGCGCAACGCAGATTTTATTCGCCGCCCTCACCCCTTGAAAAACACCAGCCCCGCGCCGCAGGCGATCAGCGCAAAGCCCGCAATCTGTTTAAGGGTCAGGGGTTCTTGCAGATAAAGCGCGGAAAACCCCGCGAAGACCACCAGCGTGATGACTTCCTGCACGGTTTTCAGCTCCGCCGCCGAATAGACCCCATGACCGATCCGGTTCGCCGGAACCGCGAGGCAATACTCAAAAAAGGCGATGCCCCAACTCGCCAGAATGATCAGGAACAAGGGCGCCGCCTTGACCTTCAGATGGCCGTACCAGGCGAAAGTCATAAAGACGTTTGACAGCGACAGAAGAATGATCGGCGCAATCATGTGCCAGAGGCTCGCCTGCATAAGTCACCCATAAAAAACGCCGCGCGGGGCAAACCCGCGCGGCGCGATGAAATCTAGAGCGCGCTTTTCGCGCGTAAAGACGTTTTTTATGCGAAGGCTTTTTTCAGCGCATCAACGAGGTCCGTCTTCTCCCAGGAGAAGCCGCCTTCCGCATCGGGCTCTCGGCCGAAATGGCCGTAAGCAGCCGAGCGCGCATAAACCGGCTTGTTAAGATCGAGCTGACGGCGAATGCCCGATGGCGACAGATCCATCACTTCGCCGAGCACCCGCTCAAGGGCTTCTTCCTCGACCTTGCCGGTGCCGTGCAGGTCAACATAGACCGACAAGGGCTGGGCGACGCCGATTGCATAGGAAAGCTGGATCGTGCAGCGGTCGGCAAGGCCTGCGGCGACAACGTTTTTCGCAAGATAGCGCGAGGCGTAAGCCGCCGAACGGTCGACCTTGGTGGTGTCCTTGCCGGAGAAGGCGCCGCCGCCATGGGGGGCCGCACCGCCATAAGTGTCGACGATGATCTTGCGGCCGGTCAGGCCCGCATCGCCATCCGGTCCGCCAATGACGAATTTGCCGGTCGGGTTCACATGCCATGCGCAATCAGCGGCGATCGGCAGACCCTCGACGGATTTGCGGATGTAAGGCTCGACCACTTCGCGCACCTTGGCGGAATTCCATGTCGGGTCGAGATGCTGCGTCGACAACACGATCGACGTGATCTCCACCGGCTTGCCGTCGCGGTAGCGCACGGTGACCTGGCTCTTGGCGTCAGGACCGAGACGGCCCGCTTCGCCTTCATTGGCGTGACGCGCGGCGGCGAGGTCTTCAAGAATTTTGTGGCTGTAATAGATCGGCGCCGGCATCAGCGTCGGCGTTTCGCGGCAAGCGTAACCAAACATGATGCCCTGATCGCCCGCGCCTTCTGCGTTTGCGTCAGCGGCCTTGTCGACGCCTTGCGCGATGTCTGCGGACTGGCCGTGCAGCAGCACCTGAACATCAGCGGTTTTCCAATGGAAACCGTCCTGCTCGTAACCGATGGCTTTGATCGCTTCGCGCGCGACCCGTTCAAAGGCTTCCGGCTTGACCCCGCCCTTGCCGTCCATCAGCGCTTCAGGCGCGCGGACTTCGCCGGCGATGACGACCTTGTTGGTCGTGGTCAGGGTTTCGCAAGCGACCCGCACATCCCACGGGCTCATGCCCGCCTTTTCGGCCTCACGGTAAATCAGGTCGACCACTTCGTCGGAGATGCGGTCGCACACCTTGTCAGGATGGCCTTCGGAAACGCTTTCGCTAGTGAACAGGTAAGTCTGGCGCGCCATAGAGCTGATAAATCCCACATATAAAGAAAAGTTTATATGTGGGGCTATAGCGAAACCACGCGGCTCTGTCCAACCGAAAGCGAAAAGAATTCAGCCCGGCCGATGCAAGGGTCAGGAAACCGGGCCGCCTTCGGTTTCGGCGATCGACCGCACCAGATCCAGCACCCGCTTCTTCACTTCCGGGTCTTTGATGCCGGAAAAATAGCGGCAAAGCTGCACGCCTTCCGCCGACGTCATCAGATCCATCACCGTGCCGCCGCTTGAGTCTTCTGCAAAACCGGGCGCTGGCGCCCCGCCGCCAGCGTCGCCGCCGGCGTCTTCGAAAAAGAACTGCACCGGCACGTCGAGCAATTGCGACAGCTCAAACATCCGGCTTGCGCCGATGCGATTGACGCCCTTTTCGTATTTCTGGATTTGCTGAAAGGTCAGGCCCAGTGATCGTCCGAGCGAGTCCTGGCTCATGCCCAGCACCATGCGGCGGAGCTTCACCCGCGCGCCTACATGAACATCGATCGGATGCGGCGCGCTGCGCTTTGGGCGCGCAAGCTCGCTTTCACCCGCTTTCTGCGGAATTGTCATGGCACTCCCCATGCCTTTCACGGGCCTTCTGGCGCCGCGTCTTCACTTCGGGGGGCCTTATAGAGGACATTGATTAGTCCCGCAAAGGTTGCGCTTTATGCGGTCGCGCGCGCAGGCCGCCAGGGCGCCAGGGCAAAACCCAAAAAGGCGAGCAACATCAAAAAGAAGACCCAATCGCCGAAGCGGTCGTAAAACGGGCGCGGCATGGCCTGCGGCAGCGGCGCGTCGATCTTTCCGGCTTGATAAAGCGGAATCCGGGCGAGCACCCTGCCCTTGCCGTCAATCAGGGCGGAAACGCCCGTATTGGCCGAGCGCGCCATGGGCAGGCCGGTCTCAATAGAGCGCAGGCGCGCCATATCGAGATGCTGACGCGGCCCGGAACTGTCGCCAAACCAGGCGTCATTGGTGGCGACCACCAGCCAATCGGGGCGCTGGTCCAGCGGATAGGACGCGCGCGGAAAAATCGCTTCGTAACAGATCATCGGCGAGAAGCGCGTTCCCCCGGCGGACAGCGTTTGCGGTCCCGGCCCGGCGGAAAACCCCTGATCCTGATAGGGCGTCAGGGCCGCGAGCCCGATGCGCTGGAAGAAATCAAAAAACGGAAGATACTCGCCGATCGGCACCAGATGAGACTTGTCATAATGCGCGGTGACGGCGGCGCCGGCGGGCGTCTGTTCGACCACGGCGATGGAATTATACCAGCGCTCCTGATCCGCGCCATCACGCTCGCGCCGCACCGTGCCCGCGATCAGCACCGTGTTTTGCGGCAGGTCCTCGCCGATCACTGCGAGCGCGGTTTGCGCCTCATCAAGCAGCGGCGCGCCGTTTTCCGGCCAGATAATATAGAGCGGCGCGTCTGCAACACCGGGCTTTGGCCCGCGCGAATGCTCCATCTGGCGCTCAAAATTTTTCGCCCAGAAATCCCAGTCGATTTTTTCGCGCTGGGGGATGTTGGGCTGCACGATCCGCACATAAGCTTGAGGCGAAGGCGGCGTTAGCGGGAAACCAAGTCGCAAAAAGCCAATGAGAAAAAGAACGCCGGTCCCGATGATTGCAACCGCGAGCCCGGAAAGCCCGTGCGGTTTGGCACCGCCCTGCAGTCCCGCCGCCGGCGCCATGGCGAGAAACACCGCGACAAGGCTTAATCCGTATGCACCGTAATAGGCTGCACTCTGCGCGCCGATCGCGCTGCCCGCCAAGGCTTGCCCGGCCAAATTCCACGGCAGCCCGCTCAGGATATGACCGCGCAGATATTCGATCATCGCGAAGACAGCGGCGTAAAGCGCAATGCGCGCCCAGCCCGTCTTGTCGAAGGGCGCGCAGATGAGTGCGGCAAGCCCGGTGAACAAGGCGAGAAAGGCCGGCATGCCGGTCATCGCAAAGGGCGCCATCCAGGCGAACTGATCCGCCTGCACAAAGAATGACAGCGCCATCCAGTACAGGCCGACCAGAAAATACCCGAAGCCCCAGAACCATCCGGCGGCGAAAGCGCTGCGGCGCGGGCGCTGATGCGTTTTCGCGCTGTCAATCAACAGCACAAAGACGCTTAAGGAGACCGCCAATAGCGGCAGCGCATAGATCGGCGCCATGGCAAGGGCGCCGGCGACGCCCGCAAAAAATGCGATCAGCCAGCGCCGCCATCCCGTCGCCGCGCGCAACCTCTCGGATGCCTCAAGAAGCAGCCCGGACGCACGGGAAAGGAATGAATTCAAGACCGCTACTCCGCAGCCTTGCCGGCAGGCGATGGAACCGCGGCGACCGCCGCTGCGGAGGGACGAATGCGCAGCTTGCGGACTTTGCGCGAGTCGCCTTCGGTCACTTCCAGATCGAAGCCGCCCGGGCCGGACAGGACTTCGCCGCGTTGCGGCACGCGCCCGGCGAGCGAAACAGCGAAGCCGCCCACCGTATCAATCTCGTCATCATCGCTATCAAGCTGCAAACCGGTTTCTTCCGCGAAGTCGGCAAGCTCGACGCGGGCGTCCACATCCCAGCCGCCGCCGGCGAGCGGTGAAATCACCAATTCATCTTCATCGTCATGTTCGTCATTGATCTCGCCGACAATCTCCTCGACCAGATCTTCAATCGTCACCAGCCCGTCCGTGCCGCCATATTCGTCAATGACAAGGCCCATATGAATGCGCGAGGCCTGCATTCTCAGCAGCAAGTCAGTGACGCGCATGGAAGGCGGCACATATAAAATATCGCGGCGCAAGGTTTTGAGGATCGGCCCGGAAGCCGGGATCGGTTTGGTCGGATCGGCAATCAGCCCAATCACATCCTTGATGTGGACCATGCCGACAGGATCATCGAGATCGCCGCGATAGATCGGCAGGCGCGAATGTCCCGCCTCGGAAAACATCCGGATCAGTTCCTGCAGCGGGGTTTCAATATCAACGGCGGAAATGTCGGCGCGCGGCGCCATGACATCGAAGACTTTCTTTTCGTCAAAGGCGATGACCCGCTCGATCATTTCCCGGCGCGAATGGGACAGTGTTCCGGCGTTCTGCGCGCCGCCATTGTCAATGTCGGCGGCGAGGTCTTCAGCGCGGTCCGGCTTTCCAATCATGGAACGCAGCCGCGCCATAATACTGTCGCCAAAGCCGTTTTCGTCGTCTCCATCTTCAACTGTCATCGTCTGTATCCGTCTCCGCCTTCTCTCGTCGTCTTCATTGTCTCAGGCTATGCATTTTCCTGGGCATTGCTTGTTCCCGGGCTTTGCATGCTCACGCATCGCCGTAAGGATCCGCGATCCCCATAGCGAGCAGGATGTCGCTTTCACGCCGCTCCATCACGGCGGCCTCGTCATCGCGCTCATGATCATAGCCGATCAGATGCAGCATGCCATGGATAATGAGATGGGCCGAGTGATCGCGCAATGGAATGTTTTTCTCCGCCGCCTCGCGCAGGCAGGTTTCCCGCGCCAGCGCGATATCGCCAAGAAAGCCCTCCGCCTCGCCGGACGGAAAGGAAAGCACATTGGTGGGTGTGTTTTTACCGCGAAACTGCGAATTAAGCGCGGTCATTGCGGCGTCGTCGCAAAGCAGCAGCGCGATTTCCCGGGCGAGCGCGGGCTCAGCCGCCGCGCCGGCGCGCTGGCATGCTTCCGCAAGGGCCTGCGGATCGGTCAGGCTGGCGGCCCAACCCTCATCTTCGACAATCGCTTCGATCATGGCCGGGCGGAACGCTGGGCGCGCTTGTCATAGGCGTTGATGATGCGCGCCACGAGCGGATGACGCACCACATCGGAGGCTTCAAAGCGCACTTCCGCGACGCCCTTGACGCCGCCCAAAACGCCCAGCGCATCGGCGAGGCCTGACATCTCGCCGGCGGGCAAGTCAGTCTGGCTGGGATCGCCGGTGACCGCCATATGCGCGCCTTCGCCGAGACGGGTCAGGAACATTTTCATCTGCGCCGCAGTGGCGTTTTGCGCCTCGTCGAGAATGACCGCCGCGCGCGACAGGGTGCGCCCGCGCATGAAAGCGATCGGCGCGATCTCGATGTCGCCCGCCGCGATGCGGCGCTCCACATAATCCGCATGCATCATATCGTGAAGCGCGTCATAGAGCGGGCGCAAAAACGGATCGACTTTTTCTTTCAGATCGCCGGGCAGGAAGCCGATGCGCTCGCCCGCCTCCAGCGCCGGACGCGACAGGATGATCCGCTCGACCTTGCCGGTGAGCAGCAGATTCACTGCATGGGCGACGGCGAGATAAGTCTTGCCGGTGCCGGCGGGGCCGACGCCGAACACCAGATCGTTCTGCGCAAGCTCGCGCAGATAAGCGGCCTGGTTGGGCGTGCGGGCGCTGATCACCCGCTTCGGCGTTTTAATGGCGGTGCTGGCGTCGCTGGCTATTGCGACCGGCGCTTCGGTGAGTTTCGCCGCCGCGCGCACATCGCCATCGCCAATCGTCTCGCCGCGCGCCAGCTTTGCATAGAGCGAAGACAAAGCCGCAATCGCGCGGGCGCGCGCGCCCTCCGCGCCGGTCACCGCAAAGCGATTGCCGCGCGGGTCGATGCGCACATCAAGCGCGTTTTCCAGCAGAGAGAGATGGGCGTCATGTTCTCCGGAGAGCGCGGCGACCAGAAGATTGTCGTCAAAGTCGATATGCTCGATCTCGCCCGCAGGCCCATTGGCTTTTTGTTGTTCGCTCAAGCGACAGCCTCTTCCCTGGTGCGCAGCGCCCCCGCCAGCGCGTTCGGCGTCACGCCTTCAATCCTCACCTTGGCGATCTTTCCAAGCATGGATAGTGGCGCCTCGACGTGAACGCTTTGCAAATAGGGCGAGCGGCCAATCAACTGGCCCTCAAAGCGGCCGGTCTTTTCGAACAAAACGGGCATGTCGGCGCCGATATTGGCGGCGTTGAAGGCCCGGCGCTGGCTTTCCAGCAGCTCTTGCAGGCGCGCCAGCCGGCCATCCTTTTCGTCTTCGGCGACCTGTTTGGGCATGGCGGCGCCCGGCGTGCCGGGCCGGCGTGAATATTTGAAGGAATAGGCCGAGGCGTAACCGACCGTCTCCACAAGCGCCATTGTCGCTTCAAAATCCTCACTCGTTTCGCCAGGGAAACCAACGATGAAGTCGCCGGAAAGGGCGATATCGGGCCTTGCCGCGCGAATGCGCTCGATCAGCTTGACGTAGTGCTCGCCGGTATGGCCGCGATTCATCGCCTTGAGAATTTTATCCGACCCCGCCTGCACCGGCAGATGCAGATAAGGCATCAGTTTTTCTTCTTCGGCGAAGGCGGCGATCAGCCCGTCATCCATGTCGCGCGGATGAGAAGTGGTGAAACGGATGCGATCGAGCCCGTCGATCTTCGCCAGATGCCGGCAAAGCTCGCCCAGCCCCCAGGCGTCGCCCGCGACCCCGGCCGGCGGTGCAGAAGCCCAGGCGTTCACATTCTGGCCAAGCAGCGTGACTTCGCGCACGCCCTGACTCGCCAGCGCCCGCGCCTCGGCGATGATCCCGTCCACATTGCGCGAGACTTCTGCGCCGCGCGTATAGGGCACCACGCAGAAGGTGCAGAATTTATCGCAGCCTTCCTGAATGGTGAGGAATGCGGTCGGGCCGTCCGCCTCGCGCATGGCGAGCCGGTCGAATTTCTCCTCCACCGCAAAGTCCGTATCGAGAACATCGCCGCGCTCGCGCGCCGCCCTGGCGATCAGTTCCGGCAGGCGGTGATAGGCTTGCGGGCCGACAACCATATCGACCACCGGCGCACGGCGCGTAATTTCCGCGCCCTCGGCCTGAGCGACGCAGCCCGCCACCGCGATCTTCATATCCGCTCCGGCTTCCGCCCGCTGGGCTTTCACCCGCTTCAACCGGCCAAGATCGGAATAAACCTTCTCCGCGGCCTTTTCGCGGATATGGCATGTATTGAGAATGACAAGGTCCGCCTTCTCCGGCGCCTCGGCGACGCCATAGCCAAGGGGCTTGAGCAATCCCGCCATCCGCTCGGAGTCGTAGACATTCATCTGGCACCCATAGGTGCGGATGAAGACGGATTTTCCTTGTTTTGGCCGCGGATCGGTCATGTTTGTCCAGCATTTACGAAAGCCCGCTATTTAGGCGGGCGAGCGGCGCGATGCAATCTTCCTTATAAGTCGTGTCGAATCTCGCAGTTTTGTGAGAAAGTTTGGTTTGATCGCGCACCGGGTGCGCGGCATTTTAAGGGCAGGGAGAGAGCGCGTATCTGCTTTCTTGAGGGTGACATGGGTATTAGACGACGGATTTCGATCCGCTTGCACGGCAAAATCGCCGCCGCGGGCCTCAGCCTTGCGGCCATGCTTTCGGCTGCTCCCGCCTTTGCTGACGATGCTGAAACCGCCCGTCCGGTGCTGGTTGAGCTGTTTTTGTCCCAGGCTTGCAATATGTGCCCGGCCGCAGCGGCGCTGTTTCCCGAGATCGCCGCCCGCGAGGATGTGGTCGCCCTGTCCTGGCATGTGGATTACTGGAACATGACCACCTCGGAAAATGGCCGCTGGGAAGATCCCTATTCCCACCCCGAGCACACCAAACGGCAAAAGCGCTACAATATGAATATCCGCCAGCGCAGCTCGATCTACACGCCGCAAGTGATTGTCGATGGCGAGACGCAGACGGTCGGCGCGAATGAAGAAAAAATCAGCGCCCTGATCGCCGCCGCGCCGGCGCGCGACGCCGACATCACCACCCGCCTTGAGAAAAACACCGTGCTCTTCGATGTCGGCAAAAGCGACGCCGGCGGCAACGCCTATCTCGTGACCTTCAAAAAATCCGCCATCACCCATGTCACCGGCGGCAAGAATTACGGCCGGGTGTTCAACGAAGTGAATGTGGTGACCGATGTGCGCCAGCTTGGCGTGGTGCGCCGCAGGGGCGGCGAGCTGACTGCGCCGGTTCCGAAAAACGGCGAAGGCTGCGCCCTGATCGTGCAGTCGCCGGGACAAAAACAGGTCATCGCCGCCGCTTATTGCCCGGCTTGAGCCTGCACGAACCGCAAAATCACCCTACAAAAACGTCTATAGTCCTGCATGCGCGCCCGATGCGCGAAGATGCGGCATATAAGCGAGGGGTTTCATGCGGAGATTATTTATCGTGCTGGCGGTCATCACGTCAGCCTTCACGGCGATTACGGCGCAGGCGCGCGACACGGCGGCGCAAAAGGGCGTCTACGCCGATCTCGATGCGTTATTCGCCGACGCACAGCTAGACATCAACGCGCCGGGCCTCGTCTATGGCGTGGTCGCGGACGGCAAGCTCGCGCATCTCAAAACCTATGGCCTTCGCAATATCGAAACCGGCGCGCCGGTGACCGCAAAGACCCGTTTCCGCATCGCCTCGATGACGAAGATGATGACCTCGCTGCTGGTGCTCGACCTCGTGGACGCAGGCAAACTCTCCCTCGATGATCCGGCGGAAAAATACGCGCCGGCGCTCGCCGCGCTCAAATATCCGACCACGGATTCCCGCAAGGTCACCGTGCGCGATCTCCTCCATCACACAGCGGGTTTCGTCACCGACAATCCCTGGGCCGACCGCCAGCTGGCGCGCAGCGCCGAAGAGTTCGACGCCTTTCTCGCCAGCGCCGCGCAATTGTCGCGCGCCCCGGGCGAGGCCTATGATTATTCCAATTTCGGCTACGCCATTATCGGCCGCATCATCGAAAACGTCTCGGGCCAGTCCTTCGCTGAACAGCTCGACAAACGCCTGCTGGCGCCGCTCGGCATGAATGACACCACGCTCGACATGAAGGCGATTCCCGAAAGCGAACTGGCCGAGGCTTATCACTGGCTGAACAACGATTATGTCAAAGAACCCGTGCTCGGCTCCGGCGCCTTCGATTCCATCGGCGGGGTTTGGACCACGGCGGACGACTACGCCAAATTCGTCGCATGGTATCTGGCCGCATGGCCTGCACGCGACGGCGCCGACACAGGACCGATCCCGCGCGCTGTGGTGCGCTCCGTTGTTGATGGCGTTTACTTTCTCGGGGCGTCACAACCACCCGGCCTCAAGGGCGGCCAAAGCTGCGTCATGTCCGCCGCCTATTCCATGGGCCTCCGGATGAGCCGCCATTGCAAGGCGGGCCTCATGCTCACCCATGGCGGCGGCCTGCCGGGTTACGGCTCTTATGTGATCATGATGCCGGAGCTTGGGTTGGGCGTCTTTGTCTTCGCCAACCGCACTTACGCGCCGACATCCGGCCCGGCCTGGGACGCAGCCCTTGACCTGGCTGACAGCGCCGTCGCCGCGAGGCCCGCCCCGGCGCCGGCGGACAAGCGCGTTCTCGCTGCTTATGCAAATGTCGCGAAAGTCTACGATGCGGGCGATATTAATGGCGGCGGCATTTCCTTCGCTGACAATTTCTTTCCCGACCGCTCCGTCGCGCGATGGAACGCACAGCTCGCCGAGATGAAAAAAGCCGCCGGCAAGTGCCAAACTGACGCGACCTTGATCCCCGACGGTCGCCTTGGCGGTCATTTCGAATGGGTCTGTGAAGACGCGCGCATTGTCGGCTCCCTGACCATGACGCCGATCGATGCGGGCGCGGTGCAGGAACTGCGGCTGCTGCTGGTCCAGCGCGGCGCCGGCGGGCGTGAGCTGATCACGGATCTGGATTTCCACTAACCAAGGGGCCCGCCGGGCTGCGGAAATTCTCTTGCTAACCCGCCCCGCACGGCGCATGGGTGATGGACTGCGCCCGCGCTTTTCGCGGCGCCACGCAGGCGACGAGCCTGCGTAAAAAAGGAACCGCCAAATCATGGCCAAAGGTCAGCAACGCAGCAACCGCGAAGCCAAAAAACCGAAACAGAACAAACCAAAAAAATCAGAGACGACAGCTTTAGGCGTAACTGAAACCTTTCACGGCAAACAAGCCGTCAAAGGCGGCAAAGGCCCGAACAAAAAATAGCCGCCCCAAAAGAAGCGCCGGCCCAGGCCTGCGCCGCCTTCGCTGGCAGCTTATATCCGCATGCTGAAAATAGACTGCGGAGGGAATTTTCACCCTCCGCAAGGCGTTTTACGCTTTTACAGCTTCGTTGGCTGGCGCGTCTTTTGACGGCTCCGCCGACTTCGCTGGCGCTGCGCCGTTTTCTGCGGCGGGCGTCGCGGACGCAGCTTTAACATCTGTTGTTTTCGCTTCTGGTTTCGGTGTTCTATCGCCTGGAATATTGCTTTTCTTGAACATGATTATGTCTTTCAAATGCGCGGCATTAATTTGCCCGCGCATTAGACAAGTGGGCGCAGCGAACGCCCATTGCAATAGACAACATCGACGTCAAATTTTTATTTTTATACTGACAATCTTAAGGTTTGACCGAAACGGCCAACAATAAAATTTATGCGGCTGCAAACCGGTCGGTCGCGCGCACCAGCGCATCGATAATCCCCGGCTCGCTGGCGGCGTGGCCCGCATCATCGATCAGCTTGAAATCCGCTTCCGGCCAGGCCCGATGCAAATCCCAGGCGGTCTTCATCGGCGTGCAGACATCATAGCGACCCTGCACGATCACCGCCGGAATGCTCCGTATACGGTCCACATGGGCGAGGATCTGATCGTCGCGATCGAAAAAGCCGCCATGATAAAAATAGTGGCACTCGATGCGCGCAAAGGCGAGCGCGAAGGCGTCAGATGAAAAGCTCTGCATGCGCTCCGGCGACGGCATGAGAGAAACCGTGCCGCCCTCCCACATGCTCCAGGCTTTTGCGCATTTGATCTGTTCGGCTTTATCGTCACCGGTCAGGCGCTTGTAATAGGCGGTGATCATGTCGCCGCGTTCGGCCTCGGGGATGGGACGCAGATAATCTTCCCAAAGATCTGGGAACAGCGCGCTCGCGCCTTCCTGATAGAACCATTCGATCTCTTCCCGGCGCAGGGTGAAAATCCCGCGCAGCACAAGTTCGCTGACCTTGTCGGGATGCGACTGCGCATAAGCCAGCGCCAGGGTCGAGCCCCAGGAACCGCCAAACACCTGCCAGCGGTCGAGACCGAGATGGCCGCGCAGCTTTTCCATGTCGTCGATCAATGTCCATGTCGTATTGTCGGTGAGATCCGCATAGGGGCGCGACTTGCCGCAACCGCGCTGATCGAAAAGAATGATCTTGTAGCGCGACGGATCGAAATAGCGCCGCATGGAAGGCGTCGTGCCGCCGCCGGGACCGCCATGACAGACCACAACCGGCTTGCCGTTCGGCGCGCCGGAAACTTCGTAATATATTTCGTGAACATCACTGACGCGCAGCATGCCGGCGTCAAAGGGCTCCATGGGCGAATACAAATTGCGAAGTTGGTTCATTTCCATGCTGACAAGGCCGTTTCGATGAGTTAGCGTTTAGGGGGAGAGACATGTGTAACAAGTCTTTCTGTGGAGTCGGGGTTTGTATAAACAGGGTACGGGGCTAGCAGGCGGATCTCGCCGCGCTCTTTTTGTTGTTGACCGGCGGTTGCGCCGTAAATCCGCTCACTTCATCGTCTTATGACAGACATGAGGCCGTATCCGAGCACGATATGCTCGCCGACGCGGCTTTATCGGTTGAAACCGCGCCATGGCCGCGCGTTGAAGAGGCCTCCTTTGTTTCCCGCATAACGGGCGCCGATTCTGACGGGAAGATGACCCGCAGCAAGGCGATCAGCGTTTATCTCGACGGCTTGCAGGCGGACGGGCTTCCGCTTGGCGCGCGCTTTGCGCAACTGGCCGGCGATGCGCAAGCCAATCTCGCCGCCGCTGACCGGCTGTTGACGGCGGCCGACGGGGCGCTGTCCGCCGCGCGCCTCAGCATGAATGATGTGGTGCTGGTTGAAACCGCGATCCAGGCCTTGAGAGAAAACCGTCAGATCTATGTGAGCGCCGCCAGGCAATTGGAAAAATCCGGAGAGCCGGTGGATGACGAACAGCTTGATGCGATCCGCGACGCCTATGCGGATGCGATCCGCGCGCTGGGCCGGTCCGCCGATACGCTGGCAGACCGGATTGAAGAGGACCGCACGGAGACTTACGCCGCGCCGGCGCCGCTCCACCGCCGGAACTTTTCCGGCGTCTAGGCGCTATTCCGCCGCAGCGACGCCCGAGGCCCCGAGCGCGGCGACCCCTTCGACATAGCTCTGGCGCTTTTGCTTGTTGATTTCGTCGAATTCCTCGGCGCGCTTTTCGTCATTCGCCGACATGGCGTTGTAATCGGCGTCCGCAAAGCCGATGACGCCCATTTCCTTGTAGGCGGCCTGAATTTTATCAGACCACAGACCAATATCGCGCACGATCGGCACGATGCGCTGGAACAGCATTGAGCGGAAATGGCGCTGATATTCCGAGTTCTGCTGCGCCTCGACCACTTCATCCACCGGCAGCCCCAGTTGCTCATAAAGCTCGCGCGCCTCGAACCGGTCGCGCATGTGATAACAAGCCTCGACCAGAAACTCCTCGCGCTCATCGCGCTCTTTCTGGGTCAGATGCGGGTAATATTCCTTCAAGGTCAGCCGGCCGAAAGCGACGTGACGGGATTCATCTTCCATCACATAGGCGTTGACCTGCTGCGAAAGCTGGTTCTTTGAAATGTCGCGAATATTGCCGAAGGCGGCGAGCGCCAGCCCTTCAATCACCACTTGCATGGCGAGATAGGTCATGTCCCAGCGGGAATCGCGCAGCGCCTGATCGACCAGCGTTTGCAGCGGTTTGGTCATCGGATAGGCGACGCCCATAATGCCGAGATATTTTTTATAGGCCTCAACGTGGCGGGCTTCGTCCATCACTTGCGTGGAGGCGTAAAACTTGGCGTCGAGATCGGGCACCTGCTGCACGATCTTCGCCGCGCAGATCAGCGCCGCCTGTTCGCCCTGCATGAATTGCGACATCGTCCATGACTGCATATGGCGGCGGAACTCGGCCTGTTCCTTCTTGTTCATCTTCGCCCATACCGGCGTGTGATAAATGCCGCTCAGTTCGTCAGGCAGCTCCATCGGATTTTCCGGATCAAGCTCAAGCGACCAGTCGATGCGATCGAGCGCATCCCACTGCATGTCCTTGCCCTTCTGATAGAGGTGCATCATCTGCTTGCGGCCCTCGTCATATTCCCAGTCGAAGGACGCTTCGAAATTCTGGGGGACGGTCCAGCAAGGGTCGATATCCGGGATCGGATAGAGCGAGCGCAAAGACGCTGATTGCGAAGAGGGTTGGGAAGCCATGCGTTTCCTCCAAAAGGGCTCGCGGCGGCTTGCTGTTGGTTTTTATTTGGCGCAGCCGCGATCTGCCAGTTTGCCTGAAATTACACTGACCGGTTTACCGAGGGGCGTCAAGAATTCTCGCCGCAATTTAGTCGAATCCGCTAAATTCGGAGAAAATCGACCGCGGCGGCGATCAACCCGCTTTCTGGGTCTTTTGCTGCGGCGACTCAAAGGCGAAATCCGCCGCCGGGCGGCCGAGGAAATAGCCCTGGCCTTTAGTGACGCCCAGCTTCTGCAGCGTTTCCAGCTCATGCGATGTCTCAATGCCTTCGGCGACGATCTCCGCACTGGTTTCGCGCGAATAGAACATCAGCGCCCCGACCAGCGCCCGCCTGGAAAGATCGATATCCACATCACGGGTGAGGCTGATGTCGAGCTTCACGATTTCCGGACGAAGCTGAACGATGTGACGCATGGAGGAATGTCCGGCGCCCGCATCGTCAACCGCCAGCCGCATGCCTTGTCGGCGCAGCGTGTCGATGGTCGACATCAGCCGGTCATAGTCGCGGACCTGCGCGTGCTCGGTGACTTCAAGCACGATTTTTTCCAGCGGCAATTTCGAAAACACTTTCAGAAACCGGCGCGACGTCACCGTCTCCGGCGATGCATTGACGGATATGTATTGCCCCTTGCCGATCTTCGGCAACGCGCTGAGCGCCATTTCAATCGCGGCGAGTTCCAGCTCGGTGTTCAGCCCGGCATTCGCCGCTTCGTGAAACCACAGATCGGGCGAGCGGTAAGGTTCGTCGCTGAACCGGCACAGCGCTTCAAAGCCTGCGGGCGACATGGATTTCAGATTCACGATGGGCTGATAGACGATTGAAAAAGCCTTGCGCGCCAGCACGCTTTCGATGCGCTCGCGCTGCTCCGCCCTGTACTGTTTCGCCACAAGATCGGCGTTCACCTGCTTGGCGGCGAGGTCGGCGAAGACGCGCATGGTTTTCAGATCGCGCGGATTGAGCGTCTTGTTCGCCGACGGGCTCAAGCAGCAAAACATTCCATAGGGCCGGCCATCCGCCAGCCGGATCGGGATGCTCATATGCGAACCGATCGGCACCGCCTTGGTGATCGGAAGCGCCGCTGCGATAGGCTCTTCTGCGGTGTCCGGGATCATCTCGGGCAGGCGGCCTTCAAGAATGTGATTGCAGTAAACATCTTCAAGGCTGTTGCTGTCGCCAACCTTGATCAGATGCTCAAGCCCAGGCGCATCGACGCACCGGAACACCGAACGGCCATCGACAAACTCGGACAGATACGCGACTTCCATCCCCAAATGTTCGCGGATCGCGCTCAAAGCGCTTTGCAACGGATCATCGGTTTCGGATTCCGGCGCACCGAGACGGGACGCGCCCGCGTCAAAGTCTGACATAACAACTCTACTGGCTACGCCATGAGTGGTTAGGGCCGACTTCTTTAATATTGATTAAGTTTTAGTGACCGGGCCGGACGCCGCCGGGCGCGGCGGCTAGTCCTTCGCCTTGTCCAGCGGCACGCCATAGAGCTCGAGCCGGTGATCGACCAGCTTGTAACCATGCTGTTCGGCGATGCGCTTTTGCAGGGCTTCGATCTCTTCATTGACGAATTCGATGACCTGGCCGGAGCGCAGATCGATCAGATGATCATGATGGTCTTCCGTCGCTTCTTCATAGCGCGCGCGGCCATCCTGAAAATCATGGCGCTCGACGACGCCGGCTTCCTCGAACAGCCGCATGGTCCGGTAGACCGTGGCGATCGAGATATTGGAATCGATTTCGGTGGCGCGCCGGTGGATTTCCTCAACGTCAGGATGATCCGCCGCGACAGACAACACGCGGGCGATCACCCGGCGCTGTTCCGTCATGCGCATGCCTTTATCCATGCAAAGTTTTTCGAGCCGGTCCATATCGACGTCCCCGGTTGAAAGCGATCCGATGCGCTCTGTGCGCTGGCCCCTTTATTGACGCGCCCGCCCTCGCCTTGCAACTCGAAAGCGAAGCTCTTTTCCGCCTTACAAGTCGAGCGCCAGCACGCTCGCATCAGATCCGTCGGGATAATAGCGTTTGCGCACGCCGACTGGGGAAAATCCGCGCCGCAGATACATCGCACGGGCGGATTTGTTGTCCTGCCCGACCTCAAGCAAAAAGCGGTGCGCCCCGCAGGCCCGCGCCTCGTCCAGCACCGCCGCAAGCAGCGCCGCGCCGAGCCCCCGCCGCCGCGCCGCCGCCAACACGCCGATGGTCAACAGCTCGGCCTCTTCCCCCAGATCACGCCAGACGGCAAAGCCCTGGGGCGCCGCCTTGCTTTCGCCGCCAAAAAGAACCGACACGCGGGACGCGACAAAACTCTCCTTCACATTGTCCGCGCCCCAGCTACGCCCGCCAAAGGCGAGCCCTTCAAGCTGCGCCAGCGCATCCGCATCTTCGCGCTGCGCGGTCCAGATGCGCCACTGGATCATGACGCGGCCACGCCGTCGAACGGGCCGGGCTTGCCGGGTTTTGCATCCGGCGCGCGCAGATAAAGCGGCGCTGGCGGGCCTTGCGGCGCGGGCGCAGCGGCGGCGAGCCGGGCGACCCGTTTCGCGTCGATCTCAGAACTGTCGGCGATCTTCCACCCGGCCGGCAAGGCGCCAAGCAGGGGCGCCCCCGACCCGGCAAGGGTCAGCGGCCCCTCGGCCTTTTCCGTCAGTATTTTCAATACCTTTTCCGGTTCCGAAATAAATGGCGGCGCGATGATTTCGCCATCCGGGCCATAGAGTCCGGCATAAAGCTGGCCGCGCCGCGCATCAATCACCGCCGCAACCGCCGCGCCGTCGCCGGCAACGCCCGCCGCCAGCGCCGCGAGGCTGGTGACGCCGACAATCGGAATATTCGTGCCCACCCCGAGGCCGCGGGCGAAGGACAGCGCCACCCGCACGCCGGTGAAGCCGCCCGGCCCGATCACCACCCCGACCCGGCCCAGATCGCGGACGCAAACGCCCGCCCTGGCGAGGGCGGCGGCGGCCATGGGCGCAAGGCGCTCCGCATGGCCGCGCTCCATCCTTTCGGATTCATCCGCAAGCACCGCGTCACCCCGTATAATCGCTACCGAGCAGCGTTTCAGCGCCGTATCGAGACCCATCACAAGCATGGGCGCTTTCCTACGCGACCCCGGCGCTGGCGCATATCCCTCTTTTCCCCAAGACAGGAGCCTGCCCATGACGGACCTCACGGCCGATCCGCGAGATTTTCAATTCGACCTTCCCGAAAAGCCCCGCCCCGCCTTCGACGGGCCCTTGCCCGAGCGCATCCACAAGCGGGCATGGGCGGCGGCGGGCGATGTCGCCTCCCTGCGCGGGGCGGAGCCGCGCGACGCGGTGCGCGTCATGGTCATACACGCCACCGCCGGCGCCTCGACCGATGGCGCCGTGTCGGTGATGCGCGACGGGCGGGCGAGTTTTCACTGGATTGTTCCGGGTAAGGACGAAGCCGCCCATGGCCGCCATGTCTGGGCGACCTGTCCCGAACGTCTCGCCGCATGGCATGTGCGCCGGCCTTGCGCGCATCCCGATATTTGCGCCGGAGCGACCAACATAAACCGCCTCTCGCTCGGGATCGAAATCGTCAACCGGCAGGATGGCGAGGACGCTTTCTCGCAATGGCAGATCGACGCGACGGCGATGATCGTGCGATATGCGGCGGCCAAATATCCGAAGCTTGCGCATGTGGTGAGCCACGCCCGTCTTGATCCGCAACGGCGCACAGACCCGGGCGGTAATTTTCCATGGGCGGTGTTTCAGCGCCAGATACTCGATTAAGGCCGACGCGCAATCACCAGAGTCTGACCGCGAAAATCCACGGGGCCTTCGAGGATTTTCCAGTTGTGAAAAAGATGGTCGCGCAAATAGGCTTCCGGGTGATAGGCCACATAGGTGCGCGAGCCTTCTTTCACCCGCCCGCGCACAACCAGCTCGCCCGCATCGAAGCGCGCCTGTTCTGCGGGCAATAATTGCCCCGGCGCCGGCTTCATATGAAACGCGCCAAAGAAAACCCCGTCCGGCGCCAGCACTCGCGCGATATCGGCAATCCATGCATCATGGGCCGCGGCGGAAAGATGGGTAAAAACCGAGAGCGCATAAACCGCATCAAAAGACGCTTCAGCTGCCGGCAGCGGCGGCAGCAATGCGTTATGAAAAAATTGCGCGTTTTTAATATGATCTGTACACCAATTGATCGCATGGGCGTTGTAATCAAACCCGGTCTTGTCATAAGCATCCGGCAAATGGCGCAGCACGCGCCCCAGCCCGCAGCCCCACTCAGCGACGCGCGGCGACTTCGCGCCGACATGCATGTCGATGCGTTCCGCCACCGCCATCGCCGTCGCGATTCCGGTGCGCCAGTAATGCTCGTACGAAGTGTGGCGATACATGTCATGCATCCACCACAAGGGCGGCGGAACGAAGTCAGGATGCGCTTCGCGAAACGCCTGATTGCTCGCCGCATATTTCCATTTCGAACGCATGAAATGTGCAGCGTCGAGCGCCGGCAACAATCCGGCGGCCCGCGCAATCGAGACAAGACTTTGCTTCACAAAAGACCAGGCTTCGCGAAAGGTCAGAGAATTTCGCAGGCGTCGTCGAAGGCGAGCCGTGGCGAGCGCGGGAAGAGATTTTCATCCGTGCCATAGCCGATATTGCAAAGGAAATTCGACTTGATGTTCGTGCCGGCGAAAAACTCTTTATCGACGCCGTCCTTGTCGAAGCCCGACATCGGCCCGCAATCAAGACCGAGCGCGCGCGCAGCAATCATGAAATAGGCGCCCTGCAGCGAGCTGTTGCGAAAGGCGGTTTCGGCGATCAGCGCGTCATTGCCTGCAAACCAGCTTTTCGCATCCGTATGCGGGAACAGCTCGGGCAGCTTTTCGTAAAATTCCAAATCCTGACCGATGATGACGCAGCACGGCGCCGCCATGGTCTTGTCCTGATTGCCCGCCAGCAGATGCGGCTTCAGCCGCGCCTTGGCCGCATCGGAGGAAACAAAAACAAACCGCGCCGGCGAACAATTGGCCGAGGTCGGCCCCCATTTGGTGAGGTCATAGACCGCCTGCATCAAGGTCGTCGTGACCTTGCGCGCCTCCCAGCCATTTCGCGTGCGCGCCTCGCGGAAAACGAGGTCGAGAGCTTGGTCGTTGATCATTTTGTCGGACATGAGAGTTTCTCCATCACCCCTTTAATTGCCGACCTTCATGCTATTTTTCTTGGCGAAAGCCAAGCTCCTGTCTAAAGCGCAACCTCCCCAACCGGCGCCACACCAACACCCTCAACAATAAATACGCAGCAAGCACACAACATACTAATTCAAGAGAATCCCTATTTTATACTTGAAAAATGCAAGTATTCATATTTATACTTATGTGTAGTCAATCAACTTATTTTCTGAGGGGGTGCTCAATGAAAGCTATCTTTTTTTTATTAGCGGACTTCTAATGTTTTCTACTACTAGCTGCGCCGAATCATCATGTAAGGAGATAGAAATTAAAGCTGTTGGCGCTGAATCAATTCAGTATGTATTTTTCTACCCTGAAAACCTTGAAATTGATTTCGAAGCACACGGCGTCGCAAAAAATGGCGGTGGTGTGCAAACCTTCCTTAGCATCAAACGCAATGGGATTGACCTAGACATACCGCCCGCCAGCCCAATTGATAGCTTCGATTCAGAAATCCCGACTAGAGTGGCGTTTCTAGACTTTGCCTACCAAGCTAACGACCTACTAGAGATCGTTGCGTATCAAGATCATAGATCCGGTGCACAGGGTCATTTTTCTAACTTACGCTTGGGCCTCGGCAAACTATGTAAGTTTGCTCCCAACAAATAGCATTAGAGCAACAACAACCTAACCGAGAAGCGTTTACGCCGCTTCGACGCGCACGACTTCGGGAACGAAATGCTTCAGCATGTTCTCAATCCCGCTTTTCAAGGTCATGGTCGAGGACGGGCAGCCTGAACAGGCGCCCTGCATCGACAGGAAGACGACCCCGGTGCGCGGTTCGAAATGTTTGAAAACAATGTCGCCGCCATCGGCCGCCACCGCCGGGCGCACCCGTGTTTCGATCAGCTCGATGATCTGCTCGACCACTTCGCGGTCTTCGCCTTCATAATCTTCCAGCGGGGTCGCCAGCGACGGCGCGGTCGCCGCGCCTTCGGTCATGACCGGCACGCCGGTGGTGAGAAAATCCGCAATCGCGCCGAGCAGCGCCGGCTTGATATGCAGCCATTCGACGGCTTCCGCCTTGGTGACGGTGATGAAGTCGGCGCCGAGATAGACCCCCATCACGCCGTCCGTATCGAACAGCATCTGCGCCAGCGGCGAGGCGCTCGCGCTTTCCAGCGTGGGAAAGTCAACGCCCAGCGCGCCCTCGCCCAGCACGGGCTGGCCCGGCAGGAACTTCATGGATTGCGGGTTCGGCGTGTCTTCGGTCTGAATGAACATAATGGTTTCCGGCGGTTTTTCTGGCCCTTACCTAAGAGCTCGCCGGACCCGCCGCAACTGCCGGCGCCTAATCGTGACGCATATGCTCGCGAGAAATCAGCAACACGCTCGCCAGCACGACGCCAAACCCCGGAAGGTGGCCCCACCGGAACGCCTCCCCCAGCAGGACATAAGACAGGACCAGCGCCGAAACCGGCATCAGGCCCATAAACACCGCCGCCACCGAGCCTTGCGATCTTGAAAGCCCGGAATACCAAAGCGCCGTCCCGAGGGCGAGCGTGCCCGCCCCATACCAGGCGACGGCGCTCCATTCGCGCGCGCTGACCGCGCCGGCGTCAAACCCGGCCCATTGAAACGCAGCGGCGACAGCAAAAAGCGGGATTGAGGCCGCCGCCGCCAGAAAGGCGACCAGCACCGGCGAGATGTCCGTGCTGACCTTTCTCCCGAGCAGCGTGTAAGCCGCCTCGCAACACACGGCGGCGAAAATCAGGGCGATCCCGATCAGCCCGGCGCCGCCGCTGTCACCTCCGCCCGAGCCGGAAAGATGCAATATCAGAACGCCGCCCAGCGCCAAGGCGAGCGCGATGAGTTTTCGCGAAGTCGCTTGCTCGCCGAAAAAGACAATGGCGCCCGCCGCCGTCACCGCCGGCGTCATGGCCATCACCACCGCGCCGCCGACGCCGGAGATCATGCGCATGCCGTAGAGCATAAAGGCGGAGAACCCGACCATGCCGAATAGTGCGATCGCCGCGATGGCGATGATGTCTGCGCGCGAGGCGGTTTTGAGATCGCCGAGCCGGGGCAGCGCGAACGGCGCCAGCACCAGGGCGCCAAACGACACCCGCAGCAGCGATCCGACAAAGACCGGCATGGCGTCCGTGACGATCTTGGAAACCGGGGTCGCCGATCCGAACAGGATCATGCCCGCCGCCAGATAGGCGAAATCGCAATATGACCGCCTCCTGAGGCGCCGGGCCTTTGCTGCGTCATACATAACTTGACAACCCAACCCCGCTAGAAACGTTCCGTTTCCAGCCCTTCCAAGGATTGCAGCGCCGGTGCGGGCCGCGTATGCCAGAGCCGAACCCCCGCATGAAGAGAACCTGATGGACGAAAACTCCAAGAAATTCACCGACCAAGAAGCCCTCGACTTTCACAGCCGCGGCAAGCCCGGCAAAATCGAAATCACGCCCACCAAGCCGATGGCGACCCAGCGCGATCTGTCGCTCGCTTATTCGCCCGGCGTTGCGGTCCCGGTTCAGGCGATCGCCGACGATCCCGACAAGGCTTATGACTACACCGCCAAGGGCAATATGGTCGCGGTGATCTCCAACGGCACCGCGATCCTCGGCATGGGCGATCTCGGCGCGCTGGCTTCAAAGCCGGTGATGGAAGGCAAGGCGGTTCTGTTCAAGCGCTTCGCCGATATCGACTCGATCGATCTCGAGGTCGACACCAAAGACCCGGAAGCCTTCATCAATGCGGTGAAATATCTCGGCCCGGCCTTTGGCGGGATCAATCTGGAAGACATCGCCGCGCCGGACAGCTTCATCATCGAGCAGCGTCTGAAAGAGGAAATGGACATTCCGGTCTTTCACGACGACCAGCACGGCACGGCGATCATCGCCGCGGCGGGCCTGCTCAATGCGCTCGACGTCACCGGCAAGTCGATCAAAGACATCAAAGTCGCGGTCTCCGGCGCCGGGTCGTCTGCGCTGTCCGTGATCGGCCTGATCAAGGCCATGGGCCTGCCGCCGGAAAACGCGCTGGTCTGCGACTCCCACGGCGTCCTGCATAAGGGCCGCCAGCTCGATCAGTGGCGTTCGGCCCATGCGGTCGACACCGACAAGCGCACTCTCGCGGAAGCCATGGACGGCGCCGATGTGGTGATCGGCTTGTCCGTCGCCGGCGCGATCTCGCAATCGATGATCAAATCCATGGCGAAAAATCCGATCATCTTCGTCATGGCCAATCCCAATCCCGAGATCACCCCGGAAGAGATTGTCGCGGTGCGCAATGACGCGATCATCGCCACCGGCCGCTCCGACTATCCGAACCAGGTGAACAACGTTCTCGGCTTCCCATATATTTTCCGCGGCGCCCTCGATGCGCGCGCGCGCACCATCAATGAAGAAATGAAGATCGCCTGCGCCCAGGGGCTTGCAAAGCTCGCGCGCGAGGACGTGCCCGATGAAGTCGCCGCCGCCTATGGCAAGCGCCTGAAATACGGGCCGGGCTATATCATCCCCGCGCCGTTCGATCCGCGCTTGATTTCCGAGATTCCGCCCGCCGTGGCGAAGGCCGCCGTCGATAGCGGCGTCGCCCGCAAGCCGATTGACAATTTCTACGCCTATAAACAAACGCTGGCGGCGCGCCTCGACCCGGCTGCGTCCTTCCTGCAAAAAATTCACTCTTCGCTGCGCGGCGCCGAAACCGCAAAGCGCGTGGTCTTCCCCGAGGGCGAAGAAGAAGCGGTGATCCGCGCCGCCTATGGCTTCCAGCAGGAAAATCTCGGCCGCGCCATCCTGATCGGGCGCGAAGAATATATCCGCAAGGGCCTGAAAGACGCCGGCCTGCCGGAAGACGCCGACTTTGAGATCCACCATTCGCGCACCGCGCAGCATAGCGATCTGTACACTGAATATCTGTACAAGCGCCTGCAGCGCAAAGGCTACCTCCATCGCGACGCCGTGCGCCTGGTCAATACGGACCGCAATGTCTACGGCGCCTGCATGCTCGCCCATGGCCATGCGGACGGCATGGTGACCGGCGTTACCCGCCATTATGACGCCGCCCTGTCGAATGTGCGTCTCGCCCTCGACCCGCGCCCCGGCGAACGGATGATTGGCGTGTCGATCATCCTGACCAAGAACCGCACGCTGTTTGTCGCCGACACCAACGTCACGGAACTGCCCGGCCCGGAAGATCTCGCGGAGATCGCCATGCAGGTGGCCCACGCCGCCCGTCATCTCGGCTTCCCGCCGCGCGTCGCCTTTGTCTCCTATTCAAATTTTGGCAATCCGGATACGGAGCATTCGCGCCGGGTCGCCGGCGCCGTCGAAATTCTCGACAAGCGCGGCGATGTGGACTTTGAATATGAAGGCGAAATGACGCCGCGCATGGCCCTGAATGAGCGGCTGCGGGAGATTTATCCCTTCTCGCGGCTCAAGGGCGAGGCCAATGTGCTGATCACGCCGGGCGTGCACTCCGCTGCGATCTCAACCAAGCTGCTCGGCGAAGTCGGCGGCGCGCTAGTGCTCGGTCCGGTGCTGATCGGGCTGGAGCGTCCGGTGCAGATCGCGCAGGTCGGCGCCGCGGTGGGCGACATCGTCACGCTGGCCGCCATGGCCGCCTATGAGCTTGATTCAGAGCATCGCAACTGGGCGGAAAAGACGGCCTAGCCAACTCGTATCATTGATTAGCACCGCTCCAATCAAATAGCGCAGCAATACAAACCACATTCATGCGAACTAGAAGTTTTAGCTTCGATGAAGTTGCCAATCGTCAAAAATCACTTCATGTAGCGGTTATTGATCTCGATCTTGAGGTGCTGCATGTTGTGGTCGGAGATGATCGATGTGCTCTCATTGAGCGCCGGACTAAATTTTGGATTTGGGGCATTCACCCAAATAGCCGATCAAATTTTAGTTCCAGAACGCGCTGAAATCGTCGCCTCAAAAAGAAACCTTGATAACCTAATTACAGAACGAAAAAAAATTCAAGGTAACTACGAAGCACAACACCAATCTACAATCGATAACCTTCGAGGTAAGATCCGGTCTATAGAGTCAAGAATTTCACGCATAAATAGCATTCACTCTGCAATAGGCGACTTCCTGCTTCCATGGATCTTAGTATGCGGAGGTACAGCAGTTTATTTCCTCATCGTCGCTGCTTGGCGTCTTAATGACCCCATTGGGGAATGGGGAATGAAGTTTTCACTAATTACAAATTCGGGTTGGCTACTATTCTTGATCTTGAACTTTGGCTCGTACGTGATATTGCGTTGGTTCGTACTCAGAAGCCGAAGAAGGTTTGACGCGTCGTTAGACGCCCTACCCAAAGCGCAATTAGTACGCTCATAGAGATACTTCATAGGAATTTTAGGTAGACACAAAAAAGTCATTGATATAAAAGCCGGTTTCTGGCCAAAAATTCAATAGGTTGGTTTCAAATGCCGGTCGAAATAATTATAAGAGATCAAGCGCTTAACCGAGCGGCATGCCCTAATTGCAATGACGATTTTCAACGCACATATGACGTCATTTCGAACATGGAACGAGTTACTGTTCCAAACCTTGAATCAGCTTTTGGTGAAGATCGAGTAGTGCACACTTATGGACCGAGCGTTCCCAAGAACTCTCGAGCCATCAAGCAAGATTGCGGGGGATTCATATCAATCTCCTACGGGAATGATCGCACTCGTTGCTATTTAGTATCGAGCTGTAGCTAACTGTACGCTAGGGTAAAGTCGCTTGTGAACTGCCCCCCCCCCTCTCAAAGCTCCCGCTGACGCGTATCAACCGCCACAGTGAGCAGCGCGAGGGCGCAATTGTTAACGACGTCATATATCCTTGCTTTTATTTCAGGAATGCGCATTTTTCCTGCGGAACCGTTTCGACTGGTTCTTGATCATTTTCTCCGCCCATGCGCGCGGCAGCAGGCGCACGAAGCAGGCGGTGAATTTGTTCCAGGCGCCGGGCACATAGACCGCGCGGCCGTTCTCGACCGCCTCGATGGCGCCGTCGACTACCGGCTCGGCCTCCATGAACATGTATTTCGGCAATTGCCCCACAAGGCCGCGGGTCGAATTGACGTCGTGAAATTCCGAATAGGTGAAGCCCGGACAAAGCGCCGATGAATTGACGCCCGTGCCGTCGCATTCGGCGGCGAGCGATTGCGCGAACATCACCAGAAAGGATTTCGACGCGCCGTAAAGCGTATGGCCCGCCGAACCGGGGACCAGCCCGGCCAGCGAGGCGACCTGAATGATGCGGCCGTAATCGCGCTCAAGCATGCCGGGCAATAACAGCCGGGTGAGATGCGCATAGGAGACCACCATCAGCTCCAGAAACGCCCGGTGGGTCGGCCAGTCATTTTGCGTATAGGTTCCCGGCAAACCGAAGCCGGCATTATTGACCAGAATATCGACGGCGATCGCGTCGGCGTTCAGCGCGTCAACAATGCGCTGCGGCGCGTCGGGCTCCGCGAGATCGGCGGCGATGATCCTGGTTTTGACGCCGTGCTTCTCCGCAAGTTCGGCGGCGAGCGTGGTCAGCCGGTCTTCGCGGCGCGCGACCAGCACGATGTTGGCGCCTTGCGCCGCATAGGCCCGTGCAAAGGTCGCCCCGATGCCTGCGGAGGCGCCGGTGATCAGCGCCCATTTTCCCTGATATGTCATGCGCAGAATTTAGGGTGATCTGGCCGCCTGCGTCTATGGAAAGGCGCACAAGCGGGAACCGCGCGCCCTTTGGTTAACGCCGATGCGGCGCTAGCATGACGCTTGCAAGGAATGGCGGCCATGGACATTTTGGAATTTCTTCTCATCATCACGGTCTTCGCGGTCGTTTTGATCTGGTATCTCAAAAACGCCGAAGCGAAGTCGGACGGGCTGTTGGGCTTGCTCGCCCTCAAGGCCGATCCCGAGATCGCCGACAAGCGCCGCCGCAAATCCTATCGGGTGAAGAGCCGTCCCATCCATAAGGCGAAGCGCCATGCGGACGGGTTGCATGACAGCCGCGCCGACGCCGCGCCCAAAACCTATCGCACCCAGGAAGAAGGCGAACGCATGCGCCGGCGGTTCCGCCGTCAGGATGAGGCGCGCTATCGGGTGAAAGACCTCGCCGCGAACTATCATCGCGGCCAGGATGGCGGCAAGCGGGACTAGCTGGTCAGCGCTTTCGCCAATACGGGCAAGCCCACCGCCATCACGACGGAAATCACCAGGCCCAAAAACGCCTTGCCCGCATCTACGGCGACAATCCGGCCCGTGGCGGCGGGCGAGCGGATTTTATCCAGCGTCGCAATGGCGAATTCACGGCCCGCGATCAGCCCCAAAAACACCCAGGTCGTGGACATCGGGATCGAGTTCACTTCCTTGAAATAGAACAACAGCGTCGCATAGGTGAAGTCGATGATGGTCGCAGACCGGATATCGGTGACGGCGGTTTTGGTTTTGAGAATGCGCTGCACCGGGCCGCCGCCATTCCAGAACGTGTAGGCCAGCAAAACGAGAATACCGGCGACGGCGACGCCCGCCTCTGTGGGATTAAGCGCCGGACCGCCCGCTTCATCGAGCCCGCGCGGCAGGAAGATGAAGATGTTGGCGAAATCCTGCATCAGCCAGACAGACCAGAGATAGCCGGTGCTGACCCATTGGGCGAGCACCCAGACAGGCGCATGTTGCTGCTGCGCGGTTTTCAGGAACCAGCGCTCCAGGGTGGGCGCCAAAATCGCATAGATGAGGCCGCCGGACAGGAACGCCACCGCATAGCCGATCAGCGACTTCACCAGCATGCTGTAAAGCCCGCCCATGGTCGCGAAGATCGTCAGCACCATGAAAGTCGTGGAGACGGGAATGCCGACGCGCGTAAGCACGAGCAGCATCAGCGGCGGCAAGGCGTGATACCATTGCGGCTCGAAGATCGGATATTTGTCGACATTGTTCAGGCGCCCGAAGGAGGGATCGCCGCCATTGGCCATATAACCGAAGGCGAAGACGACGACGAGCACGGTCGCCGCGTACAGAAACAACGCCCACCATGGCAGGCGGCGATTGGAATTGATAAAGGTGCCGAGGGTTTGCAGCGCGTCATTACCGACAACCGCGTAAGCCGCGAACGCAAAGCCAATGGCGGCCCACAATCCGATATCGATATCCATTACATTTCCTTCGTTCGACCCGGCCCCGGACAACCATGACCCCGGGCGTTCAAGGCCCCGGGCGACCCGGTCAGGACTCACCAGCGCACAGGGCGCGCCCGCTTCCCATTCGCGGCGCACCCTCTATTTTTTGTGTTTCACTATTGTGACAACCGGGCGGATTTTGCGTAAAGCCTGCGAGAATTACTGCAATTGATGAGGAAACCAGCATGAGTGATGCGGGCGCGACACCCCAAACGGCGACAGACCCCAAACCGGCGGGCCATCCGGCAATTGCGCCGGCGAAAACCGGCGTGCTGCTGGTCAATCTCGGCACGCCCGACGCCCCCGACGCCAGCTCGGTCCGGCGCTATCTGCGCGAGTTTTTGAGCGATGAACGGATTGTCGATCTGCCCCGCCCGATTTGGCTGCCGATCCTTTATGGCGTGATCCTCACCATCCGGCCCGCCGCGACCGCCCGCAATTACGCCAAGATCTGGCGCGCCGAAAGCAATGAAAGTCCGCTGCGCTATTACACCCGCGCGCAGGCCGAGGGGCTGGCGAAAGCCTTTCCCGGCGCGCGCATCGACTGGGCCATGCGCTATGGAAATCCGTCGGTCGCCTCAAAACTGGAGGCGATGAAAGCGGATGGCTGTGAGCGCATTCTGGTCATCCCGCTTTATCCGCAATATTCCGCGACGACGACCGCCAGCGTCGCCGACGCCGTCTTCGATGCGGTCAAGGCGATGCGCTGGCAGCCGGCGATCCGCATGGCGCCGGCCTTCCATGACGAGCCCCAATATATCGACGCGCTCGCCGCCGTGACGCGCCGCCATCTTGAGGCGCAGGATTTCGCGCCGGAGCGGGTGGTGATCTCGTTTCACGGCCTGCCCCAGCGCTATTTCGACGAGGGCGATCCCTATCATTGCCATTGCGCCAAGACGGCGCGTTTGCTGCGCGAGAAAATGGGGTGGACGGAGGAGTTCGCGCCCATGGCGTTCCAGTCGAAATTCGGCCGTGAGAAATGGCTGGAGCCCGCCGCCGATGCGACGATCAAAGCGCTCGCGGAAACGGGCGTGAAAAAGCTCGCCGTGATCATGCCGGGCTTTGTCGCTGACTGCATTGAAACGCTGGAAGAGATCGACATCGCCGCGCGCGAAACCTTCATGGAGGCGGGCGGCGGCGCCTTTACGTCGATTCCCTGTCTTAATGACGCGCCTGAAATGGTAGCCCTGCTGGATGCGCTGGCGCGGCGGGAAACAGCGGGCTGGGTTTAATCAGAAAGCGCCGCTGCAAGCGCTTCGATCTGGTCTTCATTGAAGACGCGAACGCCATGGGCGCGCAAGGCTTGCGTCGCGATTCCGGCGCCGGGAATGCGCTTGCCCTGAAACGCCCCGTCATGGATTTCGAGCGAGCCGCAGGACAGGCTGCCCTCTTTCAGCAAGGCAAAACGGCAGTGATGTTTCTGCGCCAGCGCCAGGGCGACGCCCGCGCCTTTGTGAAAAGCCTCGGTCACATCCTCGCCGGTATTGGTCACAACCCTGTCGCCCGATCTTTCCGCCGCCGGACGCGGCGTGCCCAGGCCGCCGGCTTCTTCGGGACAGACCGGCACAAGGCGGCCTTCCGCGCGCCAGCGTTCCAGCAACACGCTTTCAATGCGTTTGTGCCCGCCATCATAGCGCACCGGCGCGCCGAGCAGGCAGGCGCTGACCAGTATCTTATCCACAGAGTTTGCGGACGCGCTCGACAAAGCCATCCACCTCTTCTTCGGTTGTTCTGAACGAACAGATCAGCCGGTGTCCGCGCCCATCCGCCGGATCGCCGGGCGTCACCCAGGGATAGAAAATATCGCCGTCTTCATGCAGCGATTGCGCAACGCCGTCGGGAAAGGTGACGAACAACTCGTTGATGTCGGGGCGATAGAGAAAGTCGACGCCGTCGATTTCGTTCAACCCGGCGGCGAGGCGTTTCGCCATCTTGTTGGCGCGCGCCGCGAGCTTCAGCCACAGCCCGTCCTTGAGATAGGCGTCGAACTGCGCCGAGATAAACCGCATTTTCGACCATAAATGCCCGGCGCGCTTGCGCATGAAAGCGAAATCCTTCGCCTTGGCCGGATCAAAGAAAATCACCGCTTCGGCGGCGATGCAGCCATTTTTGGTGCCGCCAAAACACAAAACGTCAACGCCCGCCTTCCAGCTAAGCTCCGCCGGGCTCGCGCCCGTCGCCGCGACCGCATTGGCGAAACGCGCGCCGTCCATATGCACGGCGAGACCCGCCTCATGCGCCGCCGCACAGACGGCGGTTAGTTCGTTCACGGAATATGCCGTGCCGCATTCGGTCCCTTGCGTCAGGGACAGCGCGCTGATTGGCGAGCCATGGGGCGGACGGTCGGGAAAGCCTTTCAGCGTTTTACGGATCGCATCCGGCGTCAGCTTGCCGTTTTTTCCAGCGATCGGGAGCAGCTTGGCGCCGCCGGTGAAGAATTCCGGACCGGCGCATTCATCCATCTGCACATGGCTTTCTTCATGACAAAGCACCATGCCATAGGGCGGCGTCATCACCGACAGGGCAAGCCCGTTCGCCGCGCCGCCGGTGGCGACGAAAAACACCGCGCAGTCGCGCTCAAACACTTCGGAAAATTTCGCCTCGACCTGTTTGGTCAGCGCGTCGCCGCCATAGCCGGGCGCCGCGCCTTCATTGGCGCGCGCAATCGCGTCCAGAATCTCCGGCGCCGCGCCCGCCCAATTGTCCGATGCAAAACTCATGGTTCTCACTCTCCCGCAATGGCCGCGCGCCCGTCAAGCAAGGCGATAAAACCCGAAAAATCTTGCGCCAGCCTGTCGGCGCCGGCGGCGATGAGCCGTTCCCCATGGCCATCGAAAATATGACCGCCGCCGAGAAAGCCCCAGACGCTCATGCCCGCCGCGCAACCGGCCTTGACGCCGTTCTCGCTGTCTTCAAGCACCAGGCAGCGCGCCGGATCAACGCCGATCTTTTCCGCCGCATAAAGAAAAATATCCGGCGCCGGTTTGCCATGGGCGACAAGGTCGGCGGAATAAACATGCGGTGCCGCCAGATCATACAGCCCCGTGCGTTCGAGCTTTGACGACAGAAAATGCGCGCGCGAGGATGACGCAACGCCGATGCGGCCGACTTTTTCACGCGCCGCGCGCAAGGCCAGATCAGCGCCCGCAATCGAAGTCAGCAAATGTTTTTCGCGCGAGCGGCCGGCGAGCACCAACTCTTCGAAATCCGGCGGCGCCTCTGCGCCATGGGCCGCGCGATAATCTTCGCGCAACGCCGCAAAGAATGCGCCATCATGCAAGCCGACAAATTTGCGCACATAGTCCACCGGCGAATAGACAAGGCCCAGCGCCTCCAGCGCCGCACGCTCACCGCGGATCGACAGCACCTCGCTATCGACCAGCACCCCGTCGCAATCGAAGATCACCGCTTCAAACACAGTTAACGCATCCGCTTTCCACGGGCGCCGCGCCTTTGCGCTCGCCCATAACGAGAAATACCGGCTTTGCCGCCTGACGCGCTTATGGCGCCGCTTGAAATCAAACGCCATCCCGTCCGATACTCCCGCAAAATTCCGGTGCGGGAGAGTTTGCGATGAAAAAAACCAGATTGCTGATCACAGCAGCAGCTTTTGCTTTGGCGGGGGCGATGTCGACCAATGCCCTCGCGACGGGCGCAAAACACGGGCGCGACAAGGCCCACGACCAGCATCCCGCGCAAAATATTGAACGCGACCAGCATGAACGGGCGCGCGCAAAATATCGCCGCTATTTCGGCTGGCGCCCGCCGGCCTTTCATCAGGGCCGCGAAATCAGAAGTTTTGACGGGTCGGGCAACAATCCCCACGACACCGAAGCCGGCGCGACCTTCAACCAGCTTTCGCGCATGGCGCCCCATGATTATGCAGACGGGATCGCCGCCATGGCCGGTCCGCTTCGCAAAAGCCCGCGCGAGATTTCCAACATCGTCGTCGACCAGGACGGCCAGTCTTATCCCAACCCGTTCGGCACCAGCGATTTCCTCTGGCAGTGGGGCCAGTTTGTCGATCATGATTTTGCGCTGGGCGACGGCGTCAGATCCGATGACCGCTCGCACGATATTTCCGTGCCCATGGGCGATCCGCATTTCGATCCTTATCGCCAGGGCGACAAATGGATTCATTTCGACCGCGCGATTTTTGACGAGGAGACCGGCACTGATCTTTCCAATCCGCGCGAGCAGATGAACGAGATCACCTCCTGGCTCGACGGCTCCATGGTTTATGGCTCAAGCGAGGAACGCGCGAGCGCGCTGCGCGCCAATGACGGCAGCGGCCGGCTCAAGACCAGCGCGGGCGATCTTCTGCCCTTCAATACGGAGCTTTTGCCCAACGCCAATGAAGGCCCGATCGATCCGGCGACGCTGTTCCTCGCCGGCGATGTGCGCTCGAATGAACAGGTCGGCCTCACTTCCATGCACACGCTGTTTGTGCGTGAACATAATCGGTGGGCGGATCATATTCGCCGGACGCGGCCATGGTTTTCCGGCGATGATGTGTTTTACGCCGCGCGGCGCATGGTGATCGCGGAAATCCAGATCATCACCTATGAGGAGTTCCTGCCCGCCCTGATCGGCCATCGCGCCATGCCCCGCTATCGCGGTTACACGCCCGGCGATCCGGGGCTTTTCACGGAGTTCTCCGGCGCCGCCTGGCGCATGGGGCATACGCTGATCAATCCGCAGCTCATGCGCGTCGACCGGCGCGGACGGGAAATCCGCGAGGGGCATCTTCCCTTGCGCGACGCGTTTTTTGTGGCCCCGCTGATGATCACCGAACGCAACGACATTGACCCGATCCTGCGCGGCCTCGCTGCGCAGAAAAGCCAGACCTATGACAATATGATCGTCGATGATCTGCGGAACTTCCTGTTCGGCCCGCCGGGCGCAGGCGGTTTCGACCTCGCTTCGCTCAATATTCAGCGCGGGCGCGATCGCGGCTTGCCTTCACTCAATGATGCGCGCGCCGCCATGGGGCTCCCGCGTCATCGAGATTTCGCCGATGTGACGTCGGACCCGTCGCTCGCCGAAAAGCTGCGCCTTGCCTATGGCTCTGTGGATGACATCGATCTGTGGGTCGGCGGCATTTCCGAAGATCCGCTGGCCTGGCAGGGATCGCAGCTTGGCGAGACTTTCCGCCATATCGTGGTCGCGCAATTTACCGCCCTGCGCGATCATGACCGCTTCTGGTGGATGCGCGATCTGACCCGCACCGAGCAGGCCATGGTGAAGAACACCCGCCTCGGCGACATCATCGCCGCCAATACGGGGATCCGCCGGAAGGAACTGCCGCGCAATGTCTTCTATGTGGAGCGCCGCCCGCGCTGGCGATAGCGAAGATTGAATTCCTGTAAGTTTCGGCTCTTTTCCGCAGCCGCTGTGTTTGCGTCACGAACACACGAAGGAGAAGAGATATGCGTAAAGGAACTCTCATTGCGCTGGGCGCCGCCGGTCTGTTGACCGCAACCGCTGTCGGCGCCGTGGTCGCCGTCTCGTCGGATGACGATGACAACGCCATCACCCTGACTGAAGACGAAACGGCGGACAGTGTCGCGCTGGCGACGCCGAAACGCGATTGCCGCCTGGTGGCGACGCAGGAAACCGGATTCGACCCCGCGACGACGCCGGTCCCGGTGCGCGATGACGCAGGCAACAAGCAAGTGCTGAAAGGCGCCGCAACAGGCGCCGCCGTTGGCGCAATCGCCGGCGAGGTGATCGGCGGGAAGCCGGGCTATGGCGCCGCGGCCGGGGCCGCCGCAGGTGCGGCTGGCGGCCAGGCGGTTAAAGCCGACAAACAACAAACCGCTGATGAAATCTATGCGCAGCAAGCCGCCGCCTATGAGCAGCAAAAAGCGGCCTATGATTCCGCGCTCCAGGTTTGCCTCGACGACTAAGAGCCAAAACTCGCCTCAACAAAAAAGGGCCCCAATCGGGGCCCTTTTCTTTTCGTCCGTGTGCGCACGACTTAACCAGCGAGAGTCGCCAGCAGCAAAAGCGCCACGATATTGGTGATCTTGATCATCGGGTTCACCGCCGGGCCCGCCGTATCTTTATACGGGTCGCCCACCGTGTCGCCGGTGACCGCGGCTTTGTGGGCTTCAGAGCCCTTGCCGCCATGATTGCCGTCTTCGATGTATTTCTTGGCATTGTCCCAGGCGCCGCCGCCAGCCGTCATCGAAATCGCGACGAACAGGCCGGTAATGATGACGCCGATCAGCATCGCGCCAACCGCCGACAAGGCGGCTTCCTTGCCGCCAACGCCGTAAATAACGAAGTAGACAACGAGCGGCGACAGGATCGGCAGCATGGAAGGCACCACCATTTCCTTGATCGCGGCGCCAGTCAGCATATTCACCGCGCGGGCATAGTCCGGCTTTTCCGTGCCGGCCATAATGCCGGGCTTTTCACGGAACTGACGGCGCACTTCGTCAACGATGGCGCCGGCGGCGCGGCCCACCGCCTGCATGGCGAGACCGCCAAACAGGTAAGGCAGAAGGCCGCCAATCAGAAGGCCGGCGATCACATAAGGATCGGACAGCGAGAAGGTGACATCGACGCCTGCAAAGAACGGATACTCCGCCGGATGCGCGGCGAAATGTTCGATGTCCTTTGTGTAGGCGGCGAACAGCACCAGCGCGCCGAGGCCCGCTGACCCAATCGCGTAGCCCTTGGTGACGGCTTTGGTTGTGTTGCCGACTGCATCGAGCGCGTCAGTGGTTTCGCGAACCGAACCTTCAAGGCCCGACATTTCCGCGATGCCGCCCGCATTGTCCGTAACCGGACCAAAGGCGTCGAGGGCGACGATCATGCCAGCCAGCGCCAGCATGGTGGTCACCGCGGTCGCGATGCCGAACAGGCCCGCAAGATTATAGGCGGTGATGATCGCCACAACGATAACGATGGCTGGCAGCGCGGTGGCTTCCATCGATACCGCAAGGCCCTGAATGACGTTGGTGCCGTGACCGGACTCCGAAGACTTCGCCACTGACTTCACCGGACGATAGGCGGTGCCGGTATAGTATTCAGTGATCCAGACGATGAGGCCGGTGACAACGAGACCCAGCACGCCGCACAGGAACAGCGACAGGCCAGTGAACGGATCGCCCTGTTCAGTGTTGGCGATGGTTTCAGAGAACCCGAACATATGGAAGGTCACAATGCCGACCGCCACAAGCGACAGCAAGCCGGTGACAACGAGGCCCTTATAGAGCGCGCCCATAATGTTGGTGGAGCCTTTGCCCAGAGTCACAAAATAGGTGCCCGCGATCGAGGTCAAAATGCAGACCCCGCCAATCGCCAGCGGGTAGAACATGAACTGCGCGGCGTTGGCGGTGAACAGGATCGAGCCCAGCACCATGGTCGCTGCAACGGTGACCACATAGGTTTCGAACAGGTCAGCGGCCATGCCGGCGCAATCGCCGACATTATCGCCCACATTGTCGGCGATGGTCGCGGGGTTGCGCGGATCATCTTCAGGAATGCCGGCTTCAACCTTGCCGACCATGTCGCCGCCAACGTCTGCGCCTTTGGTGAAGATGCCGCCGCCGAGACGGGCGAAGACTGAAATCAACGAAGCGCCAAGCGACAGCGCAATGAGGCCGTTCACAACAGCGCGGCTTTCCGGTGCGTGACCCATGCCGACCGTGAGCACAGCGTAGTAACAAGCAAGCCCGATCAGCGCGAGACCGGCGACGAGCATGCCGGTGACGGCGCCGGCGCGAAACGCAACCGACAAACCTTTGGCGAGACTCTCGCTTGCGGCTTGCGTGGTGCGGACATTTGCGCGGACGGAAACCAGCATGCCGATATAACCGGCGGCGCCAGACAGGATCGCGCCGATGGCGAAACCGAAGGCCGGAATGAAGTCGAATTTGAACGCAACCAGCAGCACGATGAACACGACCGCGCCGGCGATGGCGATGGTCGTGTACTGTTTATTGAGATAGGCCTGCGCACCTTCTTGAATGGCGGCGGCTATTTCTTTCATACGATCCGTGCCCGCGGACAGCGACAGCACTTGTCTCGCAGTGACGGCGCCATAGACGATGGCGAGCAAGCCAGCCCCGATGACCAACCAAAGCGCTAAGCTCATGTCTTACCTCTCTTGGAATGATATATGTCGTGGTGAATGGATGTTTGCTGATATGGCCGCAGCTACGGAAAAGAATCCGGCGCGCGCTTCAACCAGCCCCCAGTTGATGTGTCGTGGAAACTGACAAAGCCCCCCGGCAAAATCAACATAAAGTTATGCGGCGCCGCACACTGACGGTTCACTCAGAACAGCGCAAAAAAGTGGCGCAGAACCTTGTCTGCGCCACGGTCGTTGACAGGAATGCCTGCTTTCGGAGGCGAAATGGCTAGGAGGCGGCGCCGCGATTGCGCATTTCCTTGCGGCCATCCGGTTCGGCCTCGGTAAGCTCGCGCACCCACGGGAATTTCTCCGCCATTTCATCCGTATAGCCAAGATTTCGGGCGGTTGGGCTGCGCGGCGCATCGGCAGTCTCGGGATAGAAGGTGCCGAAGGTCCGGTCCCAGAAAAATTCCGCAATGCCGAAATTGCCATGCTCATTGTGAAAATGATGGGCCAGGTGACGGCGCTTGATGTCGGCCCAGAATTTCGACTTGGGTTCAAACGCCAGATGTTCGCCCGCATGCAGAAATTCCGTATACATGGTCATCACGACCGTGCCGGTGATCGAGGCGCAGGCGCCGGGAAATCCGCCAATCAGCCAGCCAAGCGGCCCGGCGATGAGCAGGATCGTCGGCAGGGTCGTATGCAGCCCGCCAAACAGCACCGACAGATCGTTCGGAAAGCGGTGGTGATCGTAATGGACGCGCTTCCACAAGCTTGCGAGATAGGGCGTCTTGTACATCCAGCTGCCATGCAGAATGAACCGGTGGGTGATGTACCAGGCGATGGGAAAAAGCAGGGCGCCCGCCGCAAAAGCGGCTAAAAACAACCAGATAGAGTTGATCGTGACCAATCCCGCGACAAGCGCCACGATGATGATCGCAGCATAAATCTGAATCGCCGGATAGGTGACATAGGCTTTGACCAGATCGTCAAAGGTCATGCGGTTGAGGAGATATTCCTCCTCTTTCCAAGCCTTGTAGCCGATAAAAAGGCGCATCCTGGCGCTCCTGAGATCGTTGTGCTGAATTCTCTGAATTCTTTGTAATTCAATAAACCGGTAATTCCGGGCGCAGCGCAGGCGGCGCGCCGCCGCCTGCGGGGTCTGCGCACCGCGAAACTAGGCGTGTAAACTACCCGGTTCAAGCGGCGAAACGCCGCCCTGTCTGAAAAAGCAATCAATTCTCGCGGCGGTCATTGCAACAAGCTGTAACATCCGGCTGCAAATCTTGATAAGCATGCGCCGGACAAGCTCTTGCCCGTTGACCCAAGGCCTTGTATCGGCTCAAGATTAGCCCTGCGCCACGGCGCGGGGGTGTATGAGTGCGCGCCACGTATGATATTGTGGGCGAAGCCTGACAGAACACGTACTGCGTTCTGCCGTGGCCTCTCCCATGTCTGCGCGGCGAAGAAAACAATAACATGCCGGCGTCGGCTGGCGAGAGTGCGGGGCGTTGAATGACCGTCATTCCTAGCGAGGGACCAGAAGCAAAAGCTGGTCTGGAAAAGGCGGCGCCCTTGCCGAGCCGGAACGCGGCCTTGCCGTTGCGGCAAAGCGGGTTCGCCACACTCTGCGACGCGCTTGATTACGCGGCGCAAGGCGAGACCGGCTACACCTTTTTCAATCTGCGCGGCGAAGTCGCCAGCCGGCTGTCCTACGCCGATGCGCGCGCCCGCGCCCTTGAGGTCGCCGCGAAACTCGCCGGCCGGTTCGAGCGCGGCGATCGTCTCGCACTGGTCGCCGAAACCAGCCCGGAATTTCTCGTTACGTTTTACGCCTGCCAATATGCCGGCCTGATCCCGGCGCCGATGCCGATGCCGGTCAATCTCGGCGGCAAGAACGGCTATATCAATCAGATCCGCCAGATGATCGCCGGGGCCAAAGCGGTCGCCGCGATCGGCCCGGAAAGCCTGCGCGAATTTCTCGAAGAAGGCGCGGAAAAAGCCGGCGGCGCGGATGTCCTCAGCTTTGACGATGTGCAAGCGCTCGACGCAACCCTCGCCGAGCCGCAGCGCTTCGGCCCTGATGAATATTGCTACATCCAGTATTCGTCCGGCTCGACCAGCGCGCCGAAAGGCGTCATCGGCATGCAGCGTTCGGTTTGCGCCAATCTGACTGCGATTGCGCGCGACGGCATGTCCATCGTGTCCGGCGACCGCTGCACAAGCTGGCTGCCGCTCTATCACGATATGGGACTGATCGGCTTCGCGCTGACGCCGATGACGGTGCAGGTCAGCGTCGATTTTCTCGCCACGTCGGATTTCGTGCGGCGCCCGCTGCTGTGGCTGCGGATCATGTCGGATTGCAAATCCACCATCACCTACAGCCCGTCCTTTGGCTACGACCTCGCAGCGAAACGCTCGGCGCGGGCCGAGCCGGGATCGCTCGACCTTTCAAAGTCCGCGTCGCCGGCATTGGCGGCGACATGGTCCGCGCGGAAGCGTTGAACGCCTTCGCCGAAGCCTTTGGGCCGGTCGGCTTCAACGCCAACGCCTTCCTGCCGAGCTATGGCATGGCTGAAGCGACGCTGGCGATTTCCTTCCCGGAGCTTGGGGCGCCGGTCACCGTCGATAATGTGGATATGCGCCATTATACGCGCTCCGGCGTTGCGCAGCCTGCATCTGCGGTAACTTCGCCGGAACATACGCGCGGCTTCGTGCTGTGCGGCAAGGCGCTTGCCGGTCACAAGATCGAAGTGCGCGACGAAGACCGCAACCCGTGCAATGAGCGCCAGGTGGGCCGCATCTTCATCGCCGGACCAAGCCTCACGCCGGGCTATTTCTCGGACCCTGAAGCCTCCGCCGCCATGTATGACGGCGAATGGCTCGACACCGGCGATATGGGCTATCACCTCGACGGTCAGATCGTCATCACCGGCCGCGCCAAAGATCTCATCATCATCAATGGCCGCAACATCTGGCCGCAGGATATCGAATGGGCGGTGGAAGAAGTTTCCGGCGTGCGCGGCGGCGGCGTCGCAGCATTCTCTGTCGATGACGGACGCGGCGAACGCATCATCGTCATCACCGAGCGCCGCGGCGGCATGGACGCCGACGCGCTTACAGCGCTGAAACGCGAGATCGCCGGCGTCGTGCAAAACGCCGTCGGCGCTCCGGCGGAAATCGTGCTGGCGCGCCCGCACTCCATGGTCATGACCTCGTCGGGCAAACTCTCCCGCGCGAAAGTGAAACAGAAATATCTCGACGGCGCCTTCGCCGAGGAAACCCCGGAAGAAGCCGCTCCGCGCAGCCTCGCCGAGGCGCGCGTTTAAAGGCGGCCATTGTGAAAGCAGCAGTGACCGGCGGCACAGGCTTTGTCGGCGCTGCGCTGATTGGCTTGCTCGCCAATGAAGGATGGGACGTCGCCGCATTGGCGCGCGATCCCGCGAAGCTGGCTTCTGCGAACAAAGTGCGCATCGTCAAAGGCGCGCTGGAAGACGAAGCCGCCCTCGCCGATCTCGCATCGGGCGCCGATGTGTTTTTCCATCTCGCCGGCCTCACCCATGCGCGCCGCGCGGAAGATTACATGCGCGTCAATGTGGCGGGCGCCGCCAAAGCCGCCGCCGCCGCACAGCGCGCCGGGGCGAAGCTTGTGCACGCCTCCTCCATGTCGGCGCGCCGCCCGGAGGTCTCGCCCTATGCGAAAAGCAAATTCGACAGCGAGCAGGCGGCGGCGAGCGCCGGCGGCGACTGGCGCGCGCTCAGGCTGCCGGCGATCTATGGACCCCGCGACATGGTCACCCTGCCGTTTTTCAAACTGGTGAAGTCCGGCTTTGCTCTGGCGCCGAAAACCACGCCCCCGCCCGCGCCTCAATCCTTTATGTTGAGGACGCGGCAGGCGCCCTGCTCGCCGCTGCTGACGGCGCGCCCGCAGGGGTTGTGTATGAAGTCGGCGATGAGCGCGCTGAGGGCTTCGCCTGGAGCGAAATCGGCGCCATTCTGGGCGAAGTGCTTGGCGCATCGCCGCGCTCTATTGCGGTTCCCCGTCCGGCGATTGCGGCCTATCATGGCGTGGTGCGCATGGTTGAAAGCGCACAGGGCAAGACGCCCAGCGTGCGCGAGGGACAGATCAACGAGTTCTTCCATCCGGACTGGACGGCGCGGGAGAACTTACTAAGTGACGCTTGCCCCTGGCGCCCGAAAACGCCGTTGCAGGAAGGATTTGCAAAAACCGCCCGTTGGTATCAAGAACACGGTTTGCTTTAATCGGCGCGCGGCGCGACCCATCACGCCCGCAAAGGAGACAAGACCCATGTCCGGCATTCAGGAAGACGACGACCTCGTATTCCACAAAATCACCGCCCTGCTCGAACCCCTCAATGAAAAGGGCGTGAAACTGACGCGCGAGACCGACATCATCGCCGATCTCGAGATCGACTCCGTGTCGCTGCTCGATGTGGTGATGGATATCGAGGACAATTACGACATCTCGATCCCGGTCAACATCATCTCTGAAATCAAGACCATCGGCGAATTGGTCGACGCCATCCACGCGATCAAGAAAGAACAATCGAAGTCATGAGCCTGTTTGATAAATTCGAGAAAAACGCGGCGCTCTATGACCAATTATCCGCGATCGGAAAAAATCCGTTCACGGTGGTCATGGACGAAGTCCTCGGGCCGACACGCGCCAAGATCAAAGGCCGCGAAACGGTTCTTGCAGGCACCCATAATTATCTCGGACAAACTTTCGAGCCGAGCGCGATCAAGGCCGCCAAGGAGGCGCTCGATCATGAGGGCACCGGCACCACCGGATCGCGCGTCGCCAACGGCACCTTCTCCGGCCACAAAAAACTCGAGGCCGATCTCGCCGACTATCTCGGCATGGAACACTGCCTGATTTTTTCAACCGGCTACGCCGCCAATCTCGGCGCCATTGCAGGGCTGTGCAATCGCGGCAGCGACGCGGTGCTGATCGATGCGGATTGCCATGCCTGCATCTATGACGGCTGCCAGCTTTCCGGCGCGGAGACCATTCGCTTCCGTCACAATGACCCGGAAAATCTCGACAAGCGCCTGTCGCGCCTCGACCCGAAATATACCGGCAAGCTGGTCTGCATCGAGGGCATGTATTCGATGTATGGCGACATCGCCCCGGTCAAGGAATTCGTCGAGGTCGCGCATAAACACGGCGCCTATCTGCTTGTCGACGAAGCCCATTCCTTCGGCGTTTACGGCGAGACCGGCAAAGGCGTTTCCGAAGCCGAAGGCGTGATGGATCAGGTCGATTTCTACACCGGCACCTTCTCCAAATCCCTCGCCTCGATCGGCGGCTTTGTCGCCTCCAATCATCGCGAAGCGGAGTATTTGCGGATCTCGTCAAACCCTTACCGGTTCACCGCATCGCCGTCGCCTTCGACCATTGCCTCCGCCGGCGCGGCGCTCGCCAATATCAAGGCGCATCCGGAAATCCGCGGCAAGCTTTGGGAAAATGCAAAGCGCCTGCATGCGGCGTTCACGCAATTCGGCCTGCGCCTCGCCGCAGATCCCGCGCCGGTGATTTCGGTGTTGCTGCCGACCCGCGAAGATGCCTTCGCCGCCTGGGACTTCCTTCTGGAGCACGGCGTTTACGTCAATATGGCGATCCCGCCGGGAACCCCCGGCAAAGAGTCGCTGCTGCGTCTCGCGGTCTCGTCCGCCCATAGCAGCGACGATATCGACCGGCTGGTCGCCGCCTATAGCGCCATGGCCGAAACCTTTCCGGCCGCGCGCGTCAACGCCGGCGAATGAGATGCGAAGGCCTACACAACATTGTCGCAATTACTGGCTAAGGATGCCGGCTAATTGCGGCCCGGCTCACAATCGCGTCAGGCGTAAAATAGCCATATTTGCGCCCCACGGCCGGCAGATCGGCGCCGTATGAAATCGGCGAACAAGTCATGAGGAGCCCACTGTGAAGCGTTTAGGGATCATCACCACATTCATGCTGGCGACCGCCGCAACGGTTGGCGGCGCCGCCGCAGACGACAACGCCGTCCTCGCGGATGATGATTTCAACTTCGAACATGTGAGCTGCAATGGCCACCCGAACCAGATCCGCATCATCATCACCGGCGTCAAAGAAAGCGTCGGTCTGATCTCTGCGGACCTGTTTCCCAATAAGGAAGAAGGCTTTCTGCGCGGCAGCGGCCGCCTGAGCCAGGTGCGGTTCGCCGCCAAATCGCCGGTCACGAAATTCTGCGTCGACGCGCCAGAAGCCGGTCTGTTCGCCATGTCGGTCTATCATGACGAAAACGCCAATGGGCATTTCGACAAGACCGGCCTCGGCCTGCCCGCTGAGCCATGGGGCCTGTCGAACAATCCGAAAGTCCTGTTTCGCCCGCCGCCCGTGGAAAAGACCGTCTTTGACGTCACGCCTGAGGGCGGCGCCCATGTCCATATCAAGCTGAACTAGCCCCCGCGAGGCCCCCGTGCGGTTCGCATCGGCGCCGTTTCGCGCTAGCATGGCGGCGAAGATGCTTTTTGCTGGAATCCCACATGCTTGACACCGCCACGACCATCGACATCCGCCCGGTTGAAACCCCGGCGGACATGAAAACCTTCATTCGCCTCGCCAATGATATTTATGCGGACGATCCGCATTATGTGGCGCCGCTGGAATATGAAGTCTCCGCGCGCCTTGATGGCGACAAGAACCCCTCCATCAAGGGTTTTCCGCGCAAGCTCTGGATCGCCTATAAAAACGGCGCCCCGGCTGGCCGCATCTCCGCCATCGTCAACAAGACCCATCTTGAACGCCACCAGGACGGCGCCGGACATTTCGGCTTCTTTGAATCCGTCGATGATCCCGACGTCGCGAAAGCCCTGCTCGACACCGCCGCCGAGTGGCTGAAAGCTCAGGGCATGGCGAAAATTCTCGGGCCGTTCAACAGCACGATCAATGAAGAAACCGGCATGCTGGTCAGCGGCTTCGACACGCCGCCCTATGTGATGATGCCCCATGGCCGGCCTTATTACGCCGGCATGATGGAGGCGAACGGTTTCGCCAAAGCCGTCGACATGCATGCGCTGCGCTATATTCCGCGCGAAGAACTGATGCCCGAACGCCGCCAGCGCTTTATCGACAAGGCGCTCGCCAATCCCAAAGTCTCCTTCCGCACGATCGACATGAAGAGTTTCAAACAGGAAATTCACACGCTGGTGTCGATCTTCAACGACGCCTGGTGCGACAATTGGGGATTTATTCCGTTCACGGAAGACCAGATCGATCACATGGCCGAAGAATTGCGGCCGATCCTGTCGCCCTATAATGTCGTGTTCTGCGACTATGACGGCGAACCGGCGGCGTTCAGCCTCGTCCTGCCGGACGTCAATTATCTCGCCCGCGATTTTGGCGGCAAATTGCTGCCCTTCAACTGGGCCAAGTTGATCTGGCGGCTGAAATTTCAGCCCATTCCGCGCGCGCGCATGCCCTTGATGGGCGTTGTCCGCAAACTGCACCGGCGCCCGGTCGGCACCGCGCTCGCTTATAAAATGATCCTGATGTCGCAAGAGGCGAATGTGGCGCGCGGGGTTGTCGATTCCGAGCTTTCCTGGATTCTCGAAACCAATGAATCCATGCTGTCCTTGCTGCTCGATATGGGCGCGGAGATCTACAAAACCTATCGCATGTTTGAGAAGGCCCTATGAGAATGCTTGTCGTCCTTGCGGCGCTTCTCGCCGGTTGCGGCGCGGCGGACGCCGGGCCGGTTGAGCCGGACAGATACGGCTATCGCGTGCTCGAGAGCTATCCCCATGCGGCGGACGCCTTCACCCAGGGCCTGTTTTTCGATGGCGGCGCGCTTTATGAATCGACCGGCCAATATGGCCAGTCTTCCCTGCGCCGGATAGATCTTGAAACCGGCGAGGTTTTGCAGAAAACCGCTCTGCCGCAGTCGCATTTCGGCGAAGGCGCGGCGATGGCCAATGGCGATATTTTCGTCTTGAGCTGGCGCGAGGGCACCGCTTTCCGCTTCGATCCGGAAAAGTTCACGCTGGAAAAAAGCTACGCCTATGAGGGCGAAGGCTGGGGCCTTTCCTTCAACGGCGAAGAGCTAGTGATGAGCGATGGCAGCGCGCAATTGCGCTTTATCGATCCGCTCGACTTTACCGAAACGCGCCGCCTTACCGTCACCTTGCGCGGGAACCCCCTGCACAATCTCAACGAACTTGAATGGATCGACGGCGCGCTATTCGCCAATGTCTGGCAGACTGACGCGCTGGTCCGCATCAACCCGTCCAGCGGCGCGGTGACCGGCATTGTCGATCTGCGCGGATTGCTTTCCGACGAAGATCACCAGCAGGGCGCAACCGACGTGTTGAACGGCATCGCCTATGACGGCGAGAAAAACGTGCTCTATGTCACCGGCAAATACTGGCCGAAGCTGTTCAAGATCGAACTCGTCGAAATGAACAATTAGCGGAAAAACGGCTCGTCAAAGCTGCGCAATTTGCGCGAATGCAGGGTGCCCGCCTGCGCTTCCTCGCGCAGCAATTCAATCGCCCGCACGCCGATTTCCAGATGCTGGCTCACCCGTTCCTGATAGAACGCATCGGCCATGCCCGGCAGCTTGATCTCGCCATGCAGCGGCCGGTCCGAGACGCAAAGCAGCGTTCCGTAAGGCACACGGTAGCGATAGCCATTGGCCGCGATCGTCGCCGATTCCATATCGATGGCGATGGCGCGCGCCTGATTGAGGCGCACCGCATTGCGCTCAAAGCGCAGCTCCCAGTTGCGGTCGCTTGTGGTCACCACCGTTCCGGTGCGCAAATGCTCTTTTAGTTCTTTCTGTTCGATGCCGGAGACTTCGCGCACCGCCTGGGTCATCGCAAGCTGTACTTCAGCCAGCGTCGGCAACGGCACGGAGGGCGGCAACACATCGTCAAGCACCGCGTCTTCGCGCAGATAAGCATGCGCCAGCACATAATCGCCCAGGCGCTGCGACCGGCGCAAACCGCCGCAATGGCCGATCATCAGCCAGACATGAGGCCGCAACACCGCAACATGGTCAGTGATCGTTTTGGCGTTTGACGGCCCGACGCCGATATTGATCAGGGTCAATCCGTCATGGCCGGGCTGGACAAGGTGATAGGCCGGCATTTGCGGCAGGCGCGGCGACGCGGCGTCTGACGGCTGGCTGTCTTTGGTGGTGATGCGGTCGCCCGGCTCGATCAGCGCCTCGGCGCGCCCGGCGGCGATTTCGCCTTTCGCATATTCGACGAACTCATCCACATAGCGCTGATAATTCGTGAACAGAATATAGTTCTGGAAATGCTCCGGCTTGGTCGCCGTATAGTGCTGGATCCGGTGCAGCGAATAATCAATCCGCTCCGCCGTGAACAGCGACAAGGGCATCGCGCCGTGACGCTTCAGGATCAATTGCCCGTCGACAATATCGTCATTGGTCGCGACCAGATTGGGCGTGTGGAAATAACGCTGCAACAGATTGCGCTTCTCCGCCGTCAGCGCCGCCGTCGCTTTTTCCAGCGCAAAGGTCAGCGGGATCGGCGTGAAGGAGCGGCCCACATAGATCTTCGCCGAATAGCGCTCCATGATGTAGACGAGCTGCGAGGTGAGGTAGTTGGCGAACAGCGCCGGCTGGGTCACCGTCGCGCCATGCACGCTGAGCGCCGCAATCTGACCGAGCGCAAGCTTCGAGGTCTGGGGCGCCGCCTCCGCCGGGACCACCGCGCAGAGGTAAGGGTAAACCGCGCCGCCGCCTTCCTCGATCGACTTGTCCCCGGCGAGGTAACGGTCAAAGCGCTCGCGGGTCAGCGTATGGGCTTCGTCATAAAGCTCTATCAGGCGCGCAATCGCCTCTTCAGGCGTCGCACAGGCGACCAGATCGCTCGCAGGGGCGTCAAATTCGATGGATGAGGACACATCTTCCTCCGGTCAGGATAAAAAGTCCCGTCCCTTACACCGCCCGGCGATAATAGGCCAGCGCCGCCAGTAGTGCTTGGAAACCTTCCCAAGGCCGCCGCCATAGCCAGAGCGCCGCGCTAGTCGCCCCGCCACACTTAACCCCAGAATGGCGAGATTGGACCATACCTGTATTTGCGTACACAGCAGAGCACGGATATTGTGGTTATGGAATTATTTACCTTGTTTTACTTAACTATGCTTATAAAACAAGGGAGATAGAAATATGCAGCCCACCAAACTAAGCGCTGCCGCCGCTATTGCCGCCGCGCTTTTACTCAGCACGCCCGCTCACGCACAGGGCGGATCCGTTTACACACAGCTCAGCGCCGGCGTGAACATCAAATCGAACCTGCGCACGCCCGAGTTTATGTATGATGACGGCGTCGATACGTTTGACGGCTTTCTGCGCATGAACAGCAAGCCGAGATTCGCAGCAGGTCTCGAAGTCGGCGGCGCCGGAATCGCGAGGCGCTTTCGCGTAGGTCTGTCATATGATTACGCCAGCATGGGACTCGATTCCATCGATATCGTCGGCGCGCTTAACGGCGCCGCAATCGATGAAACGATTGATCTTGACGATTTCGAGCTGGATGATGTTGACCTTGTAACAGGCGCGCATTTCATGCAGGGCCAGGTAGCCGCGAATCTCCTGCCGCGCAACTCTCTGGTCAAAGCCTATGTCGGCGCAGGCGGCGGCGTGGCATTCGCCGACGGCGTGGACACCGGCGTCGCGCTGTCCGGAACGGCCGCCGTAGAATTTCCCATGGGCCAAGGCTTCGCCGGGGGTCTGCGCTATCGCTATATCCGCGCATCGAGTTTGACCGACGAGGTTCTCGATTTCGACTATGAGCCGGCGAGTTTGCACCTCATCTCGTTCACGCTTTCACTGAGTAACGAATAGGCGCGCCGCCAGCCGTGCGCTCAACACCGCCGCCCGGTCGCGCAAGGGAAGCGCGCCGGGCGCTGGCGGCGCAAATCCGCGAGCGCGGAGCCAGCCATTGGCGCGGCGCAGCGCCGCTTCCGCGTCAGAGGCTTCGCTGCGCCAGGTGATCGACAGCGAGATCGAAACCTCAGGCCCGACCCGCACCCAATGGGGCGCCTTGACCGGCGCATAAAGCGCATCGCCCGGCGACAGGGCGAAAATATCTGCGCCGTCTTCGAATTCATCGCGGTAAGGCAGGTTGCGATGGGCGCCGGCGCGATGAAAAGCTTCATGCTGTTCATCGCTGACGGTCGCGCGCGCCGGAAAAATCCTGAACGTCTTGGCGCCGGCGATCTGCATCAAAATATTGTGTTCCGGGTCCATGTGAAACGGCGTCACCGCGCCCGGCGAGGAAATGAAGATGAAGCCCGCGCGTTTATGCATGGCCCCGGTCGCCTTCGCCGCAATGGGCGCCAGCGCGTCAAGACAGCCATGCAGGAGCGCCGCATAGTCGGGGTCGCGTTCGATATTTTTAAGCACAAGCCAGGACTTGTTCTCGGCGATGCGGCGAAGGGTTTCCTCCGGGCTGAGCCCGTTCATCGGCGTTCTGTCCGGGTCCTGTCCAATCGGCAGGTCGCCGGAATTATATTCGATGCGATCTGCGGGCAGCGCGCGGGCGAGCGCCATGAGCCTGTCCATGGCGAAGAGCGGATGCGCGGCCAGATGATGGCGCAAGCGAACCGGCGCATCCGGATAGCGGACCGCAAAATCTTCAAGCGTTGCGGGCTCAAACACGCTCATCGCCGGTCCTTTCCACAAGCTTTTGCGGCAGCCGCGCCCGCGCGCCCTCCAGCAACCGGGCGAGGCCAAGCGCGCCGCGCGCCGCGACGCTGCGGCCGCTGACATTAAGGCCGGTGACGACGCGCCGGGCGCGCCACAGCCCGTTGATCATCTGATGATCCGGCGCGGCGCAGCTATCGGCGAAACGGAAATCAGAACGCCCCAGCAGCGCGCGCATCGCTTCAATTTCGATCATCACGCCGGGCGAGAATTTCGCATAGTCAGGGTCATGACAAATCTTCAGCGTGTAGGCGGCGCCGTTACATATCAGCGTCGCCAGCATCGCCACCGGTTTGCCGTCAAGATCGAGGCGCAGAAAATGCAAAGCCTGCGCCGCCGCCATGTCGCGCAGGGTTTCACGAAACCAGGACGCGTCCGCCTCATTCGATTTAAGCGAAGTGCGGCGGCGGCCTTTCCAGCTTTTATCTTCGAGGTTGAGGAAATCTTCCGTCCACTGAGAAAGGTCGTCGCCCGGCGACAGCTCGCGCAAGCGCACCGCGCCAAGTTCCTCCAGGCGCTTGCGCAATCGCGCCAGCTCCTTGCGCTTTTTCTTGCGCACATGCACCACCAGGGTCGCCTCGGCGGAAGCCCCGGCACGCAGCGCGGCGCGCGAAATCGCCCCGGCGTCATAGGCGAGGCGCCGTCCTGCATGGGCCGCCGCGACGCCCGCCCGCATCGCCGGCCCATCGCGTTCGATCCGCGACAGGCGCAAAAAAGCGCGTGCGCCCTCGCCCTCGCATAGCAAGGTGAACAGTCCTTGATAGGCTTCGGTTTCCGCCCCGCGCCGGATCAGTGGCGCGCCGTAATAGCAATGGGGATGGGTCCAGTTGGCCCAATAGGCGACAGGCAGGCGCGCATAAAATCGCCGCTTCGCAACCGGCAGCAATGCAATCAGCGCATCCCCGGACCAGACGCAGGCGAGCTGAACGCCCGGATCTGCAAAGCCTTCAAGCGCGGGGATCAGCGCGCCGGGCGTGTAAAACGGGTTTTCCTCCAGCAGCTCGGCGCAAAGGCTTTCCCATGCCGGGCGCAGGGCGCGCGCCTGCGCCATCGCGACGAAAGCGGCGTGCGCCGCCCCTTGCGATTCCACTTTTTCTGGCTCTGCTGACAAAACGCCGGTCCCCGAATTCAACAAGGGCCCGGCATGATCGATCCGGCCCCCTATGGCATCATGCATAGTCCGGACCGTTAACTGTGTTTCGGTTTGACGCGGCTCAGCTTGCGCGCATTTCCTGATCGCTCAGCGTGCGCGCCTCATCGACCAGCATGATCGGCACGCCGTCGCGAATGGGAAAAGCCAGCCCGGCTTTTTTGCTGATCAGCTCCCCGGCCTCGCGGTCATAAGTCAGCGCGCCCTTGGTCTGGGGGCAGACAAGGATCTCAAGCAACTTCTTGTCGATTTCCGGCTGTGTCTGCTCTTCGCTCATCGTCCCATCATCCTTTTGCTCATTGCTCTTCGTCTATTGCAATGGCGCGTCATTTTCATCGCCGCCCGCAAGCTCCATCAAGGTGATGAGGCATTGCGCCTGTTCGGCGAGGGTTTTCGCTTCGAGCAGGGCCTGTTTTTCATTGGGCTGAAACGGGCAACCCATGGCGAGCGAAACAATCAGCGACTGCGGCGACGCGTCTGCGGCTTTCTCCCATTCGATTTGCAGGTTTTCAATTTCGAGATAATCGCGCAACGCATCGAGCAGGTCTTCGCGATCCACATCGTCAATCGTCGGGTCTTCGCCCGCATCAATGTCGAAGGCGCTCCAGTCCGGACGGACGAGCCGGTAGGGCGTATCGCTCGCCAGTTCTTCGGCCAGCGCGAAACGCTGCGTGCCGGTCAGGTTGACGATATAGCGCCCGTCGCCGGTCTCTGCGAAAGAGGTGATGCGCCCGGCGCACCCGGCGCCATAGAGACGCGGGCGTTGCGCGCTCTCATCATCCATGGGCTGGATCATCCCGATCAGCCGGTTGCCCGCAAGCGCGGCGTCGACCATGGCGAGATAACGCGGTTCGAATATGTTCAGCGGCAACTGACCGCCCGGCAGCAGCAGCGCGCCGGTGAGCGGAAACAAGGGCAATGTTTCCGGCAATATTTTCGATTTTCCGGGCTTCGCCGCCCTCGTCATAGCCACCGCCGTCTTACGAAAACAGGATTGCCGAAAGGCGCCGGCGCCCGCGCACCGTCGCCGGATGCGCATGGCCCAACGCCTCAAACACAGTCAGAAGTTTTTGCCGCGCCGCCGCGTCATTCCACTCGCGGTCGCGTTCAATGATTTCCAGCAACGCATCCATCGCCGGCTCCATGGCGCCGCCGCCAAGCAATCCGTTAGCGAGCGCGAAGCGCGCTTCAAGATCGTCGGGCGCAGCTTCCGCCGCGGCTTGCAATGCGGCGAGGTCGCCGGTTTCGCCGCCGCTTTCAGCAAGCGCCAGCGCCGCCTTGACGCTCGCAACCGGCGCCTCGTTATGTTTGGCTTCCGGGATCATCGCGAATGTGTCGCGCGCCTGATCCTTGTCGCCAAGCGCCAGATGACACCGCGCAAGCCCGGCAATCGCGGCGAAGTTTTCCGGATCCTGTTGCGCCGCCTGCGCATAAAATTGCGCGGCGGTCGTTGGATCGCCAGCCTCAAGAGCGGCGTCGGCGGCGGCCACAAAGTCCTGGTCCTGACCGCCCATTGCGCCGGCGCCGTCAGCCTGCGGCAGGCGCTCGACAAATTGCTTGATCTCGCTTTCCGGCAACGCGCCCTGAAAGCCGTCCACCGGACGGCCCTGGAAAAACGCATAGACTGTCGGGATCGACTGAATGCGCATTTGCGAGGCGAGCATCTGGTTCTTGTCGATGTCGATCTTGACCAGCCGCACCTTGCCCTTCGCGGCGATGACGGCGCGTTCAAGCATCGGCCCGAGCTGTTTGCAGGGCCCGCACCAGTCCGCCCAGAAATCCACAATGACCGGAACCGTCATCGACGCCGCCAGCACATCGGCCTCAAAGGTCTCGACGGTGGCGTCCTTGATCAGATCCGCATCGCCGGCTTGCCCCGGTCCGTTGCCTATGCCGCTTCCGATAATCTCGCTCATGCCCGTCTCTCGCTCATGCTGGGCGTCGCCGCCCGATGTTTCCGCCCCGCCATTGCGGCGGGCACCCCTTAGATGAGGGCGCGCGCGGCGAAACGCAACCGCCCGGGAGGACCGTTTCAGCTCTCAAACGGTCGCTCGAGGGGGAGGATCAGCGGCTCAAAGCCGCATGCTTTCACGAAATCCACCAGACCGGCCGGGGAAACCGCCGTAGATGCGGTGTTTTCCAGCGGATGAAACCACACCGGATCATGCGCCAGCAGCGCTTCATCGAGGATCACCTGGGTCAGCGCCCGGGCGCTCTCATGGATCAGCGCGAAGGGCGTCACGGCGCCGGGAATGACCCCCATGGTGGCGGTCATCAGCTCCGGCCGGCCAAAAGAGAGCCGGCCCTTCGCGCCAAGGCGCTTGCCCAGCCCCACCAGATCGACCCTGGTCTCGCCAAGCGCCACGGCGAGAAAGAGCGCGCCCTTTTTGTCTTTCAAAAACAGGTTTTTCGAATGCCCGCCGGGCCATTGCCGCTTCAGGTCGCGACCCTCTTCGACGGTGAAAAACGCCTCATGCTCAACGGTTTTATGCGCGACGCCCAGCCCGTCGAGAAACCCGAACAACGCCGCGCGGTCGACTTGCGGCGGTTCAGCGCCCGCTTGCCCGGCGCCCTCGCCCGTTGCGTTTTTCCCCGCGCCCTGTTGATCGCTCATCGCCGCCTCGTCATCCCGTCAAAGGTCCCCAAAATCCGCGCGCTTTAGCGCTTGCCAAGCGCCCGGCCCTCGTGCATATAGCGGCCCCTGCTGGCCATCAAGGCTGCAGGAATACGTCAGTGAGCGGGCGTAGCTCAGGGGTAGAGCGAAACCTTGCCAAGGTTTAGGTCGTGAGTTCGAATCTCATCGCCCGCTCCAGTTTTCTTCACATCACCCAACACATCGCGCAATGACAGCTATGCGCCCGGCTGGCGATGCATGCGTCCGTTGGGCCTGCGCCGTGAATTTGATTTTCCCGGCGCGCTCTTAGACACCCTCGATCTTGACAGGTTGTATCCTATAGGATACATACACGTCCATGGAAATCCGGGAAACAGATGAGTTTTCAGGCTGGCTCCGCAAGCTGAAAGATCGTCAGGCCCGCGCCAGGATACTCGTTCGCATTGACCGCCTGGAACTCGGAAATCCCGGAGATGTAAGGCCTGTTGGGCAAGGCGTCTCAGAGATGCGCATCCCCTACGGGCCGGGATACCGGGTGTATTACGTTCAACGCGGCGAAACATTGATCGTGCTTCTCGCGGGCGGCGACAAAAGCACTCAGGACACGGATATTAAGACGGCGCTGGCCCTCGCGGAAGAAATTGAATGAAGTGCCTGAAGGCGAAACGAAAGGCGAATCCCATGGCGGTTAAAACCAGTCACTATGATGCAGCGGCATATCTCGAAACCGACGAAGATATCGCCGCCTATCTCGACGCGGTTTTCGAAGACGGCGATCCTGCGCTATTCGCCAAAGCGCTCGGCGCCGTAGCGCGCGCAAAAGGCATGGCGGATATCGCCGAGCAGTCCGGGCTCGGCAGAACCAGCCTTTACAAAGCCCTCTCTGAAGGCGGCAACCCTGAATTCGCCACGGTCATGAAGGTGATGAAAGCCCTCGGCCTGAGCATGAAAGTGGCGACCGCACCGGCTTCATGATCGCGCCGGCGTTCTCCCCAGGCCCTTCATGACGAAAACGACATGTTTTTCCGGCGGAAAATCTACAGATTGCGCGGCGGCGGGCACGGTTAATTAATCACCATTCCCGACAACAGAGTTCGTGATGTGCATTCGCACCGAATGCCGAAATACGGACCTTGTGTTGTGTTGCGTTTGACAAAGACCGCCGCCGGCTTGCCTTCGCTTTTCATGCTCGCCGCGTGCGGCGCCGTGGGAACCGCCGATGACGGCGCCCCCGCCGTGAATGTCGCGCCGAGCGTCGCCAGCGCCAATGCCGACCAGTCGGCCATGGTCGGTTACGCCTTTCAATATGACGCCGCGCAATCTGGCGCGACCTTTACAGACCCCGACAACAGCACGCTGAGTTATTCGGTTTCGTTTTCACCGGCCGGCGCCGGACTAAGCGCCAATGGCGCCGTGATCTCCGGCACGCCCGCCGCCGCAGGCCCGATAACCGTCACCATCACCGCGACAGACAGCGCCGGCGCCTCGGTCAGCGATGCGTTTACGATCGGCGTGACAATCGATCAGGACGCGGTGCTTGCGGCCTTTGGCGGCGCGATCAATCTTTCAAGCCTTGAAAACTACGCGACCCCTGTCGTACCCGCCTACATCACCAAATTCGAAGATGGCGGCAATCCGGTGACCAATGCCGGCGCCACTTTGGGGCGCGTGTTGTTTTACGATTTAAAACTTTCCTCCACCGATACGTTCTCCTGCGCGACCTGCCACAAGCAGGAATTCGCCTTTGGCGACAACGTCAATTACACATTCGGACAACTCTCCGAAGGCGAGCGCCACTCCTCCCGGCTGATCAACACGCAGTATGCGGAGGAAACCAATTTCTTCTGGAACGAGCGGGTTCCAAGCCTCGAAGCACAGGTGACAGAACCAATCCATCAAACCAACGAACTGGCTTTCAGCGGAGAATTCGGCCAGCCGGATTTCGCCGCGCTTGTCGCGAAACTGGAAGCGGTCGAGTATTACAACGAGCTTTTCCGCTTCGTTTTTCTCGATCCGGAAATCACCGAAGCGCGGCTGCAAATCGCCATGGGGCAATTCGTCAAAAGCATCGTCTCGTTTGATTCAAAATGGGATGAAGGGCGCGCCCAGGTCGCCTCGCAAGATGATCCGTTCCCCAATTTCACGCCTGACGAAAACGCCGGCAAGACCCTGTTCACGCGGGCTGTCGCCAGCGGCGGCGCAGGCTGCGCGTCCTGTCACCGGCCGCCGGAATTCGATATCGATCCGGCTGCGGGCCATAACGGCATCGTGACCGTGCTTAATGACACCCATAATTTCGACTATGAGAATACGCGCGCGCCATCCCTGCGCGATCTCGCCGATCGCGACGGCTCCCTGAACGGCCCTTACATGCATGATGGCGAGCAATTCACCTTGCGCTCGGTGATCGATCATTATGACAATATCGAGATTCCAGCCTTCGCCGATCCGGGCGAATTTGTCTCGACGCTGGATGCGCGGCTGCAAACCGGCGGCGTCCCGCAAAATCTCGCCCTGACCGAGCAGGAAAAGAACCAGCTTGAAGCCTATCTCCTGACCCTTGGCGGAACGACGGTGCATACGGATCCGAAATGGTCTTCGCCCTTCCCCGATTAAGCAGCAGTGAAGCCCGGCTTTGCGGGTTTGGCGCCGGTCCGGCGTTAAGGCCTTCTTTACGCCCCCGGGCCGACATTGCATGCGGCGCAACAAAACGAGAGAAAACAAGGCTCTCAGCCGGTTTTCCTGGGCTTTCGCCAAAGCCTCGTTAACCCTCTTCGGCTATTCAGTTTGTCATGGTGCAGAACGTCCCCTCCGCGCGCGCCCAACCGGTGCGGCCAAATCCGCTGAAATCGTTCCAGCAATCGCTGGAGCGTGACGGGATTTCGTTGTGGACGGGGGAGTTTCACGCCAAGCGTTCTGAAAAACATTATGTGCAGCATCTGGTCGAAACCGCCCTGCCGAATGAGCGGTCGCTATGGTGGGGCGTCATCGTCCTCTATTTCAGCTATGGCATTCTCGACGTCCTGACGATCAAGGAAAACCTCGAGGCCGTGCTGATTTTGCGCGCGGCGTTCGGCGTCATCATGATCGGTCTGGCGCTGCTGTCCTTTGCGCCGAAGATCAAACCGCATTTTCCATGGCTGACCGCGTTGAGCCTGTGGCTGTCTGCGCTGGCCGTGATTGCGATGATCGCGATCATCCCGCCTGCGGGCGCGCCGCCTTACATCATCGGCGTCCTCGTCGTCTTCATCGCCTCATCCTGCATGATGCGCATTCCCTTCCGGATGGCCGCGAGCGTTTATATTTCGCTGTCGATCATCTATCTCGCCTTGCTCAATCTCAATCCTGCCTTCTCCGCCACCGACATCATCGCCGGACATTTCTTCATGCTGTCGATCGCGTCCGTCGCCGTCGTGACCAACTACACCCAGGAAATCCGTTCACGGCGGATCTGGCTGCGCGATGAACAGCGCCAGCGCGATGCGGAAATGATTGAAAAACTGCTGATCGAAGCCACTGCGGCCGACCAGTCCAAGATCAACTTCCTGTCGATGATGAGCCATGAATTGCGCACGCCGCTGCACCAGATCATCGGCTATACCGAAGTGGTGACCAATTCCTGCCGCGCCGCCAACGACATGGACGACAATGTCCGCCATCTCAGCGAGATCCACGGCTCGGCTCATGTGCTGCTGTCGCGCATTCAGAAAATGCTGCGTTTCGTCGACGCCACGGCGGGCAAGATGAAATATGAAATCGTCGACACCGCCGTCAGCGAACTGATTGATGTGGCGCTGGAGCGGATGCGGGTCGGCGTCGAGAAGAAATCAATGCATGTGGACATTAGCGGCGTCGCGGAAGGCGTGATCCATATCGACATTGTCCATACCTGCTACGCGCTGAACAATATTATCGAAAACGCGATCAGCGCCTCGCCCGAAGGCTCGACCTTGTGGCTGAGCGGCGCCGAAACGCCGGACGGCGCCTATGAACTCATCATTCGCGACGAAGGCCCGGGCATGAACGAAGAACAGATCGCGCGCGCCTTGAAACCCTTCACCCAAGGGGAAACGGCGCTGGTGCGCTCACGCGAAGGGCTCGGCCTTGGCCTGACCCTCGCGAAACATATCTTTGACGATCAGCGCGCCTCGCTCGCGCTGATGTCCGACGGCGCCTCTGGCACCACGGTCAAGGTCCGGTTCGAGCCGAAACAGGTTCAGGAAAAACCGGCCAAGCAAAAAGCCGCAAGCTAAGGCTTATTAGACGGGCTTTTCGACCACGAGGAAGAACACCGCCTGCATCGGGTCAGACACCACCGACACTTTCGCGCCCGGTATGTCGCTCGCCATCGCCCGCATTTCGTCTTCATCGCGGAAATACAAGGTCCAGTCGGTGATATATTCGAGCGGCCAGATCATGCCGGTCTCGAGATTGTTCACATTGCCGATGATCACCTGGCCGCCCGGCTTTACAAACTCATAGAGCCGCTTGACGAAACGCTGCGCCAGCAGGGGGTTGAGGTAATCCACGAAGCCTGAGGAATAGATCACGTCATTATTGACGAAGATCGCATTATCCGGCGACGGACGAAGCATTTCGCGGAAGCTGATATTGAGGCCGGACGCATCGAGACGCTCGCGGTCTTTCATCGTTGAAATGCGTTCAAAGGCGAAGTTCAGCGCCGCAGGCTCCTGATCGACGAGATTGATCCGCCAGCGCACATCGTCCGGCGTTTCATCGAGAATGTCTTCAAGCTCGCGCGCCGGCCCGCAGCCGACGCTGGTGATGACGAATTCCGATCCTTCGCCGGCGGCGCGCTCGCCATGGCGTTTGTTGGCGTATTCGGCGATCAGCTTGGCCACCATCTCCATCCGGGTGATGATCGGCCGCGACGCGCTCATGCCCAGCAGGTGCAGGAACTTCTGCGCAACCGTTTCGCCTTCCGGGCGCTGCTCATAGCCGTAATTCATGATCTTGTAGTCGCCGGGATAACCGGCCGGCTTGTAATAGCAGCGCGCCCAGCCCGGACCGTTCAGCAGCATCTGGGACACAGTGCGCTCGGTATAGGTCTTGTAGCCGATGCGCTGTTGCTTGTCGTCGTGGATCTCGCCGGTCAGACGATTGCCGCGCTGAACCAGGTCTAGCCATCCGGCTTCCGACGCGGTCGCCAGCTCGCGCGCAATGTCGCTGCGCTCTTCATCGCTCAATTTGTCTTCGATCGGCGCAACATATTTCTGTATGCGGAGAAGGTAGCCGCCCACATAGGCGGTGATGTCCGCGCAGAAACTCTTATAGGAAATGTCCGGCTCCATGGCCGGGTCCGCGTGCCCGGCGTCGCGCGCGAGCACCGTGGCGTTTTCCCGGATCAGCCAGTCGAGGTCGAAATTATTGGCTTCCAGCTCGAAACCGGCGGTGATGCCGGTGGGGCCGTGCTCGCTGCGCGCCTTGCGCGCCGCGCCGAGAAACAGCTCCTGTCCGTGCTGGGTAAGCCGCAAAATGCCTTTCGCGCCGGGTGAAAGCGCATCCTCGCCGCGTCTGCGGGCGAGCACGCCGGCGCCGCGGGAGGAAATATTCTCAAGTTCGAAGACCTCGTCTTCGAAAATCAGACGGGGGGCGTTTCCGGAAAAAATTTCCGACGCTTCATACCTGTTAGGACGGAAAAATCGCGCTTTTCCCGCTGCGCCAGGCAGATTTTCATAGGTCTTAGACATACGCCACCCAGGTTCATCACCACTCCCCTGACCCAGTGTATGCCTAACAAATCGTAAATAGCAATCGCGACTAAGGGATTTGCACCAGCAATCAAGCCGTTAATCGTGAATTTGATCCGGATACGGGAGGTTAGCGAGGCAATGAAAATCAATCTCAGGCGTCCCTGGTGCGCGAAACGCAGGGTCAGGCGGCGTCGTCTCCGGCCAGCACCTCGCGCTTGCCGGCGTGATTGGCAGCGGAGATAACACCTTCTTCTTCCATCCGTTCGATCAGCGTCGCAGCGCGGTTATAGCCGATTTGCAGGCGGCGCTGGACATAGGAGGTCGAGGCTTTGCGGTCCCGAAGCACCACCGCCACGGCCCGGTCATAGAGCACATCGCCGGATGAGGTGTTGCCGCCGACCTCGAACGGATCGAGCTCGCCGCCCTCTTCGTCACGCATTTCGGTGACTTCCTGAACATAGCTCGGCGCGCCCTGTTTCTTCAGGAAGCTGACGATCTTTTCGACCTCGTCATCGGAAACGAAGGCGCCATGGACCCGGCGCAATCGTCCGCCGCCCGCCATATGGAGCATGTCGCCCTGGCCGAGCAGTTGTTCCGCGCCTTGCTCGCCCAGGATGGTGCGGGAGTCGATTTTCGAGGTGACCTGGAAGGAAATCCGGGTCGGGAAGTTCGCCTTGATCGTGCCGGTGATGACGTCGACCGACGGACGCTGGGTCGCCATGATGAGGTGGATGCCGGCGGCGCGGGCCATCTGCGCCAGGCGCTGGACCATCGCTTCGATGTCCTTGCCGGCGACCATCATCAAGTCAGCCACCTCGTCGATCACGACGACGATGAACGGCATGGGTTCGTATTCGAGTTCTTCGGTTTCATAGACCGCTTCGCCGGACTCTTCGTCATAGCCGGTATGGACGGTGCGCGAGAGCGTCTCGCCGTTTTCTTCAGCTTCGGCGACGCGCTGGTTGAAGCCCTCAATATTCCGTACGCCAACCTTTGACATTTTCCGGTAGCGCTCTTCCATTTCGCGCACAGTCCATTTCAGCGCGACCACCGCCTTGCGCGGATCGGTGACGACCGGCGAGAGCAGATGCGGAATGCCTTCATAGACCGACAGCTCGAGCATCTTCGGATCGATGAGGATGAGTTTGCACTGCTCCGGCGACAAGCGGTACAGCAGTGACAAGATCATGGTGTTGATGCCGACGGACTTGCCCGAGCCGGTGGTGCCGGCGATCAGCAAATGCGGCATGCGCGCAAGGTCGGCGAATGTCGGTTCGCCGCCAATGGATTTGCCCAGCGCCAGCGTCAGGTCGCCGCCGGAATGTTCGTAATCTTCCGCACCCAGCAGCTCGCGCAGCACCACCATTTCGCGGTCCTGGTTCGGCAATTCAATGCCGATGACATTGCGTCCGGGCACCACCGCGACGCGGCAGGCGACGGCGCTCATGGAGCGGGCGATATCGTCGGAAAGACCGATAACACGGGAGGATTTGACCCCTGCGGCGGGCTCAAGTTCGTAAAGCGTGACCACAGGGCCGGGCCGCACATTGATGATTTCGCCGCGCACGCCGAAATCGCCCAGCACGTTTTCAAGCATGCGCGCATTCTGCTCCAGCGCCTCGTCGGAGATCACCGCGCGGCGCGCGCCATTCGGTTTGGCGAGCAGATTGAGCGGCGGCAATTCGTAATCGTCTGCGGAGAAGACGGGCAACATGGGCTGCGCTTCGCGGCGCTCGCGGCGGCTGTCGCGTTTCCTGCCATGCTTGCGAATGATCTTGCGTTTCTTTGAACGCGCGGGCGCGGCCAGAACCGGCTCGCCATCTTCATCATATTCGGTTTCGAGGTCGCCGACGTCTTCATCTTCCTCGTCATATTCTTCGTCTTCGTATTCGTCTTCCTCGTATTCTTCTTCCTCGCCCTCGACTTCTTCACCGGTGATGCGCGCGCGCAAATCAGCGACCATATCGCGCGCCATGTTGACGCTGTCTTCCACCGCCCACCACGCATCGGCGAGACGCTCGCGGGTGAGCCCGCACAAGATCGCATAAGAGACAAGCGCCGCAACGGCGAAGACGCCGCCCATCAGGGCCCGCGCGAAACCGGCGCCAATGAAGGAAAGCAATCCGGCGACGCCGTTGAACAAAACGCCGCCAATCAATCCGCCCGCGCCGACCACATAAGGCCAGTCCGCCGGCACCGGCCAGCTCGCCAGAAACGCCGCGCCCGCCAGCACCGCCGCCGGGGCGACCGCCAGGCGGCACCAGAATTCTGAAGGGTCTCTTCGGGCGCGCCCTGCACCATCGCCATCGCGCCCCAGATCACCAGCGGCGCCGGCAGCAAGAACGCCGCCCCGCCAATAAACTGCAACAGCAGATCCGCGAGGATCGCGCCCAGCGGCCCGCCGAGATTTTGCACGGCGGCGGGCGTTGCCGTGTTGAAGCTCGGATCTGAAATTGTGAAGGTCGCCAGCGCGGCGACGAGCCAGCCCGCTAGCAGGATCATCGCGGCCCCGCCCGCGCGCATCAGCACATTGCGGGAAAACGCCTGAGCCCGTTCGGCGAGCTCAGCGAAAGGATCGCGCCGCCCTCTCGAGCGGGCGCCGGAGCGGGCATAGGTGTGTGTCGAAGACGGCATAAAAACTAGGTCGGATGCTGGTGAAAATGCGTTAACGCCACTGTGCCACGGGTTTTTTTAAAATGGGTTAACGCGCGTTAACGATTTCCCGCCCCCGGGCGATTTTCCGGCTATCGATTTGCCGAATGCATCGTCTCCATCGGGGCCGAGCGCACGCCGATCGTATATTTGAGCGCCGTCCAGATCAGCAGGCTCATCACAAAGCAAAAGCCCGCCGTGGCGAAGGTCCCGAGCAACTGGCCCGGCAGCCAGATCCGCTCGGTCATCCAGAAGGCGACAATCGCCCCCAGGCGCCGCAGAAACAATGCGCGGGAATGACAAAGCCCGCATCATCGAGCCGGAAACGGTCGAGGAAGGGCGGCGTCACCGTGACGATCACCCCGCCAATGGCGCCGATCATCGCCGCCTGCCAGATCGCCGGCGACACCGGGTCGGCGGCGACGGAAATCACCCCCGCCACCGCGCCGGTCATGGTCGAGACCAGCCCTGTGCGTTTGTAAACTGTCTGTGTCAGGATCATTGCGGCGAGCGCCCCGGCTGCGGAAGCGATCATCGCATTGGACACCACCGCCCCGGCGGTCACCGCCGCTTCAACCGAAGATAATGACCCGCCAAGCCCGACGATTAAAAAGACCAGCGCCGCGGTGCTGAGCATCAGGCCGAAAGCCGATAAAGGCAGCGCCGTCGACATTTGCGGGCGGGTGACGCCTTGCCCGAAACGCCCGGGGCGCGGGCCCGCGACGATGACTGCGGCCAGCGCAGCAGAGCCTGCGGACAGATGCACCGCCGCCGCGCCGCCAAAATCGCGGAAACTCCATTCATCGGCAAAGTAACCGCCGCCCCAGACCCAGCTCGCGGCGATGGGATAAATCAGCCCCGACCAGATCGCGGCGAAAAACAGGAACGGCCACAGGCGCACGCGTTCCGACACCGCCGAAGACACGATCACTGCGCCAAGCGCCGCCAGCGTCATATGGAAGAACCAGTGCGCGCCGGATGCATAGCCGACCGCGCCGGGATCTTCATCCGCCGGCGCCCAGCTTTGAAACGGTCCGAGAAACCCGCCCGGTTCAATCGAGAACAGCAAATGATAGCCGCTGATCCAGAACGCAAAGACAGAGACCGCCAGCGCGCCGAATGTGCGCAGACAAACCTGCGGCGCGTTCTGGGTGCGCGACAGGCCGATATCGCGCAGGGCGAAACCGGCGATGGCGACCAGTCCGGCAATCCCCGCCGCGATCAACAGCGAACTGTCGAGGACATAGCGCGTCACATCGCTCGCCGCCGACATATCCTGCGCGGCGGCGGGAGACGCCAATCCAGCACAGCTCACCACTGCAATAAGAGCAGGCTTCCAAAATTTTGCAGCGCTGGCGGTCATGCCTTTACCTTCTCATCCGCTCTTCCCCGCGAAAGCGGGGATCCAGAAACCATTTTATCGGCGCCCGACTGAGGCGGCTCCGTCCGGCCCAACTCCCTAGACCCGTTCGCATAGAAAACGCACGGCCGTCTGGATCCCCGCTTTCGCGGGGATGAACGGTTATGGGTGGATTTTCGTTAACAAATCGAGCCGCTCTCTAGTGCGGCCTTTAGGCGGTGGACGAGAGCAACGTGGCGGGCGATGGTGCCCCCATGAGCGACATCCAGCATTTCGACATTGTGATTATCGGCGGCGGGCCTTCCGGCGGGCTGGCGAGCCTTGCGCTGGCCGCGCGCGGCTTTTCCTGCGCCCTTGTTGACGCGGCGGACCCGGCGGTCATGCGCGGCGCGGCGTTTGACGGGCGCACCTCGGCGATTTCCTACGCCTCCGCCCGGGTGTTCCGGCGGCTTGGCCTGTGGGACGCCATCGCCCCGGAAGCCGAGCCGATCCGCGACATCCTGGTCACCGACGGCAGCGCCAAATCGCGCTTTTCCGATGGCGCGGTCTCCAGCTTCAATCTGCATTTCGACAGCCGCGAGCTGGAGGACGGGGCGCCGCTGGGGTGGATTGTCGAAAACCGGGTGATCCGCGATGTGCTGTTTGACGCCATCGACGCGGCGGGCGGCGTGACATTGTTCGCCCCCGCGACGCGCGCAGCGACAAAGTTCAATGCGGGCGAAGCGATTATCGATCTTGCGGACAGAACCAGACTTTCCGCCGCGCTGGTCGTCGCCGCAGACGGGCGCAATTCAGCCCTGCGCGCTGAGGCCAATATCAAGACCAACAACTGGCGCTACAACCAGACCGGCATTGTCGCCACTGTCGCCCATGAGCGTTCGCATGAAGGCGTCGCGCAGGAATTCTTCCTGCCCGCCGGTCCCTTCGCGATCCTGCCGATGACCCCCATCCGCGAAGACGGACAAACACTTAAACACCGTTCGTCTCTGGTCTGGACCGAAAGCGCCGCCGCCGCGCCCGCTTATATGGCGCTTGACGACGATAAATTCCGCATAGAGATCGAAAACCGTTTCGGGCCTTATCTCGGCGCGCTTGAGCCCGCCGGCCCGCGCTGGTCATACCCCCTCGCCTTCACCCTGGCGCAATCTTATGTGAGCCCGCGTCTCGCGCTGATCGGCGACGCGGCCCACGCCATCCACCCGATTGCGGGACAAGGCTATAATCTCGGCATTAAAGACATCGCGGCGCTGGCTGATGTGTTGGGCGACGGGCGCGATGTGGGTCTTGATATTGGCGCGCTCACCGTCTTACAGAATTATCAGCGCTGGCGGCGTTTCGACAGCGCCTCGCTGGCGCTCGGCACGGACTTGCTCAACCGGCTGTTCTCCAATGATATCGGGCCGCTGCGCTTCGCTCGCGATCTCGGCATGGGCGCGGTGAATTCGGTCGCGCCCTTGCGCAAGTTTTTCATGAAGCAAGCCGGCGCCGATATGGGCGCGCTGCCGAGCCTGATGGCGCGGGAAAGCTAAACCAATAAGGGGAACCCCGATGCAGCTTACCAAACGCGATCTGATCAAGACCGCCGGCCTCGCTTCTATTGCTGCGGCGACGTCTGCAAAGGCGGCGACAACGCCCGCGCTGGCCGACATGACGGCGGGCGCCGTTCCCATCAGCGTTGCCGAACGCAAGGCGCGCATCAACAAGGCGCAACGCTTAATGCGCGACCAAGGCGTCGCGGCGCTGTTGCTCGAAGCGGGCTCCGCCATGGTCTATTTCACCGGCATTCGCTGGTGGCGCTCGGAGCGCCTGACCGCCGTGGTCATTCCCGCAGATGGAGAGATCGCCGTCGTCACGCCGTTCTTTGAAGAACCGTCGATCCGCGAGAGCATGACATTCGGCGATGACGTGCGCAGCTGGCACGAACATGAAAGCCCCTATGCGCTGGTCGCGGGCATCCTCAAAGATCGCGGCCTGAAAGGCGGCAAGCTCGCGGTTGAAGAGACCGTGCGCTATTTCATCGTCGATGAAACAGCGAAGGCGGCGCCGGCGTTCAAAATCGTCCCCGGACAGGCGATCACCCGCGGCTGCCGCATGTATAAATCCCCCGCCGAAATCGCCCTGATGCAAAAGGCCAATGACATCACCATGGCCGCCTATGCGCATGTGCATGCGCATGTGGAGACCGGCATGAGCGCGCGCGATGTTTCCGCGATGATGAGCGCCGCGACGACCGCGCTTGGCGGCGAAGTTCAATTTTCCATGGCGCTGCTCGGGGAGGCGAGCGCCTATCCCCATGGGTCAGGCGCGCCGCAGACCGTCACGGCGGGCGGCGTCATCCTGATGGATTGCGGCTGCTCTGTGCATGACTATGAAAGCGATATTTCCCGCACCTGGGTGCATGGAGAAGCCACGCCGAAACAGCGCGATGTCTGGGACACCGTCAAGGCCGGACAGGAATTAGCGCTTGAAACCGCGCAGATCGGCGCGGAAGCGGGCAAGGTCGACGATGTGGTGCGCGGCTTTTATGAAAGCAAAGGTTATGGGCCGGGTTACAAAACGCCGGGCCTTTGCCACCGCCTTGGCCATGGCATCGGCATGGATGGCCACGAGCCCGTCAACTTCGTGCACGGAGAAAAAACCATCCTCGCGCCTGGCATGTGTTTTTCCAATGAGCCGGGGATTTATCTTTTCGGCGAATTCGGCGTGCGGCTGGAAGATTGCCTCTATATGACCGAAGACGGCCCGCAATTATTTTCCGCGCTCTCGCCGTCAATCGACAAGCCGTTTGGCTAACCCCTGAGCACCAGCTCGCCGCGGCGCGCTTCGACGCTTTCAAGACGCGACAGGAAGCTCATGCCGAGCAGATTCACCGAGAGCTGATCGTCCTGCAGGATGAAGGCTTTGACGCCTTCAATCCGGATGTCGTCAATTTCGATCTCGTCAATGGTGACAAAGGCGGCTTTGGTTTCGCCATTCGCCGTATGCACCGGATAGGTATAGTCCGTATAGGAAACATATATGCCGGCGTCGCGCGCATCGCTGTCGCGCAGCGCCACATAGCTGGCGCCGGTATCCACCAGAAAGCGGAATTCGCTGCGATTGACCGAGGCGTTCACATAGAACTGGCGGTCCGGCGCGGCGGCGATGCGGATTTCATCGTCCCAGCGCGCCGCCGCCGGGGTCAGGGAAGCGGCGCGGCCCGCGCCCGCCGCGTCGCGCTCGCGCTCTTGGCTTTCGGCGACAAGCGCCATCTGTTCCGCGCGATCAGCATCGTCCATGCGCCCGTCAACCACGCGCACGCCGATAACGGCGCCGGTGACAATAACAGTGGCGAGAAGAATGTCGTTTCGCATGAAGGCCCCTTTGAACGAAGGGCCAGTCTGGCAAAGCTTGGTTTCACGACGGTCTATAGATAGGCGGAATTTCCGCCTATCTGATTAACCATGACGGCTCAGAAAAGCCCGAGCACGTCGCGCATGGAGTAAAGCCCCGGCGGTTTGCCGATGGCCCAGCGCGCCGCCGCGACAGCGCCCTTCGCGAACAGACCGCGATCAATCGCCGAGTGAGACAAGGTGATGACTTCCTGCATGCCGGCGAATGAAACCTTGTGTTCGCCGACAATGCCGCCGCCGCGCATCACTGAAAAGCCGATATCGCCGGGCTCGCGCTTGCCATTGCGATCCATGTCTGTGCGCTTGTCGTTGAAGTCGACTCCGCGTCCGCGCGCCGCCGCATGGCCCAGCATTAACGCCGTGCCCGACGGGGCATCGAGTTTCGCCCGGTGATGGGCCTCGAAAATCTCGATGTCATATTCGTCGGAAAGCGCCTTCGCCCCGGCCTCGACCAGCGCGGTGAGCACATTGACGCCGACGCTCATATTGCCGGATTTCACCACGGGAATTGTTTTCGCCGCCTCCGCAATCGCCGCCTCATCGGCTTCGGAAAACCCCGTCGTGCCGATCACATGGGCGACGCCCTGCGCGGCGGCGGCCCTGACATTGCGGACAGAGGCGGAGGGCGCGGTGAAGTCGATCAGCGCGCCGGCGCGCGCCAGGCCCGCCGCCGCCGCATCTTCGACTTTGAGCCCAAGCGCATCGAGCCCGGCGAGCACGCCGATATCCTTGCCGATATCGGCCGCGCCCGGGCGCTCAAACCCGCCCGCCAGGGTCGCGCCCGGCGTCTTCAGGATTTCCGCAACAACGGCGCGGCCCATGCGGCCGCCTGCGCCGGCGACGAGGATCGATGTTTTGGCCATGGACTGCTCTCTCGACTGTTTCGCTGCATCTGTTCGAAGCGCATGGCCTAGCGCACTGGACGCAAAGCGCAACCGTTTGAACGCGCCTTTACCGCGCCCTCGCCGTCACTCCGCTTCGCGCGCCGCCGCCGGGTCGCGCTCAATCATCGGCGATAGCACCCGCTGATAGAGCGCCGCGACCCCGACCAGCGCGGCGCCAAGCCCAAGGAAGGAGGTCGCCCGCAAGACGCCGGAAAGCCCCGCCATGTCAAACAGGAAGACCTTGCCCACAGCAAGGAAGAGCGCGGCGAACCCGGCATAGCGGAACAGGGCGCTGCGCCGTACGGCGCCGAGCACGAGAACAAGAGTGGCGAAGGCGATTGCGGCGAAAGAATAGGCCCAGGACTCGCCGTCGCCGATGCCGCCACGGGAAAGATCCGGTGCGTGAAAACTATGGCGGATGCACAGCATCAACCAGACATAGGAGAGTAGCGCCGCGAACAAGGCGGTGATCCGCGCCATCATGCGGCTGCCCGCGCGGCGGCAGAACATGGCGGCGGCGGCGAAAGCGAGCGCCGGCCCGAGATAGTAAAGCAGCAGCATGTTGAATACCGGCGCGCCCGCAATATCCGGCCCGCGATCACCCCACCACGGATTGCGCACCGTCAATGGCGCCAGGAGTGTCTGAAACGCCGCGAGCGCCAGCAGCGCCTTTTCCGCCCAGGCGCGCACAAAGCTGAGCGCGGCGCCGAAGCGCCAGCGCATGAAAGCGGCGACGCCGGCCCATGTCATGGTCTGCAGGCTGATTTCGAGAAGATCCGTATAGGGCGCATCGAGATCGCCGCCATTCAGCAGGTGGCGGATCTCAAGGCTTGCGAAGACGCAGAAGAGCATGATCGCCGCACCCTCCATCGCCTGCACCACGACAGATGACCGCGCGGTTCCGCCGCCCTCGAACCAGCGTGCGGAAAGCCAGAAGCCGGCGGCGGGCAGCAAATAGGCGGGGATCAGCCAGTTGAAGACCGGCAGTGCGCCCACTTGCGTGCTGAGGATTTCGGGAAAGAACAAAAGCCGCCCCGTTGACAGCGCGCCCAGCGCGATCGCGGAAAGTTTCAGCACCGGCAGGCTGAAGCGCCGCCACAGCCAGGCGAGGATCGGCGCCTGCAACGCAAAACCGACGCTCATGGCGAGCCCTTCCGCGCTCATGGCGACGGCGAGCGTGACCGCCAGCGACGCCGCCAGAGCGAACACCGATGTGGCGGCGGGGTTGGCGTCAAAGCCGCCGGGCCGGCGCGCCAGATCACCCAGCACCGCCATGTGACTGACCGCCACCACCAGCGCCGCCGCGCCCCAGCCAAGCGCCTGTTGCAAGGAGCCGACCGCGTAAAACAGCGCCGCCAAAATCATCACCGGACCGAAGGCCGATGCGAGCGCAAGCGGCGCCGACAGATCGCGCCGGCGCATGACTTCATATCCGGCTGCGCTGTAAAACACCGCGAACAAGGCGCCGGTCATGATCAGGGGCATTCCCGGGGCCGCGTCCGCAAACGCAAAGACGCTCGCCACGGCGAGCGCACTCAGCGCCGGCGCCAGAGAGAAACCCTCGCGCCGCCAGGCGAGCAGCAGCGCCATGACGGCGAAGGCCGCCCACATCAGCACCGTCAGCACGCTTAACGCCTCAACCAGCGTGAAGAGGAAAGCGAGGAACAGCGTTCCCGCCGCGGCGATGTAAAATGCGGCCACCGCGACGGGCATGTTTTCGGTTCCGCTCCAGCGGACGCGCCAACCCTGCGCATGGTCCCAGGCGACAAAAGCCGCCATCGCCAGAAACGCGGGCAGATAGATGGCGAGCGGCAATGCTTTTTCCGGCCCGACGCCCGTCGCCATGATCAGCACCGGCCATAAAAGACCGCCAGCAAGGGCGAGATAGGAAATCATCCGCCAGCGCATGACGCGCGCCACCGCAAGGCCCGCCAGCGACACGCCATAGACATAGAGCAACATCACCGCCGCGCCGCCCGGCCCGTCCGAAGTGATCACCGGCGACAAATGCGCGCCGACAAGCGCCAGCCCGGCCATGGCCGGCATGCGGTGAATGACCGCGAGCACCACCATGCCGACAGACGCGGCGACAAGCAGAATGAAGGCGACAAGCGCCGGCATCATATCATATAATCCGTATGCGGCGTAAATCGCCCCATAGACCGTCGCGCCGCCGGCGCCCGCGAGTACGGGCGGCGCCAGGCTTGCCTCCATGCCTTCCCGATCCAGCAGCCATTGCGCGGCGGCGATCATCGCGGCCCCGGCGACAAGCGCCGACAGGATCCGGACTTCAGGCCCGAAAAAGCCCGCATCAATGGCGGATTTGACCAGAAACGCCCCGCCAAGCACCAGCGCGGCGCCGCCGAGCCAGATCAGCCAGTTGCCCGCCAGGCGCGCCTCAAGCCCGCCGCTTTCGTTCAGCGCATAAGGGCGCGCGCCCGGATCGCGCGCCGCCCCATCATCAGGGGCGCCCATTTCCGCAAACGCCGCCGCCGATGCGGCTGCAACTTCGCGCTGCGACGTGACCGCTTCGCGTTCCTCCGTAGGCGGCGTTGTTTCACCGGACGCCGGTTCAATGCCCGGTTCAATGTCTTGCTCAACATCTGGCTCAATGCCAGACGCAAGATCAGGCGCGGCCCCGGACTGCGGCGCATAGGATGGCGCCATGCCGGTTCTTTCCAGCAAGCTCAACCGTTGCGACAATTCTCTGATTTCACCGCGCGCAGACAGCGCCATGAAGAAGGCCGCCCAACCAAAGAGGCAGCCAATGACGAAGAGCCCGCCAAACAAGACTATCATTTCCATGCTTGTTCACTTCCTCGCCCGCAATCATCACAGCATGGATGATTTCAGATGCGAACAACAGCTTGAAAGGTGGTAAATGAACGCGGTGAACACTCACTCACGCAAGGCTCGCCAGCTCAACGCGCCGCGTCCATCGCGCCGCCGCCATCGGCCATATAGGTATAGCCGGTGAGATAGCGCGCTTCATCGCTGGCGAGAAACACTGCAAGCGGGGCGATGTCCTCCTCCGCCGAGCCAATCCGGCCCAAAGGCGGCATCGGCGGCGGCCCGCCGATCCCCGCCTCCTGAAACATCTTGCCCATGGTCATCAATCCGTCGGTCATCGCGAATGGACAGAGGACATTGACCCTTATTCCTTTTGGGCCCCATTCGCGCGCAGCGACGCGGCTGAGCGCGCGAGATCGATTCCTTCGCCATGACAAATGGCGCAAGCATGCCCATGCCGGCGATGGCGAGCCCCGTACCGAAATTGATGATGCTGCCGCCTGTCGCTTCCATATGCGGATAGACGCCTTGCATGAAGCGCATGCAGGCTATCGGACCAAGCTCCATTTGTCCGTGTACGTCTTCAGCGCTTACGCCGTTAAGCGGTTTGACGCCCGCCGCATGGGCCGACGCATTGTTGACGAGAATACCGACGCCGCCGAACGCTGCGACGGTATCCTTTACGGCCCTCTCAATCTGATCAGCATTGGCGATGTCGCATTGAAAACCGGCGGCCTCGCCGCCCGCCGCCTTGATCGCGGCGACCGTCTCCTTGATCTTCTCCGGTGTTTTTGAAACAACCGCGACTTTCGCACCTTCTTTCGCAAAGGCCAGTGCAATCGCTTTGCCAATGCCGCGGCCGGACCCGGTGACAATAGCAGTTTTGCCTTCAAGCCTGCCCATATGTTTTCCTTTCGAGAATAGCTTAGACAGCGGCGCGCAACAGCACCGCCGCCGTTTCCTTCGGCGTCTCGAGCATCATATTGTGGCGCGTATTCATGATTTCCGTCCGCCATGACGGATCTTGCTTCAGCCTCTCATACATCTCGCGAAAGCCGGGAATGCCGCTATTGAGGGCCAGCACGAATGTCTTGAGCGGAATGCGGTCGCGCGCGCCAGTCAGCATGGGCTTTTCAGAAAACGTCCCCGCCGGTTGCGGCGAGCTTGTTTTGTCCATGAAGGCCGCAATGGCGCCTGTATAGCCGAATATTTCTTCCGCCGGCGGCGTCGGTATCATTCCCGCCGCATCCACAGCTTCTTCAAACATCGGCGCCGTATCGAACACGCTGACGCCGCTATCGAGATACATCGCGTCGAGATAGACAATCGATTTTATGATCCCGTTCGGAATGAGTTCCGCTGCGCTGCTGATCACCATGCCGCCATAGGAATGACCGACCAGCACGATGTCTTGCAACTCTTCCCATTTCACCAGATTGGCGACATCAAGTCCGTGCGTCGTCAGATTCACATCCGGCCCGGCGAGATGCGCACGGTCGCAAAGCCCGGTCAGCGTTGGCGCGTAAACGCGATGGCCTTGCGCCTCCAGAATATCCGCCACCTCGCGCCACCAACGCCCGCCGCACATGCCGCCATGCACGAGTACAAATGTGTGCTTTTTCCCGTTCATTGCTTCATTCCGCCGCTCGCAACAGCACTGCCGCCGTCTCCTCGGGCGCTTCGATCATGGGAAAATGTCCGGTGGCGATCTTCTCGGTGCGCCATGACGGATCGTCTTTCACCTTCTCGAAAAACGGCGCGAAGACCGGCCCTTCCGCCAGCACATAGGTTTTCACCGGAATGCGCTCGCGGGCGCCCGACAGTTTCACCGGCTCCTCAAAACAGGCGCGCGGATGCGGCGAGGCTTTCTGTTCAAGGATCGCCTTCAGATCTTCATTATCGCCCGCGAAAAACACCGGCGCCGGGACCGGATCATGATCGCCGGCGAGATCTTTAAAGTTCGAGGCGATGTCGGCGAGCGCCTCGCCGTCTTCAGGCAGGAACGCGTCGAGAAAGACGATAGAGCGGATGGTTCCTGCCGGCACATGTTCGGCGGCGCCGGAAACCACCATGCCGCTATAGGAATGGCCGACCAGAACAATATCCGTCAGCTCTTCCCATTCAATGAGCTTGACGATGTCGCGAATATGCATCGACAGATCGACGCCAAGGTCTTTGAGATGTTCACGCGAGCCGATGCCGGTCAGGGTCGGCGCATAAACCCGATGGCCTTGCGCGCGCAAGCGATCCGTCACGCCGCGCCAGAACCAGTCGCCGCCCCACCAGGCGCCATGCGACAGCACGAATGTTGTTTTTCCGGACATAGAACTCTCCCCAGCCTTTGGCCCTGTTTCAACGCCTTCTTCAGTAAAGGCGTTCTTTTTCGTCTTGATCAATAATCGCCTGCAACGCTTCTTCCGGCAGGTCGATTTTTGCAGCGTCGATCATCGCTTCGGCGAGCGTCGGCAATCCTTCAAGCGACGGCCACTGATCCGGGCTCCACAATTTCGAACGCACGACGCATTTGGCGCAATGAAAGAACGCCTCCTCGACCCGCAGCACGAGCGCAAGTTCCGGCGCCTTGCCGTTAATCGCCATGGTGTCGCGCAAAGAGGCGTCGCGAACAATCTCGGCGCGGCCCGAAACGCGCAAGGTTTCCTTCTTGCCGGGAATGAGGAAGATCAATCCGACGCGCGGGTTTTGCAGCACATTGTGAAATGTGTCGGCGCGGCGATTGCCGGGTCGTTCGGGAATGGCGAGGGTCACATCGTCGATCACCTGCACAAAGCCCGGCGGATCGCCTTTCGGAGAGACATCCATGCGCCCCTCTTTGTCGCAAGAGGCGATGAGGATGAATGGCGATTTCGCGATATACGCCCGGCAATGGCGATCCAGCATGGGCAGTGTTTTCTCGGTCACTTTTTCAGAAGGCGCGCCGAGAATATGCTGAAGCTCGGCTTCGCTGCGCACAATGTCGGAAAATTCGCTCGTCATCGGCCTCTCCCTTTCCGATAAGCTGCCGCGCAGCCTATGGCGCTAACGCCGCGCATGCAAATGCTGTTTCGGACTGAGCGGCCAGCGCTGGCGAGAGCGGCGCGATGGCGCGGCGGCGCGATTACAAATCCAGATGCATGAACAGATTGAAGTCGCTGGTTTCATAACCGCCGAAGCAGTCGCCATATTCAAAGCCGCGCTTTTTATACATTGCGATGGCCGGCAGGAAACTCGGCGTCGACCCGGTCTCAAGGCTCAAGCGTTTATAGCCGCGCGCGCGCGCTGTTTTCATGATGTGATCGAGCATGGCGGCGCCGACGCCCTTGCCGAGATGGTCCGGCGCGGTGCGCATGGATTTAATCTCGCCCCAGTCGGGCGCCAGCTCTTTCATCGCGCCGCAGCCGAGCAATTCGTCTCCGTCCCAGATGGTCCAGAAACTCATATTCGGCGCCTTGAGCGCCTCGACATCGAGCACATAGGCCATGCCCGGCGGCGAGTTTTCATGCATCAGTTTGAAGTGAAACGCGAGGAGGTCCCGCACCGCCTCGCGCCTTAGATCGTCTTCGACTACCTGCATCGTCCGCCGTCTACTCTTTGCCTAGAATCTGCTCGCGCATCACCTTGGGCATGCCTTTGCCATGCATCATGTCGCGGCCCATATCGGATTGCAGCATGTCGATCATGCCTTGCAACTCTTCCTTGGAATTGACGCGCGGGAAATCCGCCTCGGGAACCGGCACGCCAAGAAACGCGCAAAGCGGCGCCCAGCCCTGTTTCGCTTCAAACACCAAAAGCCGGTCCGGGCCAAAAGCGGCTTTCACCGTTTCCGTATGCTCGTTGAAGACTCGGACCAGCGTGTCGCGATCATGGATCTTGCCGTCAAACAGCGCATCAATCGTGTTTCTCAGCATTGCGCGCCAGGGCGTGCCGTCGAGCAGCGCCATCATCTTCCGGCTCATGATGGTTTCCTGAGTCGATTCATACCAGCGCTCCGCATCGCGCAAGGACAGGACGACTTTCGCATCGGGATAATAGTCCGCCAGTTCGCGCCAATAGATCGACGCGGGAAAATCGGTGGTTGAAGAATAGCCTTTGAAGATTTCATCCCAGTCGGGATTGCCCGCCGCGGCGTTGTTCCACAAATCCATATGACCGGCATTCGCGACCACTTCGCTCATATGGTAGCAAGGCCCGAATCCGAGTTGTTCCAGCGCCAATTTCAAAGACGCTGTGCCTGTCCGCCCGAAACCCGCGCCGATTACTTTTAACGCCATAACTTTCTCCCGATTAAAGCGGGCGCGAGCCTTACAGCCCTGCGGCGGATTTGCAAGGCGGGCCATTCCTTCGCTTTTGGAGTTGCGCGCGGCCCGATGGCGATTATTGTCCGCCGCCAGATGCGTTCTGTTCCGTCCTTTTCGATCTTTCGCCATCAGGGCTATCGCCATTACTGGATCGGCCGCCAGCTTATCGGCGCCGAGCGACAGATGGTGGCGATCGCCATTGGCTGGCAGATCTATGACCTGGCGCGCCTCACCCGTTCGATAGAAGAATCCGCCTTCATGCTCGGGCTTGTGGGCCTGACGCAGTTTCTGCCGATCCTTGTCTTGTCCTTGCCCGGCGGACAGGCGGCGGACCGGTTCAACCGCAAGAAGATCCTGATCTATTCGAACATCATCCGGTTCTTCGTCATCTCCTCGCTTTTCGCGGCGAGTTTTGCGCCCGCCCATATTGCGATCCCGGCGATCTTTTGCGCCGCCTTCATGAATGGCGCGGTCAGCGCCTTCACCCCGGCGGCGTCGAATGCGCTCTATCCGACGCTTGTCCCGCGCAAGGATTTGCCGCTGGCGATCGCCTGGAACTCCCTCGGCTATCAGGGCGCGGCGGTGATCGGCCCGGCGATTGGCGGATTTCTTTTTATCGGCGGCGCGCAGATGGTCTACGCCACCGCCGCGACGCTGACCCTGATCGGGGTCACGATGTTCGCAAGCGTGAAAGCGCCGGCGCATCAGCCCCTGCGCAATGCGCGCGGGCTGTCGATGATCTTCGACGGGCTTCGATATGTGCGCGACAACAAGCTGGTGCTCGGGTCGATCTCGCTTGATCTGGTTGTGGTGTTTTTCGGCGGCGTGACCGCTTTGCTGCCGGTCTTCGCCCGCGACATCTTGATGGTCGGCAGCGAAGGGCTTGGCCTGTTGCGCGCCGCCCCGGCCATGGGCGCGGGCGTCGTCGCCTTCATCCTCGCGGCCAACCCCCTGTCGCGCAAAGTCGGGCCGTTGCTCCTCATCTCCATCGCGATTTACGGCCTCGCCATGATCGGCTTCGCCATGTCGGAACTGTTCTGGCTTTCCATGGCGATGCTGGCCGTCACCGGCGCCGCCGACATGGTTTCGATGTTCATCCGCATGTCGCTGATCCAGCATGCAACGCCGGACGGCATGCGCGGGCGCGTGTCTTCCGTCTCTTTCATCTTCATCGCCGCATCAAACGAGCTGGGGGAATTTGAATCCGGCGTCGCCGCCCGCTTCCTCGGCCCGGTGGGCGCGGTGCTGCTGGGCGGCGCGATCTCGCTGATCGCCGCCGCGTCCTGGTTGAAGCTGTTTCCGACGCTCTCCAAGGCGGACCGGTTTGAAGAGCTGGAAGAAGAAACGGTCGAGGGCGAAGCCAGCCCGGCGATGCGTTAATCGCCAGCGAAGGCGGCGCCCAGCGCGGCCCCCGCTGCGCCATCAAGCGCCGCGAGATTTTCAAGCTTCCAGCTCAGCCGATAGGTCACCACATAGGCGTCATGGTCGGACAGCATGCGGCCATCGCGCGGCTTGTCGAACATCTTTTCCGCCCGGACCGGACGCACATCGACGCGTGGCGCGCTGGCGAAACCTTGCAGGTCCTGCGTATCGAGCCATGGCGCATCGCCTTGCCAGGGCATGCGCGCATCGCATCCCGATTGCGGCTGCAGGCAGTAATTCGTCACCAGCATGCCGGGCATGGTCTTCGCGTGATGGGCGAAGCGCGCCTGTGAATGGCGGGTGTTGAAGTCGCCCGCATAAATCACCGGCCAGTTCGGATTGAGCCCCTTGGCCATCAGCGCCCCCATTTCATCAACCTGCTGGCGATGGGCGGCGAGCGCCCGCGACGGCGACACGCCCGATGCGCCATTGGCGTTCAAATGGGTGGTGAGGATCTGGATCGGCGCCGGGGCGCCGGGAATATCGATGACGGCGATCATCGCGCCCTTATTGGCGAGGCAATCATAACCAGCGCAGCTCGTCGGCTGGAACGGCGTCATATGCGAGGCGGTCACCGGATAGTCGCTGAACACATAGAGCCCCGAGGACAGCAGCTTGCCGAGGCGTTCGCCCTTTTCAAAACGCCGCGCCCGCACAAAGCCTTCATCAATCGGCGGCGCATCGCTGTCGGCGTGATCGGCGGCGGCGGGCCCGCGCAAGCGATGCGCATAGGGCGCGCCCACATGCGCCGAGATCGGCGTGAACGCCTCCTGCAAGACCAGCACATCCGGCGCGCGCTCGGCCGCATGCAGCGCCAGCATGTCGCGCGCGATTTCCTTCAGCGCTTCGGGGCGCCCGCGCCGGATCGGCCAGGGCAGGCCGGCGACGTTATAAGTCATCACCGAAATCTCGGTGCTCGCCACGCCGCGCGCCGCATCAATCGTGATCCGCGGCGCTTTGGATGCGCGCAGCGTTTCAAGCGGCGCGTCGAATTTCGTGGAACAGCTTGAGAGCGCCGCGAATGCGCATAACAGCAGCGCCGAGGCCGACAAAGATGCCGACAACATGGGCGCCGACAATAAGGGCGCGCGCAGGCGTTTCCGGAGCTTCATCATCACAAAGCCGAGCTGACCAAACGCTGGCGCTTATGACTGATCCGTGTGACAGGAATTTATCTTGATAGTGAAGCTTTTATGGCGAAATGCGCCGTAGGCGGACTAAGTGCGCTTATGCCCTGCAAGTCTGTTTCCATGCGAATATGGTTAACACGGAAATGGCGGCGCCCATGCGCCGCCATCACCTCTTTCACGCGCCGGTTTTAAACCGGTTCGGGCAAGCTGGCGCGCCCGTCAGTCAGCGCCGGCGCGCTGACATCATCGGCCCGCCCGCTTTGAGCCAGCGCCATGAAATCCGCCGCATTCATTTCGGCGAGCTCCTTCGCCGTCCCGTCGACATAGACAATCGTCGCCTTGCCGCTGGCCAGAACGCGGCGGCTTTCCAGCTCGATAAGGCGGTCGATCCGGCGTTCAATCCAGGCGAGCTCCGCCGCTGTCGGTTGATGCTCGCGCAGGAAGCGAAGGATGCGCCGCGCTTTGTTCGGCAGGTCAAAATCCGCCCGCCCCGGCGCCGCGTCCCCATGCTCGCCGGCTTCGCCCTTGGCTTCAACGCGGAGATTGGCGGATGTGACCTCAATGCCGAGGCCATCGGCCGACGCATTGACGAGATCGTTCACGGACCGGTTGAGCGCGTCCTTCAGGCTGCTGCAATTGGCGCCTTGATGTTCAATCGCCGCGCCATAATGCATGCGTCCGATTTCCGCCGCGATCGCAGAGCGGCAGCGATTGGCGAACACTGCGCCAAGCGCTTTGAATTTGCCGTCCTTCACCATGCCCTCGATGCCCTTGCGGTTTTCGATGATGTGAAATTCGACAATCGCCGCGACCTTGACCGGCACCCCGTCAGATGTCTGCGCGGTTTCCGGACCGATGGTCAGCGTCACCGTCTGCAGGCTGAGCGCGCCGCCGGGAAGCGCAAGCGAAGACGGGCTGTAGCGCGCCGTCTCTCCGCCGCCTCTGAGCGACACATGCTCTGCCGCATCGAGTTCTTCCGCCGCGAAGGGCGCGAGCATGTCCCGCGACAAACGGACCTTGTAATTATGCGGCCAATGGCGCTGGCGATAAATGCGCGCCTCGCCCTGTGAAAGGCTTTGGCGAACGAGGTTGAGTTGGCGATTTTTTGACATGGTTGCCTCCAGTTCCGCCGGGTTCGGGGGTTACGCAACAGTCCGGCATAGAACAAGCCTGCCTCATCCACTCGGGAGTCGCCATCAAAACTATTCCCGTAAAAAGCGAAATCTCTTAGATTTGTCAGTATGTTAAAAAAATCCCGGCGCGCGCGAAATTCCAGCGGCGCGCAGTTTTTTCGTGCTTCGAAAAATCTCCGGAATTTTTAGAGTCTGCAGAATTTTCAAAAATTCAAAAATTCCGCTATGACAAATCATACCGCTTTGACCACGCCAGAAGCGGCGTCAAAAATCTGAGGGGCTTTCTCAACATGCGGCATCTTGAAGACCGCGAGTTTGACGACTTGCATGTGGTCATCCGCACTTTTTGCAAAGACAACAATCTTTATTTCACCGCCTTCGCCGGGCGCGTCGCCGATCGCGTGAAAGCATCGGCGCTTGCCGCCGGGGAAAGCGAGGCGGAAGCGAATGATCGCGCGGCGCCCGTCGCCAAGGCGATCGACAAGTTCCTGACCTCCGCGCAAAACAAATTCATGCAGACGCTTGCGCCGTTCTGTCTGGAGATTTTGGCGGAGGAGGTCGCGGCGGCCAAACCGGCGGACTCAGCGGCTTATCACCGGTTCATCGCGGCCTTTGGCGGCGGCGAAGCAGGCGAGTACCGCAAGGCGGACGGCGTGGTTCAGTTCCTCGACGAGCGCGTCAAGAACATCGTGTCGGCGCGCAAGAAGGACGCCCGCAAAGGCAAGAAGGGCGCGCGGCCGGAATTCACCAAGCGATTGAGCCGGCTGTATCATCTTGCGGCGGTGAGCTTTGAAAAACATGATGACGACGTCAACGCATTCGACAAGCGCATAGGCGACAGCCGCTATCTTGCGGTGCGCGCCCACAGCCGCAAGCCCGGGCAATATGTCGTGCACGGACTCCGCTTTGCGCCGCATGTGGACCCGGACAGCTCTGACCTTTGTTATTTCTCCGATAAATACACATTGAAGCGCTCGCCCGATGAGCCTTCCTTCGGGCGCAAAAGCCAGGGCGTGTGTTTTGTCGAGGGCCAGTATGTCTCCGCCGTCGGCCGCCCGGACATCAACGAAGCCGCCTTCACCTATGTGCATGTGAAATTGCCGGCCTTCACGCTGGTGGATGAAACCCCGGCGCTGCAGGATTTCGAAGCGATGGTCTCCGCGACCAATACGGTCAATGAACGGTTCTGGGCCAAAGCGCTGTGCTTCCGTTGCAAAGACAAGGAAGAAAAGCACGCGAAGGTCGGCATCTACACCTTTGACGGCTTGCTTGAGCAGTTCGAGCAGGACCAGCGCGCCCAGCTTGAAGACTGGCGCAGCAAAGGAAAGTTCAAAGTCCTGACGCTTTAGGCTCGCGCGCCGTGCGCTTATTGCTCTCGCGGGGGAGAGCAGTGAGGTGGTTAAGACCAGAAATTAATAATCTGCGCGAGTGCAGAGAAAAGGCTCCGCACGGGACGGATCAGAGACAATCCTGCCGCAATGGCTATGCTCGCAACGAAACTCACTGTTATAAACAACGGGCCTGTAAGGCCGACCAAGGTCGAAAGTCCGGCGTAAAATAAGACTCCGAAAATGATCGTTAGCACAGTCGTGCTGGCAATATATTTCCAGGCGGTTTCGGTCTGCTTTTCACTTCTTGGCAAACCCGGCTCCACTTCTTACCGACCGTCCGTCACATTCTCCCAGAACATCTTGGCCTTGTCGAAAAAGCCGCGCGATTGCGGGCAGGCCGCTTCGCCGCCGCCGGCCTCGCAGAATTGTTTCAGCAATTCTTTCTGTTCGGCGTTGAGATTGGTCGGGGTTTCGACCTGGATCTCCACATAGAGATCGCCGCGGCGGCGGATGTCGCCGCGCCCGGACTGGTCGAGCTGGGTCATGCCCTTGCCGCGCACGCGGAAGCGCTTGCCGGTCTGCGCTCCTTCGGGCACGGAGATTTTCACCCGGCCGCCGTCAATGGTCGGGGTTTCAAACTCGCCGCCCAGCGCCGCCGTGGTCATCGGGATCGGCATGACGCAGAACAAATCCGGCCCGTCGCGCTCGAACAGATCGTTCTCGCTCACATGCACGAAGATATAAAGATCGCCCTCGGGGCCGCCGCGCGGGCCCGCCTCGCCTTCGCCGGACAGGCGAATGCGGGTGCCGTCTTCGATGCCGGCGGGAATGTCGACGCTTAATTCGCGCTCGCGCCGGACCCGGCCCTGACCGCCGCAATCCGTACACGGATCAGCGATCACCCGGCCTTCGCCGTTACAATGGGGGCAGGAGCGTTCAATGGTGAAAAAGCCCTGCTGCACGCGCACCCGGCCGACGCCTTTGCAAGTGCCGCAATCGGTCGGGCCGGAGCCCGGCGTCGCGCCGGAGCCTTCGCAACTGTCGCAAGCGACGGAGCCCGGCACCTTGATCTCGGCTTTCTTGCCGTGAAAGGCTTCTTCGAGATTGATTTCGAGATTGTATTTCAGATCCGCGCCGCGGCCCGGCCCGGCCCGGCGTCCGCCGCGCTGGCCGCCCATGAACTCGCCGAAAATCTCGTCGAAAATGTCGGAAAAGCCAGCGCCCTGGCCGCCCATGCCCGCGCCCATGCCGCCGCGCGCGAAACCGCCTGCACCGCCATTTTCAAACGCCGCATGGCCGAAGCGGTCATAGGCGGCGCGCTTTTGTTCGTCGGACAGGACCTCATAGGCCTGGCCCAGCTCCTTGAATTTTTTCTCCGCCTCCGGATCGCCCTGATTGCGGTCGGGGTGGTATTGCATCGCGCGCTTGCGGAATGCGGATTTGATCGCCGCGCCATCCGCGCCACGCTCAATCCCTAGAACTTCATAATAACAAGTCTGCGCCATTGGTCTTCACGCGCCCGTTTTTTTCGGGTTTTACAAATCGCTCCCGCATCAGCAAGCCCATCGAAAGGGCCGCCGGAAGGAGCGAAGGGGCCGCGCTTTGGCGCAGCCCCTTTTCCTTTTAGTCTTTCTTGTCGCCGTCGACTTCTTCGAAGTCCGCATCGACGATGTCGTCGTCGCCGGCCTCTTCTCGGGCGGCGTCCGCCGCAGCCGCCTGAGCGCCCGCATCGTCTCCGCCTTCGCTGGCGCCGGCCGCATACATGGCCTCGCCGAGTTTCATCGTCGCCGTGGCGAGCGCGCCCGCCGCAGCATTGATGTCTTCGGCGCTGGCGTCTTCGACTTCAAGTTTCTCTTTCAATGCGGCGAGCGCATCGTCGATTGTCTTGCGGTCGTCGGCTTCGAGCTTGTCGCCGAATTCCTCGAGATTTTTCTCGGTGGAATGGACCAGCGCTTCGGCGCGGTTTTTGCCTTCAACCGCATCGCGGCGGGCCTTGTCCGCATCGGCGTTGGCTTCCGCTTCCTTGACCATCTTTTCGATGTCGTCATCGGACAGACCGCCAGAGGCCTGAATGCGGATCGACTGTTCCTTGTTGGTCGCCTTGTCCTTGGCCGACACATGGACGATGCCGTTGGCGTCGATGTCGAAAGTGACCTCGACCTGCGGCACGCCGCGCGGCGCCGGGGGAATGCCCACCAGATCGAACTGGCCGAGCATCTTGTTGTCGGCGGCCATTTCACGCTCGCCCTGGAAGACGCGGATGGTCACGGCGGACTGGTTGTCTTCCGCCGTCGAGAAGGTCTGCGACTTCTTGGTCGGGATCGTCGTGTTGCGATCGATCAGGCGGGTGAAGACGCCGCCCAAGGTCTCGATGCCGAGCGATAGCGGCGTCACGTCGAGCAGCAAGACGTCTTTCACGTCGCCCTGCAGCACGCCGGCCTGGATCGCCGCGCCGAGCGCGACGACTTCGTCCGGGTTCACGCCTTTATGCGGGTCCTTGCCGAAGAAGGTTTTCACCGTCTCCTGCACTTTCGGCATGCGGGTCATGCCGCCCACAAGGATCACTTCGTCGATGTCGCCCGATGACAGGCCGGCGTCTTTCAACGCTTCCTTGCACGGATTGACGGTGCGCTTGACCAGATCTTCAACCAGGCTTTCCAGCTTGGCGCGCGACAGCTTCATGGTCAGGTGCTTCGGACCGGATGCGTCGGCGGTGATGAAGGGCAGGTTCACTTCGTAAGAGGAGGTCGAGGAAAGCTCTTTCTTGGCTTTCTCGGCTTCTTCTTTCAGGCGTTGCAGCGCGAGTTTGTCCTTGCGCAGATCAATGCCCTGATCCTTTTTGAATTCGGCTGCGAGATATTCGACAATGCGCATGTCGAAATCTTCACCGCCGAGGAAGGTGTCGCCATTGGTGGAGAGCACTTCGAACACGCCGTCGCCGATTTCGAGGATCGAAATATCGAAGGTGCCGCCGCCAAGGTCATAGACGGCGATTTTCTGGCTGCCGGTTTTCTTGTCGAGGCCGTAAGCAAGCGCCGCCGCAGTCGGCTCGTTGATGATGCGCAGCACTTCAAGCCCGGCGATCTTGCCGGCGTCTTTGGTCGCCTGACGCTGGGCGTCGTTGAAGTAAGCGGGAACGGTGATGACGGCCTGCGTCACATCCTGGCCGAGATAGGCTTCGGCGGTCTCTTTCATCTTTTGCAGGATGAAGGCGGAGATCTGCGACGGGGCGAATTTCTCGCCGCGCGAATCGACCCAGGCATCGCCATTATCGCCCTTGATGATGGCGTAAGGGACCATGCCTTTGTCCTTTTCGACCGTCGGGTCAGTGAAAGGACGGCCGATCAGGCGCTTGATCGCAAAAAAGGTGTTTTCCGGGTTGGTGACCGCCTGGCGGCGGGCCGGCTGGCCGATGAGGCGCTCGCCGTCTTCTGCGAAAGCGACGACTGACGGGGTTGTCCGCGCGCCTTCTGCGTTTTCAATAACTTTTGGCTCTTTTCCGTCCATGACGGCGACACAGGAGTTTGTCGTCCCGAGGTCGATGCCGATTACCTTGCCCATTCGTCTCTTCTCCGTTGCAGCGAGCAGTCCATTTATTTCCGGCCTTTATAGTCGGCCCTCGAGAAATCTTGGCGCCGGAAAGCGCCGGAAGCGGACACGCCCCTTAGTGGTGACAGTTGCTGGATGCGGGAGCGAGACCGAAAATTCGGCCATGCCCCGCGTTCGGGCGGGATATAAGGAGGGGGCCAAGCCCCGCAACCCGTCGGCAAGGCCAGCGCGGCAAAAAATCCCAACAGAAATCCCGGCCCGAAGCCCGCCTGCACCCCATTGGACCCTGAATGGGCGGAGAAGCGCGTTTACGGTTTGATAAGGTTGCAGGCGGCGCACGCCGCCCGCCAGCCGCTGACCGCATCAATCGCGGTCATCAGCCATTGCATGACGGCGGGCCGTGACGGTGCGGCGCGAGACGCGCCGGCCGCTCAATAATAGCCGGCGTTGTTATAGGCGGGCCGGGCGATGCAGCGCCGGCCATTGACCGGCTGATCAAAGGTTCCATAGGGATCTGTAGAAGGCGGGCGGCCATCGGAATAAACTGTGCCGGGATAGCCGTTTCCGCCATTGGCGTAAGACGGACAGTAATAGGCGCCGGAATAGGTCGCGGTGTTCCGCCGCTGCGCATCGCGCTGATAGCGTCTTAGCTGCGCCCGCTTGCGCTCAAGACAGACGCTGTCATAGCCGACGAAATCATCGTCATTGTCATAGACGCTGCACAATTCGTAATCCGCATTCGACAATTGCTGCGCAGATGCGGACGCCATCATCATCGCCGCGGCGGCGAACGCCCCGGCTGAAAGTTTCAAAACGCTCATTCTCTTGTAACCCCGTTTGCGTTTCGCCCCTCACCGGCAAGCCGGTCCCGATGACAAAAACGCCTGTCATTGGGGCGAAAATGAGGCGGCAGGGCATTTCCCGGCCCTCCTTTGCGGCGCAGGCGGCGCAGGGGACAAGCCCAGTGCGGGCGGTTGCGCGGCGCGGCGATTTACGGAAGAACCGAAAAGGCGAGGCTGGCCGCGCTGAAGGCTCGCGGGCGCATGGCGAGAGGGGGCGAAAACAGACGATGTTCGTCTTCCAGACATTATTGATTTTGCTGGCGGTCTATGCGGCGCCGGCGCTTGCCTTTCGGCCCGGGCTGATGACGCGGCCGGGAACCGCCGCCGCCATTCCGTTCATCAGTGTCTTGATCATTTTTCTCGCCGCGTCGGGGCTGATCCTTATCGGCGCCTTCACGCCTTTCGCAGTCCGGGCGCTTGGCGCCGGATTTGTCGCGATTGCGGCGTTTCGAATCTTCCGCATGCGCCCCCTGACGCCGCGCTTTACGCCCTGGACCATGGGCGATCTCACCGCGCTCGCCGTCGCCCTCGCCTTTGGCGCCTATGTGACCTTGCGCCTGATCGAAGGCGGCTTTGACGATAATGACGAGATCTACAGCTGGAATCTGTGGGCCGTGCAGCATTTTCGCGGCGAACCGGCGGATTTCTTTTATACCCAGGCGCCCTATCCGCAACTTTTCCCCAAGCTGCTCGCTTTTGGCTACAAGCTGCTCGGTTCGATCGAAGCGCAGACGCCGGTGAAAACCGCCCTCGCCATTTTTCCGGCGGCGATTTTTTTCCTGATCGGCCTGGCGGCGCGCCCGCGCGATGATTTGCGGGCGATGTTCCTGCAGGCGTTGCTATGCCTGTTGCTGATGAAGGGCGCCGGCCTTGATTCCATTTTCGATGACGGCTTGCCCGATACGCTGACCGCCGGATCGATCCTGTTGTCATTGTTCTGCATTCATCGCTGGCAGCGCGACCCGCTACAGCGCGACTATCTCTATCTCGCTATCGCCGCCGCCATCCTCGCGGCGCTGGCGAAACAGCCGGGACTGTTATGGGCGCTGTTCGCGCTGCCTTTGCTGCTGGCGTCGGGCGCCGTGACAAAGAAAAACGACTGGCGCGACGCGGCTTTCGCGCTTCTTCCCGCAGCCATCGCCATCCTCTGGATCTTTACGGAGGGCAGCAATTTCCACGACAATGAAGGCGTCGTCACGCGGTCATTCTCCGGACGCGACCCGCTATCGCAACTCGCCTTCGCCGCCGACAAATGGTTGTGGGGCGAACCGGCGATTGCGATCATGGTGATCGGCGCGCTCGCGCTTGCTTTCCGTCCCGGCGCCCGCCGCGATATACTGGCGCTGGTCTGTCTGCCGTTTTTCCTGATCTGGTTTTTCTACGCCGCCTATGACATTCGCGCCGGAGCGCCCGCTTTGTTGTGTCTTGGTTTTTTCATCGCCAGCGCGCGCTATGGCCTCACAGACCGCGCGGCGCCGACGCGTCTGTCCGCACGGTTTTCGCCCGACCTGATCCGGCGCGTTTTCATCATCGCCCTGTTCGCCCTGCTCGGTTTCGGCGGATATTATGAACTCGCTTCCTACCGCAAAGAGCATCCGGATTTCCGCATCGGCGACACGGCGCGCAGCAATCTTTACGGCGTGTTCGGCCCCGGCGCCGACACGGTGTATGAGCAGATCAGAACCCGGGACGTCACCCTTTGGACCCCGACCAATTATGTTTACGGCTTGTTTTACGGGCATATTGAGGTGATCCGCCCGCAAGCCGGGGCGCAGGAAACGCCCGCAACCGTGCTGGCGCAGATCCGCGAGATACGCCCGGATTATCTTACCGATGGCGGCATCGCCCCGATCGGACCGGGCGGGCCGGCGCTGAACCGGCTGGCGCAAACGACATGTCCGCAGTTGTTTGAAACGATTGTCGAGCCCAACAACAAATATCGCATCACCGTCTATCGTTTGAACAAGTCCGCGCTTGCATCGGAAGACTGCGCCCCATGACCGCCGATATTTCCGCCGCCATGCCCGCCAATGTCAGCGCCTCGACCGTCGTGCTGATCCCGGCCTTTCGCCCGGATGAAAAACTCATCCAGCTTGTGGATGCATTGCGCGCGCTTGGACTTGCGCGCATCGTCATTGTTGATGACGGATCGGAAGACAAAACGATCTTCAGCCAGCTGGCGGGCCGCGATGAGCTGATCCTCGTCGCCCATGATGAAAATCTGGGCAAGGGCGCGGCGTTGAAAACCGGATTCAAAACCATTCTTGCGCGCTGCCCGCAAAGCGTCGCCAGCATTGTCACCGCCGACGCGGACGGGCAGCACCTGCCGGAAGACATTGCGGCCGTAGCGAAAGCCGCGCATGCAGCGCCGGCGAGCCTTGTGCTCGGCGCCCGGCGTTTCGGGCCCAACACCCCGCCGCGCAGCGCCGCCGGCAACCAGTTGACGCGGGCGATCCTGCACCGGGCGTTCAACATACGCCTCAAAGACACGCAAACCGGCCTGCGCGCTTATTCACGGCGCTTTGCGCAGGACACGCTGGCGATTGCCGCCAATGGCTATGAATTCGAGATCAAGGTGATCGCCCGCGCCGCGCGGCAAAATATTCCGTTTACGGAAGTCCCGATCACCACCGTCTATCTCGACGGCAACGCCTCCTCGCATTTCCGCCCGCTGGTGGACTCGATGAAAATCTATGCGGTGTTCGGGCGGTTTTTATCCGTCGCCGGAACATCTTTCCTGCTCGACATCACAGCGTTCTGGATCGCCTATTCCGCGACGGGCAGCATTTTCGCCAGCACCTTTTTGGCGCGCGGCCTGTCGGCCTCGTATAATTTCATGGCCAACAAGCTGTTCACTTTCAAATCCGCCGGCGAGCCGCGCATCCTGCGTGAAGCGATTGGCTATTTCGCGCTGGCGGCCTGCATCGCGACCATCTCCGCGACGCTGGTGGAGATCGTCGCCAGGGTCACCGGCGCGGCGCCGGTGCTGGCCAAGATCGTCGTGGATATGGGCCTGTTCTTTGTCAGCTTCGCTATCCAGAGCGCGATCATCTTCCGGCGCAAGCGGGCGCAAAATGCTGGACCGGACTCCTAGATTGTTATAATATAACATTTTTGAGGAGAGGCCGCCCCATGTCTGACCAGCCGCCCGAACAACCTCCTGAACACCCTCCCGCCCCGACAGACGCCTTCAACAAGCAACATGCGGAAGCCTATGACGAGCGCTGGAAGCCGATTTCCGCTCTGACCGCGACGCTGCATTTGCTGACCCGCGGTGTCCTGCATGAGTTGCCGCCCGATGCGCGCATTCTGGTCGCCGGGGTCGGCACCGGGGCGGAGCTGATTTATCTCGCGGACATATTTCCCGGCTGGCGCTTTGTCGGTTTTGATCCCGCCGAGGCGATGCTTGATGTGTGCCGGGCGCGCCTTGAGGCCATGGGCTTGTCGGAGCGCTTTTCGCTGCATCACGGACTCATCGAGACCCTGGCCGACAGCGCGCCTTTCGACGCCGCCACGAGTTTTCTGGTTTCGCATTTCATTACCGACGCCGAGGCGCGCGGCGCCTATTTCCGGGCGCTTGCATACCGGCTCGCCCCCGGCGCGCTGCTGGTGAATGCAGACCTCGTTCCCGATCTCAATGACCCGGCGCATAAAGACTTGATGGCCCTATGGCTTGATACGCTCGCGCTCACGGGGATGGACGAAAAGGGACGGAAAAATTACCTGGCGATGTTCGGGAAAACCGCCGCCGCCCATCCGCCGCACGAGGTTGAACAGCTCATCGCCGCGAATGGCTTCACCCCGCCGATCCGGTTTTATCAGGCGGCGATGATCCATGCCTGGTTCTGCAAACGCCTGCCCGCCTGAGGAAACAACTCCTACAGATCGCGGGCGACGCGGAAGCCATTGTCGAATTCGCGCGCCGTGGCGGGCTTGCCGATGCGGTGCGCGGAACGCAACCGCCAGCCGCCTGTGTTCCAGGCCCCGCCCTTCAACACGCGCCGGGTGCAATCGCCGCTCGCGATCGCCGAGCCGTCCGCCGGAGCGCCCGCATGAGTGGGGTTCCAGCAATCGGATGTCCATTCCCAGGCATTGCCATGCATGTCGAACAGGCCAAACGCATTCGGCGCGAAACTGCCCGTCGGCATTGTGCGTGCACGGAAGGTTTCTTTCCGCCCGCCATAGGGATATTCGCCGTTGAAATTCGCCTTGGCGACGGACACGACCGGCCCGAATGAGAACGCGCTGTCATTGCCGCCGCGCGCTGCATACTCCCACTCCGCTTCGCTCGGCAGGCGATAACGCTGTCCGGTTTTGATCGACAACCAGGCGACATAGGCTTGCGCGTCATTATACGACACGCTGACCACGGGGCGCTCGCCGCGGCCCCAGCCATGATCGGGCGCCGGGCTGCAGGCGCCCGCGGTGACGCAGGCTTGCCATTGGTCGAAAGTGACTTCCCGCGCGCCGAGGGCGAAGCCCCGCGCAATATTGACGTCCCGGGCCGGACCTTCGGCCAGATCCTGCGCGACTTCGCCCGGCTTGGCGCCCATGCGGAAATTGCCCGCCGGCATGATCGCCATGTCGGGGCAATCGGCGCAGTCGCGGAAATAATCACCCGCCTCTGCATTCGCCGCAGCGCCCGTTGCGACATCCGCTTCGGGAAATAAATCCTCCGCTTCGATATCCGCTTTGTCGCTGACCGAGGCGAGAAGGGTTTTGATGGCGTCGTCGTCAGCAGTTTCGGCGAGCGCTGTTTCATCAATGGCGGCTTCATCCGCCAGTGCGTCCAGATCCGCATCGCCCTCGCCGGTGATCGCCGCCAGCACCGCATCGTCGCTCAGCATGTCTTCGACGGGTGCGTCTTCTTCGCTTGCGGCGATGTCATCAGCAATATCCGCCGGCGCTTGCGCATAAGCATCCGCAGCGAGCATGTCTTCAACGCCGAGCGCGGTCGGCGCATTCTGCGCGGCGAACAACAAGCCGCCCGCCGGGCTGGGGGATCTCGCTTTCGATCAGCGCTGCAATGGCGTCGTCCGAAATCGATATTTCCGGCGCCTCGATGGTCATTTCATCCGTAGCCGGAATATCCTCAACGCCCCGCAAGGTCAGCGATCCGAGCATGAGCGGCGCATCGGCGGAGGGCGCGCCCGCATCCATATCTGCATCCGCCATCGCCGGTTCATTCGCGGCGATTTCAAAACCCGTTTCCGGTTGCGGCGAAAGCCGCGCCTCGATGCCCGGCAACACCATCGGCGCCAGCAGCGCCGTTGCGAGCGTCATGATGACCAGCCCCGCCGAGGCGCCGATCGCCACTTCGCGCGCGCTGAACCGGCGGCCATAGCCATTGCGCGACGGGCGCGCCAGAAAGGCCGGCGGCGCGTCCATCACTTCGGCCTCGACCTCCGGGGCTTCATTGGCGTTGGCGACTTTGGCGAAATGCTCGACAAAGGCGGCCTGGTCCTGCGCATCCTCTTCCGATTGCGGCTCCGCCCAGACCTCGCCGTCACGCATCAGCATGCGGCGATTGGCGAGCTGGATCTCCTCCAGCACAAAGCGCCAGCGCGGATCGTCCGGGGCGCCGGTCCATCCCGACAGGTCCACGGGCGGCAAATCCTCAAAGCCGCCGGGCGGGCGGGCTCCGCCGACCGCGACCGGCACCAGCGCGCCGCGCGCCATCGCTGCGCCGGCCTGTTGATGCAGGCGGGCGAGCTTGGCCGCCGCACTCGTCCAGACGACAATCGCCGCGCCGTCCTCATCGCCGCCGGCGCTCGGCCCCTCCACATGGAGATCGCCCAGATCCGGGTCCGGGCTGACGCGGCGCGGCGCATGGCCGGCGCTGGTCAAAGCGGCTGCGATTTTCTCTCCCAACGCTTCGTCGCGCGGCGCATGAATGATCGATATCGATGTCATGGTTAATGTTTCTGTTGCGTGACGAGTGTTGACGCCAAAGGCGCAAAAGCGTTCTCCAGCCCGATGTTTTAAGGCGAATCGCCGCCAGGCCCGATAGGGTTTTCATAAAACTTTGGCAAGAAAGCAAAGCCTTCTTCCCCTCACATCTTGGGGAAAAAGCCGATCCGGGCGGGCTTTGCAAGCGCAATTGTTCCTGTTATGTTCCGATCCCTATCGGGAGAGACGCCATGGTCGCGCAGATCACCACATTCGCTTTTCACGGCGTCGATGCGCGCCCGGTGACAGTGCAGGTGCAACTGGTCAATGGCGGCAACAGCCCGATCACCATTGTCGGCCTGCCTGATAAAGCGGTTTCGGAAGCGCGCGAACGGGTCCGCGCGGCCTTGTCAGCCGTGGGGCTCGGCCTGCCGGTCAAGCGCATCACCGTCAATCTGGCGCCGGCCGATCTGCCGAAAGAGGGCAGCCATTTCGACCTCGCCATCGCGCTCGGCCTGCTCATCGAAATGGGCGCCGCCCCGGCGGACGCCGCCGCCGGTTTCGCGGTGATGGGCGAGCTCGGGCTTGATGGCTCAATCGCGCCCTGCGCCGGCGCGCTGCCCGCTGCGGTGGCCGCCAACGCCATGGGGCTTGGCCTCATCTGCCCCGCCGCCAGCGGCGCCGAGGCGGCATGGGCGGGCGGCGACGCGGCGATTTTGGCGCCGAAATCATTGATCCAGCTGATCAACCATTTCAAAGGCGCGCAGGTTCTGTCCGCCCCTGTCCCCGGCGCGCTGGAAAACCCTGCGGCCATACCGGACCTTGTTGATGTGAAAGGACAGGAAACCGCCAAGCGCGCGCTCGAGGTCGCAGCGGCGGGCGGGCATAATCTTTTGATGGTGGGCCCGCCAGGCGCCGGCAAGTCGATGCTGGCGGCGCGTCTGCCCGGCCTGTTGCCGCCGCTTTCGCCGAAGGAAATGCTGGAAATCTCCATGGTCCAGTCGCTAGCCGGCCTGCTTGAAGGCGGCCGGCTGACGCGGGCCCGGCCCTTTCGCGCGCCCCATCATTCCGCCTCCATGGCGGCGATGATCGGCGGCGGCATGCGCGCCCGGCCCGGCGAAGCCTCGCTCGCCCATCATGGCGTCTTGTTTCTTGACGAGCTGCCGGAATTCACTGCGCCGGTGCTCGACAGCCTGCGCCAGCCGCTGGAAACCGGGGATGTGCTGATCGCCCGGGCGAATTTTCATGTGCGCTATCCCGCCCGGTTCCAGCTCGTTGCGGCGATGAATCCCTGCCGCTGCGGCTATGGGCGGGCGTCGGGACGGCAATGCGGCAAGGGCCCGAATTGCGAAGAGATCTATCAGTCGCGCATTTCAGGGCCTTTGCTCGACCGGATGGACCTTTCCATCGAACTTCCCGCGGTCACGCCTGCTGACCTCGCCGCGCCCGCTCTGGGGGAGAGCACAGCGACCGTCGCCTCACGGGTCGCTGCCGCGCGCGAGGCGCAGCGTGCGCGCGGACCTGTCGGCAAGGACGGCAAAACCAACGCCGCCCTTGCCGACGCCGATCTTTCCGCCGTCGCCGCGCCCGACGCGGAGGGCGCCGCCTTGCTCTCTCGCGCCGCCGAAGCGCTGGGCCTGTCGGCGCGCGCTTATATGCGGATCATCCGGGTCGCCCGCACGCTGGCCGATCTGGACGGGGTTGATGCGGTCAAGCGCCGCCATATCGCCGAAGCGGTGAGCTTCAGGCGGCGCGACGGCGGCAATCCCAACCGGCCCGGCCCGGTTAAGGAAAACCCGGCCCAGACGAGCGCCTTTTCGGCGAATTCCGGCCAGCCTGTGGAAAATACTGGGTCTTTTTCCGTCCCGCCGCCCCGATAGCCGCGCCGTTAACCACGCCTGTCAACCAAATTTCAAGGCGCGACGCCGATGATGCCCGCAGTTGTGTAATCGGGGATCACTACTTAATGCAGCTGGCAGGCGCCTCTTCCGACATCGTCCGGGAACTGATTGTTGTATGTGACGGGAACGGCGTCATTCGCTTCGTTTCCCAGAGCTTTGCAAGTTTTTTCGGCTCACCGGCCGATAGCTGGCACGGTCGTGCCTTTTCACCGGGCGGCGACGCGGCCGAGCCCGGCGCGCCGGCGCGCTATCGCACCGAAGCGCGCTCGGGCAATCGCGCCTTTCTGGTCGACTGGACCGAAACCCTGCTGCCCGATGGCGAGCGGGTCTATGTGGGCGCCCCCCACGCGGAGGGCGCCGACGACGGGGACATCACGCCCATTCATTCCGCTCACGGATCATTGGCCGAACCGGTTGAAGACCCCGCCGGCGATCCGAAGCTGCAATTGCTCGCCACCATGAGCCATGAGATGCGCACGCCGCTCAACGGCATTCTCGGCATGACGTCCCTGTTGCTCGACACCGCGCTTGAACCGAACCAGCGCGCTTATGCGGAATCGGTGCGCGAATCCGGCGTTTCCCTGCTGGCGCTGATCAATGACCTGCTCGATTATTCAAAGATCGAAGCAGGCCGGCTTGAAATCGAACAGAGCCCCTTCAACCCGCTGGCGCTGGTGCAATCGGTCGCTGAATTGCTGTCCCCGAAAGCCGCCAGCAAGGGCATCGAAATCACCGCCTTTGTCGACAGCGACGTGCCCACGGAGCTTTATGGCGACGAAGCGCGCTTGCGTCAGGTGCTGATCAATCTCGCCGGCAATGGCGTCAAATTCACCGATATGGGCGGCGTCGGCATTGAAGCGCGCCTGGTCTCCGCTGAAAACGGCGCCGCGCATGTGGCCTTTTCCGTGCGAGATACGGGCATCGGCATTCCCGAAGACAAACAGATCGCCATATTTGAAGAATTCATTCAGGGCGAGGCGTCCGGTCCGCGCAAGCGCGAAGGCGCCGGTCTCGGCCTCGCCATTGCGCGCAAAATTGTTCGCGCCATGGACGGCGACATCACCCTGTCGAGCCGCACCGGCAAGGGCAGCACCTTCACCTTCACCGTCGCGCTTGGCTGCGACGGCGCGCGATACGGCAAACCCTCGCCCTTCAACACCCCGGTGATCGTCGCCACGCGCTCATCCGTACTCGCGCGCAGCCTTGAGCTGCAACTCGCGGCGATCGGCGTTGAATCCATTCTCTCCGTCACCACCCCCGCCGGCGCGATTGAAGCGATTGATGAGAACCCCGATGCGGTGCTGCTCTGCGATATCTATATCGCCGGTGAAAGCGCGCAGCCCCTCGCCAAGAAAGCCGCGCGATCCTATGTGTTGCTGTCGCCGCTGGGGCGCGGGCGCATCGCCGAATTGCGCGAGGCGGGATTTGACGGCTATTTCATCAAACCCATCCGGCAATCATCCTTATACACACAATTGACCGAAGACGCAGGCGCAGCGCCCGCGCCGGCGGCCGCACAGACGACCGCGACCCTGCGCGACAAGGCGTTTCGCGTGCTTCTGGCCGAGGACAACCAGATCAATGCGGTCCTCGCCACCACTATCATCCGGCGTTCCGGCCATATTGTGGATGTGGCGCCGAACGGCATCGCCGCGGTCGAGGCAGCCAAATCCGGCGAATATGATCTCATCTTGATGGACATGCATATGCCGGAGATGGACGGGCTGGAGGCGACGCGCCGCATTCGCCGCCTCGACGGGCCCATGCGCCGGGCGCCGATCATCGCGCTCACCGCCAACGCCATGGCGGCAGACCGGAAAAAATGCATCGCCGCCGGCATGGATGATTTCCTGTCGAAACCTTTCGAGCCATCGGACCTCACCGACCTGTTGTCGAAATGGGGCGAAAGCGAAAGCGAATGGAGCGAGGCGTCGTAAAAGCCGCCCGCCCGGCCTTTCCTTGGGAGCGAACTCGCCTAATCTGCGCCCCAATTCTCTGGCAAGGCGTTCATCCACATGACGGATAAAAAATACTCCTGGGGCGATCTCGCGCGCGCGCTCGGTCGGCGCAAGACCGCGGCGATGTTTGTGCTCGGCTTTGCGGCGGGTCTGCCCTATGTGCTGATCACCGGCACGCTGAACGCATGGTTCACCAATGAAAATATTTCGGTGGCGACCATCGGCGTGTTTTCCTGGATCATCATCATCTACAGCTTCAAGTTTTTGTGGTCGCCCGCCGTTGACCGCGCGCCGACGCCGCGCCTGTTCAATATGGGCCAGCGGCGCGCAACAATCTTTTTGTTGCAAGGCGTAATTCTCGCCTGCCTGTTTGCGATCTCCACCATCAGCCCTTCAACCCAGATCGGGCTGATCGCCATCGCCGCCGTCATCTGCACCTTCGCCAGCGCCTCGCAGGATGTGTTGATCGACGCATGGCGTATTGAAGTCGCCGATGAAGAAATCACCGTGGATTTGCTCTCCGCGGTGTATCAGCTCGGCTATCGCACCTCGGTCATTCTCGGCGGCGCCGGCGCGCTTATCCTCGCGGCGCGGCTCGGCTGGAACAATACATTCGTTGCACTGACGGTCTTGATGGCCATGGCGGTGAGCGGCGTCTTTATTGCGGCGGACAGCCAGATTTCCGAACGCACCCGCAGCGCTTTCGATGACGCGCCGCCGCTCTGGCGCAATCTGGCGCTGACGCCGGTCATTCTCGGCTGGGCCTGGTCCTTTGCGGCGCTGTTCGGCTTTATGGCCTTCGCCCTCAACGCGCCGGATCAGGCGGACGCCCGCTCCTTCACGCTGCATACCGGCCCGCTGATCATCATCGCCTCCATCATCGCCCCGGTGATCGCCGCCTCGATCATGCTTTACGCCCAGAGAAAATGGACCGGCGGCGCCAGGGCGCAAAAGACCTGGCCCGGCCAGAAAGCGCTGAATGCGGTGTATGGCTCGGTGCTGGCGCCCATGGCGGATTTGATCAGCCGTCTCGGGGTGAGCGCGATCCTCGTCCTCGTGCTGGTCCTGTCCTATCGCTTCGCCGATCTGATCTGGGGCGCCTTCGCCTATCCGTTTTATCTCGGCGAGAATTTCGGCGCGCTAGGGCACACGCTCGATGAAGTCGCCATCGCGTCAAAACTCTTTGGCGCGCTGATGACCTTTGTCGGCATCGGCGTCGGCGGCGCGGCGATTTTGAAAATCGGGCGCATGCCATGCCTGTTCGCCGGGGCGGTGCTCGCCGCCGCGACCAATCTGTTGTTTGCTGATCTCGCCAAAGGCGGCGCCGCGACGGACGCGTTCATGTCGGCGACGCATCTATATGGATTGTTCGGATTCATGCAGCCGCTGGCGAGCTTTCTGCATCTTGACGTCACCGTCAATCACGCGCTGGCGCGGTTGATGCTGGTCATCGCCGCGGAAAATCTGGCGGTCGGTTTCGCCAGCGCCGCGATCGTCGTCTATCTCTCTTCAATCGTGAATAAGCGCTATGCGGCCGTGCAATATGCGCTGCTGGCCTCGCTCGGGTTTTTGCTCGGCTCTTTAGGGCGCGGCGCCATTGGCGAGCTGATCGAGGAACGCGGCTTCGCCTATGTGTTTTACCTCACCGCCGCGCTCGGTCTTGTCGCGGTCGTCGCTTCCGCCCTGGAATGGGCGCGGCAAGCCCGTTACGGGGCGCCGGACAAGGCGTCTAAAAAGGCGGATTAACCGGCGGCGAGACAGGCGCCCAGATCCGGCTTTCCGCCCGCCGAATGGGTCGCGGTCGCATCCACATGGGCGACCTTTGCGGCGCCTAGTTCATCCGGATACAGAATAATGATCAGGCTGCATGTGGTCAGCGCATAGCGGCGATATTCGCCCGCGCCTTCCTTGCGCGTCAGGGCAGGAGCCCCGAACATTTCATCAATCGCGCCCGCGCTGGCGCCCAATATATCAGCCAGAATGTATACCGGCGGCGCCGGCGCGGTTGACGCCTTTGGCGCAGGACCGGGCTCCGGCGTGCTCGCACAGGCGGCGGCGAGCGACAAAACTCCGAAAATAACGAATGGTTTGAACCGCATGGCGCTTGGCTGATCCTTTTTCAGATGGCGGCGGACGATACGGGCGCCCCCGCCCCCACTTCAAGCGCAGCAGGATTAACAAAGAGAAAAACCGGGCCTTCGCACCCCGCCCGGCGCCCGTGCGATTGCCCCGCCCGCCTTGCTTCATCGTCCCCGGCTTCCTATAAGCCCGCGCTAGCAACCAAGCCCGCGTAAGGAATTTTCATGACAAATGCCGCCCTCGACGTCATTGGCGTCGGCAACGCCATTGTTGACGTTCTCGCCAAGGCCGATGACGCCTTTCTCGCCGCTCATTCGATTCCGAAGGGCGGGATGATCCTCATCGACGAGGCGAAAGCGAGCGAGATTTATGACGCCATGGCGGCGGGCGTCGAAATTTCGGGCGGGTCGGCGGCGAATTCCATCGCCTGCATCGCCTCATTGGGCGGCAAGGGCGGTTTCGTCGGCAAGGTTTCCGCCGACACGCTGGGCGATGTCTTCCGCCATGATCTGCGCGCCATCGGCGTTGAATTCGACACCAAGCCGTTGGGTCAGGGTCCGGCCACCGGGCGCTGCCTCGTCAATGTGACGGCGGACGCGCAGCGGTCGATGACCACCTTTCTCGGCGCGGCCGGGCTCGTCTCGCCGGACGATATTGATGAAGACCAGATCGCGCGGGCGGCGATCACCTTTTTCGAAGGCTATCTGTTTGAACAGCCGGTTGCGCGCCAGGCCTTTATCCGCGCCTGCGCCATCGCCAAACGCGAAGGCAAACGCGCGGCGCTGACGCTTTCTGATGCGAGCTGCGTCGATCGCCAGTTTGACGAACTCAACCAGTTCATTCCGCAGCATATCGACATCCTGCTCGCCAATGACCGCGAAGCCGAAACCCTGTTCGGCTCCGACGATCTCAATGTCATCGCTGAAAAAGCCCGCAAGCTTTGCCCGCTCACCGCCGTCACCCTGTCGGAAAAAGGCTCGGTCCTGATCCCGCGCGAAGGCGACATTGTGAAGGTCGACGCGGTCAATCCGGCGCAACTGGTCGACACGACCGGGGCCGGCGACGCTTATGCGGCGGGCCTGCTTTATGGTTTGGCAAGGGGTTTTGAGCTAGAAAGCGCAGGCGCGCTGGGCTCGCTCGCCGCCAGCGAAGTGATTTCGCATTTCGGCGCGCGGCCCGAACAGTCCTTGAAGGCGCTGGCGGAGAAAGCCGGCCTGCTCTGAGGTCCTTATGAAACGCTGGCCGATTGCGCTTTTGATCCTCGCACTCTTTGCTGGCGTTTTATACTGGAAGCGCGAACCCGCCGTGATGGCGTTCGCCGGGGCGATCATTGAAAAATCGAGCGATGCAGAGCGCGTGGCGCTTTTGTCCGCGCATACGGAAATCCGCCTGCCCGAGGGGGCGGCGCCCTTTCCCGTGGTCATTCAGTTCCATGGTTGCGCCGGGGTGCGCGCGCCCTTTCAGCGGGATTGGGCGGACATCGCCAACAAGGCCGGTTACGCGGCGATGATCGTCGATTCCAATGGCGCGCGCGGATTTGACCGTGCGGTCAGCGTTGAAAAAGTCTGCGGCGGCAAGGCGCTTTTGGGCCAGGAACGCGCCGGCGATGTTCTCGCCGCAATTGAAATCGCTGACGCCGATCCGCGCCTCGACGCTTCGCGCATGGTGCTTGCGGGATGGTCGCACGGCGCCTGGTCGGTCATGGATTATTTCACCATGGACCCTGAAAAAACCACGCCGCCGGGTTTGGTCCGTGAGCGGAGAAAACTGCCGGAAGCGAAAGGCGCGATCCTGTTTTATCCCTATTGCGGTTTCGGCGCGCGCATTCACTTCCAGCCCTATGTTCAATCGCCGCCGACCCTGGCGCTGATTGCCGGTGCGGATGAAATCGTCGACGCGCAACGCTGCATCGAGCATTTCGGCAAACGCAAAGCCGAAGGCGGCAATGTTGACATGGTCGTCTATGACGGCGCCAATCATGTGTTTGACGACCGCTATCTCGAGCCGGAGCTGCAATCCTGGTTCAATGAAGACTATTATCAGGACGCGGCCAGGCGTTATGAGGGGTTTCTGAGCGCGCTGGGTGCCCCGGAAAACACCGCTAACTAGCTGAAAACTTTCGCAGAATATCCGCGTAGACAGCGTCGACCTCGGCCCGGGTCTCCTCCAGCGTCAGCCCCGTATTGATGATGTAATCCGCACGCTGACGTTTTTCGGCGTCGGGCATTTGCAGCTTTACGATCGCCTCGTATTTTTCTTCGCTCATGCCGGGCCGGGCCAGCACCCGCGCGCGCTGCACCTCTTCCGGCGCGCTGGCGACCACCGTCGCGTCGAAGAATTGTTCGCTGCCATTTTCAAACAATAAGGGAATATCGAACACCGCAATATCCGCGCCCGATGCGGCGGCGGCGTTCATGAAGCCTTCGCGATCAGCAGCGACCAGCGGATGGATCATCTCTTCCAGCGCGGCGAGCGCCTCGGCGTCGCCAAGCACCAGCCCGGCAAGCGCGCGCCGGTCCACCGCGCCATCGACAATTGCGTCGGGAAACATCGCACCCACCGCCTTGGCGCCGGCGCCGCCTTGCGCATAAAGCCGGTGCACCGCGTCATCGGCGTCCCAGACCGCGGCGCCGAAATCAGCGAACATGGCGAGCACGGTGGATTTGCCCATGCCGATGGAGCCGGTGAGACCGATGCGGATCATAAGCGCCCCTGTTTTTTCAGCTCAGCGACGAGGATTTCGCTTAGCGCATCATCCACCAACGCCTCGCCGCCGAGCCAGGCCTTAAAGCCGGGAACCGCCTGATGCATCAGCATGGAAAGGCCGTCGACGGTTTTATGACCGCTCGCTTTCGCGGCGTGTAACAGCGGCGTTTCGAGCGGTGAATAAACAATATCCGCGACTAACGCTGTGGGATTGAGCCCGATGAGATCCATCTCCAGCGGCGGCTGCCCGCTCATGCCGAGGCTGGTGGTGTTGACGATTATGTCAACGTTTTCAATAACTTGCTCACGCGCATCCCAATCGGCGACGGCGAGATCAAAACTCGCCGCCAGGGCTTCCGCCTTGTTCCTGGTGCGGTTGGTGATGGTGATGTTGGCGACCCCAAGCGATTGCAGCGCCAGAATGACGCCGCGCGCCGCGCCGCCCGCGCCCAAGACCAGCGCAGATTGTCCGGGTGCGGATGTTTGCGCCCGCACAGCCTCGGCGAAACCGGCAATGTCGGAATTATCGGCAACAGTTTGTTCGCCAAAGGTCAGCATGTTCGCTGCACCCGCCTGGCGCGCCGCATCGCTCGCCGCATCCGCATAACGCAAGGCATTTTCCTTATGCGGCAGGGTGACGTTAACCCCGGCGAAGCCGCGCGCTTTCAACTCATCCATCGCCGCGGCGAACTCTTCGAATGAAGGCGGCACGTCGATCGGGATATAGCGTCCGTTCACACTATCGCGGCGCGCCCATTCGGAATGAATAAGCGGCGACAGGGAATGGCTGATCGGATGTCCGATGACCCCGGCCAGTTTCGGCGCCGCATTGTCTTTGTGGTCAGCCATTAAAACGCCAGCGCCCCTTCCCGCCGCAGCAATTCCAGCAAGGGAAACAGGGAAAGGCCGAGCACTGCGAACTGGTCGCCTTCAATGCGCTCGAACAATCGGCTGCCGAGTTTTTCGATCTGATAGGCCCCGACGGAATGGAGGATGTCGGGCTCTGCGGTCGCCAGATATTCATCCACTTCGGCGGCGGTGAGCTTGCGCATGACGAGCTTCGGGCGGTCGAGATTGCGCCAGATGATCTGACCGCCGCGCGCCACCGCCACCGCATTGATCAGCGTATGCGCCGCGCCCTGGGTTTCGAGCAGACGCGCGCGCGCTTCCGCCATGCTCGCCGGCTTGTCATAGGCGCGGCCCTCAAACTCCATGATCTGGTCGGAGCCGATGACGATGGCGTCGGTCTTCGCGGCGATATCCATGCATTTCGCTTCAGCCAGCGCCATGGCCAGCGCCTCCAGCTCAAGGCCTTCCGCTTTGCCCGCCCGCTTGATCACATCCTCGTCCACATCGGGCTTCATCACCTCAAACGGGACGCCCGCGCCGGTGAGAATGTCCCGGCGGATGGCGCTACCGGAAGCGAGGATAATGCGGGGCGCGGCGGTCATATGGACTCTGCAGGTTTGTGTTATCGGTTCTGGCGGGCTGAAAGCTTGGTGAGGATCGCCGCAGCGGTCTCTTCCACCGATTTTCGCGTGACGTCGATTGTCGGCCAGCGATGTTTGGCGAAAAGCCGTTTCGCTTGCAGCACTTCCTGACGAATGAGATCGAGATCGGAATATTCCTCCGCCGCTTCTCCGGCGTTCATGCCGCCGAGCCGCGACTGGCGGATCTGCGACAGGCGTTCCGGGCTGGCGACCAGGCCGACGACCAGGGGCTTGCGCAGGGCGAAGAGTTCCGGCGGCGGATCCGAAGTCGGCACCAGCGGAATATTGGCGGCCTTGATGCCCCGGTTCGCCAGATACATGCAGGTCGGGGTTTTCGAGGTGCGGCTGACCCCGATCACCACCACATCGGCGGGCTCGAGATCCCAGACCATCTGCCCGTCATCATGGGCGAGCGTATAATCAAGCGCGGCGATGCGGCGGAAATAGGCGTCGTTCAACTCGTGCTGCGCGCCCGGCTTCAAGGTCTGTTCAAGATCGAGATAGTCGGTGAAGGCGTTGAGCAACGGATCGAGCACCGAGATCGCCGGGGTCTGCAACTCACTGCAGCGGATTTCCAGCAGCCGGCGCAGCTCCGGATTGATCACCGTATAGAGCACCAGACCTGGCGAGGCTTCGATCTCCGCCAGGGTCTTTTCCATCTGCGCGCGCGATCGGATCAGCGCGTAAATATGCTCGAGTGGTTTGGCGGCGGCGAATTGCGACGCGGTCGCCTTGAGCATCGCATTCAGAGTCTCGCCGGTGGAGTCAGAGACAAGATGCACATGAAAAAAGGTGGCGAGCGGCATGCGCCGGCGCGCCGGTTTTAGTTCTCCCCCGTTTTTGGTCTGCATGTCCGTCATCCTGTGGAATTATAGGGGAAAGATAGCGCATTCCGCGAGCCCGGATTTCTTTCCCTGTAAAACCGGCGAGTCATACCGGGTTGGCGCCCAGCCATACCTGTAAAATCGTGTTGGTCATACCTTCACCGCTGTCGGGCCTGACCATATGGGGTGAATCGGAATTTGCAGGCGAGGCTCTGGAAACTTTCTCCCGCAGATGCGGCGTTTGGAACGCTTTTCAACAGAGCCGGGAAGTCTTATCCCCCGTGGAAAGGTCTGTGGGGTTTTCTCGCAAGCTTGTCGGATAACTCACCATCGCCGGTTTTTCCCCGGCTTCCCGCCTGACTCTTTATATTAATCCTTTATTAAGAATCCTTTATAGAAGGTTAAGAAGGAAGCTTAACGCCAGATGACAACGAGTTCTAAATTCCTTAGGGTCTTTGAAGGCGAAACATTTGCGTCTCCTCCGATCTGGTTCATGCGACAGGCGGGGCGCTATCTTCCGGAATACAGAAAGCTTCGGACACAAGCGGGGTCGTTTCTCGATTTGTGTTTCAATCCGTCGCTGGCGAGTGAAGTGACGTTGCAACCGGTGCATCGTTTCGATCTCGACGCGGCGATCTTGTTTGCAGATATCTTGTTGATCCCTCATGCGCTGGGACAGAATTTAAGCTTTGTCGAAAATGAAGGACCGAAACTCGAGCCTCTCATAAGCTTTGACCATGTTAAGCAGTTTCGAGACCGAGATATTCTGGCGCCGCTCGCGCCGGTTTTTGAAACGGTTTCGAAGACCAAAGCGGGGCTGTCGCGCGATAAGGCGCTGATCGGTTTCGCCGGCGCGCCCTGGACGGTCGCCACCTATATGCTGGCGGGCGGCCCGATGAAGGATCCGGGCGTGTTGCGCCGGCGTTTTTATGAAGAGCCGGATCTGGTCAACGGGCTGATCGATGTGCTGGTGGAGAAAACCATCGCTTATCTGATCGCCCAGATCGATGCGGGCGCCGATGCGGTCCAGCTGTTCGATACTTGGGCCGGCGGGCTGCCCTGGCCGGTCCTTGATGCGGTGTCGGTGAGACCCCTCGACAAGATTTCCAAGGCGGTGAAAAAAGCCCGGCCGGGCGTGCCGGTGATTTTGTTTCCCAAAGGCGTCGGGGAAAAGGCCAGCGAATACGCCTTGCTTCAGGCCTGCGACGGCTACGGGATCGACTACGCGATGGACCCGTCCTGGGCGCGGGCCAATCTGGCGGAGCGCGTGGTCATACAGGGCGGACTGGACCCGCTGCTGACGATTTCAGGCGGTAGGGCCATGGAGGAAGCGGCGGAGACCTATCTCAAGCTGTTCCATGACGTTCCCTATATTTTCAATCTGGGCCATGGCTTCACGCCGCAGACGCCGCCGGAAAATGTCGCAGCGCTTGTCGACTTTGTGCGGAGAAACGGCTGATGGCGGCGTTCCTGTCGGGCATTTATCTTTGGATCAAGGCGTTTCACCTGATCATGGTCATCGCCTGGATGGCCGGGATGATGTATCTGCCGCGGCTCTTCGTTTATCAGCACCAGTCCGCGAAGGGCGGCGAGGCTGAGCGCTATTTCATCCAGATGCAGCGCCGCCTGCTGAAAGGCATCATCAATCCGTCGATGATTGCGGTCTGGGTGCTGGGGATCTTAATGCTGATCGCCAATCCGGCGATCCTCTCCGCGGGCTGGTTTCATGTGAAACTGACCTTGGTGGTCATCGTCTCGGCGATCCACGGCTTTTACGCATCTTCCCGCCGGAAGTTTGAAAAGGGCGAGCGCCCGCGCAGTGAGAAATTCTGGCGCATCATGAACGAGGCGCCGTTTCTGGCGCTGATCGTCATCGTCATCATGGTGATCGTGAAACCGTTTTAAGGCCCGCCGCCTCAGTCGACCTGCTGATAGGCGTACCAATTTGAATTGAGCCGGCAGAACACTGCGCGCGTTCCCTTTTCCGCATAGGCGTCGAGCCAGCGAACCGCATCATCGGAGCAGCGCTCGAACAGTTTGAGATGGGGAAACTCGTCGGACAGGACCAGCGGCGAGCTGAAAAAGACGACGCTCACCGTGTGCCAGTTATCGCCCTGGCTGAAACGGTTGAGGATGATGTTGAGTTCATCGCCGCCAGTGTCGCCGATGGGGAAGAAATCGATATAGTCGAGGGGGATGCGTTTGCGCAGGGCTTTTACAAAAGCCCGCTTGTCAGCCGTGTCCTCAGCCGGATCGCGGGGCGGCAGGCGTGTGAAATCGCGATAGGGCCCGGGATAGGCGCCGCGGATCGATTCAAACACCGCCTCGTCCTGTCCATAGATCGCCGCCGCGTCGAGCAGGCTGCGCGGCTTGCCTTCACCGCCGCAGGCCGCCGCCAAAAGAGCCGCGCAAACGACCGCCAGCCCGCGGATGAAGCGGGTCAGGCAAGGGCGAAGGACGATGGATTTTCCAGCCATAAAATTCTGTTCTCCCCGGCCAGATAACGCCAAAACAGTAAAAACCGCCTGAATAAGGGTTAATCGCCGGGAGGACCGGCGCCTTTTGTTAACCCCCCGGTCATTCTCTGCTGGCGGCGCGCGGCCGGGGCGCAGGTCGGGGCGCCATTGACGGCGGCGCTGTTCAGCTTATATCTAACGCAACTTTCCTTTTCTGCGCCGCCCGGCCCCATGGCCGAACCCGCGCGCCCCGTTTTTCATCGCTGATCCCATCCCACCCGGCCGTTCTGGCGCGGGTCCTATCTCTGATTGAGGCTACAATGCTGCCTAAGACCATGACGCTCGACGAGCTGAAAGAAAAAACCCCGGCTGAGCTGCTGGCTTTCGCCGAAGAGCTCGAAGTTGAAAACGCTTCGACCATGCGCAAGCAGGACATGCTGTTTGCGATCCTGAAAGAGCTCGCCGATCTCGAAGTCGAGATCCATGGCGGCGGGGTTCTCGAAGTGCTCTCGGACGGCTTTGGCTTCCTGCGCTCGCCGGATGCGAACTATCTCGCCGGGCCGGACGATATTTACGTCTCGCCGAACCAGATCCGCCGCTTTGCGTTGCGCACCGGGGACACGGTCAAAGGCGAGATCCGCAGCCCGAAAGACGGCGAGCGGTATTTTGCGCTGTTGAAAGTGCACACGATCAATTTCGAGGAGCCGGAAAAAGCCCGTCACAAGGTTCACTTCGACAACCTCACCCCGCTCTATCCTGATGAGCGGTTGAAGATGGAAATCGAAGACGAGAAAACCAAAGACCTGACGGCGCGCGTCATCGATCTTGTGGCGCCGCTCGGCAAGGGCCAGCGCGGCCTGATCACCGCGCCGCCGCGGACCGGTAAAACCGTCATCCTCCAGAACATCGCGCATTCCATCGCGACCAATCACCCGGAAGCCTATCTGATCGTGCTGCTCATCGACGAGCGCCCGGAAGAAGTGACCGACATGCAGCGCTCGGTGAAGGGCGAGGTCGTATCCTCAACCTTTGACGAACCGGCGACCCGTCACGTTGCGGTGGCCGAGATGGTCATCGAAAAAGCCAAGCGCTTGGTCGAACATGGCCGCGATGTGGTGATCCTGCTCGACTCGATCACCCGTCTGGGCCGCGCCTACAACACCGTCGTGCCGTCATCGGGCAAGGTGCTGACCGGCGGCGTCGACGCCAATGCGCTGCAGCGGCCGAAGCGCTTCTTCGGCGCCGCGCGGAACATTGAAGAAGGCGGCTCGCTGACGATTATTGCGACCGCGCTGATCGAGACCGGCTCGAAAATGGACGAAGTCATCTTCGAAGAATTCAAGGGCACGGGTAACTCCGAACTCATCCTTGATCGCAAGGTCGCCGACAAGCGCACCTATCCGGCGATCGACATCGCAAAATCCGGCACCCGCAAGGAAGACCTCATCACGTCGAAAACGGATATGCAGAAAATCTTCGTTCTGCGTCGTATCCTGTCGCCCATGGGCACGTCCGATGCGATCGAGTTCCTCATCGACAAGTTGAAGCAGACCAAGACCAACCGCGATTTCTTCGACTCGATGAACACTTAAATTCTGGCGGTCAGGCGACGATTTCGCGCAGGACCCCATTACGATTAGAGCTAATTGTCAGGCGGCCCTTCGGGGCCGCCTTTTTTGTTGTGGCGCTCGTGCGGCGCGGTTTTCCGATCAAAGGCGCACGCATTTCCCCTTTGTTTGCAGGCATATGGCGCACCGGAGAAACGGTTCGTCGCACAAGGCTGTAATCTGGCGCTTGGAAAACTCGCTTCGCCGAAATGCTGTTGCGCGCTCAAACCCGTCTTCCTAGCTTAGTCATGCAAATGGTCTGTACACGACGCTTTCGCGTGGCCCCCCGCGCGATGGAGCGAGGGATCTTTGCGCTCTGTTGTGAACAAAAAAGGAGGACCCCCCGATGAAAAAAACTGCTCTTATCGCTTTTGCCGGCGCCATGCTTGTCAGCGGCGCCGCGCTGGCTGACGTTGCCGGCGTTAAAGAATATTATGTGGATGGCGCTTTTGACGGCGCCGACGATAAATGGCGCCGGATCACCAGTAATTCAACCCGCGAATGCGGCGCTTTTGGCGACAGAGAGGTGCGCCGCATCGATGTATTGATCACCCGTTATGAAGCGCTCGGCGAGGCGATTGAAAGCGGCGACGACGAGGCCGTCAGCAAGGCGGCGCAGCATTTCAACAAGGCGGTGTCGCTGAACGAACGTTTTGAAACCTGCTGGGACAAGATCGCGACCAAGAACGGCATTCGCAGCAAGTTCAAACGCGAAGCTGCAAGCGCATAAGGCGATCACATTTGGCTGATTGAGCGCCGCAGCGTTTTGGTTGCGGCGCTTTTTACTGCGCAAAACAATTGCGCGCGGCTTGTCCTTTGGCGCTTAATGCCCGCGAACCAAAAGAGGCGCGCGCCATGACTGCATCAAAACTAAAACTTATCCATTTTCCCATGACCCGCTCGCTTCGCGTTGCCTGGGCGATTGACGAATTGGGGCTGGATGCGGAGATCGAAACGCGGCCCTTCGACCGGCCCAAGCTGAAAGAGCCGGATTATCTGGCGCTTAATCCGCTTGGCAAAACGCCGGTGTTTTTCGATGACGGCAAACGCATGATCGAGTCCGTTGCGATCATCGAATATCTCTCCAGAAAGCATGCTGGCGGCGCGTTGTCGCGCGATGCGGGCGACGCGGATTTCGCAGACTATCTGCAATGGATGCAATTCGGCGAAGCGGGCATGGGGGGCTATGTGAACCAGCTTCTCGGTCATTCTTTCCTGTTGCCCGAAGAACAGCGCATTGAAGCCATGCGGGTCTGGGCGGTCAGCGAGTTGACCAATTGTCTCAAATTTCTCGAAAGCAGTCTTGAAGGCAGAGACTATCTGTTGGGCGAATTTTCGCTGGCCGATATTTCGGTCGGGTACGTGTTGTTCCTGGTCAGCGTCTCGCGCAACGGCAAGCTGATGGGGCCGAACACCAAGGCCTATTTCGAGCGCTTGAGCGGGCGCGAGGCGTGGACCCGCGCGAGCGCGCTTCAGCCCTGAAAACCCAGTAAACACGCGCTTTTCCGGCCTGTCGCAAAATATACATAGACATCTATTATATAGAAGGCTATGTATCTAGCGGGAGAGAAAAGCCATGGTTTCACGACGCATCATCCTGATCACCGGCGGCGCGGGCGTTGCGCTCGCAGGGGCTTGCGCCTTGCGCCTTCATTCCAATCTTGCCGCCGCGCGCGCGCCTGGTCCGAAGCGGGCGAAAGTTTTGGCGATGCGCGTCTTGATGCGCTTGCCTATGCGGTGCTGGCGCCAAGCCCGCATAATCTTCAGCCATGGCTTGTGCGCCTTGATGGCGACGACGGGCTGTCCTTGTTTTGCGATCTGGGCCGGCGCTTGCCCGCGACCGATCCGCTGGACCGGCAAACCGTGATTGGTCTCGGCGCTTTCGTGGAATTGCTGCGTCAGGCGGCGGCGGAAAAGGGCTACGGGCTGGAGATGGATTTGTTTCCCGAGGGCGAAGCGTTTCCGGTTCTCGATGCGCGTCCGATCGCTTCCATGCGATTTGTCGAGGATGCGCAAATCGCAAAAGACCCCTTATTTGCAGCGCTTTTGACCCGCCGCACGTCGCGCACGCCCTATGATCAGGCGCGCCCGGTGAGCGCGGAAACCATGAACGCGCTGGACGCCGCCTTGCGCGCCGGCGATGGCGAGTTTGAATGGGTGAGCGACGCGGCGAATGTGGAGGCGCTTAAAACCATTTGCCGCGAGGCGTGGATCACGGAAATGGAAACGCCCGGCCCGCGCAATGAATCCGCGATCTGGACCCGGATCGGCGAGAAAGAAATCAATGCGGCGCCAGACGGCATTTCGCTTTATGGTCCGGTGATGGAGGCGATGGGCGCTGTCGGTTTGCTGAGCCAGAAAGCCATGAACGATCCGGAGACGACGGCGTTCGCGGAAACCGTCAAATTCTATAATCGCAATATCGACACCGCCATGGCTTTTGGCTGGCTCTCCACCGCCAATAATACCCGTACGGATCAATTGCGCGCTGGCGCCGGCTGGGTGCGCCTGCAACAGGCGGCGGCGGGTCTGGGCCTTGCTATGCAGCCGCTCAGCCAGGCGCTGCAGGAATATCCGGCAATGGGCGAAATTTATGAGGAAATACATGACTTTGCCGGGATCAGGCTGCCCGCCCGCATGCAGGGGATTTTCCGTTTCGGTTACGCCAAGACGGAGCCCGCCTCGCCGCGCTGGCCATTGGAAAGCCGGTTGATCGATGCCGATGCGTAAATCCCCCGACAAGGCCGGGGCCGGTCTTCCCGGCGATCCGGCCTTGTTCAAAGTGCTCACCGAAATCTCGATCATTTCCAATCTCGCCGACCGCGAGTTTGAACGGCGCATGCCCGGCGCATTGACGCTGGCGCAATTCGGCGTGCTCAATCATCTGCTGCGATTGAATGCGCAGGAAACTATTGGCGAGATTGCGGACGCCATGCAGGTCGCGCCGCCCACCATGTCGTCGACCGTGAAAAAGCTTCACGAAAAGAACTTTGTGGAGCTTGTTCCGTGTACGCGCGATCGCCGCATCAAACGGGTGAAGGTGACGCGCGCGGGCCGCGCCATTCGCGACAAGGCGGTGAAGGCGGTGGCGCCGGGGCTCGCCCAGCTTGAAGCGGGAACGCCCGGCGCCGATTGGCAAGCCATTCTGGAAGTCATGACGGGCCTGCGCATTGTGCTCGACAATGCGCGCTAAGGCGCCTTAGCCGCGCGCCGGAAACACTTTAGGATTGCGCAGCAAGGCGGCCGATAACAGCGCCACCAAAAGCCCGACCGGGAAAATCTCCAGAAAGGTCATGGGCAGGCGAAACACCGGGTTTTTATATTTCTCCGTCAGCGCCGCCATGTCGTTGATGACTTTTTGCAGCTCCTCGCCGGTGACGCCCGCCGCTTCCTTCGCGGCGATCACGCTTTTGGAATACTCGCCCATGAAGGCGTAATCGGTGAGCGCCAGATTGATCTCCCAGCCAATGACGTAAAACACCCCGGCGATGGCGGTGATGGCAAGGCCGAGCCCGAAGGCCGGTCCGAATTTGATGACGCCGCCGAGTTGCTGATCGCGATAGCGTTTGACCCCGATGAAGATCAGCGTCAGCGCGATGATCATGATCGTGTAGCCGAAGACCTCGCCGCCGCTATAGCCATTATCGCTGGCGAAAAGCAGGCCGATCGACATGCTGGCGATGGTGATGGAGCCGGCGATGGCGCCGTAGATGAGTGCGGTTTTCAACATCGGAATTCTCCTGTTCCTGTTTGGCCTTACGATTGCGCCGGGGGTTCGAAGATCCCGAGCAGATTGCCTTCCGGGTCGTTGAACCAGGCGAACTTACCGCCGCCATTCGGCCCTTTAGCGGGTATCTCCACCGGGCCGATGGCGATCTTGCCGCCTTCGTCCTTGATGGCGGCGCAGGCGGCGTCGATGTCTGCGACTTCCATATAGATCATGACGTAATTATGCGGCTCATGGCCGAGCGCGGTCACGGCGCCGTTGATGCCCTTGCCGGCCCCGGTTTCGATTTCGGTGTTGTATGCGGCTTGTTTGGCGGACCAGCCGAACACCTTTTCATAAAAGGCGAGGGTTTTCGGCTTGTCGCGGCAGCCAATATCGAAACGGATGACGGGTGCGCCCATAAGGTCTCCTCCTTTGCCTGGCGGTTCGTCTCACCCTGAAGGAAAGCCGGGCAACAGAACCATCGCCCAAAAGGGTGATTTCAGCAAAATCAGGCCTTTAGGGGATGAGAAATAGCTCACGCGCTTTTTGCACCGCCTGCGTCCGGCGCGAGACCTCGAGCTTTTCATAAAGGCTTGAGACCTGTGTCTTCACCGTGTTGGGGGAAACGTCGAAGCGCCGGGCGATCTCTTTATTGGTGAGCCCGTCGGCGAGCGCCGTCAGGGTTTCATATTCGCGGGTCGTTATGGCTAGGCTGGCGAGCGCGGCGCGGTTCACTTCAAACGGCGCCGGCGGGTCTTTGCGGGTCAGCCGCCAGCCGGCCCAGCCGCCCAGCGCGGTGAAGCCGGCGGCCATCAGCACCAGATAGATTTCCCCGGTGAAGACCCGGGTCACATATTTATATTCGAGCCAGGAAAGGACGAGCGCCCCGAGGGCGAGCGCCAGCGCATAGAGAAAGATCGTCCGCTTCATGGCGGCGATCTTGCCCCAAAGACGGCTTTCGCTCCAGCCGTCTTTGGGGCCGCGGGTCGCGTCAAGCCTCGATAAAACTCAGGAGATCGGCGTTGATCGTGTCGGGATGGGTGGTCGCCATGCCGTGGGACAGGCCCGCATAGACCTTCAGCTCGCCTTTCTCCACCAGCTTGACGGCGATGCGCGAAGCGTCATCGATCGGCACGATCTGATCGGCGTCCCCATGCATGAAGAGAACCGGGATGTCGATCTTGCGCAGGTCTTCAGTGAAGTCGGTCTCCGAGAAGGCGGCGATGCAATCATATTGGCTTTTGATGCCGCCCATCATGGCCTGGCGCTGCCAGTTTTCGCGCACGCCCTCGGAGATATCCGCGCCGGGCTTGTTGTAGCCGTAAAACGGCAGGGTCAGGTCCTTGTAAAATTGCGCCCGGTTCGAAGCGACGCCGGCGCGGATATTGTCGAAAACCTCCATCGGCAGGCCGCCCGGATTTTTTCGCTTCTGAGCATGACCGGCGGGACGGCGCCGAGCAGCACAGCCTTGGCGGCGCGGCTTGTTCCGTGCCGGCCCAGATAACGGGCGACCTCGCCGCCGCCGGTGGAGTGTCCGATATGAATCGCGTTTTTGAGATCCAGCGCCGCGGCGAGCGCGGCCACATCGTCAGCATAGGTATCCATTTCATTGCCGCTGTCTGTCTGGCTCGAACGCCCGTGGCCGCGGCGGTCATGAGCGATGACGCGATAGCCTTTTTGCCGGAAAAACAGCATCTGCGCGTCCCAGTCATCGGCGCTGAGCGGCCAGCCATGATGAAAAACCAGAGGCTGTCCGTCGCCCCAGTCTTTGTAGAAAATCTCCGTTCCGTCTTTTGTGGTGATGGTCGGCATATCAAAATCTCCATGAGGTTGAATGCAAGGACGGCATGCGCGGCGGGAACGCCGCGCGCATAAATGGTCTTTGAATTACACATCGAACACTGGCGCCGGGACCTTTCGTCCGGGCGTCGCTGGCAATCAGTTTGCGCACGCGGTTTTGGAAAGAAGTGTTTTTCTAAATGCGTGCAGGCTCGTCTGATCGGCGTGAAGATGAGGTCAACCCATGGCGGCGCCAAGCACGCGTTTGCAATCGGTGCGGCGTCTCACCGGAAATTGATCGCGCCGCTGACGCACGCTTTCTCTGGAGCGCTAGGCTTTGGGCGTATGCGCCGCGATATCGGCGAGCTGGTCCGCCAGGGATTTCTGAAAGGCCGGGCGCGCCTCGCAGCGCGCTTTATAGGCGCCAAGCACGGGAACGCTTTCCACCATATCGGTGTGACCGATGATGCGCAGCACAGTCGTCATGGCGATGTCGGCGACGGTGAACCGGCCCGCCGCCAGATATTCCTGATCGCCCAAAGCGGCGCCAAGTTCGCCGAGGCGCTTCGCCGCCATGGCGGATGTTTCCGCCCGCGCGCCGGCCTGCCAGTCTTTGTCCTTATGGAAACGATCGAGCATAACCAGTTGCTGCAGATGCGGCTCAATCGTATTGAGCGCGGCGAACAGCCAGACCGTCATGTCGATTTTTTCCGCCGGATCGGCGGGCGCCAGCGCGCCGGATTTTTCCGCAAGATGCAACAGCACGGCGCCGGTCTCGAACATCTCCTTGCCGTCTTCTTCATAGACCGGGATCTGGCCAAAAGGCTGGCGGGCGCGATAGTCCGGCGCGTCGCGGCCGTTCAGAGGGACATAGCGCATCTCATAGGGGATGGCGGCTTCCTCCAGCGCCCAGCGCAGGCGCAGATCACGCAACAGGCCATGGGCGAAGGGCGGAACCCAGTCGACAGTGGTGACGGCGATCATAGTCTAACCTTTTGATATTCAGCGCATTTCCGTGATTTCAGGCGGCGTGGGCGGGCCGAGAAATTCCGCATCGATGCGGAACTCGATGGCGTTGCTCAAGGCGCCCGGGGAGTCTTCTGTCGGCAGATATTGGTCCATGCCGAAATCGGCGCGGTTCAATGTTCCGTAGGCGGAGAATCCGATCCGGGCCTGCGGATCATGGGGGTGAAAGCCGGGATAGCCGCCGACATATTCCGCTTGCATGACCACCGGCGCGGTGACGCCGAACAAGGTCAGCTCGCCTTCGACTGTCGCCGCTCGCGGGCCGGTTTGCGTCACACGGGTGGAGCGGTAGGTCATCTGCGGATGCGCGTCCGTCATCAGCCAGTCCGGCCCGAGCAGCGTGTCATGAAAGCCTTCGGGCGGGTTGGGGATCGTCAGGGAGCGGACATTGATTGTCGCGTCTACCTGCATCTCTTCCGGCGTGTTAGGAGTGAACGCCAGGGCGGCGTCGAAATCGGAAAAGCCGCCGGCGTAATACGCGAGGCCGAGATGCTTGATGCGGAAGGTGAGACTCGCATGGGATTTGTCGAGCCGATAGGCGCCGGCGGGCGCATTGATCGGAACCGCGTCTTGCGCTGACGCGGATGGCGCGCTGGTTTCAGCCGGTTCTGTCGGTGCGCCGCAGGCGGCGAGCGCGAGCAGGGAAGAAGCGGCCAATATATTGAATTTCATCAGCTATTCCCCTTGGTGACGCCGCATTCCCCGGCCTCTACGGCGCGCCCGGCGGCGGCGATGGCTGCATGGGCTTCATGGGGCCGGTCGGTGGCGATGATGTCTGCGCCCTGTGCGGCGATGTCGGCATAGAGCGCTTCATAGCCTGAGCGCGCAATATCATTGTCGATGGAATCCCGCCCGCCAAGGGTTGCGAAAATCACTTCAACATCGCGGCTGTTCAGTATCGAAAACAGGCGCGGGCGCGGATCTTCCGTGCCGGTGAAGCCGAGTATGCGGTCATCGGGAATGCCCGCCGCGACCGCATGGTTGAGTTCCGACTGGGTGTCGAGATTGAGCGAGATCATCGCATCGGGCATCAGGCGGTGAAGCTTGCGCGCAGAGCCCATGGAATAGGCGATCAGGACCACCCGATCCTCCGCCCGCTGACGTTTCAGCTCCGCCACCACATCTTCATAACGGGTGGTCTGTTTGAAATCGACCTGCAGGATGGTGCGGCCCTTGGCCCAGGCGAGGGCATCGGAAAACCGCGTCGGCGAAAACGGCGTCAGCCGCCCGTCATTATCTTCAAGCCGGAGTTTTTTGATCGCGCTCCAGGCGAGCGCATCCGTGCGGCCGTCGCCATTGGTGGTCCGGTTCACCGTGTCGTCATGATTGAGAAACAGCACGCCGTCGGCGGAGGTGGCGACGTCGATTTCCATGATCGCTGGCGTGTCGGCCAGCAGCTTGTCCATGGTCTCGATGGCGTTTTCCGGATAGCCCGGATAAGGCCCGCCGCGATGGGCGGAGACCAGGGTGGCCCCGCTCGCTTCGAGGCATTCGAAGAAACTGTTGAGATCGCCTTGCGGAGCGATGGACCAGCCCTCGGAAGCGGCGCCTGAGAAATCTGTATCCGTGTTGGTCACAGACTCACCGCAAGCGGCAAGGGCGAGAACACTAACAGCGGTTAACCATCTAAGCATTTGAACTAATTCCATTTATGGCCTCAGGACCAGGGCGCCTTCAGTCTTGCCGCTTTCCAGCAGGCGATGGGCCTCGGCGATCTCTGACAGGGGAAAATGATGGGCGATTTTCGGCTTTATCGCGCCGCTTGCGAGCTTGTCGAACAGCGCCGCCGCCATGGCGGGAAGGCGCTCTGGCGTGGCGTAGTGAAACAGCGACGGACGGCTGAGGGTCAGCGAGCCGCGGCGCATCAGTTCCAGCGGCGCGATGGCGGGAACAGGGCCGGACGCATTGCCGAAAGTCACCATGTGGCCGCGCAGGGCGAGACTGTCGAGCGAGCCTTCAAAGGTCGCGGCGCCGACCGAGTCATAAACCACCTCGACGCCCTTGCCGTCGGTAAGGGCGCGCACCGTGCCGGCGATGCTGTCGGTCTGTGTGCGGATAATAACCTCATCGGCGCCATTGGCGCGCGCCGTCGCTTCCTTGTCGGGCGAGCCGACCACCGCGATCACGCGCGCGCCGATGGTTTTCGCCCATTGGCAAAGCAGCGTGCCGACACCGCCCGCCGCCGCATGGATGAGACAGGCCTCGCCCGCTTGCAGCGGATAGACCTGGCGCAACAGCATTTCCGCCGTAAGCCCTTTCAGAAACACCGCTGCGGCGGCGTCATCGGAAACCCCGTCGGGGATATTTGCGCTCATCGCGGCGGGAACATTCGCCGCCTCACCATAAGCGCCGCCGGCGACATAGGCGATCCGGTCGCCCACGGCGAAACCGTCTACGCCCTCGCCCACGGCCTCGACAATGCCCGCCGCCTCGGACCCCAGGATCGCCGGCAGGGACAGGGGATAGAGCCCCTTGCGCTGGTAGATGTCGATGAAATTGAGGCCGATGACCCGATGGCGGATTTGCAACTGGCCGGGGGCCGGCGCGGCAAGATCATGATCGCGCAGGGCAAACACCTCCGGCCCGCCATATTCGTCGAGAAAGATCGCTTTGCCCACGGTGTACTCCGCCATTGCTCGTCCGGTTTCCGGTCTTACTTATGCGCGCGCTGGCGCCGGTTGAACAAGGCTTGACCTTGGATAGGCGAGGCGACAGGCTCGCCCGATCAAATGGACGGGAGGGGAAATCCATGCGGCGCGCCATAGCAGTATTGATCATGACATTGGCGGCGTCCGGCTGCGCCACCAAATTGATGAGCGAGAAGGAATGCGTCGCCGGCGACTGGTTCGCTGCGGGGCTGGAGGACGGCGCCGCCGGACGGCTGGAGCGCGCCTTCGATGAGCGCGCAGAGCTTTGCTATGGCTATGGGGTCGATGCGGCGGCGGATTATCAATCCTATCGCGACGGCCGCGAAGATGCGCTCTCCCGCCTATGCACGGAGCGCGGCGGCTATGGCTACGGGCGGTCCGGAAAGTCCTATCTAGGCGTGTGCATGGCCGACGAGGAGCCCGACTTTCTTGGAGCCTATCTTGAGGGCTGGCGCGTCTGGCGGGCTGAAAAGGACCTGGAGCGCGCTCAAAGCGCCTATAATACGGCGGTTTCGAGTGTCGAAAATTATCGCGAGGACATACGCCGCGCGCGCAAGGTGCTTCACGACAAGGATGCGACGGAAAAAGACGTCGCCAAGGCGCGCAAGCAGCTCGACCGGGCGAGAGACAATCTGCCCGGCGCGGAAAGCAGCGTTGAGCTCTATCTCTATGAACTCGGCCGCGCCGATGAAGCGCTGGCGCAGACCATGGACGGGTTGCGGAGCTGGCGCCGCAGCGATGAATTCGGGTTCTTGTTGTCGAGGCTGCTGGAGGCGCAAGCCTTTGCGCGCGGCGAGGAGGCGATTGATTACTGTACTGATGAATTCAGGGACGGCTACAACCAGCCGCAATGCGAGATATCCGGCGCGACGCCCCTGCGCGATCGCATGACCGGGGCGGTTTGCGTCGCGGGTCCGGCGAAAGCCGTTATGTTGCGCCGGGGACCCGGCTACGGGCCCTTTGCAGAGGCGGCGTTTATCGGCGTTTACCAGGTGTTTTCTTATGACGAGCGGGGCAAGACGGGACGGCGGCCCGACAGCCAATTTGTCGCCCAGTATGACGCAAGCAGCGCCTATCTTGGCGCCGCCTGCCCGTCTTTAGAGGGCGCGCCCTAGGCTGTAAAAATCCATCTTGCGGAATTTTGAATTCGGCGTAGCGTTCGCGCCCGGCGCTTCTGCCGCAGAGACCTTCACAACATGATATTTGATCGGGTGAAATCGCTCGACGCCATCCTGGCGACCGCCGGGAAGCATGCGTTGCCGCGTACGCTTGGGGCCTTCCAACTAACCATGCTCGGCGTCGGCGCCGTGATCGGCACCGGGATTTTCGTGCTCACCGCAGAGGCGGCGCAAAAGGCCGGGCCGGGCATGATGATTTCCTTCATTATCGCCGGCGCGGTCTGCGCCGTCGCCGCGCTGTGCTACGCCGAACTGGCGGCGATGGTGCCGGTGTCGGGCTCCGCCTACACCTACACTTACGCGGTGATGGGCGAGCTGCTGGCCTGGATGGTCGGCTGGGCGCTGGTGCTTGAATACGCCGTGGCGGCGGGCGCGGTCTCGGTCGGCTGGTCGGGATATTTCGTCGGTCTACTGCATAATTTCGCCGGGATAGAATTGCCGCTCGCCCTGACGGCGGGACCGAGCGGCGGCGGCATCGTCAATCTTCCCGCCGCGATCATCGCCTTGCTGGTGACCTGGCTGCTGGTGATCGGCACGACCGAAAGCGCGCTGGTCAATTCCGTCCTGGTCTGCATCAAAATCGCTGCGCTGACGGTGTTTATCGCGCTTGCCGTGCCGGTGATGAATGCGGAGAATTTCGAGCCCTTTGCGCCGCTCGGCATTGGCGGTATTTCCGCCGCCGCGGCGTCTATCTTCTTCGCCTATGTGGGCTTTGACGCGGTCTCGACGGCGGCGGAGGAAACCCGCGATCCGCAGCGCAATATGCCGATCGGCCTGATCGGATCGCTGGCGATCTGCACGCTGTTTTACCTGCTCGTCGCCGCGGGCGTCATCGGCACGGTCGGCGCCCAGCCCATGCTCGCAGCGGACGGCGCCGGGATCGCGCCGGGCAGCAGCGCGATGACAGCCGCCTGCGGCGCGATCGCCAATGACGCGGTGGTCTGTTCGAAAGAGGCGCTTGCCTGGACCTTGCGCGAAATCGGCTGGCCGCAAATCGGCAACCTGATCGGTCTCGCGGCGGGACTGGCTCTGCCGTCGGTCATTTTGATGATGATGTTCGGCCAGACCCGGATCTTCTTCGTGATGAGCCGGGACGGTTTGCTTCCGGAAGTGTTTTCAAAAATCCACCCGAAATTCAAAACGCCCTATATCATCACGCTTGTGACCGGCGTGTTTGTGGCGCTGTTCGCGGCGTTCTTCCCGGTTGGCGCGCTGGCCGATATTTCCAATTCCGGCACATTATTCGCCTTCGCGCTGGTCTCCATCGCGGTGATGGTGCTGCGCCGGACCGATCCGTCGCGCAAGCGCCCGTTCCGCACCCCGGCGGTCAATCTGATCGCGCCGATCTCCATCCTTGGCTGCATCTATCTGTTTTTCAGCCTGTCGGCCTATACGCTGATGCTGTTTGCGATCTGGGCCGGGCTCGGTCTGGCGGTCTATTTCCTCTATAGCCGGGGCGCCAGCCATGTGGGGCGCGGCTCGGTTGAGATTCACGAGCTGGATAAGGAAACCCCGCCGCAGCCTGTGCCGCCTGTGCCGGGGCAGGGCGAATAGCCGCGCGATTGCTGCGCCATTGGCCGGGCCTGTCGCCGCCGCGCCAATTGCGCTATGGCCTTGGGTGCAGTGCGATGCGAAGGAGCCGGCCACATGAAACTGACTGTTAATATTGACTGCACCCCGTCTGAGGCGCGCGCCTTTTTCGGCCAGCCCGATCTTGAGCCGATGAACAAGATGATCATCGACGAGATGATGAAGCGCGCCAAGGACAATATGGACACGCTGGCCGATCCGGAGCGGATGATGGCGCAATGGATGGCGATGTCCGGCAAGAGCTTCGAGCAGTTCCAGAATATGATGGGGATGGGCTCTAAAACGAAGTAGACGGCGAGGTTGGTGAACCGGTTTTAGGGTTATTTTCCCCTTACCGGGCGCCGTTTACCTTTGCCGCTTGCGCGCCCGCATCAACGGACCATGGCTCAGCTCTCACAGGACACGATTTTCGCCCGCGCATCGGGCGCCGGGAAGGCGGGCGTCGCCGTTTATCGCCTGTCCGGGCCGCAAAGCTTCGCGATTTTCAACAAATTAGTTGGTAAACGGATTAATAACCGCGCCGCCGCCTATGTCGCCGTCACCGACCCGCGCGATGGCGCGGTGATCGACAAGGGGTTGGCCATACTTTTCGAAGGGCCCGCGAGCTTCACCGGCGAGGATGTCGCCGAGCTGCATCTGCATGGCGCCCGCGCGGTGGAAGCCGCGCTTTATGACGCCCTCGCCCATCACGGCGCCCGCCCCGCCGAGGCCGGTGAATTCACCTTGCGCGCGCTCAAAAACGGCAAGCTCGATCTGGCCCAGGTCGAGGCGCTGGCCGATCTTATCGATAGCGAAACGACCCTACAAAGAATGCAGGCTTTGGGGCAACTGGACGGGCGGCTTTCCGCGCTTGCTGAAGGCTGGCGAAAACAGATTCTGAGCGTGATGGCGCCGCTGGAAGCAGACATAGATTTCCCCGATGAAGGCGGGGTTCCCGCAGCCGTGGCGGCGCGCGCCGGACCGGCCATTGAGAGCCTTAACGCATCGCTAACCATATTCCTTAACCAGTCCGTCCGTGCACGGAGGATACGCGAAGGCGTCTCGATCGCGATCATCGGTCCGCCCAATGCGGGCAAGTCATCCCTGATGAACGCGCTCGCCGGATCCGAAGTCGCCATCGTCTCCGAGATCGCCGGCACGACGCGCGACATTGTCGAGGCGAGGCTTGATCTCGGCGTGGTTGCAACCATCGCCGACACCGCCGGCATGCGCGGTATGGCCGGCGATGTGATTGAAGAAGAAGGCATTCGCCGCGCGAAGCAGCGTGCAGAAGATGCTGACATTCGCGTATTGGTTGTGGATGCGTCGAACACTGTATCGCGTGAAACATTGCTGGCCGGGCATGTGGAAAATGTTCCACGTGAAACAATCGCGCTGATGCGGCCCGGCGACATCATCGCCTGGAACAAGTCAGATTTGGCTGCAAACGGGAAACAAAGTCCCGGTCCGGCACAAACTCCGTTCACGGAGCTTAGGGTTTCAGCCAAGACCGGCGCCGGTATGGCCGCGCTTCTTAAGGCTTTGACGGAGAAGATTGCTGAGGGGGCGGATGCAGACGGCCCCGCCCTCACCCGCGCCCGGCATGTCGCTGCGGTGGAGGAAGCCCTCGCGGCGCTCACCCGGGCGCAAGGCCTGATCGCCACGGCCCCGGAGCTGGCCGCCGAGGACGCCCGCCTCGCCGCCCGGGCGCTGGGCAAGATCACCGGCGCGGTAGGCGTCGAGGACGTTTTGGGCGAGATTTTCTCGAGCTTTTGTATCGGGAAGTAGGGCTACTAGTTCCAGATATCCCGGAACAAAAGCCAGTCGCCATCCACCTTGCGCCAATAGACCACATAATGGCCCGCCTCGAGGGAGGCGCCCTCCCCGTCGAAAAGCTCGGCGCGGCCGATTTCGACAATGTTCTTCTTGTCGATGGCGAAGACCTCAACGGCGTTCAGATTGAGGGCTTTGACGCCGCTATCCATGGCGCCCTGCCAGAAGGCGGCGACAGCCTCGCGTCCGGTGATTGTCGCTTCACCCGGCGGCAGGAGGGCGCCGTCTTCGGTGTAAAGCGCGGCAAGGCCGGCGGCGTCCCCAGCCTTGAAGATCTCTGCGAATTTCTGGTTCTGGGCTTCGATCACGGCGGTTGCGTCGCCGGCGAGTGCGGTCGAGCAAATGGCGAACAGGGCCGCGACAGCGGCCAGCATGCGTTTCATGGTGTTTCCCCTCAGTGGTGAATGGCGGCGAACGCCGCGGGCGCGAGCCTATTTCAGCTCGCGCCCGATTGTAAGCATGTGTTCCGCGTGGAACAGCCGACTTAATTCACCGGGCCCTCATCATTGGCCGGCCGGTTGCGTAAGAGCCGCGCCCTGCCCGCCGCGCGGCGCAGGAGTTGTGCGGCGTCGTGCTCGCCGCGGATCTCCAGCCTGGCGGCGGAGCGCTCATAGCTGCGATATTTCTCGCGCAGCCTTTCATTCAATTGCGCCGTCAAATCCGGCTTTTGCCTTTGGGCTGGCGCGAGCGCCGTCCCGAATAGCGGTTTTCCCCCTGAACGCATGTAATCTGACCCGGCCATGGTGTGCCCCTTCGTGGTTTTATTGCAGTCCAGTGCAGGGCGGGTTGCAGCATGCGTGCCCGAAAGGGCCTCTGCGGCCTATGCTTTCTGATTTGTAAAGAAAGGCCGGGACGCCCGGCGCGGCGAAACAATTCGTGACATTAAATTTCATCCCCGCCTATCTGGCAGGGCGTAGATTGTTTCCCGTGGAACATCCTGGTCCGCTCATCCCCGCCTGCGCGGGGATGAGCGGGTTTGGGAAATAACGGGTGCATTACAGGCGGCCGGGGACTATATCCCCCGGCCAAAGGACGGAACATGAAAGACTACGACGTCATTGTGATCGGCGGCGGACACGCCGGATGCGAGGCTGCAGCTGCTGCGGCCCGGGCCGGCGCGCGCACCCTGCTCGCGACCCATAAGCGCGACACGATCGGCGAAATGTCCTGTAATCCGGCCATTGGCGGGCTCGGCAAGGGCCATCTGGTGCGCGAGGTCGATGCGCTGGACGGCGTGATGGGCCGGGTCATCGACAAGGCGGGCATCCAGTTCCGCATGCTCAACCGCTCGAAAGGCCCCGCCGTGCGCGGCCCCCGGGCCCAGGCCGACCGCAAGCTCTACCGTGAGACCATGCAGGCGATCCTGTCGGATTATCCGGGGCTCGAGATACTAGAAGGCGCGGTTGAAGATCTGATCATCGACGAGACTGTTCCACGTGGAACAATCGCCGGCATCGTCACCGCCGACGGACGGGAAATCCGCGCCAAGGCCGTGGTGCTGACCACCGGCACTTTTCTCAAAGGCGTCATTCATATTGGCGACAAGCGCCTGCCTGCTGGCCGGGCGACGGCGCGCGCCACGGACAAAGCCTACGCCTCGGGCGACTGGAGCGATGTGGAGATCCCCGCTATCGCCCTCGCCGACCGGCTCTACGGGCTGGGGCTCAAAATGGGCCGCCTCAAGACGGGAACCCCGGCGCGGCTCGACGGGCGGACCATTGAGTGGGACCGGCTGGAGATGCAGCCGGCGGACGACGCCCCTGTGCCCTTCTCTTTCCTCACCGAGCGCATCGAAGTGCCGCAAATCGCCTGCGGGATCACCTATACGACGCCCGAGACCCATTCGATCATTGAGGCAAACCTCAGTAAATCCGCGGTCTATGGGGGCGCCATCTCCGGCCGCGGCCCGCGCTATTGCCCCTCCATCGAAGACAAGGTGGTGCGCTTCGCCGAGCGCGAAAACCACCAGATTTTCCTGGAACCGGAAGGCCTGGACGACCACACAGTATACCCGAACGGGATTTCGACCTCCCTGCCCGAGGATGTGCAGGCGGCGTTCCTCAAAACCATACCCGGCCTCGAAGAGGCGGTGGTGATCCGGTACGGCTACGCCATTGAATATGATTATGTGGACCCGCGCTCCCTCACCCGGACGCTGGAGACCCGGGCCCTCGCCGGTCTGTTCCTGGCCGGTCAGATCAACGGCACCACCGGCTATGAAGAGGCGGCGGCGCAAGGGCTGATGGCGGGTGTCAATGCCGCGCGGACCGCCCTTGGGGGCGAAGATTTCACCCTCGACCGGTCCGAAGCCTATATCGGCGTGATGATCGATGACCTTGTAACCAACGGAGTTACAGAACCCTATCGGATGTTCACCAGCCGGGCGGAATATCGCCTGACCTTGCGCGCCGACAATGCCGATCAGCGCCTGACCCCGGTCGGGATCGCGGCGGGCATCGTCGGCGAGCGTAGGGCCGAGATGTTCCACGTGAAACAATCGGCGCTCGATGCGGCCCGTAAATGGGCGCGCGAGACCACCCTGACCCCGAGCGAAGCCGCGAAACACGGGTTCAAGCTCAATCAGGATGGCCGCCGGCGCTCGGTGAGCGATCTTTTATCCCTGCCCGAGGTCGATCTGGCGGCGCTGTCGGCGATCTGGCCGGAGATAGAGGCCATGCCGGTTCCGGTGGCGGAACAATTGGCCTTTGACGCGCTCTATGCCGGATATCTGCACCGCCAGGAGGCGGACATCATCGCCTTCAAAAAGGACGAAAGCCTCGCGATTCCGGCCGATCTCGACTATAGGGCGATCACCGGGCTTTCGAATGAGGTGCGCGGCAAGCTGATTGACGCCCGCCCGGTCACCCTCGGTCAGGCCGGCCGCATTGAAGGCGTGACCCCGGCGGCGCTGGCGCTGCTGCTGGCCTGGGTAAAGAAACAAGCCAAGGCGGGATGAATTGTAGTGGCGCTCGTTTCTTCCCCCGTTTACGGGGAAGTGGCCCGCGCTGAAGGCGCGGGTCGAAGGGGGTTTTGCCTCCTCGGCGCCAAACCCCCTCCGTCCGCTTCGCGGACACCTCCCCCGCAGGCGGGGGAGGAAAAGCGTCTGCTGATATGTCGGATAGTATGACCCCTGAAGACTTTCTCGCCGAAACAAATGTTCCACGTGAAACAATGGACCGTCTGATGGAGATGGACCGTGTGCTGATCGATTGGTCAGAGCGCCACAACCTGATTGCGCGGTCGACCATAAAAGACCGGTGGGAGAGGCACTTTTTGGATTCCGCGCAGCTCGTTCCATTGCTGCCTGAAGGCGTCAAAACGATTGTCGATCTTGGCTCCGGCGCGGGTTTTCCGGGGCTGGTGCTCGCGGCGATGCTGGCGCCGAAGGGCGTAGAGGTGACGCTGATTGAATCGACGCAAAAGAAATGCGCCTTCCTCACCGAAGCGGGCGAGGCCATGGGGCTTGAAAACCTCAAAGTCATACCGGCGCGAATCGAATCGGTAGGGCTGAAATTCAAGCCCGATATCGTCACCGCCAGAGCCCTCGCCCGGCTCGAGAAATTGCTCGCCTATGGGGCTGGAATTGCAGGTAAAAATACAAAGTATTTCCTGCTCAAAGGACAAGATGTAGAGGGTGAATTGACCGAGGCCGCTAAATCTTGGCATATGGAGGTCATAAAGCACCCGAGCCGGACTGACCCCCGCGCCGCCATTTTAGAAATCGGAAATCTCGCCCGTGTCCGGTAACAACGCCACTCCACGGAGCATCGCTCCCCGCGTTCTGGCCATCGCCAACCAGAAGGGCGGCGTCGGCAAGACCACGACCGCGATCAATCTTGCGACCGCGCTGGCCGCCGTCGGCGAGAAAGTGCTGCTGATCGATCTCGACCCCCAGGGCAACGCCTCCACCGGGCTCGGGATCACGGCGGCGGAGCGCGGCGTCACCACCTATGAAGTTCTGTCCGGCGAATACCGCCTTGAAGCGGCGGTGATGGAAAGCGACATTCCCGGCCTCCTCCTCGCCCCCGCCGGGGTCGATCTCGCCGGCGCGGAAATCGAGCTGATCGATGCGGAGCGCCGCCATTTCCGCCTCGCCGACGCGATTGAAGAATTCGCCGCAAGCGAAGCGGGCGCCGGCGTCACCTATATGCTGATCGACTGCCCGCCTTCCTTGTCCTTGCTGACGGTCAATGCGCTGGCGGCGGCGCAAGCGGTGATTATCCCGCTGCAATGCGAGTTTTTCGCGCTGGAAGGCCTGTCGCAGATCATGCGCACCATCGATACCGTGCGCACACGGATCAATCCGGGACTCGAGCTGCAGGGCGTCGTCCTGACCATGCATGACCGGCGCAACAACCTCACCAATCAGGTCGAGGAAGATGTGCGCACGCATTTCGCGGACAAGGTTTATCGCACGGTGATCCCGCGCAATGTGCGGATTTCCGAAGCGCCGTCCCATGGCAAACCGGCCCTGCTTTACGATCTCAAATGTCCGGGCAGCCAGGCCTATATCCAGCTCGCCTCGGAAGTCATACAGCGCGAACGCGCCCGCCCGGAAGCGGCATAAGGAAGGATGAGCGCGATGGCGGCGGCGGAAAAAAGAAATCAGGCATGAAAGGGTTGGGGCGCGGTCTCGACGCCCTGCTCGGCGATGCGCCTTCGGCGCGCACGCCCGCCCGCGCGCCGGCCGCAGAGGCGGCGCCGGCGGAGCCCGCCGGGCCGAAACGCGAATTGCCGATTGAACAGCTCAAGCCCAATGCCGACCAGCCGCGCCGCATCTTTGACAAGGACGGCATTGAAGAACTGGCGGGGTCGATCGCCGCGAAAGGCATGTTGCAGCCGATCCTGGTCCGCCCGCTCGGGCCGGATCAGTATGAGATTGTCGCCGGGGAACGCCGCTGGCGCGCCGCGCAAAAGGCGCAGCTGCACAAGGTCCCGGTCATCATCCGTGAACTGACGGATGAGGAGACGGCGGAAATTGCGCTGATTGAAAACGTCCAGCGGGTCGACCTCAACCCGGTGGAAGAGGCCGCCGCCTATGCGCGCCTCTCCGATGTCTATAAGCGCACGCAAGAACAGATCGCCACGGCCGTCGGCAAGTCGCGCAGTCATGTGGCCAATATCATGCGCCTCTTGAATCTGCCGCAACAAGCGCGCGACGCCCTGTCGGCGAACCGGATTTCCATGGGCCATGCGCGCGCCCTGCTCGGCTCATCCTCGCCCAAGCAAATGCTCGATATTGTGCTCAAGGGCGATCTGTCGGTGCGCGAGACGGAAAATTACATCCGCCAGGCGGAAGCGGAAATTCGCGGCGACGCGCCCTCTGGCGGGGCCAGAAAAAGCGCAGGAAAAACAACAACTTCTACCGGTCCTAAAGACGCCGATACGCGCGCGCTGGAGCGCGATCTGTCGGCCATTCTCGGTCTCGACGTGTCGATCGAGCATTCGAAAAAGGGCGCCGGGGAGATCACGGTGAAATATCTCACCCTCGATCAACTGGACGATCTGTGCCGCCGGTTGATGGGCGCGAGCGCCTGATGGGCGTAGCTGCCGCCCATCCGTATACAGAGTATTTAACTGCCAATGTGCCAGACGCGGTTTTTGCGCTCGCCGACCGGCTCGGCGATCAACTGACGTCCATGTCGGCCCTGTACCAGGCCGGGGCCGTCATCGCGGCGCTGGCGATCGGCTGGATGCTGGCGCGTCCGGCCCGCGGCACATTGGCCCGCCGCAGCGCCGCCGAAGCGGGCGCCGCGCAAAGCCGGTTTTACGGCGCGCTTTCGGTATTGGTGCCGCTGGCGATTGGCGCCGCGCTGTTATGGATCGCCATCGCCGCGCTCACCGCCGCCGGCCAGCCGGTGAGCCTGATGCGCATCATCGCCAGCCTGCTCACCGCCTGGGTGGTCATTCGCTCAGTGTCGTCGCTGGTGCGCGATCCGTTCTGGTCGCGGACCTTTGCGCTCTTCGCCTGGACCGTTGCGGCGCTCAATATTTTGCGCCTGCTCGGCCCGGTGATCGCCTTTCTCGACGGGCTTAAATTGCCGCCGGGCGGGGAAAATGCGGTCTCCGCCTTCGATATTTTATGGGCGCTGGCGCTGGGAATCGTCCTGTTATGGGCGGCGTCCTTCGCCTCGCGGCTGATCCAGGGACGGCTCAACGCCTCCACCAAACTGACGCCGTCCGTGCGCGGCCTGCTGGGCCAGCTCATTCAGATTGCGCTGGTCTCCGGCGCGATCCTGTTCGCCCTGTCTGCGGCGCGGGTCAATCTCACGGGGCTCGCCGTGCTCACCGGCGCCATCGGCGTCGGCATCGGCTTTGGCTTGCAGTCGATCTTTTCCAACTTCATCGCCGGCATCATCATCCTCTTGGAGCGCACGCTCAAAGTCGGCGATTTCGTCGATCTTGAATCCGGCGTCACCGGCGAGGTGCGCGAAATCAATGTCCGCTCCACCCTCGTCACCACCAATGACAATGTGGACATTCTGGTGCCGAACGCGGAATTCATCACCAACCGGGTGACCAACTGGACGCTGCGCGAGGCCAATCGCCGGTTGCGCATTCCTTTTGGCGTCGCCTATGGCACCGATAAGGAATTGGTGAAGATGGCGGCGCTCGAGGCCGCCGACAAAGTGCCGTTTACGCTGAAAAACAACGAAAAACGCGCGCCCGATGTGTGGCTGACCGGCTTCGGCGATTCCAGCCTCGACTTCGAATTGGTGGTCTGGCTCACCGATGAAGCGGTCAAGCGGCCGTCAAAAGTGCAGGCCGCCTATAATTGGGAGCTTGAAACCGCGCTCGGCAAATACGGGATCGAAATTCCCTTCCCGCAGCGCGATTTGCATATTATTCCGCGTAAGGAAGAATAGTCCCGCGCTCGGTCAGGCGGGCTTTCCGGCCAGCAGCCATTTTTTGGCTTCCGGGATGCTGGTGAAGGTGCGGATCCGGGCGTCGCCAGCCTCCTCGACGATCCGTTCGGTGTGGCTCGCCACTTCGCGCACTTCTTCGCGCATGGAGGTTTCCGGCAAGACCAGCGCTTCGCGCTCGAGCCCCATGGAGAACAGGGCGGGCATGAATTCATCGCGCAGCCAGTTGGTTGAGGGCTCATAGCCTGTCGCCTGAAACCGCAAATCCGCGAAAATCAGCCGGTAGGAGCCGGTGCGGAACAGGGACAAGATATAGTTATGCACCTGAAGAAAATCTTCCTGAGTGTCAAAACGGTCGAACCACACAGTGGTCACCAGCGCCAGCTCCTGATTATGCCCGACAATTGCATAAATTTGATCGTTTTTTCGGGTGAACAGACGGTTCTGCGTGACCGAAAACGTGACGGCGACGTCTTCCTGGGCTCTGGCGGTATTGTCAGTCATACTGCGGTTCCGGCTTCTTGTTGTTATTCTCGCCCCCGCGAACTTTATTTGTGCTTTTGAGTATATAACGAGTGCGACCTGCAAATCCACTGGAATGCGGGCGCCGCTTTGACGGCGTCATCAATGCGCCTAGCGCTTACCCATGACCGATAGCGCCAGCGCCGCCCGTTCGACGATTTCCCGCTGCGGCGCGCCGGTGGTTTTGGCGTCGAGTTCTGCATCGATCAGCATGCGGAGCGCCCGGTCGAGCTTTGGCCCGCGCCATTTATAGAGCCGGTTTTCAAAGGCCCGCTCCTCGGCGAAGAAAACCGGCGGGCGTAATTTTTTCATCGCAGAAGACGGGCTCTCCCCGGCATCCATGAAATCCTGCGCGGTTTTGAGCCGCGCAAATTGCCGTTGCAGGGCGCGCAGCAATCCGATCGGGCTGGCTCCGGCGGCGGCGGCCTTGTGCAGGGCGGTTGCAAGGCGCGCGGGCGCGCCGTCGGCGGCGGCGGACGCCGTGTCGTCCATCGCATCGCCAAGCCCGTCGACCAGCGAGGCGCGCACATCCTCCAGCGAGATGCTGGCCGGGCCCTTACGCAGTTCTTTCGGGCCTTTATAGAGCACCAGCTTGTCGATTTCGGCGCGGGAAATGCCGTGATCTTCACCGAGGATCGAAACCAGAAGATCAAGCGCATCAGGATCAAACCGCAGATCCTCGCCCTTGGCGACTTCCTGCGCCATGGCGCGCACATCGCCCGGCCCGTCCGCATAACAAGGCAGCGCGACGGCGCGTTTTGCTTTCTCAAACGCCTTGCGCAATCCGGCCCGCGGGGTCAGCTCGCCCGCCTCGACAATGACCATGCCATTGGGCTTCAAATGCCCGCTATCGAGCCCCTCAAGCAGCGCCTGAACGGCCTTCACCGCCGCCTCGCCGCTGGTCCGCAAGCGGATCACCCGTTCGCCCCCGGCGAATGAAAGCGCCGTGATTTCATCGGCGAGCCGGCCCGGTTCTTCCTTCAAATCGGAATCGGAAAGCTCCAGCGCGTTGAACGGGTCTTTGAGATCGGCGACGACGCGCGATGCGATTTTGAGCGCGCGCTCGCGCGCCAGGCCGCTATCGGGGCCATAGATCAGCACCGCGGCGACATTCTTGTCGCGCTCGGCGAGAAAGCTTTTGATGGCCCTGCCCTTGAGCGCGACCATGGCGGATTATTCTTTCTCTTCGGTGACGGTCGGTCCGTCGAAACCCTCATTGCCGAGCAGGGGTTCGACGGTTTCGCCGCGCCGCGGCTCCATCAGGATTTCCGACGGATCGAGATCGGTTTCGTAATCAAGGTCGCGTTTTTTGGCGCGCTGTTCCGGCGGTTCGTTGAACCGGATCAGAAGATCGCGCTCGATTTCCTCGGCGAGCAGGCGCGCGGCTTTTTCAATCGCCGTGCGTTCTGCGAACAGCGTTGAATATTGCGAGTTGACGATATTGTAGGAGGTGACGGCGCGGGCGAGACCGGAAAAGCGTTCGCCGGATGTGCGGTCCACCACCGTATAGCGCGCCGACAAGCGGTAATTATAGCGCGTCACCGTTGCGTCGATCTGCACCGCCAGGCGCTCGGCGCCTTCGCGGGCTTCGACGAAAAGATCATAGCGCGGTTCTTCTTCGGCGCGCGCGCCCATGCGCTCATGCAGCGCGTCGTTGATATAGGGCGCCACGGTTTCCGGTGCGGCGACGGAGTTGATCGAGACAAGCCGGCTGATCGCCGTTTCGCCTTCAGCGGTTGCGTAAAGCGGGCGGAAGCCGCAGGCGCCGAGCGACAGGGAAAGCATTATGGCGGCGGCGGATTGGATGAGTTTCATGAGGCCGCACTCCTGTGGCTGGCGCAAAACTTCGACGCTAGTTCGCGACGATATTGACGATCCGTCCCGGCACAATGACGATCTTGCGCACGGTCTTTCCGTCAATATGCCGCTTTACGCCTGCATCGGACAAGGCCGCTTGTTCCACAGTCGGATTGTCCGCATCGGCGGCGATGGTGATTTCCGCGCGGCGCTTGCCATTGACCTGCACCCCAAGGACGATTTCGTCTTTCGCCAGCAGCGCCGGATCGGCTTTCGGCCATGGCGCATTACAGATCATGCCTTCGCCGCCGAGCACTTCCCAGCACTCTTCGGCGAGATGCGGGATGAACGGCGCCACAAGCTGCGCCAGCGCGCCCAGCGCTTCGGCGCGGGCCCATGGGCTCGCATCGGCTTCTTTTTTTAGCACGTTCAAAAATTCATAAACGCGGGCGATCGCCTTGTTGAAGCGAAAATTTTCAATGTCGTCGGTGATGCCGGCGATCGCGCCATGGGTCGCCTGACGCAGCGCCTTGTCGCCCTCTTCCGCGCCGGGTTTTGACAGATCCACCGATTTCAGCAGGCCGGGCGCGGCGGAAACCGGGTCCCAGATGCGGCCGATCAGGCGCCATGCGCCTTCAACGCCGCTATCGGTCCATTCAACGTCGCGTTCCGGCGGCGAGTCCGACAGCATGAACCAGCGCGCCGCATCGGCGCCATAGGTCTGCGCAATCGCTTCCGGCGAAACGACATTCTTTTTCGACTTCGACATTTTTTCAATGGGGCCGACGAGGACGGGCAATAGTTCTTTCTTACCTTTGTGGTCTGTGACTGTTGTGCACAGCCAACTCTCATCGCTCTCTTGGAAAAATGGGTGACCAGGTCCGATAAATTCACTAACGCCAAATTGTTCTTCGTATTTGTTGACATCATCGCCGGTGATTTTTTTATCGAACATCAATTTCAAAAGTGCGCCTGAAAAGGCATTACCAATGACGCCCTTTTCAAAAAGAAATTGACCAAGAGCTTTTTTTGCGCGCCATGTAGTTTTTAGCTCTTCCGCTTCCTCAAGGTTAGGTTTCCTAACATCCTCTGGAAGCGCCCACTGTCCTCTGGCATCGCGATAAGTCGCATGCACGACCATGCCTTGCGTGAACAGATTGGCGAAGGGTTCGTCTACGGACAAATATCCGCATTGCTTCATCGCGCGGGTGAAGAAGCGCGCATATAACAGGTGCAAAATCGCATGCTCGATGCCGCCAATATATTGATCCACCGGCAGCCAGTAATCGGCGACCTCTTTATCGACCGGCTTGTCTTTCGGTTGCGAGGCGAAGCGCGCGAAATACCATGACGAGTCGATAAAGGTGTCGAACGTGTCGGTCTCGCGCCGACCCTTGCCGCCGCATGCGGGGCAGTCCACATGCTTCCATGTGGGATGCCGGTCGAGCGGATTTCCGGGTACGGAGAAATCGGCTTCCTCGGGCAGTTTTACCGGCAAGTCTTTTTCCGGCACGGGAACAATGCCGCATTTTTCGCAATGGATCGCCGGGATCGGGCAACCCCAATAACGCTGGCGCGACACGCCCCAATCGCGCAGGCGATATTGTGTGACGCCTTCGCCCTCGCCCATCTCCTCGATCTTTTTGATCGCCGCGGCGATGGCGTCGTCGACCGACAGCCCGTCGAGGAAGCTGGAATTGAAGATCTTGCCCGGCCCGATATAGGGCTCGCCTTCTAGCTTGTAGGTTGCGGCGTCCGCGCCGTCGGGCAGCACCACCGGCGGGATGGCCAGACCGTATTTGGTTGCGAAATCAAAATCGCGCTGGTCATGGGCGGGGCAGCCGAAGATCGCGCCCGTGCCGTAGCCCATCAACACGAAGTTGGCGACATAGACCGGCAGCTTGCGGTCATCGAAGGGATGGCCGGTTTCGAGCGCGGTTTTATAGCCGCGCTTTTCCGCCTTCTCGATCGCTTCTTCCGACGTGCCGGCGCTGGCGCATTCGGCGATGAAGGCGGCGAGATCCTTGTCGGTCTCGGCCAGCTTGGCGGCGAGCGGATGATCGGGAGAGATGGCGACGAAGCTCGCGCCGTAAAGCGTGTCGGGGCGGGTGGTGAACACCTCGACGCCCTCTTCAAAGCCCGCAGGCGTTTTCGTGTCGGCTGCAAAACGGAACTTCATCTGCAAGCCTTTTGACTTGCCGATCCAGTTTTTCTGCATCAGGCGGACATTGTCCGGCCAGCCGGCGAGGCGGCCGTCATCAAGCGCCGCCAGCAGGTCTTCGGCGTAGTCGGTGATCTTGAAAAACCACTGCGACAGCTTGCGGCGCTCGACCGGCGCGCCCGAGCGCCAGCCTTTGCCGTCGATCACCTGCTCATTGGCGAGCACCGTGTGGTCCACCGGGTCCCAATTGACCTGGCTTTCCTTGCGATAGGCCAGTCCCTGTTTCCAGAAGTCGAGGAAAATGCGTTGCTGGTGAACGTAATATTCCGGATCGCAAGTGGCGAATTCGCGCGCCCAGTCGACGGAAAGCCCCATCTGTTTGAGCTGCCCGCGCATGATGTCGATATTGCCGTAAGTCCATTTCGCCGGGTGCGACCCGGTCTGCATCGCCGCGTTTTCCGCCGGCATGCCGAAAGCGTCCCAGCCCATGGGGTGCAGCACGTTATAGCCGCAAGCCTTTTTGTAGCGGGCGATGACGTCGCCCATGGCGTAATTGCGCACATGGCCGATATGGATGCGCCCCGACGGATAGGGAAACATCTCCAGCACATAGTATTTCGGCTTGGTCTTGTCGGCGCTGGTCGCAAAGACGTCTTCCTCAGCCCAGCGCTTCTGCCATTTCTGTTCAACTTCGGTTTTGTTGTAGCGGGACATGGGTCGGGTCTTTCAGATACAAAAAAGCGGCGCCGTCGCGCCGCCTTTTCACCTAGTCTGGCGCGAATTTCTAGCCGTCGATCTGGTTTAGACGAAGCTGGCGGGCGCGGGTGAGGATCGCATTTTCGATCTCGCGGCCGGTCGCCGGGTTCACCGTGGCGTCATCCCAGACGCCATTCTCGCCGCGCACCTGACGGAACACCGATACGCGCAAGGCGTCGGCGCGCAGCGCGCTGTCGAGGATGTACACATTGGTTTTGACCCGCTCATTCGGGATTTCCGGGTTCACATACCAATCGGTGATGATCAGCCCGGCAATCGGATCGGCGGAGAAAATCGGCAGAAAATCAAGGGTTTCCAGCGAGGCCGCCCAAAGATAGCGGTTCACCGTGGTCGCCTGCGCATGGCCGGATTTGTAGTTTGCGAGGGTCTCGTTGCGTGACTCCCCGGCGCTGTTGCCGCCGCAGGCGGTCAGGGCGGCGCAGGCGCTCGCCAAAGCCAACACTTTGAACATACTTGCTTTTTCCGGCTTCATCGATGACTGTCCTGTAAATCCGAGAGGCTCCTGGCGCGTCGCCGTCGCCGGAGAGTGGCTTTCCTACCACAAACCGGCAATTACACAACGCCAAAGCGCCCCCTCGCTTGAACCCCCCCAGCGCTACGCCATTATAGCCGCTGGTCATAAAGCTGTTAACTTTATGTCGTTAACCTGTTTGCGCGCCGTGGAAGTCTTTACTACTGAGCTTCGAAGCTGGCGCGGGAATTGAAAGCATGGGCTGCGGGGGCGGCATATGCGGATGGCGATAAAGGCTTGTGGCGCCAGGGGTGTTGCGTAGGGAGAGTAGCCGGGTTACCGGCATGTTTGAAACGGTCGGGGGGCCGGATCGAGCGAAGCGGAATAAACACGAAGGCCCATTCGAATAAGGGTCTACTGGCGAACGAAACAGCGGGTTGAAGGACTGATGACCAGTCTACGGAGAATGTTGCTAGGCACGAGCGCGGCGGTGATTACCGCCGGCGCCGCTTATGCGGCTGATCCGATCAAGATCGATGTTGACGGCGAAGTCAGCGCCGCCGCCGGACTGGTTCGCGGCGACGACGCCAAGGGCGACGTCAACGCCGAGCTCAATGTCAAAGGCTCGACCCTTCTCAATAACGGCCTTGAGGTCGGCGCCGGTCTTTCCGCGCGTCTCGACGGCCAGCAGCCGCATCAGCTTTTCGGCGGCGGCCGCTATTCCGGCTTGCTCATGGGCGGGCCTCGCGGCATCGCGCCGACCCATAGCGACGCTTATCTTCAGGGCGCATATGCATATGCGCGCGGTTCTTTCGGCCAGTTGATTGTTGGCCGCGAAAAAGGCGCCGCGCAGATGCTTTCCGTTTCTTCGCCGACGATTTTCGCATCGGTGAATGTCAATAATTGGCAGACGGATCTTTCCGGCCTTAACGACATTCACACCATCAACGATGTTACCGGCTATTCGACCAAGCTCACCTATATGCCGCCGGCGAATTTCCTCGGCGGCGTGCTCGGCGGTTTGCAGCTTGGGGTTTCTTATTCGCCGTCGCTGAAAAATTGCGGCGACCTTCTTTGCGCATCGGAAGGCGGTTTCCTGATCGCGCCCGAAGGCGCCATGCTGACGACCGAGAGCCGTTGGGCCGATGCGGTCGAGGCGGCGCTCTATTACGAAAAAGGCATCAAGGTCAGCAGCAGCGAACGGCTCTATCTGGGCGTTGGCGCGAGCTTTGTGACGGCGGACGAAGACAATATCGCGCCGATGTCGTATTTTGATAATTATCAGGCTTATTCGGTCGGGCTCAATCTGGCCTTCCGCGGCATCACCGTGGGCGGCTCGGTCAAGTCAACCAATGCGGGCCTCGCCTCGCTTGAGGATGACGGCTATCTCGCTTTCGATGCGGGCATCACGTTCCGCACCGGCGAGGATGAAGGCGATGTTGCGTTCATGGTTGGCGTTGGCCAGTCGGAAGCGAACTCGCTGGCGACCAACCCGCTTGATCCTACTCTTTATCGCGATACGCGCTCTGCTCAGGCGGGCGTGACCTATGTTCTTGGTCGCGGCATTACGGTCGGCGCTGCCGCCCAATATGTCGAGATCCAAGAAGCCTGAAGCCGTAGGCGGCCCGGAAGAGGCGGCCACGGTGGTGATCGAAAGCTCGATCAAATTCTAAAGTTTCTGAGCGCCTAGCTGCTTGGAGGGGAATGAAGCAGGACGGTTCGTATGAGCCGTCCTGTTTTCTTTTGTGCGCCGCGCAAACCTGACCGGCATTTCTGGCGGGCTGGGGAGAATGACGCCATGCGCGCTCTTTCCGCGCTTGTTATGTAAGCAAGCTGCAAGGAGAGATGATGATGACAAGCATGAATAATCATATCGATTATGTGGAGCTCGCCGCGCAAGACCTGACCGCCGCGAAGAAATTTTACGCCGACGCGTTTGGCTGGGATTTTCAGGATTGGGGTCCCGAGTATGTGAGCTTTTCCGGCGCCGGTCTTGAAGGCGGCATTCGCGGCGGTGAAACGCCGGTCAACGGATCGACGCTAGTCATTCTTTATGCGGATGATCTGGAGGCGAGCGAAAAACGCGTGGTCAAAGCCGGCGGTGAAATCACCGAGCGTCATGACTTTCCCGGCGGACGGCGGTTTCATTTTCGCGATACGGTGGGCAATCAGCTCGGCGTGTGGACCAAATCCGGCGACGAATAGTCAGCCCATTCTTCCCGCCGCAAATTTTCCTTCATCCTGAGGGCGGGCTCGAAGAGCCCGTGTCTCGAAGGGCGAAGGAAAATTCGCTCCTCAGGATGAAGGGGTCCGCCTTTTAAGGTTCAACCCAAAAAAGCGCCGATCGCGGCGATTCCGGCGACATTCGTCCCGGCCAGAAGTCCTGCATTGGTTTCATCGACCCCGCCAAGCGCCAGCACGGGAAGCGGCGCGGCGGCGGCCATCATGCGAAAGCGCGCCGGGCCCAGCGCACTCTCTCCCGGATGGCTTTGGGTCGGGAAAGCGGGCGACAGCAGCGCGAGATCGGCGCCGGAATTTTTTGCGCGGGCCAGTTCGCCGGCGTCATGGCATGAGGCCGTGACGATCATGCCGGACGGCAAGGGCGCATCGGGCGTGAACCAGCGCGGCAGATGCACGCCGTCTGCGCCGATGCGCCGGGCGAGCGCGATGTCGGCGCCGATAATCAGCTTCACCTCGCGGCGGGCGCAAACCGACTTCAACTGCGCCGCCAGTCCGGTGCGGTGCGGAAGATCATAGTCGCGCAAAATCACGGCGCTGCCGCGCGGCAACACGCGCGCGACCAGCAGCGGATGCGGCGCACGCCGGGCGTCGGTCAAAAACGCCAGCGAAAACGGCGCCGTCCCATTTTGGGGTGCGCCCGATTGGCGTTTGAGCCGGAGCGCGGCGGCTGCTAGTTTCGCGGCGCGCAAGCGGAGCCCTTGATGCCTTCCCACAATGACCTTTCTGATGATTTTTCTGCCGATCCGGCGGCCAATCTCGCAGCGATCAAGACAGAAATCGAGACCGCGCTGAAAGAAGCCGGCCGCGCGCCTGGCGCGGTTGTCGTGACCGCCGTTTCCAAAACCCATGAGGCGAGCCGCATCCTGCCTGCGCTGGAAGCGGGACAGCGGGTTTTCGGGGAAAACCGGGTGCAGGAAGCGCTAGGCAAATGGCCGGCCCTGAAAGAACGTTTCCCCGATATCGAGCTGCGCCTGATCGGGCCCTTGCAGACCAACAAGGCGAAAGAGGCGGTGGCCCTGTTCGATGTCATTGAAAGCGTCGACCGGCCGAAACTTGCGCGCATCCTGGCGGAGGAGATGGCCAAACAGAACCGCCGCCTGAAGCTCTATATTCAGGTCAATACCGGCGAGGAGCCGCAAAAGGCCGGCCTCGCCCCGGCGGATGTCCCGGGTTTTCTGGCCCAGTGCCGGGACGAATTCGGCCTCGAAATTGAAGGCCTGATGTGTATCCCCCCGGCTGAAGACGATCCCGCGCCGCATTTCGCCCTGCTCGCCAAAATGGCGAAAACTCTTGGGCTTTCCGGCCTTTCAATGGGCATGAGCGGTGACTATCTGATTGCTGCGCAGCTTGGCGCAACAAACGTGCGGATCGGCACGGCGATTTTCGGCGCCCGGCCTGCTACACAGGAGATCACGGCCGCCTAACGAAAAGTTGTAGGGCGCAAGAATTTCAATTGCTGGTCAATCGGGGCTATGACCCGCCGACCGAATGCATGATCTGGGTGAGAGAGAAATGAACCGTGTAAAGAAAATCTTGCTGGTCGATGATGACGAGCTGTTGCGCGACGCGCTGATCGATCAGTTCGGCGTGCATGACGAGTTCGCCGTAGAGCCGGTCGCAAACGCCAACGCCGCCATTGAGCGCGCCAAGGAAGAAGCCCATATCGACTTGATGCTGCTCGATGTGGGGCTGCCTGATATGGATGGGCGCGAAGCCTGCCGCATCATGCGCAAAAACGGATTTAAATCCCCGATCATCATGTTGACCGGCGCCGATAGCGAGGCCGACACGATTTTGGGGCTGGACGCGGGCGCCAATGACTATGTGTCAAAGCCGTTCAAATTCGGCGTCTTGCTGGCCCGGGTGCGGGCGCATTTGCGCAGCCATGAACAAAGCGAAGATGCGGTGTTCAAGGTCGGCCCTTATGAATTCCGCCCGGCGGTGAAAATGCTGGTGACCCAGGAAGATAAAAAAATCCGCCTGACGGAAAAAGAAACATCGATCCTGAAATTTCTTTATCGCGCCGGCGGCAAGCCGGTGACGCGCGATGTGTTGCTCGACGAGGTCTGGGGCTATAATTCCGGCGTCACGACGCACACGTTAGAAACCCATGTCTATCGCCTGCGCCAGAAGATTGAGCCGGACCCGTCCAATGCGTCGATCCTGCTGACCGAAAGCGGCGGGTACAGATTATCGCTTTAGGCTTTGAGCGCGGCCACAGAGGAACATGATGACCGTTACGATTTACCACAATCCGCGCTGCTCCAAATCGCGTCAGACATTGGCGTTGTTGCAGGAAAATGGCGTCGAGCCTGAAGTGGTTTTGTATCTGGAAAACCCGCCGTCAAAAGCGACGCTGAAAGGGCTTGTGAAAAAGCTCGGCGTCAACAGCGCGCGCGACATGATGCGCATCAAGGAAGCGCCATTTATCGAGCTTGATCTCAAAAACGTCACGGCGGAAACCGCCCTGATCGATGCGATCGCGGAAAACCCGATCCTGCTTGAACGCCCGATTGTGGTGAAAGGCGAGAAAGCCGCCATCGGCCGCCCGCCGGAAGCAGTGCTGGAAATCCTTTAGCGTCCGGCTTCTTCTGCGATGGCGGCGAGTGCGCCGCTCATTTTCTCCGCAGCCGGATGGTCGCCGATTCCATATTCGTGAAAGGTGTGCTCCATGTCGCGCCAGCTCAGCGTGACAAGGCCATCGGCGTTTTGCGTCACCAGCATTTTCAGCGGCAATTCCAGCCCCATTAGCTGCTCCGCCTGCATCACCGGCGCGCCGCCTTTCGGGTTGCCGAAAATAACAAGCGTTGTCGGGCGCAAATCCACATCCACGGTTTGCGCGCCGGCGCCATGGTCGATCACGGCGAATGTTTTAAAGCCGCGCGCATCAATCGCGCCGTGCAACTGCGCCAGCGTCGCATCGAAATCCGCTGCGCTGTCATGGCTCAATATATGCGGCCCGTGATGCTCGGCCATGCTTGTGTCCGCATGATGGGCGGGCGCATCCGTCTGTGCGGAACATGCCGCAAGCGTCGCCGCCGCGATCAGTGTGAGCAGTTTTTTCATGGCGCGTTTCCTCTATTCGCGTAGCAGCTTTTCAATCTTCACCCGCTGCTCCATCAGCGCGTGATAGCCTTCCTCGATAAATTCATCGGCGCGGTCGAACGCTGTGGGCATGGCGTCGCGCATATCCGGCTTGATCAGAATGTCCGGCGGTTCGGCGATGGCGCGGGCGCGGGCGAGCTGCATCTGGAAGATGTCGGCGGCGGCGTAAGCGGTCTCGAACAGATGCGGCTGCGCGCCGGCGCGGGCGCGCGCCATGGCGACCTGGCGGTCAATCGCCGCCATCGTGTCGTCGATCAGCTTGGTCACCGCGCCGGTCATGGTGGCGGGCAATTGATCGTTTTTCGGGACCAGCACCGGCAGTCTCTCCGCCGGCGCATCGAACCGGTCGAGGACGCGCGGCACCGCGTTGAGGTCGACTGAAATCACCACATCCGCGCCAAGCTGGCGGGCCAGCGACACCGGCGCCGGATTGGCCAGCGCCCCGTCCACCAGCCATTTCCCGCGTGTCTGCACCGCATGGAACGCGACCGGAATGGCGCTCGACGCCCGCGCCGCGTCAATCACCGAGCCGGTGGTGAGGATCACCTCTTCGCCGGTGGCGAGGTCTGCGGCGACCGCGCCATATTTGATCGGCAAATCCTCGATATTCTTGTCATAGCTGCGAAACGCCTCAAAGGCGGGCGCGGTGTCGATGAAACCGCCCTTGTGCAGTTTGAGGGTGAAGGTCTGCAGCGCGGAAATCGGTTTCAGGGTGCGCGCCCAGCGTTCAAACTCTTCAAGCGCGCCCAATAGATGGGCGCCGCCCACCAGCGCGCCGACCGAACAGCCGGCAATGGCGTAGGGCTCAACGCCGATCTCCTTCAGCGCCCGCAGGACGCCAATATGGGCCCATCCGCGCGCGGCGCCGGAGCCGAGAACCAGTCCGAGTTTCTTCGCCATTGCGCCCATGCTCCTGAGATTGCGCCGCTTCAACTGGTAAGCCGAATGCGGTCTTGCAATGCTTACGGGAACATAATGCGGCGAGGTGCGGCGCAGGAAGGGCGAAAGCCTGAAAAGATAAAAGAAATCCGCCGCGAAACCGGGAAAACCGGCGCCGGGCGATGGTGGCGTGGGAAAGCGAAGCGAGCCATAGTCGCGGGTTCGAATCACCATTTTGGAGAGAGCCCCGTGTCCGGCGCAGAGCCTGTAAAATCCCTGCGAGAAGCCCTTCTCGAGCAGACCGGCGGCAAAACCGGCGATCAGGCCGAGGGGGAAGAGCGTCTCGGGAGCGAAGCGGATGAAACGCCGCGCCCGCATACGCGCGAAGAAATCATCGCCATGATGGATGAAGCGGTGGCGAAGGCTGGCAAGCCCGAGCGCGCGCCGGGCGGCGGGTTTTTCAACGCCGCGACCTTCTGGCTTTTATGGGCCGGCGTCTTCACTGCGGTCGCGGCGATCATCTATGTGATTTTGAGCGCCCGCGATTCCGGCGGCGCGGGGATCATTCTCGCCGGGGGGCTCGCCCTCCTGATCGCCGTGTTTCTGACCGGCGCGGCGATGAAAATGTTTTCGCCCGTCTTGGTGGCCGGCGTCATGCTGCGCCGTGCGACGGGCAAGAAGCCGGCTGAAGCGGTGGAGCTTGCGGGCGCGGAAATTCTCGGCGCGCTGGGTCTTGCGGAGCGGGTGCTTGATTCCGATCAGGATGCGCGCCTTGTCGCCCGCCGCGACGGCGTCGTCACTTACGCCAACCGGGCTTACTTCAATTTATCGCGCGCCGCCGGGGTGATGGGCCCCGCCGGCCTGCCGCCGCGCATCGACCGGCTGTTCGCCCAGCAAGGGGCGGAAGCGACCAAGGTGTTTCGCCTGTGCAAAGCGGCGAAAAGCGCAGAGACAGCGGAAGAAATCATCTTTCAGACCATGGGCCTTGCGGGCGGCGGCGAACGCCGCCGCTTTGAAGTCAGTGTACGCCCTATTCGCGGCGCCGACGAGCATGTGACCTGGCGCTTGCGCGAATTGCCGCTTGAGGAACAAGAACAGGACAGCCTTGCGGCGGCCTATGCGGATTTTCCCGAGCCGGTTTTTGCGCTGGAGAAATCCGGGCAGGTCGCCTGGGCGAACGCCGCAGCGCGCGAAAAACTCGGCGCGGCGCGCGGACAGGTTCAATCCATTGACGACATCGTGCTGGGCGAGACCGGCGATCTGGTGAGCGCCTTGTGGCGGATTGATCGCGAGCCGGTCAACGCGCAAGTGCGCCGCCGTCACGCCGATCCGGCGGAAGCAAGCTTCGTCGCTTTCCGTCGCGGCGGCGTCGGCGAAGGGTTCGCCTGCGTCGAGATGACGATTGATGAAGGCGCCGACGAAGTCGAAGACGTGGCGCTCTCCGGCGACATTTCGGAATCTCCCTTCGGCATCGCAATTGTCGAAGGCGAATTGAATCGCGACGGCCGGGTCATTGAAGCGAACAAGGCGTTCGCCGATGCGTTTGGCGCGCAAAAGAAAAATGCGCCCCTGGTCAAATCCGTGGCGCAGGCGACGCTCGAAGAAATCGCCGAGGAAATCCGCCGCAAGACCCGCGCCGGGGGCGCGCCTAAAGGCATTGAGGCGACCATCGGAACCGGCGCCGCCGCGCGCACTTATGCGCTGTTCGCCCGTCCGGTCCGCCGCAAGCGCGGTTCTTACGGGGTGCGCCGCACCCTCCTCTATTCGGTTGACGTCACCGACCGCAAACAGATGGAAGAAGAATACGCACAGGACCAGAAGCTGCGCGGCATTGGCGAGCTGGCGAGCAAGGTCGCCCATGACTTCAACAATTATCTGCAAGTGGTGATCGGCCATTGCGAACGCTTGATGCTGAAACATCCGGCCGGCGATCCCGCCTATGGGGATCTGGTGCAGATCCGCGAAAACGCCCAGCGCGCGGCGAACACCACGAAACAGCTCCTCGCCTTTTCGCGCAAGCAGACGCTAAAAAAGAAGTTCTGTCGATCACCGAAATTCTGCGTGACTTCTCGCGCTTCCTGACCCGCTCCATCGGCGAGAAAGTGAAGCTCGAACTGGTCAATGGCCGCGCCTTGCCGTCGGTCAAGGTCGACCGCTATCAGCTTGAAACGGCGGTCATGAATCTGGCGGTGAACGCCCGCGACGCAATGGCGCCCAATGGCGGCGTGCTGACCATCCGTACACAATGCGTTACGGCGGCGGACGTCAAGGCGCGCAATGTGCCGGGCCTGCTCGATCAGGATTATGTGCTGATCGAAGTCTGCGACACCGGTCCTGGCGTGCCGGAAGACATCGCCGCGAAAATCTTCGACCCGTTCTTCACCACCAAGGAAATGGGCAAGGGAACCGGCCTTGGCCTGTCGACCGTCTACGGCATTATCCGCCAGCTTGACGGCGTGATTGCGCTCAAAAGCGGCGCGGGCAAAGGCGCGATATTCGAGATTTATCTCCCCGCTTATGACGCGGAAGACATTGCGGAGCCGGCGGCGCCGAAAAAGCCCGCCACCGCCGTGACGCCGCGTTCGCAGCCGCAAGACCTGACCGGGGCGGGCCGCGTTCTGATCGTTGAAGACGAAGATCCCGTGCGCAATTTCGTCGTCGCGACGCTGACCGATTGCGGCTATGAAGTCAGCGAGGCTGCGGACGCCGAAGAAGCGCTCGAGATGCTGGAAGAAGACATGGATTTCGATCTCGTTGTTTCCGACGTGATGATGCCGGACATAGACGGCCCGACCATGATCCAGCAGGCGCGCGAGACATTGGGCCTGCAGTCAAAAGTGATCTTCATGTCGGCTTATGCGGAGGCGGCGGTGCGCGAACAGCTCGATCTGATCGAGGGTGCGGGCTATATTCAAAAGCCGTTCACGCTTCAGGGGATTGCTGCGCAAGTGAAGGCGGCGTTGTATCCTTCAGCGGATTGATCTGAATTTTTGCGCCGCTTGGGCCGGTGCGTGTAAGAAGGCGGCGGCATGCGGCAGATAGTATTCGACCTTGAGACGACGGGCTTTAAATTTTCCGAAGGACACCGGATTGTTGAAATCGGCGCGGTCGAGATGGTCAATGGCGCCGTCACCGGCCGCAATTTCCACACCTATGTAAATCCGCAACGCGACATGCCCGAAGGCGCCTTCAAGGTGCATGGATTGTCGGCGGCGTTTTTGAGCGACAAACCGCTGTTCACCGATCCGCTTGTGGCGCCGGCCTTTATCGACTTCGTCAATGGCGCTGAGCTTGTGGCGCATAATGGCGTCGGCTTCGACTTGCCCTTTTTGAATGCGGAGCTGGCGGCGGCGGGCCTGCCGACGCTCGACACCAAAAAGATCAAAGACACGCTGCATATGGCGCGGCGCAAATTCCCCGGCGCGCCCGCCAGTCTTGATGCGCTGTGTTCGCGCTTTGGCATTGATACGTCGACGCGCGAACGCGACGGCCACGGCGCCTTGCTCGATTCCAAGCTGCTGGCGGCGGTCTATATTGAATTGACCGGCGGCCTGCAGGCGGGCCTCGACTTCCGCCGCGATGACGGCTCATCCGGGCGCGATGCGAATGGCGAAAGAATGCCGGCGCGCCAGCGTCCGAAAGCCTTGCGCTCGCTCATCACCGATGAAGAACGCGCGGCGCATGAAACCTTCATCGCCGAGATGGGCGATGAAGCCGTCTGGAAGAAGCTGGCGGCGAATTAGCCGGGGCGCCTCAAGCTCAGGCTTGAGCGCCGCCCTGTGCTGCATTGCGCTGGGCGTTCGCCACATAGATGCCCATGAAATCGATCGGCTCGAGCATCAGCGGCGGGAAATTGCCGTTGCGCGTCGCATCGGCGACGATCTGGCGCATGAACGGGAACAGAAGCCGCGGGCATTCCACCAGCATAACCATTTCAAGCTGCTCGCGCGGCACGCCGGTGATTTCAAACACCCCGGCATAGCTCGCCTCGACGACGAACATCGCCTCTTCGCCTTCGCGATTGGCGCGGGCGGAAACCGAGAGCTCGACTTCATATTGATTGGCGTTCAGGCCGCGGCCTTGAACATCGACATTCACATCGATCTTCGGCTGCGCTGAGGATTGGTAGACCGCCGGCGCGCGCGGGTTTTCGAAGGAAAGATCCTTCAGATACTGCGCCAGCACCGTCAGCGACGGCGCGTCTTGCGGATTGACCCCTTGCGGGGCGTCATTCGGTGTGGTCGGCGTATCTGACATCAAGTCGTCCCGTCAGTTTATGAGGAAAAGAGCAAGCTCCTTACACGGCCCGCCCAAGGCCTGCAACCCGGCGCGCCTCCTGGCCAATGCGCCGTTCTATCAGCGGGTCAGGTCCTCATGGCGGACAATATGGCCGCGCACGGCCTTGAGCGCCATCTGGGCGATGATCCGCCGCACGGGCGGGATCAGCAGGGTGAAGCCGACAGCGTCGGTCAGGAAGCCCGGCGTCATCAGGAATGGGGCCGCGACGATCAACAGCGCGCCGTCGACCGCCGAGATCGACCGGCAGGCGGCCGGTTTCGAGATCCTTGCGCGCCGCATGCAGCGCCGCCAGCCCTTGCCAGCGGATAATGAAGCCGCCGAGAAAGGCGGTCATCAGGCAGGCGGCGATCACCGGCAGGATGCCAAACGCATCAGCGGCGGTCAAAAGCACGTAAATTTCTGCAATCGGGCCGATTATAAACAGTGCAATAAGTGCAAACAGCATGGAAACCCCGGGTGTATTCTGCTCTATAGCTCCTATATAGACCGTGCTTGAGCAATATTAAGGTTTCGGAGCGATATTGGCCCCTATGGATCCAGTGCTTCTATTTTTTGCAGGCGTAGCTGCGTTCGTGATTTTCCGGTTGATATCGGTGCTCGGCGCCCGGACCGGGCATGAGCAGCAACATGACCTTGAGGCCGTGCAGCGTTCGTCAGGCGCGCAAGCGGAAAATCAGCGCGACGATGCGCCCGCGCGCGAGGATGTGGCGCCCAAACCGGTTTCCACCAATGCCCGCGTCTTGCGCGATGCAGACCCGGCCTTTGACGAGGCGGCGTTTCTCGACGGCGCCCGCGGCGCCTATGAAATGATCGTTGAAGCGTTCGCCGCCGGCGATCTCAAATCCATCCGGCCCTATCTCAATGAGTCCGTATACGGCGCGTTTCGCGGCGCGGTGAGTGATCGCGACGCGGCGGGCCAGACGAGCGATCTGAAATTTGTCGGCATCGAACATGCGGCGATCACGGACGCTTCCGTCGACGGGGACATGATGTCCGCGACGGTTGAGTTCACATCCAATCAGGTGCGCGTGACGCGCGACCGGGATGGCGAAGTCGTCGATGGCGATCCGAACCGCATCGATCTCGTCAAGGACCGGTGGACCTTTGCGCATAAACGCACAAGCAATGATCCGAACTGGATGCTTGTCGCGACGGGCGGCGCCGAATAACACTAGCCGGCGTAACCAGGAGGGAGCGCCGGTCTCCGTGTCTTGTTCATGAAAATTTCGTCGGGAATGCTGTTGCGTCTGTTTTTGGCGGGCGCTGTCGCAATCGCTGCGCTCGCAACGGCGTTGGTGTTTTCCGGCGTGATCCCGCCTTATTATGCGCGTGACTTCACCGATGCGGATTATGCGCCGCCGGTGATCGACTATCGGCTTGTCGATTTTGACGACATGCCCGGCTGGCGCCTCGACGATCCCGGTCAGGCGCTGGAAGCATTTGTGCGCTCCTGCGCTGTGTTTGAGCGCCGCGATCCGGCGGCGATGGCTAATCCGCTGGAAAATCTCGGTATTTCAGACCCTGCGGTCAGCTTCTCCGGGACTGTCGCCGACTGGTTGCGGCCCTGCGCCGAGGCGCGGGCGCTGATCGTCAGCGCGTATTCCGACCCGGCGAACAAGCGGGGCGCATACCGGTCCTTCTTCGAGTTTCACTTTCAGCCCGTGCGCATTCTTTCCGTACGCACGCCCTTGCCTGACGGACGCGCCCGCCGGGCCGGCCCGCGCATCGATCTTGAAGGCGTGTTCACCGGCTATTTCGAACCTGTCTACGCCGCCTCGCACACGGCGTCAGGCGCACACACCGCGCCGGTTCTTCCGCGTCCGGACGATCTGGTGGAGGTTGATCTCGGCCTGTTTCGCGATGCGCTGAAGGGCGAGCGGATCGCCGGTCGCGTCACAGACGGGCGTCTTGCGCCTTATGAAGACCGCAGCGCACTGGAAACGAAAACGCCGCAGGACGCGCTGGCCTGGCTCGATCCCAATGATCTCTTCTTTTTACAGATACAAGGTTCCGGGCGGCTGTTGTTTGAAGACGGCGAAGTGATGCGCGTCGGCTATGCGGCGCAGAACGGTCACCCCTATACGGCGATCGGACGCGTCATGGTGGAGCGCGAATTGATGCCGCTCGATCAGGTGAGCATGCAGTCGATCCGCGGCTGGCTTGATGCGGCCGCTCATGAGGATGCGGCGGAATTGCGCGCCCAGAACCCTTCTTATGTGTTCTTCCGGCCGCTGGACGAGATCGCAGCGGGTCTCGGTCCGCTGGGCGCGCAAGGGGCGCCGCTGACGGCGGGCCGCTCCCTCGCGGTCGACCGCCGCTTCACGACGCTGGGCGCGCCGGTCTGGGTCGATATCGAGCCGGTGGCGGGCGCTGGCGCCGATCCGATCCGGCGGCTGGTGATCGCGCAGGATACGGGCGGCGCGATCAAGGGGCCGATACGTGGCGATCTGTTCTGGGGCTCGGGCGAGGCCGCTGGCGAAATCGCCGGCGCCATGAACGCCAAAGGCGCGATGATCGTCCTCCTGCCCCGGCGGCTGGCGGAGCGGCTGCCGCCGCGATCCGGGGAGCTCAGAACCGGGAAATCCCGGTCATGAGCCGGCGGCGCGGCCTGACGCCCGAAGAGGAAGCGCTGTGGTGCAAGGTCACCCGCGATGTGGCGCCGTCGCGGATGAAAAAGCCTGTGCCTGAAATGCTCGTCTCGCCCCCGAAATCGATGCAGAAACCATCCTCCGGCATGGGTCTGGCGCGCCGTTATATGGGCCTGGAGGGCGGTTCGGCGGGGCCTGCCTCCCATGGCCGGCCAAAGCCCCCTCGCCCCGGCTTGAGCATCCCTTTGCGTCCGGTGACCCGCGGCTTGAAAAGCTCGCCGGGCGCGGCCGCCTGCCGATCGATGCGACGCTGGACCTGCATGGCCATACCCAGCGTACCGCAAGGCCGGTGTTGCACCAGTTCATCGCCGAGGGCTATGCGCGCGGCGCGCGCTGTCTTCTGGTGATTACGGGCAAGGGCGCGCCGGAATTCACCCGCGGCGTGGAGGCCGAAACGGGCGGCGCCTGGAGCGGGGGCCAGAGCGGGGGCATAGGCGGGGGCATGAGCGGCGGGTCGGGACGCGGCGTGCTGCGCGCCCGGCTGGCCCATTGGATCGGTGAAGACACGGTGCGGAAATTCGTGTCCCGCGCAAGCCCCGCCCATCAGCGTCATGGCGGCGGCGGCGCGTTTTACATTTTCCTCAAGCGATAAAAAACCCGCCATGAAGGCGGGTTTTTTGGGTCGTTATTTTTCGGGGCGTTACGACCCGCTCATCAGCCGGATAAGCAGGTAGACGATCAACGCCGCCGGAATGACAAACACCAGCAAGACCCGCGACAGACGAATAAACATCGTCTCGGCGAACTCGCCGAACCAGGCGCTGACCGCTTCGCTCCACCAGCGGCGCGGCTTGTGGCGCGGCAACTGGTTGGTCTCAAACGGCACCGCGGCGAGCACTGTGACGCCGCGATTTTTCCAGCGCTGGAATGCGGTTTTCAACGCGCCATTGACGACGGAGCCGCGCAGGCGCCGGGTCCACATGGAAATCGGTCCGTAGGAAAAGTCTTTCGGATCGAACTCGACATCAAGCAACACCGCCGCCGGCGCCGCGCCTTCGCTGTCTTCATCCATGCGCACGATGGAATGACGAACGCCGAAATTGCGCAGATAGTCTTCAATGTCGCCAAGCGAAGCGGCTGTGGAATCGCGGCGGAAGCGCAGCATCATGCGCACGCCCTGATTGCCGGTGCTCTGTACAGAGAGCATCACCCAGGCGGCCATTGCAATCGCGGCGCCAAGCGCCGTCATGGCGCCGGCGGTCAGGCCGGACAGCCACGCAATCGAGTCGGGCAGGTTGAGTTCAATCGTTGTCGAGGTCGCCAGCCCGAACAGGCCGAGGCTGACCAGCGCGATGGCGAGCGTGCTCGCAGCGTAGCCGAACATTTTGACAAAGCCGGCGCCGAAGGAGCCGCGCGGGCTGGAAATCGCCTGCAAGCGGCGCACCCAATAGCGGGTCTTGGCGTCGGTCGTGCGATAGGCGTCTTCCACCAGGGTCTGGTCGAGATTTTGCTCGACAACGAGGAAGCGGGTCTTCGCCGGCGTCGCATCATCGTAATTGTGGTCGATGATCACATAGTCGGAAGAGCGCATGGCGACTTCGTAAGGCAGGACCATGCCGAACAGTTTTGAATCCTGCGTATCGGCGCCAAGGGTCGAATAGAACCGCGTTTCGCCGCTCACCGGGTCGAACATGGTGTTGGTCTGGCGCGACGGATTGGCCGTTGACCGCGCCAGCCGCGCCAGTTCGCGATGGGGTTCGATCATTTGCGCGGTTTCGCGCACTTCAACGCCAACCGCGCGCAAGCCGTCAAGCTTCGACTTGCAACGGCGGGATGCGTCGGGGCCGGCGAACACCATATCAATCCGGTCACGGATCAATTTCTGGTCGGCCATATCGATAGGCAGGCCGGCGCGCGGCATTTCGATATCATAGTCGCCGCCCGGCGTGTTGCCGCTTTCGGAATCCAGCAGGCCCCATGATTTACGCATGCGCCGCTGCAGGGCGGAAAAGCCAGTGCCCGGATGTGATGACTGAATGAGATCGTAAAGCTGCGATTCATGCACGGCGAGGCAAAGCTGATCGGTCGCCGCAACCTGTTCCACGCCCAACAGGCCGAACTGGCTCCCGAGCGCGCGCAGGCTTTCAAAATCATAACCGGAATAGGGATGGTAAAACGGGATGAGGGCGAAATCCGCCGTCCCCTGCTTCACCGCCATCAAGGACTGTTCTTTGGTCCGCAGCGGCATGGTGTCGGAAAAGCGGTAGTCAAATTCGTTATTCGGGCTCGCCTCTTCGAATTCGCGTTCGGTGCGCGCGTTTACCGCGGCGAAGCCGGCGTCGAAGACAGTGCCGTCCTTGCGGGCGCGGCGCAGGAACTCGTCAGTTGCGCGATAGCCAAAACCCCACTCCTCGCCGGTGAAGGCGATGCGCGGGCGTTTCTTGCCTTTGCCGATTTCGTTGGGGGTTTCCTTGGTCTCGACCTTGTCCGTGAAACGCGGATCCGCGTCCTCGGCATAGGCCATCATCGTCCGCCGCTTCCAGGGCCGTGTTGAGCCGTCTGCCATGGCGTTATTCCCCGCTGCCAATCCCTCGTGAAACTTTAGATTAACCCGTCATTAACGATCATGAAAGCCCGCTTTTTGGGGCTCCGCACGCGATTTCACGGCGGATTCTCACCGCCAGGCGCGGAATCGCCCGAATTCCGGCAATTCGCGGCGCCGGCGCTGGCGCCAATTCGCCTCCGGGCTGGTTATTCCGGGTCCGAAAGCGCCAAGGCTATCTAAAGGATATACTTGGACAAATCGGCGTTTTTGGTGATCACGCCCAACCGCGCCTCCACATAGGCCCGGTCGATGGCGACCGCCTCCCCGCCCTGATCGGCGGCGGTGAAGGAAATCTCGTCGAGCACCGTCTCCATGATCGTCGCCAGACGCCGGGCGCCGATATTCTCCACCCCGGCGTTCACTTCGGCGGCGGCGTCGGCCAGCGCGTCGATGGCGTCCTCGGCGAATTCGAGGGTCACATTCTCGGTCGCCAGCAGCGCGGTGTATTGCTTGATCAGGCTCGCCTCGGGCTCGGTCAGGATGCGGCGCAGATCGTCCCGCGACAGCGCTTCAAGCTCGACCCGGATCGGCAACCGCCCCTGCAGTTCCGGCAGCAAGTCCGACGGCTTTGACAGATGGAACGCGCCGGAGGCGACGAACAGAATGTGGTCGGTTTTCACCGGCCCGTATTTTGTGGCGACGGTCGCGCCTTCGATCAGCGGCAGGAGATCGCGCTGCACGCCTTCGCGCGAAATGTCGCCGCTGGCGCGATCGGAACTGCGCGCGATTTTGTCGATCTCGTCGAGAAAAACGATGCCGTCATTTTGCGTCAGGTCGACTGCTTCGCGGTTGATGGTTTCCTCATCCATCAACTGATCGGCCTCTTCGGCCAGCAGCGGTTCATAGGCGTCTTTGATCTTCACGCGGCGGGTTGATTTTTGGCCCTGAAACGCTTTGCCGAGCATGTCGGACAGATTGATCATGCCCATTTGCGCGCCGGGCATGCCGGGCACTTCAAACATTGGCGACGACGATGACGCTTCGCGCAGATCGAGTTCAACCTCGCGGTCGTCAAGCTCGCCCTCGCGCAGTTTTTTGCGAAAGGCTTCGCGCGTTGACTCGCTGCCATGTTCGCCGACCAGCGCATCAAGCACGCGCTCTTCCGCCGCCGCCTGCGCCGCGGCTTTGACGTCTTCGCGTTTTTTCTCGCGCACCATGCCGACGGCGATTTCAGCCAGGTCGCGCACAATCGAATCCACATCGCGGCCCACATAACCGACCTCGGTGAATTTCGTCGCTTCCACTTTCAGAAAGGGAGCGCCCGCGAGCTTGGCGAGGCGGCGGGAAATTTCTGTTTTGCCGACCCCGGTGGGGCCGATCATCAAGATGTTTTTCGGCGTGATTTCTTCGCGCAACGGGCCTTCGACGCGGCGGCGGCGCCAGCGATTGCGCAAAGCGATGGCGACGGCGCGTTTGGCGGCTTTCTGGCCAACGATGTAACGATCGAGTTCGGAAACAATTTCGCGGGGAGAAAAATCAGACATAAATATCAGGCGTAACCATGTTGTGAGGGACCGCCCTCACATAGAGATTCCAGATGAAAGCGCAATGGCGCGGGGCTGTGGGGCTAGAAAAACAAGGTGCGATAAAGGGCGCAAAAAAAGGGCGCCCGGTTTGGGCGCCCTTGATCTGGTTCGCTGCAATGAAAGCTTTCGGCTTAAGCTTTTTCTTGCGCGCGGCGAAACCGAAGCCTGCAATGCCGGCCAGGAAGAGCGGCAGAGCTGCAGGAAGCGGCACTTCCGGCACTTCTTCGAAGGTCACTTTTTTCAGCTTCCATTCGGACTTCTTGGTTTCGCAGACTTTCTTTTTCTTGCCGTGCTTCCATTTGTAGTAGCAGGACACTTCGGAATAGCTCGTGCCGATGCCGAACAGTTTGCCTTCAAGCAAGCTTGCTGCGACGAGGCCGCTCAGCGAAACGCTGCTGTAACCGGATGAAAGGCTCTGATCGGTCAGGACCCGCTCAAGAATGCCGTCGTCATTTGAATCGACGAAGAGGTCGAATTTCGCATAGCTGTTGGCATAGTTGAACACGAGCTGTGTCAGGCTGACGACCTTGTCGAAAGCGAGGATCAGCACTTCCGGGTAATATCCGTCTACCGTGTGCTCGCCGTCATTCTGGTCATGCGAGATGCCGGTGCCGTAGCCGTTGTAAAGGACAGGACGCGCGTTGTACTGTCCCTCGGTTACGACCGCTGGCGTGTCGTCGGTGTAAAGGCCAGCCGTCACCGTCATGGTGACGCCATCGTCTTCATAGGTCTGTGAAGACGACGTTCCCGAAACATAGTCGGAATAGCTGTTGGTAGAGATGGTCGTTGCGTTGGCGGCTGTGGCGCTCATCAGAGCGGCAGCGGCGATCGCGGTTAGCTTTTTCATAGTACTCCCCAAACTCAACATAAAACTCGAGAACTACTCCCAACGTGAAACACTATCCCTTGTCAATCGTGTTTCTTGCGGCGCAACACAACCTTCGGCTGTGGTTGCGCGCCACCTTAACTGTGCGGCATCAACGGGTTAGGGTGCGGCAGGGAGAAATGAGCAAGGCGAATCAATGGGTTTGCCGATTAACGTGCCGCGGTGCAGCATCGCGCAATCGATAAAATCGTCACCAGGTTAGTTACGATACAGTAAGATTTATATGGACTGTGTTTTTTAGGACACGCCGAGTCGGGCGCACGGTGTTCACTCGGCGATCGTCTCCAAGGTCAGGGATTCATTTGTATAGATGCAAACAGATGCGGCGATCGCCATCGATTTCTTGACGATTTCTTCCGCAGAAAGTTCGGTTGCTTCCATCAGGGCGCGGGCGGCTGAGCGGGCGTAATCTCCCCCCGACCCGATTCCGGTGACGCCGAATTGCGGCTCCAGAACGTCCCCGGCGCCCGACAATGTGAGGGTCACCGATTTATCGGCGACAATCATCATGGCTTCCAGGCGGCGCAGATAGCGATCCGTGCGCCAATCCTTCGCCAGCTCGACGCAAGCCCGGGTCAGCTGATCAGGATATTGCTCCAGCTTGGCTTCCAGCCGCTCCAGCAGGGTGAAAGCGTCCGCGGTGGCCCCGGCGAAACCGGCGATCACCTTGCCGCCGGCGAGGCGGCGCACTTTGCGGGCGTCGCCTTTGACCACGGTGTTGCCGAGGCTGACTTGCCCGTCCCCGCCGACGCAGACGGCGCCATTGCGGCGCACGGCGAGGATTGTTGTTCCGTGCATTGACTCATTGCTCATGATTTCTGCTCTATTTTCAGTATCTTGCTTCGCGACGGGACCGGCGCTCCATGGACGGGGCGATGGTTTTTGAATAGGAAGGGCCGAAGACGCGGCCAGGGAAGCGGCCTGAATGCCACCAAGGGCGGCAGGCGTCAAAGGAGACGGCAATGCGAGCGGCGACGGTTGAGCGGAAGACACGGGAGACGGAGATTTTCGTCGCCCTCGAACTCGACGGTTCGGGCGATTACGACATCGAAACCGGCATCGGCTTTTTCGATCATATGCTCGAGGCCTTCGCCAAGCACGCCATGATCGATCTCAAAGTGCGGGCGGAGGGCGACCTTCACATCGACATGCATCACACGGTCGAAGATGTGGGCATCGTCATGGGCCAGGCGGCGGCCAAAGCGCTCGGCGATTGCGCCGGCATTCGCCGCTTCGGCGCATCCTATATTCCCATGGATGAAACCCTGTCGCGCGCAACGATCGATATTTCAAAACGCCCCTATCTTATTTGGCGCGTGAATTTCGAACGCCCCAAAGTCGGCGATATGGACACCGAACTTTTCAAGGAGTGGTTCCACGCCTTTGCAACCAATGCCGGTCTTTGCCTGCATGTTGAAAATCTTTATGGCGAGAACACGCACCATATCATCGAGAGCTGTTTTAAAGCGACGGCGCGGGCGTTTCGTGAAGCGCTTGAAGCCGATCCGCGCAGCGATGGCGGGGCGCCGTCAACCAAGGGTTCCCTTGGCAGTTAAGCGCGCGGCTCAGGCGTAAAAATAAACGGCGACAATCATCAGGACAAACACCGCGCCTGCGATCGACGCCATCAGAATATAGCGCACATGATCGCCTGTATGGCCCTGGCGCACTTCCTGGGTTGTCCGCGTTTCTGAATGGCCGTCCGCCGTTTCGCTCGGCGCGACGCGGATAGAATCGTCGGTGTTTTCCGCATTCTCATCCGCGCGGCCGTGGTGATCGTGATGTCTTTGCTCACGGGCTTCGACTGGCATGGCGTGCTCCTCTCAGTATCGGGGCGCAAAATCAGCGCCTCATTGGGGAACAGCTGGCGGCCGGGATTGTTCCCGCCCGCTGGTGTTTCATCGCTTCGCTAGCGGCATCGGCGGGTGTGGCCGGGATCTGCCGCCTTGCCGGTTTCTTCAAGCAAGACGCAGCTATGTCCGCTGTCGCCCTCGGGCATGGGCACGCCCTTTGCGAGCATGAACTTCACCGAATGCGCGCCAGCAAGCCCGGCGGGAAAGCGCGCGATCGGTTTCTTGATATAATAGACGCCGTCACTCAGTCGCTCGATCTTGCCCTCTTCCATCAATTGAACGAGACCGGCTTGCTGGGGGAGCACGTCATAGGCTTGCGCCGACGGCGAAGCGATGACTGATTTTGCGTCGATGGTCGCGACGCCGCCGGGCGAAAATCTTTTGAGCGCGGCGATTGTATTGGCGTCCGCCTTTGATTCCGGAGACTGATTTTTTCCGGCGTCTTGCGTCAGGCTGGTGACGCTGCCGTCTTTTTCCAGAACAAACTGGTTCTGGCCCATCACCACAACGGGTCCCCTGCCCCGTGATTTCTTTTCGGGAGTGACGCCGGACGGCACGCCGATGCTGTCTATGGAATAGACGCCGAACACATTGGAGACGGGGTGGTCCAGAAGGTTTTCAGTGATCGCTTTCGCCTGCAGGGCGCCGCCGTCCTCTGATTTTGAAAAATACTTGAAGCATGCGCCGGGCGGCAGGAACGTGACCTTTGACTTCGGCACGCCGACAACGCCGACCCCGCTATGAGGATACTGCGCCACGGCGACGAATTTTGAAATGCGTTTCACATCGCCTTCAATGCGCCAGATGAAGGGGTCATATGTCGTGACGAAAATATAGAGCGGCGCCTTGCCGGATTCGATAATCATGCGGCCGGTGCTGGTGGTTCGGTCCATGCCGGCGACGGATACGGATGAAATGGCGTCGCCTTCATACCCGCTGACAATGACGACCTCTTCATTGGCCGCCGCAGCAGGCGGTTTGCAGTAAAGCGCCTGGCTTGCATTGATGCGCGCAGACCTTTCGGCTTGCGCATTCGCGTTCATCACCTTGCGGACCTCTTTCATTTCGTCATCGTCGAGAATGTCGTTCTTGTCGATGTCGAAATGCGCAAAGGTTTTCCGCCCAAGCGCCAGCAACTCGCCCGCAGTGAGCTTGCCGTCATCATTCGGGTCAAGCGCGAGCAGATCGTGAAGCGTCTTCGTCCGGCGGTTCGGTGTTAGCTGCGCGCCCTCATCGGCGAAAGCGAGCGCTTCCGCGAGCGAAATCTGTTTGTCCCCATCGCTGTCGGCGGTGAGGATTTTCTGCACTTCCGATGCGACGCGGCGCTCAACATTTTCATCGGTTTCGGAATTGCGTTTGGTCGTAATGCTTTTTGGCAAGGACGCTTCGATCTCCGCCATGGTGATGTTCCCGTCGCCATCGGTGTCACGGCGCAATTCTTTTTGCAGAAGCGACGACCGGCTTTGCGCGAGCGCTTGCTGGTCAATTTCGTCAATCAGCGCCTGATCGATATACAGATGATCGCGCCCCTGATTGCGCAAGGGCGACAAAAGACTGCTGAGATATTGTTCCTGGTATTTCGCGCTGAGCGGTGTGCTCAACACCTGGGGAATGGACGCCTCCGGCGCCTCCGCCAGGGCGGGCGCGGCGATCAACAGGGCCGGGATTGTGAAAACGGTCTGCCAAAGGCGGGTCTGCATCTGCGTCTCCTTTGTCCGTCACTGCTTTTATGGCCCGGCAATCTTTAGGAATGCTTTCCCGCAGGCGCGAGATTGGGCGAATTCCGCAGTTTCCTCAGTTGACCATGGCGGCGCTTCGCGGTCAGATTGCGGCGGTTTAGGGGTGTCGCTACGGCGCCGAATGTTGCGTTTCGTCTGGTGCGGAAAACCGCGCCGGGCTGTCGGTCGCCGAACAACAGGAAACGTTTCAATGATCATTAAAACTATCTGCGCCGTATCTGTCGCGGCGAGCGCCATGATGTCAGCGGGCATCGCCGGCGAATGGGCTGACGCCTGCACGGCGACGCTGGAGGCTGATGGCCGCGACGCGTCCGGATGCAGCTGCCTTGAAGAAGAAATCGACGCGAACGGTCTGGCCGACGAATTTTTGCAGCTCGCAGAAATCGCGGACCCGGCAGAGCGCTACGATGCGGCGTCAGACGACGCCAAAGCGGCAATGGACAAGTGCACCCGGTAGTCGGGGCTTTTTGGGAGATTTGGTTATGAAGAAGATGCTTATTGCGCTCGCGATTGCGGGCTTTTCCGCGGCGCCGGTCATGGCGCAGGATCTGGAAGCAGGCTGCGAAGCCTATGCGGCGGAGAACGGCACTGACGCGTCCGGTTGCGCCTGCCTTGCGGAAACCGCAGACGCCGATGTCGCGGAAGAGCTGATGATGGTGGCCGGACCTGAAGATTTCGACGGTCTGAGCGACGACGCCAAAGCCGCGATCGGGGCCTGTTTCCCGGCCGCTTAAGGGCTGAAAGACCATTTCGGGGCGCCTCGCCCCATCGGAACGGAAAACCGCGCCTGGTTCAGGCGCGGTTTTTCTTTGCGCCCTCCCCTTGCTCCCTTGGTTGCGGCGGCTAAAAGCCTCGCCATGGCAGAAACGCTGGCGATCATCGATTACGGGTCCGGGAATTTGCGCTCCGTCGAAAAGGCGGTCGAGCGCGCCGCGCGTGAGGCTGGCCTCGCCCGCCATGTCTCGGTGACCGATGATCCCGATCTGATCGCCAAAGCGGACCGGGTGATCCTGCCCGGCGTCGGCGCCTTCGCCGCCTGCATGGCCGGCCTGGCGGCGCGCGACGGCGTGCTCGAAGCGATCGAACATGTCGCGCTGGTGGAAAGTCGTCCGTTTCTCGGCATTTGCGTCGGGATGCAGCTTCTGGCGAGCCGCGGTCTTGAATTTGACGGCGCGGATGGTCTCGGCTGGATCCCCGGCGAAGTCGTTCCCCTCACCCATTCCGCCGAATTTCGCGCCCCGCATATGGGCTGGAACAAGGTCGATGCGCGCAGCCACCATCCGGTGTTTGACGGCCTCGCGGGAGAGACCTTTTACTTCGCCCATTCCTTTCATTTCGAAACCGAAAATGATGCGCATATTTATGGCGTTACGGAGCACGGCGTCGCCGTCGCGGCGCTGGTTGGCCGGGACAATCTTTTGGGCGCGCAGTTCCACCCGGAGAAGTCGCAAAAGGCGGGCCTCGCCTTTCTGAGCGCGTTTTTAGAATGGTCCCCTGCATGAGCCGATCCCTCACCCTTTACCCTGCGATCGACCTGAAGGGCGGCGAATGCGTCCGCCTGTTTCAGGGCCAGATGGAGAAATCACAGGTCTATAATACAGACCCAGCGTCACAGGCTGCGGCGTTTGAAGCTGCGGGGTTTGGTTGGGTCCATATTGTTGACCTGGATGGCGCCTTTGCGGGGGCGGCGCGCAATGGCGACGCCGTAGACGGGATCCTCAAGCGGATCGGGCTCAAGTTCCAGCTCGGCGGCGGGGTGCGCGATATGGCGGCGGTGGAGCGCTGGCTCGAAGCCGGTATGACCCGCGTGATTCTCGGTACGGCCGCCGTCAATGACCCGAAATTTGTGACCGAGGCGTGCAAGAGCTGGCCGGGCCGCATCGTGCTCGGGGTCGATGCTCGCGACGGCCGGGTGAAGACCGATGGCTGGGATGGCGACAGTGCGGAAACCCCGGCAGGTCTGGTGAAACGCTATGCAGATCATGGGCTTGCGGCGGTGATCTATACGGATATCAGCCGCGATGGCGCGCTGGCGGGCGTCAATGTGGAAGCGACGGCGGCGCTTGCGGAAGAGGCGGCCATACCGGTGATTGCGTCCGGAGGCGTCGCTGGCCTTGAGGACATAAAGGCGCTCAAGGCCGCCCATGAAAATATCGAGGGCGTGATTATCGGCCGGGCGCTTTATGACGGCCGCATCGACGCCGCAGAAGCCCTGAAACTCGCAAAGTAGTGCCTGATTTTCGGCAACCGGCCCGCTAATGGCCATGCCCGGCCAAGTCCATTAGAGTGACCCTTGCTGTCGCATGTGGGGACAGATTGTTGTGTAGGGGGCCATGGGCTCGGGGCGAATAGAGTTCGAGCTGAAATTCACCGGCGCGCCTGGCGATCTGGCGGCGTTGCCGGGGGCCGGTTTTTTGCGGCTGTCGCGCCGGCGGGCGGCGAGTGGGAGCGCCTGTCTTCAACCTATTTCGACACGGCTGACGGCGTGCTCGCCAGGCGCGGGCTCAGCCTGCGGCTGCGCGAGGAGGGGGCGGATTTCATCCAGGCGGTCAAGGCGAAGGGCGCAAACCCCGCATCCCGCATGGAATATGAGGTTTCCATCGCCCGGGCGGAGGATTTTCCGGCGCCGGTCGGCGATGCGGCGATTGATGCGCTGATTGAGGGCTTGATCGCGAAGCTTGTTCCGGTCGCGGGCACCGCTGTGGATCGCTGGTCGTCGGTCGTCACCTTCAAGGGTTCGAAAATTGAGCTCGCGGTCGATCTCGGCCAGGCGGAAAGCCGGGATGGGGAGGGGCGCATCTTCGCCGGGCCGATGGCGGAGGTGGAGTTGGAGCTGGTCGACGGCGAACCGGCGGCGGTTTTTGATTTTGCCCGGCTTTTGCGGGCGAATGCGCCGCTGCGCCTGTCCGGCGGCAGCAAGCTCGAAACCGCGCTGGCCCTGCAGGATCCTGCGAACCCGACGCCCAAGCGAAAAAAGGCTGATATCGCTCCCGAAATGAGTGCGGCGGACGTGCTGGCGGCGTCGCTGACGGAGGTTGCGGCCCGCCTCGCGGAGCTTCAGCCCGCCCTGATCGACTATCGGCGCGTGGAAGGCGTGCATCAGATGCGCGTCGTGCTGCGCCGGCTGCGCGCCATTGAGCGGATTTTCCGGCGCTACCTTGTGTCGGACGAAATCGCCGGGCTTGCGGCCCGAGCCAAGCTTTTCGCGGGCGCGCTCGGGCCCGCACGGGACTGGGACGTGTTCTTGGAGGACACGCTGCCCGCCGCGCTTGAGAGCGCCCATACGCCAGCCGGGGCGCGGGATCTCAAGGCGAAGGCCGAAGCGGCGCGGGCGGCCGCCTGGGCGGATGCGGTGGCGGCGGTGGCCGGGCCGGATTTCACCCGGTTCCTCATCGACCTGACAGCGGTGGGCGTGCTCATGGATTGGCGCGAGGGCGCCAAAAGGGCTTGTCGCGCTCCGCCGCGGAGTTTGCGCCCAAGGCGCTCGACCGGGCGCACCGCAAGGCCATGAAGACGGCCGAGGACACGATTGGCGTCGCTGACCTCGCCTCGCGCCACCCCTTGCGGATCGCGCTTAAAAAGCTGCGTTATCCGATCCAGCTCTTTCGCGGCCTTTACCCAAAGGAACAGCGCAAGGACTATATGGCGGCGCTCTCGGCGTTGCAGGATGCGTTTGGCGAGGTCAATGACGCGGTGGTGGCGCAGGGGCTCGCGGACCGGCTCGCCGGCGGCGGCGGCGGGCTGATGCGCGCGGCCGGCTTCATCTCCGGCTATAAGGCCGCAGAAGCGCGCGAAGCCGCTAAAAAGATTGACGCCGCCTGGGATGCGTTTGAAAAGATGCCGCCCTTCTGGCGAGATTAACGGACACAATGCTCAATATACGGATTATTCCCTGCCTCGATGTGAAAGACGGCCGCGTCGTCAAAGGCGTCAATTTCGTCAATCTGCGCGATGCGGGCGATCCCGCCGCCGCCGCAGAGGCCTATGACGCCGCTGGCGCCGACGAGCTTTGTTTTCTGGACATCTCCGCCAGCCACGAGGGCAGGGGGATCCTGCTCGACAAGGTTTCAACCGTCGCAGAGCGTTGTTTCATGCCGCTTACGGTGGGCGGCGGCGTCGCCTCGCTTGATGACTTCCGCGCATTGCTGCTGGCTGGCGCCGACAAGGTGGCGATCAATACGGCGGCGGTGAAAAATCCCGACCTCATCAACGCTGCTGCGCATCGTTTCGGCGCGCAATGCGTGGTGGTCGCCATCGACGCCAAGCGCGTGGGTAATCCCCCGTTAAACGGGCATTGGGAGATTTTCACCCATGGCGGGCGCAATGCGACCGGCATTAATGCTGTGGATTTCGCAAAGGATGTTGTGGCGCGCGGTGCGGGGGAAATCCTGCTGACCTCCATGGATCGCGACGGCGTCAAAACCGGATATGACATCGCGCTTGTGCGCGCGATCGCCGAAGCCGTCGACGTGCCGGTGATTGCGTCCGGCGGCGCCGGTTCGGTCGAGCATTTGATCGAAGCGGCGAAAGAAGGCAAAGCGTCCGCTGTGCTCGCCGCGTCGATTTTTCACTTCGGTGAGATCACGATCGCCGAAGCGAAAGCGGCGATGGCGAAGGCGGGGCTGCCAATGCGGCTTGCGCCGCCTGCTGCGTAAAGGGCGAGGGATATGACGGAACGAAAAGATGATATCGGCGCTGTCCTGACGCGTCTTGAAGCGACAATCGCGGCGCGCAAGGGCGCGGGCGCCCACGAATCCTACACGGCTTCCTTGCTTGCCGGCGGCGCGCAGAAATGTGCGAAGAAATTCGGCGAAGAAGCGGTGGAAGCCGCGCTTGCAGCGGTATCCGGCGACAAGCCGCATTTGACGGCGGAAGCCGCCGACGTGCTCTATCATTTGCTGGTTATGCTGGCGGAACGCGATGTTTCCCTGAACGAGGTCGCCGCCGCGCTTTCGGCGCGCGAAGGCACATCCGGTCACGAGGAAAAAGCATCGCGCCCATAAAAAAGCCCCGGAAAACCGGGGCTTTTCTTTTCCTGTCGCAATAAGGCGCTTAAGGCGCTTCCCAACCGCATGTGCGGTCCGCATTCTGCTCTTCAAGCCACGCCATCAACGGCGCGAAATATTCCGCAACGGCGGAAGCGTCCATTTCGCGGCTGCCGGTGAAGGCCTCAAGCGCGTCGGGCCAGGGCTTTGAGGCGCCCATCTCCAGCATCGCATTGAATTTTTCGCCGATGGCGTCGGATCCGTAAATCGAACAGCGATGCAGCGGTCCGGTCCACCCAGCCTGTTCGCAGGCGGCGCGGTGAAACTGGAACTGCAGGATATTGGCGATGAAATAGCGCGTGTAAGAGACGTTGTTCGGAATGTGATATTTGGCGCCCGGATCGAAATAGCGCGCATCCCGTTCAACCGGCGGGCGAATGCCCTGATATTTGGTGCGCAATTCCCACCAGCCATCATTGTAAGTCTCGGGCGTCAGTTCACCGGAGAAAACCTCCCAGCGCCATTTGTCCATCAACAGACCGAAGGGCTGGAACGCGACTTTTTCAAGCGCCTGCTCCATCAGGAGCCCAACATCTTTCGACGCATCCGGCACGTCGTCGATCAGGCCGAGCTGCTGCAAATAATCCGGCGTGATGGACAGTGCGATCATGTCGCCGATCGCTTCGTGAAAGCCGCCATTGGCGCCGTTCTGGAACAGCGGCGGCTGTTCCTTATAGGCGCGCTGATAGTAATTATGTCCGAGCTCGTGATGCACGGTGCGGAAGTCGTCGGCGTTCACCTTGGTGCACATCTTGATGCGGATGTCGTCCTGTCCGTCGAGATTCCAGGCCGAGGCGTGGCAATGAACTTCGCGATCAAGCGGCTTGGTGATTTGCGAGCGTTCCCAAAACGTATCGGGCAGGGGCGCGAAACCGAGCGATGAGAAAAACGCCTCGCCGGTCTCCACCATTTTCTTTGCGTCATAGCCTTTGGAGACCAAAAGCTCGGTCAGATCATAGCCGGGATCGGCGCCTTCCGGCGCGACCAGATCATAAATATTGCCCCAGCTTTGGGCCCACATATTGCCGAGCAGATCGGCGCGGATCGGCTGGTCCAGCGGCACAATATCGGCGCCGTATTTTTCGTTGAGCTTGGCGCGCACATGGCAATGGAGCTGGTCGTAAAGCGGCTTGACCTGCCCCCACAGGCGGTCGGTCTCCGCTGCAAACTCCGCAGGCGGAAGATCATAGCGCGCGCGCCACATCGACCCCACATCGTCAAAACCAAGCTCGCGCGCGCCTTCATTGGCGATCGAGGCCATTGCGGCGTAATCGTCTTTCATGGTCGTGCCGTCGGCGTTTTCCGCGACGGTGATTTCGCGCCATTTCACCCACATTTCCTGCAACTTCGCAGGGTCGCGCACGGTGCCCATCTTCTCTTCAAGATCGACGCCGGGCGTCATCACGCCGTCAAGATCGATCTTGCCGGTGGCGTAGGTCGACGCCATGCGCGTGTTGATCTTGGCGAGATCCTTCGCGGCGCCCGGCTTTTCCGGCGCCGGCAGGTTGAGGCCGAGCTTGATCAGTTCAATCTTGCGGCGCATGTCCGCCGGCAGTTCAAGATCGTTGAAGCGTTTTGCTTCATTGGCGAATTTGACGCCCATCTCGACGCCTTCGGCGTCGACGCGCGAAGCCAGCCAGTCAGTGTCATAGTTGATATAGGTCGCATTCACCCATTGGATGTGGGCGGCATATTCGCCGAAATCCTTGTACCAGTCTTCGACGCCGTTAATGAACGCTTCTGCATCGGCCTGGGTCGGCGCGGCCGCTTCTTTGGTCGTTGGCGATTGCGTCGGGGCCTGGCCGCAGGCGGCGACGAGCGCCAGGGTGGAAACTGCAACGAGTGCGCCGGCGCGGCGCAACATCATGCTTTTTGTCATGGGAACTCCTTGAAACGAATGTTGGGTCGATGATAGCGGGGCCCCAGCCATGCGCAAAGCGTAGGGGGCAGGCTAAATTTTTTCGGCGATGCGGATCGCGGCGCGGCAGCCAAGCCGGATCGCCGAAGACAGCAGGCGATAGCCGGGCGCATCTTCAGCGCCGTGACTTTCCGCCGTGTGCTTGTGCTCAAGCTCGTCTTCGCGGAACTGGCGCACGGTTTCAGCAAGCGCCGGTTCGTCGGCTTCAAGCTCGCCGATCTGCTCGCCATAATGTTTTTCGATGACGTCCTCGACAGCGGCGGTGCAGGCCATGGCGGCTTTTTCGCCCATCAGCGCGGTCGCCGCGCCAAGGCCAAAACCGGCGACATTCCAGAACGGCGCCAGCAGGGTGGGCCGCACTTTGCGGTCGGCGAGAAGCTTGTCGAATGTAGCGAGATGATGTTGCTCGCCCTCTTCCATTTCCTTCAAGAGCGAGGCGGTTGCAGCCTTATGCGGCAGCGTGTCGAAGATTGCGCGCTGGCCGCGATAAATCGCCACCGCGCCATATTCGCCCGCATGATCGACGCGCAGCATTTCCGCCAGGCGGCCTGCCCGCGGTCCGGGTTTTTCGGGGCCCGGCTTTTGCGGGGCGCTCATGCGGGCGCGCCTTGTCTTGTGCGCTTTGCGGCCCGGGTCTCTGAAAGCGCCGCGAACAGCGTGAAGGCGAACAGGCCCGCCGAGGCGAGCAGATTATAACCGGCCATGGAAATGCCGGCGAAGCGCCATTGCACATCCTCGCAGGAGGGAGCGTCGGCTTTTTGCGTCAGGGAGGCGGCGAGGTTTTCGAGGTCGACAATCGCATTGCCGCCGCCGCCGGCGCAGATCGCCGGGCCGGGCCAATAGCCGTATTCGACGCCGGTGTGATAAAAAGCGAGACCCGCGCTGACCGCATAGACCAGCGCCGCCGCGCCAACGGCCGCCGCCGCACCAAGCCTTGAGCGCAACAGCCGTCCAGCCACCAGACCGGCGGCGGCGACCGCCAGCGCGGTCCAATGGGCTTCGCGCTGATTGAGGCATAAAATGCAGGGGACCAGCCCGCCGACTTTTTCAAACAGATGGGCGCCGGCAAGCATGGCGCCGCTCGCCGCGAAGGAGAGCCCAAGGGCCCGCTCGGGAAGAGACATCTGGTTGATGAGTGTCTTGAGCATGACAGTGTTATAGCCTTGAAGCGCTGCGGCGGCTTTTGGGCGGATCGTCACAGCCATCTCACAACGGCGTTAAACGACGCCTGTCAGCCAGTCCTTAACCAGATGCAGGGTCTCGGCGCCGACAAAGACGAGCAGAAACACCCAGACAAAGCCGATCAGCAGGCCGCCGGAGACGAGCAGGCCGTCGCGTTCGATCAGGCCCAGCGCCGCGATGGCGACGCCGATGCCGGGGATCGTGTTGGTGAGCGGAAGCGGCAACAAGATCGAGGCGATCGGGATCAGCATCAGCGCGCCGATAATGCGCAAGGCTGTCGGCCCGGTCACCGGGCGCAAGCGCGGGGTCGCGATGCGCTCAACCCAGCCCACATAGCGCTCAGCCCGGGTGAGCACGGTGGCGAAGGCTGGAATCGCAAAGCGCCGTTCATGCAGTTTTTTCGGCAGCCAGGGATGGCGCTTGCCCATCGCCAACTGGCCGGCCAGCGCCAGCATGGGCAGGGCGACGATCTGCGGCAGCGCATAAACAAAGGGAAGACAGCAGGGCAGCGCGAGCAGGAGCAGCAAAAACCCGAATGCGCGGTGATCGAGCCGGTCGACAATATCGCCCAGGGTCGCGGTGGGCGCGGCGGCGGGGCCATCCGGGTCGGAAGCGGCCGCCTTGTTCTCCGGGGCGGCGCTTGTGAGCTCGTCCAGAATATCGTGCAGGACGCGCGTCGCGCCCCGTGGCTTTTCCTGCGGCTTTTGATGTTCCCCGGTCATCTCATTCCCGTTCTTGCTTGCATTCGCCATTTAAGACCTTTCGCAAGCCTAACCTAGGCGCGCTTAATAAATCTTTCGGGCCTTCCGGTCCCGAAGCTGCTTGACCCCGGGCGCGCCCTGCCTATCATGCGCCGCCTTCGTCGCAGGCCCCTGTGGTGGAATTGGTAGACACGCCTGACTCAAAATCAGGTGCTGCAAAGCGTGCTGGTTCGAGTCCGGCCAGGGGTACCATTTTCGTTTATCGCTTCCGGTGAATTCGCTTCGCGCATCACCTCCGCGAGGAGCGCTCTGACCGGGCGACGACCAGTCGGTCTTGCGAACACTGCGTGTCCGGGATCGCCCCAGGCAGATGCAGACGCCTCAAACTTTCTTCACAAATTGCGACTTCAGCTTCATCGCGCCAATGCCGTCAATGCGGCAGTCAATGTCGTGATCGCCGTCCACCAGGCGGATGTTCTTCACCTTGACGCCAACTTTCACCACCGTTGACGAGCCTTTGACTTTCAGATCCTTGATGACGGTCACCGTGTCGCCATCCGCCAGCGGGTTGCCATTGGCGTCGACAATCTTGCGCGCGCCCTCTTCGGCCGCCTCGCCCGCGACCCATTCATGGGCGCATTCGGGACAGACCAGCATGGCGCGGTCCTCATAGGTGTAAGTCGACCCGCATTGCGGGCAGGGCGGAAGCTCGCTCATTCATGATCCTTTCAGGCAACAAAAAGCCCCGCCGAAGCGGGGCTTTTTCATAACGCAGTTGCGTCAGTAATTGCGCTTCTTTTTCTTTTTCTTCTTGCCGCGATCGCCGCCATTATTTTCGATGAAATTATTGGTGACTTTCGGCTCAAGGCCGTCGCGCAGGAAGATCGACAATCCGTCATTGCCGACAATGTCATTGTCTTCGATCACGCCATTGACGCCGAACGGGATGGCGACGCCGTCGCCGGAGTTCTGCGCAATCTCGTTATAACGCACGAGAGAGAGCTTGGCGTATTTGTCGAGAATGACGCCCGTGCCCTTATTGTTGCGGATCTTGTTGCCGATCAGCTTGGCGGAGCCATAGCCGGAAGACTTCACGCCGCTGTCGAGATTGTCGAAGATTTCATTGCCCGCAATCACCACGTCAGCGCGGCTGCCGGAAGCGATATCGACGCCGACTTTGTTTTGCAGGATCTTGTTGTCGATGATGAAGCTCTGCGACAGCGAATGGGGCTGCGCCACGAACACGCCTTCCGAGCCGGCGGAAATGCGGTTCTTCTCCAGCATCACCGTGCCGCCATTGATCTTCACAGCAGGCCGCACGCCGGAGCCGAGCACGTCGCTTTCCTTCAGCGTGAACACGCCCTGATCGATATCGATGCAGGCCGCGGCGCCGGAATTGATCTTGGCGGCGAACTGCACATTGGCGACCACCGCATGGGAGGTGCCTTCTTTCGGCGAGAATTTGAGGCAAGGCGTGTTCATCGGCGCGGAGATTTCAACGCCCGAGCCCGGCCCGCGATCACCCTGGATAAAGATCGATTTTTCCAGCGTGATGGATTCGTTGTAGACGCCGTGCATGATGTAAACGACGCCGCCTTCGGCGACATCGTTGATCGCCGAGGAAATGGTTTTGTAAGGACCGGGACCATTCGCATCGACGATGATCTGCATCGGGCCTTTTTTGCTGGAGCCCTTGCCGGTCGATCCGGAGCCGCTCGAAGAGCCGGCGCCCGGTTCGCGGATCGGAAAGCCGCCAAGCGACTGCGCATGAACGCTGGTGGCGATCATGCTTGCCGCCAGCAGGCCGGCGGCCAGTGCGGGGGCTACATGGTTCATCTTCATAAGTTTCATCTCTAACCCCCTACTGAATGTCACGCGTATATTCGAAGCTCAGCCGGCGCAGCGCATCATTCGCTGGCTTGTAGCCAAGCGCCGAAGCGCGAGCGAGATGGAAAGCGGACTGGCGCTCATCCGGCGCCACTTCGTTGAGCCCGGTGGTGCCGTCGCGATAAACGACGCCAAGCGCGTAATGGGCGATGGCGAGGTTCTGGTCAGCCGCTTCGGTGAGCCATTTCACCGCCGCCTTGCCGTCCTGTTCCACGCCAATGCCGCGCACATGCATGATGCCATACACATATTGCGACATCGGATGCTTGGCTTTCGCCGCGTCGCCGAAGAGGTCGACAGTCTGGCGCGGCGACAGAACGCCGGTGACCACAGCCTGTTTTTCATCTTCGGTCATGTTGTTGTTGCGCGCGACCTGCGCGTATTGGAAGCGGCGGATCGCATCGCGGCTTGACGGGCCGAGCTTGTTGTCGACGACGCCGGCGCGATAGCCGAGGGCGTTGAGCGCGCGCTGGATCAGCTCCACATCAATGTCGGAGACCGCTTCAAGCGCATCCGCCATGCGGATTTCTTCGAGCTCTTTCTTCAGGCGCTCAAGCTCTTCCTGCTGGCGGGTCTTGCCGGTGTGTTCCGGCGGCAGCGGTGGTTGCCACTTTTCGACTTTTTCCAGCGCGATCTTGATTTCCTTGCGGTTCATCAAGGGCTCGAGAAATTCGTAGGCCGCGCTCGCTTCACCGACGCCGCGCTCTTTGGCGAGGGCGTACATTTGCAGCGCCTTGGTGTTGTTCTTATCGACGCCGGCGCCTTTCTGATACATCTCGCCAAGGCGATAGATGTCGTAGGGGCTGCCTGCCTCGAAGGTGCGCGAGACCACGTCTTCGGCCTTGTCCACATCCGAGGAGCTCATCCGGAAACGAATTTCCGTCAGCCGCTGCTCGGCGAGGATTTGCGAATTCACTTCATCGGCGGTGGGAAGTTGGTATGCGGAGAAATCGTGATACGCCGCCAATGTGTACCAGACCAGCGCCTGAACATTGTCGACCGGCAGCTCTTCCAGGGGCGCCGCTGCGCCGCGCGCCGCTTCCAGCGCCTTGCCGGAATAGACATCGCCGAGAATTTTCTTTGAGCGAATATCGCCAGCGACGGCGAAGCGCTTCCAGATATCGAGCGCCTGCGAATATTGCCCGTTCTTATAGGCTTCGAGGCCAGCCTCGTAAGTTGCATGCGCCGGCGCCACAGCGGCGAGCGCAAGGACGGACGCAGCCGCCATGCCGCCGACAAGACGGCGCGCTTTTCCAAACAACATTTTCGGATCTCTTTCCATATCCCCGCTTCCCCTCACACACATCCAAGGCGTTTCAGCCCCGGCCCGGCGCTTGATCTGAGCCAACTCCGATCAGGGCGCCGGCTCCGGCCCCCGCCCCAAGACAGCAATCAAGACGGCATTAAAGCACGCATCGACGCGTCTCTCCATATTAACCATTACCATTTCCGAAAGTAAAAGGGCGCCCCCGGCTTTTTGTCGGCTCGGCTTCAGGCCGGATTTGGCCCCCGCGTGACCAGAAAGACGCAAACCGGCGCGGCATGCGGCCCCTCATCCGGCTGGCGCTCGGCGCGATGCCCGGCCTCCCGGCAAAAGTGAGGAATATCAAGGGCTGCGATCGGGTCATCGGCCCGGATGAGGAGCTTTTCCCCAGGCGCCATGCGCCGCAAATGCGCTTCCATGCGGATCACCGGCATCGGGCAGCGATAGCCCGTCGCGTCGAATACCGTAATTTTTTCAATGGGTTGGTCTGTCATTGCGGTCATAAAAGAAATGGCGCGCCGAAGCGCGCCATTTCCATAGACCGGGGCGGGGCCGGTTACGACCTAAATTTGTCGGCCAGTTTTTCCAAAGAGAACGGGAAAACAATGGTGTTGGTGCGGTCGCCGGCAATGTCCTGGAGCGAGTTGAGGTAGCGCAGCTCCATGGCGCCGGGGGAGGTGGCGAGCACTTGCGCGGCTTCGGACAATTTGGCGGCCGCCTGATATTCGCCTTCCGCGAGGATGACTTTCGAACGCCGCTCGCGTTCCGCCTCGGCTTGCCGGGCGATGGCGCGGATCATCGACTGGTCCACATCCACATGCTTGATTTCTACATTTGAGACCTTGATGCCCCAGGCTTCGGTCTGGGTGTCGAGAATTTCCTGAATGTCCTTGTTGAGCTTGTCGCGCTCCTGCAGCATTTCGTCGAGATCATGCTTGCCGAGCACCGAACGCAATGTCGTCTGCGCGAGCTGGCTGGTCGCCGCCATGTAGTTTTCAACCTGTACGACCGCGCGGACCGCATCCACAACGCGGTAGTAAATAACTGCGTTCACTTTCACCGAGACGTTGTCCTGGGAAATCACGTCCTGCGTCGGCACGTCGTGAACGAGCGTGCGCATGTCCACCTTGCGCATGGTCTGGATCATCGGGATCAAGAGGATGAGGCCCGGTCCCGCCGCTTTCCGGCCGACACGGCCAAGCGTGAAGATGACCCCGCGCTCATACTCTTTGAGAACTCTGATGACGCTGGTGACGAGGAAGATTAAAAACGCCAGCAACGGGATGAGAAAACCTATACCGCCCATGGGGGCCTCCTTGTTTGTCGATCTGTCGGCGCGGCCGCGCCGGGCTTTGCGCTAGGGCGCGTCTTTCTTTACGTGCAGCATTAGTCCGTTGACGGAGAGTATCTTCACCGCGTCTCCGGGCTTCAGGTCGTCTTTCGAGGCGGCGCGCCACAACTCTCCGCCCGCCGACACATAGCCCTCGCCGTCGGCCCATTCCGTGACATCCGCGCGGTTGACGTTCATAGCCTCGCCAACCCGAAACGGCGTCTTCCAGCGCATGAAGATAAGGCCGTAGATTTTTGCAGCGGCGACCGCGGCGAAGCCGGCGAAGACCATGATCGCAATAAACTTCAACGGATCGTCGGGAAGGCCCGTCACTTCAATCATGCGTTCACGCTTCTTTCGGCTGCATCACACCGAGAAGGCCGGAAGCCTTGGCCTGTTTGACCACAAGAACAAGACCATCGACCTCAACGACGCGGACCTTGTCTCCGGGCGACAGGGGCTTGTCTGAACGGGCGCGCCAGCGTTCGCCTTCGACAATGACCCAGCCCTCTTTGCCGTTCCATTCATCGACAAGGCCTTCACGCCTGCGGATGGCTTCGGCGCCGATCATGGGGCCATGTCCGCGCGAGCCGACAATGGCGAGCAGGATGAGGCCGAGAAACGCCCCGGCAATGACGAGAATGGCGCCGATGACGCTGGCGGATACGCGGAACCCTTCGGGGAAGACGACAAACATGCCGAATCCAAAGACCGCGAGCCCCGCAATGCCGACAAGCCCCAGAGTGGGCGTATAGGCCTCTATAAGGATCATCACTGCGCCGAGCGCCATCAAGGCGAGGCCAAGCGAGTTAAAGGGCAGAACCTGAAATGCGTAAAAGCCGAGCAGGAGGCAAAGAACGCCGACAACGCCCGGAAAGATCGAGCCGGGATTCCACATTTCAATGATGATCCCGGTTGTCGCGAGCGACATCAAGATCACCGCCACATTGGGGTCAGCGATGAAGCTCAAGATCCGCTCCACGAAACTCGCCTCGACCCGCTCAAGCTGCACGTCTTTCGTATTTAGGGTTTTGTCTCCGGCGGCGGTGCTTACGGTCAGGCCGTCAATCTGCGCCAGCAAATCATCGAGATCGCTCGCCACGAGATCGATGACGCCAAGACGCAAGGCTTCGTTCGCGGTCACCGAGACCGCGTCGCGCACGGCGCTTTCAGCCCAGTCGGCATTGCGCCCGCGCTCTTCCGCCAGCGCGCGAATATAGGCGACGGCGTCATTGATGGCTTTGGCGCGCAAGGCGTCGTCGCTCGACAGCGGCGCCGCTTGCGTGCGCCCTCTCACCTTTTGGACGGACTCGCCGAGATCTTTCGCCAGGCCTTCAATATCTTCTTCCGTGACCGAGCGGTCGTTTTCACGCGCAGAGTCCGGCGTGCGGCTTTCCGCATCGTCAAGCGCTTCGGCCTCCGCGCCGTCTTCGCTCGCATCCGGATTGGTGGCTTTTGCTGGGTCCGCCTCATCCTCAGGGCCGTTCTCCGCCGGTGCGCCGCCAATCTCCACCGGCGTCGCCGCGCCGGTATTGGTGGCGGGCGCCATGGCGGAGACATGCGCGGAATACATGATGTACAGCCCGGCGCTCGCCGAGCGGGCGCCTTGCGGCGACACATAGGTGACGACCGGCGTATCAGAAGCGAGGATCGCCTGGATGATGGTTTTCATCGACGTCATCAGCCCGCCGGGCGTGTCGATTTCTATGATGACGATTTCCTTGCCGGCGTCAGAGGCGGCTTTGATCTCCCGTTCGAGATATTGCGCCGCCGGCGGCGTCACCGCGCCATTGAGCGTCAGGATGACGCCGGAGCGGGAATTGATCTCGCCGGTGGTTTGAGCGAAAGCGCTGAAAGCGGCCAAGGCGCCGCCCAAAAAAAGCAACGCCGCCCAACAAGCAAGGCGCATGGTGCCAGCACGCATCAGTCTCACCCCTCAATCTGCCTGCTTTCAACATAAGGCTTATTGGCGTCGTTTCAATCAAACCTTGCGGTTCAGTCCGGTCCTGCGCGGTCCGCGAATTCGGGATTGCTTGCCGTGATGACGGCTGTCGCTATGCTTTGCGCCGCACAATCGTGATAGTGATTGAAAATCAACGCGCCAGTGCGGGAGCGGGAGCCGGCGCGGCGAATGATGGGGGCGCAACATGATCAGGCGGTTTATGTCGGAAATTCGCCGCCGCCGCGTCCTGGCGGTGGTGACGCCTTATCTGATCGCCGTCTGGCTGGTCATGCAGGTCGTGTCAGTGATCACGCCGGCGCTCGGCTTGCCCTTTTGGGCGCAGACGCTGACAGTTGTCGCGTCGATTGTCGGCCTGCCGATCGTTTTCTATTTCGCCTGGTTTTTTGATTGGACCCCGGAGGGCGTCCAGCGCACGCCGGGCTTGAAGGACGGCGACGCAATCAAACCGTTGAAGGCGGGTCATTGGGCCGGGCTCGCGGTGACAGTGGTGTTCGCGCTGGCGGGGGGCTTTGTGTCCTTTGGCGTCATCAGCGGCAAAAACGCCGAGAAAGGCGATCTGGCGGCTGCGCCTTCGGATAAATCCGTGGCGGTGCTGCCATTTGACGATCTCAGCCCGGCGCAGGATCTTGGATATCTGGCGCAAGGGCTCGCCGAAGAAATAACGGTGGCCCTGGGCAAGGTCGGCAATATCCGCATCTCCGCGCCGAATTCGGCGTTCCGGGCTGCGGCTTCTGATGAAAGCCTGACGGAAATTGGCCGCCGCCTCGGGGTCGCAGCGATCCTGAAGGGCAGCGTGCGCACCGCTGGCGATCAATTGCGCGTCACGGCGCAGTTGATCAGCGCCAATGACGGGCTGACAATCTGGACTGATGCGTTCAGCCGCGCCCGCGCGGATGCGGTCATGGTGGAGGAGCAGATTGCGCGCTCCATTCTCGGCGTCATGCTCGATCGTTTCCTTACTGACGAAGATGATGCGCTGCTTGATCGCCCGAAGGCGGGCGAGGCGCATGAGCTTTACCTGCGCGGGCGCGAAGCCATGCGGCTGCGAACAACGGGATCGCTGAAATCCGCGCGCAGCTATTTTGAACAGACCATCGCCGCTGACGAGGAATATGCGCCGGGCTATGCGGGGTTGGCCTTGACGATGCTGTTGCTGGCGGAAGGCGAAGACAATTACGGCAATATGGATCCCGGCATCGCCGCGCAATTGGCGTCCAGCAATGTGGAGAAGGCGCTGTTGCGCGATCCCAACCTGGCGGAGGCCCATGCAGTAAAAGGCGGCGTTGCTGCATTAAAGGGCGACCGCACCGCGGCGATCGCCGCCTTTGATCGCGCCATCGACATCAATCCGAGTTATGCGGACGCGTATATGTGGCGCGCAAATGCGTATCTTAAAGAACGCAGCTATGACAGCGCCGAAGCAAGTCTTGATGACGCCTTCAAGCTCGATCCGTTGTCGCCGGCCATTCTTTTCAATAAGGGGTTTTTGCGCGCGCGCGCCGGGGACCTGAAAGAGGCGCGCAATTACTATAACGCCATTCTCGACCTCGAAGAAAATTCGCCGCTTGGCTTTCGCGGCCTGGCGGATGTGGCGCGCCGCGATGGCGACCTTGCAGAAAGCGCAAAGGTCTGGAAACGCGCGGTGGAAAGCTCGCCCGCCAGCACTCAGTATAAGGACAACCTTGTCGGCGCGCTGTTGACGCTGGAAATGCCGGAAGCGGCCGCGCCGTTCGCAGAGGATTATTTCAGCGTCAATTTGAAACTGGCGGCGGGGGAGATTGAAGCCGGGCTTGAAGAAGTGCGCTTCAATTACGCCGCCTCTCCCGATGACGCCTATATGGCGTTTGAGGCGGGCTGGTATGAATTGCTGTATGGCGATGGCGACGCGGCGGCCGCCGATCTGATCGCCGCTGACGCCGCCCTGCCGGAAGATGAGCGCTTCGCCATGCCTTATTGTTCTCCGGCGATTGAAGCGGCGTATGTTTTCAAAATGCGCGGCGACAATGATGCCGCGAAAGCCCGGATCGATCGTTGCGCGGCGCTGCTCGCTGAGGAGCGCGAGAGCGGGGTTTCCTCCACCGAACTTGATTATCTCGCCGCCCGGATTGATGCGCTTTCCGGCGATGGCGCGGCGGCGGCGGCGCGTCTCGCCGACGCCTATGAGGGCGGCTGGCGCGAGCCCTGGACGTCCCGAGATCCTTTGATAAAGGCGGCGGGAGAAAGCGCGGCGCTTCAGGCGAGCTTTGCAAAAATCGAAGCCGACCTCGCGCGCCAGCGCGCAGAGCTCGCTCCGGTTGTCGCCGACTGGCGTGTGGCGGTTGAATAGGCTGGCTGTGTTCTCGCTCTAGGCGCGCAATGCTTTCTTGCGCCGTGCGGCGGCGAGCCCGCCAATGCCGGTGAGCATGAACACCAAAGCGCCGGGCAGCGGGACTTCCGACGATACGGGCAAGACGCGCATAGAGGCGCTGTCGGATGCAAAGGACAGCCCGCCAAGGGCGTCGCCCTGTTTGACGCAGACATTGCTGCCGAAATCGATGGGGCCGCAGGCGAATAAGCTGTAGCCCGCTTTGGCGACAATCGTCAGCGTGGCGATCAAATTGAAACTCACTTCAGCTGTGATGGTCTGCAATTCCGCCGGCATCGGAAAGGGGCCGCCGGTGAAGCTGTTGCTGGTCACCTGATGGGCCCCGAATGTGTAGGCGAGTGTCGAAGCGACGTTTTCGTTCTGCATCAGTAAATAGAGATCGCCGTCTAGCGAGCCCTCGAATTGCAGGTCTTCATCCGCATCGAACTCGTAAAAGGAGCCAATGCAATCGTCGATAAGAACGCGGAGCGGTTGATCAGAGCCGCCTTCGTTGTAGAGGTCGACCTGTGCGCCGTCGCTGTCGCGAAACAGGCCGATAAAGGGGCCGTAATTGGGGTTGTCGGCGTCGCAGTGATTGCTGACGTCAGTGGAGCCGCCTGAGCGAATAACGCGCGCTTCCGCGCCGCTCGCAGCAATAATGACAGCGGCGCCAAGCGCCACTGCAAGAATTTTCGATGATGTCATAGATCCCCACGCAGCTTTGCTGCGCCCCCTTATGCAACCCCGTCGTGCAAGTCCGCAGCGACTTTATCGCCGCGCTTATGCGAGGTTACAGGAGAACGCCGGACAGCGAAAGTGCGGCGCAGCATTTTTCCGTGAGCGTCCTAATAGCTGGCGATTTCGACTTCGTAGCCTTCCTGACGCAGATTTTCGATGATCCGGCCGAGATGCTCCTGACCTTGCGTGTCGATGGTGACGTCCATGCAGGTCATCTTGGCGGGCAGGTCCGAATAGGTGCGGTGGTGGCCCACATCGATGACATTGCCGTCCTGGCTGGCGATAATGCTCGCGACACGGACCAATTGTCCCGGCATGTCGAGCAGTTGAACGCGCAGCCGCGCCAGACGGCCCGAGCGGGCGAGATCGCGCATCAAGATCATCGACAACAACCGCGCATCGATATTGCCGCCGCACAGGATCAGCCCGACTGTCTTGCCTTTGAAGCGTTCGGGCTCGGCCAGTATCGCCGCGAGGCCCGCCGCGCCGGCGCCTTCCACGAGAAGCTTTTGCTCCATCATCAGCATGGACAGCGCGCGTTCGAGAATGCGTTCATCAACAAGCGCGATGTCATCCACATATTTGCGCGCGACCTGACGGGTGATGGCGCCCGCTTCTTTCACCGCGATGCCTTCAGCAAGGGTGTTGCCGCCGGTCTCGCGATGGCCGCCGTCTAGGGCGTTGGCCATGGAGGGGAAGAGCGCCGCCTGCACGCCGATGATCTGGGTGTCGGGAGAGGCGTCTTTCACCGCGAGCGCCACGCCGGCGATCAAGCCGCCGCCGCCGATCGGCACGATCATCGCATCGAATTTCGGGCCGTCTTCGATCATCTCAAGGGCGAGCGTGCCTTGCCCGGCGATGACGTCCGCATCGTCAAACGGGTGCACGAAGATCAGGCCGCGCTCTTTCTCAATTTTTGATGCGGCGGCTTTGGCTTCGTCGAAATCATGTCCGACCAGCACCACTTCCGCACCGAGCGCGCGGGTCTGGCGCACTTTCACATCCGGCGTGGTGACCGGCATGACGATGACGGCGGGCACGCCCAGCGCGCTCGCATGGCGCGCAAGGCCCTGCGCATGATTGCCGGCGGAGGCGGCGATGACGCCGCGCTTTTTATCGGCGTCGCTCATCAAGAGAAGTTTGTTAAGCGCGCCGCGTTCTTTGAAAGCGCCGGTATATTGCAGGTTTTCGAGCTTCAGCCAGATATCGGCGCCGGTCAGCAAGGACAGCTTTTCCGCATGGATCAGCGGCGTGCGCTTAATGTGGCCCGCAATCCGTTCGGCGGCGGCGCGAACATCATTGGCGGCGGGCAAGCGGGCGGCGTCCATGGTGAAATCTCTTTTCCAGCGTGTTGGTAATCGCGGCCGCGCTCATTCGCGCCCGCAACAAGCCGCGACTTTTGGCGCAAATGATTAAGAAGGTCCATATTGGTAGTGGAAAATAATCCCGCGCGGGTGCTTCAGCGCAGATAACCGCAAATGTCAGCCGCCGCGAGGTGGCGCTGGCGGCGATGGTGTTTTAATAGGCCGCAAGCAGCTGGGCGTAAGCACCGAAGAGGGGAAGTAAAATGCGGATGTTGTTGACTGTCGCGGCGTTGGGGGCGGCGTTTTTGGCGAATGCGGGTGCGGCGGCCCAGGACGATTTTTTCACGGTCATGCAGCATGAAATGACCGGGCGTGCGAACCTGTGCAACAGCGCGCTGACGCGTCAGGCGGCGAAGGAGCGCGAGAAGACCAAGACCACCTACAAATCCGCCGCACGGCTTTACCTGTTGATCGCGGAGGGCATGGCGGGAGTGCGGCAGTCGGAAGCCGTTTATGGCAAGTCAGGTCTGTCCTGGTGGGCTTTGCGCGGCACGGCAAAGAAATGCATCTCTTATCTTCCCTCCGAGATCGGCGCGCAGTTAGGCGCGGTAGAGGGGTTTCCCGATAAAGAGTATTTGCGCGCCGAAGCCTGCGCGGCGGCGTTGAATTACCAGTTGAAGGCGCTGGAACAGAATCCGGGCAGCGATGAAAACGGTGGGAAAGCAAGCCTGGAGGCTGTGCGCGGACGCTTAAACGCCTATGCCGCAGTGGTTAGAGAGTTGCGCGGCCAGGGCGCGATCGTCGGACCCGGCCATGATCGCGGCGCGGCGTTCCTGCAAGCCAAATATGGACGCCTGTACGCCGAAGCGGGAGAGGTCCAGGACTGTTGGGAGGTGGGCCGCAAGATCTTATTCTCATTGCCCGACCCCAAGTAACAGAACAGGCGGAACCCTTTGGCCGAACCGGACCCAGCTTCTTATAATCCTTCGCGCGCCTTCACTGTGCTGGAAGGCGCGCCCTTCTATGACGCAGTAACCCCGGCGGACTTCCCGCAACATGTCCTGCGCTACCGCAATCGGCGCTGGGCGGAAAAAGTCGGGCTGGGCGGGCTGACGGAAGAAGAATGGATCGACCATTTCGGCCGCTTCACGCCCTTGCCGGACAATCTCGAACAGCCGCTGGCGATCCGCTATCACGGCCATCAGTTCCGCAATTACAATCCCGACATTGGCGACGGGCGCGGGTTTTTGTTCGCGCAATTGCGCGATGACCAGAACCGCCTGCTCGATCTCGGCACCAAGGGCTCCGGCCAGACGCCTTATTCGCGGTTTGGCGACGGGCGGCTGACCCTCAAAGGCGGGGTGCGCGAGGTGCTGGCGACGGAAATGCTGGAAGCGCTCGGCGTTTACACCTCAAAGACTTTCAGCCTGATCGAAACCGGCGAAGCGCTGGAGCGCGGGGATGAACCTTCGCCAACCCGTTCGGCGGTGATGGTGCGGCTGTCCCATTCTCATGTGCGCTTCGGCGCGTTTCAGCGTCTCGCTTATGAAAAAGACGCCGACGCGATCAGCGCGCTGGTCGACTATTGCGTCGCGAATTTTTATCCGGCGCTTGAAGAAAAGGCTGGCGGCGCGCGCGCTGTCGCCTTGTATGAAATCATCGTTCAGCGTACGGCGCAATTGGCCGCGCAATGGATGGCGGCGGGCTTTGTTCATGGCGTCTTGAATACCGACAATATGAATATCACGGGCGAGAGTTTCGACTATGGGCCCTGGCGTTTTGCACCCAATGCGGACCCGGCCTTCACGGCGGCTTATTTCGATCAGACGGGGCTTTACGCGTTTGGCCGTCAGGCCGAGGCGGGGGCGTGGAACCTCGCGCAGCTCGGCGGCGCCTTGTCTGCCGTCGCGCCTGTCGATGGGCTCAATGAGGCGTTGCAAAACTTCGCGCCGGCTTACGAGAAGGCGATGACGAACACGTATTTCATGCGCCTCGGTATTGAGCCGCCGCAGGAGGGCGGGTTTGAATTTGTTGCGGATTTGCTGAAATGGATGGGCGGAAGTCATGCGCCCTATGAGCAGGTTTTCTTCGACTGGTTCTGCGGTTCGCTGTCCGCCGAGCGCGCCGCGCAAAGTCCGGTCGCCGAACTTTATGAGCAGGAGGCGTTCGCGCCGCTGGGCGCCGCGCTGGCGGGTTTCGCGCCGGCGCGTCCGGAACAGCTTGAGCATGCCTATTTCAAGCGCGCACAACCCTGCACGATGCTGATCGACGAGGTTGAGGCGATCTGGGCGCGCATCGCGGAAGGTGATGATTGGTCGGTTTTGGCTGCGAAGCTCGAGGCGATTGCAGAAATGCGCGACGCCTATGGTTTTGACGCGTCGCGATTTGCCTGATGGCTATTCTTTTGCGGGCGGGTCCAGCTTTTTGACCCCGTTATGGAGCAGACAGACGCCGACAATCGCCAGATTGGCGCCGATAAAGCTGAAAATCAGCCATTCAATCAGGCTGAAACTTCCCAAAATGCCAGGAAACATAGCCGAGCCCTCCATCCCGCCACGCCCCAATTTCCCGCGAAAAAATGAAAATTTTGCGTAGCTTTTCAATAGACTTGGCTAATTGGAGGCTAACCGGGCAAGCCGCTGTTTCGACGCCGTTTTCGGGGCGGGCGCTGGCGGCAGGCCAGACCGGCGCCTTGGCTGCGCCCGTTTCCAATTGGTGAATTTCCCGTTAACATCGTTTTTCGCGCCCGGCCGGGCGCTTGTGGGGCCCGAGGGGCCGCAGGCCGCGTTTTGGCCGGCGGGGCAGGGCGCGGGGAAGTCGTGAGGGGCTGATGACGTCTGAAGTCGTGTTGATGAATCGTCAGGCGGTGGCGATGGCCGCCGATAGCGCCGTCACCATTTCCGGCGACCGCTACCTCAAGACTTACAACTCTGCGGACAAGTTGTTTCCGCTGGTTGAAGGTCAGCCGATCGCGGTGATGATCTATAACAACGCCGAAATCATGTCGACGCCGTGGGAGACCGTAATCTCGCTCTATCGCGAGCAGGCGCGCGGGCGTTCGCTCGACACCGTCGCCGCCTATGCGGAAGACTTTATGGAATTCCTTTCCGGCAATCCGGATCTGTTTCCGGCGGAACATCAGGATACGGAATTTTTCAAAGTGGTGGCGGTGGTGTTCACCGTGCTCGCGGAAGAGTTCGACTATCAGGTGCAAAACTTCCAGCAGGCGCATGCGGGCGGGGTGCGCGACCATGTGGCGTCGATCTTTGAATTCGTCGTCGGGGAAATGCATTCTGATTATCAGCGCTGCCCCGATGACAGCCCGCGCGGCGATCTGCCATGTTTTCCAAAAGGCATGGCCGAGCAGGTGCGCCGGCGCTATGGCGGCGAAATCGATCAGCTGATCCAGAGCCTTGTGGGCTCGCTGAAGAATGAATTTCCCGGCCTGTCGGTTACCGAAGAAACCATTGGCCGCCTGCGCGATATTGCTGTGTTCGCCGTCGTCAAGGACGCGTTCTTTGAACACTATACGGGCGTTGTATTTGCGGGTTTCGGCGCAAAAGAAAAATTCCCGTCAATGCGCTCCTATCTCGCTTCGTCAGTGGTGTTGGGCATTTTGAAACGCAAGCGCGACCGGCAGGCTGATATCGGCGCGGATTCCGGCCCGGTGTTTCAGCCCTTCGCGCAGGACCGGATGATCCGCACATTCCTCACTGGCATGGATCAGTATCTGCGGATGTTTGTCTATTCCGAGACGCTGAAACTGTCGCGCGGCCTGGTCGCCGATATTGTCGGGCGGACGCCGAATCTCAGCGACGCGCAGAAGAACGCGATCTTCCGCGACTACAGCACGAATAATCTCGGCGTTGCGGTGAACGAATTTTTCCGCTCCGTGGATAATTATCAATATGCAGTGCATACGCGCCCGATCCTGCGCGCGATCAATTCACTGCCGCGCAAGGAGCTTGGTGAAACAGCGGCCTCGCTGATCAAGCTCAATTCCTTCCAGCAAAAAGTGATGCATTCCGTTGAGACGGTCGGCGGACCGATCGACGTCGCCGTCATCACCCGCAATGGCGGGCTGGAATGGAAACGCGAAAAAGCGGAATTGTAGGAGAGATCCATGAGCGACAGGCTGAAACAGATCTGGTCAGGCTTTTCCGAAACAACCTCGCGCCATCTGACCGGGCGCGGCGTTGATAATATCATGGTGCCGCCGCGCACCGATTATTCGCCGAAAGACGCGGCCTTTCTTCCCGAAAATTTCGATGCGCCTGCTGCGGCGGCGTTCTCCGCGCTGCGCGAAAACCTGTCGAAAAAAGAAAAGAAGTTCTCCGGCAAAAAGAAACTCGCCGACGCCGCATTGCCGTCCGAGGCCGAAGACTTTGTCGCCGCCACGGCTTTTTCCGCGTCGGGCGACGATCTCATTCGCGGGCTTCGCGCCACCGCAATGCGCGTTGAGCGCCCCGAGATCGATTACGGCGCCTTTCTTGAGTCCAAAGAAGGCAAGGCGCATTTCAAAAAGCACAAGCGCAAAAAGATTTTCGGCCTCTTTTAATCGCAAATCACCGGCGGTTTGGCGCATGGCGCGCCGCCAATTCTTGAAGCCGTCGCCCGCTTCCCCATGTCTTTGATCAGCAAGGGAGGCGATCCATGATAGTAACCACCACAGATTCTGCGCCGGGGCGCGAAGTTCATCAAAGCCTGGGCGTTGTCGCCGGCGAAGCCATTCTCGGCGTCAATATTTTCCGCGATCTGTTCGCGGGCATCACCGATATTCTCGGCGGGCGCTCAAAAGGATATCAAAAGGCGCTGCGCGAAGCGCGCGATCTCGCCATGCGCGACATGGAAGAAGAAGCGGCAAGGCTCGGCGCCGACGCGGTTATCGGAATCGATATCGACTATGAGGCGGTGGACACGCAAAAAGGCGCGATGCTGCTCGTCTCGTGCAACGGCACGGCGGTGACGCTGCGCTGACCGGCTTTGCCGGCAATGCGCCTGGCGCAAGAAAAAAGGCTTCGCCAATGGGCGAAGCCTTTTTCAATCGCGAAAGAATGAAAGCTTAGTGCGCTTCGGGTTCGCCATGGGCTTCTTCAGCCGCAGCATGGTCTTCCTCTTCAGCGGCGGGCGCCGCTGCGGGGGCTGGAAACGCAACCGGCTCAGCGGCCAGTGAACCGAGATAGGCGAGAATTTCCGCGCGCTGCTCAGGCTTGGCGATGCGCTGGACCATGGCCGTGCCCGGGACATAATCCTGAGAGTTTTTCAGATAGTGGTCGAGCCGCTCATAGGTCCAGGCGCCGCCGGCGTCTTTCAGCGCGCTGGTGTAATTAAAGCCCGCATGGCTGGCCACAGGGCGTCCGACAACGCCCCAAAGATTGGGGCCGGTGCCATTGGCGCCGCCTTCATCGAACGTATGGCAGGATTTGCACAGCGCGGAGCGGCGCGACCCTGCGGCGGCGCTGGCGTCAGCGAGCAGCGTGCCAAGATCGATTTCCGGCGCAGCTTCGACCGGTCCGGCGCTGGTCCCAAGGTCAAGTTCCCCGCCATAGGCAAGATGCAACTCTTCTTCGTGTCCGCCGCCATGATGGCCGCCGCCGCCGATCAGGGCTTTGGTCAGTTGCGGCAGGCCGAAAATCAGCAGCAGCGCTGTCAGCACAGCAGCGGCGATTTTGTTGCTCAAAAGTGGATCATTCATGGGGACATCCCGGCAAGGTCGGCCCGCTATCGGGCGGCTTAAAAGTCGGGCGGTTTCTAACGGTCTTCTCGGGCGCGTGCAATGCGGCCAGCGGGCGCGGCGAGCGCGGCCTTTTCGCGCGGCTGGCGAGCGGGCCTTAGGGGCCAGGCTCTGACGGACCGATCCGGGGCCGTAAGGATGGGCGCAGGGGGCGCGGCTTGCCGCCCCGGCCCCTATTGTGCATAAGCCCCGGCGGCCCCTGCTGGTTAACCGGCGGGAATTTTAGGGAAAAAGACCATGACGGATGACGCCGCCGCCAAACCCAAACGCATCGCCTATCAGGGTGAGCCGGGCGCCTTTTCCGAATTGGCCTGTCGCCGCTATGCGCCTGATTTCGAGCCGCTTCCCTGCGGCGCGTTTGAAGAAGCGGTCGAGGCGGTGACCGAAGGCCGCGCCGCGCGCGCCATGCTGCCGGTGGAAAACTCGCTCGCCGGGCGGGTCGGCGACATCCATCATTTGCTGCCGCGGGCCGGGCTGCACATCATCGCGGAGCACTTCCTCCCGGTTGAGCATAATCTGATGGCCAAGCCCGGCGCGAAGCTGGAAGACATCAAGGTCGCCCGCTCGCACCCCGTCGCACTGGCGCAGGTCCGTGATTTTCTGCACGCCCATAATATCCGCGCAGAGACCGCCGGCGACACGGCGGGCGCCGCGCGCCGCCTCGCAGAATCGAACCATATGGACGAAGCGGTCGTTGCCTCAGAACTCGCCGCCAAACTCTATGGGCTGACGATCCTCAAGCACAATATTGAAGACGCGTCCCACAACACCACGCGCTTTCTTGAGATGGCGGGCGAGCCCATGGACGCCGCGCCCGATGACGGCCCAGTGGTCACCAGCTTCATCTTCCAGGTGCGCAACATCCCCGCCGCGCTCTACAAAGCGCTGGGCGGGTTCGCCACCAATGGCGTCAACATGACCAAGCTGGAGAGCTATCAGCTCGAAGGCTCGTTCAGCGCGACAATGTTTTACGCAGATATTGAAGGCCATCCGAGCCATGAGCCGGTGCGCCTTGCGCTGGAAGAGCTGAGTTTCTTTTCTTCGTCGCTGAAAATTCTCGGCGTCTATAAAACAGCGCGCGAGCGCACACTCTAAGGGGGCTGTCATGGCAGGCTATGTGATTGCGAATTACCGGGTCACCAATCCGGAAGGTTATGCGAAATACGGGCCTGCCGTTGTCCCGACAATTGCGGCCTATGGCGCGGAAGTGCTTGTCGTCGATCCGCAAAGCGAAGCGGCGGAAGGCGAGCCGGCGAATGTCATGATTGTGCTGAAATTCCCGTCAAAGGATGCGGCGCGCGCATGGTATAATTCGCCTGAATATCAGGCCATCATTCATTTGCGCCAAGACAATACGGAAGGGTTTTTGGCGTTCGCTGATGGATGGGTCGCGCCTTAAGCCTGAGCGCTACTCTTTCACCCACAACTCAATCAACTGCCGCGCGATGGTGAATTTCGGCGGCACGAAAAAGCCGCGCTCTTCGCCGTTCAACACGGCGATGACATCGGCTTTGTCGAACCATCGCGCCTCAGCGAGTTCCTCCGTGTCCAGCGTAATTTCGCGTCCTGCCGCTTCGGCGTGAAAGCCCATCATCAACGAGCAGGTGAACGGCCAGGGCTGCGAAAACTGATAGACCACATTGTCGATCGTCACGCCGGCCTCTTCGAAAATCTCCCGGCGCGCGCATTCCTCCGGCGTTTCGCCGGCTTCGACAAAGCCGGCCAGCGCCGACACAAAGCCTTCGGGAAATTGATGGCCGCGCCCCATCAGGCAGGCGTCGTCATGGGTCGCGAGGATGATTGAGACCGGGTTGATGCGGGGGAAATGTTCCGCCTCGCATTGCGTGCATCGGCTCTTGGCGCCGCTGGGGTCGAGCCGTGTTTCGCCGCCGCAAATCGCGCAGAAGCGATGATTTCGGCGCCATTCAAAAAACCACCGCGCCTGTCCGACAATAGCGAGATCGTCGCGGGTTAAAATACCGGCCGCTGTGCGCAAGGAGGCGTATTCGCCGATTTCGGCGAAAGGCGCGGCCTCCGGCGTGTCGGCCGTCGCAGAAACATCAATGGCGAAATAGGCCCGTCCGCCCATCAGACCGAGTAGAATGACCGGCGCTGTTTTTGGAAATTCAGATAGCGCCGCCGTCGACAGGAATGCCGGCTTGCCGTCCGCCATCAGCGGATCGCCGCGCCAAAGCGGGAGCAGCAAACTCTCAGGATCGGCGAGGCGCGCTTTTGAAAATGCGTCCTGATCTTTTTCAATATTGATGCGCGACAGCGGGCTGTTCGCGAACCAGTTTGGATTTTGCCCGTGTTTCATGGCGGCGTTTGTCGCAAGGCCGTCAAGCCGGTGCAAGCTTTATGCGCTGCGCTTCAACATGCTGAGGGCGGCGCTTTTGTGGATGATCAAGATGAGCGCGGCGAATACCCAGCTAGCGCAAGCGGCGTAAAACAGCGCCGGAGAAAAGGCCGTCGGTTCGCCATTCGCCCATTCCACCGGCGTTTCGATGCCAAGCGGCGTGAACAGGTGAAAAAAGATTGCGCCGCTCATGATCCCGACAGCGATGAGCGCGCCGAGAAACTGCGATGGCGCGATCAGGCGTCTTTTGCCGGCGAACAGGAACACCGCGGGCAGGGCGATCAGCAAGAGTGATGACAACAACTCGCCCAGTCCGATGACCCACGGGCCTGCGGGATAAAACAGGCCGATGCCGGACCACTCGCGAAGGGTCGTGAAAATATGCTGCGGTGTCGGATGGCCGGTGAATTTGAAGCGCAGCAGATCCACAAAGATCGCCGAGATGAAGAGCCCGCCAGCCCAGGGAAAAAGTGAAAGAATGCGCTGCATGGGTCGTCCCCCGTTTCAGGATGCGCGCGCCCAGCGCGGCATGTGGTGATGACAAAGGTCAAATCGAATTTCGGCGGGACGTATCACAGGGCGCCGGTCACGGGGCATCACATCCCGCCCACTTGCAATCACGAAGCTGCGCGCCGATATAGGCTCCCGGAAGGCTGGCGGACGTGTTTCTCGCCAACCTGGTCAGGTCCGGAAGGAAGCAGCCACAACGAGTTTTGAACACGGGTCGTTCAGTCTTCCACCCTGTTTTCCCTTGATATTTCGCCATTCACGCATGCGGGCTTCTGGTCCGGGCGCATATTTTGTTGCTTTCCATTGACAAAATGTAAAACAAACCTAACATAATGAACGGCAGAACATACAAAGGAGCTGGGGATGACTTTCAAGGAAAAAAGCGCGTGGATCGTTTTGGCGGCGCTGATCTGGATTTATGGCGGCTATGCCTGGTCGCTTTACGAAGCGGGCAGTTTCGGCGCTGGCACAACGGGTGTGATGTTCGGGGCGATCATCGGTTTTGTGGTGGTTCTTGTGGTTGCTCATATCGTTGCGGCGATCTTTTCGCCGAAATCGGCTGATGAGGCGGAAGATGAACGCGACCGGCAGATCGAACTGCGCGCGGAGGAGGCTGGCGGCGTGATCCTTGGCATGGCTGTCTTGTTTGCGCTGGGCGTCGCCCTTTTTCACGGTGAATATCTGATGGCCAATATTCTGTTTCTCAGCCTCGCCGCGTCAGAGCTGGTGAAGAACCTCTATCAGGTGTTTGTCTATCGCAGGAGCGCCTGACCTTTATGGGGAAAACTCCGGTCAGCAATCGCATCCGTGTCTTGCGCGCAGAACATGGCGATATAAGCCAGGGCGATCTCGCCGCGCGCATCGGCATGACCCGCCAGACCGTCGCCGCCATCGAAAAGGGCAAATATGCGCCCACACTTGAAGCGGCGTTTCGCATCGCGGCGGTCTTTGGCGTCCCCTTTGACGAGGTCTTTCAATATGAAGAGGCGTCAGACGCCGCCTTTTTGAAGCTCCAGAAAAATGCGGTGAAAAAGGACGGTTGAGAAGCGCCGCCCGCACCGCCATATTCGCCGGACGGCCCAACGGGCGAATAAGTGGTTCAGATGACGGAAACGGACGAGAATAAGGGCAAGAGCGGCGGCGCCTATCAGGTGCTGGCGCGCAAATATCGTCCGCAGAATTTCGACGATCTGATCGGCCACGGGCCGATGGTGAAGACGCTGCAAAACGCCTTCGCTTCGAACCGCATCGCCCATGCCTATATCCTCACCGGCGTGCGCGGGGTCGGCAAAACCACAACTGCGCGCATTCTCGCTCGCGCCCTCAATTATGTGGGGCCGAAGGGCGAGGATAATGGCCCGCAAATCGACATGCCGTTCGAAGGCCTCAATTGCCGCGCCATCGCCGAAAGCCGCCATCCCGATGTGATGGAGATGGACGCCGCCTCGCGCACCGGGGTTGGCGACATTCGCGAATTGATTGAGGGCGTGCGCTACGCCCCGGTGGAAGCGCGCTACAAAGTCTACATCATCGACGAAGTGCACATGTTGTCGACGGCGGCGTTCAACGCGCTGTTGAAAACGCTCGAAGAGCCGCCGCCTCATGTGAAATTCATTTTCGCGACGACGGAAATCCGCAAGCTGCCCGTGACGGTCCTGTCGCGCTGTCAGCGCTTTGATTTGCGCCGCATCGATCCGGAAGTGCTGACCGAACATTTGTCCGCCATCGCCGAGAAAGAAAACGTCAAGATTGATCGCGACGGTTTGTGGATGATCGCCCGCGCGGCGGAAGGCTCCGTGCGCGACGGGTTGTCCATTCTCGATCAGGCGATTGTTCAGCATGCGGCGCAAGGTGAAGACAGCGTCAGCGCGGAAATGGTGCGCGACATGCTCGGTCTCGCCGACCGTTCTTCCGTTTGGGCGCTCCTCGAAGCGGCGATGAAGGGCGACGCCAAAACCGCGCTGGAAAATTTCCGGTCGCAATATGACAGCGGCGCGGAACCGACGCAGATCCTGCGCGACCTGCTCGACCTCACTCACCTTCTGACGCGCATCAAGGCGGCCGGGCCGACTTCGGCGGGCCATGGCCCGGCGGGCGAGGCCGATGCGGAACGCGCCAAGGCGCTGGCGTCCGGGCTGGAAATGTACGCGCTGACCCGCGTCTGGTCGCTGCTGATGAAGGGCCTCACGGAAACCCAAATGGCGCCGGATGCGGCGGCCTCGGGCGAGATGGCGCTGATCCGCCTGTGCTTCGCCGCCGACCTGCCGACCCCGGATGAAGCCCTTCGCGCCTTAAAAAAAATAGTTCCGGCGCCCCGGTAGCGAACAATGCTGGCGCCGCTGCGTCGCCCGCCCCTGTGAATGCACAGCATGCGGAAGACCGCCCCTCGGCGCAGATCATCGACATCATGCCGCCCATGTCCCAGCGCCCGGCGGACGGCTCACCCTATTTGCGCGCCTTCGAAGACGTTGTGCGGCTGGCCGGTGAAAAGCGCGATGCGAAATTGCGAACAGAACTCGAAGCCTATGTGCATATCGTTTCGTTTGCGCCCGGCCGCATTGAATTGCGCCTGCATGACGCCGCACCCGGCGACCTCGCCAATCGGCTGACCCTGCGCCTTAAAGAATGGACCGGCAAGGCGTGGATCATTTCCGTCACGTCGGAGCATCAAGGCGCGGAGACCGTGCGCGATGCGCGCACGCGCGAAGTGATGGAGCATCCGATGGTGCAAAAGGCGCTGTCGCTGTTTCCGGGGGCGGAAGTGACGTCGATCCGCGAGCCTGAAAACACGATCTCGCCGGCGCCCGACGAATTGGAAGAAGACGCGCCCATCGACCCCGATGACGAGGCGGTTGCCGAAGCGATCGCGGCGCGCAAGGAAACAGGAAAAGCGTAATGGATTTGAACGAGATCATGAAACAGGCCGGCCAGATGCAGGCCAAGATGCAGGAAATGCAGGAAGAAATCGCCGGGCTCGAGGCCACCGGCGAAGCCGGCGCAGGCATGGTCAAAGTCGTCCTCACCGGCAAGGGCTATGCGAAAGCCGTCGCGATTGAGCGCTCGCTGGTGAAGGAAGACGACGCGGAAATCCTCGAAGATCTCATCGCCGCGGCGATCAATGATGCGAAAGCGAAACTAGAAAAGCTCTCCGAAGAGCAGATGAAAAAAATGACGGCGGGCTTGCCCCTGCCGCCGGGTATGAAGTTGCCGTTTTAGGTGTTGGGCCCCTGTGACCGAGCGCATCAAAAATGATTACATGTTAGCCTTCGCTTGCTTTCATTGTCGTAAGTCATTTAAGCGCCAGTCAGAAAAATATGTGTTTGTACGCAAATGTCCTGACTGCGGCGGGGCAGCGGTTGACCTAGGGCGCAAATTTCAACCACCAAAGAAAACGGACATAGAAAAATGGATAACTGTGCAATTTTTGTATGAGCACGGCTTCACATATCGTTCGCTCGAGCGGCGGCAGCGGTATCCCGAAGATTTGAAAAGTGCTCGAGCGTTTGTCGAGCAACACCCAAGGCAACAGCCGCTTGGGTTTACCGTTTCAGTAAAAATTCCACACCCAGAAAAGCCGAAACAATTTACACACAAGGACGTTTTTGTACCTTGGGAGCCCTACAAAAACCCAGTCATTCCAAAAGATGAGCATTGATCTTTATGCCCGCTTCTCCCATCGGTCCCGAGTTACAGCGCCTGATTGATCTCCTTGCAAAAATGCCGGGGCTGGGTCCGCGCTCGGCCAAGCGCGCGGCGCTCTATCTTCTGAAAAAACGCGAGCCGGTGATGCGCCCGCTGGCCTTCGCCCTTGATGACGCGGCGAACAAGGTCAAGGCCTGCGCGGTCTGCGGCAATTGGGATTCCATTGACCCCTGCGCCGTCTGCGCCGACACGGACCGTGATTCATCTGTCCTCTGCGTGGTGCAGGATGTGGGCGATCTATGGGCGCTGGAGCGCGCGGGCGCCCATAAGGGCCGCTATCATGTGCTTGGCGGCTTGCTGTCGCCGCTGGATGGCGTTGGCCCCGACGATCTACACATCGGCGCGCTGATCGCGCGGGCCAAGGAAGGGCTGGTCAGTGAAATCGTGCTGGCGCTTCCCACCACGGTCGATGGTCAGACCACGGCGCATTATCTCACCGACCATATTGAAAGCGCGGGCGTCAATGTCACGCGCTTGTCCCAGGGCGTCCCCGTGGGCGGTGAGCTTGATTATCTCGATGAAGGAACGCTGGCGGCCGCAATGAAGGCGCGGCGTTCGTTTTAGCTTTTTCCGCTCATCCCCGCGAAGGCGGGGATCCACAGGAAAAGAACTGCATTGCAATTTCTGGATTCCCGCTTTCGCGGGAATGACCGGGTTATTGATGTTTTGGCTGTAGACGCCTTAACACAAAAACAAACGCCATCACCGTCACGACAAAGGAAAGATTGAAACCTGTCTGCGCCGGTTCGCCCGGCAGCAGCATAGGCAGCAGGAACAACCCCGCCAGCAGCAAATGGTCATGCCTGCGCCAGCCGTCACGCGCCGCTTCCATGGCGAGCAGCGCAACCAGCGCCGCGATGATCGTCAGCTCGTAATAATAGGCGTAAGGGGCGACCAGAAACGCCCCGGCGCATATGACGGCGGCTTTCAGTGCGCGGTTATCATGGCGCCGCCAGATGATCCATGTGGCCCAGGCGGCGGCGCCCGCGCCCATAAGATGCAGCGCTGCGGCGACCGAAGCCGGGAACCCGGCCAGCGAAAACGCCGCGAACAATGTCGGCATTTTAAAGAGCGGCATGACGCCGCCGCTGACCCGGCCGCTGACGCCGATGATGCTGTCGAGAAACGCCGCCCACGGAGCAAATCCGAATGCGGCGACGCTCGCGCCCGCAAGCAGGACGGCGCCAACCGCCGCTGCGCCGAATGCGCGCCAATGCCCGCCGGCGATATAGGCGATGGGAATGAGCAGGCCGAGCTGCGGCTTGATGGTGAGCAAAGCGGCGCAAGCCCCGGCTACAAGCGGGCGCTTGTCGGGCAGCAAGGTTGCGCCGAGCAACAGGCTGGCGGTGAGAAATCCGTTCTGGCCGGTGATAAAGGTTTGAAACAAGGCCGGCGCCGCGAGCATGACCAACAGCGCCGCGCCTTTGACGCCCGCCGCGCGCGATGACGCGGCGAACAGCGCGAGGCCGCCGCCGCTCCACAGCACATAGCCGAGCCCATAGGGCAGCAGCGCCAGCGCGCTGATGACGAAGAAATAGGTGGGCGGATATTGCCAGGAGAGGCCCCAGCGTTCCTGCGCCGGGGCGATGCGCGCCAGCCAGTCCTGAAACGCCGCCGGGTCATAGATCGCCGCCGCGTCGCCGGCCGCCATGGCTTTTGCGGCGGTCCAGAAGGCGGCGTAGTCGCCGCCGACCGGCGTGCCCGCCGGCGTCACATAGCCCTTGGCCAAAAGGATCTGCGCCAGTGCGACGGCCGCAAGGGTGAGCGCGATGATCGCCGCGCCCAGCCTTGTCTGGCGGGCGGTGAGGCGAAAATCCGCAAGCCTGTCGAGCCTGTTGAAAACCAGCGATCCCATGGCCGGGACCCTAGGGCTTACGGTTAAAGAAACCCTTATGAGCCGGGAAAATGAGCGCTTTCCCCGGCCCTGGCGAATCGGCTAGGTTCTCGAAATGTTCACTGATGCGCTTGCCCGAGCGGGCTTCCCGATTGATGGTCCGGCCCTTTGGCTGGCGCTGTTCCTGTTCATTGGCGTGGTGTTTTTCATCATCCAGGCGCGGCGCGAGGCGAAGCGCGCCCAGCGCCTGCGCGGCGAGCTGGAGGAAACCCGCATCAATCTCGCAGCGGCGCGGGAGCAAACCAGCAATTTTGACGCGATGCGCGATGAGCTGTCTCTCGAGCGGCAATTGCGGGCGCAACTTGAGCAAAACGCCGCCGCCAATGCGGTGAAGCTCGAAGAGCGCCAGCGCGCGCTGGACGAGCTGAAAGTCCGTATGGAGACGGAGTTCAAGGCGACCACGGCGCAATTGCTGGACGGCGCCAATGAAGCATTTTTGAAGCGCGCGGCGGAGACGTTTCAGCGCTATAGCGAGAATGCGCAAAGCGAAGGCGACAAGCGGCAAAAGGCGCTTGATGATTTGCTGAAGCCGGTCAGCGAGACCCTGGTGCGCTATGAAAAAGGTCTCGCGGAAATGCGCGATGAGCAATTCAAATCGCGCGGCGCCTTGACCAGCCAGATCGGCGAGCTTGCCAAACAAACCCATGATGTGCGCGCCGAAGCGCAAAAGCTTGCGACGGCGCTGCGGGCCGGTCCGAAAACCCGCGGCCGCTGGGGCGAAGAACAACTGCGCAATGTGGTCGAAATTGCGGGCATGACCGCCTATGTGGATTTCGTCGAACAGGCGAGCCATGACGATGCGGAAAAGCGCCGCAAGCAGCCTGACATGGTGGTCAGTCTGCCCGGCGGGCGCGTTGTAGCGGTCGATTCCAAGGTTTCTCTCGGCGCTTATCTCGATGCGATCGAGGCGGAAGGCGAAGACGCCCGCATGGCGCATCTTGCGCGGCATGCGGACGATCTGTGGAAACATGTGAAGAGCCTGTCGGCGAAAGAATATGCGTCGTCCCTGCGCGACTCTCTAGACTATGTGGTGATGTTCGTGCCCGGCGAGAATTATTTCTCCGCCGCGCTGGAGGCGCGCCCGCAACTCTATCAGGATGCGTTCGACCGGAAAATTCTGATCGCGTCGCCGACAATCCTGATCGCGATGCTGAAATCAGCCGCGCTCAACTGGCGTCAGGAAAAAATGACCGAACATGCGCAAGCCGTCGCCGCCATGGCGAAGGATCTCTATGACAGCCTACAGGTGATGAGCAAAAACCTGTCCGGGGTCGGCAATGCGCTGTCGTCAGCGCTGAAGAAATACAATTCGACCGTGGGCGGATTTGAATCGCGGGTGCTGTCGCGGGCGCGCAAATTTGCAGAATATGAAATCCCCGGCATTGAATCCGACATCGAGGCTGTGACGCTGGTGGAGGATGCGCCGCGCGTGCTGCGCGATGTGAGCAGTGAAACCGCGCCTGATGATGATGGCCGCGAAGACGCCGCCTGAGCGGGCGTTCCTAACGCAGCGGAAACGGCAATCTGTCGTCGCTGCTTTCGCCGGATTTGCGTGGCGGCGTTTCCAGCGCGGCGGTATATTCTGCGGGTTGATGCAGCGTCGGCGCAGCGGGTTTTTCCGCTTTCGCAGGCGACGCCCCATTTGACCGCTGGCTTTCCAGCATGGCGACGCGGTCGCGCAGGGATTGCAATTCCTCGATGAGATTAGCCGGGCTTGTCTCTTTCACGCCGGCGCCTGCCATCACAGCGCTGATCGTATGCAGCGCCGCCATCAAGGATGTGGGCGAGACCATGAACACCCGCGCGCGATAACTTTCCTGAACGAGGTCAGAGAAATGCGCATGCATCTCCGACAGGATGTTTTCCGACGGGATGAACATCATCGCGCAATCGGCGGTTTCTTCAGGCGAGATCAGCTTCTCGCCGGCATCGGCGATATTGCGCAGGACCGCGCGGCGCAGCTCCGTTTCCGTGCCGGCATTGCGCGACAAATGCCAGGCGTCGAACGCCTCCACGGGAAAGCGCGCATCCACGGCGATCGGCGCCAGCGGTCCGGGCATCATGATCGCCGCTTCGGCGGTGCGGCCGGTTGAGAGTTTGTGGCGCAGCTTGTAGCGCTGCGGCGCCAGCGCATCGCCTAAAAGGTCTGATAGTTGAATGCGTGCGGCGGTTGGCGCGCCAGCGCCGGGCGCGGCCGGCAAATGGTCCAGGCGCTTTGAAAGCTTGTCGACGGCGCTGTTCACGGCGCCGCGCAGCGCATCAAACTGTTCGCCCATCAGATTGGCGAATTCCGCGAAATGTTCTTCGGAAACGCCGCCCGGCGCGTCCTGATAGGCCGCCAGCGGCGCGCTTGCGGGCGCGTTTTCCGCGAGCTTTTCCGCTTTCGCGCTGACGGCGTCGATGCGTTCTTGAAACTCGCCCGACATGGCCGCGAGACGGCGCTCCAGTTCGGCCATGGCGGCGGCCCGCTGGTCGAGCGCGGCTTCCTGTTTGCGCAGGTCGATCTTCATGACGTTCTGGGCGTCTTCATTGGCCCGCTTCAAATCGCGCGCAAGCGACTCTGCGCCTTCTGCGCGTTTCAGGGCCAGTTGCGCGGCTTCTTCAGCATGCGCGACACGCGCGGCTTCGGCCGCTGCAATCGGTGAAGGAATCGGCGCTGGGGGCTGACGTAGCGGCGATGGTTCCGGCTCGGCGACGGGCTCCGCGTCTTCCACCTCCGGGGCGAAGAAACCGGGCTCTTCACTTTCGTCCGCATAAAAAGCTTCGTCATCGAGGTCTTCTTGCGGTTCCGGCTCGGGCTTTTTGCCGAACAGACCGGCGAAAGCGGACTTTTTCTTTTTCTCCGGTTTTTCGGGCGCGAGTTCTGCGGCCAGCGCTTCCGGTTCTTCCTCAAGCTCAGGCGCGTCTTCGTGCAGCGAGCCGCCTTTATGATCGGGATCGATCGTGATTTCCGTGTCGGTTGCTTCGTCGTCTCGCCAATGATCGCTTCTGTCCGCCTTGGCGTCCGCTCTGGCGGGCTCTGGCGTTTCGTCTTCATCGAAAATGATTTCAGCGTCTTCGCCGGCGGGTTCGAAATAGGCGCGGGAATCGCCTTTGCCGCCATGCGATTTGGCGGGCGTGACGCGGCCTCTGATGATCAGGATCATCCCGACAAGGAAGATGAGCAGAAAGGCGCCCGCGCCCGCCCAAAGGGCCGGCGCCGGGCCGCTGATCAGCGGTTCGGAAAGGCCGGTGACGGCCTGCGTCGTTTCTCCCGCAGCCCCGGGTTCGTCGGCCTGCACCGACAGCGCGTGCGTCTGCATCGTCAAAACCCCAACACGAAACACCACATGACCCATGCACCTTATGGGAAAACCCCATAAAAAGCGAGGGTTTAGCGTTAACCATGTTTCCCCCCGCAGTTGCGAAGCCTGAGCTCTCGCGCGACTTGACGCATGCGAGGCCGAGACATAGGTGAATGGCATGAGCATTAGAGAGATTTTGACCGCACCCGATCCGCGCCTGCGCCAGGTGTCCAAGCCTGTCGACAAGGTCGATGACGAATTGCGCGTGCTGATGGATGACATGCTGGAGACGATGTATGACGCGCCGGGCATTGGCCTCGCCGCGATCCAGGTCGGCGTTCCTCTTCGGGTGATCGTGATGGATCTCGCCGGCAAGGACGAAGAGCCCGAGCCGCGCTTTTACGTCAATCCGGAAATTCTCGACCCTTCCGAAGAGATGAATGTCTATGAAGAGGGCTGTCTCTCGGTCCCGGAATATTATGACGAGGTGGAGCGGCCTTCGACCTGCCGCGTGAAATATCTCGACTATGACGGGAATGAACAGATTCTGGAGGCGGAAGGCCTGCTCGCCACCTGCATCCAGCATGAGATGGACCATTTGGAGGGCGTGCTCTTCATCGACCATCTGTCCCGTTTGAAGCGCGACCGCGTGCTGAAAAAACTCAAAAAAGAACAACGCCTCGCCGCTGCGTCCTGACGGCGCGCCGCCCCATCGCCGGAGCTGACCGATGCGCCTCGCCTTTATGGGAACGCCGGAATTTTCCGCCCCGGTTCTGGCTGAGCTTGTTGCGGCTGGTCACGAGGTGGCTGCGGTTTATGCGCGGGCGCCGACGCCTTCCGGCAGAGGGCAAAAGTTGACGCCCTCGCCGGTGCACAAGCTGGCGGAAAGCCTCGGTCTTGAAGTGCGCACGCCGAAAAACTTCAAATCGCCAGCGGAGATCGACGCTTTTCGCGCGCTAGAACTCGATGTCGCCATTGTCGTTGCTTACGGACTTATCCTGCCGCAGGCGGTGCTCGATGCGCCGCGCTATGGCTGCCTTAATCTGCATGCGTCTTTATTGCCGCGTTGGCGCGGCGCGGCGCCGATACAACGCGCGATCATGGCCGGCGACAGCGTGACCGGCGTACAGGTCATGCAGATGGAAGCGGGCCTCGATACGGGCCCGGTCTTGTTGTCGGAAACCGTGACCATCGCCAATGACGACACCGCGGGCACCTTGCATGACAAGCTTTCCGCCGTCGCCGCCCAGCTTGGACCGCGCGCGCTGGCCGCCTTGTCGCGCGGGGCGCTGACCGCGACGCCGCAAGGCGAGGAGGGCGTCACTTACGCCCATAAAATCTCCTCGGATGAAGCGCGCATTGACTGGGCGCGTCCGGCGGTTGAGGTCGACCGGCATGTGCGCGGCCTCTCGCCTTTTCCCGGCGCCTGGTTTGAGGCGGATGGCGCGCGCGTCAAAGTGTTGATGTCGCGGCCCCTCGCTGGCGTCGGCGAGAGCGCTGGCGCGCCCGGTGATGCTCTCGATACGGATCAAAAATTGGTCATCGCCTGTGGCGAGGGCGCGCTGGAAATCGTGACGGCGCAGCGCGCTGGCAAACGCGCGCAAGGCGCGGAAGAATTTCTGCGCGGGTTTGCGCTTGAAGCAGGCGCGCGGGTTTCGTGACCTAGTTCAGCGGCGCCAATAACGGGCGGCGTAAATGTTTCAGCCCGTCTTCCTTGCGCTGCATGTTGAGCGAAAACAGCATGGTTTCCGCGCGGCCCACAAGGTTCTCGACCGGCAGGAAGCCAACGCCGGGCGCTCCGAACCGGCTGTCGAGAGAATTGTCGCGATTGTCGCCCATCACAAACAGATTGTTGTCCGGCACGATGGCGGGGCCGAAATTATCGCCGCGGCGATGGTCGCCGCGTTCATAGATTGCATGGGCGCGCGCGCCGGGAAGGTTTTCCGTGAAGGCGCCGACCGTGGCGACCGCGCCTTGATGTTCGCGATAGCTGAATGTTTCGTCGAGATGGCGCGGGATCTCCTGATCATTCAGATAGAGGCGTCCGTCGCGGAGTTCGATCTTGTCGCCCGGCAGGCCGATGACCCGTTTGATCAGCGTGTCGCTATTGTGAGGGTGCTTGAAAACGACGAGATCGCCGCGCGCCGGCAAGCGTCCCATTATTCGGCCGGTCGGGGTTTCCACTTCCGGCCCGACCGAGAAGGGCAGGGAATAGCGGCTATAGCCATAGGCGAATTTATTGACGAGGATGCGGTCCCCGACGGCGAGCGTCGGCAGCATGCTCTCGCTCGGGATGTAATACATGCCGTAGGCGGTGGTCCTGAACGCCATAAAGGCCAGGAAAATGCAGGCGAAGAAAAGGATTTCCGACCGTAAGCTTCGCCAGGAATTTCTCGACAGCATTGCGTCCTCCATCAAGTTGGAAATATAGCAACCGCCATGGCGCGTTACAAACTGATCATTGAGTATAAAGGCACGGATTTTGTCGGCTGGCAGCGCCAGGACAACGGCCCGTCGATTCAGGGCGTTCTGGAAGCGGCGGCGAAGGCGTTTTGCGGAGAAGCGATCACGGCGCATGCGGCGGGGCGCACCGATGCGGGCGTTCATGCGCTGGCCATGGCCGTGCATATCGACATCGCAAAATCATTTCCCGCAGACACGGTGCGCGACGCCATCAACCAATATATGCGCCCGCATCCGATTTCGATCTTGTCGGCCGAGATTGCGCCGGACGATTTTCATGCAAGATTTTCATGCATCGGGCGCGCTTATGAATATCGCATCGTCAACCGCCGCGCGCCGCTGGCGCTCGATGCCGGACGGGTCTGGCGGGTGTCGCACCGGCTGGACGCGGATTCGATGCACGCCGCCGCGCAATTGCTCGTGGGAAAGCATGATTTCACCACCTTCCGCTCGATCAAATGTCAGTCGGCGTCGCCGGTGAAAACGCTAGATGAAATTTCCGTGTCGCGCTTTGGCGAAGAGGTTGTGTTGCGCTGCGCTGCGCGGTCGTTCCTGCACAACCAGGTGCGCTCCTTTGTCGGCACTCTGGTCGAGGTGGGCCGGGGCAAATGGCGCGCGCGCGATGTGAAGGCGGCGCTGGAGGCGGCGGACCGGACGCGATGCGGGCCGGTGGCGCCGCCTGACGGCCTGTATTTCGTGCGCGCCGAATATTGATCGTCAGTGTGCGAAGGTTTGGAAATAGCGCGCGATGATCAGGTCATAAATATCCGCCAGCAACTCAATGTCGCCTACCTCAACATGTTCGTCGACCTGATGCATGGTGGCGCCAACCAGTCCGAATTCGGCGACTGGCGCGTAGTCCTTGATAAAGCGTGCATCGGAAGTGCCGCCCGAGGTGGACAATTCGGGTTTGCGGCCGGTCTTTTCTTCAATGCAGGATGAGAGCATGCCGAGAAACTGCATGTCGGTGGTCAAAAACGCTTCGCCCGAGACGACACAGTCAAGCGCATACGCCGCGCCGATCTCTTTCGCGATGGGATCAAGCTGCGCGCGCAGCCATTCCTGAATGCTTGCGCCGGTCCATGTGGGATTAAAGCGGATGTTGAAACGCGCGCTCGCTTTTCCGGGAATGACATTATGCGCCGGATTGCCGATGTGAATATCCGTAACCTGAAGGCTTGATGGCTGGAACCGCTCATAGCCTTCATCAAGCGGCGTCTCGCTTAAATGCAGCAGCTTGCGCAGCAAAGCGGGGATCGGGTTTTTTGCCCGGTGCGGATAGGCCACATGGCCTTGCTTGCCGGTGATGGTGAGCCAGCAATTGATCGAGCCGCGCCGCCCGACCTTGATCATGTCGCCCATGGCGTCAGGGTTTGACGGCTCGCCCACCAGGCAATGGTCGATCTTGATGTTCTGGTCCCGAAGCCATTCGAGCATTTTGACGGTGCCGTTGACGCCTTTGCCTTCTTCGTCGCCGGTGATCAGCAGCGACAGCGTGCCCTTCACGGCGCCGGCCTTTATCGCGCGGGCGGCGGCGCCAGCGAAAGCGGCGATCGCGCCTTTCATGTCGGACGCGCCGCGGCCCCAAAGCTTGCCGTCTTTGACGGCGGCGTCAAATGGCGGCGACGTCCATTCATCCGCGTCCCCCGCCGGCACCACATCGGTATGTCCGGCGAAACAAAAATGCGGCGCGCCGGCGCCGATCTCGGCGTAAAGATTGTCGATGTCCTCAAAGGGAAGACGGGTGCAGCGAAAGCCCATGCTCTCAAGCGCCGCCTGCAACACATCAAGCGCGCCGGCGTCTTCGGGCGTCACGGAAGGGCGGCGGATCAATGCGCGCGCCAGCGTCACCGGATCGTGAGTCAGATTGTTTTTGTCGCTCATGGGTTTGAGGTAGACTAGGCGCGAGATTGAAACAAGCGGACTCCAGTTAAGGGGGGCGAAATGCCGAAGCTCGACATCAAGAATGCGCCGGTGCGGACGGCGACCGTCTATCCCGGCAAGCTGGCCGATCATTGCAAGGGGCGGTCAAAGATCGCGCTGGGTGATCTCGGCGGGCTCGATCAGTTCGGCGTGAACCTCACCCGCCTCGCGCCGGGGGCCGGCTCTGCCCACAAGCACTGGCACCTTAAGGAAGACGAGCTGATTTACATGCTCGAAGGCGAGGCGGTGCTGGTGGAAGACGATGGCGAGACGGTGTTGAAAGCCGGGGACGCCGCCGCCTTCAAGGCGGGCGCGCCAAATGGACATATGATGGTCAACCGGTCCGGCGCCGATGCGGTTTTCCTTGAGGTCGGCACGCGCTCAATGGATGAAGACGTGACCTATACCGATCCCGATGTTGATATGAAGGTCATCAAGGAAAACGGCGCGTGGAAAATCTCCCGCAAAAACGGCGAGCCCTATTAGCCTCCGTCCCTAGTCCCGCAATAGATCGTTCACGGATGTTTTTGCGCGCGTCTTTTCGTCGACCTGTTTGACGATGACAGCGCAGTAAAGGCTCGGTCCGCCTTTGTCAGACGGCATGGTTCCCGACACGACAACCGAATAGGGCGGCACTTCGCCATAGGTGATTTCGCCGGTCTGGCGATTGACGATCTTGGTGGAAGCGGTGATGAACACGCCCATGGCGAGGACGGAGCCTTCGCGCACAATGACGCCCTCGACCACTTCCGAGCGCGCGCCGATAAAGCAGTTGTCTTCAATGATGGTCGGGTTCGCCTGCAACGGCTCCAGCACGCCGCCAATGCCGGTGCCGGCGGAGATGTGGCAATGCTTGCCGACCTGCGCGCAGGACCCGACCGACGCCCAGGTGTCGATCATGGTGCCTTCGCCCACATAGGCGCCGATATTCACATAGGACGGCATCAACACCGCGCCCGGCGCGATAAAGGCGCCATGGCGCACGGTCGCCGGCGGCACGGCGCGAAACCCGGCCTTGCGGAAATCTTCTTCGGTCCAGCGCGCGAATTTCGTTTCAACCTTGTCGAACCACGGGCCATTGGCGCCGTCGATGATCCGGTTGTCATTCAGCCGGAAGGAAAGCAGCACGGCTTTTTTCAGCCATTGATTGACCCGCCAGTCGGTCTTGTCGCCGCCGGAATGGGGCTCGGCGACGCGCGCCTGCCCGCTATCGAGCATCGCCAGCGCTTCGGTTACGGCGTCGCGAACATCGCCCTTTGTCTCAAGGGAAACTTCCGCGCGGTTTTCCCATGCGGCGTTGATGATTGTTTCAAGCGCAGTCTTGTCAGTCATGATCTCTCTTTATTTCGCGGTGTTGGTCAGGTCGGCGCCGGACAGGAAGGCGGTGATGTCGTCGGTTACATAATGCACATGCGGCGCTGAGTCTCCCGGCCGGGCCGGTCTTTTTTCGTGGGGTTCGTCGTCCAGCCATGCGGCGTCGGAATGCACCAGCACGGTTGTCATGCCAAGCTCGTGCGGGGCTTCGAGATTCTGGACGATGTCTTCAAACATGATCGCGCTTTGCGGCGCGACGCCGTGGGAGGCGAGGAATTTGTCATATGGCTCACGCCGCGGCTTTGGCGCATAGCCCGCCGCCTTGATGTCGAAAATTTCGTCAAAGCAGGACAAGACGCCGAGCGCCCCGGCGACATTTTCCGCGTGGCGCACCGATCCGTTGGTGAAGATGAATTTGCGGCCCGGCAGCGCGGTGAGCGCGGCGGCGAGCGGTTTGTTCTCGTGCACGGCGCTGACATCGATGTCATGCACATATTCCATGAATTCATCCGGACACACATCATGCTTGTCCATCAGTCCGCTCATGGTCGTGCCATATTCCACATAATAACTTTTCTGCAGACGTCGCGCTTCCCAGTGCGGCATGGCGAGGCGGTCGCGAATGAACGCGGTCATGCGCGCGTCGATCTGTGCAAAGAGCTGGCATTCAGCGGCGTAGAGCGTGTTGTCCAGGTCGAAAACCCAGTTTTCCACATGGCGTAAGTCAGGGCGCGCAACGGCCATGTTATTGCCTTCTGGGCTGCGCCGGCTGCAAGGCCTGGCGGAAAGAAAAATTACTGTCCGGGCGCAGGCGCTGGCGCGGGAGCGGTTGTCGCGGGTGACGGAGCTGCGAACATTTCCGGCAGGAAATCAAAGGTCGCCGACTCGGCGCCGCCGATTTCCACGCGGCGGAAGGATGCGTCTTCCAGTTCCTGATCGGCGCAGGAAAGATCGTTCGGCGTATTGAACATGACGAGATTGACGCAGAAAGTTTTATCACCGCCAATCAGGTTTCTGTCGCCAGCCGGGTCTTCAATTAGTCCGTAGACGTAATAATGATCTTTTTCGAGGGAGCCCTTGATGATCTTGGCGCAATCGCCCGGTTCGAGCTTCCACCAGCCGCGGGAGCGATAGGCGGTCTCGTCCTGCGGTTCTGAAATGGCGGACCAGACCGGGTTGTCGGTCTTGTTGCAGTAGAAAAAGCCGAGTTTCGACTCGCGGGCGTTTGCATCTTCGATCAGCGCGTCGATCAGATCGTCATCGATATTATAGCCTTCGGGCAGGTTTTTCTCGCGCCGGTAATTGGCGAGGGCGCGCTGCGTGTCGCGGCCCATGGCGCCGTCCACATTGCCGCTATCCTTGCCGATGTCGGAGAGCAGGCGCTGCACGCCGGCGACTTCTGCGGAATAGACGGTGTAGGTGTTGGCTTCGGAGAAATCCGTTTGCCAGTTTCCGCCGGCGGCCTCCGTCACTTCGACATTGAAAAACTTGCGCTGGCGCATCGGATCGTCGCGACACACATCCTGATTGCGCAAATTGAAGAAGCCGTTGTTTTCCACACAGAGCGCGGTCTCTCCCGACCATGTGCGCAGCGGACCCTTGTGGCCCGGTATCGCTTCCGCGTAGACAAAGTAGCGTCCCGGTTTCGCCTGTTCGGTCAAAATGACCTTGCATTGGCCCGGGCGCAGGCGCCACCAGCCGCGAGTCGCCAGGCGGTCGCCATCGACATATCCGATCGAAGCGGAAAGCGCGTAGCTCGATTTATTGCAGAAGCTGTATTTTGCGGATGCGCCGCTTGCGCCGATGATGAAAACCAGGATCGACAAAAGAATGAGACGCATGCTGCTTCGCCTGAATATAACTAGCTGGACTGGCGTGTAATTCAGCCGAAACTGACCTGAGGATCAAGCGCGAGCAGATGAATAAGGCGTCACCAATCGAAGAAAAGCTGCGGGATGAGCATGCTTCGGCGCAAGCAGCGCGCGTCAGCATCCTGTTTCCGCTGCCTTTGCCGAAAGCGTACGACTATCTGTGCGCGGCGCCGGCGCCTCCGGTGGGGAGCTTCGTTGCGGCGCCGTTTGGGCCGCGCGAAGTCATTGGCGTGGTCTGGCCGTCAGAGGGCGAGGCGCCGCCGCTGGAGAAAATGAAGGCGGTCGCGGCCGTTCTGGATGCGCCGCCCTTGGCCGCAGAGATTGTCGAATTCGTCGATTGGGCCGCCGCCTATACGATGTCCCCGAAAGGCTCGGTGCTGCGCATGGTGATGCGGGTCTCTGACGCGCTTGAAGGCCCGCGCATGCAGACCGCTTTTGTAAAGGCGGAAACGCCGGACGGCTTGCGGATTACGCCGCAGCGAAAAGCCGTGCTCGCCGCCGCAGGTGAAGCGCCGCAATTCGCCGGCGAACTCGCCGCCGCCGCGGGCGTCAGCGAGGCCGTGGTGCGCGGTCTTGCCGATGCGGGCGCGCTGGCCCGAGTGGAGGTCGATCCTGATCCGCCATTCGCCGCGCCCGATCTTGAGCAAACCGGCTACGACCTCTCGGAAGATCAGCAATTCGCGGCGGAGATGATCGCCGGGCTGATCGCCGAGGGCGGCCACAAGGCGGTGCTGATCGACGGCGTGACCGGTTCGGGCAAGACGGAAGTTTATTTCGAAGCGGTCGCCGCAGCGTTGCAGCGCGACCCGCAAGCGCAGGCGCTTATCCTGCTGCCGGAAATAGCGCTGACCTTGCCGTTTCTTGAGCGCGTTGAGCAGCGTTTCGGCGCCGCGCCCGCGCCCTGGCATTCGGATTTGACCGGCGCGCAGCGGCGTCGCAGTTGGCGCCGCGTCGCGGAAGGTCAGGCGCGGCTGGTGGTCGGCGCGCGCTCCGCCTTGTTTCTCCCGTTCAAAAAGCTGCGCCTGATCGTTGTCGATGAAGAGCACGAAAACGCCTATAAACAGGAGGAAGGCGTGATTTATCACGCCCGCGATCTGTGTGTCGCGCGCGGCGCGCTCGCCGGATTTCCGGTGGTGCTCGCTTCCGCGACGCCCTCGCTTGAAACCATCGTCAATGTGGATGAGGGGCGCTATGAGGCGGTCGGGCTGTCATCGCGCTTCGCCGATGCGCAGATGCCTGACATCAAGCTGATTGACATGCGCGAGCATGGTCCCGAAGCGGGCAAGTGGCTGTCACCGGTGCTGGTTGACGCCGTCTCGCAAAAACTGTCCGCACACGAACAGTCAATGCTGTTTCTCAATCGGCGCGGTTATGCGCCGCTGACTTTGTGCCGGCGCTGCGGACATAAAATGACGGCGCCGGGCTCCGACACAATGCTGGTGGAGCACCGTTTTGAAAACCGGCTGGTCTGTCATCATACCGGGTTTTCCATGGCCAAGCCGACCGCTTGTCCCGCCTGCAACGCAGTCGACTCGCTGGCGCCTTGCGGTCCGGGTGTGGAGCGTGTTGCAGAAGAGGCGCGCGAGCGCTGGCCGCAGGCGAATATCGCTGTGCTGTCTTCGGATACGGCGCCGGGACCGCGGGCGATGCGCGAAATGCTCGATGCGATGCATGCAGGCGAAATCGACATTCTCATTGCGACCCAGGTCGCCGCAAAGGGCCACCATTTTGCAGAATCTGACTCTGGTCGGCGTGGTGGATGCGGATCTCGGGCTGGCGGGCGGCGATCTGCGCGCGGCGGAGCGCACCTATCAATTGCTGAGCCAGGTCACGGGCCGCGCCGGTCGCGCGGAAAAGCCGGGCCGCGCATTGTTGCAGACCTATCAGCCCGAGGCGCCGGTGCTGGCCGCGCTGGCGTCCGGTGATCGCGATGCGTTTCTCGCGGCGGAAGCCATGGGCCGGCGCGATCTTGGTTTTCCGCCCTATGGGCGGCTCGCGGCGATCACCCTGAAGTCGCTGGATGAGCGCGTGCTGGACGAAACCGCGCGGCGATTGCGCGCTGCGGCGCCGCATGCCGACGGGATTGAAGTGCTGGGCCCGGCGCGGGCGCCGATCTATCGCCTGCGCGGCATGGCGCGCATGCGGCTTCTCGTGAAAGCCAGAAAAAACGTTCATTTACAGGGCTATCTCGCGGACTGGCTGTCTTCAGTGAAGATACCGGGCGCGGTCCGCGTGATGGTGGACATCAACCCCTATTCTTTTTTGTAGGCTGACTTTTCCCCAATTGGCGGGCCTTTCTGGCACGCTGCTTGCTCAACCTTGGATTGAGCACGGAACAGTTGTATCAGTCACGGGTCGTTGAGGGGTTCTTATGAAAAAGCTTGCAGCAGTTTTCGCCGGCTGTGCCGTTATGGCGTCCGCCGCTGCGGCGGATCCGTTAGAGGAAGTCCGCGTCGGCATTTACGCGCAAGGCTGCTGCGGTTTTGGTTCCGATAAAGAGCAAGGCGTCGCGCTGAATGGCGAGGCGGTTTTCAAATCCCCCGGTTCCTCTCCATTTTGGCCAAGCCGCGCCCGATTATCGGCGCGACCATCGCGACAGATGGCGACGCCACCAGCCAGCTCTATGGCGGGCTCGACTGGAAAGTCGACCTCACCTCACGCTGGTTCGTGACCGCCGGCATCGGCGCCGCCATCCATAATGGCGAAACCGACGCCTATGATCCGGTGGCGGATGCGGCGCGGGTGTCGAACACCGTGTTTTACGGCTGCCGGGTGCTGATCCGGGTGGCGGGCGATGTGGGATACCGGGTGACCGACCGCCTCAGCGCGTCCTTTCACTGGAATCACATCTCCAACGCCGAGCTTTGCAGCGACAATGAAGGCCTTGATCAGATGGGCCTCCGGCTCAGTCTCGGCCTCTAAGAAAACCCCGACAATCGCAGGTTTCGCCATTCCGCCGCACTTGTCCTTGTTGCGTCGCGGCGGGGGCCATGCTATCGCCTCGCGCGATCCCATGAAGAGGGCGCGTTTGTAAGCGAGCGTGGCCTTCTTTTCGTATGTAAATTCAAAGCCTTAGGCGCCGGTATTTTTCGGCGCCCGATCCTTGAGGAGCGAACAGCGCCCGTGTCCGCGAATTCAACGTCCGATAGCGCCGCGTCTGCCAATCTCGCCCCCGTTTCCGGTGTCGCCGGTCGCTATGCGGCTGCGCTTTTCGATCTCGCCCGCGATGCCGGCGCCATCGAAAAGATCGAAGGGGAATTGAGCAACCTGCAAACCGCCATTGATGCGTCGGCGGATCTTCGCAGTTTTCTGCGCAGTCCCGTCTATGACCGGCCCGAGCAGGTGAACGCCGTGACCGCGCTGGCTGAGCGCGCAGGCTATTCCGCGCTGACCGGCAATTTCCTCAAACTGGTCGCCAAGAACCGGCGCCTGTTTGCACTCGAAGACATTATCCGCGCCTTCCGCGCGCTGGCCGCCGATGAACGCGGCGAAGTCAGCGCCGAAGCTGCAACCGCCGCCCCCATGAGTGACGATCAGGTCAAGGCGCTGCGCCTTGAGATCGAGCGCATGGTCGGCAAGGCGGTCAATCTTGAAACCCGCGTCGATCCGGATTTGCTGGGCGGTCTTGTCGTCAAGATCGGCTCCAAAATGGTCGATGCATCGTTGAAGACCAAACTTACTCGTTTGAAGACCGTAATGAAAAAGGCCTGAGCTCATGGAACTCAATGCGGCGGAAATTTCCTCCATCCTGAAACAGCAGATCAAGGATTTCGGCAAGGATGCTGAAGTCTCGGAAATCGGCCAGGTGTTGTCGGTTGGCGACGGCATCGCGCGCGTCTACGGCCTCGACAATGTCCAGGCTGGTGAGATGGTCGAATTCGCCAATGGCGTAAAAGGCATGGCGCTGAACCTGGAAAGCGACAATGTCGGCGTCGTGATCTTCGGCGATGACCGCGCCATCGGTGAAGGCGACACGGTCAAGCGCACCAAGACGATCGTGGACGTGCCGGTTGGCAAAGGCCTTCTTGGCCGCGTTGTCGACCCGCTCGGCAATCCGATTGACGGCAAGGGCCCGATCGATGCGACGGAGCGCCGTCTCGTTGATGTGAAAGCGCCGGGCATCCTGCCGCGTAAATCCGTGCACGAACCAGTGCAGACCGGCATCAAGGCCATCGACTCCATGATCCCGGTTGGCCGCGGTCAGCGCGAGCTGGTGATTGGCGACCGTCAGACCGGCAAGACCGCGATCTGCATCGACGCCGTGTTGAACCAGAAAGCGGTGAACCAGGGCGACGACGAGTCGAAGAAACTTTATTGCGTCTATGTAGCGATCGGTCAGAAGCGCTCCACCGTGGCGCAGATCGTCAAGACGCTCGAAGACAACGGCGCCATGGAATATTCCATCGTCGTCGCCGCGACCGCTTCCGAGCCGGCCCCGCTGCAGTTCCTCGCGCCTTTCGCCGGTTGTGCGATGGCTGAATATTTCCGCGATAACGGCATGCACTCGCTGATCATTTATGATGATCTCTCCAAGCAAGCCGTTGCTTATCGCCAGATGTCGCTTCTGCTTCGCCGTCCGCCGGGCCGTGAAGCATATCCGGGCGACGTTTTCTATCTCCACTCGCGCCTGCTTGAGCGTTCGGCGAAGCTGAATGAAGATCACGGCGCAGGCTCGATGACCGCGCTGCCGATCATTGAAACGCAGGCCAACGACGTGTCCGCCTATATTCCGACCAACGTGATCTCGATCACCGACGGTCAGATCTTCCTCGAGACCGATTTGTTCTTCCAGGGCATTCGTCCTGCGGTGAACGTCGGCCTGTCAGTGTCGCGCGTGGGCTCCTCGGCTCAGATCAAGGCGATGAAACAGGTTGCGGGCAAGATCAAAGGCGAGCTGGCGCAGTATCGCGAACTCGCGGCTTTCGCGCAGTTCGGCTCCGATCTCGACGCCACGACCCAGCGCATTCTCAATCGCGGTGACCGCCTGACCGAGCTGATGAAGCAGAACCAGTATTCGCCGCTTCAGGTTGAAGAACAGGTCTGCGTGATTTTCGCCGGCACCAACGGTTACCTCGACAAGTTCCCGAAAAATCGCGTGCGCGAATTCGAAGCTGAATTCCTGCGCAAGCTGCATGCCGATCACAGCGACATTCTCAAAGCGATCCGTGAAAGCGGCAAGCTCGAGAAAGACACTGAAGAAAAGCTCGTCGCAGCGCTCGACGCGTTCGCCAAGAACTTCGCTTAAAGAAAAGGCGCAACGATGCCCTCTCTTAAGGACCTCAAAAACCGGATCGCTTCGGTTAAGTCGACGCAGAAGATCACCAAGGCGAAGCAGATGGTCGCCGCGGCGAAACTGCGCCGTGCGGAAGAGCGCGCCACTGAAGCCCGTCCCTATACGGAGCGGATGGAGGCGGTGCTCGCCAATCTGTCGGCCAGCGCCAAGGGCAATCCGAATGCGCCGAAGCTTTTGTCCGGCACCGGCAAGGACGAAACCCATTTGCTGATCGTCGCGACGGCTGACAAAGGTCTGTGCGGCGGCTTCAACTCATCCATCGTCCGGCTGGCGCGCGAGCACATCACGCGCCTTCAAGGCGAAGGCAAAAAAGTCAAAATCATCACCGTCGGCCGCAAGGGCAACGACCAGCTCAAGCGTCTCTATGGCGATCTGATTGTCTGGAAGACGAATTTCGTCGAGATCAAACAGGTCGGCTTCGGTGAAGCGCATGAGATCGCCGAACAAGTGCTTACGCGTTTCGACGCTGGCGAGTTCGATGTGGCGACGCTGTTTTTCGGCAAGTTTAAAAACGTCGTGACGCAGGTGCCGACCGCGCAAAAAATCATTCCGGCGGAAGCGCCGGAAGGCGTGGTGACGCCGGACCTTAAAGGCGCCGTCTACGAATATGAGCCGGACGAGGCGGATATTCTGCGCGCCCTGCTGCCGCGTTATGTGGCGGTTCAGGTGTTCCGCGCTCTGCTCGAAAATGTCGCCTCTGAACAGGCCGCGTCGATGTCCGCCATGGACAACGCCACGCGCAATGCCGGCGACATGATCGACAAGCTGAACCTGAAATATAACCGCGCCCGTCAGGCGCAGATCACGACCGAACTGATTGAGATCATCGCCGGCGCGGAAGCCCTGTAGGGCGCGCTGAGCGAGTAGTTGAGGAGACGAGTTTAGGAGAAAATCGCGCCAGGCTTGCGCATGATGGCAGGAAACCCCTAAGATTGCTGCGGTGCAGCGTTTCGGCCCTTGTGGGTCATGCGGGAAGCGGGGGCTTTCTTGGACGTCAGTTCGCGGATTGTGCGGTTAATCCTGATTGTGTTGCGGATGTTGAGTGGGCGGCGCGCCGTTACGGCCTTGCCCGCGCCTTATCTGGAAGCAACGCAAAATAGCATTGGCGACAGTGCCGGTTTTGAAGGCAAAACCATCACTGCTCGTTATCAGAGAAGAGACCGAACAGAGGCGAAGGACGTAAAAATGAGCAATCAAGGCCGGATTAGTCAGGTGATCGGCGCTGTCGTGGACGTTGTGTTTGACGACAAGCTGCCCCCCATCCTGAACGCGCTGGAAACCGAGAATAACGGGCAGCGTCTCGTGCTCGAGGTCGCGCAGCATTTGGGCGAAAACGCCGTGCGCACCATCGCCATGGACTCGACCGAAGGTCTGGTGCGCGGCGCCAAGGTGACCGACACCGGCGAAGCGATCTCCGTGCCGGTTGGCGACGGCACGCTGGGCCGCATCATGAACGTCATCGGCGAGCCGGTGGACGAGCTGGGCCCGATCCCGCACACGGCGAAGCGCGCCATCCACCAGGAAGCGCCGCCGCTCACCGAACAGTCCACCGAGTCTGAAATTCTCGAAACCGGCATCAAGGTTGTCGATCTGCTCTGCCCTTACGTGAAGGGCGGCAAGATCGGCCTGTTCGGCGGCGCGGGCGTCGGCAAGACGGTTTTGATCATGGAGCTGATCAACAACATCGCGAAGGCTCACGGTGGTTACTCCGTGTTCGCCGGCGTTGGCGAGCGGACCCGTGAAGGCAACGACCTTTATCACGAGATGATCGAGATCCGGCGTGAACAAAGAAGGCGGCGGCGAAGGCTCCAAAGCTGCTCTCGTTTACGGTCAGATGAACGAGCCTCCGGGGGCCCGTGCGCGGGTTGCGCTGTCGGGCCTTACGGTTGCGGAACATTTCCGTGACGCCGGTCAGGACGTGTTGTTCTTCGTCGACAACATCTTCCGCTTCACCCAGGCTGGCTCGGAAGTGTCGGCGCTGTTGGGCCGCATTCCTTCGGCGGTGGGCTATCAGCCGACGCTCGCCACTGACATGGGCATGATGCAGGAACGCATTACGACGACGACCAAAGGCTCGATCACCTCGGTGCAGGCGATTTACGTGCCGGCCGACGACTTGACCGACCCTGCGCCGGCGACCTCCTTCTCGCACTTGGACGCGACGACGACGCTGAACCGCTCCATCGCGGAAAAAGGCATTTATCCGGCGGTTGACCCGCTCGACTCCACCTCGCGCATTCTCGATCCGCGCATCATCGGCGAAGAGCACTACAAGGTCGCCGGCGACGTGCAGGGCATCTTGCAGCGCTACAAGTCGCTGCAGGACATCATCGCCATTCTCGGCATGGACGAGCTGTCCGAAGAAGACAAACTCGTCGTGGCGCGCGCCCGTAAGGTTGAGCGCTTCCTGTCGCAGCCGTTCTTCGTGGCGGAAATCTTTACCGGTAGCCCGGGCAAGCTGGTGCCGCTCGCTGACACCATCAAAGGCTTCAAAGGTCTCGTTGCTGGCGATTACGATCACCTGCCGGAAGCAGCCTTCTACATGGTCGGCTCCATGGACGAAGCGATCGAAAAAGCAGAGCGTCTCGCAGCGGAAGCGGCGTAAGCGGAAATGGCTGACAAACTCCATTTCAATCTCGTCTCGCCGGAGCGCGAACTGATGTCGGCGGAAGTCGACCAGGTCGACATTCCCGGCGTCGAGGGCTGGATCGGCGTGTTGCCGAACCATTCACCGCTGATGACGACGCTGGCGCCGGGCATGGTGCGGATCAAATCGGGTTCCGATGAAAGCCGCATCTTCGTGCGCGGCGGCTTTGCGGAGATTTCTCCGTCGGGCCTCACCGTTCTCGCCGAAGAAGCGATGAAGGCGGAAGATCTCGACGCCGCGGCGATCGCCTCGCGCATCAAGAATGCGGAAGAAGATCTCGCCGACGCCGATACGGACGACAAGAAACTCAACGCCCAGCAATCGCTGGACCGGCTGAAAGAGCTTCAGGCGGCGCTGTAGGCGCGGCTAAACGGCTTGTGGAAAAGGGGCGCGTCAGCGCCCTTTTTCATGGGCGGAGGTTAAAGACCCGCTCTTCCCGGCGAAAGCCGGGATCCAGTATCAAGTGAGTTTCCACAGTCGGAGCGTGATGGTTTTCCACCAGGCCCTCCTGCGCCTTACTGATTTCCAGCTTGTGCAGTCTGGGTCCCGGCTTTCGCCGGGATGAGCGGTGGAAAATTTGCGCAAACAGGATGAGGAAAAGTCTGTTGGAAAATTTTGGATAAAATCCGATCTGCATTGTGCGGCCGACGCGCTAACCCTCTTAACAAATCTAGGAGCTCGCCCATGTCCGCCACTGCATTCAAGCCGCTCGCTGAGCCAGCAGAACTCAATGTCCGGATCAAGCGTCTGCCCCATGCAGAAGGGCTTGAGCTGCCGCGCTATGAAACCGAACTCGCTGCGGGCTGCGATGTGCGCGCGGCGGTTGCTGAGGCGCTGACGCTGAAACCCGGCGAGCGGTTCATGGTGCCGACCGGCATCGCCATCGCCATGCCGCCGGGCTGGGAGGCGCAGATGCGCCCGCGCTCCGGCCTTGCGGCGAAGTTCGGCATTTCCTGCGTCAACGCGCCGGGCACCATCGACGCTGATTATCGCGGCGAGCTGAAGGTGATCCTGATCAATCACGGCGCGGAGGATTTCACCATCAATCGCGGCGACCGCATCGGTCAGATGGTGTTCGCCCCGGTCTATCAGGCGGTGTTCGAAGAAGTCGAAGAGCTTGACGACACGGTGCGCGGCGCCGGCGGTTTTGGCTCCACCGGGGTCTAGCTACCGCCCGAAAAATCGCAAGATCAGCGTCAGGACGATTGAGACGACGATCATCGTCGTCACCGGGAAGAAGAACGAAAAGCCTTCGCGCTCTACACGCAAGTCGCCGGGCAGGCGGCCGAGCCCGAGTTTCGAAAGCACCGGCCACAAAAGCCCCGTAACCAGCAGGATGATCCTGGCGGTGATCAGAAATTTCTGCATGGGCGTTGGACCATCATCTCCGTTCATCCCCGCGCAGGCGGGGATCGAGACATAAAATGGGGCTTGCCTGCGGCGAATGCAATTCCCGGACGCTTCATCCTGAGGGGCAACAATCCCTTCGCCCTTCGAGACGCACGCATTTCATGCGCGCCCTCAGGATGAAGGGATTGTTGTGTCCTGAAGGGGGTAAGCCGCAGAGAAGCGGTGCTTACTCCCCGGCCTCGCGGTCGATAACGCCGACTTTTTCAATGTCGGAAAAGACCTGATGGGTGAGCTGTTTGAAGGATTTGAACATCGCTTCGCCTTCAACCACGCCATCGGAAGTGGCGAGGAAAGCGGGTTCGTCGCCATGGGGCGCGGCGAAGGTCTGGGTCTGGATCAGATGCTCGACTTTTGCGATCGGCATCGGCTTGAAAGCTTTTTCGAGCGCACTTCGATTTTTGAGACATAGGCCTGCGGCTTGTTCAGCGTGATGTAGACTTCCAGCGCGTCTTTGGGAAACTCGTCTTCATCGACCTGCGCCACGAAGACGGCTTCCGTTTCAGTCTCCTCGCGGAACTCTGCGACCTCGATCATCTCGTCGAGTTTTTCATAGAGAACCGGATTGTCCTGCATTTCCGCCTTGCGCATTTTCTTCAGGGCTTTTTTCGCATCCTTGTCGAGATCGTCCTCGGCGGGCGCCAGCACTGTCCATTGCTCGCCTTCCGGCAGGCGCGGGTCGTAATGCAGCTTTACCGTGGCTTCTTTCTCGCCATTGCTCGACCAGTGTTCGACCGTGAAGGCGTATAGGTTATGCGCGTTGGCGCGCGCCTTTTCCGCTGCTGCGATCAGCAGCGGCGCGGTTGCGTGGTCGAGCGCTGCTTCCGCATGGGCGGAGGAAACAAAGAACAAGGCGCAGAGCGCCGGAGCAAAACGGGGGAGGGCGCAGATCACAAAATGCTCCTTGAACGGACTATTGTTGCGGCATGCGGTCGGCAAAAAGGCCTGCGGCCATTCCGTCGTTAGTAAGCAGGCGCGAAGCTGCGCGGCGCCGGGTCAATGACCTGAATGCCGCCGGGCTGGATTTCCAGAATGGCGAGCCCGCGTTCCACCGTGCCGTTCAGATTAAGCCGGAACAGCCCGTCCGCGCCGAAATACCCATTCGGGTCGGCGATTGACTCTGCGTCAAAGCGATTGCGCTTGCGCTGGCTGGCGGCGAGGCGGGCGGAAAGCAGCGTGGCGTCATAAGCGAGAGAGGCAAGGCGCGGCGGCGGCGAGCCGAAAGCGTCGGCGAAATGTTTTTCAAAATTCGCGGTGATGGTCGGCTCCGGCGCCGCGAACCAGCCGCCGCGCAAAGCGGGCTCACGCGTCAGGCGCGGATTGTTCCAGCTCGATACGCCGAGAATTTTCACCCGGTTGATGTCCACATTGTAGTAAGGCAGCAGCGGCGCCAGGGCGCGCAACAACGTGCCCTGTTCGGGCATCAGCACTGCCTGATAGCCCTGGGTGTAGCCGGCTTCGGTGCTGGCGTCCTCGGCCAGCGGCTGGGTGCGGTCGCCCTGATAGCCATGGCGCATTTCGATCGGAATGATCTGCTTTGAATATTGCGCCAGACGTTTGGCGGGGGCGAGCATCGCGTCCGGTTCCTGCTCATAGCGTTCTTCATGGACGATGACGCCGCCGCGCGCGAAGACTTCTTCTGCGAAGGCGCCGGAAACCCGGTCGCCATAGGCGGTCATCGGCGCAAGCACGCCAAAGCGCGTCATCTCCTGCGTCATCGCGAATTCAGTGACCCGCGCAATTTCAAGTTCCGGCGGGAAGGACAGCAGAAAGACGCCATTGCCGGCGGACCTGAGGTCTGACGAAAAGGCGATCATCGGAACGCTGGCGGCGCGGGTGACAGCGGCGGCGGCGTCGACCGATTCCGCAAAGAGCGGTCCGAGAATGATTTCCGCGCCATCAGCCAGCGCAGAGCGGGCCGCCGCAGCGGCGCCTTCCGCTTCGCCGCGCGTGTCTTTCGGGATCAGCAGGAAATTCTGATCGCCTGCGTCGAAGACGGCGAGCTGGGCGGCGTCGAACATCGCCGACGCGACCCGGCGCGCGGCTTCGTTTTCGGCCGAGAAAGGCAGCAGCAGGCCGACCCGAACAGGCTCCGCGCCTTCCATATGCGGCGGGCGGGTGAAGGCGCGGCGGTCATAGCGCTCGGCTTCTTCGAAAATCTCACCGTCTATATCCGGCTGCGGGTAGTCGACGCCCGGCTGCGCGATGACCGGCCCCGATGATGGGCGCGGCGATGTGGTGCTGGTGGCGCAGGCCGCCATGGCGAGCGCCGCCGAAATCGCCAGTCCGGCCTTCAAAATCGGGGTGAGGGAAAACCGCATGTGCTCAACTTCCTTCGTGTCTGCCCTGGTGACCCCGCTATGCCTTGGCTGAGAGCCTTTGCCGGCATGGGGCGTGGGCGGCGAGATTAGCCGCCGCCGGGTGCGGCGTAAACGGCTGAGATGTAAACGGCAGGGGAGCAATTGACGCCGCCCCCAGCGCCGTTCATGGCTAAATCCATGGTGAACAGGACCTTGAGCCACGATAGTGAGAAAGCCAGTATAAAGCAGGAACCTGGCCTTTATGTGACGGCGACGCCGATCGGCAATCTCGCCGACATGACCTATCGCGCCGTGGAAGTCCTCCAAAACGCCGATCTGGTTTTGTGTGAGGACACGCGTCAGACCGCAAAGCTGATGAGCGCCTATGGGATCGACACCCCCCGTTCGCCCTATCATGAGCATAATGCCGCGCGTGTGCGGCCGGGTATCCTTAAAAAGCTGCAAGACGGCGCCGTGATCGCGCTGGTCTCTGATGCGGGCACGCCGCTGATCTCCGATCCTGGATACAAGCTGGTGCGTGAGGCGCGCGATGCGGGCGTTGCGGTCTATCCGGTGCCCGGCGCCAATGCGGGGATCGCCGCGCTGTGCGCCGCCGGTGCGCCGAGCGACCGGTTTTTCTTCGCCGGGTTTTTGCCGTCCAAGCAGGGCGCCCGAGCCAAAGCGCTCGCCGGCCTCGCCGCGATTGAGGCGACGCTGGTCTTTTACGAAACCGCGCCGCGCCTTGCCGATGTGCTGGCGGCGATGGCGGCGGCCTTTGGCGAGCGCAAGGCGGTTGTCGCGCGAGAGATCACCAAGCTGCATGAAGAATTCCGCGAAGGCGAATTGTCGGAACTCGCCGCCGCCTATGCGCAGGCGGCGCCGAAAGGCGAGATCGTCATTCTCGTACACCCGCCGGAAATCCATGCTGCGGATAGCGGCGACATTGACGCGTTCCTTGCGCGCGCGCTTGAGACCATGAGCGTCAAGGAAGCGGCTGCTGCGGCGGCGGAAGCGTTGTCCGTGCCGCGCAAGGAAGCTTACGCCCGCGCGCTCGCGCTCAAGGATGCGAAGTGACGCCGGAGGGCGCAACCGAACGCCGCCGCAAGGCGGAGCAGGGCGGCCGCCGGGCCGAATGGCTGGCCTCGCTGGCGCTGATGATAAAAGGCTTTTCAATCCTGTCGCGGCGCTATCGTACGCCTTTGGGCGAGATCGACCTGATCGCCCGGCGCGGGCGGCTGGTGGTCTTTGCGGAAGTGAAGGCGCGCCGCAGCGCCGATGCGGCGGTCGAGGCGGTGACCGCAAGCGCGCGGCGACGGATCGAAAAGGCCGCAGGGTTGTTTCTGTCCCGGCACAGCCATCTTGCAGATTGCATGATGCGTTACGATATTGTCGCGGTCTCGGGCTGGCATGTGCGTCACCGGCCTGACGCCTGGCGCGAAGGTGAATGAAGGCGGCGGCGCCAAGCGGTTTTCTTCACGGCCGAAACAGCCGATAGGAAGCTGATTGTCTTTCGGCCGACATGAATTGCCGCCACATGATGCGCGCATCGAGGAGTTATCTGATGACCAAGTTTGTCTCCCGCCTTTTTCTTCTCGCCGCCGCGCTCGGGCTCGCCGCCTGCGCCTCCAGCCGCAATCTCGACCAGAGCTTTTCCGATCTCGCCGGCAATGCTGACTTGAAGAATGTGCTGTTCGCTGACCGGACGCATGATTACAGCGATGTGGACATCACCCTCTATGAAGGCCGCCTGATGCTGACCGGCACCATGCCGTCCGAGGCGGGGCGCAAGAAGCTGATCGAAAACGCCTGGAAGGCGGATAATGTCAAAGAAGTGATCGACGAAGTTTTCGTCGGCGACGACACGTCATTCGGTCAGGGTTTTGAAGATGCGCGCATTGATCAGGTCCTGCGCGCCAGGCTGATTGCGGATAAGGACGTGGTGAGCGGCGATTACAAGATCGCGGTCTCCGGCGCTGTGGTTTATTTGCTGGGCGCATCGCGCCGTCAAAGCGACCTTGACCGCGCGCTGGAGCTTGCGCGAACCGTCCCCGGAGTGGAAAAGGTGGTGAGCCATGTCGCCTTGCGCAGCGTGGCGGCCCAGTAAAAGATTTCTCAGGACAGGCAGTTATGTTGAAGATCGCCATTCAGATGGACCCCATTGAGGCGGTCAACGTCAATGCGGACACGTCTTTCGACATGGCGCTTGAGGCGTTTGGGCGCGGTCACCAGATCTGGATTTACCAGCCGCAAATGCTGCAACTCGATTGCGGCGTCGTGCGCGCCCGCGCCCGCAAGGTCGAGACCCTTCAGCGTGTGCAGGGCGAGCATGTGACGCTTTCGGCGCCGGAAGTGATCAACCTCCATGAGGTTGATGTGGTGCTGGTGCGTCAGGACCCGCCCTTCAACATGGCGTATATCACGGCGGCGCAAATTCTTGAGCGCCTGACGCCGGAAGTGCTGGTCCTCAACGATCCGCGGTCTATTCGCGATGCGCCGGAAAAACTCTTTGTCCTCGATTTTCAGGATCTCACGCCGCCGACCTTGATCACCCGCGATGCGGAGGCGATGCGTGCTTTCCGCGCCGAGCATGGCGACGTCATCGTCAAGCCGCTTTACGGCAATGGCGGCGCCGGCGTGTTCAAGCTTTCAAGCGACGATTCCAACTTCAACGCATTGCTGGAGCTTTTCTCCGAAGCCTATGCGGAGCCGGCGATCATTCAGAAATTCCTGCCCGATGTCCGCAATGGCGACAAGCGCATCATCCTCCTCGATGGCGAGGCGGTGGGCGCGATCAATCGGGTGCCCGCCAAAGGGGAGACCCGGTCCAACATGCATGTGGGCGGGCGCGCTGAAGCGGTGGAGATGTCCGAGCGCGATCAGGAGATCTGCGACCGGATCGGGCCGGTGCTCTCCGAGCGCGGCCTCGCCTTCGCCGGGATCGACGTGATTGGCGACTATCTGACCGAAATCAACGTCACCTCGCCGACCGGCGTGCAGGAAGTGCGCCGCTTCGGCGGGGCTGATATTTCCGCGCTGTTCATCGACTGGATCGAAGGCCAGCGCGAGGCCTGAGGCCCGTAGCGGCGCCTGACTTGACGCGGCGCGCCGGGCGGGGTTTACACGCCCATCCCGGGAGTTGATCATATGGTCTGGTAGTGCTCTTTTCGCGCTCCGGAGAGGGCTGGCGGGGGCTCTCTTGCAAGCCAAACCAGCAGCCGGCCATATCGAAGCAGTGTTGAGCAGAGCGATGAGCGCCCCCCTTTCGAGAACAGATCGCAAGCTGCGCGTCGCCTTGTTTTCCGGCAATTATAATTACGTCATGGACGGGCCGGTGCGCGCCCTCAACATGCTGGTCGCCTATCTGGAGCGCCAGGGGCATGAGGTGCTGGTGTTCGCGCCGACAAATGACAAGCCGGCCTTCCAGCATTCCGGCACGCTGATCTCGATCCCGTCCATCGCGCTGCCCGGCAAGCGCAGCGAATATCGCATGGGCTTTCGCATTCGCGGCGAGGCGCGGCGCGCGCTTGACGCCTTCAAGCCGACGCTTGTTCATGTCGCCGCGCCTGATTTCACGGGCCTGAGCGCGCTCAATTATGCGCGCAAAGCGGGCATCCCCGCGGTCGCGTCGTTTCACACCAGATTCGATACTTACCCGCGCTATTACAATATGCGCTGGTTCGAAAAATATCTGACGCGCTACATGCGGTATTTTTACGGGCGGTGCGAGCATGTCTATGCGCCGTCGCATTCGATGGTCGAAGAGTTGAAGCGCGACGGCATTGGCGAGGATATCCGTCTGTGGACGCGCGGCGTCGACGGAGAGCTGTTTAATCCGGCGCGGCGCGACATGGCGTGGCGCGAAGCAAATGGTTTCCATGCGGATGATGTGGTGGCGGCCTTTGTCGGGCGGCTGGTGCTGGAAAAAGGCATCGATATTTTCGTCGACGCCTTCAAGCGCGCGAAAGCCAAGGCGCCGGCGTTAAAGGCGCTGATTGTCGGCGACGGACCGGAGCGCGAAACTTTCTCGCGGCTCCTGCCGGACGGGGTGTTTGCGGGCTATCAGCAGGGCGAAGGGCTGGCCCGCGCCTATGCCAGCGCCGACATTTTCTTCAATCCGTCGATCACCGAGACGTTCGGCAATGTGACGCTGGAGGCTATGGCGTCGGGCTTGCCGTCGATTGGCGCGGCGGCGGCAGGCAGCAAATCCCTGATCGAGCATGACGTCACCGGCTATCTGGCGGAGCCCAATGCGGCGGGCTTTGCAGAGCAATTGGCGCTTCTCGCGGGCGACGCTGATTTGCGCCAGCGTTTCGGGCGCGCCGCGCGCGAAAAAAGCGCCCGCTTCAGCTGGGACGCCATTCTGGCCGAGCTGGTCGGTCATTATTTCGAGGCGCTTGAAGAGTTCCAGCCTTCCGCGCGTCACGCGCAGTCTGCAGCGGCGGCGCGCCGCCATGCAGCGTAAAGCGCGCGCCCGGAAATGATCGTTCCCCTTATCAAGTCCGCCGGCGCCGGACTGCGTGATCATTGGCGTGTTTTGCGCGAGCGCCCGGACGTGCAGCGGGCGCTGAAGATCATGCAATATGGCGTGCTCGCCGCAATCGTCGCGTATCTCCTTTACAAGCTGACCCATCTTGGCTGGCGCGAAGTGATCGGCGCCCTGCCAGTGTCGCCCTGGTTCTATCTGTTTTTCCTGCTGCGCTTTTTGGCGCTGCCTATCTCGGAGCTGGCGCTCTACGAAATTGTCTGGTCGCAGCCGCTGGTGCGCCATTTCTTCGTCTTCATCCGCAAGCGGGTCTATAATTTTGCGGTCATGGGATATTCCGGCGAGGCCTTTCTGACGATCTGGGCCCGCCGGCGCCTGGCCTTGCCGCACAAGAAAATCCTGATCGGCGTCAAGGACAATAATCTCCTTTCAGCCTTCGCCTCGAATGCGGCGACTGTGGTTTTGATCCTGGTGCTGGCGGCGACTGGCGGCCTGAAGGCCGGGCTTGAGGCGTTTCCGGGCGCTGGCTGGCTGTTCGCGCTCGCCTTCGCATCTGCGGCGACGCTGTCGGTGCTGGTGATGATTTTCCGCGACAAGCTGATGGCGCTGCCCAAAGGGGTGATGCCGAAGCTGATTGGCGTTCATGGCGCCCGTCAGGCGCTGATCATTCTGCTTCACGCCGCCATGTACGCCTCGGCGCTGCCGGGCGCGCCGGTGATGGCGTTCCTCACCTTTATCGCCATGCAGCTGGTGCTCAGCCGGGTGCCCTTCCTGCCCAATCAGGACATTGTCTATCTTGGCGCGGCCTTGAGCCTGGCGCCGATTGTCGGCGCGCCTGAGGCGGCGGTGGCCGGCATGCTGGTGGCTGAGGCGGGGCTGTCGCAGATTTTCAATATCGCCATGTTTTTCGCCACGGCTCATCTTGCGCGGACCGACTATCGCGCCGCCCCGGCGCGGGTGTAGGTCTTGAGGTCCCAGGGCTTGAAAAGTGGCGGTTTTTCATGATCACCTTCCGAATTGGTCCGGAATTCGCTACAGACCCTCTTCCGGCGGTTCTCTCTCCGCCGCTTTGTCCGCCGTCTGGCAGGTGCGTTTCCGTCCATGCATCTTATTGACCGTTATATTCTGCGCGCCGTCGCAACGCCGCTGATCCTGGCGCTGTGCGTCGCAGGGATGCTTTTGCTGATGGAGCAGATGCTGCGGCTGTTCGATTTCGTCCTCGCCGAGCAGGGGCCGGTGGACGTGGTCTGGCGCATGCTCGCCAATCTGCTGCCGCACTATCTCGGCCTGGCGCTGCCGCTCGGGGTCTTTCTCGGCGTCATGATGGCTTTCCGCAATTTGTCCATGTCGAGCGAGCTTGATGCGCTGAATTCCGCCGGCGCGTCTTTCGGGCGGCTGATGCGCCCGGTTTACATGCTCGTCCTCGTTTTGATGCTGCTGGATTTTCTGCTGGTCTCCTATGTCCAGCCTTTCGCGCGCTATAAGTATCAAGAGATCCGTTTCGACGTGACCTCCGGCGCGCTCGGCATCAAAATACCAGCAGGCGAATTCATTGAGATCAGCGACGGCGTCACCATCAGGCTCGGCGAAATCAATGCCGCAACCCGCGACGCCCGCGATGTGTTTCTAGAGCGCCGCAGCCGCGACGGCAGCAAGACCGTGATCACCGCGCGCTATGGCTCCATTTCGACAACGCCGGAGATTTCGTCGTTGTTGTTGAAGCTGCAGGATGGCCGCCAGATCATTATCAATTCGCTTGGCGACCGGATCAGCACTCTTGATTCAGACAGTTTCGATCTTGAGATCGACCTGCCGGCGATTGACGTCTTCCGCGAGCGCGGCACCGATGAACGCGAAGCAACCATTGGCGAAATCATCTCCTATCTGCGCACGCAGCCGAAAAATGCGGAGCGTTATGATGATTATCGCGCGGGTCTTTATTGGCGCATCTTGCATCCGCTGACATTTCTGGTGCTGCCGATCCTTGCGGTCGCCATGGGCGTCACCGGAGCCGGCGCGCATCGAATTTGAAACCCGTGGTCGGGGTGGCGATCCTGATCGTCTATCACGAAGTGCTGGAGGAGTGGGGCAAGGTCGTTGCGGCGAATGGCGAGTTGTCGCCGCTGATCAGCATGGTCGGCATTTTCGCGCTCTTCGTGATGGTTTCCGCCTATTTATATAATGGCTCGATAGACCAGGCCCGCTCGGCGAAAGTCATGTCGCGGCGTTCAGATGAAACGGTGCGTATCGCCGCGCCCGCAGCGGCGGATGCGGCTGAATGAAGTTCAAGCGCCACATCTTCATGCATTATGTCGGGCAGATGTTTTTCGTCCGCTTCATCGGCCTGTTGATCTTTTTTGTGATTATTTTGCAGATGCTCGACCTCCTCAACCGGTCGAGCGACATCATGGCCGCCGACGGCGCCGGATTTGAATCGGTGATGCGCTATATTTCGCTGCGCACGCCGCAAATCATCAGTCAGTTTATTCCTTTTGCGGCGCTGCTCGGCGTGGTGCTGACCATGGCCGGGCTGAGCCATACCAGCGAAATCACCATCATGCGCGCCGCCGGATTGTCGGTGCAGCGCGTCCTGTTCCCGCTCGGCTTTGTTTGCGGATTGGTGTCGTTGTTTCATTTCGCCTTTCATGAAACCGTCGTGGTGCGCGCTTCCGAAGCACTCGATTACTGGGAGGTGAACGACTACGCCGTCGACCTGCCGCCAGAAAGCGATACGCGTACGGACATTCGCATCAATTATGACGGCGAATTCATCGCCGCCGACAGCGCCGCGCGGGTGGCTGATGCGGTCATGCTCTCCGGCGTGACAATCTACGATATGACCGATGGTTTGCTGGCGAGCACGATCGAAGCGCGTGCGGCGCGGTTTGAAGACGGCGCCTGGCGGCTTTATGCGGTGCGCCGGCTCGATGCGCTGACCCAGGAAGTGACCTATACGGCGGAAGTGATCTGGACCAACTCTCTCGATCCGGAACTGCTCTTCGCCATGACGCTGGAGCCGGAGCAGACCAGCCTGCCCGAATTGTCCGCCAAGATCCGCCAGCTCAACAAGGACCGCGCCGATACGCGCGGCCCGATGACCCAGCTTCTCGGCCGGTTTTCAAAACCAATGGCGACGCTGGTGATGCCCCTGCTTGGCGCGATCGCCGGTTTCGGGGTGCATCGTCAGGGAGTGTTGCTGGCGCGGGCGGTGTCCGGCGCGGCGCTTGGTTTCACCTATTTCATTGTCGAAAACCTCGCCCTCGCCTTTGGCGCGCTGGGGGTGGTGCCGGCGATCATCGGGGCGTTTTTCCCGCTCGCGATCTTTATGGTGGTCGGCTTTTCCATCATCCTCGCGATGGAGAATTGACGCGGCTTCTCCCCGCCCGCAGGCTTAAGCACTTCTCAAGTTTCTTCCTATAGTTGTATATATTGCAATCATAGGTTGCGAATATTGCAATTGGCGCCTATGCTCAACATCACGGCAGGTGGGAGAGCTTATGAGCGGATTGATTCTGAAACTGCGTCCCCACGAAGAGCTGATGATCAATGGCGTCCTCGTTGAAAATGGCGAACGCAATACGCGCCTGCGGGTGAAAACCGAGGGCGCGCATATTCTCCGCTTGCGCGATGCGCTGAAGCCGGAGGAGGCGACGACGCCCCTGAAGCGCGCTTATTACATCGCCCAGCTTGCGGTTTCCGGTCAGCTCTCCAATGGCGAGGCGGCGGCGATCCTGAAAGAAGCGCTGGCCTCGATGCCGGATTTTCGCCTCGACGGCGATCTCAATGATTGCGTGGCGCGCCATGATTTTTATCAAGTGATGCGCATCCTGCGCGATCATGCGCTGGCAGACCGGCCGGGATCAGACAGCGCCCGGACGCGGCGGCCCGGCGGCGAAGCGGCGGCGGTTCAGCGCAATGGAGTCGCTGCGCTCTAGAGGTCTTTCAATCTCGGCCCGCGCCTTGTGCCGGGCGCTCATATAGCCCAAATAGCCCGCCATGGCGGATACTGCGGAGATCATCACATTTGGCTGTCGGCTGAATTCGGCGGAGAGCGAGACCATGCGGCGTCTCGCTGACGGCGCGGGCTGCAATGATGTGGCGATCGTCAATACATGCGCCGTCACCAATGAAGCGGTGCGCACAGCGCGCCAGCGCATTCGCCGGCTAAAGCGCGAGCGGCCCGATGCGCGCATCGTCGTCACCGGCTGCGCCGCGCAGACCGAGCCAGCAGCTTTCGCTGCGATGGACGAAGTTTCCGCCGTGATCGGCAATCAGGAAAAGCTCGACGCCGCCCAATGGCGCAGCCTGGCAGAAACCGCTGACGACATTATCCGGGTCAATGACATCATGTCGGCGCGTGAAACCGCCGGGCATATGATCGACGGCTATGGCGACCGCGCGCGGGCGTTCCTGCAAATTCAAAATGGCTGCGATCACCGCTGCACCTTTTGCATCATCCCCTATGGCCGCGGCAATTCCCGTTCGGCGCCGATCGCCGAGGTGGTGGAGCAGGCGCGACGGCTGGTCGATAATGGCCATCGCGAGATTGTGCTGACCGGCGTCGACATCACATCCTATGGGAGCGATCTGGACGGCGCGCCGCGGCTCGGGCGGCTGGTCGCGGCGTTGCTGGATCAGGCGCCCGATCTTTACCGCCTTCGCCTGTCCTCGATTGACGGCGCTGAAATTGACGATGAGCTTTTTGAACGGATCGTCGGGGATGCGCGCGTTGCGCCGCATCTGCATCTGTCATTGCAGGCTGGCGACAATCTCATTTTGAAGCGGATGAAACGCCGCCATAGCCGCGAGCAGGCGATCGACCTATGCGCCGCGGTCCGGGCGCGCCGTCCCGATGTCGCCTTTGGCGCAGACCTGATCGCGGGCTTCCCGACGGAGACGGAGGCGATGTTTCAAAACAGCCTCGATATCATCGACGAGGCCGGCCTGTCTTATTTGCATGTCTTTCCGTTCTCGCCGCGCGTGGGAACCCCGGCGGCGCGTATGCCGCAATTGCCGCGGGCTGAAGTCAAGGCGCGGGCAGCGCGGTTGCGCGCCAAGGGCGAGGCGGCGCTCTCGGCATTTCTCGACGGGCTGGTCGGGCGGACGGAATACGCCATTCGCGAAAGCGGCGGGCGCGCCCGGCTTGGCAATTTCGCCCCGGTCCGGATCGACGGAACCGACGAGGCTGCGGGCGGCGTCGGCGATGTCATCAAGCTCGCCATTACGGGCCGCGACGGCGACGCCCTGGTCGGGGCGCGTGCGTGAGCGGTCAGCAAGCCTGTCCCCAAAACGGAAAAAGCCGCCCTTTTGGGGCGGCTCTTTCAAGTTATTGCGACCTGTTACTTGCCAGGTTTGCCAGCCGGTTTCGGCGAAGGTTTGCCAGCGGGTTTGGCTTGGGTTTTCTTGTCGGCAGGTTTGGCTTGTGGTTTGGCGATCGCCATAGTGGTCTCCATAAACGGCGCGGAGGATTCCGTCCGTGCTTAGATAATTACGACGTATAGAAACTTTTCAAGAGGGTAAGACGCTCCGTGGCGAATAAATTTTTGTCAGGTTTGTTCGGGAAGAAAAAACCCGAGGCCGAAACCGAGGTCGCGACCCCGGCGGATGCTCCTGCGGACGTGCCTGCGGTTGACCCAACGGACAGCCAAGGGGAGGCGCCGGAAGAAGCCGCTCCGGCTGCGGAAGAGGCCGCCCCGCCGCCGGTTCAATCGCCGCCGCAGGAAAAGAAAAAGGGCTGGTTGTCCCGCCTCCGTGACGGGCTTTCGAAGTCTTCCAACAAGCTGACGGAAGGCGTTAGCGCCATCTTCACCAAGCGCCGTCTCGATGACGAGACGCTGGAGGAGCTGACGGATCTGTTGATCACCGCCGATCTCGGCGTGCCTGCCGCGACGCGGATCACGACCGCACTTGCGAAGGACAAATTCGACAAGGACATCACCGGCGAGGAAGTGCGCGACGCGCTGGCGGGCGAAGTCGCGGCGACCCTTTCGCCATTGCAAAAACCGCTTGCGGTGGACCCCGCCCACAAGCCGCACATTCTGTTGATGGTCGGGGTCAATGGCGCCGGCAAGACGACGACCATCGGCAAGCTGGCGAAAAAATTCGCCGATGACGGCAAGTCGGTCATGTTGGCGGCGGGCGACACCTTCCGCGCCGCCGCCATTGAGCAACTCGCAGTTTGGGGCGAGCGGACGGGCGCTCCGGTGGTCTCCGGCGCGGCTGGCGCCGACGCGGCGGGCCTTGCCTTTGACGCGGTCAAACAGGCCCAGGCGCAGGGTGTCGACGTGTTGATGATCGATACGGCGGGCCGCTTGCAAAACCGCAAAGAGCTGATGGACGAACTCGCGAAGATCGTCCGTGTCATCAAGAAGCTCGATGACACGGCGCCCCATGATGTGATCTTAACCCTCGATGCGACGGTGGGGCAGAATGCGCTCAGCCAGGCGCAGACCTTCACCGAAATCGCCGGGGTCACCGGCCTCGTCATGACCAAGCTCGACGGCACGGCGCGGGGCGGCGTGCTGGTGGCGCTTGCCGACAAGTTCAAATTGCCGATTCACTATATTGGCGTCGGCGAAGGCGTTGAGGATTTGCAGGAATTCAACGCCGATGAGTTCGCCAAAGCGCTTGCCGGGACGGCGAGCGACGCAGTCTGATCGAAAGTAAGGGTAAGAGATGACAGTTTCCGACACGGCCAAGGGCCAGAAGCTTTCCGGCGGCGCGAAATTCGCGGTCGATATGGGCCCGCTGCTGGTCTTCATGATCGCCTATTTTCTCGGGGGCAGGCTGGCGCCGCTCGCCGGCAAGATCGTCGGGCGCGACTGGTCGATCGGCGAGGGCGAGGAAATGTTCCTTGCGGTCGGCTTGTTCATGCCGGCTTTTCTCATCGCCTTTATCTATTCGGTCTGGAAAGAGCGCCGGGTCGCGCCGATGCTGATGATCACCGGCGTGATCGTTGGCGTGTTGGGAACGCTAACCCTGGTTCTCCACAACAAGACCTTCTTTTATATGAAGCCGACGATCGTTTATTCGCTGTTTTCGGCGATGCTGGCGGCGGGCATCGTCACCGGCCAGAATTTTCTGAAAATTGTTTTCGATGGCGCGCTGCACATGCCCGATGATGCGTGGATGGTACTGACCAAGCGCTATGCCGTCTTTTTCGCCGCCCTCGCCATCGCCAATGAGATCGCCTGGCGCTGGCTGATGCGCGATTGCGATCTGTCGGGCGGCGTCGCCTGCGCCGGGGAGCCGAGCTGGGTCAATCTCAAGGTCTTCGGCTTCACCGCGGTCAGTCTCGTCTTCACCGCGTTTCAGGCGCCCCTGATCGCCAAGCATATGCCGGAAGAGGAAAAGGCGCCGGGCGACGAAAAGCCGGGAACCTAAAGCCCCTCCACCGGGTTGGTGAAAGGCGCGAAGTCGGTCCGGTCCATGGTTTCGCGATATTGCCGCAAGGCCCAGCCGACGGAAGGAAAGGCGAGATCGGCCCAGGGGATGTCGTCCCACGCATAAAGCCCGACCGCCTCGCTTTCGGGTCCGGCGGCGATGCCCGGCGACATGAGTCGCGCACGGAACATCAGCTGGATCTGCGAGATGCGCGGGATTGAATAGACCGCCAGCAGGCGCTCGATCTCTATCGCCGCACATGCCTCCTCCTGGGCTTCGCGCGCCGCGCCGGCTTCGGCGGTTTCGTTGAGCTCAAGGAACCCCGCGGGCAGCGTCCAAAAGCCGCGCCGCGGCTCAATAGCGCGCTTGCACAACAGGATTTTTCCGTTATGGACGACCACCGATCCCACCACGATCTTAGGGTTCTGGTAATCAACAAATCCACATGTGGCGCATACGGAGCGCTCCATATTGTCGCCCGGCGGAATCCTTCGGGTAAAGCGCGGCGTATGTGGGGAATCACTCATTGTTTCTGTCCTGACAAAAAGTTGATGACAGCGTGCGGAATATCCGTCCAAGGTGTATTTTAACGCGCCCGCAAGTGTTGCAATTTCGATTGCGATGCGCGATATGCTGTCAAACAAGACGCGCCTTCTCACACCACCCGCAAGAGCGCTTTCGCGCCAAGTGCGATTAACCGAACGGCTAATTTACACACTCATGAGACTCATGCAAAACGCTCGGTTTTCTGATCTCGCGCGCCGCGCCGCACACCGCCTTTGCCTCGCTTCCGGGATATTCGCCGTAAACGGACTTTATGGCGGGTTAATGTCGCGAGAGACGGCGTTTTCATATTCTTATCGCCTATCAAGAGCCAAGAACGGAGAATAAAATGGCTTATTCGCTCAAGAACTCACCGGGCCACCTTCTGCGCCGCGCGCAGCAATACGCCCATGACCTTTATTCGACAGAGGTTGGTTCGTCCGGCCCGACGCCGCGCCAATATGAAGTGCTTCATGTGGTCGCCGCCAATGACGGCCTGAGCCAGACCGACCTCGTTCAGCACACCGGCATCGACCGCTCGACGCTGGCCGACATGATCGCCCGCATGATGAGCAAGGGCCTTTTGTCGCGCAAACGCACCAAAGAAGATGCGCGCGCCAACGCCGTGTCGATCACCGCTGCGGGCAAGCGCATGCTGAACTCCGCGAATTCCAAGGTCGCCAAGGCTGAAAACGCGGCGCTCGCCGTGTTGCCGAAAACCCAGCAGGCGGCGTTCATGAAGTCGCTTCGCGCTTATGCCGACGCCCTCGACAAGATGGCCGACGGCGCTGCCGCTCCGAAGAAAAAGGCGACCCGCAAAGCCGCGAAAAAGAAAACCACGGCCAAGCGCAAAACGACCGCCAAGCGCAAGACAACCAAGAAAAAAGCCAAGCGCAAAACTCGCCGCTAGGTTTTTGGAATACCAGAATTGAGAGCGCCGCCGGATTCCGGCGGCGTTTTCTTTGCGCGGTGTTCACCGGTCAGCGTTGCTGCAGCTTGCGCCATTCCTTCAGGGGCGGCGGCTCGTCCGCGCCCGCGCCCGCCGTCATTTTGCGCGCGCCGAAATCTCCCATGGTAATCGCGCGGTCATACATCACGATCGCCGCCGCGATGGAGAGGTTGACGCAAAAGCGGGTCGGGATTTTCACCAGATGGGCGCAGCGCGCCATCGCCTCGGCGGAAAGACTGCCCTTTTCCGGGCCGAGTATATAGGCGGCGTTGAGCGGGTGGCGAAAACTCGGCAATTCGACCGCGCGGTCATCAAGCTCGACGCCGACCAGCACGCATCCCTTTGGCAAGCGGATCTCCGCCGGGCTCTCCCATTCATAAAGCGGCAGATGCGCGTCGCTTTTCGACGTGTCGGCGCGATTGACGTCATAGGTCGAATGATGGGCGTTCACGGTGAATGCAAAGCTGGCGTCAAAGGCGTGGGCCGTGCGCAGCACCGCGCCGAGATTCATCGCCTTGGAGATGCGTTCCGATCCGATGCCGAAATAGCCCCGCATATGCGCCCGTTTCTGTTCCCGTTCATTCAATCGCGATGGCATTGGCCTAGCCGCGCCGGCTTTGTCAGGTCAAGGGCGCGGCGCCGGCCGCACGTAGACGGATGGCGGCGATATGGGGCATGTTGGCGCCATGAATGAGCCCGCCAAACCAGTTGACGACCGGTTTAAATTTCTGGTGATCGCCATGGATGCGCCCGAAGCGCGGCTGGCGGCGTTTTTTGCGGCGCGGCGCGCGAAACAATCCAATGCGCTGGTGACATTGCTCGCCATTATCGAACCGCCGGAATTCGGCCATTGGGCGACCGTTGCGGAAACCATGCGCGCGGAGGCGGAGGAGGCGGCGGAAACCCTGTTGCGCGAATTCGCGGCGGAAGTGAAAGCGCAATCCGGCGTCGATCCGGAGCTCGTCATCCGGGAGGGCGCGGTGACGGAAGAAATCCGCGGGCTGATCGATGAAGATCCGTCTATTTCGATCCTCGTGCTCGGCGCGTCAGCGGAAGCGGCGGGGCCGGGGCCGTTAGTGTCGTCGCTGGCGAAAAATCCGCCCTATCTCGGCTTGCGGCCGATCCCGGTGACGGTCGTGCCCGGCTCCATGACGCGCGATGAATTGCGGCGGCTGGCGGGTTAGAATGGACGCGGACAAATTTCACCTGCCGGGAAAACATTATTTCCTTTCGCATTCCGTTGGCGCGCAGCCAAAGGCGTGGGCGCAAACCATGGCGCAGGGCTATGCCGATCCGTGGCGTACGGAAGGCTTCAATGTCTGGGGGCCATGGTTTGATGCGCTTGACCGGTTCAAGGCGGGGCTTGCGCCGATCCTTGGCGCTGACCCGCAAGACATCGCGCCGCAGGGAAATGTTTCCAGCGGCATCGCGAAAATTCTGTTCTCCCTGCCGGAGCGCGCGGGGCGTAATAAAATCGTTCTCACCGAAGATGATTTTCCGACTGTCGGCTTCGCGCTCGAACAGGGCGCGCGCCGGGGCTATGAGCTGGTGTTTTTACCCGGCGGCGAAAGTCTCGCCGATCCGGACGCCTGGTCGCGCGCTTTCGCCGATGATGTGCAACTGATCGTCGCGACACAGGTTTATTCGAACAGTTCGGTGCTGGCGCCATCCGCCGAGATTGCCAAAAGAGCCCGCGCCGCAGGGGTTTTTTCACTGCTCGACGTGGCCCAGGCGGCGGGGACGACGCCGGTGCGCCTCAATCAATGGCGACCGGATTTTGCGGTGGGCACGTCTTTAAAATATCTTTGCGGCGGCGCCGGCGCGGCGTTTTTATGGGCGGACCCGGAAACCGCGGCTGCATGCAAGCCGCTGGATGTGGGCTGGTTCTCTCATGCGGACCCGTTTGAGTTCGACATTCATCACTTCGATTATGCGCCGGGCGCGGCGCGCTTCACCGGCGGCACCCCGTCCATCGCGCCCTTCGCCGGCGCGGCGGCGGGTCATGCGCTGATCAACGCTCATGGCGTCGATGCAGTCTATGCCCATAACCAGAAATTGCTGTCGCGGTTGTTCGACGCCTTGCCGCGCGAGGCGTTTTTGTCGACGACGAAACAGGGCGCGCGCGGCTCCGGCGCGCTGATCCGCGTTAATGACTATGATGCAGCAGCGGCGGCGCTTGCGAGTGCGGGCGTCGGCCATGACACGCGCCTTGGCGCGGTGCGCGTGTCGGTTCATCTTTATAATGATGAAAAAGACATCGACGCGCTGGTTGCGGCGATCGAGCCTTATTTATAGATCGAATTTCAGCGACACCGGCGCGTGATCCGACGGGCGTTCCCAGCTTCGGGCGTGATCGTGAATGGTGTATGCGTCGCGGCCCAGAGACAGCGCCGGTTTCTTCAACGCCGGGCTGACCCAGATATGATCGAGGCGGCGCCCGCGATTGGAGGCGCGCCAGTCCTTCGCGCGGTAAGACCACCACGTATAAAGTTTTTCCGGTTCCGGCACGAGTTCGCGCGCCACGTCGATCCAGCCATGGGAGTCGATGACTTTGCTGAGCCGCTCCACCTCGACCGGCGTGTGCGACACGACTTTCAGTAGCTGTTTGTGGGACCACACATCATGCTCGTTGGGGGCGATATTGAGATCGCCGACCAGAATGGCCTTCGAGCGCGGCGCCAGCGCGGAGAACCAGTCCGTCATCTCGTCGAGGAAGGCGAGCTTGTGGGCGAATTTCTCGTTCTTTTTCGGGTCCGGTTCATCGCCGCCCGCAGGCACATAAAAATTATGCACGCGATAGCCGCCGGGCAGGCTCGCGGCGATATGGCGGGCGTCGCCCTTGGCGCAGAATTCGCGCTTTTCAATATTCTTCAGCGGCAGTTTCGAGACGATGGCGACGCCGTGATAGCCGGACTGTCCAGAAATGGCGTGATGTTCATAGCCGGCGGCGGTGAAGGCTTTTGCGGGAAAGGCGTCCTCCAGGCATTTGATTTCCTGCAGGCACAACACATCCGGCGCTTCTTCTTTCAGGAATCGCGTAACGAGATCAATCCGTAGACGGACGGAATTGATGTTCCAGGTGGTGATTTTCATTGAAAACGCGCTCGCTGGCCGGGAGGAAGGGTGCAGGGCCCGCCATACGGGCAGGGCGCCGGACCGTCAAGACAGGAGGGGGACAGGTTTGAAGGCCACACAGGCCGGGCGCATTGCTGGCGCGCTTGAAGCGGCGTAGGAGCGGGGCCGATGGAGTTTTTTGCCGGATTTTTGCCTGACGCCGTGCCGCTCTGGGCGGCGGGGCTGGTCGTTTTCGTCAGTTTTTTCACCGCCGCGATCACCGCCGCTTTCGGGCTCGGCGGCGGTCTGGCGCTGTTGGCGATCATGAGCGCGCTTTTTCCGGCGGCGGCAGTCGTGCCGGTGCATGGGGCGGCGCAGGCCGGCGCGAATGGCGGCCGCTTCTATCTTCAGCGCAAGGAAGTGGTCTGGCGCATCGTCCTCTGGTTCAGCCTTGGCGGGCTGATCGGGGCGGCGATTGGCGGCCGGATGGCGGTCGAGGCGCCGGTCTGGCTGCTGCGGGGCGGGGTCGGCCTGTTTGTGCTCTGGACCCTGTGGGGGCCAAAGCTCAAGGGGTTCGCGCCCGGCCATTTGAGTTTCTTTTTCACGGGCATTGTCACTGGCATATTGACGATGTTTTTCGGCGCGACCGGGCCGATCGTGGCCGCGATGCTGTCCGTCGCGGGACTGACCCGGCTCAATATCGTCGCCACCCACGCCGCCGCCATGGTGATCCAGCATGTTTTCAAGATCGTCGCCTTCGGCTTGCTGGGCTTCGCCTATGGCGCATGGGCCTGGCTGATCGGCGCGATCTTGCTGTCCGGTTTCGCCGGCACCTATGCGGGCACGCATTATCTGCGCGCCATGCCGGAGGAGACGTTCCGGCGCGGCTTCAAGGTCATCCTGACCGCGATTGCAGCCTATCTGCTTGTGGCGGCGCTTGCCGAGTTCAGAACAGGTTGAAGGACGAGCCGGTGATCGACACCGGCCAGCGGCCGAATTCGAACAGACGGAATTTCGCCGCCAGCGGGTGGTTCTCGGCGTCGAAGTCGCTGTTTTCGGCGGCGATCAGCGCCAGCGCTGCGCCATTGGCGGCCTGCACCGCCGCGCCGACGCATAACGTCTTGATCTGCTCATCGTCGAGATCGCTGAGATAGGAGAGCTCCTCCACCGCGTCCTTGGCGGGGTCGGAGACTTTTTCGGCGATCAGCATCATGCCGATCCGCAGCGCGTCTTCGGACAGGATGTCGAGGGCGCGGCCCGTCAGATCAGCGCGCAGGGATTCCTCCGCCTCCCAGCTGGCGCTCTGCCAGTCGAGGCTTTCGGCGACATTGGCCGCGTCTTCCCAGTCGAGCAGCATGGCGATATCCGCATCGGGAAAGCCCAGCCCGGCGCAAAAATCCTGTGCGGCCGCCTTCGCGCCGGGGGTCAGCGGTTCACCGATATTGGCGAACCACGGGATCCGGTCGAGAGAGCGGGCGAAGCGGGACAGCCGCGCCAGTCCGGGCAATTCGCGCTCCAGCGCTTCAAGTTCGGTTTCGTCCATGAAAGATCCCTTCGCCCCGCATGTAGCGACTGCGGCGCTCTGGTGAAAGGGCCAAAAAAAGGCGTCCGACCTTCTCAGATCGGACGCCAAGCTGCGCTGTTGCGCCTACGCCGGGAGGGGATATTCCGGCGACGCGATCGGCTTGTCGGGCCTGCAAGCGGGGGGGCAACGCCGGCCCAACTATGATGCCCATCGCGTACTGTTACATTAACGCATCATGAGGCAACTTTTCAATAGATCAGCGAGAAAAAACTTGCGTGTGACTCTGTTACAAAATGGCAAACATGCCGAAGCGGGACATTTATCTGTCCAGAAATCGCCCGCCGGCCTCCGGCGCCCGGAACAGGCTGGTGGCGATCTTCATGCCTGATTCCACGTTGTTTAGCGTCACAACGGTGACCCCGCCCTGCAAATCGCGGACGATCCAGCGCCGCAAAACAAAGTCGGGCGCGTTGGCGATCAAGGTGATTTCGCCTTCGGTTTCTTCATCAGTTGACGAAAAAGTGACCGCAACATTGTCGACGCCGCGATCGACGTGAACGACTTTTGCGTCGTCGAGATCGATTTTTTTGCCGAGCAGAAATTTCAGCGGCGTTTTCCCGACCGGATAGGAATCCGTGGTGTCGAGCGAGATCGTCATGCACATAGACCATGCCGCCATTGGCGACGAGCAGCAGCGGCGTCGGCGGCTCGTAGTCGAAACGCAGAAAACCCGGCCGGCGCAGGTAGAACTTCCCGTCGGAGATCGCGCCTGACGGCGCCACCTGCGTGAAGTCACCCTTCATGGTGTCGAGATTTTCGATATAGGAAATGAGTTTGGCGGCGACAGCCTCGTCGCTGTCCTCAGCGAAGACCAGCGGGTCGTTGAAGACTTCCTCAACGGAAACTTCCTCCGCCTCGGGCAGGGCTTCGGGCGGGGCCTGCTTGGTCACTGGCGCGGTTTCCTGCGCGGCGGCGACAGCCGTCGCCACCGTCGTCATCGCGGGCGCGACCGGCAGCGGACGCGCGGCGAGCGCGCCGTCAAGGCAGATCAGCGAAATGGCGGACATCACCGCAAGACTCATGGCTCAAACTCCAGCTATCCAGGCCCCATATCTAGGAAACACCGGCGTCCAAAGAAAGTCTCGATTAAGGCGCCCGCGTGGCGGTCACGCACGAAATCGTTATCGCATCAGCGCGTATGGCCCGCCGCGCTCCAGCGCGCGCAGATAGGCCGGGCGCGCCTGCAGCCGCATCAGATAGGCGGCGATATTGGGATAGGCGTCGGCGTCGGCGGCGCGCGATGAAAACGCCTCCACCGGAAAGCTCATAATGATGTCGGCGGCGCCAAGCTCGTCGCCGGCGAGCCAGGGCGACTTCTCCAGCGCGGATTCCAGATAATCATATTGCGCCTTCATGGTGTGGTTGAGATAGCCCTCGCGCACCGCCGCCACCAGTTTTTTGGCGATGGGCCGCGCGAAAAACGGCATCGGCGCGGTCTCCATGCGGTTGAGGAACAGCGTGAACACCAGCGGCGGCATATAGGTGCCTTCCGCCGCATACATCCAGTAGCGGTGGCTTTCAAAGGCTGGCGTCCCCGCTTGCGGGCGCAATTTCCCCTGCCCGTAATGGTCAAGGATGTAATCGATGATCGCCCCGGTTTCAGCGATGATCTGGCCATTATCTTCGATCACCGGCGACTTGCCGAGCGGGTGCACGGCGATCAGTTCCGGCGGTGCCAGATTGGTTTTCTTGTCCCGCTCATAGCGCTTGATCTCATATGCCGCGCCGAGCTCCTCGAGCAGCCAGAGGATGCGCTGCGAGCGTGAGTTTTCGAGATGGTGAACAATCAGCATAAGGAAGGTTCCTAATAAAGTTTTGCGAGCGCGTCTTTGGTGAACGTCATCAACTCGTCTTTACGGCCGTCGCGAATTTTCTGCGCCCAGTCCGCATCTTGCAGAAGCGCGCGGCCGACGGCGATCAAGTCGAACTCTTCGCGGGTCAGCATTTCCACCAGCCGGTCAAGGCTTGCCGGTTCCGAGGCTTCGCCCGCATAGGCGGCGGTGAACTCGCCGGAAAGCCCGACAGAACCGACCGAGATCGCCGGCTTGCCGGTGAGCTTCTTCGCCCAGCCGGCGTCGTTGAGGTCCGATCCTTCAAAGGCCGGTTCCCAGAAACGCCGCTGCGACAGGTGGAAAATGTCGATCCCGGCTTCGACCATGGGCGCCAGCCATTGTTCCATCTCGGCGGGGCTCGCCGCGACTTTCGCTGCGAAGTCCTGTTGCTTCCATTGCGACAGGCGGATGATCAACGGGAAGTCCGAACCGACTTTTTCGCGCGTGCGGCGGATTATCTCGCAAGCTAGCGCCGTGCGCCCGATCCAGTCGCCGCCCCATTTGTCGTCCCGCAGATTGCTCTGGGCCCAGAAAAAGCTGTCGATCAAATAGGAATGGGCGCCGTGAAACTCGACGCAATCAAATCCCAATTCTTTCGAGGCGACGGCGGCGTCGACAAATTCGGTGATCGCGGTTTCGATCTCTGCTTCGCTCATCGGCGCCCACAGCTCCTTGCCGGGAACCTTGATCCCCGAAGCGGACCAGGACGGAATGTCCGGGTGCTGAGATTTGGCCGGATTGCGATAGGGCCCTTCATGCCAGAGCTGCAAGCCCATCTTGCCGCCCGCCTTGTGCACGTCGTCAATGACGCGCTTCCAGCCGGCTTTGGCTTCATCCGTCACGATATTCGGCACATTCGGCGTGCCCGATGCGGTGGTCGTGTTGGTCGAAACGCCTTCGGACAGGATCAGCCCGACGCCGCCTTCTGCGCGGCGGCGGTAATAGGCGGCCACATCCTCGCCCGGCACATTGCCCGGCGAAAAGCTCCGCGTCATCGGCGCCATGACGATGCGATTGGGCAGGGCGAAGCCGTTAAGGTTGATCGGGTCGAAGAGAATATGCGTGTCTGTCATGGGTGTTTTACGGGCTTTCTTTCTGGCGGTTGTGGGCGCGGACCATAAAGGCCGCGAGAAGAAAACACACCTGGACATCGCAGAGAGTTGAGAATCCGGTTGGCCCGGCGGCGCCGGGCGTGTAGATGGCGCGAATGAAATTCCTCGATCGTACGAAAATCTATGTCCAGAGCGGTGCTGGCGGTAATGGCTGTCTGTCATTCCGGCGGGAGAAATTTATCGAATTTGGCGGCCCCAATGGCGGCGATGGCGGCGCGGGCGGCCATGTCTGGGCCGAGGCGGTCGAAAATCTCAACACGCTGATCGACTATCGCTACCAGCAGCATTTCCGCGCCGATAATGGCCGCCCGGGCGAAGGCTCGAACCGCACCGGCTCTTCGGCGGAAGATCTGGTGGTCAAGGTGCCGGTGGGCACCCAGATTTTTGAAGAAGACGAAGAAACGCTGATCGCCGATCTCGATTTTCCCGGCGAGCGCGTGCTGCTCGCCAAAGGCGGCAATGGCGGCTTCGGCAATGCGCGCTTCAAATCTTCGACCAATCGCGCGCCGCGCCGCGCCAATCCGGGCCAGCCCGGCGAACAACGCACGATCTGGCTGCGCCTCAAACTGATCGCCGATATCGGGCTCGTGGGCCTGCCCAATGCGGGCAAGTCTACATTCCTCGCGGCGGTGTCCGCGGCGAAACCGAAGATCGCCGATTATCCGTTCACGACGCTTCATCCCAATCTCGGCGTGGTGCGCGTCGGCGAAGGGCAGAGCTTTGTGCTCGCCGATATTCCCGGCTTGATCGAAGGCGCCCATGAAGGCGCCGGGATCGGCGACCGCTTCCTCGGCCATGTGGAACGCTGCGCGGCGCTGTTGCATCTTGTCGACGGCACGCAGGAAGACGTGGCCGGCGCCTATCGGACAGTGCGCGGCGAGCTCAAGGCCTATGGCGAGGGGCTGGCGGACAAATCGGAAATCGTCGTGCTCAACAAGATCGACGCATTGACGCCGGAAGAGATTGAAGCGCGCAAGGGCGAGCTGGAACAGGCCGCCGGCGTTGAAGTGCATGCCGTGTCAGGCGCCAGCGGCGCCGGTCTGCCGCCCTTGCTCCATAAACTCATGGCGCTCGCCGCCGCCGCGCGCAAAGCCAATGCGCCCGTCGCGCCGGCGCCCGCGCCGGAACCGGAAGCAGAAGACGACGAAGAGGATGAGGGCTGGACCCCGTAACGCAGCTTTGATGGCGCGTTGTGCAGCCGGGCGGTTGGAATCCACCCGCGCAACCTCTAAGTAGTCTGCGCCGTCAGCAGCCGGGGCCTCGTTTGCCGTCCAGCAACAACATTGAGCGCCGCCGTATCGGGCTTTTGGGCGGCTCCTTTAATCCTCCCCATCAGGGCCATCGCGAAATCTCGCTGGCCGCGCTCGACCGGCTGGGCCTCGATGCGGTCTGGTGGCTGGTGACGCCGGGCAATCCGCTGAAAGATCCGGAGATTTACGCCGGTTACGAAGACCGGCTGCGGCTTGCGCGGGCGGTCGCCCATCATCCCGATATCGTCGTCAGCGATTTCGAGCGTCGCAAGAATTTGACATACACCGCCGATACGATCGACGCGCTGAAGGCGCTCAACCCGCACACCGCTTTTGTCTGGCTGATGGGCGCGGACGGGCTTGAGAATTTTCACCGCTGGCGCGACTGGCGCCATATCGCGCAGGCCGCGCCTTTCGCGGTGTTCAACCGGCCCGGCCATGAAACCGCGGCGCTGGAAAGCGAAGCGGCGACCGCGCTGGCGGCGTTTCGCGTCAGTCCCGACGACGCGATGTCGATTTGTGAAACCGAACCCCCTGCCTGGGTGTTCTTCCCGGATACGCAGAACACTCTTTCGTCAACGTCCATCAGGAGCAGAAACATCCAACATCTGAAACAAACCGCTAGTGAAGATGATCTGATCGCCCCTTGCGGCGCGCTTACCTATTTTCTCGATTTGCATCCTGATCTCGGTGACTTCCGTGAAGATGCGATCACCGGACTTTCAAAAACGCCGAAGTCGATTTCGCCGAAATATTTCTACGATGAATATGGCTCCAAGCTGTTTAATCAGATTACGGAAGTTGAAGAATATTATCCGACGCGGACTGAAAAATCCGTATTCGTCGATAACGCAGCAGAGATCACCGACGCCATCGGGCCGGGCGCGGCGATCTTTGAATATGGCTCTGGCTCAAGCGAAAAAATCGAATGGCTGGTGAGCGGGCTCGACAGCCCGGCGGCCTATGTGGCGATGGATATTTCGCGCGATCACTTGCTGGAAAGCGCATCGGCGATGGCGGATGTGTTGCCGGTGCCGGTTGCGGCGATCTGCGCGGATTTTCATTCGCCGATCACCTTGCCCAGGGATTTGTTGCCTGCGCCCAGCCATTGGCTCGGTTACTTTCCCGGCTCGACGCTCGGCAATATGTCGCGTGATGCGGCGACCGCTTTTTTAAATCGCGCCGCCGATACGCTGGGGCCCGATGCGCAGTTTTTGATCGGCGTCGATCTGGTGAAAGACAAGGCGGTTTTGGAAGCGGCCTATAATGATGCGCGCGGCGTCACTGCGGCGTTCAACATGAACCTCCTGACACGGATGAAGGCGGAGCTTGGCGCACGGCTCAATCCTGACGATTTTGAACATTACGCGTTTTACAATGATGTCGAAGACCGGATCGAAATGCATCTGCGCGCGCTGCGCCCGACCGAGATAGCCATCGACGGGAAGGTTTTTTCTTTCGATGCGGGCGAGACTCTGCATTCGGAAAATTCCCACAAATTCACGGTCGAAAAGCTGCAAGCGCTTGTTAACCAAACCCCCTGGCGGCTTGAGAAAACCTGGACCGACCCCAAGGGCTGGTTCGCGGCGTGCCTTTTGAGCAACAAATAAATTGGCGCGCCCGGTTGGAGGGACCCCGGAACGGGCCTATATCTGACCTGCGGGGAATGCCCGCGCAGCGTATGGAGACCGGAGCTGAACGTACAGCATGGCGCCGCGGCCGCGGAAAAGGCCGCATTGGGGCTCGCAAGAGGGCAAGCCGGGTTGGAAGAAGGCGAAAGCGAACTTTCAAACCTGTCGCCCGAGCAGCGTAGCCAAAAGATTTTGTCCCTCATTCTTCAAGAGCTTGACGACGACAAAGCGGAAAATGTCGTGACCATCTCGCTTGAGGGAAAGTCAGACATCGCCGACGCTATGGTGGTCGCCTCCGGGCGATCGCAACGCCATGTGGGCGCAATGGCCGGCAAGGTCGTCACCCGCCTGAAAGAGGCCGGGCTCTCCCGCGTGCGGGTTGAGGGCGCGACGGCGTGCGACTGGGTGCTGATCGACGCGGAAGATGTCATTGTCCATCTGTTCCGGCCGGAAGTTCGCGAGTTCTATAATCTTGAGCGCGTCTGGTCCGAGGCGGCGCATGCGCCGGACAAGACCAACGCCTAAGGCGCCAGACTGCAATGCGGATTGAGATCGCCGCCATCGGAAAGAAACGCGGCGGCCCCGAGGCGGCGATGGTCGAGGACTATCTCGACCGCGCGCGCGGCTTCGGCAAGCGCATCGGCTTTTCAGATGTCTCCCTGAGTGAACAGGATGCGCCCAAGGCGCTTTCCGGCGAGGCGCTGAAAAAGCGCGAAGGCGAACTTCTGTTGAAAACTATTTCCGACGGCGCCGTACTGATCGCCCTCGATGAGCGTGGGGAAAACCTTTCCAGCGAAAAACTAGCGTCGCTGCTTGGGCGCATGCGTGACGAGGGCGCGCCTGGTGCGGCCTTTGCCATTGGCGGCGCGGATGGCCATAGCGACGCGGTGCGCGCGCGCGCCAGCCGGCTTGTCTCTTTTGGCGCGGCGACCTGGCCGCATATGCTTGTCAGGGCGATGCTGGCGGAGCAAATATACCGGGCGATGACGATATTGTCCGGCCACCCCTATCACCGCTCATGAAATGGCGTTTTGCATTGCTGCCTTTGCTCTGGTGCGCGCCTGTAATGGCGCAGGCGCCGCAGCACGACCTTGAAAAGGTCGAAAAGCAACTGAAAGAGCGTGCGGAAGAAGAAAAGCGGCTGCGCAGTGAAGCGGCGGCGAAACAGCGCGAAGTCGCGGCGCTCCGAAACAGCCTGATCGAGACCGCGAATTCGATTCAGGAATCCGAACGCAAGATCGTCGATCTTGAAGAATCGATCGCAGAGCTGGAAACCGAAAAGGCCGAGGCCGAGGCCGCCCTGCGCAAGGAAAGCGCCAATCTGTCTGAAGTGCTGGCCGCGTTGCAGTCGCTGGAATTGTCGCGCCCGCCGGCTTTGCTGGTCTCGCCGGAAGACGCCAACAAGGCGGCGCGGGCGGCGATGCTGCTGTCTGATGCGGCGCCGGAAGTCGAGGCGCGGGCGGCGCGCTTGCGCAGTGCGATTGATCGCCTGTCCGAACTCGCGACGGAGCTCGCCAGGGACCGGGCGAGTTTCGCCTCGGAAAATGAAAAGCTCGCTTCGCGTCGCGATGTGCTCGCCGATCTGATGGCGCAAAAGGAAAAAGAGCGCGATGTCGCCGAAGCGCTCGCCGCCTCGGCCCAGCGTGAGACCGCGCGCATCGCCGCCGAGGCTTCCACCTTGCGGGAAATGATCGAGCGCCTGTCGCGATTTGCCCATTCCATCACGCCGCGCCTGAAACCCCCGGCCCCGAAAGAAGAGGTCCCGGTGATCTCTGCGACGCCGAACCTGCCGTCGATCAAGCGGGTCGCGCCGGAGCCGGTGCTGACCGCCAAGGCCTTCAGCGATGCGCTTGGCGCGCTGCGGGCCCCGGTGGCGGGACGGTTAACAGGAAGTTTCGGAAAATCCCGGCCGGAAGGCGGGAATTTCGAGGGACTGCGGTTTTCCGTGCGAGATCAAGCCATTGTGACCGCTCCCTTTGAGGGGCGGGTGGCTTTTGCTCAGGATTGGCAGCCCGTGGGCAATATGATCGTTCTGGACGTGGGCGAAGGCTACCATATATTGTTAATAGGCGTCGGCCGGATTCTGGTGAGCGAACATCAGCGTATCACGGCCGGAGAGCCGGTGGCGGAAATGGCCGGCGCGGGGGCGTCGCTGGACCTTGAAGTCCGCAAAAATGGTGAGCCTGTTAACCCGGCGTTGTGGCTCTCGCGCAAAACTATCGACAGCCTGATGTAGGTCAGGCCCGAAATTTAAGGTGTAGATTACTGATGGTGAAAAGCCCCAAATCCGCTCTCCGCTCCCAGTCCTCGATGTCCGGGAATTCGCGCTCCGGCGGCAGACGCTATTCCGGCGGCGCGATGATCGCTGCGGCCTGCGGCGGCGCGCTGGTGTTCGGCGCCCTGTCCAGCGCGGTTTTCGCGCGCGCCTCGATCTCCGCAGACACATTCCGCCAGCTCGACCTCTTCGGCGAGGTCTTCGAGCAGGTGCACGAAAATTACGTCGCCGATCCCGATGACGCCGATCTGATCAAGGGCGCCATTGACGGCATGCTGAATACGCTCGACCCGCATTCGAGCTATCTGACGGCGGAAAATTACCGCACCATGCAAGAGCAGACGCGCGGCTCCTTCGCCGGTCTCGGCATCGAAGTGACGATGGACAATGAAGGCCCCGACAAGGGCTATGTGAAAGTCGTCGCGCCGATTGACGAAACCCCGGCGCAGCGCGCGGGCATTCAGACCGACGACCTCATCGTTGAAATCGACGGCACGGAAGTGCTGGGCCTGTCGATTGATGAAGCGATCTCCAAGCTCAAAGGCGAAAAAGGCACCAAAGTCGAAATCGCCGTGGTGCGCGACCGCACCAAAGAGCCGTTCGATGTCACCATCGTCCGCGATATTGTGAAAGTGCAGTCGGTGCGTTCACGGATCGAAGGCGATTTCGGCTATATCCGCATCTCGACCTTCAGCGAGCAGACCGAAGCCGGCATTCTCAAAGCGCTGAAGGAATTCGAAAAGGAAATCCCCGGCGGCGCGAAGGGCCTGGTGCTCGATCTGCGCTGGAATCCCGGCGGGCTCCTCGATCAGGCGGTGGCGGTCTCCGACACATTCCTGACCGGCGGTGAAATTGTGTCGACCCGTGGCCGCCGCCCGCGCGATTCCATGCGCGAAATGGGCACCCCCGGCGACAAGTTTAACGGCAAGCCGATTGTCGTGTTGATCAATGGCGGTTCGGCCTCAGCGTCGGAGATCGTCGCCGGCGCGCTGCAGGATCGCAATCGCGCGCTGTTGCTCGGCACGCGGTCCTTCGGCAAGGGCTCGGTGCAGACCGTGATCCCGCTGCAAAATGGCTTGCAGGGCGCGTTGCGCCTCACCACCCAGCGTTATTACACGCCGTCCGGCCGCTCCATTCAGGCCCATGGCATCGATCCCGATATCGCCATGCCGCTGATCTATCCGGGTCAGGATGATGTGGCTGAGCGTCCGGGTGAAAAAGACCTGCCGGGCGCCCTTGATGTCGCCGAGGAAGATCCCGTGGAAGAAAAGGCCGCCGCCTCGCTGGACGCGCCGAAAGTCGAGCCGGTGCTGTGCCCCTTCAAGGAAGACGGCAAAACCCCTGAGGATTGCCAGCTCAACCGCGCGCTGGAAATTCTCGCCGATGCGACCACCTATAATCAGGCGCTGGCCCATGCGGGCGAGACCCGGACCGAATAATCCGGCTTATATGCCTGTCTGAACATTAAAACGGGGTCCCGGGCGGGCCCCGTTTTCATTTGGTTAACTGTGTTTTTCGTAAGTTGCCGGTTGGAAGGCCGCGCCCGCCCCTGGGCGTGGTGTTTGGCGCATGGGCGAAAGCAGGCGAAACGGAATGCACCGCCGCAAACGATTGAAGACGCCGGTTATCAGCCGCCTCACTATGGCGTGGCTGGGCGCTTTCGCCATTCTTGCTGGCGGGGCGAGCTATTTTGTCCATGCCTCGCGCAGCGGCGAGGGCGCGCAGCGTATCGCGCTGCCGGTCGATCAGGTCGAACGTCTCGCCCGCGCCCCGGAGGTCGCCACCCCCCATACGGAAGAACGCATCGCCGCGCCGGCGGTCCTTGAAGAACCGCCGATGATGGACAGCCTTGAAGGCGAAGACGCCGAAGACGGGCTGACCCTGATCTATCCCGGCGAAAACGATCTTTATGCGGAAAATGAAGAAGACCCGCTCTATGATGATGACGCGCTATATGGCGAGGATGATCCCGATGGCGAAGTCGTCATCACCATCGCCGGCCATAAAAACCAGGCGGTCGAGGCGCGCACTGCGTCGCTGACCCCGCCGGTCCGCGCGATCCCCGATCCCGATGCGGCGCTTTTGAGCAATACCGCGCTGGGGCAAATCCCGCGCATCGCGCCCGACGGCCGCAAGGCGATGCGCTATTATGCGCGCAGCTTTGAAGGCGATCGTTCAAGCCCGCGCATCGCCATCATTGTTGGCGGATTGGGCCTGAACGCAGCCGTGACGGAGCGCGCGATTGACGATCTGCCGCCGGAGGTCTCGCTCTCCTTTGCCCCCTATGCGAAAAATCTTGACTTCTGGACCCGCAAGGCCCGCCTTGCCGGTCATGAAGTGCTGATCGAATTGCCGATGGAAGGCTATGGCGCCAACAACCAGGCGCTTGGCGCCGCCGCGTTGTTGTCATCGCGCAGCGAGCAGGAAAATCTCCAGCGCCTTGATTGGCTGATGGCGCGTTTCGGCGCCTATGTGGCGGCGACGAATTATCTCGGCGCGAAATTCTCCGCCAATGAAGACGCCATGGCGCCAGTGCTCAACCGCCTCAAGGATGCCGGCGTCGGCTATATCGACGATACCGGCGCGGCGACCCGCGCGGGCGCGCAAACCGGCATCGCCATGGCCATGGTCTCGCGCATGATCCCCGCCGCCGCTGACGATGCGGATCTGCGCGCGGTGAAGCGCGAACTCGCTCAACTCGAACAGATCGCCGAACGCGACGGCTTCGCGCTCGGCAAGACTTACGCCTATGCGGCGACGATTGACGAGCTGGCGCAATGGACGAAATCGTTGGAAGCGAAGGGCTACGCCAATGCGCCCGCCTCCTCGCTCTTGCGAACCGCAGCCGCATCCCGCTAAGGGTGCCCGAGCGAGCCTCCCGCTCGCGAGAGGTTGCGTGATGAGCCAGAAGAATTTTCTCAAGCAATATCGGCCCAATGTGGGCGTCGTCCTGTTCAATCGCGACGGCCGCGTATGGATCGGCCGCCGGGTCACGGATTTCTCCGACCTGTCTGAATTCGCCGACCGGCCGAATGACTTCCGCTGGCAGTTCCCCCAGGGCGGCATCGACAAGGGCGAGAGCTTTGAGGCGGCCGCCTATCGCGAATTGCAGGAAGAAACCGGCGTCAAGCAATCAAAAGTCCAGTTGCTGATGATGACGCCGGGCTGGCTCGCCTATAATTTTCCGCCGGGCTACAAGAAAAAGGACTGGCGCGGCCAGCGCCAGAAATGGGCGGCGATGCTGTTCACCGGCGCCGACAGCGATATCGACATCGCCGCCGACGATCATCAGGAATTTGACGACTGGCGCTGGGGCGAGCTGGAAGAAACGCCGGAGCTCATCGTGCCGTTCAAGCGCGTGGTCTATGAAGATCTTGTCGCCGGCCTCGCGCCCCTGCGCGATTATATTCGCGCGCAGCAATAGATGGAAAAGGATCGCTTCATCCTGAGGGTAAAGCTTATTTCCCCCCACCCAAAACGGCGATGCCGTTTTGACCTCCCCTCGAGGGGGAGGTGAGTGTTGCGCCAGGTCCGGCCCTTTACCTCCCCCTTGAGGGGAGGTCGAAAGTGCGCCAGCGCTTTCGGGTGGGGGTGAATTTGCCCGCACCCGGAAAAATTCAAGACCTATCCAATGCCGTATAACGCGGATTTCCTTCTCGACCGGCTGCTTTATCGCGACGGCTTGATGTTGATCATCGACAAGCCGGCGGGCTTGCCGGTTCATGGCGGTCCGGCGGGCGGCGATAATCTTGAAAATTATTTCGACGCCTTGCGCTTCGGGCTGCCGCGCCCGCCCGCGCTCGCCCATCGCCTCGACCGCGACACGTCGGGCTGTCTGGCGCTGGGCCGCCACCCCAAAGCCTTGCGCAAGCTGGGCAAGCTGTTTTCCGGCGGCGCGGTGGAAAAGACCTATTGGGCGATCACCAAAGGCGTTCCTGAAAAGCTGTCGGGAACCATCGATGCGCCGCTGAAGAAGGAATCCCGCGGCTCCGGCTGGACCGTGGTTATCGCAGAAGACGGGCAGAACGCGGTCACCACCTATCGCGTCATCGCGCAGAAAGACGGGCGCGCGGTCATCGAGGCGAAACCGAAAACCGGGCGCACCCACCAGATCCGCGTGCATCTCGCCTCGCTCGGCGCGCCAATCCTCGGCGATCCTCAGTATGGGGACTTATCGCCTGAAGATCGCGCGCAGCCGATGATGCTGCATGCGCGCCGCCTCATCGTGCCGATCTCCAAAAACAAGGAGCCGGTCGTCGCCGAGGCGCCGCCGCCCGGGGCGATGCAGACTGTTCTTTCCGATCTCGGAATAGAATAGGCCGCGTTCCCCGGAAGTTTTCACAATGTCAAAGAGCCCGACAGGACAGGCGATCATGCCTTCCTGCCTGACGCTGAAAGAGCCTTCGGGCTTTCATGATGGCGCCGCCCGTCATGGGTCAGGCGCGGGTCGCTTTAGGGCCGCATCTCAACGCGAGGGAGATGATAAGGCCGTTTCAGAAGTGGGGGATAAGTCCGCACCAAATGCGGGATTCATGAAAGAATTCATCACTTTTGATGAATTTTGAAAGGCGCGATTCCCGTAATCCGTGTGGAAAAGCTAGGGGGTGACAGTCCGTCTGCCTGCTGAAAAACTCGGCGAAATTTCACGTGCGCAATTTTGATGGTGTGGGTGGAATATTTCCCCGAGAAGGAATTCAATCTTAAAATGTTTATGTTGAAAGATCGGCGTCGTACCCTTTGGGTCATGTTTGCGGTAGCGGTAGGGTTGAGTTTGGCTTTCTTTTTTGAGCCAGACGCGCCATCTGTAATCTCCGACAATACAAATCAGGTAACCGCGAGCGCTTCTTACGAAAGCGAGGTCACTTGTTACGCTGATTGCCAAGTGAAATTCCTGCGCGGCGGTGATGATAGTGCGGGCGAGGTGCGGGGTGACGGAGTGGGCGGGGGTGTTGAATTAGCTCAAACTGTCGACGGCGCAGACTTGCTCGCTCAGGAAAAAATGGCGTACTGGACAAGTGTAATTGGTATACTGACAGCATTGGGGTTGGCAGTCTTATATTTGACGCTTGAGGCGTCGCAGAAAGCGGTCAGAGAGGCCGAAAGCGCAACAAAGGTGGCAATATCTTCTTTAGAGAGAGATAGGCCGTGGGTTTTTAGAGAGGATCCGGCGCACTCTGTTTCACCTGAACAACCTCTTAAAGTTATATTCTACGTGAGTTGGAAAAATGCAGGAAGGAGTCCTGCGTTTATATTGAGTTCTGACGTGCGCGTTGATGCAATTTCATTAGATCAGGACGCTAGTGAAATATTCAAGAAATTGCCCCCTCCACGTGAAGGAGATCGATCCATACTTGCCCCAAATCAAGCATTTAACACAACTCCAGTTATGATGGATGGTCCGGATTTGCAGGCGTTTCGGCAAAAGAAACGGAAAATTGTGCTTTGTGGGCGAACCAGATACTCTGACGTCACAACGTCGAGTAAAACTTGGGAAACGACTTTTTGTTGTGAAGCTGCCTATGCCGGAGAAGCACGAAAAGCAGATGGCTCTTGGGAGTTGCAGTTTATGTTTAAGTTTGTCGGCCCCCATAATATGGCTACATAAGTAGTGAATGCGGGGATCCATGAGATTAGAGCAGTTTTTGTTTTCTGGATCCCGGCCTGCGCCGGGATGAGCGGGGAGAGGGGCGCCTATAACGAAGCGCCCAACATCTCCTCCGCCACCCTTACGGCCTGGGCTTCGCGCGCGTCCCAGTCGCTGCCTGAAATGATCGTATAGGGCGCGCGCCACAGATCGAGGCGCTCCTTCGCGGCGTTGAAAAACCACTCGCGCTCTTCCTGCTTGCCCGCATATCTGACGCCATCATCCGTCCACGGTGTTTCCGGCGTGAGCAACAGATAATGATCGGCGAGGTTTTCCCGCGCCAGCCGTTCCAGCCGCGCCAGCGGCGCGCCCAGCAGATATTCCGCCCAGACGGCGGTCATCAGCGCGTCGGTGTCTTCGATGATCAGCGGCCCGGCGTCGGGCGCCAGCGCGTCGCGCATCACTGCGTGGGTTTCGGCGATGGCGATCAGGTCCTGCTCGCGCCAGCCCTTGCCGTGCTTGTACCGGCTCTGCATGTATTTCTCGTCATAGATGCGGCCATATTCCGGCACCAGGCGGGTCGCGAAACGCTGGGCGAGGCGCTCCGCCAGCGTGGTTTTGCCGACGCTTTCCGGGCCGAGCAGGGTCAGGCGCTGTTGCTTCATCTCACTCATGCTTCGACCGTCTCGCCGCGCGCCCATGCGCGCCGCCAGCCCACATAGCCGATGGCGGCGATGATGAAAAACACCGCATAGAGCACGGCGGTGGGATAAAGTCCCTTGGTCGCATAAAGCCCGATGGCGAGGGCGTCGACCACGATCCAGACCAGCCAGTTTTCCAGAATGCGCCGGGCCAGCAGGATCTGCGCGACGACGCTGAGCGACAGGATCGACGCATCCCAATAGGGAAAGCTCGCGTCGGTGAAGCGCGCCATAAGCGTGCCCATCAGCGCGGCGCCCGCAATGGCGACAGCGGCGCTGGCGATTCCTGCACGGCGGCTGATGCGCTCGACGATGACGAGGCCCGCCGCGTCGCGCCGGCCGAGCCAGTGCGCCCAGCCATAGATCTGCACGACGAAGAAAAACACTTGCAGGATGACGTCGGAATAAAGCTTCGCGCCGTAAAAGACCCACGCATACAGCGAGACCATGATGATGCCGAACGGATAGTTCCAGATCGACCGGCGCGCGAGCAGCACGATATTGGCGATACCCAGAAAAAATGCGGTGATCTCAATCGGGCGCGCGCCGATCATCGCGGTCAGAAAGTCCAGCGCGTTTTCCATCAGAACGGCGCGCAGGCTTCATCTGCATGGCGCATGAACGGCGATCCCCCGAAAGACATGATCAGACCCTTATACCGTCGGCTCGCGCGGGACGAAGAAGTGAAATCCGATATAGGCCGCGCCCGGCAGGCCCGGCAAAAGGGCGATGGTCCAAAGCGGCGCGCCGAGCAAATCACCATCGGAAAACGCGCCGATAACCGCCAGTGCGACGCCAAGCGCGACCAGAAGAATGCCGCGGCGCAGATCGCCATTGGCGCCGATCGCGTCATGGGTGATGGCGGCGATCAGTTTCGGGTCCGCCTCGCCGGTTTTTTCAACGCTGGTTTTGAGCGCGTCATAGATCACCCGCCGATTGCGGTGGTGAAAATAGAACGGCATGGCGATGATGAGGACGATGCTGGCGAACACGATCAGGGGAACGACGATGGCGACATCCATGAGCTTCGTTCCTACTCTGCGGCCTTGACCAGGGTCGGGCCTTTCAGCGCGCCGGCGATGCGGTCGCCAAGCTGGCGGGCGACTTCATCCTTGGACATTTCCGGCCAGGTTTCATCGCCCTTGTCGGTGATCAGGATGATCGTGTTGCGGTCGCCGCCCATGGCGCAATGTTCGCCCGGCGAGACGTCATTGGCGACGATCCAGTCGCAGCCCTTGCGGTTGCGTTTCGCCTCCGCATGGCCGAGCACGTCGTCGGTTTCGGCGGCGAAGCCGACCACGAGACGCGGGCGGCCCTCTTTCATCTGCGACAGGGTTTTCAGAATGTCGGGATTTTCCGTCAGCGGAATATCGGTGAGGCCGCCGCGTTCTTTCTTGATCTTGTGCGTTGTTTCAATCGCCGGGCGGTAGTCGGCGACGGCGGCGCAACAGATCGCGCAATCAAGCGGCAGCGCCGCCTTGCTGGCGTCCATCATTTCCCGCGCGGTCTGCACCTGCACGACATTCATGCCCGCCGGAATTTTTTCATGGGTCGGGCCGGTCACCAGCGTCACCTCCGCGCCGAGATTTCGAAGCGCGGCGGCGATGGCGTAGCCCTGTTTGCCGGAGGACCGGTTGGCGATGAAGCGCACCGGGTCAATCGGTTCGACCGTCGGTCCGGCGGTGACGAGAATGCGCCGTCCCGCCAGCGGGCCATGGGCGTCTTTCAGGAAGAAGGCCTCGATTTCGTCAGCGATAGCGGCTGGCTCCGCCATGCGGCCATAGCCATATTCGCCGCAGGCCATGTCGCCCTTGTCCGGGCCGACGATCATCGCGCCGTCGCTCTTTAGGGTTTCGAGATTGCGCCGGGTCGCCGCATGCTCCCACATCCGCACATTCATGGCGGGGGCGACCATCACCGGCTTGTCGGTGGCGAGCAGGGCGGTGGAGGCGAGGTCGTTGGCGATGCCGTTCGCGGCCTTGGCCATCAGATCGGCGGTGGCGGGCGCGGCGACCACGAGACCGGCCGAACGCGACAATTCGATATGCCCCATTTCCGCCTCGTCGGTGAGATCGAATAAATCGGTGAAGCATTTCTCGCCGGTCAGCGAGGCGACCGAAAGCGGGGTGATGAATTCCGCCCCGGCGCGGGTCAGGATCGCGCGGGTTTTCACCCCGCGGCGAGCCAGCTCGCGGATCAGTTCGAGGCTTTTATAGGCGGCGATGCCGCCGCCGATGATCAAAAGAATGCGTCTGTCGTCCATGGCCTACAAATAAGACCATTGCGGGTTAAAGTCACGCGATCTGCTCGACCCGGGCTTTCTCACAAAGCGGGTAGTCGGCGAGGAAGGGGGAGAGTGCGGCCTTCATCTCGCTATAGGATGCGCCATAGCAAAACAGCGCGGTTTCCCGCTCGCCTTCCCAATAGCCGCGAAAGGCGCCTTTGCCTTTCAGAAGGCGGTCAAATTCGTCGATCACATGATTGACGTCGCAATTGCGATAGACTTCGTCCTCAAGTTCGCTGCCATTGAGATAGACTGCGAGACCTTCCGTGACGCCGAACGGGATTTGCTTGCCATTCGCTTCGATGATCAGGCGCGAGCCCTTGGGCGCGCCGAGATCGTTGAGGCGTTTGATGATGACGGCGAGCGCTTCTTCGCTGGCTTCATGAACGCAGATTTCCAGGTCGCAAAATTCGATGCCGTAGGATTCTTCGGAAAGCTGCGTGCCGCCGCCGGTGACCTCGCCAATGCCGGCGGATTTCAGCGTGTCGGACAGCGGGTCTTCATAGTAATCGCCGCGATCAATCGGCTGCACTTTCGCATTAAGACGTGCAGTGACAGTTTCGCCCTGCGGCGCGCTTTCCTGCTTGCGGGCGCCGCCAAGTTTGAATCCGAACATCGGAAACCCTCCCGAACTAAGCATTAAAGATCGGTGAGACAGCCAAAAAATCGGTGAGTGAAATAGCTGCAATTGAATCTACTCGCTCGAAAGTGAGTGTCAGATCCAGTTTGCGATGACCGCCGCGAGCACCAGCGTGGCGCCGGCGATCGCCCACAGCGCAAGGGCGCTCGCGCGTTTTGGCGCTTCGGCGGGCGGGGTTTGTCCGGACGCGATTTTCTCCGCCGCGATGCCGAGATTCTCAACATAAGAGGGCAGCTTCGGCGCGATTTCGAGGGCTTTGATGGTGGCGCTTTTCAGCTTCTCCGCATGCGCGGCGGGGCCGATCGCCTTGTTCACATAGTCTTTCACTACCGGCGTGGCGGCGGCCCACATGTCGATCTCCGGATCGAGCAGGCGCGCCACGCCCTCCACCGTCACCATGGTGCGCTGAAGCAGCACAAGCTCGGGCCGCAGATGCATGTCAAACAGGGCGGTGACGTCGAATAGCTGTTGCAACACGCGGGACATGTCGACCTGCGCCGCGTTGCGGCCCTGCAAGGGTTCGCCGACCGCGCGCAGCGCTTGTGCGAAGGCGTCCATGGAGTGACCCGGCGGCACATAACCGGCGGCGAAATGAACTTCCGCCGTGCGGGCGTAGTTGCGCGTGATGAAGCCGTAAATGATTTCCGCGAAAGTGCGCCGCGCTTCATCGTCAAGCCGGCCCATAATGCCGAAATCGATCAGGCCGAGGCGGCCTTCCTTGTCGACGATCATATTGCCCTGATGCATGTCAGCGTGGAAGAATCCCACATGCAGGGCCTGTTTCAAAAACACATGAATGACGAGGCGGGCCAGCGCTTTGCGGTCGATGCCGCGCGCATCGAGCGCTGCAATATCGCCCAGGGGCGTGCCGTCGATCCACTCGACGGTGAGGATGCGCTTGGCGCTTAAGGGCCAGATCACATCGGGGATGCGGATTTGCGGCTCGTCTTTCAAATCCTCGGCGATTTCCGAGGCGGCGCCCGCTTCCATGCGCAAATCGAGCTCAATGGCGGCGGCGGCTTTCAAGGTCTCGACAAATTTCACCGGTTCCATGCGCCGCGCAGTTTTGGAAACCGCTTCGAAGGCGCGGGCGGCGCGGCCAAAGGCGCGAAATTCGTCTCCGGCTTTCTGTTCGATCCGGGGGCGGAGGATTTTCACCGCAACCGTCTCGCCGTTTTTCAGTTTCGCCTTATGGGCCTGCGCGATGGAAGCGGCGGCGATAGGCGCGGAGAACTCATCATAGAGATCGTCCACCGGCTTGCCGAAGGCGCTTTCAATTTCGCGGCGCGCTGCCTCTTCGGAAAAGGGCGGCATCTTGTCTTGAAGCCGGCCAAGATCGGCGGCGAGTTCAAAGCCGATAATGTCGGGCCGCGTCGCCATGAACTGGCCGAGCTTGACGTATGCCGGGCCGAGCCGTTCAAACGCGCTGGCGAGGCGCTCTCCGGGCCGTCCCGTGCGGTTTGCGCCAATGCGGGTCAGCGCGCCGAACGCGCGCACCGGCGCGGGCGCGAGATGCGCGTATTCGCGCGGGATCAGCGCGTCGCGGCGGACCAGCGTCCAGCCGGCGCGGAGAAGGCGTGCATAATCGGCGAGGGCGGAAATCATGGCGCGCTCTAAACCCGCCAGCCGGAATGAATCGCGGCGACCCCGGCGGTCAGGTTTTCATATTTCACATTAGCGAAGCCGGCATTGCGAATGCGCGCGGCGAAAGCTTCCTGTCCCGGAAATTTGCGGATCGACTCGACGAGATACTGATAGCTTTCGCGATCCTTCGCAACGACCTCGCCGAGCTTCGGGATGACATTGAAGGAGTAAGCGTCATAGGCCTTTTGCAGGCCTTCCGTAATCGGATGAGAAAATTCCAGACAGAAAAATCGTCCGCCCGGCTTCAATACGCGATGCGCCTCGCGCAAGGCCGCATCCATGTCGGTGACATTGCGAATGCCGAAAGCGATCGTATAGGCGTCGGCGGATTTGTCAGGGAACGGAAGATTTTCCGCGTCGCCGGTAATGCGTGTCAGGCGGTCCGCGTAACGGGCCATGTCGGCGCGCGCTTCGCCGGCTTTCAGCATTTCGTAATTGATGTCGCAAATGATCGCGGTCGCCGGCGGCTTGGTTTTCGCCGAGGGGCGCTCATCGGCGCGTTTCAAAAACCCGGCGGCCACATCGCCGGTGCCGCCCGCCACATCGATCAGCTTTTCGCCGGGCAGGGGCGCGATCCGGTCGAGCATCACCGATTTCCAGATCCGGTGGACGCCGCCGGACATCAGGTCGTTCATCAGGTCATAATTGGAGGCGACACTGTCAAAGACCGACCGCACAAGGCGCGCCTTCTCCCCGGTCCGCACGGTGCGGAACCCGAAGGAGGTTTCTTCATCCTGGGCGTTGCTCATGAAAGTGGCTTAATCCCTTGTATGGCCTGCGAAAAGCGCCTTGACGCCGCATCCGTCCTTTGACAGTGTTAAGCAATTGAATTCAACGGCGTTTTCGGCGCCGCGCTAGGAACAAAGGGGTTCCGCCATGATCAAGTCGGAATTGGTGCAAAAACTTGCTGACGAAAACCCGAACCTGTTTCATCGGGATATTGAGCGGATTGTCTCCATTGTCTTCCAAGAAGTCTCTGATGCGCTGGCGCGCGGCGACCGGGTTGAACTGAGGGGCTTTGGCGCATTTTCGGTCAAACACCGGCCGTCCCGCGTGGGGCGCAACCCACGCAGCGGCGAGGCGGTGCATATTGAAGAGAAATGGGCGCCCTTCTTTAAAGCCGGCAAAGAGCTGCGCGACCGCCTCAATCGCGAGGGCCGGTTTTCCGGCGCGGCCAACCCCGGTCCGGGCGAATAGGCTTCTGTGACCAAAGCGCGCCATATTCGCCACACCGCCTGTCTTGCGGGAAGCGGGCGATTTCGGTGACAATGCTCCCATGAAGAAATGGCTTTTCCGCATTGTCTGGATCCCCGTCCTGGCGGGCGCAGTGCTTTTCCTGGTCGCCAACCGGACTTTGGTGCCGATCAGTCTCGATCCATTCCGTCCCGATAATCCGGCCTTGTCGACCCCGGCCCTGCCCATGTGGTTCTGGCTGATGGGGATGTTGTTTGTCGGCGTCGGTCTCGGATCGCTGGGCAGCTGGTTTTCCGGCCGTGAATCGCGCGCCCAGGCGCGCGACAATCGCCGCGATCTCAAGGCCCTGAAAAAGGAGCTGGCGGCGCTGCAGGCCCGGACAGAGCGGGCGCCGTCCGAAACCGAAGCGGCGGATGAGCCGGCCAAGCTCGAAGCCCTGAATTCCTGATATGCAAATATGAGCGGACCTCTCGTAAAAATCTGCGGCTTGAAAAGCGCCGCCACAGCCATTGAGGCTGCGCGCGCCGGGGCGGATTTCCTCGGCTTCGTGTTCTTCCGCAAAAGCCCGCGTTTCGTGACGCCGGAGCAGGCGGAAGAGATCATTGTCGATCTCAAACAGGCGAGCTTTGATGAAGGCTTTCCCATGCCGAGCCTGGTCGGGCTGTTTGTCGACGCCGGTGAAAAGGAATTGTCGGAAGCCGCGCCCCTGCTCACCCATTTCCAATTTCACGGCCATGAAAGCGCCGATCGCTGCCGCGAAATCGGCGACGAGTTCGGGCTTGAGGTGATTAAAGTGGTGCCGGTCAGCGAGGCCGGCGATGTGGCGGAGGCGGGCGCCTTTGACGGCGCTGCCGACATCATCTTGTTCGACGCCAAGCCGCCGCCAAATGCCGGGCGCCCGGGCGGTCACGGCGTCTCGTTCGACTGGTCGCTGCTCGCCGCCTATGAGGGCGAAACCCCCTATATGGTTGCGGGCGGACTGACGCCGGACAATGTCGCCGCATCGGTGAAGGCTCAGAATGCGCGCGCTGAATTTCTCGGCGTTGACGTTTCCTCCGGGGTCGAAAGCGCGCCGGGGGCGAAAGACATCGCGCTGATCAAGGCGTTTGTCGCCGCTGCGAAGGGCTGAGCCCCGCCATTTATGCTGCAGCTTTTTGTGCAGCATAAAGTGCAGCATTTTTCCGACTGATGAGCCCTGACGATGGCTCCCCCGTGGTGAATCGACCGCGCCGCCTATTTTGGCTAGGCTTCATTCTTTCGGGGCTTTGCGGGGGCGAATGATGACCAGGAAAAATCTCAACTTGCGGGCTTGCGCGCCTGCGAAAAGGGCGCTGCTGGCGCTCGCGCCGCTCATGCTTGCCGCCTGTGCGAGCGATACGGCGCCGCAACGATATGCCGGCAGTATGGGCGATGGCCGGAGCGCTGCGCCGACGGACCACACCGCTGCGCAATATCTGCCCCGGGACATGGCCTCGGTCCGCCAGTCGATGATCGTCTCGCTTGGCCGCGACGACATTGCCGACTTTGTGTTCACTGCCGCGCCCTCGCATCGCGCCGCTGTCGGGCTGGAAAGCGATCCTGCTTCCGCCGCCCATGAGGCGGCCTTTGCGGCCGCCAGCCCCGGCGATCCGGTGGGCAAGCTCCGTAACGGAGCCGCGCCTGCGCCTGCGCGCAATATTCTCGTGCAAAATCAGATGTCCGGGCAGGGCGGCTGGCGTCAGGTCGGCGGGGCGATGGTGCACGACTATTCCGGCATGCGCTGCCCGGTGAAGCTGGACATGACATTGAAGGATGAAAACGACGTCGCGGTTGAATCCGTGTCGGCGCCCCTCGGCAGGATCAATCTCTATAATGCGTCGGGCCAGGACACGTCCTGCGACTACGCCAATGCCGATGCCGGGGTGTATCTGACGCTCTACGCATCGAACTGGCCCTCCGTCAGCCTGCAAGATCATTTCGCCTCCGCATTGAAGCTGATTGTAGATCGCTTTCCCCTCAAGGAAGAGGCGCCGGTGCTGGTGATGAAGGGCGATCCCTACGCCAATAGCCAGGTTGAGGGTGAAACGCTGACGGCGGGATACATCACGGAACCGATGCTCAATGGCGGGACTTTCAAAACCGCGCTTTGGCTCAACAAGGCCGGGCCATGGCATGTTAAAGTGCGCGCGACGTTTTTGCTGCCGGCGGAGGGCGGGCTGACCGGGCCGAAACTAGTGGAGATGGTGGCGGCGACCATGCATGCGGTCACGCTGAAAGATGTGGACCTCCATGGCGGCGTCAGTCAGACAGTCTCTTTTGACGGCCAATGAGCGGAAGAAGAAAAGGATGAGCGCTTTGATGACGAGATTTTTGTGCGCAGCATTTTGTGCAGCATTTTTGTCCGCCTGCGCCACGCCGACGATGGTTCGCGAGAATGAAGCAGCGTCGTCAGTGGCTTTCGAGGCGCTGAAACGCGGCGGCTATGTCATCGTCATGCGCCACGCCAATTCGCCGGGCGACCAGCGCGGCGCGGTGGGCCTGTCGGATGGCTGCAAGCTCGCGCCGGGGCGCGGCCTTGATGCGGAAGGTTTTTTCCAGGCCCGCGCCATTGGCGAAATTCTCAAAGAAAACAACGTCCCGATCCTCAAGGCCTATACCAGCCCTATGTGCCGGTCATGGGACACGGCGGCGCTGGCCGCAGCCGGCGCGCCGGTGGTGATGAGCCCGTCGCAGATCAGCGAAAAGCCCGCCGATGTCGCGGCGATGAAGGCCAAGGTCGCCAAGGAACTCGCGGCGAACCCCGGCAAGAACATCATCCTCTCCAGCCATTCCAACATCGCGCCGCTCTATGGCGCGACGACCAGAGGCCGCGAGGATGAAGTGCCGTCCGGCGTCATCTGGCTGGTCCATCCCAGCGACTGGCAGGCGATTGCGCGTGTTGATTTGCTGGTGCGCTATCCGAAGGTGACGCCTGCCGTGGAGTAAGATGAGGAGCCGCTTATGCGCATGCTGGCCACGGTCACCTTGTCAGCGCTTTGTTTGGTAGTTGGAGGACTCGCAAAGGCGCGTGTTGATCAGTCATCCTTACCCGCTGGGAAATGGATCAGCGACGGCGATAAGACTCTCGTCATTACTTATTTTCGCCAGCGTCATCCTCAGCAAGAGGCCGATGACGTCGTCGGCCTTTTATTGATCAATCACAGCGATGCGCCAAAGCAGGCTCGCGTATACTGCTATGATGACATGGCTCATTTCCAAAGCGGAACGACTGCCTTTCGCTTTACTCTGGATTTGAGTCCGGGCGAAAAGAGGCAGCTCTTTGCGGAAAACGACATCATCGAAAACTTCTCAAGCGTTGCTTGCCGATTTGAGGAAATGGCCGGACCCGCGCTCATGAAGGGATCGCCGCTCGGTCCGCCCCCCACAGACAGGCCAAACGCGCCCACAAGCCCGCCCGATCCTGTCTTCCAATGGTCTCCGGGTGCTTTTAACCAGCCGGACGCCAAGGAAAAGGAATAGAGATTCCGCGCCGGATGAGTTAGCAACGTGAGCAATTGCAACCTGTTAGGCTCAAAGACGTGACCCAACTCAATTCTTACCGCACCGGACCCGACAGCGAAGGCCGATTCGGCATTTTCGGCGGGCGCTTCGTCGCCGAAACCTTGATGCCGCTCGTCCTCGCGCTGGAGAAGGAATACAAGGCGGCGAAGAACGACCCCTCATTCCGGTCCGAGCTTGAGTATTACCTCAAACATTATGTGGGCCGGCCGAGCCCGCTCTATTACGCCGAGCGGTTAACCACCTATGTGCGCGGTATGGCCGACGAAAAGTCGGGTAGCGCCGGCAAAAAGGGCGCGAAAATTTACTTCAAGCGCGATGAGCTCAATCACACCGGCGCTCACAAGATCAACAATTGCATGGGCCAGATCCTGCTCGCCAAGCGCATGGGCAAGACAAGGATCATCGCCGAGACCGGCGCCGGTCAGCACGGGGTGGCGACCGCCACGGTCTGCGCCCGCTTCGGTCTTCCCTGCGTTGTCTATATGGGCGCCACCGATGTGGAGCGGCAAAAGCCCAATGTCTTCCGCATGCAGCTTCTCGGCGCGGAGGTCATACCCGTTGTGTCGGGCACGGCGACCCTGAAAGACGCCATGAATGACGCCTTGCGCGATTGGGTCACAAATGTGGACTCAACTTTCTACATTATCGGTACGGCCGCCGGCCCGCATCCCTATCCGGAGCTGGTGCGCGATTTCCAGTCCGTCATCGGCATTGAGGCGAAGGAGCAGATGAAGGAGGCCGAGGGCCGCCTGCCTGACGTGATCATGGCCTGCATCGGCGGCGGATCGAACGCGATCGGGCTTTTCCATCCCTTCCTAGATGACAAGGATGTTGAGATCATCGGCGTCGAGGCGGCGGGCCATGGCGTCGACACCGACCAGCACGCAGCAAGTCTGACCGGCGGTAGGCCCGGCGTCTTGCACGGCAACCGGACATACCTGCTGCAGGATGATGACGGACAAATTCAGGACGCCCATTCAATTTCGGCGGGCCTTGATTATCCGGGCATCGGGCCGGAGCATTCCTGGCTGCATGAGACGGGCCGGGTGCAATATGTCTCCGCCAAGGATGATGAGGCGCTGGCCGCGTTTCAGCTTTGCTCAAAACTCGAAGGCATCATCCCGGCGCTGGAGCCGTCCCATGCGCTGGCCCGCGCCATCGACAAGGCCGCCGAAATGGATCGCGACCAGATCCTGCTGCTCAATATGTGCGGGCGCGGCGACAAGGATATTTTCACGGTGATGGATTTGCTCGGTGCTGAGTAGGGCCGGTTCGGGAGAGAGCCATTGAATATTTTGATCCTCGGCGCGTCGGGCGCGACCGGGCGCCTGCTTGCGCGTCATCTGCTGGAGCGCGGCCATGAGGTGACGGCGGTGGTGCGCTCGCTCTCCAGCCTGCCGGAAGACATTCTTGATCACCGCAATATGACGATCATCGAGGCGAGTCTGCTCGACCTTGATGACGTGGAGCTGGCGCGGCTGGTCGCGGGCGTCGACGCGGTCGCGTCTTGTCTGGGGCATAATTTGACCTTCAAGGGCATGTTCGGCGAACCGCGCGCCCTCGTCACCGATGCGGCGCGGCGGGTCTGCGCTGCGATCCGGGCGAACGCGCCGGCCCGGCCGGTGAAATATGTGCTGATGGGTTCGTCCGGCGTGCGAAACCGCGATTTGGATGAGCCGATTTCGCTCGCCCAGAAATGCGTGATCGGGCTGCTCAGGGCCTTGTTGCCGCCTCATGCGGACAACGAAAATGCTGCAGATTTTTTGCGCACAAAAATCAGCCGCGACGATCCGGCGATCGCCTGGACCGCGGTGCGGCCAGACGGGCTTGTGGATGCGGCGGAAGTCACCGCCTATGACCTGCATCCCTCGCCGATCCGCAGTGCGATCTTCGACGCGGGCCAGGTCAGCCGCATCAATGTCGCGCATTTCATGGCGGATCTGATCACCGAGGAGGCGGTCTGGGATCGCTGGCGCGGTCAGATGCCGGTGATTTACAATCGCGGCGGCGACGCCTGACGGACGCGCAGGGAATCTGCATCGAAAAAAACGATGTTTCAAATTAATATTATCTAGTTGATCTATAAGTCTTCCGCCCCCAAATAGAACCTCATAGAGGCGCGCCATCCGGCGCCGCCCACTGAGGGAGATCATGATGGCGGACAAAGAGACCAGGCTGACGACGACAGCAGGCGCGCCGATCGCCGATAATCAGAATTCGCTGAGCGCGGGCGCGCGCGGTCCGCTGCTGATGCAGGACTATCAGCTGCTGGAAAAACTCGCCCACCAAAACCGCGAGCGCATCCCGGAGCGGGTCGTGCACGCCAAGGGCTGGGGCGGTTTCGGAACCCTAACGGTCACAAACGACATCACGAAATACACAAGCGCCGCAATTTTCTCGAAAATCGGCAAGGCGACGCAGATGCTGGCGCGGTTTTCCACGGTCGCCGGCGAGCAGGGCGCGGCGGACACCGAACGCGACGTGCGCGGCTTTGCGCTGAAATTCTACACCGAGGAAGGCAATTGGGATCTGGTCGGCAACAACACGCCGGTCTTCTTCGTGCGCGACCCGTATAAATTTCCGGACTTCATTCACACCCAGAAGCGCCATCCGAAAACCAATCTCAGAAGCGCGACCGCGATGTGGGATTTCTGGTCGCTGTCGCCGGAGTCCCTGCACCAAGTGACGATCTTGATGTCCGATCGCGGCATCCCGACGACGCCGATGCATATGAACGGCTATGGTTCGCACACTTACAGTCTCGTCAATGCGGCGGGCGTGCGCCATTGGGTGAAGTTTCACTTCAAGACCCGGCAGGGCCACAAGCACTACACCAATGCGGAGACCGCTGTGAAAATCGGTCAGACCCGCGAAGCCTATCAGGAAGCGCTCTATGGCGCGCTCGAGGCGGGCGACTATCCGCAATGGGATCTGAAAATCCAGGTGATGAGCGAAGCCCAGGCCGAGGCGGCGCTGTTCAACCCGTTCGACCTCACCAAAGTATGGCCGCATAGGGACTACCCGCTGATCGATGTGGGCGTGATGGAATTGAACCGCAATCCGCAGAACTACTTCGCCGAGATCGAGAATGCGGCCTTCAGCCCGTCCAATGTCGTGCCGGGGATCAGCTTCTCCCCCGACAAGATGTTGCAGGCGCGGATATTCTCTTACGCGGACGCGCATCGCTACCGGCTTGGCACCCATTACGAAAGCCTGCCGGTGAACCAGCCGAAATGCCCGGTCCATCACTATCACAAGGACGGGACGATGAACGCCTTGGGTCAGCGCACCGGCAATGTGGACGCGTATTACGAGCCGAATTCGGTTCCCGGCGCCGCACGCGAGGACAAGCGTTTCGCCGAGCCGCCGCTGGCCATTTCAGGCGATGGGGACCGGTATGACCACCGCGAGGGCAATGACGATTTCAGTCAGCCCCGCGCCTTGTTCAATCTGTTCGACGATGCGCAAAAGGCGCGGCTCTATTCCAATATCGCCGAAGCGATGGGCGGCGTGCCGGGGGCAATCGTTGAGCGCCAATTAGCGCTGTTTGCGCAAGTCCATGCGGATTACGCCGCCGGCGTGCGCGCGGCGCTGGACGCGAACGGTTCGCCGCCAGCGGACGCGGCGCCGACTTTCGCCGCGCCGGAGAGCGACAAGGCGGATGGCCGCAAGCCGCTGCTCGGCTGGCTTTCCAAACGCAAAGACTGATGCAGTTTCGGCGGATGTTTCTCTCTTTTTCATCCGCCGGATAAGGTCGACCGCTCCGGCGTCTGTTCGTTTCTCTCCCCCAAGGAACAACGCCGGGGCGGTGGCCGCTTATTCCGCCAGAGAGATTTTCCGGCGCAGCGCCGCGCGCAGCAAAACATAGAGCAGCAGTCCAACAGGGCCAAAGATGAAAGCGCCGATCAGGCACGGAACGACCAGCAGATGCGGCAGGTTCTGGCGAATCGCATCCCGTCCGATCCATGCGCCTACAAACAAATCGAAGACAAGGTAGTGCGTCCAACCGATGATCACGCCATTGGGGTGATCGAAGATCGCCATCACGCCTTCAAGGCTGTTGAAGCTTGCGCCTTCCGCCGATTGTGCGAAGAAAACCCCTGCTGCGAGCGCCGCAACATAAATGGCGCTCATCACCACCGGATACAGGATTGAGTGAACCAGTGTTGCGGTCACTGCGGCGCGCGGCGCCAGGGTCAGCAGCAGCCATCCCGGTAAGACCAGGGCGTTGATCAGGAGAAAGGCGTCATTCCAGTCCATGGCGGGGCTCCTTGTACGGGCGGCGCAGTTTGCGCCCGCCTGAAGGCGGCGTCCAACCGATTTGGCAGCGCAGCCGGTCGCCTAATGCCCTGCGCCGAAAATCCCGGTGCGCACATCATAGTCGACGGCCAGCTCATATTCCGGGTCGTCATTGGAATCGACCAGAAGCTGTCCCGCATGGTTGAGCATTTTGTGGCAGTCGCGGGTGAGATGGCGCAGGCGCAAGGTTTTGCCCAAGGCCTCATATTTCACGGCGAGGTCTTCAATCGCCTGCAGCGCAGACTGGTCGACAACCCGTGAGCGCAGGAAGTCGACGATCACCACATCCGGATCTTTTTCCGGGGTGAATAATTCAGCAAAGCCGTCGGTCGATCCGAAAAATAACGGGCCGTCGATTTCATAGACTTTTGCGCCCGCTTCGGTGTGGCTCTCGCGGGTCACCGCATGAATGCGCTTGGCGTTGTTCCATGCGTAAGCCAGCGCGGAGACGATAACGCCGACAACCACCGCAACCGCGAGGTCATGCATCACCGTCACCGCCGTGACGAGCACGATGACAAAAGCATCGGTCAGCGGAATGCGCCGCATGATCTTGAAGGACTGCCAGGCGAAGGTGCCGATGACGACCATGAACATCACGCCGACCAGCGCGGCCAGCGGGATCTGTTCAATCAGCTTCGAGCCGACCAGGATAAAGGCCAGCAGGAACAGCGCGGCGGAGACGCCGGAAAGGCGCGTGCGGCCGCCGGATTTTACATTGATCATGGACTGGCCGATCATCGCGCAGCCGCCCATGCCGCCGAAAAATCCGGTCACCAGATTGGCCGCGCCCTGGGCCACGCATTCTTTTGACGCGCCGCCGCGCTTGCCGGTGATTTCGCCCACGAGGTTCAGCGTCAACAGGCTTTCGATAAGCCCGATGGCGGCGAGGATGAAGGCGTAGGGCACAATGATTTCGAGCGTTTCAAAACTCATCGGCACGCTCGGCAAATGAAACGCCGGCAGGCCGCCTTTGATCGAAGCGAGATCGCCGACTCGCGGCACATCAAGACCGAAGGCGATGACGATGCCGGCGACAATTGCAATGCCGGCGAGGGGCGCGGGGATCGCCTTGGTGAGTTTCGGCAGGCCCCAGATGATCGCCATGGTCAGCGCCACCAGCGCGAGCATCATGATCAATGGCAGGCCGGTCATCCATTCGCCGGTGACGCCCATGGAATGGCCGTCGCTTGCCGCTGCGCTGCCGGGAACCTGAAACTGGCTGAGCTGGGCGAGGAAGATGACGATGGCGAGGCCGTTGACGAAACCGAGCATCACCGGATGCGGCACCAGCCGGATGAACTTGCCGAGACGAAAGATCCCGGCGAGGAGTTGCAGGACGCCCATCAGGACGACGGTGGCGAACAGATATTCAACCCCGTGCTGGGAGACCAGGGCGACCATGACCACCGCCAGCGCGCCGGTGGCGCCGGAGATCATGCCGGGACGGCCGCCGATCAGCGCGGTGATCAGGCCCACAAGAAAGGCGGCGTAAAGACCGACCAGCGGATGCACGCCTGCGACAAAGGAAAAGGCGACCGCTTCCGGCACCAGCGCCAGCGCGACGGTTAGCCCGGCGAGCAGCTCGATTTTGACGCGCGAGGGCGTGAACACGGAGAGGTTCGCGTTTTTCCAGTCAAATCCTGACCAGTCGGCGACAGACAAACGCTCAGCGAACGCGGCGAGAGTGGTTTTCGTCACGGGGGACCTATTTTCTTTTCGGGGTGGGCTCGATTGCGCCTTTCATACCGAAATCATGCTGCGATGCAACATTTTACCGGCGGGCCAGAGGCCATGGGGCCAAAAAGGCGGCGCCCCGATAACAGTTTGTAGGGCTGCGTGATTTCCCTTTCCCATCGAAATTGGTTAAGCAGGCCCTAAATCTGATCAAGGAAACCCGCCGGTCGATTTCATCAAACCGGCGTAAATGATGAGTATTCTGCGTTACATGCCAAACACACTCCCTGCCGCTGTCTCCCGAAATTTCGCCAAAATTCAGGGGGCCGCCGATCATGCGGCTGCAAATGTCGATGCGGCGCGCACTGAAATGCTGCGCCGTATTGTTCAGCATTGCGCGCGTTTCCAGCATGTGGATCTCAGCCGCTCCATCGGCCAGGCGGCGTTGTCGCTGGGGCTTTATTTCGGCGCGCTGGCGGTGATGTTCTGGCTGGTCAAGGCCGGTCAGTGGCCGATCGCGCTGTTGCTGGCGCCGGTGACGGGTCTGTTTCTGGTCAAATTGTTCACCATTCAGCATGATTGCGGTCACGGCAGTTATTTCAAAAACCAGCGCGCCAATCATGCGCTTGGTTTCCTCATCAGCCTACTGACGTTTACGCCCTATGGGTTCTGGCGCGATGCGCATAATCGCCATCATGCAAGTTCCGGCGATCTCGACCGCCGCGGCGTCGGCGGCGTGGATACGCTCACCGTGCCGGAATATCAGGCGCTGACGCCGGGCAAGCGCATCATGTACCGGATTTATCGCAATCCCATGGTGATGATCGTGCTCGGGGCACCGGTCTATTTCCTGTTCATGCAACGCCTGCCGCTGGCCGGGCCGATGCCCTTTGCGGAAACCTATCAGGGCATGAAGCTGCGTCAGGTCTGGCGCTCCGTCCTGACGCTCGATGTGGCGCTGCTGGTTGTTTATGGCGCGCTCGCCGCATGGCTCGGTCTTGGCGCGGTGGCGCTGGTGGTCGCGCCGGTGGTTTCCGTCGCCGCATGGACCGGCGCCTGGCTGTTCTTTGTGCAGCATCAATATGAAGACACCTATTGGGAGCAAAAGCCGAACTGGAATTACGCGGAAGCGGCGGTGTTCGGGTCTTCCCATTACAAATTGCCGACGCCTTTGCGCTGGCTCACCGGCAATATCGGCCTGCATCACATCCATCATTTGTCGAGCCGCATTCCCAATTACCGGCTGATGGAATGCTACAAGGCGAGCGAGGATCTGCTTTCGCTGCCGGTGATGACGATCCGCGACAGCATCAATTGCGCGCGTCTCGCCCTGTGGTGTCCGGCGCGCCGCAAGATGGTGAGCTTCTCCGCCGCCTGATTTTTCTGACGTGGTCTGACATTGCGCGCCGAATGGTGTTAACTGGCTCCAGGGGTAATTCTGGGAGCCGTTTCATGAAATCGAATCTGTTGACCTGCGCCGCCATCGCGGCGCTTGCTGTCTTTGCTGCGCCTGCCGCCGCGCAACCATCCTTGAAGGCCGATATCGCCGCCGATTATGAGGCCAATCTGGAAGACCTGTTTCTGTGGTTTCATCAAAATCCGGAACTCTCTCACCGCGAATTCAAAACCGCGAAACGCCTCGCAACGGAAATCAAGGCGCTGGGCTATGACGTCACCGAGGGCGTTGGCGGCACCGGCGTCGTCGCTGTCCTGAAGAATGGCGACGGGCCGACGGTGATGATCCGCGCTGATATGGACGGCCTGCCGGTCAAGGAAGACAACGACCTGCCATATAAATCCACTGCGACGCAGGAAGATATCGACGGCATCGTCAAACCGGTGATGCATGCTTGCGGTCACGACACGCATATTACGGGGCTTGTCGGCACGGCGCGGCAGATGGCGGCCCATAAGGATTTGTGGTCCGGCACGCTGGTGCTGATCGGCCAGCCGGCGGAAGAGCGCATTTCCGGCGCCCGCGACATGCTGGAAGACGGGCTCTATAAGCGCTTCCCGAAACCTGACTACGCCATCGCCTTTCACGTTGCGGCGGAAACGCCCACGGGCCGCATCGAGGCGCCGCTGGATGTCGTCGCCTCCAGCTCTGACAGCGTCGACATTATCGTGCGCGGCGTCGGCGCCCATGGCGCGTCGCCCCATAAGGGCGTCGATCCGGTGCTGGTCGCCTCGCAGATTGTGGTGTCGCTGCAATCGGTTGTCGCGCGCTCGATCGCGCCGCTGGACGCCGGCGTTATTACGGTTGGCTCGATCCATGGCGGCACCAAGCACAACATCATCGGCGAAGAAGTGCATCTGCAACTGACCGTGCGTTCCGACGACCCGGAAGTGCGCACCCAATTGCTCGACGGGATAGACCGGGTGGCGGCGGGCGTCGCCATGTCGCTCGGCGTACCGAAGGACCGGATGCCCGAAGTGATCCGTTCAAAGACGGAAACCACCCCGCCCACCATTAATGACGCCGCCGCCGCGCAGATCGTGCGCGACGCCATCACCCGGAAAATCGGCGAGGGTGTTTTGTATGAACAGCCCCGTACTGGCATGGGGGCGGAGGATTTCGCCTATTTCGTCACCCCGGAAACCGGGGTCAAAGGCGTCTATCTCGCGGTTGGCGGCACGCCGGAAAAAGATGTTGAGGACGCGCCCTCGCATCACTCGCCGATTTTCAAGATCGAGCCGGAGCCGTCCATCAAGCTCGGGGTCGAGGCGATGACGGTGTCCGCGATCGCGCTGTTCAACGCAGAGTAGCGCGCTGCAAAGCATCGTAGCGGTCCGGCTTTCTTTTGCCTATTCTGCGGCGGAGAGAGACAGAGGGGCGTTTCATGATTTTCCGTATTTTCGCCGCCGCGTGCTTCGCGGCCTTAGCGGCTTGTGCAAAACAAGAGGCGCCGCCGGCGCCGGTAAATGCAGATGAAACCGCCTTGCGGATGACGGCGCAGGGCGAGGTGATCGGCTTCGCCACGGCAGACGGCGCCCATAGCTGGCGCGGGCTTCCCTTTGCCGCGCCGCCGGTCGGGCCGCTGCGCTGGCGCGCGCCGCAACCGCCGGCAAGCTGGCAGGGCGCGCGGGTCGCCACCGATTTCGCCGAACGCTGCGTGCAGATGTCAAACGGCCTCGACGCCAGCGACGGCATCGAACCGGGCCTGATGCTTGGCGATGAAGATTGTCTCTATCTTGACATTTACGCGCCGAAAGACGCGCTGGAAAAAGCCGGGCAGGGCGAAGGCCTGCCGGTCATGGTGTGGATTCATGGCGGCTCGAATGTCTGGGGCCGCAGCTCCTCCTATGAAGGCTCGCGGCTTGCGGTGCATGAAGACATCATCATCGTGCCGGTGCAATACCGGTTGGGCCCGTTAGGATATTTCTCCCACGCGATGCTGCGCGACAGCGCGCAAAGCCCGGAAGATGCGGCGGCCAATTTCGCGCTGCTTGATCTGATTGCCGCGCTTGAATGGGTGCAGGCGAATATCGAGGCCTTTGGCGGCGATCCGGACAACATCACGATTTTCGGCGAAAGCGCCGGCGCCCATAATGTCGGCGCGCTGCTCGCGTCGCCTTTGGCGAAAGGCCTGTTTCAAAAGGCGATCCTGCAATCGGGCGGGCTGAACAGCATCTCCGCCGAGAAAGCGGAAAACGCCGATAGCGGTGAAATCAACACCGCCGGCGCCATCGTCGAGAAGCTGGGCGTGGACGACGCCGACGCCTTGCGCGCAGTTTCTGCGCGCGAGTTACTTGAGGCGTATGGCCTGGGCGCCGAGCCCCGGCTGGTGCTGCCGCGGATGATTGAAGATGGCGTGACGATCCCGTCGACGCCGATGCGTTTTGCGTTCTCTTCGACAGAGACCTTCAACGCAGTGCCGATCATGTCCGGCGTGAATCGCGACGAGTTGAAATTTTTCAACATGGCCAGCCCGCTGCTCACCAAGAAATTTCTGAACTTTTTTCTCGTCTCCCGCGACAAGGATTTTTACGACGCCATGTCCGAATATCCGAGCCGCGCCTGGCGCCTGCGCGCCATTGACGAACCGGCGGCGATGATGGCGGCGGCCGGTCATCAGGCGGTCTATGGCTATCGCTTTGACTGGGACGAGGCGGGACGCATCGGCTTCACTGATTTCGCGCATCTGCTCGGCGCCGGTCATGTCGTTGAAATTCCTTTTGTTTTCAATCGGTTCGTGATCTTCGGCAAGCTCGACAAGGTGGTCTACGGCAAGAAAACCGCCGCCTCGCGCGAGGTGCTGTCGCGCGCCATGGGCGCCTATTGGGGCGCCTTCGCCCGCAACGGCGCGCCGGATGTGGACGGGCTCGCCGACTGGCCGGCCTGGTCTTCCGCAGGCGGAACAATCATGCGGTTTGACAGCGCCGAAGATGGCGGGATCGGCGCCATGCAGGATGTGGAGACGGCGGAGAAACTGGTCGCCGATCTCAAGGCCGATCCGCGTCTTGATCAAACCAAGCGCTGCATCGTGGTTGAAGGAATCCGGGTCTGGCTCGCGGATCTCGCGGATGACATCGCGCAGCAGGTCGGATGCGCCCCGGCCTGATCGCGCGCCGCGCGGCCGCAATTTCGCCTTGAAATGACCCGCAAAAGACCTCGCCCCGGCGCGACGGGCGCGCCGGCTCGGCGCCGTTTCACTTGCATGAGATGAACGGGCTTGGGGCTCTCGTCTCACAGAAGTTGGAGCGAAGTCATGTTGAAGAAAGTTGCGTTGAGCCTGTTCGGGGCGGGGATAGTGATGATGAGCGCGCCCGCATTCGCCGGGGAGTGGAAGCTCAATCCGCGGGCCTGTCCGGACCTGGTTGAAGATCGCTATGATCGCCGCGAGGACCGCCGGGATTCTGCGCGTTGACTATGGCCGCCGCGACCGCGTTGAAGACCGATATGACCGCCGCGAAAACCGGCGCGACAGGGCGGTCACGATCTGTCCGGCGCGCGCTTTTTACTATGAGCCCTCACGCAAGGAATTGAGCCATGGCGGCAATGGGCGCCACAAAAGCTGGAGAAACGCGCGGCCCCGCCTGCCCCTGAGCTATGACCGCCGGGCGCGGATGTATTTCCGCTATGACAATGGCCGCAAGATTTACGTTCGCGGATAAGGCGAAGCGTATATAGGCGCATAAACAAAAAAAGCGGCGCTTGAACAGGGCGCCGCTTTCGTTGTCACGCATGGCGTGTGGATTGCGCGAACGGCGTTTCATGACTGTGTTCAAAGACGCCGCCACCATTCCTTATTCGCGCTGCATTCCTTGTTGCTTTGCTTTTCCAGAGCGCGGGCCAGATCGTCTTCGGCGGCGGCGATGGCTTCCGGCAGGCCGTCGGTCTGATATTTTGTCCAGCTGTCGCCGACTATCGTCCGCTCAATGCGGACCGGCGCCGCCCGGAGATAGGCGATCACCTGCGGCGGCGTATTAGCTTGGGTAATGGCGTAATTGGCGCTGAGCGGCACGGTGAACGCGGTTCCGTCGGGCAGGCGCATGGTGAAGTCGCCGCCCCTGTAATTGTGCCAGATATTCAATTTCGGCACGGTGCTTTCGCTGGTGTCGTAGGTGATGCGGATGCCGAAATGAGCGCTGAAATTTCGCGATGTTTCCCATTTTTTGAAGATGACCGGTCTGGAGCCGTCCGGCGCAAGGCCTGCGGTCACGGTCCATCCGGCGACCTCGCGCTCACTGTCGCAATTTGGCTTCAGACCGGGCCGGTTTTGCGCAACGGCGCCGTTGCTGGTCAGTAATGCAAGGCTAAAGGCGCAGGCCGCCAGTCCCGGGTGGTTCATGCGCATGCTCAATCCCCCGATTTCCCACATTAACGCTGCGACGATGGCGCCTTAAGGGATTGCGGGCAAGCCTGTTGGATTTATGCGCCGGTTGGGGCGAGCGTTTTCCCATTGACTCTGGCGCTTTGCGCTGCGGCGCGGTATAGGCGCGGCGCAGCAAGAAGGACGCCGCCATGAGTTCGAAGAAAGACGTGAAAAAAGTAGTGCTGGCCTATTCAGGCGGGCTCGACACTTCGGTGATCCTGAAATGGCTGCAGGTGGAATATGGCTGCGAGGTGGTCACTTTCACTGCCGACCTGGGCCAGGGCGAAGAATTGGAGCCGGCGCGCCGCAAGGCTGAGCGAGCCGGGATCAAGGACATCTATATCGAGGATGTCCGCGAGGAATTCGTCAGCGATTTCGTCTTTCCGATGTTCCGCGCCAATGCGGTCTATGAGGGGCTGTATCTCCTCGGCACGTCGATCGCGCGCCCGCTGATCGCCAAGCGTCTGGTTGAGATCGCGGCGGAGACCGGCGCCGATGCGATCGCCCATGGCGCGACCGGCAAGGGCAATGACCAGGTGCGGTTTGAACTGAACGCCTATGCGCTGAACCCGGATATCCGCGTCATCGCGCCCTGGCGGGAATGGAACCTCAACAGCCGCGAAAAACTGATTGCGTTCGCAGAGCAGCACCAGATTGAGATCCCGAAAGACAAGCGCGGCGAAGCGCCGTTTTCGGTCGACGCCAATCTGTTGCACACCTCGTCGGAAGGCAAGGTGCTGGAAGACCCGGCGGATGAAGCGCCCGATTATGTTTATCAGCGTACGGTCGATCCGGAGGATGCGCCGGACAAGCCGGAGATTATCGAAATCGGGTTTGATCGCGGCGACGCGATCTCGATCAATGGCAAGCCCCTGTCGCCGGCGACATTGCTGACCCAGCTCAACGACTATGGCCGCAAGCACGGCATTGGCCGTCTCGATCTCGTGGAGAACCGTTTTGTCGGCATGAAGTCGCGCGGCGTTTACGAAACCCCGGGCGGGACGATCCTGCTCGCCGCCCATCGCGGCATCGAGCAGATCACGCTGGATCGCGGCGCCGGGCATCTTAAAGACGAATTGATGCCGCGCTATGCGGAGCTGATCTATAACGGTTTCTGGTTCGCGCCGGAGCGTGAAATGCTGCAGGCCGCCATCGATAAAAGCCAGGAACATGTGGCGGGAACGGTGAAGCTGAAGCTCTATAAAGGCTCGGTCAATGTCATCGCCCGGTCCTCGCCAAACACGCTTTATTCCGAAGCCCATGTCACCTTCGAAGAAGACATGGTCTATGACCAGAAAGACGCCGAAGGCTTCATCAAACTGAATGCGTTACGGCTTAAACTGCTGGCGCGCCGTAATATGAACGCGGATTAAGGCGGCGGCCCGGCGCGGCGATTGACAATGTTCCGCTTCGTACCGCGCGTCCTGCGCGATTTTGTCTACACCCGGATTGCGCGCAACCGCTATGCGCTGTTCGGACAGTTGCGCGAGTGCTATGCGCCCGCGCTGGAATTGAAAAGTCGTTTCACCCTGCCTGAAGGATAGAGTTAAAGTATCATGGATCTCACGAAAATTACGTCCGGCGTTAACGCACCCAAAGACGTCAATGTCGTCATCGAGGTGCCGCTTGGCGGCGAGCCGATTAAATATGAAATCGACAAGGCGTCCGGCGCCATGTTCGTCGATCGCTTCCTGTACACGTCGATGCGCTATCCCTGCAATTACGGCTTCATTCCGCAAACCCTCGCCGATGACGGCGATCCGGTGGATGTGATGGTCATGGGCAACCGGCCGCTGGTGCCGGGCGCCGTCGTCGCGGCGCGGCCTGTGGGCGTGTTGCTGATGGAAGACGAGGCTGGCATGGATGAGAAAATCCTCGCCGTGCCGTCGGAGCGGCTGACCCGCTATTACGCCAAGATCAAAACCTATGAGGATCTGCCGGACATCATGATCGAGCGGATCACGCACTTTTTCGAGCATTACAAAGACCTCGAACCCGACAAATGGGTGAAGATCGTTGGCTGGCGCGGCGCGGAAGAGGCCGAAAGGCTGATTTTGGAAGGCATCAAGGCCGAAAAGGCGGCGCGCGCCTGAGGCGGGATGCGGCCCCGGCGGCCCCAGGCGGGTTAACTCTTTTTTAACCCGCCGCTTTGGGGTAAGCTCGCCGGGCCCATGACGGGCATTGCGCTTGGCTCACGGGTTTCGGGCGGCGCAGGGGCGGCGAAATATAAGGGGTGGAGATGCGTAATATTGAAGCCATATTCGGGGGAGTATTGGCGCTCGTTGTTCTGGGCGTCGCCTTTTTCGCGGTTATGAACACCTCCTTTTCGTCCGGCGATGGCGGCGTCGTTACGGCGCCGACCTCCGGATCGGATTATTCCGGCGCCGCAATGACCCCGACGCTGACTGCCGCTTCGGGTCAGGACCTGATTTGCGAATGCTATGATGCGGGTTTTGAGCTGGCCGGGCAGGTGGAAGTCCTGTCGCCGGAATATCGCACCGGATTCCAGCAATGCCGGGCGCGTGGCGGCGTCGATGCGGGTGACGCCTGGACAGCCGGCTGGAATGCGCGGCTTTCGGGCCGCCCCTATGAAGCGAGCTGCCGCGCCTATAAGCGCCGGCGCTAGGCATTCGACTTAATCAGCCTTTCGAAAAATTCTCGATCACCGTTTTGAACGGCTTGATCTGCGTTTCCACAAACAGGCCCGCCTTGGCGTAGGGGTCGTTTGCCGCGATGACGCGTGCGGCAGCCTCGTCCGCCGCCTCCACAATGATCAATGAGCCGACGGGATCGCCCGTCTCGCCGAGCAGCGGACCCGCCAGCAGGAGCTTATTTTCAGATTTCTGAAAATATTCGAGATGCGCCGGCCGCGTATCCATGCGCAGGGCCAGGGAGTCCGGTTTGTCCCGGCAAAGTAGAATGAATTGAGGCATCGTTACGCTTCCGTTTTGAATGGCCGCGAGAGCAGGGCGGCGATGATTTCGTCTACCGTCATGTCGCCGGCGACCAGAGCTGCCACCGCTTCGCAGATCGGGGCGTCGGCCCCGGCCTTGACGGCGAGGGCGTGAATGGCGCCGGCGGTCGCGACCCCTTCGCTCACCGTATTGCGCTCGGCGAGAATGTCCGCGAGGGCGCGGCCTTTTCCCAGCTCGACCCCGAGCGACATATTGCGCGATTGCGGGGAGGAGGCGGTGAGAATGAGGTCGCCGAGGCCTGAAAGCCCGGCCATGGTCTCGGGCCTCGCGCCCAGCGCCACGCCAAGGCGCTGAAATTCGGCGAATCCCCGCGCGATCAGCGCCGCCCGGGCGCTCTCGCCGAGGGCGCGGCCTTCAACCACTCCGGCGGCGATGGCGAGCACATTCTTTACCGCGCCGCCCAACTCCGCGCCGGTGAGGTCGTCCGACAGATAGGGCCGGAAATGCGGCGCCCCGACCGTGGCGACCCATCGAGCTCCGAGCTGCGGATCGCCGGCGGCGAGGGTCACCGCCGTGGGAAGGCCCAGCGCCACATCGCGGGCGAAGCTCGGCCCGGACAAAACAGCGGGCTCCGCCTCCGGCCATACTTCGGCCAGAACCTCGGTCATCAGCATGCCGGTGGACCGCTCAATGCCCTTGGAGCAGAGCGCCACCGGTACGGCCCGGCCATCGGCGCCGGCGCGCAGATCGGCCAGCACGGGGCGGGCGAATTGCGCCGGCACCACGAAAAGTAGGGCCTCGTTTTTCGCGGCCATACCCAGTGATTGCGCGGCTTTCAGGCTCTTTGGCAGGGGCGCGCCGGGAAGGAAGTCGGTGTTCTCATGGCGCTCATTAATGGCGCGTATGACCGATTCCTCCCGCGCCCAGAGCGTCGTCGCAACGCCATTCGTCGCGCAAAGGGAGGCCAGCGCCGTACCCCAGGCGCCGCCGCCGATCACGCCAAGCGACGCAAATGGCTGGCTCTTATTCATCGACATGTGATCTCGCTGATTGCAGTGTGACGACTGAACGGTTTATAAAGATGTCAGCATACACATATAGAGCTTATGCCCACCGAAGTCCTCGATGAAACCGCGAAGCAGATTCTGGACGCCGCAAGCCGGCGGTTTCTGCATTACGGCTATGGTAAAACGACCATGTCGGAGATCGCCCAGGACTGCAATATGTCCACCGGCAACCTCTATCGCTACTTCCCCTCGAAGCTGGATATCGCCGAAATGTTCGTCCGCGTGCTGCGGCGCGAGCAGGTGGCGGAGCTGCGGGCGGTGGCCGATGCGCCCGACCAGACGTCGATCGAGAAATTGCGGGCTGTGTTTGTGCGCAAGTTCCAGCTCGCCTATGAGCGCTTCCATGACCGGCCCAAAGCCTATGAGCTGTCGAGCGAGCTGCTCGCCTCGCGGCCCAAAGTGGCGATTGAATGGGGCAACGCCGAAGCGCGGGTGATCTCCGAGATCCTCATACAAGGCGATCAGGACGGCTCCTTCGCCGTCGAGAACGCCGCAGAAATGGCGAAAATCCTTCAGGACGCCTGCTACCGCTTCACCAGCCCGGTGGTTTTCCTGGAAGGCGAGTTTGATGAGCTCGCAAAGGAGCTGAATGAGGTGATCGACCTCATCATTGACGGCTTCGCCTGGCGGGCGGCGAAAAGAGCCGCCCTCGAAAAGCGCAAACACGGCTGAATTTAGCTGTTTCACGCGCCAAACTGATCACATAGCAGTGATTAGTTTTCCGCACTCCCTGAATCAAGCCCTATAACCCATTGGAAAATAACGACCTATTGCCGTTGATAGAAAAATTACAATTAAACAATGAATATTTATGAATTCGTTCATTGACAATCATTCAGTCCAGGCCTATCTGCCCCTCATCGGAAGCGGGGATGCCGCTCCGGTGAGCGCCAAAGCGGCTTTCAAACCCATCAGGATTGCCGGCTCGCGGCGGCGCCAAGATCAAGAAACGAACTGAATAAGAAAAGAGAAAACCATGACCAACATTCGCAATTTTGCGGTCCAAGCCGCCGCTACGCTGACCCTTACAAGCGCCCTCGGCGCACTTCTCTTCGGTGTTGCAGATCTCGCGACTCGCGGCGTCGTAATCGCCTAAGAGACCTACCGAAAACGCTGTTGCAGTCTGTCCCCTCCCCTGAGGACACCCTCCCCCCTGACTGCAGCAGCGCTCCCTTAAATGCGCGGAAGCCAGCCCCGGCTTTCGCGCATTTTTTGTGCGCGCTATGCTGCGCCTGCGATACGGGTGAATTGAAACTGCGTGCGTTACACATTTACAAGGATTGGCCGCTAGCCTGAGACCGATCAGGGAGCACGCTTATGGCCGCCTCAACGCGTTTCGCCGTCGCCGTTCACATCATGACCATGCTCGCCGCCAATCGCGGCGCGCCGCAAACCTCTGAGGTGTTGGCGCGGTCCGCCGCCACCAACCCTGCTGTGGTGCGCCGCCTGCTCGGTGCGCTGGCGCGGGCGGGGCTGACGAAATCGCAGCTTGGCAAGGGCGGCGGGGCGGAACTCGCCAGAGGTCCGAAGAAAATCACCCTCGCGGAAATCTATCTCGCCGTAGAGGAGCCGGGCCTGATCCCGCTGCACCGGGCGGCGCCCGATCCGGCCTGTCCGGTGGGGCGGAATATCCAGCCGGCGCTGAAAGAGGTTGGCGGTCTGGCGGAAACCGCCTTCATGGCGGCGCTGGAAGCGGTTACGCTGAAGCAGGTCGCGAAGGAAATTGCTGCAGCAAATGCTGCAGCAAAAAGCGCAGCATAAGCTGAAAATGCTGCGGTCTATGTTGCGCCTTTCGGGTGCAGCATAAAACGTCAGGCTTTCGGGCCTTTGCGCCCCGATCCAAACCGTTTTCCATTCCCCGGATCTGCCAGCGGCCAGCGCGCCCGCGGCGCCATGGCCATTGCCTCTTCCGGGTCCATGGCGAGGCCAGCCGCCAGTCTTTCCGCCCCCGCCCAGGCGATCATCGCGCCATTATCGGTGCAATATTTCGGCGGCGGGGCGATCAGCGCCCATGAATTTGCTGCGCACAGTTGCTGCAGCATTTTTTTGACCGCGCAATTGGCGGCGACACCGCCAGCGACCACCAGACGGCTCGCCTCAGGCATCAGCGCCATCGCCTTTTCGGTGCGCTGCGCAAGATGGCGGGCGGCGGCTTCCTGAAACGAGGCGGCGAGATCGGCGATGTCCTGCCCGCTGGGGTTCTCAAGGCTTTCCGCCGTTTCGCGCACCGCCGTCTTCATGCCGGAAAAGGAAAAGTCGCATCCCTCATGCTTCAGCAGGGGGCGCGGCAGGGTGAAACGGTCGGCGCGCCCGCCAACAGCGGCGGCTTCCACGCGCGGCCCGCCCGGCGCGCCGAGCCCGAGCAGCTTGGCGGTCTTGTCGAAACATTCGCCCGCCGCATCGTCGATCGTGGTGCCCAGCCGGTGATAGCGGCCAACCCCGTCGACCCGGATTAGTTGGGTGTGGCCGCCGGAAATCAGCAACAAGAGATAGGGGAAGGGCGCATGTTCCGTCATCCGCGCCGACAGAGCGTGGCCTTCAAGGTGGTTCACCGGGACCAGTCTGGCGCCATGTGCAAGTGCGAAGGCCTTGGCGGTGGTCAGTCCGACCATCACCCCGCCCACAAGGCCCGGCCCCGCCGTCGCCGCCACCGCATCAATCTCCTCATAGGCGATCCCGGCCTTCGCGACCGCCCGCTCGATCAGCCCGTCCAGGCGCTCGACGTGGCTGCGCGCGGCGATTTCGGGCACGACGCCGCCAAAGGCCGCATGATCGTCATGTTGAGCCCAGACTTCGTTGGAAAGAATCTGGCAGGAGCCGTCGGCGCGCCGGCGCACCACCGAGGCGGCGGTGTCGTCACAGCTCGTTTCGATGCCGAGCGCTATTATCTCCGTCTTTATTTCCGTGTCTTCCGTCATCTGGTCCTTGGCCAAGTGAAGGTCTGCGCTGTCCGGCGGCTTGCCTAATCCTTCTGGACTGCGATAAGCCCGAATATAGGTCGCATGGACAGCAAAGCTCAGGCGGGCGCAAGTGTGTGCATAAAGATAAGCCGGTTGCGCCTTCGTTCCTTGCCCTGATCCGATGCTGTCGCGGCCGCCGAAAAATGAAACGCCAAAGCTGATTCCGAAAGCGAAACGAGTGCCGAAAGACAAGACCTTCGCCATCGCAAGCCGTCGCTCGCCCCTCGCCATGGCGCAGGCCCATATGGTTCAGGCGATGGTGGCGCAAGCCGCCGGGATCGCGCCGGAGGCGGCGCCGGTCCGCGATTATGTCTCGAGCGGCGATGTAAACCTTGCGGGCTCCCTGGCGGAGATCGGCGGCAAGGGGCTTTTCACCAAAGAGATCGAAGAGGCGCTGCTTTCCGGCGTCGCGCGCTTTGCGGTTCACTCCATGAAAGACATGCCGGCGGCATCACCGCAGGGGCTCGTCACTGCGGCCATACCGGCGCGTGAAGATCCGCGCGATGCGTTTATTTCATCGAAAGCGAAAACGCCCTGGGACCTTGAAGAGGGCGCGCGGGTCGGCACAGCGTCGGTCCGCCGGCAGGCGCAAATGCTGTCGCGTCGGCCGGATTTGAAGCCTGTCACCCTGCGCGGCAATGTGGGAACGCGGCTGGAAAAGCTCGCCGCCGGAGAAGCCGATGGCACCTTCCTGGCGCTTGCGGGCCTGAAAAGACTGGGCTTTTCCGGTAAGGCCACGGCCATACTTTCAACTGAAGAGATGTTGCCGGCGGTCGGGCAAGGGGCGCTATGCGTGCAGACCCGCGCCGACGACAAAGAGGCGAGGGCGATCGCCGCGCAATTTTCCTGCGCCGGCACTACCGCCTGCGTCGCGATGGAGCGGGCCTTCCTCGCCGGCCTCGACGGGTCATGCCGAACACCGATTGCTGGCCTTGCGATCATCGACAATGGCGAGATTTTTTTTCGCGGCGAGCTGTTGTCGCTCGATGGCCGCGAGCGGTTTCACATTGAGCGCCGCCTTCCCTATGCGGAGGATTGCGCCGGCGAGGCGGCGGCGATGGGCGCTCATGCGGCGGCGCAGATCCGCGCGCAAGCGGGCGAAGAGTTTTTCCGGAAGCTGGTTCTGTGAACAAAGTGATCGTCACCCGGCCGGAACCGGATGCGACCCGCTTCGCCGATCTTTGCCGCGCCCATGGTCTTGATCCGGTTTTGTCGCCGGTGATGGAAATCCACATTGCGAAAACAATTGTCGACCTCTCGGATGTTGGTGCGCTGGCCTTCACCTCCGCCAATGGCGTGCGCGCTTTTGCAGCGAATTGCGACGCGCGGGATTTGCCGGTGTATGCGGTGGGCGATGTAACTGCGCAGGAAACGCGGGCGGCGGGATTTGCGCGCATTCATGTTGCGGGCGGCGATGTGCAAAGCCTCGCCGGTCGTATCGCCTCCGAAAACAGGCTTGCGGGCAAAGCGCTATTGCATGTCGCCGGGGAGCATCGCGCGGGCGATCTCGTCGCTTTGCTGGGAAGCCAGGGGATTGCAGCCCGCCGCCAGAGTTTTTACCGCGCCGCGCCGGCGCAAGCGCTGTCACCGGCGGCGCTCAGCGCGCTCGATGAGCCGGGCGCCGATGGTGATTTGTGGGTGAGTTTGTTCTCGCCCCGCACCGCCAGGCTGTTTGTTGCACTAGCGGAACGAGCCAATGCGCAGGCAGCGCTTGGGCGTGTTCACGCCGCCTGCCTCAGCGAAGCGGTGGCCGAGGCGGCCGGTCCTGGCTGGGCGGCGTATCACATCGCGCCGGAAATGAGCGCGGAAAGCCTGATATCCCTCATCTCAGCGCAGAAGCGCGCTTGAGCGCGGCCGCGCCGCCGCCTATCTAAGGAGGGGCGCGCTGCGGCGCAAAATGGAGACCGATAGTGGCGGATGAAGCCGGCAAACGAGAAGGCGGTGAGGATGAAGGCCTTCCCGAAGTCGAGGCAGAGCTTGTTAGCGAGACGCCGCCAGTTGAAGGCGCGTTTGATGCGGAGGAGGCTCCGAAAGCTGCGCCGGAAGCTGAACTGGAACCGGATGCGCCAGAGGGCGATGGCGGCGGCGGCCCAGCCGGAAAACCGCCCCTGACGCAATCCCTGACCCCCGGCGTCATGTTGTTCGGTGCGTTTGCGGTGGTGGCGCTCGCCGCCTTTGGCGTCTGGCGGGTTTTGCCGCGCGCCGAGCCCGGCCCGGCGCCAGTATCGGCGGAGGAATCCCCGGCGGCGACAACCGCCGAGCCTGATCAGGCCGCCACGGATGCCGCGACGCCGGCAAAAATCGACAATGCGCCTGTGGACGCCGCTGAGACGGTGATGAAGCGCGCGTCGGAGGCGGGCGCTCCGGAAGGCGAGATCACCGCTTTGCCGCCGGTCACCGAAGCGGGCGCTTCAAAGCTCGCCAATGTCGCCGATGACGGCGTGAAACAGGTGGCGGCGGACGCTTCAGAAGAGGGCGTGTCGCTGGAGATTGAACCTGACACGGGAGAGGCTACGGAAATTGATCCGTCTACGGCGGAAGGCGCCATCCCCGTTCTTGATGAAGAACCGCCGGTTGAAGAGCCGGTTGAGGAAACGTCTGCGGACGAGCCGTCAGGCGAAGAAGCGGATGGGCCTGCGGTTGAACCCGATACAGCGCAGGCGCAAGACGAACCGGCCTCCGTTGGGGAAGCCGATACGGGCCCCGTAGCGACGGAAATGGCCCCGCCGGATGAGGCGTTTGCACCCGCCCCGGCCGATAGCATTGCCAATGCGGAAAATGTGCAGAGCCTGGAACAGGAACTCGCGCAAGTGCGGGCGTCATTCAGCGAACAGCAGCGTCAGCTTGAGACTGCGCTGGCGAATGAGCACCGCACCAATCTTGAGTTGAAAAACGAGGTGGAGCGGTTGCGCACGGCGCTTTCCGCTGCCGAGGCGGCGCGCGATGAAGCCGCGAATGAGGAAATCACGGATTTGCGTGCGGAAGTTCAAAAGCTGCGCCGCGAACAGGCGAACACCTCGGCGCGCCAGATGCGCGCATCCTTCGCGCTCGCTGCGCTGGCGCGGGCGGTGGATCAAGGCGGTCCCTATACGGAAGAATTGGCGGCGGTCGCAGAGTTCGAGCCTGCCGCAGCCGCGGCGCTTGAGGTGCATGCGGAAACCGGCGTCCCCAGCGACGCGGCGTTGCGCGATGGCTTCGATGCGGCGGCCCGGTCTGCGCTGGCCGCTGCGGGGCAGGAAAAGGCCGGCGGCGGTTTTGCGGGGCTTATCGCGCGCGCCCAAAGCCTGGTCAGCGTGCGTCCTGCGGCGCCGATGAATGGCGACGGACCTGGCGCTGTGTTGTCGCGCGCAGAAGCCGCGCTGGATCAGGGCGAGATCACTTTCGCCCTGTTGCAATTGGAAGATTTGCCCTTGTCGGCGCAGGAGGCCATGGCGGACTGGATGGCCGATGCACGTCGCCGGGCCGAGGCTGAGGCCGGGCTGGCCCGGCTAGAGGCAGCATTAACCGGCGAAGCGGGGTAGCGCTATTATGATCCGTATCCTGATGTTCTTGCTGGGCGCGGTGTTTTTCGCGTTTGTCATTACTTACTTCGCCAGCCTCGACAGCCGCATCACCGGCGAGGCGTTCGGCTATCACATTGACGGACCCTCGGGCCTGATCATTGGCGGCGCCTTTGTCGTATTGCTGGCGGCGATCTATCTCACCCACAAGATCAAGGACATTCTGGCGATCCCGGCGAAAATCCGCGCAAAGGACGCGCAGACCAAACGCGAGCGCGGCATTGCGGCGCTGACCCGCGGGCTTGAAGCGGCCGCCGCCGGCAATGGCGAGGATGCGGCTCATCACGCCCGCGTCGCCCGGCGCAATCTGGAAGATGTGGCGCTGACCCGGCTGCTCACCGCGCAAGCGGCGCAGCTTTCCGGTGACGCCGCGACGGCGAAGGAAAGCTTTTCGGCGATGCTCGCCGCGCCGGAAACTGAATTTATCGGGCTGAAAGGTCTTTACGCACAGGCGATGTCGGCGGGCGAAATGGACGCCGCGAAGGGCTATGCGGAACGCGCTTTTCGCTTGCGCCCCAATGCCGCCTGGGCGTTTCAGTCGGTGTTCGATCTCGGCCTTGAGCGCGGCGCCTGGCGCGAAACCCGCGAGGCGGTGGCGCAGGCGCAAAAGAACAAGATTATCGACAGCGTCCGGGCCGATCGCGCTCGCGCGGCGCTGCTGACGGCGGATGCATATGCGGCGGGCGATGCGGCAGGTGACGTGACGGGGGCGCTAAGCGACGCGGAAGCCGCGCTCAAGCTCTCGCCCGGCTTTACCCCGGCGGCGGTGCTGGCGGCGCGCATCGCCATGGAAGAGGGCAAGACCGGCAAGGCCGCGAAAATTATCGAAACCGGTTTCGCCGCTGCGGCGCATCCGGCGCTGATCAAGCTCTATGATCGTCTTTATAAGGACGAAGCCGCAGACAAGCGCGCATCGAAATTGCTGAAGCTCGCTGAAAAGAACGCCGATGCCGACGAGGCGGCGTTGCTGAAAGCGCGCGCGGCGACCCTGACCGGCGACTGGGCGGCGGGCGTTGACGCGCTGGAGCCCCTTATCGCGAGCCGCCCCAGCGCGGCGGCGTTCGCTCTGATGGCGAAAGCGGCGGCGGGACTTAATGGCGAGGCGGCGGCGCAAGTCTGGTACGAACATGCCGCCAATGCGCCCCATGATCCGCGCCCCGGCGCCGATGGCGAGTTCCATCTCACCCGCGATGGCTGGGCCCGGATGATCCGCGATTATATGGACTTTGCGCGGCTTTCACCGCCGCCGCTGGAAGAGGCCGCGACCGGCATGTCGCCCGATGAAGTTCGCCTTTTGCTAGCGCCGCCTGTGGTCGAAGCGCCGGAAGACGAGACTACGGAAGACGAGCCGGAGACTGCGGAAGCGGCGCCGGAAAAATCCGCCGATGCATCGGCTTCGTCCGATGAAGATGATCACATCCATGATGACGAAGAAGCCGAACGCGCGGCGAATGCGGCGCGGCAAGTGTCTTAGGCGCTGGGAATAGCGCGCGCTTCATCCTGAGGAGCAAAATCCTTCATGTCCTTCGAGACGCCGCACAAATATGCGGCTCCTCAGGATGAAGGATTTGCGTCTCGAAGGATGAATGCTGGCGCTTGTTGAGCAAGATCCCGGCATTCGCCGGGATGAGCGTAGAACGTTATTCCGCTGCGTCTTTTTTCTCGCCGCCCTCGTCATTGGCCGGCGTGGATGCTGATGCGGCTTTCGCTTCTTTTTCCGCCCGCTTCTTTTCGGCTTTTTCTTCGGCTTCGCGTTTTTTGAGTTCGCGTTTGGAAGGTTCTTCAACCGGCGCGGCCGCTTTCGCCGCCTCCGCCGCAATCATGGCTTCCTCTGCGATGGATTTGACCTTGAGGAAATCGATCTTGCCGGTGCCGAGCACGGGGATTTCATCGACGCAGACAATCTTTTTCGGTACGGCGATTTCCGGCACGCCGTGGCTCTGCGCCCAGGCCAGCAGCAGCGCGCGCGGCGCGTCGGCCTTGTCGGTGACGAGGATCACCTGCTCGCCCTTTTTGGGGTCGGGCATGATCGCGGCGGCATGAAGATTGTCCGGCCAGACGGCGGAGGCGCAGTTTTCGACAATCGCGAGCGAGACCATTTCACCGGCGATTTTCGCGAAGCGCTTCAGGCGCCCGCGGATCGACATATAGCCTTGCTCGTCAAAGGAAACGATGTCGCCCGTATCGTGCCAGCCATCGGCGAGCGGCGTGATGACGCCGGGATTGTCAGGCGAGAGATAGCCCTTCATGATGTTCAGGCCACGGACGAAAAGCCGCCCCGCGCCTTCAAGGCCCTCCACCGGCTCAAGCCGGTGCTCAATGCCGGGCAGGAGCTGGCCCACCGTGCCGGAGCGAATGTCGCCGGGCTGGTTCGCGGCTAGCACCGGCGATCCCTCGGTGACCCCATAGCCTTCAAGAACCTCGAAACCGAAGCGCTTTTCCGCTGCTTGCCTTGTTTCATCGCGCACCCGTTCCGCGCCGCAAACCGCGATCCGCAAGGACGACATGCCGCCATCGGGGCTCGCGCGCATATATTGCGACAGGAAGGTGTCGGTGGCGAACAGCACGGTCGAACCGGTTTCGAAAATCCGCTTCGGGATGATCTTGGTCTGTAGCGGCGAGGGGTGGAACACCACCGGATAGCCGTTCAAGACCGGCCATAGCGCGCCGGCGGTCAGGCCGTAGCAATGAAAAGTCGGCAGCGGGTTGAAGAAAATATCCGTCGGCAGAAGTTCAACATGGGCGGAAATCTGTTCGATATTGGCGATAATGTTGCGATGGGAAAGGACAACGCCTTTCGGCGCGCCTTCCGTGCCGGAGGTGAACAGGATGACGCCGGGATCTTCCGGGTTCGGATTGGCGGCGAGCACCGTCGGAAAGATCGGCCCGAGCAACGCCAGCGCCTTGTCGCGGGCGTTGATCTCTTCGCGCACATCTTCGAGATTGATGATCGTCTTCTCGGCGGACAGCTCGCCCATGAGCTTTTCCAGGCCGCCAAGCTCGATGAATTTTTTCGCCGTGACGATCTTGGTCACTTCGGCGGCCTTGCAGGCGGCGAGCAGGTTTTTGGAGCCGGAGGTGAAATTCAGCATCGCCGGCACGCGCCCGCGCGATAACAGCGCGAATAGCGCGATCACCGCGCCGGCGCCGGTGGGGAGCAAAATCCCGACTTTTTCGCCTTTTTCCGTATGGCGTGCGAGCGCGCCGCCCAGCGCAAAAGCGCCGCGGGTGATGTCCTTGAAAGTCAGCTTGCGGCCATCGCCATCGGTGATGGCGATTTTGCCGGCTTTTTCGCGCCGTGCGTTATCGAGATACGCCTGAAAGATCGCGCGCCGCGACCGGCGCTCGATGCGTTTTACCGGATCACCCATTCCCTGACTGCCTTCCGCCCCGAGTTGGTTGTTCGTCCCCAATTGCCCTTAATTTAGGGGAGGCGGGGGCGAATTGCCAGAAAAAGCAGGGGCCTACCGCCCGCTAAAGGGTCCGTTACAGGGCTCTGGCGATCTCGTCCTGAATGGCGCGGGCCGCTGAATTCGGGTCTTTTGCGGCGATAATCGGCCGCCCGACCACCAGATGATCGGCCCCGGCGATGATCGCGTCAGCAGGCGTCACCACCCGTTTCTGGTCATTGGCGTCGGAGCCGGCGGGGCGCACCCCGGGAGTGACGATCTGCAACGCATCGCCGAACCGCGCCTTGATCGCGGCGGCCTCTTTGGCGGAAGCAACGACCCCGTCCGCGCCGGCTTCGGCGGCGAATTCCGCGCGCTTCAACACGAGATCAGGAAGCGCGATGTCGATGCCCATTTTGGTGAGGCTCGCCTGGTTGAGGCTGGTGAGCACGGTGACAGCGAGAATTTTGAGCCGCTTGTCATCGCCGCGCCCGTCGACTGCACCTTTCAGCACATCGGGTTCTGCATGAACGGTCAGAAAATCGCCGCCGAAAGTCGCAACGCTTTTCACCCCGCGCTCCACTGTCGCGCCGATATCGTGGAATTTGAAATCCAGAAAAACTTTCTTGCCGGCGTCAGAAAGCCGCTTGGCCAGATCGAGCCCGCCGATCGGCATCAGCTGATAGCCGATCTTGTAGAACGCGCCTTCGTCACCGATGGCGTCGATGGCCTTTTGCGCATCTTCCGCAGACGGAAGATCGAGCGCAATGATCAGGCGGTGTTTGGGGTGCATGCGGGTTCGTTCCTTTTATTGGTTGCAACCTCTGAGCGTCCTCCCCTCTCCCGCTAGCGGGAGAGGGGCCGGGGGTGAGGGTGGTCCAAATCGAAAACTTTCCCCCGTTTAACATTCCACCCTCACCCGGCAAGCGACAGCCTGTCGGCTTTGCTTGCCACCCTCTCCCGCCAGCGGGAGAGGGTTCGCGCGCGCTAACTCTTCTTTGCGGTTCTCAGTTTCGGTTTGCTGACCAGTTTCTTTTTCGCAGTTTTCTTCTTGGCTGCCGCCTTTTTCTTCGCAGGCTTCGGCTTATCCTTTTTTGGTGAATTGGGCGACATCACCTTGTCCTTAAACTGGCACAAATCGACAATCGGGCAGCGCCAGCATTCGGGTTTGCGCGCCTTGCAGATATAGCGCCCATGCAGGATCAGCCAGTGATGGGCGTGCAGCATGAAATCATCAGGGATGATTTTCTCAAGCCCCAGCTCAACCGCCAGCGGGGTCTTGCCGGGGGCGAGGCCGGTGCGGTTGCCGAGGCGGAAAATATGGGTGTCGACGGCGATGGTCGGCTGCCCAAAGGCGACATTCATCACCACATTCGCGGTCTTGCGGCCGACGCCGGGCAGCGTCTCCAGCGCCTCGCGGGTTTCTGGCACGTCGCCGCCATATTTGTCGAGCAGGCGCTGCGACAGCGCGATGACGTTCTTCGCTTTGCCGCGCCACAGGCCGATGGTCTTGATATAGGTCCCGAGTTTTTCCTCGCCCAGCGCTGCCATTTTCGCCGGCGTATCGGCGATTTTGAACAGGTCTTTTGTCGCCTTGTTGACGCCTACATCCGTCGCCTGCGCCGATAACGCTACCGCCACCACCAGGGTGAACGGATTGGTGAAATGGAGTTCCGTCTGCGGCTCGGGGCTCGTCTCGGCGAGGCGCTCGAATATGTGTCGCGCAGTTGCGCGCGTCATTTTGGGCATGAAGGAACCTTGGATCAGCTGGCGCGACCATAACGCGCGCCGCGCAGGCGTAAAGTTCTAGAGAGTGTGAATTGCGGCGCGGCGGGCGGAGGCTTATGTTTTCCCCATGACCCGCGCCGCACAGATCGAAACGATGGCCCCCTTCGCCAAGGGAAGGGCTTCCGATGCGTCGGGGCTTGATGATGTGGCGGTTGGCGAGAGCCTGTTCGATGCGGTGCTGTATCCCAACCGGTCGCTGCCCAAGACCGGCTATCGGGCGGTGATGAGCATCGTCATCATTTCAAACCTGTTTTTCGGAACCTATTTCTTTCTTGAGGGCGCGTGGCCGGTGCTCGGTTTTTGCGGGCTCGATATTTTCGCGGTCTGGCTGGCGTTCAAGCTGAGCTACCGCCAGGGCCGCCTGCGCGAGCGGGTGCGCGTCACCCCTGAAGAGATGTGGGTCGCGCGCGTCCTGCCCTCGGGGCACGAGACGCGCTGGCGGCTGCAGCCCTATTGGACGCGGGTGTTTATCGAGCGGCCGGTGGAGCATGAAAGTCAGGTGCGGGTGACCTCCAAGGGTGAAACCCTGATCCTTGGGGCCTTCCTGTCGCCTGATGAGCGGGGCCGTTTCGCCGAGGCCTTGTCAGACGCCTTGGGAAAAGCGCGGGCGTAGGGTAAACCGGCGCCCTTCTCGGGATGGAATAGGACCCCTTCATGCTCGGCTTTTTCCTTGTTGTGTTTGCAGGCCTTGCGGTCGCTGGCGGGCTCTATTGGCGCTGGCGCCGGAAAATCGCCGAAGAAGTCATCGAGGGCGCCGCCTATGAATGGGCGCATTTCCAGAAAACCGAACCGGAATTCCTCGATGGGGTCTCCGAAGAGAAGTTTCGCGAGATCTACGCCAAGGTCCACACGCCGCGTTTTCCCGGCTATGTGCTGGCGACGCTGGCGACGTTTTTCATATCCTTGCCGGTGACGCTCGGCCTGCTGAGCTTTCTGCAATGGGTGGGCGAAAAGCTCGGCATTCTGCCGGAGCCGGTGGAGGTTGTGCGTTACGTCAATCTCGGTGAAGTGAAGGCGGCGGAGGCGTGGCAATGTACGATCGACTGCCAGCTTTACATCGCCGAGGCGTTCTCCGGATTTTACTATTTCTTCGGGGTGATCGCCTTGTGGCTGGGGATTGTCTGGTTTTTCATGCGGCGGTTTCACGCGCGCCGGCCCGGCTATCTGCGTGATGAAATTATTCGGGCAAAAGAATAAGGAGCAGAATTTTGCGCTATTTGCACACCATGGTGCGGGTCAAGGACCTCGACGCATCGCTTGATTTTTATTGCAACAAGCTCGGTCTTGTTGAGGCCTATCGCATGGAGAATGAAAAGGGCCGTTTCACACTGGTCTTCCTGGCGGCGCCGGAGGATGTGGAAATGGCGAAAGAAAGAAAAGCCCCGCTGGTTGAGCTGACCTATAATTGGGACACGGAAGATTATGATGGCGGCCGCAATTTCGGCCATCTCGCCTATCGCGTAGAGAATATTTACGATGTCTGTCAGCGGCTGATGGATGGCGGCGTCGTTATTAACCGTCCGCCGCGCGACGGCCATATGGCGTTTGTGCGCTCGCCGGACGGCATCTCCATTGAATTGCTGCAGGAAGGCGATCACTTGCCCCCGGCGGAGCCCTGGGCCAGCATGCAAAACACCGGCTCCTGGTAAGCAGAGTTTAGCCTTTCCTTAACGCCGAACACGCCAAAAATAGAGCGGTGAAAACAGGGTCTGACCCGGCCGCCGGAAACGCCAAGAAAGCAGATGCATGACGGACCATCCCGTTCAGCTTGAGCCGGTACAGCTCGAGAATGTCACCAAGCAATATGGCGCCTTCACGGCGGTGAACGATCTCTCCTTTTCGGTCGGGAAGGGCGAGATTTACGGTTTTCTCGGCCCGAATGGCGCGGGCAAGACCACGACCTTGCGGATGATGCTCGACATTGTGCAGCCAAGCGCCGGGCGCATCACGGTCCTTGGATCGGACTCGGCGATTTCCGTGCGTCGGCGCATCGGCTATCTCCCCGAAGAGCGCGGGCTGTACCGCAAGATGAAGGCGGCGGAGTCGATCGCCTATTTCGCGCAATTGCGCGGCCTGTCCGGGGGTGATGCAAAGAAGAAAGCCTATGCACTGCTCGAAGAATTCGGATTGCAGGAATTTGCGCGGGCGAAAAACGAAGCCCTGTCGAAAGGCATGGCGCAAAAGGTTCAATTGCTCGCCACCATCGCTCATGAGCCGGAACTGCTCATCCTCGATGAACCGTTTTCCGGCCTCGACCCGATTAATCAGCAGACGCTGGAAAAACTGATCGCCGATCAGCGCGCCGGCGGGCGCACGATTATTTTCTCCACCCATGTGATGCAGCATGCGGAACGCTTGTGCGACCGTTTCCTGATCATCGCCAAAGGGCAAAAACGATTTGAAGGCACTTTGTCGGAAGCGCGCGCCAATTACGGGCGCCGCTTGCATGTGCGGTCAACCGCGCCGGCGACGGCGTTTGAGGCCTTGCCCGGCGTGATCGCCGTGCGGCTTGAACGCGATGGCGGTGAGGAAAGCGAGTATGATATCGAGCTCGCCGACGGCGCCGATCCGCAGGATTTTCTGCACCGGGCGGTCGCCGCGGGGATTGCGTTGAGCCGCTTCGAACAGGCAGGCGCCACCTTGCACGATATTTTTGTCGATCTCGCCGGTGATGACGCAGGCGACGCCGCGCAACTGGCGGAGGCCGCGGCATGAAGCAGGTTTTTCTCATCGCCTGGCGCGAATACAAGCAATATGTCTTCTCGCGCGGCTTTCTGATTTTTCTCCTGATGTTCCCGGTCAGCCTGGTGGCGCTGACGGCGGCGATGGGGCTGGTCGAGCGCAACAAGCCGGTGCGCGCTTTCGTCGTCTATGATCAGGTCGGGCAGTATACGGATGATATAGATCGCGAGATTGAGCGGCGATATCAGTTTGCGGCGATCCGCGCCTGGGATGCCTATGTCGCGGCGGCGATTTTGGCGGGCGGCGCGGAAGACCTGCCGGAGCCTTTTGCGCCTGACGGCGTCAATGATGCGCGGTTGCGCGCTTTTGAGGCGGCGGGCGGATTTGATGCGGCGAAGGACGCCGCCGCACCGCTTTTGCGCGAAGGCGCGCCGGCCTTTGAAATGCCGCGTCAGCAATTTGAACGGATCGCAGCGGACCGGCTGCTCAAAGACGTGAAAAGCCTGGAGGCGGCGGAAGAAGCGCTCAGGCCGTATCTGCTGGAAGACCGGCATGTGGGCCGCGCGGACGGAACCGCCGCGACGCTCTTTGCGGCGGTGCTGATTCCGCAGGATTTCGGCGACGGCGAGGATGCGCCGGCGGCGCAATATTGGAGCCGCAATCTCACCGACAATGCGCTTGAGGATTTGATCGGTGATGCGCTGACTTCCGCGCTGAAACGTGAAGCCATCGCGGAAATGGGCCTGTCGCAGGAAGCGCTTGATGATGTGGCGGCGATTTCCGCGCCGTTTGATTCCTATCGCCCGGACCGCGAATCCGAAGAGGCGCAATTGAGCCTTAAAGACAAGGTTGAAACCGGGTTGCCCGCCGCGCTCACCTATATGTTGCTGGTGATTATTTTCGGCGTTGGCAATTTGTTGCTCACCAACACGATTGAAGAGCGTTCCAACAAGATCGTCGAGATTTTGCTGTCATCGGTGACGGCGGGGCAGTTGATGGCGGGCAAGCTGGTCGGCATTGCGGCGGTCGGACTCACCATGCCGGCGATATTCCTGTTTGGCGGTCTCGCCGCCTCGGCGACCATTGCTTCCGCCGGTGAAAATTTCGTCGGCGCCGCCATGGGCGCGCTGTTCGGCTCGCCGCTACTGCTGATCTATCTGTTCTATTTCTTCTGCGCCTACACGATTTTCGCGATGATCTTTCTGGCGATTGGCGCGGTCTCGAATTCACTGCAGGACGCCCAATCCTATATGGGGCCGGTGATGATCCTCGTTTTCGCGCCGATGCCTTTCATGATTATGGTGTTCCAGAATCCGAACGGCTTCATCGCCAGCTTGCTGACCTGGATCCCGATCTACACGCCCTATGCGGTGATGATGCGCGCCGCCGCCGATCCGCCCATGTGGGAGATTATCGGCGCCACGGCGCTGATGCTCGCCTTCGCCTTTGTGCTGATGCGCTTCATGGGCCGTATCTTCCGCAACGCCATCCTGCAATCCTCGCCGCCGAAAGCGCGCGAAGTCTGGCGGCTGGCGCGCAAGGACGGGATCTAGGGCAAGGTCGCCTGCGACCGCGAAACGCAGGCGCCAAGCGCTAGCCAATGAGCCGCCTGACGCCGTACAAAATGCCGGCGCATTGCGGGAAAGCGGCATGCCACGATCACGGTTTAAATATAATCGCCTCAATCACCGGCTCGACGTGCTGGTGCGCGGCCGTTTGTGGCTGCAGGTCATTATTGCGATCATTCTGGGCGTCTCGGTGGGGGCGTTGTTCGGGCCGGACCTGGCGCTGGTGTCACGGCAATTCGCGGCGGTGGCGGGCGAATGGCTGGCCCTGCCCGGCCGGTTGTTCCTGGCGCTGATCCGCATGGTGATTATCCCGCTTGTGGCGAGCTCGATCATCATGGGCATCGCCGCTGCGGGCGCCGGTTCGGATCTGCGCCGCATCGGCATGCGGCTTACGGCGTTTGTCGTGGTGACGACCATGTGCGGCGCGGCGTTGGGCGGCAGCCTCGCCTGGCTCGCTGGCGCAGGCAAGGAGATCGCGATCAAGGCGCCGCCGACCCCGCATTTAAAACCTGATCCATCAATGCTTGAAGAGGCGGCCTCGCCGATCCTGACAATCTCGCGCGAATTGCCGGGCATGATCTCAAACCTCATTCCGCAAAATATTTCCGCCGCGATCCTTGAACAGGACATGCTGGCGATTGTGGTGTTCTCGCTGTTCATCGGGATTGCGGTTGTCACGGCGGGCAATCGCGAATTGACCAAGCCGCTGGTGGCGCTTTCCGGCGCCGTGCTCGAAGTCTGCATGACCGTGATCCGCACGGCGATGCGCTTTGCGCCTTTTGCGGTGTTCGGCCTGATGGCGGAAACCACAGCGCTTTACGGGCTCAATACGCTGATCGATCTTGCGGTCTATTGTGCTGTCGTGGTCGGCGGGCTTGCGGCCTTGCTGGCGCTCTACATCGTCATCGTTGCAGTGTTCGGCGCCATCACGCCCTGGAACTTCCTGCGCGCCGTGGCGCCGGTGCAGTTGCTTGCCTTCTCCACGTCCAGTTCGGCGGCGGTGATGCCGCTCACCATGAAGACCGCAGTGGAAAAGCTCGGCGTCTCGCCGTCGCTTGCGGGCGCGGTCATCCCGCTCGCCTCGACAATCAACATGGCGGGCACGGCGCTTTACCAGTCGGCGGCGATTGTGTTCCTCGCCAATATTGCGGGCGTATCGCTGTCCTTTGGCGAGCTTGCTTTCATCATGATCACTTTGACCGGCGCCTCCATCGGCGCGCCCGCCGCGCCCGGCGCTTCTATCGCGGTGTTGTCGGCGACAGCGACCAGCTTCGGCATTCCCCTGACCGGGCTTGCGCTGGTGCTTGGCGTCGACCGCCTCCTCGACATGGCGCGCACTTCCGTCAATGTGACCGGCGATCTTGTGGTCTGCCGGTTGCTGTCGCGAGACGAAAAGTCCTCAGCGCCGGCGCCTGAAACAGCGCCGGAAACCGTGGAAGAGCCTGCGCCCGCATAAATGCAAGCCGGTCTTTCCGGCCGCTCGTTGATATTCGCACGCGAGTGAGCGTATGGTCGCCGTTCCTGAAAATGGCGAGGCGGCGGGCATGGCGGCGAAGCAGAACTCTCTTTTCTTTCAGCGGATTATGGCGGCCGCATTTTGTCTGTCGGCGTCCTGCGCCCCGGTTGAGAAAACGGAAGCCGCACCGGAAGTGACCGTCAGCGAAGGCAGGCTGTCCGGCCTGGCGGAAGACGGGTTGCATATTTTCAAGGGCGTTCCCTATGCCGCAGCGCCGGTCGGGGATCGCCGTTGGCGCGCGCCCTCGGCGCCGGCGTCTTGGAACGGCATACGCGAGGCTTCCGCCTTTGGTCCGGCCTGCGTGCAGCCAATGCCGAACCCCGCAAGCCTTTATGCGGATGCGCCGGAAGCGATGAGCGAGGATTGCCTGACGCTCAATGTCTGGGCGCAAGCGAGCGCGAAAAAGGCGCCGGTGATTGTATGGATTCACGGCGGCTCTTTGCAATCGGGGTCAAGCGCGAGCGATCTTTATGATGGCGCGAATTTCGCGCAGCGCGGCGTTGTGTTTGTGTCGGTCAATTACCGCCTCGGCGTGCTCGGCTGGCTTGCGCATCGCGAACTTTCCGCCGAGTCGCCGGACGGCGTTTCCGGCAATTACGGTTTGCTCGACCAGATAAAAGCGCTGCATTGGGTGCAAGAGAACATCGCCGCTTTTGGCGGCGACCCGGACAATGTGACCATTATGGGCGAGTCGGCGGGCGCGCTCAGCGTCGCCTATTTGCTGACCAGTCAGCTGGCGCGCGGGCTTTTTCACAAAGCCATCGCTGAAAGTCCGAACATCCGTTCGTTCCCGGCATTGAACCGCAGTGTCTATGGCTTGCCGCCGGCGGAAGCGGTTGGCGCCATGGTCGCGAAAGCAGCAGGCGCAACCGATATCGACGCCTTGCGCGCGATGGAGGCGGAAGCCTTGACAGCTGCTGCGATCAAGGCGCGGTTCAGGCCGCAGGGCGCGATTGACGGATATGCGCTGCCGCAACAGCTCGTTGAGGTTTTCGACGCCGGCGAGCAGGCGCGCGTTCCCCTGCTTGCGGGCTTTAACAGCGGCGAAGTGAAATCACAGCGGATATTCCTGCCGCCCGCGCCGGCGGATGCGCCGGCCTATGAGGCCGTCATCACCGAGCGCTATCGCGATCTCGCCCCGGCGTTTCTCGAAGTTTATCCGTCTACGGATATTGAGGCGAGCATGCTCGCGACGTTACGCGATGCGATCTATGGCTGGGCGAGCGAACGCATGGTCGCGGATCAGGCCGCCGCGGGGCTTCCCGCATTTTTGTATTTGTTCGATCATTGTTATCCGGCGGCGCAAGAGCGGGATTTATGCGCCTTTCACGCCAGCGAGCTTCCCTTCGTGTTCGGCCAGACCGGCGCGGATGCGATGTTGCCGGTGAACTGGCCGCGCCCGGAAAGCGCGCGCGATCAGTCGCTGTCGGATGTGATGATGGATTACTGGGTCGCCTTCGCCGCGACGGGCGCGCCTGCAAGCCCGGATGGTCCGGGTTGGGCGCCCTATTCCCAAGACCAGGCCTATATGCGCTTTGCAGATGGCGCGCTGGCCGAACATGATTTGCTGCCCGGCATGTTTGAAATGCAGGAAGAGCTGGTCAGCCGCCGCCGCCGCGCGGGCCAGCCATGGTTCATCAATGTGGGCGTCATCGCGACGCCGGTTGAGCCTGCGGACGGAGTGCAACAGTAAGACGGCGTCAAGCCGTTTCGCCGCTGTCCTCGCCGCCGTCCTCACCGTCGCCCTCGCTGCCGCTCACATGCCATTTCAGCAGCGCATCAAGCACGGGACAAAGCGATTGTCCCCAATCGGTCAGCGCATATTCAACCTTCGGCGGCACTTCCGGATAGACTTTGCGCGTGACCACGCCGGCCTCTTCAAGCTGACGCAGTTGTTGCGCCAGCATCTTTTGCGACACGCCGGAAATGGCGCGCTCCAGCTCGGAAAAGCGGCGCACTTCGCCGCCGAAAAGGCAGAACAGAATTTCGAGTTTCCAGCGGCCTTCGATAATGGCGAGCGCGTCTTTCACCGCCAGCGCCGCAGTCGCGGAACTATAGGGCGGCGGGTAAGCCGGCGCGCGCGGCGCAGGCTTACTTTGAGGTGAGCGGCCAACCTTTTCGTGCGTTCTTGTCATGATGTGAGGCTAGGCCCCATCTACGATGCAGGCAATGCAGCAATAGCCAAAGGAGCCCCGCCATGACCATCGACGCGCCGCAACCCATACTCGATTATTACGCCGCAAAAAATCGCCATGACATTGACGGCATGCTTGCGCCTTTCGCCGCGAACGCCGTCGTTGTCGATGAAAAGAAAACCTATGAGGGCAGCGCCGCCATACGCGCCTGGATGGAAGAGACGACCCGCAAATATCGCGTCACGTCCGAGCCTGAAGCCCTGGAGAAAAAAGACGGCCAGCATGTTGTAACCGCCAAGGTGTCGGGAAATTTTCCGGGCAGCCCGGTGCGGCTGTCTTTTCGCTTTGCGCTGGCGGAGGCGCAGATCGCCGGGCTTGAGATCGGTTAATGCCCGGCAGCGGAATCGCCATTCGCTTTGTAGATGAACTTACGATCGCAATAGCCGCATTCGGCTTCGCCGTCTTCGAGTGAATACCAGACCAGCGGATGGCCGAGCGCGCCGCCGCCGCCATTACAGGAAACGCGGCGCTTGTCCGTGTAAACGACTTCCGGATCGGGCGTGACGGGGGTTTTCTGTTCGCTCATGGGTTGAAGGTCTTCCGGCTGTTTTTCTGCATGCTGGATTGCCGCCGCCGGGGCCATTCGTCAAGCCTCAGACCGCGGCGAGGACGCGGCGAGGGCGGGGAGGCTCGCGCCAATGTGCGTTCCGGCGCGGTTGACCCACCTGTTGTGCAGCGCGATAAGCAGCTTTCAACCGACCGGATGACCTCACTCATGGATTTCAACGCCAACGCTGAATACGCCATCGCCGCGCGCGGCGTACGCAAAACCTATGCGGGAACGAAAAAATCGCCGCCAAAGGAAGCGCTGAAAGGCGTTGATATTCTGGTCAAGCGCGGCTCGATTTTCGGACTGCTGGGTCCGAATGGCGCCGGCAAGTCGACATTCATCAATATTCTGGCCGGGCTGGTGCGCAAAAGCGCCGGTGAGATTTCTGTATGGGGTTTCGATATTGACCGCAATCCGCGTCAGGCGCGCGCGGCGCTCGGCATCGTGCCGCAGGAAGTCAATATGGAAGTCTTCTTCACGCCGCTTGAAGGCATGGAGATTCAGGCCGGTCTGTATGGCGTGCCGAAATCGCAGCGCCGGTCCATGGAGATTTTGAAAGCGCTGGGTCTTGAGGACAAGGCAAGCGCCTATGTGCGCATGTTGTCCGGCGGCATGAAACGGCGCCTGCTGGTGGCGAAAGCGATGGTGCATTCCCCGCCGGTCCTTATCCTCGATGAGCCGACGGCGGGCGTTGATATCGAATTGCGCAAACAGCTTTGGGAATATGTCGTAAAGCTGAACGAGCAGGGTGTAACGATTGTTCTGACTACGCATTATCTCGAAGAAGCGCAGGAATTATGCGAAGAGATCGCCATCATCAATCATGGCGAAGTGGTCGCCTGCGAGCCGACGGAAAAGCTGATTTCCTCGCTCGACCGCAAGATGCTGATGGTGACGCCGAATGAGGATGTGGCCGTCGCGCCGGATCTTGGCGGTTTCGATGTGGACCTCAAAGCCGATGGCAGTCTCGCCATTTCCTACCAGCCGAGCGAATGCCAGGTGGCGGAGATTCTCGAACGGTTGAACAGCGCGGGCGTCACGGTCAAGGACATCTCCACCGTGGAAGCCGATCTTGAAGATGTCTTCCTTGAGCTGACCTATCACAGCAAAGCGTAATCTTCTTCCCGGCCCTTAAGCTGGCATGCAAGCTTCCGTTCAGCAGCGGCGACCGCTAGAGTGCGCGCGACGACGCCATTGAAAGGGGAGTTCCATGGGTCTGCGCGCGCTTTCTGTATTTATTTCTGCGATATTTTTGGGTCTTGCGACACCGGCGACCGCCGCCGATGGCGACTCGGTTCTTGTGCTCGATGGGTCCGGCTCCATGTGGGGGCAGATCGAAGGCGAGGCGAAAATCACCATCGCCAAGCAGGTGCTGGGGGATTTGCTGAAAGACCTGCCGGCTGAGCGCCGCCTCGGCCTTGTCGCTTATGGTCACCGCCGCACCGGCGATTGCGCAGACATTGAAGAACTCGCCGCCATCGGCGCTGACCGCGCGGCGATTGCGGGCGCGGTGCAAAAGCTCAATCCCAAGGGCAAGACGCCCATGGCGGATCTCGATCAAGCTCGCAGCGGAAAAACTAAAGTATACAGAGCAAAAAGCGACGGTCATTCTCGTCAGCGACGGGATTGAAACCTGTGTGCCGGACCCGTGCGGTGTTGCTTCCGCGCTCGAAGCCGCTGGCGCTGATTTCACCGTGCATGTGGTCGGCTTCGACGTGTCGGAAGAAAACGCCCAGGCGCAATTGCGCTGCATCGCTGAAAACACTGGCGGCATGTATGTGTCGGCGGAAGATGCGTCGACGCTTGGCGCGGCGCTTAACGAGACCGTGATCAAGGCCGCAGAGGCGCCGCCGCCTGCGTCCAATCTCTATTTGCGCGCCACCGAACTTGAAGGCGGCTTGCTGATTGAAGAAGGGTTGAACTGGCGCGTGGTTCCCGCCGGCGGCGGCGACGCGGCGTTTGCCGAAGACGGCGCTGGCGATGTGGAAGCGACGCTGGCGGCGGGCGCCTATGATGTGTTTGTGACGCGCCCTTCCGATGGTTTGAAGGGCGAAGCGAAAAATGTCGCTGTGCGTGAGGGGACGCAGAAAACCGTGACGGTTGCGCTGACCTTCCCGGTGGAGGCGACGGTGCGCATCGAGCCCGCAGACGCCGCCATGGCGGGGACCAACATCAAGGTTTTCTGGACCGGACCCGAACGTCAGGGCGACTACATTCAAATCGCTGAACAAGGCGAAGATGGCTGGAAAACCTATGCTTATGTGCGTTTGGGCAATCCGGCGGAACTGCGCATGCCGGTGGAGCCGGGCGAGTATGAAGTGAGCTATATGCTGGGCCGTCCCTTGCGCAAGCTCGCAACCGCCTCAGTGACGGCGACACCGGCGACCGCCACGCTTGACGCGCCGGCGGAGGCGTTGGCGGGGTCGACGGTTTCGGTCGCGTTCACCGGTCCGCCGGCGGGCGCAGGCGATTGGGTCACGGTCATCGCGCCGGATGCGCCGGATAATAAGTATACGTCCTATGCATATTCACGAAATGGAAGCCCGGCGGAAATCCGCATGCCGCTAGAAGCCGGCGACTATGAGCTGCGTTTCGTGCAGAACAACACCAAGGTTCTGGCTCGCCGCCCCATCAAAGTGACTGCCGCATTGGCGACCGTGTCGGGGCCGGCGACGGCGATGACTGGAGAAACGGTCAAAATAGACTTCACCGGGCCGCCAGCGGGCGCCGGCGATTGGATCACGGTGATTGCGCCGGACGCGCCTGAAAACAAATATCTGGACTACGCCTATACGCGCAATGGCAGTCCGGCAGAGGTTCGCATGCCCTTGGAGCCCGGCGATTATGAAATCCGTTATGTTCAGGGCAACCAAAAGATCATTGCGCGACAGCCTATCCGCGTGGACCAGGCGACCGCGAGCCTGACAGCGCCGGATACGGCGATTGCCGGCGAGTCGGTCGAGGTTGCGTTTGAAGGGCCAACGCCGGGAAGCGGCGACTGGATTACGGTGATTGCGCCGGATGAGCCGGAGCACAAATACACGGACTATAAATATACGCGCAACGGCAGCCCGGCGGAAATTCGCATGCCGCTGGAAGCTGGCGAATACGAGTTGCGGTTCGTGCAAGCCAATAAAAAAGTCCTCGCGCGGCGGAAGATCATTGTAACCGAAGCCGCGGCGACTTTGGCGGCGAAGGATACGGCGATCGCCGGCGAGACTGTGAATGTCGAATTCACCGGCCCGGCGCCGGGCAGTGGCGACTGGATCACCGTGACGACGCCTGACGCGCCGGAAAACAAATTCACCGATTACAAATACACCAGGAATGGAAGCCCGGCGGCAGTGCGAATGCCGCTTGATGCAGGCCAGTATGAAATCCGGTTTGTGCAAGCCAACAAGAAAGTGTTGGCGCGCAAGCCCATCACCGTGACAGCGGCGAGCGCAACATTGAACGGGCCCTCATCGGCGAAAGTCGGCGAGCTTGTGGAGGTCGAATTTACCGGCCCGCCGCCGGGATCGGGAGATTATGTGGTGGTCGCGAAAATGGGATCGGAAGACCTGAAATATGAAAGCTACGGCTACACAAAGGGCGGCAGCCCTGTGCGCGTGCGCATGCCGAAGGAGCCCGGCGACTATGAGCTGCGGTTTGTTCACGGCAACAAGAAGGTGCTTGCGCGCGCGCCGATAACGTTGACGCCGTAACCATCAACCGATTGGCCGCCAGTCCTGCGGGGCGTCGCGCAGCGCCATGGCGTGCGTGCGCAATGCCGCGGCGACCGCTTTCGGGTCGCCCTTAAGGTCGCCGGGGCCGATCGCCGATCCGAATTTGATGCGATAGGTTTTCTTCTTCTTGTTCAACAGCTCATGGAACAAGGTGATGTCGCGCAATTCCGTGTTCAGTTTCCAGAACCAGTAATAGAGCCATGAATTGCGCATTTCGATATGCGCAGGGATAACCGGGCAGTCATATTTGCGGGCGAAACTCGCGACCGAAGCGAGCCATTCCTGTTCGTTGAGGCGTTTGCCGTCATCCATGAAGGCGAGCCGGCCGGAGGGGAACAAAACCACGCATTTTTCGGCCTGAAAGGCTTGCTTGGCGCTGGAAAGCGTTTCGCGCGAGCGCGCGGCGGTGCGCTTCTCGGCGACCCATTCGACCGGGATGATCATGTCATCGAGGCCCGGCGCCGCGCGCAGCGCATCGCGATTGGCGAAAAAGGTCATGTCCGGGCGGTGGTGCTTGATTGCGTCAAACATGGCGACGCCGTCCGGTATGCCTGTCGGGTGCGTCGAGGCGATCAGTACGCGTCCCTTTTTCGGCAGATGCTCAAGCCCCGTGACGTCGAGATCAAGCGACAGCAAATTGCTGATATGATCGAAGACGCCGCGCGCCGGCAATGTCGCAACCGCGTCCGCCATTTTGACGGCGGGCTTATAGAGCAGCAGCGGATAGAGCGCGGCCTTGTAAAGCGGCCACAATGACGAAGCGCGCAAATGGCTGGCGCGCTCCTCGATCAATCTGTCGACAATATGCAAATCACCTTCGTCTGCGCCGGGGCCAGCGACGGAAGATGGATGGGCGGGGTTTTCTGCGTCCATGGCGAAGTCGCGGCGTCAGCTTGCGGCGCCGGTGCGGCGCGCGCGGGAGCGCATCCTTACCGGGATTTGAGATGTCGCGAAATGGGGCGGGCAGGCAGCGCGGGGTTAGTGATTTTCTTCCGGATCTTCCCGGTAAGGCTGGCTGGCGAGATGGAGGGTCAGAAAGGCCGCCGCGACAAGCAGCGCGACCGCTGCGGCGCCGCCGCCATGATTGCCGAGCCAGTTGCCGACTGCGCAGACCAGGGCGATCACCAAATAGGGCGCGAGCGGCGGGTCCTCGTGACGCACGCGCACCATGAACAGTCCTGCCGTTGCGATGAAGAGCATCACCGATAAAAGATCGAATGTAGACGCCACTCAATATTCTCCCTTCGGTGAATCTCCCGCAACTGCGTTAACAAGCCTGTAAGCAGCGTGGTTAACGGAAGCGGTTCTGCCCCGGGGGGAATCTATCAAGGAATCCAGCCCCCAGATTGTGGCCAGACGGGTTTTTTGGGGCTAAGAGCGAGATTGTGTCCGGCACGACAGCTGCATGACGGGTCTGGCGCGCCTCATAGCGTGAGGTTCCTTGGGAGGACTAAATGAGCTTATCCGTAACGGCGGCGCATGGCGCGCGCTGCTTTGAAGACTGTGCGCCGACATCATTAGAGAATTTGACAGCCGCTGCGCTGTATCAGCTGGCGGTGAGCCGCGGCGAGGGTGAAATCGCCAAAGACGGCCCGCTGGTCGTGAAAACCGGCGAACATACGGGCCGTTCGGCGCAGGACAAATTTATTGTCCGCCATCCGGAAACCGAAAAGACGATCTGGTGGGACGCGAACAAGGCGATGAGCGCCGAGCAGTTCGACCGCCTCCATGCGGACATGCTCGATTATGCGAGCAAGCGCGAGCTGATCAAGCAGGATCTCGCCGGCGGCGCAGACAAGACCTACGGCATCAAGGTTCGTGTGTTCACCGAATATGCCTGGCACGGCCTGTTCATCCAGCATTTGCTGGTGCGCCCGCCGCTTGATGAGCGCGGCGCCGATCCCGATTTCACGATTGTTGATCTTCCCGGTTTCTCCGCTGACCCGGCTGTGCATGGCTGCGGATCGAAGACCGTGATCGCCGTCGACTTTGTTCGCCGTCTCGTGCTGATTGGCGGCACGTCCTATGCGGGCGAGATGAAGAAATCCGTCTTCACCATCCTCAACTATTTGCTGCCCGAACAAAACGTCATGCCGATGCATTGCTCGGTCAATGTGGGCGAAGGCGACGATCCGGCGATTTTCTTTGGCTTGTCCGGCACCGGTAAAACCACGCTCTCCGCTGATCCGAACCGCACGCTGATTGGCGATGACGAACATGGCTGGGGCCCGAATGGCCTGTTCAATTTCGAAGGCGGCTGCTACGCGAAAATGATCCGTCTGTCGCCGACGGCGGAACCGGAAATCTTCGCCACGACAAAGCGCTTCGGCACCGTGCTTGAAAATGTGGTGATGGACCCGAAGACCCGCGAGCTTGATCTCGATGATGCGAGCCTTGCGGAAAACTCCCGCGGCGCCTATCCGATTGACTTCATCCCGAACGCCAGCCTTGAAGGCGTCACCACCCATCCCAAAAACATCATCATGCTCACCTGCGACGCGTTTGGCGTCATGCCGCCGATCGCGCGGCTGTCCCCGGCGCAGGCGATGTATATGTTCCTGTCGGGCTACACGGCGAAAGTCGCCGGCACTGAAAAGGGCCTTGGCAAAGACCCGGAAGCGACATTCTCCACCTGTTTCGGCGCGCCTTTCATGCCCCGCCATCCGTCTGAATATGGCGCGCTGCTGGGCAAGCTGATCGACCAGCACGGGGTTTCCTGCTGGCTCGTCTCCACCGGCTGGACCGGCGGCCCGCATGGGCAAGGCAAACGCATGCCGATCAAGGAAACCCGCGCTCTGCTGACGGCGGCGCTTAACGGATCTTTGAACGCAGCCCCGATGCGCAAGGACGAGATCTTCGGTTTTGACGTGCCGACCGATGTGGCCGGCGTCGACAAGGCGATCCTCAATCCGCGCGACACCTGGGAAGACGCCGGCGCCTATGACGCGCAGGCGCAGAAGCTGGCGAAAATGTTCGTCGAGAATTTCAAGATTTTCGAAGCCTATGTCAGCGATGACGTGAAGGCGGCGAGCCCGAAAGCCTAGGCGGCGCACTGATCCCCCTGTCATCCGAGGCTTCGCCTCGCATGACACTCCCCTTTTCAAGGGGGAGATAAGCTCTGCAATTCTGTGAACTGGTTCCTCCCCTTAAAAAGGGGAGGTGGCCGGACCGTAAGGTCCGGACGGAGGGGATCAGACTCTCAGACTTTCGTATCGAGGCGCTCACCCGGTTCGCCGCCCTCGTCATTTGGCGGCGGCGTGGCGCCGGGGCCTGAAGAGACCGTCACCATGGCGGCGCGCAGGACGCGGTCGCCGATCGTGAAGCCCTGCTGGGCGACATCGACAACATGGTTGGGGGGAATGTCCGCATGCGGAACTTGTGCGACCGCCTGATGCAGATTCGGATCGAATTTTTCGCGCTCGGCGGCGACCCGGCGAATGCCATGGCGGTCGAGCACGGAGAGCAATTCCTTCTCCGTCATTTTGAGGCCGTCAATCAGCGCGGTTGCGGAGGCGGCGTCATCAGAGCCGGTTTCGGCGACGCGGAATGCGCGCTCGAAATTGTCGGCCACGCCGATCAGGTCGCGCGCAAAATTGGCGATCGCATAGCGGCCGGCGTCAGTCTTCTCGCGCTCGCCCCGGCGGCGGGTATTCTCAACCTCTGCGGCGAGCCGCAGCACTTTTTCATTCAGCGCGGCGATTTCCGCCTGGGCCGCTTCCAGCGCCTCGGATGGAGTGTCCTCCGCAAGGTCATCTTCACCCAGCATTTCAGGGTCTTCCGGGTCGTCTAGGAAAGGGTCGTTGTGATCACTCATGAGACTGCTTTGGTTTTGGGGAAACGATGGAGCGGATTTACGTGTCCGTGAGGATTATTTCAACATCCGCGAGAGCACTTCGGCAGTATAGTCCACGATCGGCACAACCCGGGCGTAATTTAGCCGGGTCGGGCCAATTACCCCCAATACCCCAACGATTTTACGGTTTTCATCTCGATAGGGGGCGGTGATGACCGAGGAGCCGGATAGCGAGAACAGCCGATTTTCCGAACCGATGAAGACTTTCACGCCCTCGCCGTCACGGGCGGCGGTCAGGAGATCGACCACATCGCGCTTCTTTTCGAGGTCGTCGAGCAGCATTCTGACGCGCTCAATATCCTGCGCTGCTTCGTCCAGCAGGTGGCCGCGTCCGCGCACGATGAGCTGCCAATTATCTTCGCCGGCGATATCGGCGACGCCGTCCCGAACCAGCCGGGCGGTAAGCTCATCCAGTTCAGCGCGGTTCGATTCGACCTCGGCGAGAATGCTGGCGCGGGTCTCGTTGAGATTGCGCCCGCGCAGCCGCGCATTGAGATAATTCCCGGCGGAGATCAGCGCCGAAGCGGGCAGGTCGCTCGGAGCGTTGATGACGCGGTTTTCAACCCTGCCGTCTTCGAACACCATAACGACCAGCGCCTTGCCGGGGCCGGTTCGCACAAATTCAATCTGGCGCAAGGGCGCATCGGATTTTTGCGCAATGATCAGGCTTGCCGTCTGGGTCAGGCCAGACAGCCGGGCGGCGGCGACTTCGAGCAGGCTGTCGGCGCTGTCGGCTTGCGCCTCGGATTCGATGGCCCGGCGTTCATCCTCGGTCAGATTGCCGACCTGCATCAGCCCGTCGACAAACAGGCGCAATCCGAGATCGGTCGGCAGGCGCCCGGCGGAAATATGCGGCGCATGGAGCAGGCCCATATCGGTGAGATCGGCCATGACATTGCGCACGGTCGCCGCCGAGACGGCGATTTTCGAATCATGGCTAAGGGTCCGCGAGCCGACCGGCTCGCCGGAAGCGAGATAGGTTTCCACCAGCCGGCGGAAAATCTCCCGCGAGCGCTCGTCAATATCGTTTAGCCCGGTCATTCTTTTACAATGGCGCTATTCGTTTCATTCAAAAGGAAAAATAAGCGCTATGCCGGCAAGAGCAAGGGTTCTTGCGACGGTCCGGCGGGTCGACAGGGCCCCGCCCTTAGGTCTAGGAAGGCCAGCCCTTAAATTCACGGAGACATTCATGAGACCTTCCGGTCGCGCTTTTAACGAGCTTCGCGCTGTATCTTTCGAACTCGGCGTCGCCAAACATGCGGAAGGCTCGTGTCTCGTGAAATTCGGCGACACCCATGTCCTGTGCACCGCGAGCTGGGATGAAACCACGCCGCCCTGGCTTCGCGGCGGCGGCCGCGGCTGGGTGACGGCGGAATATGGCATGCTGCCGCGCTCCACCGGCGAGCGCATGCGCCGGGAGGCCAAAAACGGCCAATCGGGACGGACTCAGGAAATCCAGCGCCTGATCGGGCGCAGCCTGCGCGCCGTGGTCGATCTCAAGGCCCTGGGCGAGCGCCAGATCCTGATCGACTGCGATGTCATTCAGGCCGATGGCGGCACCCGCACCGCGTCGATCACCGGCGCCTGGATCGCCATGAACCAGGCCTGCAAATGGGCGACCAGCCAGGGCATCATCAAGGCCAATCCGGTGCGCGACCGCGTCGCCGCGATCTCTTGCGGCCTGGTCGGCGGCGCGCCGGCGCTTGATCTCGATTATGATGAAGATTCCACGGCGCAGGCGGATGCGAATTTCGTCATCACCGGTTCCGGCGGTCTGGTTGAATTGCAGGCGACCGCCGAAGGCGATCCGTTCACGGATGAGCAGTTTCAGGCGTTGCTCGCACTCGCAAAATCAGGCTGCACGGAACTGTCGGCGCGGCAGGCGGAACTCGCCTGACCGATAGGGCTTTCGCGAACGCCAACAGCATTGCGCCCGGCGTCGCCCGCCGGGGCGCTGCTTGCGCGGAAATCCGAAACTGATAGAAGCTGTCAGCCTTCGCGTTTTGCTGAAAGTTCGCATGCAGGATTCTCAATCGCCACAAGACACGCCGCAACCGGAACAAGCCGCGCCTGCGCAGGATCCTTCGCCCGGCGATATTGCGCCCGCTGAATCGGTGATTGAAGACAGCGTCGAAACCTTGCGCGATCAACTGGCGACGATCTGGGACGGTCTGCAAAGCCAGATGTTGACGCTCGGCGTCGCCATTGAAGGCGTCATCTTGTTCGCGGCGATCCTGCCGGCGGCGTTTTTCGGACCGCGGCTCAGGAAAGTCATTCAAAGCCAGGTCGCGCCGCGCGCGCCTTACGGCATGTTGCGCCGCGCCGCCAACGCTTTTGCCCATCTTGCAACGCCGATTGCGCTCTATCTCGTGTTGCAGGCGGCGGTGGTTGCATTGCAGGCCGCCGGCAGTTCAACGGGGCTGATCTCGGCGGCGGTGAGCCTGCTCGCGGCGTGGATCGTCATCCGGCTTGTGACGCTGGTCATCCGTTCGCCCTTCTGGTCGCGGGTGGCGTTTTACGTGATCTGGCCGCTTGCGGCGCTCGATGCATTCGGCGTGCTTGACGATGTCATCAGGCAGCTCGAGGCGTTTTCATTTCCCCTTGGCACGGATGAAAACGGCGTCTTGCAAACCTTCTCCGCGCTTGACCTTTTCCGCACGCTCGCCGTGTTCGGCGTGTTGTTCTGGGGCGCGCGGGTGCTCAGCCATCTGATCACCGGCCGCATCAACGCCATCGACGAACTCACGATTTCCTTCAAGGCGCTGCTGTCGAAAATTCTCAACGTGTTGTTGCCGATCGTCGCGCTGATCGCGGCGTTGCAGATTGTCGGATTTCCGTTTGGCACGCTGGCGATTTTCGGCGGCGCCATCGGTCTCGGCATCGGTCTTGGCATGCAACGCACCGTGTCGAATTTCTTCGCCGGCTTCACCTTGATCGCCGACAAATCCATCAAGCCCGGCGACGTCATTGAAGTGGCCGGAACCTATGGCTGGGTGACGGCGATGAACTCGCGCTATGTGACATTGCGAACCCGCGACGGGATGGCGCATTTGGTGCCGAACGATAAATTTATCGAAGACGGCGTCGTCAACTGGTCCCATGACGACCGGGTGGTGCGTTTGCATGCGCCTTTCGGGGTGTCTTACGGCACGCAGGATCTGCGCGCGCTTGCAAGGCGCTGCGAAGAGACGGCGCTGACCGTCAACCGCGTGCTGAAAAGCCCGGCGCCGCGCTGCAACCTGATGGAATTCGGCGACAATTCGATCAATTTCGATTTGCGCTTCTGGATCAACGATCCGGCCAACGGTTCCGCCAATGTGCGCTCGGACGTGTTTATGGCGATCTGGGATTTGCTCAATGAAATGAATATCGAAGTGCCGTTCCCGCAGCGCGATCTGCATATCAAATCCGCGCCTGAGGGTTTCAAAATGGTCTCCGAAACCAGGGCTGAGGCCCTGTCAAACTCTCGTGAGGACTGATTTCGCCGGGTCCGCGCCGTTGCGGCGGGCCGGTCCGAGCGGCTATATTCCGCATGGGGGCGAGAGTTTCGCCAAGGGGCATAATGTCAGGGAGTTACGCTATGTTACGTTTGATCACGCTTGGGGGAGCAGCCCTCCTTCTCGCCGCCTGCGCCACCTCGACGCCCTACGGCCCGGCTGAGAATGGCAGAGGCTATGGGTTTTCCGATCAGCGGATTGAATCCAACCGCTATCGCGTCACCTTTCGCGGCAATTCCTCAACCTCGCGCGAAACCGTGGAGAACGCGCTGCTCTATCGTTCGGCTGAGCTGACGGTGCAGCTCGGGTTCGACTATTTCGTCGCGCTTGAGAACGAAACTGAGGCGAACCGGACTTATTCCACGACCTCTACCGAGCCCGCCTTTTACGGCCGTTACGGTTATGGCCGCTCGTTCTACCGGCCCTATTACGGCTTCCCCTATTACGCTTATGGCTTTGGCTGGGGATATCCATATTCCGACACCTATACGCGAGAGATCACCCGCTATTCCGCAGTTGCCTTTATCTCCATGTATAAAGGCCAAAAGCCCGCGGATAATCCGCAGGCTTTCGATGCGCGTGAGGTGATGGCCAATCTTCGTCCTTACGTGCTCGGCGACGCCGCCGGCCAATAGGACGCTTTCTAGCTAGTTGACGGCGCGAAGCACCGGCGTGGTCGGTGCTTCCGCTGTTTCCTGTCCTGCATCGGCCTGTGTGGTTTCATACACCACGACAAAGCCGCGCGGCGTATGGCGCACAATCACGCCGCGGCGCCGGCCCACATGGATGGATGATCCGATCGACGGGCGTCTGCGCGCATCCACAGAGACCCCGTTCACCGACGTGTCGACAATCGTCACCATCAGCGAAGACCCGTCCGCCAGGCGGCAGATCGTGCGCGATCCGCCATCGCGGTGACGCAAGGTCGTGCGCCGGTCGGCGAGCCCGTCGGCGAAGTCCGGATTGGCGCGCAGCATGAGCTGTTCCGTCAACAGATTGCGGCGGCGCTTGGAAAGCAGGAAGGATACGGCAAAGCCGTCGGGGAACGTGCGCGCGATCGTGCTTTCGATCACGTCCAGATCTTCGATGTGAACAACCGCCGCATCTCCGACCATGACCTTGGCGTCTGTAATCAGCGCCATGTCGCCCGGTGAGATATTGAGAAGGCGGCCTTCATATTCATCGACGGCGTTAATCACGATGCGCACAGGAAGATTGAGGCTGATCCTCCGGTAGCGCCGTCCGTCACTCTTAAACATCGTATGGTTGTCCCGATTTGCCTATTTGCGCCGCCGCGTTGCAGTTAGCGGCCAGCCGCAAAACCTTTTCTAACAGGTAAGGTTCAATTTTATTGAACGGCATGAAAGCGTTGGCGCTGGCGCCAGTGCTTTGCAGCGCGCGCAAGGGCTTGTATGGTTAAAAAAATGATTTTCCCCATTAACGCACTGCAAAATCGGAGGCTTTTTCTGATGATGAAGCAGGTAGTTTTCGCCATCGCCGCATTGTTTGTTTCGTTTTCCGCCGCTCGCGCCGGCGATGACCCCTTTCAATGGCTGGAAGAGGTTGAGGACGAGAAGGCGCTCGACTGGGTGCGCGCTCAGAACGCCCGGTCGCAGGCGGAACTCGAAGCGGACCCCCGTTTTGAGGCGATGCGCGAAGAGGCGTTATCCGTGCTGACGTCTAAGGCGCGGCTGCCGCTTGGATCTATCCATAATGGTCACGTCTACAATTTCTGGCAGGACGATGCGCATGTTCGCGGGCTTTGGCGCCGGGCAAGCGTTGCAAGTTATCGCGCGGGAACCCCCGAATGGGAAACGCTGCTTGATATGGATGCGCTGGCCGCAACGGAGGGGCGCAACTGGGTGCATGGGGATATTGTTTGTCTGTCCCCTGATTATGTGCGCTGCATGATCGAGCTGTCTGACGGCGGCAAGGACGCGGCTTACTGGCGCGAGTTCGACACCGAGGCGAAAGCCTTTGTTGAAGACGGCTTTTATTTGCCTGAAGCGAAGTCCAATATTGACTGGTTTGATGCGGACACGCTGCTGGTCGGCACGGATCTGGGAGAGGGCTCGCTGACCAGTTCGGGCTATCCGCGCAAGCTGCTGGCGCTGAAGCGCGGCGTGGCGCTAAAGGATGCGCCGGTCCTGTTTGAAGGCGAGGAGGATGATGTCTGGGTTGCGCCCTCGGTTTTCCATGAGGCCGGTGTTGATCGCATCATCATCCAGCGCGCCCGGTCGTTTTTTGAGTATGACTATTTTTATGCGCGCAACCCCTTTGGAAAGACGGTCAAGCTCGACATGCCGAGTCGTGCGAATATTCACGGGGTTCTGAACGGGCGGCTTATCGTGTCCCTGCAAGAAGAATGGGATGATCATGGCCATGTGTCGCCGCAAGGCGCCGTGGTCGCCTATGACCTTGCGCAAGCCGACATGAAACTCGAGATCGCCGAACGCGAGGGGCGCTACAAGGGCGCGTCAGGCGATGTTGCGATGTCGGAGATTGTTTTCGCGCCGGCGGAAAACCAGTCGGTAGAGCAGATTGAAGTCGGTCAATCCAATCTCGTCGTGCAGTATCTTGACGATGTGTCGGGCAAGGCTGCGCGCTTCACCCGGCGGAAAAAAGGCGGCTGGAAATCCGCCGCGATCGACTTGCCGGAAAATGGCGTGATTGAAATCATTTCGGCGGGCGGCGGCACAGACGACGCGATGCTGTCTTTCGAAAGCATGACGCATCCCGAAGCGCTGTATTATGTGAGCGCGCGCGGCAAGGTCAAAAAGATCCTTGAAACCCCCGCATATTTTGACGCGGCAGGAGTTGTCGTAAAGCAGCGTTTTGCAACATCCGCAGACGGAACAAAAATTCCTTACTACATCATGGGGCTCGATTCCGTTCTGAAACAGGGCGACGCGCCGACCGTGCAATATGGCTATGGCGGCTTCCTCGTCCCGATCCTGCCGTTTTATTATGATGACCCGTCGCGCCCGCAACATGGCGCGCTTGCCGGATTGATGTGGGTGAAGCGCGGCGGCGTGCTTGTGCTGTCCAACATTCGCGGCGGTTCGGAATATGGCCCGCGCTGGCATCAGGCGGCGTTGAAAGAAAACCGCCAGCGCGCCTTTGACGACTTTATCGCCATTTCAGAAGACCTGATCGCGACCGGCGTCACCAGTCCTGAAAAGCTCGGCGCTATCGGCCGCTCCAATGGCGGGCTGTTGATGGGCGCCATGCTGACCCAGCGCCCGGACCTTTATGCGGCGATCGATATCGGCGTGCCGCTGTTTGACATGAAGCGTTACAACAAGCTGCTGGCCGGCGCGTCATGGATGGGCGAATACGGAAACCCCGATATTCCCGAGGAATGGGCCTATATCTCCGAATATTCTCCCTATCAAAAGCTTGAACGCGGCCAGCCCTATCCCAAAGTATTGTTTTATACGTCGACCAAGGATGATCGCGTTCATCCCGGGCATGCGCGCAAGGCGGCGGCGAAAATGGCTGATCTCGGATATGACTTCTTTTACTATGAAAATATCGAGGGCGGGCATGGCGGCACGGCGAACCAGGATCAGCTCGCTTACCGCACGGCGCTCGAATATGTGTATTTCGCAAAAATGCTGATGGGAGAGGCCGAGTGAACGAGATCTCCGCATCGGTGCTTCAGCGGGCATGGCGCAAGGTCGATATCAAGCTGTCGATCGGCGGCCAGATGCATATTTTGCGGTGGCGTCGCGGCTGGTTTGTGGACGAGGTGCTGTTTGACGATCGCCGGGTCGCGACTTCGCGAGGCTTGTTCGGGCGCGAGAGCGTTTACGGCCTCAACATCAAAGGCGAAGACGAGCGCGAAACCCGTCTTGTGCTGATGGTCGATACGGAGTCAGGCTGGGACGATTGGAGCGGCGAGATGAAGCCTCGCGGCGTGCGCCTTGAAACGGCGGATACCGCGCTGGTTGCGTTTGGCTCGCTCGGGCCCGACCGCATTGAGCCTTTTCGGCAACTCTATGACCGGGCCATCAAAGCGCTGGGTCTGTATTAGTCGGGAAGCGGCTGTCACTTCCGGCGCCCCGTTCCCTTTTTGCGTGAAACTGGCTTACACTTACCTCTTTTGTGATGAAGGGGGCCCGGCATGTCCTGGTGGTTTGGCGTCAAGCTTTGGAAGCGGGTTTTTCTGGGGCTCCTGCTCGGCGTGATTTTCGGTCTCGCCGTGTCGCAGACCATGTCGCCCGAAGCCGGTGAAAGCCTTTTGTCTCAGATAAAGATTGTCGGCGACATTTTCATCGCCGCCATCCGGCTCGTCATTATACCGCTGATTTTTTTCACGCTTATCGCCGGCGTGCTGGCGCTTGGCGATCCGAAAAAGCTCGGCACCATCGGCCTGAAAACCCTTGTGCTGTATTTGCTGACGACATTCTTCGCCAATATTATCGGCCTGCTGATGGGAACGATTTTCCGCCCCGGCGCGGGCGTCGAGCTTGGCTCCGCCCAGCCTCAGGTGATCAGCGCCGATGCTGGCGGGTTTCTCGAACGCGTCGTCGGCATGGCGACAAAGAACCCGTTTGAAAAAATTATGGCGGGCGAGCCGATGACGCTCATCATCGCCGCCGTGCTCATTCTTGCGGCGATCCTGCTGACCCGCCGGGTCGCAGATGGCGGCGTCAAGCGTCCGGTTGTGGCGATGATTTTCATCGGGCTGTTTGCGCTCGGGATCGCCATGGCGTCGATGGATATTCTTTTCCTGATCTTCGTGTCGCTGGTGATCGGCATCGCCTTCCTGTTCGAGCCCGGCGATGACGGCCCGGCGATGCGGTTTTTCACCTATGCCTCCGACAAGGTTTTGGGGGTGACACATCTCATCATGGAGATCGCGCCCTTTGGGGTTTTCGCGCTGATCGCCTGGGTTGCGGGCACGCGCGGACTTGAAACTTTCACCGCGATCTTCTGGCTCGTGATCGCCGTATATCTTGGCTGCTTCCTTCACATGGCGGTGGTCTATGGCGGCATCATCAAGTTCGGGCTCAAACTTCCTTTCATCAATTTCTTCCGCGGCATTCTTGATGCGCAGATGGTGGCCTATTCGACATCATCGTCCTCCGCGACGCTGCCGGTGACGATTTCCAACGTCACCGAAAATCTCGGCGTCAAGAAGTCCATTGCGGGTTCGGTGCTGCCGCTCGGCGCGACGATCAATATGGACGGGACCGCGCTTTATCTCGGCATTGTGGCGCTCTTCACGGCTCAGGCGTTCGGCTATAGTCTGGAGCTGCATCATTACGGGCTGATCGCCTTGACGGCCGCGCTGGTTTCCATCGGCACCGCCGGAATCCCTTCCGCGTCGCTGTTTCTGCTGGCGACGGTGCTGCAAGTGTTTGACGTGACGCCCGAACATACGGCGATAATCGTCGGGTTCATATTTCCCTTCGACCGGCTGTTGGACATGATGCGTACGGTCGTGAATGTGACCGGCGACGCAACCGTCTCGGTCACGGTCGCGAAATGGGAGGGCGAGCTTGATGAGGACGTGTTTCGTGCGAAACCGCTAAGTTGATGGGAGGCCCTATTGGCGTATTCCGTGGCATGACGGCGAACAATATAAAAGAACTGAGATTGTCATTCCTCTTAACCCCTGGCGATTTTGCCTGTCGCCTCGGCATATACCCGGAATATATTGTCAGGCTGGAAAGCGGCGTCCGCCCGCTCAGCGATTTGTGGGCAGACGCGGTTGCGCGCGCGCTTGGCGTTCCGCGCGAGATGGTGACAGAGCCGGGCGCCGCCGCCGGATTTCGCGGGGGAAAACTGCCGGACGCCGTGGCGCCGGTCTTGTGCCCATTGGGCGCGCGCTACGCCATTCTTGCGCTAATCGCAAAACTCGCCGGGCTAAAAACCGCAACCAGCCTCGATGAAGACGATCTGGCGGACGCCGTGCAAAGTCTGGTTTCCTATGTGGGCAGAGATGCGGCGAATGAAGGCGCTGCTAATCGTCTTTCGCAAGGTCTTCAAATAACCGTCTTAACAATCCTTCAATCCCGCTCGCCCGACCTTCCCGAAGAGTTTCAGGAAAATCTTGGCTCCGCCCTTCCAGGGGCGCTAAAGCTGCTTGAGGTGTTTTCGGATTTTGACGCGCCCGGGCAGGGAACATGACGACATTGTCGGAACGGCTTTTCGGGAATACCCCCAAAAGCCGGTGATACAGCGCTTCAGCGCGCTTGCGCTCCTCAACACTCAATGTGGCCTCCCCGCCTGATAGCCGGTCCGAAGATCAGCTTCAGCATTGTTAACCTATTATCGCAGTCTTTTGAAGCAGGTTTTCGTCCATAATTATGGGGAAAACAAGCATTTAGATCAGGTTTCGCCAACTGGACTTCGTTTCGGGGGCGTACCAAGTCGCGCCGCCGGGGCTTGGCCGCCTTGCCCGCGCGAATGGCTGCGATGTGGTCTTCCTCGCCGCGGCGATGACGGGGCGTCCCGGTGAATTAGTTAATATACTGACTATTTATCGGTTCAGTTAACCATCGCCGATTTCCGTTTAACCGGCAATTAAAAGCTTGAGCGTTTGATAGCGTGTTCTGGACGGCAAAAGGCTGTCCTTGCGTGCCGGAGGACGCCCATGACATCGCCCGTCAATCAGAAAGATCTTCGTGCGGAACAAATCAAGCTGCTGCGTTTTGAAAAATCGCTGGCAGCCGCATGCCGCGACGTCGTCGCGGGCAAGCCGCTCGACAAAGCGCCGGTGCTCGCCAGCCTGTCCGTCCTCGCCGCATCTGCGGGCGCGGCGTCTGCAAAGCTCGGCACTGACGCCCCATTGCAGTTTGTTGCAGCAGCGAAGGCCGTTGCAGCTCAACCCGGCGAGGGGGCGTCCTGGCTCGTCAATCTTGCCGAAGCGGCGTCAACGAGTCATGCTCTCCTCGAAAACCTTGCGCAGGAAGGGGCCTTTTGCATCCTTCAGGCCGGCGGCGGCACGCCGAAGCGCAGTTCGACGGAGACGATCCTATCTCTGCTTACGAGTGGACCCTTCTAACCCGCTACGGAACATTCCTCGCCATCGGAATAGTCCTCGCGGTTCTGTCCGGCTCCAAGAATATGCGCCTCGCCGCGGCGGTTATCGCCGTGGACTGGCTGCTCAGCAATCTGTTGTTCCAACAAATGGGCGCGGCGTCGGTGAATATTATTGCGCCGATGAACATCATTGTGCTCGGCCTGTTTGCAACCTTCTGGCGCATGAAAAGCTTGAACGGCGCCTTCATTCACAAGATTTTCTTTTTCTATTACGGGCTCTATTTGCTGGTGAATGGCTGGCATTTGCTTGGCCGGTTTTTCTTTCCGGAGACATTGAGCGCGACCTATTATTTCTCGCTCGCCGCCTCGAATGTCGTCTTTATCCTGATCGTCATTACGCTGTGGTTGTTTTCCAGCCTTAAATTCGTCGACCGTTATGCCGAGGGCGGCCTGATGGGCGTTTTTGAACGCAATATCGAAAAATGGCGGAAATGGATGGGCGGCGGTCACTAGGCCGCGTCGCCGGAAGGCAGTCGCCTCAACTGCGACCGTTTTGTTTTGTGCCGGTTGGCGAACAGCTCATCGTCTTGCGCCTCGCCGATGACCGGCGTCACGCAGCATCCCCTCAGGCCGAGGCCGATGAGATTGCGGATCGCTGCAGAGCGTGATTCCATGCGATGTTCGAAACGCCAGGCGTCGATCGCCTCGACTTCCAGATCGTTCAAACACAATTGGAACTTTTGAGTGCGTTTTTGCATTTGGCGTTCCAGCCCCCGCGGTTGTCGATGCAGGCGCTGGGTTACCACATAGCGTGTCCAGTTACGCAATCATATGATGGTTTGGAGCAGGTTGCATTGACATATGATGGTTTGGCTAGCGCGGCTAAACAGGGAATATATTGTCATGGCGAAACCATCATCGGCTTGCGCCAACTGCCGGTTGCGCAAGATGGAATGTTTTGAGCCAGTCAGCCGCGATGCGCTGAATTATATAAACGACTTTCGCCTTGGGGAGTTACGCGTCGATGCGGGCTCCGACATTTTGCGGCAATCCGCCAGCTCGGCGCATTTCTACACGCTTTATGAAGGCTGGGCTGCGCGGCGACTCACGCTTGAGGATGGTCAGTCGCAAATCACGAATTTCGCCCTGCCGGGCGCCATTCTGGGCATTCAGGCCGGACTTGAGCAAGAAATGGATCACTCGGTTGAGGCGCTGACATCTGTCGTTCTTTGTGTCTTTCCACGCAGCGAATTCCGCACGCTGCTGGCTGAGCAGGCTGAGCTGACCTATCGCGTGGTCTGGCAGGCGGCGCGGGAGGAGCATTTCCTCGGCGCCAATATTACGGCCGTCGGCCGCAAACAGGGCCCGGCGCGGGTCGCCTATCTTTTTGCGTCGTTGCATGCGCGAGCGGTGGAGAGCGCCATCGCGCAGCATGGGCGGCCGCTGGACATCCCGATCACCCAGCAGCATGTGGCGGACGCCATGGGCTTGTCGATCGCCCACACCCATCGCATCTTGCGCGACCTCGCCAGGCAAGGGCTGATCGCGCCGAACAGGAAGAAAATCAGGGTCCTGGCCCCGGATGCGCTGGCGGAGATGGGCGGCTTTGACCGTGATGCGATGGTCCCCATGGCCTTGCTATAGGGCGCGGCGGCCCGCGCCTTGCCATCCCCCGCTTGATCCCCTATATCCCCCGCAATCTCGGGAAAATAAGCCTTTCCCGCGTCCGCCGGCACGACCCCCAGCATTTAAATGGGACGAGGCCGGGGATGTACCGCCGCCGGAGTAACGCTCCCGCGGTGGTGATTTTGCGTTGCGCGCTTGGGTTTGCATGCTTGCGGGTGCGTTTGGAAATTGAGGATTTTGCGGTTTGGATTATCGCGTCGTCTTTGCGGATCAGGAATGGGAGCCGGCCTTTGGCGGCACGGCCCGGCTGAAACGCGTGGCGCGAGGCGGCAAGATCTTCCGGCTGGTCGAAATGACCCCGGCGTCGAGCCATCCGGGCTGGTGCGAGGTTGGCCATCTCGGCCTTGTGGTCGAAGGCGAGATTGAAATCGAATTTGCAGCGGAGACGCTTCGTTTCGCCGCCGGCGACGCGCTGGTGATTCCGACGGGCGAGGCCGACCGCCACCGGCCGCGCGCGCTCACCGAGCGGGCGAGCCTGTTCCTCATCGAAGACGACGTGAACTGAAGAAAGCGAATAAATGTTTGACTCACTTAGCGATCGGTTAGGCGCAATCTTTGAGGGCCTTCGCGGCCCGAGCGCAAATGCGCTCAGAACTAAGATTTACCGCGAAGGCGCTAGTTTCGCGGTGTTGGGATAATTCATGTTTGAATCACTGAGCGACCGTTTAAGTACAATCTTTGAAGGCCTTCGCGGTAGGGGCGCCCTTGAGGAAAAAGACGTCAATGAAGCCTTGCGGGAAGTGCGCGTTGCACTGCTCGAGGCTGACGTTGCATTGCCCGTCGCCAAGGATTTCATCGCGAAGGTGCGCGACCGCGCCGTCGGTGCGGAAGTGCTGCGCTCGGTGACGCCGGGCCAGCAGGTCGTGAAGATCGTTCATGACGCGCTGATCGACATGCTGGGCGGTGAAGAATCCGAAAGCGCGCTGTCTTTCGCGACGACGCCCCCCGCCGTGATTATGATGGTCGGCCTGCAGGGCTCGGGCAAAACCACCTCGACCGCGAAGATCGCGCTGCGTTTGCAAAAGCGCGACAAGAAAAAAGTCCTGATGGCTTCGCTCGATACGCGCCGCCCGGCGGCGCAGGAGCAGTTGGCGATTCTCGGCGAGCAGGCGGATGTGAAAACGCTCCCGATCATCGCCGGACAAAGCCCGCGCGACATCGCCAAACGCGCCATCGAAGCGGGCCGGCTCGGCGGTTTTGATGCGGTGATGCTCGACACGGCGGGACGCCTTTCCATCGACGAACAGTTGATGAGCGAGATCGCCGACATTCACGCCGACGCCAAGCCGATTGAAACGCTGCTGGTGGTCGATGCGCTGACCGGTCAGGACGCGGTTTCAACGGCGGAGAAGTTCAAGGCCCGCGTTGACGTCACCGGCGTTGTCATGACCCGCATTGACGGCGATGCGCGCGGCGGTGCGGCGCTTTCCATGCGCGCGGTCACCGGCGCGCCGATCAAATTTGTCGGCATTGGCGAAAAGCTCGATGCGCTCGACGCGTTTGAGCCCAAGCGCATGGCCGGCCGCATTCTCGGCATGGGCGACATTGTTTCGCTGGTCGAGAAAGCCTCCGAGGAAATGGACGCGGCCAAGGCGGAAAAAGCCGCCAAGAAAATGGCCAAGGGCGAGTTCGACATGGACGATCTCGCCGATCAGTTCAAACAGATGCGCAAGATGGGCGGCATGGGCGCGATCCTCGGCATGATGCCGGGCATGGGCAAGATGAAGAAGATGGTCGATCAGGCCGGCGGCCTCGACGACAAGGAAATCATTCATCAGGAAGCGATCATCTCGTCGATGACGAAGCAAGAGCGCAAAAAACCTGCGCTGATGAACGCCAAACGCAAGAAACGCGTCGCCGCCGGCTCCGGCACCTCGGTGCAGGAAGTGAACAAGCTGTTGAAAGCCCACCGCCAGATGGCGGACATGATGAAGAAGATGGGCAAGGGCGGCATGAAAGGCATGGCCAAACAGCTCGCCGGCATGGGCGGCGGAGGCGGTTTAGGCGGCATGCTTGGCGGCGGTGGCGGCCCCGATGCGGCGGCGCTTCTGGAACAGGCCAAGGGCGCAAAAGGCGCTCCGGGTGCTGACGATCTTGACTTCGACGCCATCGAACAGGCGCTGTCCGGCAAAGGCGCGATGCCGCCGGGCATGGGCGGCCTGCCGGGGAAGAAGAAATGAGCAAGTTTGTACGACCTCTCTCCCCGCTCTTTCCGGCGAATGCCGGAATCCAGTCAACAAAGAATGACGGGCTTCGCCCGGCTTTATTCTTTTGCTGGGTCCCGGCTTGCGCCGGGATGGGCGGAATTTGAATTCACCACTCAACTGAAACCAAGACTGAAGGACCAAAACAATGTCACTAAAAATCAGACTGGCCCGCGGCGGCGCGAAAAAGCGTCCGTTCTACTCAATCGTCGTCACCGATCTCGCGCAACCCGCGCGACGGCCGCTTCATTGAAAAGATCGGCACTTACAATCCGCTGCTCGCCAGAACCGATGAAAAACGCGTTCAGTATAATGACGAACGCGCAAAATACTGGCTCTCCAAAGGCGCCAAGCCGACGGATCGCGTCGCCCGTTTCTTCGCGGTGAACGACCTCGTCAAATGGGAGCACGGCACAAACCCGAACAAGGGCAAGCCGGGCCAGAAGGCGCAGGAACGCGCTGCTGAAAAGGCTGAAAAAGAAGCCGCCGCCAATGCGCCGGCTGAAGCCCCTGCGGAAGAAGCCGCTGCAGAAGAAGCTGCTGAATAAGCAGGCTTTTCGGCGGCCTTCATCGCCGCTCTTTTTGCGCGGGAACCATATCGCCCTTCGCCTGTTGGCGGGGCGTGGTTCTTGATCGCCGGCGCGCGCCCGTAAGCGTTTGCGCGCGCTGGCACAGCAAAGGAGTTCGATGATGAATAGCTCTGTAAAAATGTTCGCGACTATGTTGGCGTTGCTCGGCATGAGCATGTCCTTGTCCGGCTGCCTCCTCGGCGCGGCGGCTGGCGCCGGCTATATCGCCCATGATGAGGCGACCGAAGGCGACGGCGAATTCGACCCGCTTGAAGAAGCCTATGACGGCGACCCGGAAACGGCGGGCCCGCTCGACAGGGAAGATGACTAGTCTCCGGGCGGTGACGCTTCGCGACAGAACAAAAGGCGCGCCTTCGGGCGCGCTTTTTTTGTGCGCGCCGCAAATTCGCCACGGGGTTTCCTATGGTAAGCTGCCTTGAAGCTGTTCAGAGGCGAAATCATGACCCTGCGATTGCCGGCGAAATTTTCAAAATCCTTGATGGCCGGCGCGGCGTCGCTGGCGCTTGCGGCCTGTGATGGCGGCGGCGGGTCTCGCGACGCCTATGCGCCGTCCCCGGCTCCGACCCAGGGCATGGTGTCCATGGACCGCGCCGAAAGCGCGGCGGCGGGCGATATGGCGCCCAGCGAGCCGTCGCCCAATCCGGCGCCGGGGGAAACCGCCGGGCTGATGCTCGCCTATTCCTATTCCATGGGCGTCGAGGCGCCGAAGGCCGCCGTCTCCGTCTTGAAATCCGCTCATGAGAAAGCCTGTATGGAGGCGGGGCCGAAACTTTGTCAGGTGCTTGGCTCTTCGGTGAATTCATGGGGCGAGGACAATATCAACGCCTATCTCAATCTGCGCGCGGCGCCGGACTGGCTGGCATCGTTCCGCGCGGAAATCGTGGCGGATGCGGGCAAGGCGGGCGGCCGGATCACCTCCGATAATGTGAATACGGAGGATTTGACGACCTACCTTGTCGATATCGAGGCGCGGCTGGCGGCGAAGCTCGCTCTGCGCGACCGCATAAAGCAATTGCTCGAAACCCGCGACGGAACCTTGTCCGACATTCTTGCGGCTGAACGCGCGCTCGCCGATGTGCAGGGCGAGATCGATTCCATGACGGCGCAGCGCGCTGCGGCGCGGGCGCGGGTCGACATGTCGGCGCTGTCTATTTCCTATCAAAGCGATCCGAAGACTTCGACCGGCGTATTCAAGCCGTTGGCGGAAGCCTTTAAGGGATTCTTCCGCACCTCGATTGCGTCGCTGGCGGCGGCGGTTGATTTCATTGCGCGCGCCTGGCCGTTCTTCCTGATCGGATTGGGCGTGTTGTTCATCTTGCGCGCCTGGTGGCGGGGCCGCCGCTCTAAAGCCTAGCCGCCATTCGCCCAAAAAGATCGGCCCCGAAGGCGGCGCGTGTTACGCAGCGCAAACCTTCAGGGCCGTGTTGTGCAGTTCGGGACCGGTTGCTTGGGGCGATCCATCCCGTCCTGCTCCCCCAGTTGGCTCCCCAGCCATTTGCCAGAGGTCTCCCCCGAAATCTCTGGCGTAACTTGCCGTGCTTTTCAGCCTCGGCTCTCTCCCCCTGGGCATGCGCTTAGCCCGTACTTTCGCCAAGCCGCCGCCTGGCGCATCGCCGGGAGGAGAGAGACCCGGCTTAAAATTCCCCGCCGTCGAAAGCGACGATGGCCGGCGGCATCGGCAGGCGCGGATTGAAGGGGCTTGCGATATTCGCGGCGTCTTTGCCGATTTCAAATTCGGCGCTGGCGGTGACGATGCTGTCGAGCTTGGCGCCAGTGTCGATCGCCGTCGTTTTGATGGTTTCGGCGGTGGCTTCCGGCGACGCGGCGACCAGCGGTCCGAAGACATTGTCGATTTTCGCCATGCGGGCGTTGATTTTGCGGCCGGTCTGTTCCGTGAGCGCCAGAGTGAACTCGGCTTGCTTGGCGTCCAGATCTTCGTGGATCAGTTCCATCAAGGTCGCGTGGCCGGCGGTCTCGGCTTTTGCTGAAGTGTTGGCGCTGACAGCGGCGACTGCGGCGAAGGCCATCATGCTGATGTAAAAAGTGCGGTTGGTCATTTTCTCTCTCCCGTTTGGTGAAGCGCCTCATCAGCGCCTCGATGAATTAACCATAATCGGGGTCCGTCAAATTGAATGTGATGGGCGTCACAGCTTTGTTTCGGTTCATAAAATCGCCTCAATGGCGGCCATTTCCGCCATATTCTCACCGGTCGCGACATCGATGCGGAGAATGCGGGGGCGCCGGCGGCGCAATGGTAGTGCCGGACTTATGTCCTTGGCGCGCTGGCGGTTTTGGAGCTTTCCCTTGCCCGAAAGGGGCGGCCCCGCCTAATGTCCCGCCTTTATATCTGATCAGCAGCAGAGGGGCGTTTCGTGATTTCAGATCTCATCGGTTCAGTGAATGGGGTTGTGTGGGGTCCGCCCATGCTCCTGCTGCTGCTTGGCACCGGCCTTTACCTGACCATCGGGCTCGGTTTCATGCCGATCCTGCGCATTCCCTACGCCTTCGGACAGTTGTTCCGCGGCGGCCGGCGCCATGCCGGCGAGGATGGCGACGTCTCCCCGTTCGGCGCCTTGATGACGGCGCTGTCTTCTACCGTCGGCACCGGCAATATCGCGGGCGTCGCGGTGGCGATTGCGATTGGCGGTCCGGGCGCCTTGTTCTGGATGTGGATGACGGCGCTGGTCGGCATGGCGACGAAATACGCCGAAGGCGTGCTCGCCGTTAAATTCAGAGAGATTGACCATGACGGACGCCATGTGGGCGGGCCGATGTATTACATCAAAAACGGTCTCGGAAAAAACTGGATATGGCTTGGCGGGCTGTTCGCGATCTTCGGCATGTTCGCCGCTTTCGGCACCGGCAATTACATTCAGGCGGTGTCGGTCGCCGATGCGCTGAACTCAAGCTATGACGTGCCGATCTGGCTTACCGGCGTCGTGATGATGACGCTTGCGGGCGCCGTTATCCTTGGCGGCATCAAACGCATCGCCAGCGTCGCCGAAAAGCTTGTGCCGACCATGGCGGCGTTTTATTTCATCGGCGGCGTGGTGGTTATCGGCCTCAATATTGGCGGCGTGCCGGATGCGTTCATGCTGGTGATCAAGCGCGCCTTTGGTTTTGATGCGGCGCTGGGCGGCTTTTCCGGCGCTTTGTTGATGCTGGCGATGCAACGCGGCGTTGCGCGCGGCATTTTCTCAAACGAAGCGGGGCAGGGTTCTGCGCCGATCGCCCATGCGGCGGCGAAAAACAAGGACCCGGTCAATCAGGGCGTCATCGCCATGTTGGGCACCTTTATCGACACGATCGTGATCTGTTCGATCACCGGCATCGCGATTTTGGTGACCGGCGTCATTCCGCCGGAATGCAATGCCGTGTCGATCCTGACCAATGATGTGATGCCGGCGATCTGCGATACGGGTCCGCCCATCACCATTTCCGCCTTCGAGTCGGCGCTGCCGGGCATTGGCGGTCACATCGTCACGATTTCGCTCGCGCTGTTCGCCTTCACCACCATTCTCGGCTGGAGCTATTACGGCGAACGCTGCGCGGAATATCTGTTCAGCGAAAAGGCGGTCCTGCCTTACCGTATCGTTTATGTCCTGATCGTGTTCGCCGCGACCATGGTGCTGTATGCGGGCGATGATGTGGATGCGGTGATCAACACGGTCTGGCTCGCCACCGATACGCTCACCGGCATGATGGCGGCGCCGAACCTCGTTGCGCTGCTGATTTTGTCACCGCTTGTGTTCCGCATGACAAACGAATATTTCGCGCGGGAAAAAGCGGAAAAAGCCAAAGGCTGACCTTGCGACGGGACGGGCCCTCAAGACAGTGTGAGGCCCGTCCCGCTTGCGGTTTCCCGCCGGGCGCGGCTATTCTGGCGACGAAACCTCAAGGAGTTCTGGCGGTGAAATTCTGTATTGCGTTTGCAGCGGCGGGACTGACGGCGTTTGCATCAGGCGCCGCTTGCGCCCAGGACGACGTCGCCCAGGGCAGCGTCTATGCGCGCGTCGGCGCCGGCGTCAGTTTCGTCAGCAACTGGGATCAGGATTTCAACTACAACCCGGATGCGGTCTTCATCTCAGCGCCGCCCACCGGTCAGTCCGTTGACACCGGCACGGGCTATACGGGCGTGTTCGCTCTCGGCTTCGACTATGCCGACGGCATCCGCACGGAGCTTGAATATAAATACGCGTCTGCGGATATCGATGCGGTCCTCGTCAACGACACCCTAACGGGGCCGACCCCGGCGGCGACGGTCAATGACAAAATCGTCGGCCATCTGCTGATGGCGAATTTCTATTTCGACTTCGCCAATTCCAGCGCGCTGACGCCTTATATTGGCGGCGGCGTGGGCGGCGCCTTTATCGAAAATGAAAACGCCCAGCGCGACGCCGCGCTCGCCCTGCAGGGCCGGGCGGGGGTGTCGCTGGCCATGGGCGGCGGTTTTTCGACCGACCTTGAATATGTTTATCTGCGCACCAACGAACTAGGCTTTGGTCCGTCGATTGACGATTTCGAACCGGAAGGCCCTTTCGACACCGCGATCACCGGCGAGCGCTATCAGGCGTCTTCGGTGATGGTCTCGGTGCGCAAGTCCTTTTAACGGGTCATGACTCCCGAACTTTATCTCGCCTTTGTCGCCGCGACCGTGTTGTTGATCATCACGCCGGGGCCGGTGGTGGCGCTTGTTGTGGCGACCAGCCTGCGCTGGGGCGCGAAGAACGCGTTCTGGATCATCGCGGGAACGGCGTCATCTTGCGTCCTGCATATGGTGCTGGTGTGTTTCGGCTTGTCGGCGCTGCTGGCGCAGATGGGCGCGGCGCTGTTCTGGATCAAATGGCTTGGCGCGGCCTATCTGTTTTATCTCGGCGTGAAGGCCTTGCGCGAGCGCGCGACGCTGTCGCCTGACGATCTGACGGAAGTGTCCGCGAAATCGCCGCGCCGGCTTTTCGCCGAAGGGTTTTTCGTCGCCTTGTTCAATCCGAAGCCGCTGATTTTTTACGCGGCGTTTTTCCCATTATTTGTTTCCGCCGATGCGCCGGCGCTGCCCCAGCTTGCCTTGCTGGCCGCGACGTTTTTTGTCGTCAGCGTCTTGATCGATTCCGGCTGGGCGCTCACGGCGGCCCGCGCCCGCCCGCTCTTCGCCCGCATCGGGCGCTGGGGCAATCGCGTCACCGGCGGGGTGTTGATCCTGGCGGCGGCCGGCCTCGCCCTGTCGCGGAAGTAGTTTTCCCCCAATCCGACGGCGAAAAGAAAAGCGCTGATGAGCGCATCCGCCGCCTTCAAAACCGGCCCGCCTTGCGCTAGACCACGCGCCGACGATCTCATTCCGCGCGGCACTCGCGCCTGTTCCCAAGGAGATAACCCATGGCCCGCAAGAAAATCGCCCTCATTGGCGCTGGCATGATCGGCGGCACGCTCGCCCATATCGCCGCCCAGAAAGAACTCGGCGATGTTGTTCTGTTCGACATCGCAGAAGGCATCCCCGAAGGCAAAGGCCTCGACATCGCCGAAAGCGCGCCGATTGACGGCTATGACTGCCGCCTCAAAGGCACGCAGGACTATAAAGACATCGCCGGCGCGGATGTGTGCATCGTCACCGCCGGTGTCGCGCGCAAGCCCGGTATGAGCCGCGACGACCTGCTCGGCATCAACCTCAAAGTCATGAAGTCCGTCGGCGAAGGCATCAAGGCGCACGCCCCGAACGCGCTGGTTATCTGCATCACCAACCCGCTCGACGCCATGGTCTGGGCGCTGCAGAAATTTTCCGGCTTGCCCGCGAACAAGGTTGTCGGCATGGCCGGCATTCTCGATTCGGCGCGCTTCCGTTTCTTCCTCGCCGAAGAGTTCAACGTTTCAGTGGAAAGCGTCACCGCCTTCGTGCTCGGCGGCCATGGCGATACTATGGTGCCGCTGGTGCGCTATTCGACCGTCGCCGGCATTCCCTTGCCGGACCTGATTGAGATGGGCTGGACCACGCAAGCCAAGATCGACGCCATTGTCGATCGCACCCGCAAGGGCGGCGGCGAGATTGTCGCGCTCTTGAAGACCGGCTCTGCTTACTACGCCCCGGCGGCGTCGGCGATCCAGATGGCGGAATGCTACATCAAGGACAAGAAACTGGTTGTTCCGTGTGCGGCGCAGTTGAACGGCCAATATGGCCTGAAAGACCTTTATGTGGGCGTGCCGATCGTGCTGGGCGAAGGCGGATGCGAGCGCATCGTCGAGGTCAAGCTGAATGCTGAAGAAAAAGCGATGTTCGACAGCTCCGTCGCGGCCGTCCATGAATTGATGGAAGCCTGCGTCAAGCTCGATCCGAGCCTCGGCTGATATAGCGGCAATACCCCCATATGGGGGTAGTCGGTCGGTGGTGTCGTTACCCCCATATGGGGGGTGTCTTCGGACGCCCCCTTTTCTTTTGCCTGTATTTGCTTGGTTTTTTGCCGCAGAATCATTTTTGCGTTGCGACATTTGTTTTCGGCGGAAACGATTCAAAAACAGTCCGTGCACGGGCGAAATGCGATTCATGCTTAACGCTTTGGTGATTGGCGCGCGCTAATATCAAAATCGTCGCCGAAGCTTTTCCTGGAAAAATTTCAGCCGACATGAGTCATCCGCGAGGGCGTGCAGAAGCAGTCCGTTGAGCGGCGCAAGAATTTTCCGCGAGAAGTCCCCAGAAATCCATCGAAGCATGAGGGTGTGCGTTGATGCCGTTACGACGAAGTCTATTGTCTTTTGGTTTTGCGTCAGCAGCCCTGTGCGCCGCGAATAGCGCGATTGCGCAAACCAGCGGCGACGTGATCTTCAACGGAAGCCTGCTCGATATCTGTATTGTTGCAGTCTCGACGCCGGGAACCATCACGCCAAATGCGAGCTACACGTCGATGTCGAGTGAAAACCCTGGCGGCGGCCGTGGTCTTGCGCTTGTCACCACCACGAGCCTCAATTTCGATCTCGCCATAGATGCGCCAACCACTTTCACATCAATGCCTGTCGGGGGCGATAGCGGTGTTTCCTATGACGCGCTGGTCAGCGCCACCGGCGTCACATCGCTGACGGATGTGGTCGCGGGCGCGCTGTCTTCGCTCGGTCTTGGCGTGACGAACCTGCAAGTCGGCGTGACGGCGACAAAAGGGGCGGGGGTTTTTCCCGCCGGCGCTTATCAAATTCCGGTGACGATCAGATGCGAAGCTTCATAGTCGGTTTCATCGCCCTGTTCGCGGCGGCGCCGGCATGCGCCCAGGCGCTGTCGCCGATGACCGGCGAAGTGAAGACGCACACCAACCGTTTCGCCATGCAGCTCAAGGCGTTCAATCCATATGAAACGGCGCAGCGGTTTCGCCTCGCCATCTATGATGAGCACGGTGAGGTGGCGGGCGATGTGCGCAGCGGCGCGCCGGTGATTTATGTGCCGCCGGGAGAAACGGTTGCGTTTTATGTGTGGGGCGCCGCGCCGGCGCGGCGCCGTCTCAATATCTGTGTGACATCGCCTTATTTTCTGAACGGTGTCGGCGCGCAAATGCGAGGAGAAGTATGCGGAAGATACGACATCGTCCGGGTCGGGCGCTGACGGCGGCGATATTGTGTGTCGCTTCGCCTGCCTTCGGGCAGGAGGCGCCCTATTATTATCCCCCTTATGCGCCGCCTTCGCAAAGCTCGGTGTACAACCAGAACAGCGTCTATCTTCCGACCGCGCCATCGGTCAGCGGCCAGGACATGGTGCGCGGCGCCGGCGGGGTGACCTGTCAGAGCGCGGTGGCGAGCGGCGGCGCTTATGTGGATGTCGGCCTGATCGGCGCGCAGGATGTGTTCAACCGCGACACCGCAGCTCTTTACGGGCGGGTTGTTGTCCCTCTTGGCAAGCGGCCTGACCGGCCCGATTGCACTAAGCTTTACGAGATGGAGCTGGCGCGGATGCAGATGGAGCTCGATCTGATGCGGATGGGCCTGCCGGATTTTGGCGGGCCGCCGTCGCCGCCGTCGCCGGTGAGCGCTGAAGAAGACAAGCCGCTGGGAACACCGACGATCATCGGCCCTGCCGGCGCCGGCATAGATGCAAAGGGGGCGGAGGAAGCGGCGTCCCCGGCTGAGCCGCAATCAATGCCTGCCTCGCCTGCGCCGCGGATAAAACCGGAACGCGAAGGCGCGAACATATCTTATCTCAGCATGCTCCGCCCGTAAGCGCGTTAGCGGCGCCCGCTGTAAAAGCCTTGGGTATAGCGCCGCGACGGATAGGGAACGCCGGAATAAAAGCCCTGGGTGCGCAGATGGCGAATTCGCCGCCAGGGGCGCTGCTTGATGATCACCACCACATCCTGACTGACCGCAGCCGGTTCGCCGCCCAGCAACGCGCTGTCGTCAAAGGCGGGCGCTTTTTGCGCCGGGCCCTTGAACAGATGTACGCCGTTGATCTCTTCAAAGCTGACGCCCGGGCCCATCGCCCCCTGTTCTGACTTGCTGTCCAGCGTCAGCAGACGTGCGCCGGGATGCGCCATGGCGCCGGTGCTGACGGCGAGGGCCGCCAGGCCTGCAACAATTGCTGAAACCCGCATCGCATACTCCACCTAAACTACATGAGTCATGCTGCGCTTCAGGCTGCGCCGGTGCAAGCGGCTGCTCGGGTTGAAGCGAGCATTTGATCGCCGGGCGGCGCCTTCTGCGTGTGTCATGCGGCGGGCCTTCGCCTCAAAAGCGAACGGCAGGCGTGGCGAAGCCGCCCCGCATCAGGCTAGAAGGCTGGCGATGAAGTTTCTCTACTCACACCGCACCCGCGCCGCCGACGGCCAATGGGTTCATATTTCGGCGCTGACGGCGGCGCTCGGCGCACGCGGCCATGATGTGGTTTTGTGCGGGCCGGGTGATCTGCGCGAGAAAAAACTCGATGCCGAAGACCGGCGCGGGCTGAAGGCGCTGCTGCCTGCGGCGCTCTATGAATGTGCGGAGTTTGGTTATTCCATTCCCGCCTATCGGCGCCTGATGGTCGCCGCGCGCGCGAGCGCGCCGGAGATACTCTATGAGCGCTACAATCTTTTTTCACGCCGGGGTCTGGGCCAAGCGCAAGCTTGGCTTGCCGATGCTGCTTGAGGTGAATGCGCCGCTGGCGCGCGAGCGCGCCGCGCACGGAAAGCTCGCGCTCAAAAAACTGGCGCGCGACGATGAAGCGGCGATCTGGCGCGCCGCCGACATGGTGCTGCCCGTCAGCGAGGCGCTGGCGGAGCAGGTCCGGGCGGCGGGCGTGGCGCCGGAACGGATCGAAGTCATTCACAATGGCGTCGATGAGGCGTTTCTGGCGCCGGCAGACCCGGAAACAGTGCGGGCGCGCCATGGGCTTGAAGGAAAGCTGGTGCTTGGTTTCACCGGCTTTGTCCGCGAGTGGCACGGGCTCGACCGGGCTGTACGATTTTTGGCGAGCGAACCGGGCGACCACCTGCATTTGCTGATCGTCGGCGACGGGCCGGCGCGCGCCGGGCTGGAAGCGCTGGCGAGCGAGTTGGGCGTCCGCGATCGCATGCACCTCACCGGCGTCGTGCAGCGCGCCGCCATGCCCGCTTATGTGGCGGCCTTCGACATCGCCCTGCAGCCTGCTGTGGTCGACTACGCCTCGCCATTGAAGCTGTTTGAATATATGGCGCAGGGCAAAGCCGTCATTGCGCCGGATCAGGGCAATATCAGGGAAGTGCTGACGGATGGCGCCGATGCGCTGCTGTTTGCGGCGGACGGATTTGAAAAAGCGTTGCGCGCCCTTGCGGCGGATGCGGCCTTGCGCGACAGGTTGGGCGCCGCTGCGCGAGAAACGCTTGTCGCCCGCGACTTCACCTGGGCCGGCAATGCAAGGCGCGTGGAAGCGATCGCCGAGAAGTTGAAAGGAGCGCGCCCATGAGCATCCGCATCGAAACCGAACGACTTGTCTTGCGGCCGCTCGCGCCGGGCGACTGCGACGCGCATATCGCCATGATGCAGGAGCCTCTGGTTGCGGCGAGCCTGGCGCCGGAAGGCAAGCCGCAGCCGCGCCCGGATCTGTGGCGTCAGTTCGCCTCTTATCTGGGGCACTGGGAGATTCTGCGGCTTCGGCTGGTTCTCGGTCGAGGAAAAGGCGAGCGGCGACTGGATCGGCCGCGTCGGTCCCTGGATGCCCGAAGGCTGGCCCGGTCTTGAATGCGGCTGGACCATCCACCCCGCCTATTGGGGGCAGGGCTACGCGCCCGAAGCCGCGATCGGCGCGATCAACTGGACCTTTCATCAGTTCCCGGAGCTTCCGCGCATCATTTCCAGCATCGACCCCTCCAACGCCAACAGCCAGGCGGTCGCCGCCAAAATCGGCGAGACGAAAACAGGCGAGGTCTTCGAGTTCGCGGGCTACAAGCTCGACATCTGGGCGGCGGAGCGCCAGGCCTGGTTGTCCCGGTTCGGATGAATTTTCCGGCAGCGCGAAATTTTCACTTGAAATCCCCCGCATTTTGACGATTTGATTTCCTCGCCGTCGAGCCGTTCGAACGCGCCGGTCGCAATCGCGGCCGATCTGGAGATTGCGTGCTGTCGCACGCGGGGCTGCCGTCCCATTTGTCCGGCTTGGAGACCATCTTGAGATGATGCTTGTTCCGACATACGTCGCCCCGAGCGACGTCGAAGGCGTTGGCGTTTTTACGAGCGAACCGATCAAAAAAGGCGCCTTGATCTGGCGGTACGAACCAGACTTCGACCGTCTTGTCCCGGCGTCGTGGCTTAGCGAGCAGACGCCCATGATGCAGGAGTTCCTGTGCAAATACGCCTATCCGGCGCATGACCAGCCGGACATGCTGGTCATCGAAATCGACAATGGCCGGTTCATGAACCACACCCTTGAGCCCAACACGAATTTCACAAAAGTGATCGAGGGCTACGCCACCCGCGACATCGCTGCGGGCGAGGAGCTGTTGTGCAACTATAACGAATTCGATCCGGAATTCGCGCTGTTGCCGTCAATGGTCGCAGCCTTCGCGCAGGCGAAAACAAACTCTCTGGCAAACGGTCACGCCGACCACTAGGGAAGTTACCGGTTGACCTTCGCGCGCTAACGCCGATCATGATCGGTGAACGCCAGCGAGGGGACTACCCATGACAAACAAAAACGTCGCCATCCTGGCGACGGCGGGAATTCTTTTTTCACGGCCGCGGCGGCGCAGGATGCGCCGCCGCCGGCTCCTTCCCTAACCGCGACACAGGCCCGCACTGTCGATCAGTTGATCGATGCAGGCCTGAAAGACGATCTCGCATGGGAGATCGTTGAAAGCGTGACGACGGAGGTCGGGCCGCGCCTTGCGGGTTCGGCGCAGGAGGCGCGGGCGCGCCAATGGGCGCCGCCAAGCTGAAAAGCCTCGGCTTTAAAAATGTCCGCATCGAAACCTACCAGATGCCCTATTGGGCGCGGGTGTCGGAGGCGGCGGAGATTGTCTCGCCTTTCGCGCAACCGCTGGCGGTGACGGCGCTGGGCGGCTCCAGCGCAACGCCGGAAGGCGGCGTGACAGCGGAAATCGTGCGCTTCGGCACGCTGCCGGAGTTGCAGGCGGCGCCGGAAACCGGATTTGAAGGCAAGATCATTTTTGTCGACGAGCCGATGGCGCGCACCCAGGACGGGTCGGGCTATGGAACGGCGGTCCGCAAGCGCGGGGCGGCGGCGGGCGAAGCGGAAAAGCGCGGCGCCGTGGCGGTGCTGATCCGTTCGGTCGGCACGGATAGTCACCGCAACCCTCATACGGGCGGCGCGATGCGCGCCCCGGCGCTGACTCCGGTTCCGATCGCTGCGCTCTCCAACCCGGATGCGGATCAGTTGGCGCGGGCGATGGAGCGCGCTGACGTTCCGGTCACCGTCCGCCTTGATGTGCAGGTGGAGACGGCTGCAAGCGTTGAGTCCGGCAATGTGATTGGCGAGATCCCCGGCAAGACCGATGAATTGATCGTGATTGGCGGCCATCTCGACAGTTGGGATCTTGGCACCGGCGCGATTGACGACGGCGCCGGGATCGCCATCACCATGGCGGCGGCGAAGCTTGTCGATGAGCTTAAGGGCAAGCCGACGCGCACCATTCGCGTCGTCATGTGGGGCGCGGAAGAGGTCGGCATTTTTGGCGGCGCGGCCTACGCCAAAGCCCATGCGGACGAGATCGACAAACACATCATCGCGGCGGAGTCCGATTTCGGCGCCGGTCCGGTCTATCGCTTCGACACTGCTTTTGCGGACGAAGCCTTGCCCAAGGCGGATGCGTTTGAACGCGCGCTGCGGCGGCTGGCGATTATCCCCGGCGACAACAACGCCTTTGGCGGCGCCGACATCACCCCGATCCGGCGCATGGGCGTGCCCGTGGTTTCGCTGCGCCAGGACGGGACCGACTATTTCGATCTCCATCACACGCCGGACGATACGCTCGACAAAATTGATCCGGAGGCGCTTCGCCAGAATGTTGCCGCCTGGGCGGCTTTCATCTATATGGCGTCGGAGATGGAAGGCGATTTCGGCCGCCTGCCGGTCGCCGGGCAATGATTATTTAACCGGCGTGGCTGGCTGCTTCGGCGACGCGTTTCAATTCGGCGAGGCTTTGCTCGGATGCGGGGCCAAGCGCCGGCTCGGCGAAATAGCTCGCATAGGTCCAGAACGGCTTTAGGAGAAACGGCGCCTCGTCGCGCAGGTTGGAATCGAAAGACCAGACCACCCGCACCGCGCCATCGGGTTCAGGCAGCAAGGTGAACGCGCTGTCGGCTTCACCGAGATCCGCGAGATTGGTGCGCGTCACCAGTCGCGCCGGCTCGGCGATGGCGACAATCTCCTGCGTCATGCGGGCGGGCGGGAGATACGCGGCTTTCACTTCCAGCATTTGCCCGACGCCTTCGCCGCTGGTGTGGTAATCCGCCTGCGGACCAATTTGCGCAAGCGGCGTCCAGTCTTTCCAGCTTTTGAAATCGCTGAGCAGGGCGAAGATTGTTTCGGCCGGGGCGTCGATGATGATTTCGCGCTCAACATAGGCGCGGTCGGGCAAAACATAGCCAAGGGCGAACAGGGCGGCGAATGTCGCGCCTGCGCCTTGTAGAATGCGCTTGAGAATGCGTCCCGCCATCGCCTCACCTCCCCATGTGTGAGCCCCAACTGAGCGATGAAAAGGTTAACAGGGCGGGCCGGGCGAGTCACCGGTTTCCGCATCGCAGGCCGGCTCGTCGGATTCTCACAAGGAGAAGAAGGGCTTGCGGGGCGCAGGGCGCGCCAATAAAAAACGGGACCCGACGGGTCCCGTTCTGAATTTCGCAATTAGGCGGCGCTTAGGCTTTTTTGGCTTTCGCGCCTTTGCCTTTGCCCTTGGCGCGGTGATCGACCTTTTCGGTGATCCGGGCCGACTTGCCGCGACGGTCGCGCAAATAATACAGCTTGGCGCGGCGCACTTTACCGCGGCGCACGACGTCGATGGAATCGACCAGCGGCGAATAGACCGGAAAGACGCGCTCGACGCCTTCGCCGAAGGAAATCTTGCGGACGGTGAAGCTCTCATTGAGGCCGCCGCCGGTGCGCGCAATGCAGACGCCTTCAAAGGCCTGAATGCGTTCGCGTTCGCCTTCCTTGACCTTGACGTTCACTTTGACAGTGTCGCCCGGCGCAAATTCGGGAATGGTTTTGCCGAGTTCGGCGATATGCTCTTGCTCGAGCTGCTCGATGATGTTCATCGCTTCGGTTCCTTGTTGTTGTCGCGCCGGATAGGACCGTTAGATGAAAACCTCTCCCAGAGGTCCGGTCGTCGCGTCCGCGTTATTGCTTCGGCCTGCTTGCGCCGCCAGTCAGCGATTTTCTGATGATCGCCTGACAACAGCACATCCGGGATGGCCCGGCCCTCGAATTCTCTCGGGCGGGTATATTGGGGGTATTCCAATAGGCCGCCTTCAAAGCTTTCCTCCCCGAGGGAGGAAGCCGAGCCCAATACCCCCGGAATGAGCCGGACGCAAGCCTCAGTCAGGGCCATGGCGGCGATTTCGCCCCCGGCGAGCACGAAATCCCCGATTGAGACCTCTTCGACGTCTCTGGCCTCGAAAATCCGCTCATCCAGGCCCTCAAACCGGCCGCACAGCGCGATCAGGCCGGGCCCCTCGGACAGGGCCTGCGCCCGGGCCTGGGTCAGCGGGGCGCCTCTGGGCGAAAGGCAGAGAATTGGCCGGTCGTTTCGGGGCACGCTGTCGATCGCGGCGGCCAGCAAATCCGCCCGCATGACGAGCCCGGGCCCGCCGCCGGCCGGGGTGTCGTCCACCGAGCCGTATTTATTGTCGGAAAAATCCCGGATATTGACCGTATCCAGCGCCCACATGCCCTCCGCCGCCGCCCGTCCGAGGATCGAGGCGTCGAGCGGGCCCGGAAACAGCTCCGGATAAAGGGTGAGGATGGTCGCCTGCCACATAATGGGCGTCAGATGGCATGCGGGCGGGAGCGAGGCAAGCGCGGCCGCGCCGTTCGGCGCGCAAGCTAGGAGGCGAGCGCCGGTTCTGCGCGGGCACGCTCAGATACGCGCGAGGAGAGTTCCGCAACCAGCGCCGGGATCGCCGCGAACGCGGCTTCCTTCGACGCGCGGTGGCGCTCGTCGCGGAACTCCTGATATTCGATGCCGATATGGCGGATGTGATCGACGCCAAGATATTTCGCGCAAGTCCGGATATGCGGCACAAGGTGCCCGGCGCTTTCGTTAAGCCCGCCCGGCGCGAAGCCGAATTCTCCGCTCGACGTCAGCACCGCAAGCATTTTGCCGTTTAAAATGGGTTCGAGCGGCCGGTCGCCGCGCGCGAGGTCGAATGTGAATGTCTTGTTGATGCGGATCACCTGATCGAACCACGCCTTCAGGGCGGCGGGCATGCCGTAATTATACATCGGCGTTGCGATGATAATGATGTCGGCGGCTTCAAGCTCACTGATCAACTCGTCCGATAGTTTCAGCGCGGCTTTTTGGTCCTCGCTGCGCTCGCCCTTTTCGAACGCGGCGGCGAGGAAGGTTTCCGACAGCGCCGGCGGAGGTGCGACGCCGACATCGCGGACGATCAGCCGGTCTTGAGGTCGCTGGGCGCTCCATTCATCGACAAAGCGGTCGGCGAGGGCGCGGGTCAGGGAGGATGATGTGTTGGCGCTGGCGTCCAGTCTCAAAAGCGTGGGCATGTAGCGGCTCCTGTCTTCAGCCGGGGCGGCGCCCGGTTCTGTATGATGGTTCGAAAATCTCTTTTCATCTGGTGAAACCAATAATTGTTATTAAAATCAGCGCACTACAAAGGAAAAATAATCATCGATAGATGAATAAAAATCATCTATAAATTGGCCATGTTCGGGAAAATGCCATCGCCGTCGGCGCTGCGCACATTTGAGGCGGCGGCGCGCCTTGGCAGCTTCAAAGTCGCCGCTGAGGAATTGGGGGTGACGCCGACAGCGGTGTCGCATCAGGTGCGCGGGCTTGAAGAGGCGCTGGGGATTGCGCTGTTTGCGCGCCGCCCGCGCGCGGTCGCTCTGACCCAGTCCGGCGAGGTTTTGGCGGCCGCCGTCGGCAGCGGCCTGTTGCAGATCAGGCAGGCGCTGGAGCGCATCGCGGCGGCGCAGACCACGCTTACGGTGACAACGACGCCGGCCTTCGCCGCGTTGCGGCTCGCGCCGCATCTGCCGGCGTTTTATGCGCGCCATCCGGAGATCAGCGTGCAATTGCTCACCGGCGCCGAGCCGGTGGATTTGCGCCGGGAGCGGCAGGTCGACATTGCGATCCGCTACGGAGGCGGTCCGTATCCGGATCTTCATGCGGCTGCGTTGCTGGGCGAGACGTTCGGCGTTTACGGCGCGCCCGGATTGATTGAAACGATTCGTTCTTTCCAGGACGCGCTGCTGCTGGCTACGCGCTGGCGGCGGCCGGTTTTGAAACATGTCTCCTGGGAGCATTGGCTTGCCGCCGCTGGCGAAGTGGCGCCGACGCCGGACTTGAACGTCATGATGTTTGACGAGGAATATTACGCGCTTCAGGCCGCCATCGCCGGACAGGGGCTGGTGCTGGCGAGCTCCGCGCTGGCCGGCGACATGGTGGCGCGAAGGCTGCTTGCGCCATATCGCTCGGAAATCCGCCTTCAAGGCGCGGAATATGTCGCTCTATGCCTGCCGGAGCGTTTTGAGGTGAAACGCGTTCGCGATTTTATGCGCTGGCTGCAGGCGCATTTGAATAAGGCTGAATAGCGCGTCGGCGGGCTCTTGTCGTTTCCCGAAAGGTCGACGGCCGGAATGTCGCCGCGCCAGTGGGTTGGCTTAGCTGTCTTCCTGGCGCATGGCGTCGAGATCCACATCGATATCGTCGCTGACGATCTGGCCGGTCTCATCGCTGATCGACGGCGTCTCGCTGGCTTCGAGATAATCGCGCGCGACGGCGACCGTGCCCGTTTCCAGATCAACCGCCGGAACAGCCGCCTTGGTGAAGGGGATCAGCCGCACGCCTTTGACGCCCGGAATATTCGCCACCTCGAGCAAGTCGCCGGCGCCGAAATTATAGACCGCCTTCACCTTGCCCATGGCCGCGCCGGCTTCATCGAAAACTGCAAGTCCCACAAGATCGTCGAGATAAAACTCGTCTTCTTCCGGTTCGGGCAGGGCGGCGCGGTCAACATAGAGCCGCACGCCTTTAAGGCTTTCGGCGTCTTCGCGGCTTTTGATCTCCGGCGCGCTGGCGATGATGAAATCGCCTTTCAGCGCCCGCACGAATTTCAGCGTAAAGCGCCGCGCGCCGTCTTCGGTTTCAAGCACGCCGTAATCGGCGATGTTTTCCGGCGCCTCGGTGAAGGTTTTGACCTTGGTCTCGCCCTTCACCCCATGGGCTCCGGCGAAGGCGCCGAGACAAGCGCGCGCCTTGGCGCGCTGCTTTGGTGGTGTCGCCGCCGCGCTCATTCCGCCGGCTCCGGCGCATGTTCGCCGACGCCGAACAATTTGCCCTTTTCCGTCCACAGAACGACGATGAGCGACAACACGCCAAGCGCGATAAAGCCGATCACCATGGGCGTTGTGGTGCCGTCATAGCGGCCGCCGATCACGCCGCCGAAAAATCCGGCAATGGTGGTGCCGGCGAAACCGTTCAGCGCGGCGCCCGCGCCGGCATTGTGGCCCATGGGCTCCATGGCGAGGGCGGTGGCGTTCGGTCCGATCAGGCCGAGCGCCAGAAACGACGCCATCATGCAAATGACAAAGACCGTCAGGTTTTCGCCGACCGTCGCGATCGCCAGCAGGTGGAGACAGTTCGCCGCGATCAGCACAAACAGCGCAGTATGGGAAAGCCGCCGCATGCCGAAGCGCGACACCATGCGCGAATTCATCAGCGATGAAACTGCAAATGCGCTGGCGATGCAGGCGAAGACCAATGCAAACGCGTCGCCCAATTCGAATATCTCCAAGAATATCTGTTCGGCGGAACTGATATAGCTGAAAACCGCGCCGAACACGCATGACGAGGCCAGCGTATAGCCGAGGGAGATGCGGTTGCGCACAAACACCATATAGGACGCGGCGATGGTCTGGACCTGAAGCGGCTTTCTGTCTTCCGGCGCCATGGTCTCCGGCATTCTGAAGGCAGCCCAGATGGCGAAGATCGCGCCATAGGCGAGCAGGCCGAGAAAGATCCAGCGCCATGGCGCGAAGAAGAGGAAGATCTGGCCAATGCCCGGCGCTAGGATCGGCGCCGCCATAAAGATCGTGATGGCGAGGGACATGACTTCCGCCATTCGCCGGCCCGAACATTGATCGCGCACGACCGCGACGGCGGAGACGCGCGTTGCGGCTGTCGCAATACCCTGAAAGGCGCGCGCCGCCAGCAGCAGCATGAAGGACGGCGCGACAACGCAAAGCAGCGAGCCGACCGTATAACCCGCCAGCGACCACATCAAAACGCGCTTGCGTCCAAAGCGGTCGACAATCGGGCCGAAGAATAATTGCGCGATCCCGTTAGCGAGAACATAGACGATGATGATCAACTGACGGTCATTCGGATGCGCCGCGCCCAGCTCGTCGCCGATGATGCCTAATGCGGGCAGCATCATGTCGACGGCGAGCGCGTTCAACGCCATCGCCGCCGCGACGATGGCGACGAGTTCGACGAAAGGCAGGTGGGGCTGGGGGCGGCTGGCTTGTGTCATAGGGCGGACCTACGCGCGCGAGGGAGATTTGGCAATAAGAGGGGGATAGGACTTCACCGGAAACGCCGTTAGGGTTCCGATCCTGAAAAAGGGCGCGAAACAGCGCCCGAAAAAGTCCCGCATGGGAGGGAGCAACATGAACAAAGATGAACCGGCGACGTCCGGCGACCGCGCTGCGCTTTATTGGCGCGAAAATGTAAGACTGCTCTGCACGCTGCTTGCGATCTGGTTCGCCGTCTCCTTCGGCGCCGGCGTGCTGTTTGTCGATGCGCTCAACACGATCCGCATTGGCGGCTTCAAGCTCGGTTTCTGGTTCGCCCAGCAAGGCTCGATCATCATCTTTGTAATCTTGATCTTTGTGTACGCCGCACGAATGAGCGCGCTCGAAAAGCGCCTTGGCGTCAGCGACGAATAGGCGGCATGGCATGAACGCGCAGACCCTCACCTTCATCTTTGTCGGACTTTCCTTCGCGCTTTATATCGGCATCGCGATCTGGTCGCGGGCGCGCTCGACCTCCGAGTTTTATGTTGCGGGCGGGCATATTCACCCGGTCGCGAATGGCATGGCGACAGCCGCGGACTGGATGAGCGCGGCGTCCTTCATCTCCATGGCGGGGATCATCGCTTTCGCCGGTTATGATGCGAGCGTCTATTTGATGGGCTGGACCGGCGGCTATGTGTTGCTGGCGCTGTTGCTCGCGCCATATCTGCGCAAATTCGGACAGTTCACTGTGCCGGACTTCATTGGCGAGCGTTATTATTCAAAAGCGGCGCGGGTTGTCGCAGTCATCTGCCTGATCGTTGTTTCCTTCACCTATATCGCCGGACAGATGCGCGGCGTCGGCGTTGTCTTCTCCCGGTTCCTAGAAATGCCGATTGAATGGGGCGTCGTCACCGGCATGTGCGTCGTCTTCTTTTACGCCGTGCTCGGCGGGATGAAGGGCATCACCTATACGCAGGTGGCGCAATATTGCGTGTTGATGTTCGCCTATCTGGTCCCGGCGATTTTTATCTCGATGCTGATGACCGGCAATCCCGTCCCGCAGCTTGGGCTCGGCTCGAATGTGGCGGGTGAAACGATTTCGGTGCTCGACAAGCTCGATGCGTCTTTGGTCGATCTCGGCTTTGCGGCCTTTACCGAAGGGACCAAATCAAAGATCGATATATTCGCCATCACGCTGGCGCTAATGGTCGGCACGGCCGGCCTGCCCCATGTGATTGTGCGGTTTTTCACCGTGCCGAAAATGTCTGACGCGCGCAAATCCGCCGGTTATGCGCTGGTTTTCATCGCGCTGCTTTATCTGACGGCGCCGGCGGTGGGCGCTTTTGCGCGCCTCAATTTCATCGATAGCGTCAACGAGAAATCCTATGCGGAAGCGCCGCAATGGGTGAAAAGCTGGGAGGGCATCGGCCTGATCGCCTGGCTCGATAAAAACGGCGATGGCGTCATTCAATATGGCCCCGGCGAGCCTTTTGAGGGCCGCACAGAATTCACCGGCGAGACCGGCAAGCATGGCGAACGGCTGGTCGCCAATGCGCCAAGCGCGAACAGCAATGAAATTCTGGTGGATCGCGACATCATGGTGCTCGCCAATCCGGAGATCGCGGGATTGCCCGGCTGGGTGATTGCGCTGGTCGCGGCTGGCGGCGTGGCGGCGGCGCTGTCGACGGCGGCGGGGTTGTTGCTGGTCATCTCCACCTCGATCAGTCACGACCTGCTGAAGAAAACATTCCGCCCACAGATTACCGATAAAACCGAATTGCTGGCGGCGCGCGGGGCGGCGGCTGCGGCGATCCTGGTGGCTGGCTATCTGGGCATCAATCCGCCCGGTTTCGTGGCGCAGGTGGTGGCGCTTGCGTTCGGGCTGGCGGCGTCTTCGCTCTTCCCGGCGATTCTGATGGGCATCTTCTTCAAAGGCGTCAATCGCGAAGGGGCGATTGCGGGGATGGTCGCGGGGCTGGTCTTCACGCTCTCTTACATCATCTATTTCAAGTCGCCCTGGTTCGGCGCGGTGAATGAGGCGCAGCACTGGCTGTTCGGCATATCGCCGGAAGGGATCGGCGCGGTGGGCATGCTGGTGAATTTCGCCATCGCCATCGCCGTCTCCAGCTTTACGAAGCCGACGCCGCAATCGGTGCGCGCCATGGTGGACGGCATCAGGATGCCGGCGTCAGCGAAAAGCTAATGCGTTAGTCTTCAAGACCGGCGGCTTTAAGCGCGCGCTCGCGGTCAGCGCTTGATGAAATGTCGCGCGCGGCGCGCTCATAAGCGGCAAGCAGCGCCGGCGCCGTCTTGGCGCGGTCTGCAAGGCCTTCCAGCGCAAGGCGGCGATCATTGTCCGAGCTGATTTGCTGTGTCGCATCGATCAGTGCGAGCGCGATGGCGTCGGGGACGCCGTCCTTGTCCGCCGCGTCGGAAATCACCAGACGAAGATCGTGATCTGAGTCGATGGAAGACAAGGCTTCGATCCAGGCGGTCGCCGCCGGGCTTTCATCTGTCAGGAACGGCGATGTTTCATTCAGCAGAAGACGCAAATCGTGATCGCTGTCGATGCGCGTGGCCGCGAGGGTGATCAATTGCGCCGCGGTTTGCGCCGTCATGGTCTTTTGATCGAGCAAGGCTTCCGCCGCCCGGCGCAAATCATGGTCGCTTTCAATGCGATCCATCAGGCCAATCGCCAGGCTGATCGATGCGGCGTTCATGGGTTTTTCGGCGACATTCTCAATCAGGCGCCGCAAATCATAGGCGCTCTCGATCCGGCCCGCCGCTTCCAGGATCATCGGCGCGTCTTGCGGCGTGATGGTTTCATTGTCGAGAATGGCGCTGAGCGCCTGGCGCAAATCATCATCGCTTTCGATGGATTTGAGGGCGTCCAGCAGCGCGCGCAATTCATCGGAATTCAAATCGGTCTGGGCGGTCAGTTCCGCGGCGTAGCGCTCGCGCGCATGGTCGCCATAAACGGCGCTGATTTTTTCAATGACGGCGAGGGGGCCTCCCTGACGCAGCAAAATCTCCACGCGCGCCGGCGCTTTTACACCGCTGGCGCCGAGAAAGGCGTCCAGCAGCGCCTTGGCGGCGGCGTCGGTTTCCGCGTTGTTGTCCTGCTTTTGGCCGTCGCGAAAATAGGTTCGCTTAACGCCGTCATTTTCGCGCTCAAACAGGATGCGCTCGGTGTGTTCATGTTGCGTGCGGGTGATCTCCAGCTTGCGGTCAAGACTGGCGATGTCGTCGCCCTCTTCGCTCAGCGCATAATCGCCGCGCCAGCTTGCCTTGATTTTCAGGCCATCCTGATTGAGCGAGAACTCGCCGCGATCGCCGCTGACCACATGGCGCACGCCTTCGCTGTCGTCGGTTGCAATCCCGACGGGCGTTTGCTGATCGCCAATCGCAGCGCTGTAAAAAGCCGCCAGCAAGATGGCGCCGACTACCAGGGCGCCCAATGTTCTCAGGCTGTTCATGCGCCATTCCTTCACTGAAAATCGCAGCCCATGCTAGTGCGGCCGGGCGCGAAAATCCATCGCCTCACCGCTTATTCCGGGCGATCCTCCGGCGCGGCGGCGCCGGCGGCGAGATAGTCCGCCGTACGCATTTCCATCAGCCGCGACGCGGTGCGTTCGAATTCGAAGGCGCCATGCCCTTGCGGGTATAGGTCGTCAGGTTCGCCCGCCGCGGAGCAGACCAGCTTCACCCGGGCATCGTAAAGCGCATCGATGAGCGTTGAAAAACGTTGCGCTTCGTTACGCTGCTCCGGCCCCATGACCGGAATATGATCGAGAAACAGCGCTCCATAGCGCCGCGTGAGCGCCAGATAATCCGATGCGCCCAGTGGGGTTTCGCATAGCTCGGCAAAGGTGAATCGCGCCGCGCCGCGCGCCGCGCGCGGGACGGTCAGTATGCGTCCCTTTACCTGTAGCTTCTCGGGATGCGCCCGCCCGCCGCTCAACATGCGCGCCCAAGCGGCGTCCATGGCGCGGTCGGCAGGCTCGCCGAGCGGGGTGTAATAAACCGGCGCGGCTGTCAGTTTGGCCAGCCGGTAATCCTGCGCCGATTGTAACTCCAGAATATCGAGCGTTGACTTTAGCGTCTCGATGAAGGGCGTAAAAAGCTGCCGGTTCAGCCCGTCGCGATAGAGGTCGTCCGGCGCGCGGTTCGAGGTGGCGACGACCACGGCGCCGCGCGCAAACAGCGCCGAAAACAAGCGGCCGAGGATCATTGCATCGGCGATGTCGGTGACGTGAAACTCATCGAAGCACAACAGCAGGGCGTCCTGCGCCAGATCATAGGCGACCGGCGGCATGGGATCATCGGGGGAGGCGCGGTTATGAGCTTTGTGCCGGCGCTTTTCGCTCTCGGGGAGGGCGCGCCAGGCGGCGATGCGGTCATGGGTTTCGGCCATGAATTCATGGAAATGCACGCGGCGCTTGCGGGCGAAATGCGTGTTGTTGAAGAACAGGTCCATGAGCAGCGTTTTGCCGCGCCCGACGCCGCCCCACAGATAGACGCCCTTTGGCGGGTCTTTTCGCGCGCTGAGCCAACCAAGCAGGCTCCCGCTCGCGGGGCCTTTGTAATGTTTGAGATCGTCATGCAGCACTTGCAGCCGGTCCGCCGCAGCTTCCTGCGCCGGATCGTTCGCCAGTTCGCCCGCTTCGACGAGCGCGTCATATCGCGGGCGCGGCCCCTTCATCATGCTTGCGCTATAAGCTGCTTGGGCGCCGCCGTCACGCCTTATGACATCAGTCCTGCGGCGTCGGAGAGTCTCCGGCGGGGAAATGCCGCTGCGTGGCGTTGGCGAAAGCCACCAGCGAGAGCATGACCGGGACTTCGACCAGCACCCCGACTACGGTCGCAAGGGCGGCGCCGGAGTCGAGTCCGAACAGGGAGATTGCGACCGCAACCGCCAGTTCAAAAAAGTTCGACGTGCCGATCAGCGCGCAGGGGGCGGCGATATTGAACGGGATGCGCCAGATCCAGGCGGCGCCATAGGCGACGGCGAACACTCCATAGGACTGAATCAGCAGCGGGACGGCGATCAAGGCGATGACCAGCGGCCGGTCGAGAATGACCTGACCCTGAAAACCGAACAACAGCACGACCGTGGCGAGCAGGCCGACAATGGAATAGGGCTTGAGGCGCGCGGTAAAGGCGGTGATCGCCGCTTCGCCGCCATGCCGGTCAAGCATGCTGCGCGCGCCCGCGCCTGCAATCAGCGGGATCACCACGTAAAGCGCGACGGAAAGGATCAGCGTTTGCCAGGGCACGGAGATTTCCACCACGCCCAGCAGGAAGGCGACAATCGGCGCGAAGGCGAAGACCATGATCGCGTCATTCACGCTGACTTGCGCAAGCGTATAGGTCGGGTCGCCGCGTGTCAGTTGCGACCAGACAAACACCATCGCGGTGCAGGGCGCGGCGCCGAGCAGGATCAAGCCGGCGATATAGCCTTCCGCATCCTCCGGCGGGATCAGCCCGGCGAAGACATGCTTGAAAAAGACGACCCCAAGCGCCGCCATGGTGAAGGGCTTGATCAGCCAGTTCACGATGAGGGTCACGACCAGCCCCTTGGGCCGCTCGCCAATCCGTTTCAGGCTGGCGAAGTCGACGCCGATCATCATCGGAAAGACCATCGCCCAGATCAGGATGGCGACCGCGAAATTGACATTGGCCGCCTGCCATGACGCCAGCAATTGGAACAGGCCGGGCGTCAGCTTGCCCAGCGCAATCCCGGCGGCGATGCACAGCGCGACCCATAGGGATAAATATCGTTCGAATACGGACAAAGCAGGCGCTCCCCGGTCTATGCGTTGTCGTGCTGCAAAAAGGCGTCAATCTGTGCGCGAATATCGGCGAAGACGCTTGCAAAGGCGGCGCGTTTGTCTTCGTCGCTTCCCTCCACGGCGGCGGGGTCGGGGAACGACCAGTGTAGCTTGCGCGGAGGCGCGCCATTTTGCATCGGCCAGATCGGGCAGACCTCTCCGGCGGCGTTGTCGCAAACGGTGACGACCACATTCATGACCGGCGCGTCGGGTCTGGCGAAGTCATTCCAGCTTTTGGATCGCGCGTCATCGTCTGCGATGGCGATGTCGTTTGCGCGCAATGTTTCTAGCGCGAACGGGTTGACCTTGCCGGTCGGCGTCGAGCCGGCGGAGAAGGCGCGCCAGCGCCCGCTCCCCGCGTGATTCATATAGGCTTCCGCCATGATCGAGCGCGCGGAATTGCCGGTGCATAAAAAGAGGATGTTGCGCATGGCGCGTCACGCGCCGCAGCAGGCGCCGGAACTCGCCGCTGTGGGGTCGGGGCGGGCTTCCTCGCCAAAGGTCTCGCTGTCGCCATGGGTGTGGAACAGTTCCCAGACGGCGCCTTGCGGATCGTGGCTCCAATATTTGTCGCTCTTCGCGTAGCAGCAGGTCGCGTTATCTTCGGCCGCGACCGGGGCCGCCGCCTCGCGCAGGCGTGCGGCGATGGCTTCCAGCCCTTCATTGTCGTCGAGGCTGACGCCGAGATGGTCGACCCCGCTTTTGGCGCCGGGCGCGCCGCGGCTCGACACGGCGAGATTGACCGCCGGATCGTCGACGAGCCAGCGCGCATAGTCGTCTTTGCGCTTTTCCGGCTCTGCGCCGAAGAGCGCGGAGTAATAGCGGATCGACTGTTCGAGGTCGTCGGTGCTGACATGGATATGCAGGCGTTTCATCAGGCGCTCTCCTTGATTACCACATAGGGGCCGCAGAGGCGGCGGTCGCCGCCGCAGCAATCGGCCAGCAGGAAGTCGATCAATTCGCGGATGCCGCCATAATCGGCGGCGTAGATCACCCGGCGTCCATCCTTGCGGGCATGGACGAGGCCGGACCTTTCGAGTTCTTTCAAATGAAAAGACATGGTCGGTGGCGGCACGCCGAGGGTTTCGGCGATTTCGCCCGCCGCCGCCCCGCTCGGGCCGGCTTTGACGAGCATCCTCAGTGTTTCCAGGCGCGCGGATTGGGAAATAGCCGAAAAGGCCTGGACTGCATGTTCAATTTCCATATTTCTATAATTATAGAATAATCAAATTTATGCAACAGAAAAATTGCATGGGGGCGGAATATTCGCTCTTAGCGTTCGGGAAAGGCGCGGCTGCTAGAAGGATGACGAGAAAGCAGAGCCGCGCCGGGGGAGCTCATCCTTGCCATATCGCACACTCGATCCTCAATGCGTGATCGATACGATCGGCGCCTTGCGTCGGCGGATCGGCGAGCGGTTTCCCGATTCCGGGCTGGAGCGGGTGGCGCAGGAGCTGTCCGAAGTGGCGATGCGCTGCGCGCAGGAATCGGAGCGCCTGCGTGATCCGGTGATCCCGATCCGCCTGTCGGTCTATTCGATCTGGGCGCTTGGCGCGGCGGCGGTCGCCTGGATTGCGCTGACGCTGCATTACGACGCCATGGAGTTTGAGGCGGCGAGCCTGGTCCAGGTGCTTGAGCCGGCGATGAACATCGCGGTGCTGGGCGGGCTCGGCGTGCTGACGCTGGGCCGGTTTGAAGAGCGCTGGAAGCGATCAAAGGCGCTCGACTATTTGCATGAGCTGCGCTCGATCGCGCATGTGGTCGACATGCATCAGCTCACCAAGGATCCGTATCGGCGCGCTTTGCCGGCGACGTCCTCGTCGCCTGATGTCAGCATTCAGGGTCCGTTGCTCGAGCGCTATCTCGATTATTGCTCCGAGATGCTGTCGCTGACGGGCAAGCTTGCGGCGTTGTTTGCGCAAAGCTGCCGCGATCCGGAAGTTGTCGCCGGCGCCGGCGACATTGAGCAACTGACCACGGCCTTGTCGCGCAAGATCTGGCAGAAAATCATGGCCTTCTCGCGCTATGACGATGCCGCTGCAAATATCGCCGCAGCCACGCGCGCAGCGCCCGCCCATACTGACTGACGCGCACTCAGGAGTGCGGGCGACAAAAAACCCGGCGACTGTCATCGCCGGGTTTCGTGGGGCTTGCAGGCCCGTTTTGCGAACGACGCTTACTCCGCAGGCTGCAAGGGTCTTGGGTTTTCGCCAGAGAAGTCTGGCCATGCCGGCGATCCGATTTCCGAATCGTCGAGACCTTTGTCTTCTTCGTCAGCGCTGGCTCGAATGCCCACGATCACTTTCAGAAGGATCCAGAGCGCCATGCTGGTGAAGAACACGAAGACAGCGTTTGCACCGATGCCGACCGCCTGGCCGATAAAGCTCGCATCGCTATTGGTGAACGGCACCGCAATCGTGCCCCACATGCCGCAGAAGAGGTGTGCGGGGATGGCGCCGACCACATCGTCGATGCGCGCATATTCAAGCATCGGCGTCACGACGAAGATGATGCCGCCGCCAACCGCGCCGATCATCGCCGCCTGCCAGACAGCAGGCATCAACGGTTCGGCGGTGATAGAGACGAGGCCGCCAATCGCGCCGTTCAGCGCCATGGACAGATCGATCTTCTTTTTCAGGAAGGTGCACAAGATCACCACGGTGAGGACGCCGGTGGCGGCCGCCATATTGGTGTTGACGAAGATGTTCGAGATCGCAATCGAATCGTCAAGCGAGCCGAGCGCAAGCTGCGAACCGCCGTTAAAGCCGAACCAGCCGAGCCAGAGAATGAAGACGCCAAGCGTCGCCAGCGGCAAAGAAGAGCCGCGAATGGTGTTGATCTGACCGTTCGGGCCGTATTTGCCGCGCCGCGGGCCAAGCGCGATCGCGCCGGCCAAAGCCGCCCAGCCGCCAGTGGCGTGCACCAGTGTCGAGCCGGCGAAATCGGAGAAGCCGTAGCGGGCGTCGAGCCAGCCGCCGCCCCATTCCCATGAAGCCTGGATCGGATAGATCAGGCCGGTCAGGACTGCGGTGAACAGGAAGAACGGCCACAGGCGCACGCGTTCAGCGACCGTGCCGGAAACGATGGACGCCGCCGTGGCGACGAACACCATCTGGAAGAACCAGTCCGATGACGCCGAATAGCCGGTGTCGAGCGCTGCGGAATCATCCGCCGACCAGATCGACAGCGTGCCGATATAGCCGCCCGGTTCTCCGCCATAAATGACATTATACCCGATCAGCCAGACCATGACGGTGGCAATGGCGTAGAGCGTGATGTTTTTCAGGCAGATGGTTGCGGCGTTTTTCGACCGCACGAGCCCCGCCTCGAGCATGCAGAAACCGGCCGCCATGAACATGACGACCATGCCCATGATCAGGAAAGAAAGCGTGTTGAAGATAAAGGTTGTGTCCGGCGCCGCCGCTGTAGAGGCCGCAGCCTCCGTTGCGGCTTCAACGGCCTCGACAACTTCGGCTGTCGCCGCCTCGGCGACGGCGGGTTCTTGCGCAAATGCTACGCTCGCAAGTGCGACCGCCGCGAACCCCGCGCTTATTACTAGTTTTATTTTTGACATATGAGCCCCTCACTAAGGAAATTCGGGCGCAAAAAATCATCTGTACAGAGACAATTCCCCACGACCTGAAAGTCATCCGTGCCGTGATGATGCTGAATATACTTTCGCAACGCAACATAAGCGGAGGGGAATATGCGCGATTGTCGCGAAAATAGCCAAATTATGCGAAACATGCGCGATAAACATCCAACTTATTGGTGGTTAATTCCTTTTCGCCTTGGCGCAATGTTGTGCTGCAACAAAGCGGTTGCGGAGCGGGAGTTGCGGCGTATAGACTTTGGCTTGTGCAATGAGTTCGTCCGGCTGGTTTGGGGACCAAGCGGGCGCGCGCATTGCCGTGGGGTTTGCTGTCGGTTTGCCGTGACGAGGGGCGTATGGAAAATCAGGAAGTGGCGACGCTTTTGATGCAGGACATCGAAGCGAACATGACCTATCTGCAAATTGGGGTTCTTGCGGCGGCGTTTATGCTTGCGCTGGTCGGTCTTGTGCTCGCCATGCGCGCTTATGCGGTGCTTAGCGAAGCGCGCCAGCTTTACTGGCAGGCGAGCGCTGCGGGGGCGCTCATTGCAACCGGCGGCGGCGCCCGAACGGCGCGCGCGGAAGCGATCAAGGCGGCAAGTACGAAAAAGAAACTCAAGTCAAACCGCATTCGCGGCACGATCTGACGATCCGTAGACTGATGGTCTGCGCGCTGGCGCTGCAAGAGCGACCGCGAAAGCAGTAAGAATGACATTCCAAAGCACGGTGAGCGTAAGTGCGCTCAGGTGATAATTGGCTACATTCAGCCATGGCTGCCGCGACGGCGCGGCGCGATCTTCAAAAAAGAAAAGCCACTGCAAAACCTGCGTGAGCAGGACAAAGCCCGCAATCGCTCGGATGGTTGAGGCGGCGATTCTTCCGTTAAGGCGCGGGTTGAAAAGTCTTGCGCCAAGGAGGGAGAAAAGGCAGCCATAGATCAGCGCGCTGCCAATGATGGCGAGCATTGGGGTGTCTTCGAACGCTGATGCGCCAAATACGATATTGTAAGGAGTCACGGCGCCGGTAAAAGCCTCACATCCGAAGATGCAGAGGAAAAGTCCAGCGACACGGCGGAAGGGGCGAAATTTGGCGGCTTCTTGATAGCTCGCTCCAGCGGCCGCTTGAAAAGCCAGCCAGCAAAACAATGCATACCCAAAAATGCGCAACACTCCCAATGCTGTTGAAGCCGAGAAGATCATGGCGCGCAGTTGCCCCCACGTATCGTAGTGATAGTTGGGGTGAAGATTGTAAGTCTCGACTATGAAGTTCGAGTGCCAGGTGGTGAAGTAGTCGAATGCCGTCAGAGCGAGAACGATCAGAATAAGATCCCTCCGCTCTCGAAAGAGCATGTGGAAGGCGCTGCTCCAGCTTTGGTAAAAGCCGCTCCGGCGCTCAAGCGTGCGATGGCCGCCGGCGCAAAGCGATGCGAAGGCGCGCCCGCGCGCGGCGGCGAAACGTCTGACGTCCGGATGCATCAATAAAAGAACAGTCAGGCCGATCAGCCCGATCAGGAATTCGCCGGACCTTCCGAAATGCTCCGAAAGGTCCGCTTCCATACCGGCTTACTCCGCTGCTGGCGCGGGCTCGCGCGCGGGGGCCGGTTGACCATCAGCTTCTTGATCTCGGCGATGGCTTTCGCCGGATTCAAATGCTTCGGGCAAACCTGCGCGCAGTTCATGATCGTGTGGCAGCGATACAGCTTGAACTCGTCTTCCAGCTTGTCGAGGCGCTCATTGTCGAGCTGGTCGCGGCTGTCGGCGAGCCAGCGATAGGCCTGCAGCAACGCCGCCGGGCCGAGATATTCATTCTTGTGATCGTCGGTCTCGCCGTTCCACCAGTAAGACGGGCAGGAAGTCGAGCAGCAGGCGCAGAGGATGCACTCATAAAGCCCGTCAAGCTTGGTGCGGTCTTCCGGCGACTGGCGCCATTCCGTATCGGGCTCGGCCGTCTTCGCCTGCAAATAGGGCTCGATATAAGCGTGCTGCTTGTAAAAATTCGACAGGTCGGTGACCAGATCGCGCACCACCGGCTGATGCGGCAGCGGATAGACATGCACATCGCCGTCGCCGCATTCGTCCATGCCCTTGGTGCAGGCGAGCGTGTTGGCGCCGTTGATGTTCATGGCGCAGGACCCGCACACCCCCTCGCGGCAGGAGCGGCGGAAGGACAAGGTCGCGTCGGTTTCGTTCTTAATCTTGATCAGCGCGTCGAGCACCATGGAGACATTCGCGACATCGACTTCATAGCGGTCGACGCTGGGATTGTCCGGCGTTGAAGGGTCGTAGCGATAGACATGGAAGGTGCGGGTCTTCGCCGCCCCGTCCTTGGCTTTCCAGGTCTTGCCTTTTTTGTTGATCTTGGAATTTTTTGGCAGCGTCAGTTCAACCATTGACCTTCAAACCTTGTTCGGGTGGCGTTTCTTATGCCTTATCGCGTCCGCCACACCAATCAAGCTCTTGTGTGAAGCGGATAGACGGCGCATGCGCGCCAGTAGCCGTCACGGGCTCGATCAGATCGGCGTAATCTACTGATTTCACGGGCAGATATAGCACCCCGTCGGCTGATGAAAAGGCCGCGGGCTGTGAAACACCGTCGCAGCGGAAACGAGGCGGGACATTCGGGCGGCGCCATGAAAAAGACCGGAAGAATTCCCGCGCGCGCCGCCTTGGCGCGCCGGTCTCGCCCCAATGATCACGAAAATGAGAGCCTCACCCCAGTTGTGTCAGGGAGAGACCCTCATGTTGCCCCCATATTCCCCCACTATGCCTGCCCCAAGATCGATTTCCGCGATTGCCGTCATCCGCAGTCTTGAGCGGCTTTTCATCGGCCTCGTCATCATCGCCTTGCTGTCGCTGACCGCGGCGCCCTTTGCAAACGCCCAAACTCAGATCCAGACTCAGATCCAGCCCCAGACTCAGGCCCAGGAGCCGCGCCTTGTCCGCCCTGGCGAGGCGACCAGCGGCGTCCTGTTGTTTCCGTCAAATTCCGACGGGCTTTATGTCGAGGCGCCGCTGCTGGCGAGCGATGTCGAGATCACCGTCTCCGGACCGATCGCGCGCACCCGCGTCACCCAGCGTTTCGAGAATGTCAGCGATGGCTGGATCGAAGGCGTCTATGTCTTCCCGATGCCCGATGAAGCGGCGGTCGATACGCTGAAAATGCAGATCGGCGAGCGCTTCATCGAAGGCAAGATTGAAGAAAAACAGAAAGCCAGGGAGATCTACGAAACCGCCAAGCGCGAAGGCAAAAAGGCGAGCCTGCTTGAGCAGGAGCGGCCCAACATCTTCACCAATTCCGTCGCCAATATCGGCCCCGGCGAAACGGTGATCGTGCAAATCGAATATCAGGAAACAGTGAAATATGAGGACGGCCGATTCTCGCTGCGCTTCCCCATGGTTGTCGCGCCGCGTTTCAATCCGCCGGCGCTGATGCATAGTGTGAGCTTTGACGGCGACGCCGGTTGGGGCGCGGTGGACCCGGTTCCTGATCGCGACCGGATCACCCCGCCTGTGCTGCATCCCGATGCGGGTCCGGTTAATCCGGTATCGCTGCGCGTTGACTTGAATGCCGGTTTCCCGCTGGGCGCTGTGACGTCGAGCCATCATCAAATGTCAGAGCATCGCCCGGATGAGAAGAGCGCCATGCTCGTTCTGTCGGAGGAAACCACGCCGGCGGACCGGGATTTCGAACTGGTCTGGTCGCCCAAGCCGGGCGCCGGTCCGAGCGCCGCCCTGTTCACCGAGGAGATTGGCGGCGAGCCTTATTATCTTTTGATGCTGACGCCGCCAAGCGGTGAGGGAAGCGCTGTGCGCAAAGCCCGGGAAGTGACTTTTGTCATCGACATTTCCGGCTCCATGGCGGGCGAGTCGATCCGTCAGGCGCGCGAAAGTCTGCTGCTCGCTTTGCGGCGGCTCCAGCCCGGCGATGCGTTTAATGTCATCGCCTTTAATGACCGTTTCAGCCGCCTGTTCGCAAACCCGCAACCGGTGAATTCGGAAACCATCGGACAGGCGCTGAACTATGTGTCGGCCCTCGACGCCAATGGCGGCACGATGATGCTGCCGGCGCTGGAAGCGGCGCTCACCCAGAACAGCCTTGATGAAAGCCTGTTGCGTCAGGTGGTGTTCCTCACCGATGGCTCAATCGGCAATGAACAGCAATTGTTTGAAGCCATCGGCCGCTTGCGCGGCAAGGCGCGGATTTTCACCGTCGGCATCGGCTCGGCGCCGAACTCCTTTTTCATGTCGCGCGCGGCGGAAATCGGTCAGGGCGCGTTCACCCATATCGGATCAACCTCGCAGGTCGCCGAGCGCATGGGGTCGTTGTTCCAGAAGCTTGAATCCCCGGCGGTCACCAATATCAGGGCGGAATGGCCCGAAGGCGTCGCCGAAATCTGGCCGTCGCCGATCCCCGATCTCTATAAGGGCGAAACCTTGGTCCTCGCTGCGCGCGGATCAGGCGATTTGGGCGTGCTGAAAATCTCCGCTGAAACCGGCGATGCGCCCTGGAGCGTGGAAACGCCCCTGCATGGCGCGAGCACCCGCAAGGGCGTGTCGAAATTATGGGCGCGCAAAAAGATCGCCTCGCTCGAGCTTGACCGGTCCCGGCCCGGCGCGGATAGCGCGGCGCTGGACAAGGCTGTGCTTGAAACGGCGCTGGCGCATCATTTGATCAGCAGGCTGACGAGCCTTGTGGCGGTGGATGTGACGCCGTCGCGTCCGTCGGGCGAAGGCATGGCCAGCGTCGATGTCCCGCTCAACCTGCCCAAAGGCTGGGAGTTCGAAAAAGTGTTCGGCGAGAGCGCGGCGCCGATACAGCGCGAGGCTTTCGCGCCCGGCGTCGTCAGGATGCGGCAAGCGTCGATAGATAATGTCGCAGATGTCGCCTCGCAAACCGGCGCCGAGGCGCCGCTGCCGCAAGGGGCGACGCTCGCCGATGTGAAAATGCTTCGCGGCTTCGTGCTGCTTGTGCTCGCGCTGTTGCTGGCGGCGCTTGCAACAGGCTGGCGGCCGGGGAGCTTGATCGCACGGGGCCGCGCATGAGCGCTTCGCGCCTTGCCGCCCCGACAAATCTGCGGCCGCGAGGCCGCAGATTTCTCCTTTGCATGGCGGCCTTGTTTTTCGCCGGCCTCGGGTCTTCAAGCCTTGCCGACGGGGTGATGATCAAGGGCAAGGCGGTGGTCGCGCAGCTGCTGCTCGACCGCGCCTGGGGCAAAACCCTCTCCGGCGAGGCTGCCGTCAAACCATGGGGATGGGCCGATGTCTGGCCGGTCCTGAAAATCGAGGCGCCTCGGCTGCATAAAAGCGCCATTGTATTGTCCGGCGTCAGCGGCGAGGCGATGGCCTTCGGGCCGGGATTGATGTCCGGCCCGGCGCCCGGCGATCCGGGGCTGGCCATCATCGCCGCCCATCGCGAAACCCATTTCCGTTTTCTCCGCGACATAAGGATCGGCGATGAGGTCGCGGTGACGGATGCGTCAGGCGTGACGCGCATTTTCGCCATCACCGAAACCCGCGTCGTGAAAGCAAATCATTCGGGCCTTGAGGTTGAGGGCGGTCCGGCAAGGATCGCCCTTGTCACCTGCTGGCCGTTTGACGCGCAAAAGCGCGGCGATGACCGGTTTGTCGCAATCGGCGCGTTGCGCGCCGCAAAGCCTTCGAGCTGACCGGCGCGCGCCGCGCATGAGCGCGGGAACCGATGCCCGCCGCCAGTGTTCTTACGCCCATGTTATGGTGGCCAGTGTTCTTTTTGGAATACGGGAGTGTGCATTGGCGGGTTGGAGCGCGTAGGGTGGCGATATGAATAAAAATCAGAAATCTCCGCCTGAGAGTGGGCGGGCGCGCGGCCGGGTGATTGTCACCTATGGTCGCTCGCTCATGTCGCTCGCCATCGCCCGCTCTTTGCATGAGCGCGGGATCGAGGTCATCGGCTGTGACGATGTGGGCCTGACCGCGCTCTCCTTTTCCAAGAATATCAGCGACTATTTCACCCATCCGGTTCGCGCGGAAGATCCCGAAGGCTTTATCGAAACGATGCTGGAAAAGGCGAAGGAATATCGCCCCGATGACGGCAGGCCATATATTTTGATGCCGGCTTTCGAAGGCATGCGGTTCTTCTCGGAACATCGCAGCCGTTTCGAAGGGATCATCGACATCGCCGCCCCTGACTTCGCCGCCATCGACCGCGTCGATCCGAAGGACCATCTGATGAAATGGGCGGCGGAGCAGGACTTGCTCATTCCCCAGACCATCAAGGTGACGTCGCAAGAGGAACTGCGCGCCGCCGCCGGAGAGGTCCGGTTTCCGGTCATGCTGAAAGCGCCGGACAAGGTTGGCGGACGCGGTGTCACCAAGGCGGCGAATGCGGATGAATTGCTGGCGCAATATAAAAAGCTCGTCGCTGACCGGGCGCTGGTGCAGGAATTTGTTTCCGGCGTCGATTATTGCCACACGGTGATTTTCGAACAGGGCGTCCTCAGAAGCTCCATGGCCTATAAAAATCTGCGGCAATGGCCGCGCACCTCCGGCGCCGGGGTGTTGCGCGAGACGGTTGACGACGCGCCTTTCATCGAAACGTCGAAGCGCCTGCTCGGACCGCTCGGTTGGAACGGGATTGCTGAAATCGATTATCGCTGGTCCGAGGAGGAGGGCGATCCGGCCTATCTGATTGAGGTCAATCCGCGTTTCTGGGCGGGACTGTTTCACTCCATTCAGTCGGGCGTGGACTTTCCGTGGTTGCTTTACGAACTCACGGCGACGGGCCGCATCCAGTCGGGCGCCGACATTCATGTGGGCGAGCGCACGCGCATACCGGGCGTCGCCATGTTGTCGGCGGTCAATGATATCGCCCATTCGGAAACCGATTTCAGCCGCCTGCGCGACGCCTGGCGCGAAGCCGGCGCCAGCCTGAAAGAAGGTCATGTGGGCGAAGCGATGAAACGCTTTGCGGGGAATGTGAAAGAAATTGTCGATCGCGATGAAATCGCCTTCGCCCTGCTGGAGGCGGTCCATGAAGTGCGCGGCGCCAAGGGCGAAGTCACCTTCAATGAAGACCGAATGGCCAATCTCGGTTTTCTTTATGTCGTCAGCTCCCTGATGCGTCATGGCGAGCTGCCGCCGGAAATGAAACATTGACGCGTTCGCTATGACGGAAAAGCCGGTTATCGGAATCACCAAGCCCACGCGCGGCGACAATCTCGCTTATGCGGCGATCTGGCTGGCCGTGCGCCGCGCCGGCGGCGAGCCGCTCAGGCTGACCGCGATCCGTCCGCATACCGATAAATGGATCAGCGGACTGGTGCTGGGCGGCGGCAGCGATGTCTTTCCCGAACTCTATGACGGCCAGCCGCACCCTTCCGCGCAATATGACCGTGAACGCGACCGGATGGAGAAATTCTGGGCCCAGCGCGCGCGCGATGAGCGGCTGCCGGTGCTCGGGATATGCCGCGGCGCGCAGCTTTTGAATGTGGTCAATGGCGGCACGCTGCATGCGAATATCGCAGAGGTCTATAAGGATGTGGTCTATCCCAGCACCCTGCCGGGGCACATGTTTTACCGCAAGATGATCGAGATCGCTTCTGGCTCCTTGCTGGGGCGGATCATCGGCGAGCCGACGCGGAAGGTGAATTCAATTCACAAACAGGCGGTGGACCAGGTCGGCGAGGGGCTGGTCGTCACCGCTCGCGAAAAGAATGGTCTCATTCAGGCGATTGAGGACCCGGACTGCGATTATTATCTGGGCGTGCAGTTTCACCCGGAGTTTCTGCTCTATCGCAAAGGCGATCAGGCCATATTTGATGCGCTCGTCGAAGCAGCGTTCGCGCGCGACAAAGTGCGCCGCGACGCTATCGGCGATGCGCGGCCGCCGCATTATACGCCCCCAAGCTTCATTGACGGCAGCGAGGATTTCCGCTCCGATTGACGGACAAGTCCGGAGTCAAATTCAATGAAACGCCTTTCCTCGATTTCGCGCCGGGATTTCCTCGGCGGGGTCTCTCTTCCGATTGTGGCGGGGCTGGCGCCATCGGCGCTGTTCGGCTGCGCAAAGGACGCCGCCCCCGCGGGCTTTTACCCGCCGGGACTGACCGGCATGCGCGGCTCTCATGCGGGATCTTTCGAGACCGCCCATGCGCTCGCCTGGGAAGGCAAAAGCTGGGCGCGCCCGGAAACCCAGACCGATGCAGAGTATGATCTGGTGGTGGTCGGCGGCGGCATTTCAGGGCTTGCCGCCGCGCATTTCTGGCGCCAGCGCAAAGGCGCGGACCAGCGCATTCTCATTCTCGACAATCACGATGATTTCGGCGGCCACGCCAAGCGCAATGAATTCGATGTGGATGGTCAAAAGCTGATCGGCTATGGCGGCAGCCAGTCGCTTGACGGGCCGAGCAGCTGGTCAAAGGTCGCGCAGGACATGGTGCGCGAGATCGGCGTCGATCTGTCGAAGTTCTATAATTATTTCGACCGGGATTTTTATGCGCGCCGCAAGATGGGCTCCGGCATTTATCTCGACAAAACCCATTACGGCGCCGACCAGCTGATCGACGTGCCTTACGCCTTGTGGTCGGACGAGCCGGATCATGATCGCGCGCAGGCGGCGATCGCGGCATTGCCATGGCCGGAAGCGGCCCGTGCGAAATTTGCTGAACTGACGCTGGCGCCGCGCGATTATCTCGATGGCATGAGCGTGCCGGAAAAGATCGACCATTTGCGGAGCGTCAGCTTTGAGCGCTTCCTGATCGATCATGCGGGCGCGGGCGAAGAGATTGCGGTGCTGTTGCGCCGCTCGATCACCGGATTATGGGGCGTTGGCTGGGATGCCTTGTCCGCGCTGGAAGGCGCGCGGATCGGCATGCCAGGTACGGCGGGGCTGGGGATCGAAGGCGCGATCCCCGATCCGTATGAGCATGACGATCCTTACATTTTCCATTTCCCCGACGGCAATGCGAGCATTGCGCGGTTGCTGGTGCGGGCGTTGCGGCCCGATGTGTTGCCCGGCTCCACAATGGAGGACGCGGTTAAAGCGCAAGCGCGATACGACCTTCTGGACGCGCCGGATGCGGATGTGCGGATACGGTTGAGCGCGACGGCGGTGAATGCGCGCAATGGTGATGGCGGCGCTGAGATCACCTATGTGAAAGACGGCGAGGTTTTCCGGGTGCGCGGCAAGAACGCCGTGCTCGCCGGTTACATTCACATGCTGCCTTTCCTCTGCCCGGAGATGGGAACCGTGCAGCGCGAGGCGGTGGAGGTGCTTGAAAAGATTCCGCTGGTTTACGCCAATGTCGCCTTGCGCAACTGGCGCGCCTTCGACAGAGCGGGCTATCACCGGCTTTATTCGCCCCAGGGCTTGTTTGAATCGATTGCGCTTGATTTTCCGGTCAGTATGGGCGGCGTCAATTTCTCCCGCTCGCCCGGCAAGCCCGTTGTCGCGCATCTTCAATATGTGCCGACCGAGCCGGGACTTACCGAGCGCGAGCAGCACAAGGCCGGCCGCGCGAAACTCTACCAGATGACATTTGAGGATTTTGAAACGGCGATCGTCGAACAGATGACCGGCATGCTCGGCCCCTATGGTTTTGACGCCGAGCGCGACATCGCCGCGATCACCGTCAATCGCTGGCCCCATGGTTACGCCTATGAATATAACGAGCTTTATGACCCGACGACTTGGAGCCAGCGTTACGGGCCCCATGTGACGGCGCGCGCGCCGATCGGGCGCATGGCCATCGCCAATTCCGATTCTAGCGCGCTTGCCTATGTGCATGGCGCCATCGACGCCGCTGACCGCGCGGTGAATGAATTGATCGCCCTATAGGGCTTTCTTCAACGGCGTCAGATCGCTGAAACTGGCGTCGCGCTTTTCCGACTTGGCGATGTAGCTTTCCTTGATATCGTCGGCGCGCAACATGGCCGCGTTCCACAAGGCGATATAATCGAGCGTGTCTTCGGTCGTATGATCGCGGGCGTAATTGATCATCTGTTTGCACCCCGTAACCGCGAGCGGCGAATGTGCGGCGATCTTGCCGGCGATCTCCATCACTCCCGCCAGCAGCGCGTCATGGGTTTCGAAGACTTCATTGATGAGGCCGATCTCTTTGGCCTTGGCGGCGGGCACGCGTTCTGCGGTGTAGGTCATTTGCCGCGCCCAGCCTTCGGGGATAATTTTCGCCAGCCGCGGAAACGTGCCCACATCGGCGGTCATGCCGATGGCGGTTTCCTGCACGCAGAAAAACGCGTCGGCGCTGGCGTAACGGCAATCGCAGGCGCTTGCGAGATCGACGCCGGCGCCGACCGCGCCGCCCTGGATCGCGGCGAGCACGGGCTGGCGCGCTTTTTCAAGCGCAGAGAATGTTCCCTGCAATTCCTTCACTTTGAACCGGAAGGCCTCAGCCGCGACTTCGCGGTTTTCCGGCGGCGCATCCAGCGCGCCCGCCATGAACACGGAAATGTCCATGCCCGCGGTGAAATGTTTGCCTTCCGCAGACAAGACGATGACACGCGCTCGGGCATTGTCGGAGATCTCATTCACCGCATCGGGCAGCTCCCGCCAGAATTCCGGGGTGAAGGAATTGAATTTGTCAGGGCGTGAAAAGCGCAAATGGGCGATGCCGTCGGCGATATCGAGCGTGAAACAGCTATAGCTCATGAGTGGGGCCTTTTGATGCGGATTCTGGAATTCGCAGTTTCCATGATAAACTGGTTAACGCCAAGCAGCGACAGCAGCGCCGCAGCCGCATTATGGCTGTGTGTTTGCGGGCGGCATGCCGGTGGCGCCGATTATGCTTCATCGGTTTGGAATGCGTCTTTCGGGGCGTGAAGTCAGGGCGGGACGTTCCTATTGGGACTTTCCTGTCGGTGCGGCCTCCTCAGCGCCGCTCGCCAGTCCTGACATGATGAAGTTGAAGTGGACGCCGGGGCGACATGGCTCAGGATAAAGTAGCGGAGATCATCAAATTCACCGGCGCGGCGGGCGCGCCGGCGGAGCCCGTGGCGCCGGTTGAAGAAGCGGGCGAGCTAAGCGAAGCAAAACATGCGGGCGCTTATCTCGCCGCCGCGCGCGAGGCAGCCGGGCATTCTCTTGAGAGCGTCAGCGAAGCGATCAAGGTGAAAGCTGAACATCTTGAGGCGATCGAATGGATGCGCATCGACCGCCTTCCCGCGCTCCCTTATGCGGCCGGTTTTGTAAAAAGTTATGCGCGCTATCTGGGGCTGGATGCGGATGCGGTCGCCGCGCGCTTCCGCGCCGAGGCGGTCGGGGCGGCTTCCGCCGCCGGCGCGCAGGAGGCGAAACCCGCATCCTATGACGCGCCGCAAGAGGATGAGGGCGCGCGCATCATCTCTGTATTTGCGATCCTGGCGATTGTGCTTTTCGTGATGTGGGTCGGCTTTCAGGTGCTGTCCGGCGAAGAGGCGCCCCCGGCGGCGCAGCCGAAAATTGTCGTGACGAACCCCGCATCGCCGCGCCCCTTGCGCGCGCCCGCGCCGAGCAGCACGCCAGCAGAGGAGCCGCCGGCGGCAATCGATCAGAATGCGGAAGAAGTCTCCATAGACGCCGGTGCGCTGGAGCGTCAGCCAAGCGGCGAAGAAACGCCCCTGACCGCGCAGCCGCTGGAAAGCGAACCGGCGGCGGCGCCGCCCGCGAATGAGGCAACTATACAATCCGCGCCGCCGGAGCAAGCCGCGCCGGAACAGGCTGCGCCGCGCGAACGTCCCTTGCCGCGCCGTGCGCGCCCGGCGCCGGCGCCTGAGCCGGTGATTGAGCATGCGGAACTGGTGCGGTCGGTCGCGCCCGATTATCCGGAACGCTGCGCCCGCGCCGCCGGGGATGTGGAGGCGGTGACGGTGAATTTCGACATCAGCCAGGCGGGCCGCGCCACCAATATTCGCGTGTCCTCTTCAACCAGCGACTGTTTCGAAGAAGAGGCCTTGCGCGCGGTGGCGCGCTGGCGCTTCACGCCGAGCACGGTCAATGGCGCTGCGGCGGTCGAGACCGGCAAAAGCGCGACGCTGAATTTCCGCAAGTAATCGCTCAGGCGCGGCGTGAAAGCACCGGCGCGATGACCGAGCGCACAAAGCTCCACGAAAATTTATAGGCGAGGAATTTCACCACGCCGGGTCTTTGCTCGTCCCAGACAGGCGTGATCTCGTATTCGCCCGCATCGGGAAAATTCAGCGGCTGCAGGTTTTTCGCCCTGAGGAACGGGCAGACTCGCTGCGCATGGTCGGCGCAATCGCCATGCACCGGGCTTTCCGTCATCAGCCATGATGTGGCGCGCCCGCCCTTGTCATCCGTAAGCCGGAACGGAAAGAACACGCGGTCATCAGGCGGCGCGTGTTCGCCGCAGACCGAACATAAGAGCAGGCGGACGCACATGCGCTGGCGGATATGGTGCTGGGTTTTGAAAACCGGCTTGCCTTGGCCTTGCGCCGATGGTTGCCACGTCGCCAAGGCGCCGCCCGCAAACGCGCACGGCCTGACGCTGATCGCGCGCTCGGCGCTCCACAGCGTGTTCCACGGGACCGTGTCGCCGATGACGTAAGGCGAAGTCGCAAGGGGCGCCCCCGCAGCTTTGCGATGCAAGTGTTCCACGCCTGTCATCTCCCCCGTGATCTGCCCGGCGGGGCGTAGAGACTACGATAACCGGCTATTGACGGTGCTTACAATGGTACGGGAGTCGACCGTCATGCATCCGTAGGGCGGGTTGAGCCCGGCGAATGAATGCCGGGAGATACCCGCCAGCTTGCTTTACGACATCAGTGGAAGAAAGCCGTCGGAAGGCCGGTTTGCGTTCCTCCAGAGGAATGGAAGCCGGCTCACTCGGGAGGGCGATGATGGCGGGTATCGCTGACGCTCAACCCGCCCTACTTTGTTACTGTGGCGATCTTCAAATACTTCACCAAGGAAGCACATGCGTTGGCGCTCATCAAAAAGGGCGAGCTAATGCTGCAACCTCTCTCCCATTTCCGGGGGCGGGAGGCTGATGGCGTTCGGGGTGACCCGCGCGACGGCATTCTGACCTATGCGCCCCAGGGCGGGCTAATCATGAATATGGAGGACGGACGGGTTATCACGCTAGAGGGCGGCAGCTTCAACTCGTCGATCAATCAGAATGACATATTCGTCTATTGCGCCAGCATTCGGCTATCAGCGGAGCTAGCCGAAAAGTTTGGTGAGTTCTGCGTCGAGATACCTGATCCGGACGTGCTTGTGCGACGGCTGAAGCAGCGTGCCCATCCCACCTCTCAATTCGACTATGAGCAGCTTGTCTATGGCAAAGTTGATTATCGAGAGCATAGCAGAGAGCCGGGGATCGATTGGGCGCTTCCCGAAAGGCTCGTCCGCATCAAGTCCGAAGCCTTTGCTTGGCAGGACGAGTTTCGGATTGCTGTCGGTAAAAGGGATACCATGAACGTCGAAAACGTCGGCCTGACCATTCAGACCGGGCCTGCGGCTACCGTTTTCGAGCCGGTGCCTGGTCCAATCTTCCTGAGAGTTGGGAAGCTGACCGACTTTGTAACGCTGCATCGCTTCGAGTAGCAAAGCCTCTGGCGTAGGGTGGCCCCGGCTCTCAATAAACCCGCTTTTTCGGTTCGATATAGCTGATCTCGTCAGTCATGGTGAAGTCATGCACCGGGCGATAGTCGATGGTCGCTTTGCCATTGGCGAACCAGGCGGCGGTGTGCTTCATCCAGTTGGCGTCGTCGCGCTCGGGGAAGTCTTCGCGGGCGTGCGCGCCGCGGCTTTCCTTGCGGTTGGCGGCGCCTTCCATGGTGACGATGGCCTGTCCGATCATATTGTCGAATTCCAGCGTCTCCACGAGATCGGTGTTCCAGACCAGGCTGCGGTCGGTGACGCCGATATTCGGCGACGCGTCATAGACCTCTTTGATCTTTTCGCGGCCTTCCTCCAGCACTTCACCAGTGCGGAAGACGGCGCAATTATTCTGCATCACCGACTGCATGCGCGCGCGCAATACGGCGGTCGGCGTGTCGCCCTTGGCGTGACGGAATTTGTCGAGGCGCGCGAGGGCTTCGTCGGTCGCCCGTTGCGGCAGATCGGGGTTCGCGCCCTGGGCGTTCACCACTTCGCCGCAGCGCAGGCCCGCCGCGCGGCCGAACACCACCAGGTCGATCAGCGAGTTGGAGCCGAGACGGTTGGCGCCATGGACGGAGACGCAGGCCGCTTCGCCAATCGCCATCAGCCCCGGCACGACCGCGTCGGAATCCTCGCCGCGCTTGGTCACCATCTCGCCGTGATAATTGGTCGGGATGCCGCCCATATTGTAATGCACGGTCGGCAGCACCGGGATCGGTTCTTTGGTCACATCGACGCCGGCGAAAATTTTCGCGCTTTCGGAAATCCCCGGCAGGCGGCTCGCCAGAACCTTCGGATCGAGATGGTTGAGATTGAGATGGATATGATCCTTGTTCGGACCAACGCCGCGCCCTTCGCGGATCTCAATCGTCATGGAGCGCGAGACAACATCGCGGCTGGCGAGGTCTTTCGCGCTCGGCGCGTAACGCTCCATGAAGCGCTCGCCTTCTGAGTTGGTCAGGTAGCCGCCTTCGCCGCGCGAGCCCTCGGTGATGAGGACGCCGGCGCCGTAAATGCCGGTCGGGTGGAACTGCACGAACTCCATGTCCTGCAGGGGCAGCCCGGCGCGCAGGACCATGGCGTTGCCGTCGCCGGTGCAGGTATGGGCGGAGGTGCAGGAGAAATAGGTGCGGCCATAGCCGCCTGTGGCGAGGATCACCATCTTCGCGGAGAAGCGGTGAATGATGCCGGTGTCGAGCTCCCAGGAAATCACGCCGCGGCATTCGCCTTCGTCGGACATAATCAGGTCGAGGGCGAAATGCTCGATGAAGAATTTTGCGTTCTGCTTCACCGACTGGCCGTAAAGCGTGTGCAGGATCGCGTGACCCGTGCGGTCGGCGGCGGCGCAAGTGCGCTGGACCTGGCCTTCGCCGTAATTCTTGGTCATGCCGCCAAAAGCGCGCTGATAGATCTTGCCTTCTTCGGTTCGCGAAAACGGCACGCCCCAATGTTCAAGCTCATAAACGGCGGCGGGCGCGTGCTTGCAGAGATATTCAATCGCGTCCTGATCGCCGAGCCAGTCCGACCCTTTGACGGTGTCGTACATGTGCCAGCGCCAGTCGTCTTCCGACATGTTGCCCAGCGCCGCGGAGATGCCGCCTTGCGCCGCGACCGTGTGCGAGCGGGTCGGAAAGACCTTGGTCACGCATGCGGTTTTAAGGCCTGCCTGCGCCGCGCCCAGCGTCGCGCGAAGCCCCGCGCCGCCGGCGCCGACGACAACAACGTCATATTCGTGATCGACAATCTCGTAACTCGAAGTCATTGGAAAATCCCGGCGGCGTCAGCCTGCAAATGAAAGATTGTAGACGGCCCAGACAACGCCCGCGATGACGCTGAGCGATACGAGCCAGTTGAGAAGAGACAGGACGCCCTTGAGGCTCCCGTGAATATAGTCGGCGATGATCTCCGCCATGCCGATGCGCATATGCAATGCGCCAATCGAGATGAAGGCGGCGAGGGCGACCGCGTTGACGGGCTGCGCCGCCCATGCCCGCGCGGCCGCATGGTCAGCGCCGAGATGGGAAACGACGCTGATCAGGAACCAGATCGCGAAGGGGATGATCAGCGCGGCGGTGGCGCGCTGGACGATGAAAGTCGAGGTGCCTTTATGCGCCATTATTACGCTCCCATGCCGGCATAGCCGGTCCACAAGATGATGGCGGCGAGGATGACCGAACCGATATAGATCGCCCAGGCGGTCTTGCTCGCCGTCTTGGGGGCCAGGCCGCGGCCGGAATCCCAATAGAGATGGCGCAGTCCGTTCATCAGATGGAAGCACAGGGCCCAGACATAGCCCGCGACGATGATGAAGCCGATGGGCGAGGTCGCAAAACCCGCGACGCCGGCGAAAAGCGACGGGCTGAAGGCCAGGGCGTAGATCCACACCGCAAGCAGCAGCGAGCCGCCATACAGCACCACGCCGGTCCCACGATGGGTGATCGAAGCGGCCATGGTGACGGTGAACCGCCAAATCTGGAGATGCGGCGATAAAGGCCGCGTGGGTTGGGCGTCAGTGCTCATGAAAACCCCGGAAAGTCAGGTATTGAGAAGTTGCGGGCGAACATAGGCCGCCCCTTTTCCAAGTCAACGGAAACGGGGAGCGACAGATGCGCTTTGCGGCCCCGCCGGATTGCGCCAAGCCATTGCCAAGCCTGCGGTCTTTCGGCCATGCTGGGGCTCAGCGGGTAACAAGAGCGTGGGGTATTGGGGCATGCGAAACTTTCTGATGGCGGCGGCGGTCGCGATGGCGGTGGCGTTGTTGATGGCGCCGGTTGGGGCGGGGGCGCAAACCCTCGGTTCGGTCACTGGCGATCAGCTTGAAAATGCGCTGACCGAGGCGGGGCTCAGCCCTTCCATGATGGAAGATGCGGCGAATGGCGCGCCGGTGGCGCAGGGCAAGGCCGGGGATTTCGGCTTCTATGTTCGCGCGCTGTCCTGTTCAGGCTCGCCGGCGGCCTGCGAGACGCTCGTCTTTTTTGCAAATTTTGAATTGGGCCGCGCGCCGACGCCGGGTGACTATCGCATCGTCAACGGCTTCAACGACAGTCAGGTTTTCGGCCGCGCCTATGTGCTGGAGAACACCAGCGAGGTTGGCGTCGATTACGTCATCGAGTTGAATGGCGGCGTCAGCGAAGAGCACCTGTCGCAGAACATTTCGCGCTGGGCCGATGTGATCTCCGCCTTCGTGTCGAAATTCCAGGAAGGCGAGCCGACAAGTTAGGCGTGGCGCAGCAATGGCGGTCGCAAAAAAAACGGCGCATGAAGCGCCGTTTTTTTGTCGTGTGACGCGGGTCAGGCGTTTTTCTTGCGCCGTATGGCGGCACCGAGGCCAGCCATGCCGAACATCATAAGCGGCAAGGCGGCGGGCAACGGCACTTCGTTGGGATTGCCCGGGTCGATGATCGAACCGCCATCGGCGAAGATGTCGTATTTGTCGATTTTTCCGCCGAAATAGTCCGCCGCATAGACATAGCGGCCGTCAAAAGCGAGGCCTTCATAGCGGGAGTTCGAGAAGGCCTGGCAGCCGATAAGGGTGCCGCCAAGCGTGTGCACGCAAAGTTCGCGCGGGCTCTTTGCGTCGTTGACGACGACGATGTAGTCGATCCCATTCGTCGCCTGAATGCGCTCAACGCCTGAATAACCGCCGCCGCCGCCCAGGAATGGCGACACGCCGATAAAGGTCGAAAGATCACCCGACATGCGATAGACATTGCCGATATCCGGTGAAATCCAGAGCTCTCCATTGTCCCAGTCGAGACCGTCATTGAGGTTCAAAATCCCGGTATAGGGCGAGGCCGTAATTGTTTGCGTCGTCAGGTTGGTCCCGTCGCGGTCAAAGAAATAGACGTCGTTGTTCCGGGTCATGATCAGCTGCGAGCCGTTCCAGGCAAGCTCGGACCATGCCGGGCCGGTAAATGTCACGCCGGTATCGACACCGCCGGTCGTCATCTGGTGCACGATGTGGCTGGGGTCGGACCACCAGATATGCGTGCCGTCAAAGGCCAGGCCGAACGGGTTTGCCCGATTGTAACTGTCGATAAGCTGCAGCGTAATCTCCGCCGCCGACGCAGCGGCGCCAACGCCAAAAACTGCGCACAGGCTCGCGAGTGCCGCGAGCGCGTTTTTCCGTATCATGATTTTCTCCACCCAAAAAAGCCCGCAAGAATGCGGGCGGACACTGATTTAAATGTCGGAACTAGAGGGGAGGGATAGGGTCACGCCTGCCCCGGAAATTGCCGATAGTTGATCAGCATGGGAATAATATCATATTGCAACAGGCCGTCAAAGCAAATAATTGCAATGCTTTAAGTCTTTTTATTGACGTTTGCTTTTGTAAAAGGCTCGCGAAAACGCCAAGGTGGCTTGGTGGGGTTTTGCATTGTTTCCCGGCAGGCCGAGTTTGCGGCGGCGGTAAACATCTCGCGCCGGGCCGACGGCTAATGCGGCGTTTGCTTGCCTTGCGAAGCTGCGGCGCGCGCTTCCAGCCTGCGCTCGCCGGCATAACGAAGCTCACCCCAATAACGCGAAACGGGTCTTTCAAAATACATCCTATGTGATGAATTCTTCGGCCTTATGCATCAAGCGCAGGAAGATAGAGCGGGACTAAATCGCCGCGTTTTCTATGCTGCGTCATGGCTGAATCTCACGTTATTACAGGGTTGAAAGCTAGGCGGGCTTCTATAGCCGCAGAGCTTGATGAAATCGAACGCCAGAGGCGCGCTCTGTTGTCGAGCCTTCGACATGTAGATGCGACGCTCAGGCTTGTAGGCTTTGAAGGCGATCCAGAGGCCCTAGAGATCCGCAGGAAACGCCGCTTTATGTTCAGGCGTGGCCAGCTTCGCCGCTTTGTTTACACCGCAGAGCGTAAGCACGGTCCCGATATATCCAACCGCGCAATTGCCTCCATTATCCTCAAGGAAATGGGGTGGACGGAAGAGCCTGAATTAGTTGCGAAAATCGCCGATAAGGTGCGACATGCACGCAGCGCGATCAAAAGAAGGCCAAATCTACTCCCATAGGGGAGCAACGGACTCCACAATTCAGACGAACCGTGCCTTTAATAAGGCTTGGCGGTTCGAGGGTGTCGCCATTTTTTGAAGCCGCCGCAGGCGGCTACCTTGAACCCTCTTCCCTAACAAAGATTCCGGGTTCTTGGCTGCCGCCTGCGGTCAGACACGAAAGAACTGTAGACATGACTAACATAGAAGTTCCCGTAAAATTCGAGTGCTCAAGCTGCGGACCGACCAAACTCAAAATTGACGATGAGCTTGGCGACGCGAGTCCCGTCCACTGCGTAACGTGTGGGGCCGATTTCCAAACTACTTGGGGTGAGGTTCAAAAGAGCGCTGTTGATAAGCTCGCGGGAGACATTTTCAAAGGCCCGGGCTGGAAGATTTCTTAGTCCGCACTGAAACATGTCGTCAGCGGTGACCATCATTTCGCTGATCTGCATAATAAAAGCCCGGCGCTTGTCGCCGGGCCTCCCTTCTTTGCTTTGCAGTGAAGCGCTGCGCGTCAAAATGCAGTGCTGTGCTTTGATCCGTTAGGCCGCTTGATGGCGCTGCCAGTAGCCTTTCCACTGGCGGCTGACCGGCGCCGTCATGGCGTTGCGGACAATGCGCGACGCCAGAGCGCCATTGCTTTCGCGGCAATGATCAGCGAGCCATGCAGCGTGCGCGGCGTACTGGTGAAGATACTGCGCCGAAACGTGGTGATGCTGACCGCCAACCATGCGGCGAAGGCGTGAGAAGTAGCTTTCCGCCTGATTGGTGCAGGCTCCGTTGAGCGAATAGGCTTCCGAGTGGTTGATGCGCTTCAGCGGGAAGATCGCTTCCAATTCATCCCAATGCGCGGCCTCGTCTGCATTCAGGCGAGCCGTGCGATCAAGGCGCTCCATGGCGAACTCAACGCCTTCCGCTTCACGGCGGGCGACTTTCGTCAGGGTGCGGCCATTACGCTCGCGAAGCGCGATAACAACGCGGCGCTTGCTAGAACGGTTTTCTTTCAGGCGGCGGTCAACGCGCTTGGCTTCGACATTGTGCGGGCGGACGTGACCGCCAAAGTAGGCGCCGTCAATCTCGCATTCGTTAGCAAGCGTTGCGTCTTGTGTTTCCAGCGCCAGCGCTTCGCGGATTTTGTGAGAGAGAACAAAAGCCGTGCGATATTGAACGCCAATGTCACGGCTCAACTGAATCGAAGAAACGCCCTTCGCCGCATTCGCGAGAATGCAGATAGCCGCCAGAATATCCATGAAGGATAGCTTGCGGCTGGCGAAGATCGTTCCGGACGTAACCGAGAACTGATACTTGCAAGCCCGGCATTCGTATTTGCGGCGCGACTTGATCGAATAGGCGTCGCAGCAACCACAGCGCGGGCAAACCGCTTCGCCGTCATTTTCTGGCCAGCGAAGGGCGCAGAACTTGGCGTAGGCCGCATCTTCCCCGCCCTGATAAATATCCTTTAGTTTCAGGGTCTTGGAGGCGGCGGAGAGGAGAAAATGTTGGCTCATTGCATCATGTCCGTTGCTTATGCAACGTATATGATGCTTGTAATTGCTGCGTTCAAGGGTTATTTGCAACATATATGATGTAATAACCGCAGGAATGTTACATGGCCGAGCTAACCCCTTGGGAACAAAAGGCAAAAACCCTTCTCAGAGTAGAGATGACTAAACAGGGCCTTTCCTACAAAGACTTACAAAGTAAACTCGCCGACATTGGGGTGGTCGAGGAAGAACCGGCCATTAGAAACAAGGTCGGGAGGGGCAAATTCTCCGCCGCATTTCTTCTGCAGTGTTTAGCCGCGATGGGTTGCACTACGTTGGTGCTGGAGTAGTTGCCGCACTGCTTATCGCTACGGCGATATATACCCAGCCGCGTGACCTACGCGCTTACAGTGACACTGAGAGCGAACAAAGCTGTCCCTATAAGACATATCACGTATCCAACGATCCTGACGGCGGAATCGAGTTTAGAATCGAACGCGACGCGGAAGCCTGCAAAGAGCATGGCAAGGCCGCCAGGAATGCCGAGGAAGGCCCACACAAACCTAGAACAATCGCCGAAGCAGACCTTCTCGCGCAAAAACAGATGGCGCACTGGACGCTCTGGATCGGCGTATTCACCGCAGTTGGTTTGGCGGTGCTTTATACTACTTTCTACGAAACCCGGCGCGCTGTTGTGGAAACCCGCGAAATTGGGGAGGCGCAAACTAGAGCCTACCTTGCTGCCGTTTCGGCGGAGCACATCGAAGCGCCGCCCCAACGGATCGCCATCAAGTTGGTCGTTAAGAACTTCGGCAATTCCCCGTCGATGGGCGGCGTCCTGAGCCCCACCTATGAGCTTGGGGTTAGACAACCTGCCGCGCCGCACTCCAACTTCGCAGTTATCGAGCACGAGGGTAGCATACACACGCTGCCCGTAATATCTGCCGGGGCAGAAGAAACCTTTGTGGTTTCTCTTGTCAGCAACGGATTCCCAACCACTCCTGACCTGACTCCATTCGCCGATGATATATTTGACGTTCGCGTGGCTGTGGACCTCTGGTGGTTTGATGTGTTTCGAGCGGTCACTCGCGCGACTATTCACATTGACGAGGAGTCGGTACGCGCCACCGGTTTGGACCGAAGCTTGGTTCCGCTGAAAGTCACTACCAGAATGAGCCGCCGCAACCGACCCCAAAAAGAAAAGCGCAGCCCCCGCAAGAAGGCTGACACGTCGCAGCCCGCTCCATAGCCTGCCGTCCCGCTTGGTCGCTACCGCATTAATCACATATCCCGTTCCCCGACCCTAGGCGCAAGGCAGGGAAACCGGATTCCGGCTCCTGCGCTTGATGCATAAGGCCGGAATTCTTTCACCAAACCCGCATTTGGTGCGTAGTTATCCTCATGTTTTCCAGCGGGCTTATACTCACGCTCACTGGTCATCCCTTGTCTGTGCGGCGGCGTTTGAACATGCCTGCGCCTTCGCGGTGATGATCGTTGTGAGTATGGATATTGCTGCGGAGATGCGTTCGCAGCGCGCGCCCGGAGTCCGTCTTGAGTATAACAACGTATACAGATCAATTGTTCCACGTGGAACAGCGCGGCCTGAAAAGGCAAGAAAGGCCCGGCAGGCTTTCGCGATCGGCGGCGAGGTTACGCCGCGCGGTCGAGCAGGGCTTTCAGGCCGTCGGGCAGGTCGTCTTTAAGGTCGCGCAGGCGTTCGATCAGGCGGCGCTCATTGACGTCGAATTCGCCATCCTGGCCGATGCGGCTGGCGAGCCAGTCGGCTTCGGTCTTGGTGAGTTTTTCCGCTTCGCCGATCTCCGCCGCGCGCTTTTCATTATGCTCGCCATATACGGTTTTGTTATCGGCATAGGCGTCTTTGACCGCGCCGAAGCCGCCGGAGACCATGCGTTTGAAAAATCCGCCTACATTGACGGAGGTGTCTTTCGCCCAGGCGTTGCGGCGGAAGGCTTCTTCGCGGCTCGGCGCCTTATAGCCAAGATGCGCCATCAGATGGTTGACGATGCCTTGCACGAAAAGCTCCGTCCACGCCGGATTATTGTGCGCATGTTCAACGGCGTCGTTGATGTCGAACAAAAGCTCCGCCTCGCGGCGGGTCACGGCGACATGGCCGTCGCCGCCGGCGGCGAAGATGTATCGCTTGATCAGCATCGCATCCTGCTTGTCGACCACCGGCCCGTCGGGCTTGGCGCGGATCATTTCCTTGATCTGCTCGCCGGCGAACTCCGCCATCCCTGCGGTGGTCTGGTCTGCGGTTTCCATCAGCTTGACCATCAAAGTGATTTCAAGCGGGTTGGCGTGATCGTTGCGCAGAATGCGCGCTTTCAGGCTGGCGAATTCTTCCGGCGTCAAATAGCCCTGAGGCTCTTCTTCGCGGAGGTAAAAGTCCGCCGCCGCTTCGGCGAAGAACTGGAACCATTCAGGGTCGCCTGCTTGCGCCCGGTCGCCAAGATCGAACAAAGCATCAAGCTCTGCCGGCGAAACCACGCCATCGGCGAACACCGTTTTGCGCAGGAACAACACTTCGTCAGCAGAGACAAAGCCGTCTGCGCCGATGGCGGCAAGGCGGGTCGAAAGCGACGGATTAGACATGGGTAAGGCTCCCCGAGGGTAAAGAGATGGGGGATCATCGCTGTTCGAGGTTAAAATCAGGGAAAGGAAATCGGTTGGGATTGGCGTTTAAGGAAGCATTAACCGGCCGGGAGGGCGCGCCCTTAATGAGGCAAAATTCCGCGTCCGAAGGCGACGGCGAACCCGACAAACAGGGCGAGCCAGAGCGTCTGCAACGCAAGCGCCGCCACCGGCTTCGGGCCGACCTCGAACAGATCCTTGAGCGAGGTCTTCACGCCCAGCGCCGAAACCGCGACGACGAGGCAAAAACGGGCCATGTCCGCGATGGCGCCGCGCGCCGCATCGGGCACGAGGCCAAAGCTGTTGGCAGCCATCAGCGCGGCGAAACCGAACAGAAAGAGCGGGAAGGCGCGCCCTGTCGCTTCTGCTCCGGCCTGACGGGAAAACATCATGGCGATGATGAACACGGCGGGCGCCAGCAAGGTCACGCGCATCAGCTTGACCACGGCGGCGACTGCGCCAGCTTCGTCGGAGACGATGTATCCGGCGCCGATCACTTGCGCCACATCATGGATCGTGGCGCCGAGAAAGACCCCCGCCTGCATGTCGGTGAAGCCGAACAGATGGGTGAGCGACGGGTAGGTGACCATGGCGATGGTGGACAAAGTGGTGACGCCGACCACGGTGAGAATGAGATTGCGTTCGCTCTCTTTGGTCTGCGGCAGGACCGAGGCGATCGCCATCGCCGCCGACGCGCCGCAAATCGCAACCGCCCCGGCGGACAAGGTCGCATGGGGCGCGGAGAGCCCGGCGCTGCGGCCGATGAGGACGCCCGCCGCGATGGTGGTCACCACGGCGGCGATGACAAGCAGCGCCGTCGCCCAGCCAAGCTCGGCGATCTCCGAAAACGTGACCGATGCGCCCAGCAGGATCACCCCGAGCTGCAACACCCGCTTCGATGCGAACTGGACCCCGGCCTGGGTCTTCGGGTCTTCATTGAGGAAGTTGAAGGCGATGCCGAACAGGATCGCATAGAGCATCACCGGGCCGCCATAGCGCGAGGCGATGAACAAGGACGCAAAGGCGACCGTGACCGCGAGCAAAAGTCCGGGCGCGAAGGCGCGGGCTTTGTCGGTCAAGCTTGCAAGGGCGATCACGGTGAAGAATGGCTTTCGGATGCGGCGAGGGGGCCGGTCTTACTCTGCTGCGCGCAGCGCGTCTTCATCCATCTTCATGGCCGGCATGGAATGGGTGCGGCGATCACGATGGCTGACCATGCGGAAATGCAGGTCTTCGATGCATTTGCGGCCGGTGCGCGTGAACAGGAAAGGGAAAATCCCGTGCAGCAGGCAGGCGAGGCCGGAAAACACCATTTTCGCGCCAAAGCCAAAGGCCATGCCCATATGCTCAACATAGCTTTCGCCGACGCTGGCTGGGTGTTCTGTAAAGGCGCGCTTTATCATTGGTTTGAAATTCCCGTCATTCAATGCCGCGAGGATAGGCGAAACAGGCGGAAAATTTATGCTATTTAGGTGTTTAGAAAAACTAATTGTTGCGAGTTTTTTCTAATTTTGGCATATATTTTGGAATGGACTCCACCGACAAAGCTATTTTGAGCATTCTGCAACGCGATTCATCGGTTCCGGTTAGTGATATCGCCGAATCGGTCGGGCTGTCCGCCACGCCCTGCTGGCGGCGGATCAAAAGCTTGAGGAAGATGGCGTGATCCGGGGCCGTGTGGCGCTGGCTGACATGGCGGCGCTGGGGCTCAGCCTGACCGCCTTCATTTCGGTCAAGACCGCCCACCATAATGAAGCCTGGCTGAATAAATTCGCAGAGGTCATCCGGCGCATTCCCGAGATCGTCGAGGTCCACCGGATGAGCGGCGAGATCGATTATCTGATGAAAATCGTGGTGCCTGACATGGTCCATTATGATCGCGTCTATAAACGCCTGATCTCCGCCGCGGAGTTTTCCGACGTCACCTCGACCTTCTCCATGGAAGTGCTGAAGCAGACGACGGAGCTGCCGGTGGACTACGCCTAGGGCTATGCGCGGCCCCTCGCGGCGCGGTGATGCTCCGTCCCCTGATTGAAGCTTTTAGGACACACTTCGCCCGGCCTGCGACAGGCCGTGGCAGTTTCGAATAGACATCGGGAAGTATTTACCATTTCCTCTCCGGCGGGAGAGGCGGCGCAGTCCGATATTTGTCTGCGGGGTTCGTTACTCACACAAAAACTGGCCAGGGCATTCCGGCAGCGCAGCACGCGCCTGCACGGGGGTGTTGCCATTGGCGTTACCCAGCTCCCTGCGTTGCCGGGAGCGGTCAAGGCAAGAAGGAAAATGTTGTAATGACCAAATTCAAAATGATGTTGTTGTCGTCGGCTGCGCCGGCGTTGTTTCTCGCTTCCGGCGCTGCGCTGGCTCAACAGACGCCGCCGGCCGATGAGTCAGACGCCGACGTTATCGTCGTCACCGGCACGAACATTCGCGGCGCCCGCGTCAACGAAGCGCTTCCGGTGACCATTATTGGCGAGGCGGACATGGCCTCCATCGGCGGCATTGACGGGGAAGACCTGATCCGGTCGCTTCCCTCGCAAGGCGCGGTGAGTTTCCGCGACGACAACACCGACACGGTCAATGACGCGCGCGGCGACGTCGCCTCCATCAACCTGCGTTCCATCGGGTCGAGCGGCACGCTGGTCCTGCTCAACGGGCGCCGCGTCGCGCCGCATCCGGGCACCCAGGCCGAGCTGTCAACGCCTGTCGTCACCACCAATGTCAACGCGCTGCCGGTCGGCGCCATCTCCCGCGTCGAAGTCCTCAATGACGGCGCCTCGGCGATCTACGGCACCGACGCGGTCGCCGGCGTGTTCAACACCATTTTGAAAGACAATTACGAAGGCCTGACCTTCGGAGTCCGCCACGGGACTTCGATGGGAACCGAACTGGACGAGCAAGCCTTCACGCTTGAAGCCGGCAAAACCTTCAATGGCGGCAAGACCAATATAACCTTCTCAGGCGAATATTCGCGGCGCGACGGCATGTTCGCCAGCGAGCGGCCCTATTCCGCGACGGAAGACCGGGTTTCCTTCGCTGACGGCACGATCTTCGAAGGCGACGGGTCTTTGAACAATCGCAGCAGCCGCAGCCCGTGGGCGTCCTTCACCACCAACGGAACGCGCGTGCGCCAGAATGGCGATTCCCTGACAACGTCGAGCGGATCATTCCATATTCAGCCGACTTCTTACGATTCAGAAGACACTTGCCGGGGCACGACCGCGACTGACCTTACCGCGCCGGACATCTGCATCGCCGACGGCCGCTCCTCCTCGGATCTTTATTATGACGGCGCCGATGTGCGGTCGATCACTTCCGACCGCAACCGGTTCAACGGCTTTGCATTCCTCAATCACGACATGGACAACGGCGTCCGGCTCTATAGCGAATTCGGCTATTATTACGCCGAGACGACGTCGACGCTGGAAGCCATCACGTCGATTTCCTCCGGCGATATCGTCATTCCGGCGAGCAACTACTGGAACCCGTTCGGCGCGCTGACGCTTCCGGGCGGCGCACCCAATCCAAACCGGCTGGACGGTCTCACAGGAGTGCCGGATGAAGGCCTGCCGATCTTTGTGGACGGCGCCCGTTTCCGGCTTGTGGATGCGGGACCGCGCCACATCAATGTGAAGAACAACACCTGGCGCGCGCTAATCGGCGCCAAGGGTCAGATCCGTGACAGCGGATGGGATTTCGATACGGCGATGCTTTACTCGCGTGCGAAAACCAATGACTGGACGGATAACCGGATTTCCTCGACTCTGTTCCAGGAGAATTTGGCGCTCGCAACGCCTGACGCCTACAATCCGTTCAATGGCGGCGATCCGAACAATATCAATTTCGGCGACTCCACCCTGAACCCGGCAAGCGTCATCGACACTTTCCGCGTCGATGTGCAGCGTCTTAGCCGCAGCGAAATCGGCGTCGCCGACTTCAAGGTTGCGAATGGCGATGTGTTCCAGTTGCCGGGCGGCGGCGTCGGTCTCGCGCTTGGCGTCGAGGGCCGTTACGAAGCCTATATGGAAGATCGTGATCCGCGCCTCGACGGCACGATCACCTTCACCCAGGCGGTGACCGGCGACGTCATTCTCTCTGACGCCGCGGGCTCCAGCCCGACTCCGGACTCCTCCGGGTCCCGCACGGTCTGGGCGGGTTTTGCGGAAACATCCATCCCGCTGGTCAGCCCGGAAATGGGCGTGCCGCTGATCCACACATTCGATGTGCAGGCGGCCGCGCGCTATGAATATTACTCCGACTTCGGCGGTAGCGGAATCAAGCCGCGTGTCGCCGCCGCCTGGAAGCCGTTCGACTTCATCAAGTTCCGCGGCGCCTGGTCGCTCGGGTTCCGCGCGCCAAACCTGCTGGTGGTGAACGAGTCGGTATTCCGCTCGAACAGCCGCGAGGATGACGTGTTCTGTCAGGCGGGCGCGTTGAACGGAACCTTCACTGACTTCGGCGATTGCTCCGGCTACACCGAATCCCGCGAAGAGCGTCGCACGGTGCAAGAAGGCATCGGCCCGGAAGATGATCGCAACATCACTTACGGTCTCGTGTTCGAGCCGACAGGCGTCTTCGATAATCTGACCATCACCGTCGACCGTTGGACCATTCGCCGGGAAGGCGTGGTCGGCGTGTTCGGCGGCGCAAACCATATCGCGCTCGATCTGGTCTTGCGGTCCATGGGTTCATTCAATCCGAACGTTGTTCGCGACGATCCAACCGCTGAGGACATCGCCTTCTTCGCCGGCACCGGCATCACAGCGGCCGGTGATATCCTCTATATCGAAGACACCTATGACAACAACGAAACCATCGATGTGTCGGGCACCGACTTTGCGCTTTATTATTCCTTCGACGAAACGGCGCTGGGCGATTTCGACCTGAAATTCAACGCCTCGAAATTGCGTGAATTCTTTATCGGCATTTCACCGGGCGCGCAGCAAATTCTTGATGCGCGTGAAGCCGGCATCATTCCGGAAGACATTCCGATCGATCAGGAAGGCGACATCATCTTGCAGGACGGGCAACCGATCTGGCGTCTTGGCGCGTCGCTCACCTGGCGTCACGACAGCGGCTTCGGCGGCGGCGCACGGGTCGACTATACGAGCCCGTTCATCGACACTGGCGTGGGCTTGAGCGGCGACGAGGACGGCGATCTGCCGTTTATCGTCGGCGCATTTACGACGATGAACCTCTATGGCCAGTATGAGTTCGAAGACACCGCCGGCATTTTCGCAAATACAAGGCTGCGGGTCGGGGCGAACAACCTCCTCGACAAAGATCCGCCGCTGGCCGACCAGGCGAACGGGTATGACGCGGGCTATCACAGCGCGCGTGGCCGCTATCTTTACATCGATCTGCGTAAAGAGTTTTAATCGCCGGGAAACCGGATTGTGACGCAGTAACGACAGGAGGCCGCATGAGCCAGGCGCATAAACCAATGCAACAGGCGATTGCGGCCTTCTTCTTTTTCATTGGCGTGATGGGTGTGGCGGCGGCCGGGCCTGTCACCATCGAAGGAGCGCATTGCGAATTCGAAACAGTGACAATTGACGCAACATTCGAGGGCGGGCGGCTCGCCGCCTGCCGCGAACGGCGCAAGGGCGACTATGTTCTCGCCATTCGCCCTGAAGGAACGCCGATCAATCCAAGCCCGTGGTATGCTTTTGACATCACCTCGACGGACAAACGCAAAATTACGGTCACGCTGGATTATGGCGATTACAAACATCGCTATGCGCCGGATGTGTGGACCCAGGAAGAGGGTTGGCGCCCCTTTGACGGCAAGGTGCATCTGAAACAAAAGGGCGCGCTCGCCGCGCTCAAGCTGGATCTTGGCGAGGGGAAATCGCTTCGCCTCGCCGCGCAGCCCTTGATCCTGCGCGAGGATACCGAACGCTGGATGCGCGCGATCGCTGATAGCGATGAAGGCGTCGCTTATCGCTTGCTTGGTCCCTCGCAGCAGGGGCGGCCGATCCACATGCTGGAAACCGGCGCGGAACATGGCGACTGGCTTCTGGTGATCGGCCGCCAGCATCCGCCGGAAACAACCGGCGCAATCGCCATGCAGGCGTTCGTCGAACGCATGCTCGGCGATGATGCGAAGACGCGGGCCTTTCGTGAAAAGGTTGGGCTGCTGATTATTCCGATGCTCAATCCGGATGGCGTCGCAGCGGGCAATTGGCGCCTTGAGTCCTCCGGCAAGGATATGAACCGCGACTGGGGGCCGTTTGAAAAGCCTGAGCCTGCTCTGGTCCGCGATGCAATTGAAAAACGAAAGGCCGCCGGCAAGCGGCTGCTCGCCGGGCTTGATTTCCATTCAACCAATAAGGATGTGCTCTACACCCAGCCCGATGACGACACGGAATTGGGGTGGTTTCCCGGCGCATGGCACGCGGCGATCAATGCGCGTATCGAACGTGAAACGCCGGGCGCGCCCGGCATGTCGCGCGACGCGGGTCACAATCCCGGCGCGCCGAATTACAAGACATGGATCAACCTGACTTATGGCGTTCCGGGCGTCACGGTTGAGTTCGGCGATGAAACCGATCCTGCGCGCTTGCGTCAGATCGGGCGCATCGCCGCCGAGGAGTTGATGCGATTACTGGCGCCGGAAGCTGACTAGCGCCGCTTATTTTTTGCGCGGACCGATATAAAGACGCTCTCCGGCGAAATCGAACACTGCGCTGCGTTCGGCGAAAATGTCCGCGCCGACCAGACAGAATGGTTCGTTTTCATAGCCGAGGTCCTTGAATATCTGCGCGTCATAAACCACATAGACTTTGTTGCGCCACACCGCGCCGCCGATTTTTACGCGCCCGATTCTGACGGGTTGTACGCGGTCGGATATGTCGAACACATCATTGATGCGGGAGCCGTCGCGAAGGCCGCGCTGATGCACGGCGTTGCGCAATTGGTCTTCAAGCATCTGCCGCAAAGCCGGCGTGTTGAAAATCGTTCCCGAGGCGCCGAGATCGATGACGCAGGGCATGCTTGTCGGCCCGACTTTCAGGGTGACCATGAACAGTTTCGCCGCCGGGCCGGATGATGGAAACCTCGCCATCTTGACGCGAGTCCAGCGCCGGCGCCGCTCCAGCTCGGTCTCGGGCGCATAGAGCCGGAAGACCTTTGCTTCAATATCAAGATGCACCGCATATCGGGTCAACAGGTCCAGCCCGAGGACGCCTTGCGGCGGCGTATTGGGCGGCGCCCAATCGGGCAGGATGACGCCTACATGGTCTTCAAGTTTGACGCCCGAAAATTCCAGATCGCCAAGAACATAAGCCGGCATGCTTTGCGCGCCGGAAAGTCCGAGCAGTTGGATGGTCCGACCCGGCGACGATGCGAATTCCTGTCGCTCAGCGAGGTTGGCGAAGATGGATGTAATCGTCGCCCCGGAATCAACGATGAAATCATGCGGGCCGGACCCGTTGAGCGAGCCTTCCACCGTGAACCAGCCCTGATAGGCGAGCGTGTAAGGCAATTCGGCGACCGGCGTCGCGCCTTCCACCGGCAAGGCCATCGCCGCCGGAATTGCCGGCGCCAGCCAGGTCAGCGCGCACAAGGCAAGGGCCCGGCTCGCTAGACGATTATACAACGATTTCATCCGCCCTCCCTGTGACCGGAAAATCGCGCTCCCGTCCTCATCCTAAGCCAGCTTTGGGGCGTGTCATCAGCGTTGGGTGTTGGAATGCAGCCCCAGATTGCTTATTCTCCTTAATGTGATGTGTTGGAGGCCTCATGATCCATATTGTTCGCCGCCTGCCGTCTGCGGTTCAAAAAGCGGTTTTCGCCATGTCCGTTCTCGGCTTGCTCGCCGGGGCGCTGCTTTTGCTCGGCTAGCAGGGATTCCGGTGCCGAGAGCCTGAAAAACCTGCCTTTTGGCTCGGTTTGCCCTTGCAAGATGGGGCTCTTGGGCTATAACCCGCGCCTTCTGATCGACCGCCGGGCCATTTGGCATGCCTGGGCGGTTTTGTTGCGCGCCCGAAAGGGCCCTTAAAGGAAAAGCAAAATGCCCAAACTAAAGACCAAATCAGGCGCCAAAAAGCGCTTCAAGATGACCGCCTCCGGCAAGGTCAAAGCTGGCCCGGCCGGCAAACGCCACGGCATGATCAAACGCACTCCGAAGCAAATCCGCCAAAATCGCGGCACCGATCTGCTTTCCGATGCGGATGCGAGAATCGTCAAAAAATACATGCCCTACGCCCGGTAAGGAGGTCTCAACATGTCACGAGTGAAGAGAGGCGTCACCGCCCACGCCCGCCACAAAAAAGTTCTCGGCAAAGCCAAAGGCTATTATGGCCGCCGCAAAAACACCTTCCGCGTCGCCAATCAGGCGGTGGAGAAGGCCGGCCAATATGCCTATCGCGACCGTCGCGTCAGAAAGCGGAATTTCCGCGCGCTCTGGATTCAGCGCATCAACGCTGCATGCCGCGAGCTTGATTTCACCTATGCGCGCTTCATCAACGGCCTGACCAGGGCTGGCATCGAAGTCGACCGCAAAGTGCTCGCCGATATCGCAGTGAAAGAGCCGGAAGCCTTTAAAGCGCTGGCCGACAAGGCGAAAGCCGCCCTCGCGTAAAGCCGCGACAAAGCAACAGCATTAAAAAAACCCGCCAGTAAATGGCGGGTTTTTTGTTGGTGAAGGAAGGCGTTGTTCAGGCGGTTTTCCGCTTCTTCCGCATCGAGCGCATCATGAAAGCGCCGCCAGCAAATAAGAGCGCTGCGGAGGGCAGCGGCACTTCAGAAGGCGCCGCGCTGACCGTGAAATTATCGATGAAGAAGCGGTCGCGCACATTCGGCGAGAACTCGCCATTGCGGATGATGATGCTGGCGATGGCGATATCTGACAGCACGCCGAAAAAGCCGGCATTCGGCGTGACGACCGTGCCGATCAGCGCATTCGCCGCGTCATAGAGTTCGATGGTTTGCGGATTGCCGGAACTTAAGAACTCCAGCGAAAAGGCGAATGCTGGCGCATCGAACACGGCGCTGATAGGGCCGACGCTGTTGTCTGCCGTCGTTGAACCGGCGTCCGTCAAAGCGTCGGATCCGAAAAGGATATTGCCGGGATTGCTCGCCTCCGGCGATCCGAAATCAACCCCTGCGAAATCGCCGTCATTCGCGCCGGGCGTAAGCCCGTCGAAATCGATCACAAAGGTCACCGGTCCGGTGGCGCTTGTGTAGTTTGTCTCGTCCGTGAACGTCATCGTTGCGGCTTGCGCAGAAGCAAATAGCGCCGCGGCGCCCAACATGGGCGCGAACATTTTGTACATTAGAAGGTCTCCCACCTTGTGACGGATGCTAATTCCGCCGTGCAACAAGCGTATGTTTCGCCGCCGGCGCTGTCAAATGAGCGCATAAAGGGGTGAGTGGGCGAGGTGCGGACAATTTCTGCGGGAAAAAAGCGACCCGGCAAGGCGCTTGATAATAAAGCGAATTTCACTTTTCGGCAGATTGAATTTCGCAAAAAAGGTACGCAACACATACAAAAATCTTGACGCGGGCATCGATTCGCGTTGCAATTGTGCGTCGCAGCAATTGCGACCTACGAAAACACAAGGAGACGCCCGGACCTTCGTTAACCTATTGAAAGGAAATCGAAATGATCCGGAAGACAATTTTCGCAACCGCAGCATTCGCCGTCTCTCAAACGGCAGCTTTCGCGGCCGAAACGGTCGTTCAGTTTGACCGCGACCGGCTTGATGACGTCGCCTATGTAGAGGCGCTTTACGCAGAACTCGAAGACGCAGCGACCGCCGTCTGCAAGAAAGAGTTGCTTGGCTCGCCGCTTTATCTATCCATGCTGAGAAGCTGCATTGAAACAACACTTGAAGAGAGCGTCAAAAAGATCGCTTCTCCGACCCTGACCGCCTATGCTGACGATGAAGCCCCGCCAGTGCGGATGGCTTCAAAGCAATAGCAGACCGGGCCTGGCGGCCCGCGCCTTCTCTCACCGGACAGGCGAAATGAGCGGGCCCTCGACAAGAGGGCCCGCTCTTTATATGCAGAGGGCAGGATTTCCAGGAGCCGCCCCGTGACCTTTTTCGAGTTCTTCTTTAGGAGCGCTGTTTGAACGGGTGACCGAAGCGGTATCTGCCGGTAAGCGTCATCCCGAGGATGGCGCTTTTTTTACGTCTTGAAGAATGGAGACCGGACGCGATGTCCGACATTGAACAACTTGAATCCGAGCTGAACGCTAAAATCGCCGCCGCTGAAACGGCTGCGGCGTTAGAAGAAGTGCGCGTCGGCGCAATCGGCAAGAAGGGCGCGGTTTCCGAGCGGATGAAAACCCTCGGCAAGATGAGCCCGGAAGAGCGCAAGGAAATGGGTCCGGCGCTGAACGGGCTGAAAAACCGGATTACTGATGCGATCGAGGCGAAGAAAGCGGCGCTTGAGGATGCGGCGCTGAATGCGCGTCTGGCGTCGGAAAAGGTCGATGTGACGCTGCCTGTCCGGCCGGAGCCGAAAGGCAAAATACACCCCGTCAGTCAGGTTACGGAAGAAATCGTCGCGATCTTTTCCGCCATGGGATTCGATGTCGCCGAAGGGCCCGACATCGAAGACGATTTCCATAATTTCACCGCCTTGAATTTTCCGCCCGATCATCCGGCGCGGGAGATGCATGACACCTTCTTCTTCGAGCCGAAGGAAGACGGCTCGCGCATGCTTTTGAGGACGCATACATCGCCGGTGCAGATCCGCACCATGATGTCGCAAAAGCCGCCGATCCGGATCATCATTCCGGGCCGCACTTTCCGCTGCGATTCAGACCAGACCCATACGCCGATGTTCCATCAGGTCGAAGGGCTGGTGATCGACAAAAACGCCCATATGGGTCACCTCAAGGGAACGCTTGAGGCCTTCGTCAAAACCTTCTTTGAGATTGACGATGTGAAGACGCGCTTCCGCCCGCACTTTTTTCCGTTCACCGAGCCGTCTGCGGAAATGGACATTGGCTATGACCGTGTTGGCCCCAAAGGCAATGAAGAAATTCGGTTCGGACAGGGCGCATCCTGGATGGAAATCCTCGGCTGCGGCATGGTGCATGCGAATGTCTTGAAAAATTGCGGCCTCGATCCGGACGAATATCAGGGTTTCGCCTGGGGCATGGGCGTCGACCGCCTGGCGATGCTGAAATACGGCATTCCCGATCTGCGCGATTTCTTTGCATCGGATGCGCGCTGGCTGGAGCATTACGGATTCGATCCGGTCGATCAGCCAAGCCTGTGGGCGGGGTTGAGCAAATAGGAGCTGTTCATGAGCTACTACATCGCAAAAACTGTTTCCGGCGAGTTTGACGCTGTGATTGAGCGCGTGATCGAGGCCTTGAAAAAAGAAGGTTTCGGCGTTCTCACCGATATCGACGTCGCTGCGACTATGAAGAAAAAACTCGACGTCGATTTCCGGCCCTATCGTATTCTCGGCGCCTGCAATCCGAAAATGGCGCATCAGGCGCTGACGCTTGAAGACAAGATCGGCGTCATGCTGCCCTGCAATGTCATCGTTCAGCAAACGAATAAAGGCGTCGAAGTCGCCGCTGTTGATCCGCAGGCATCGCTCGGGCGCGTCGGTAATCCGGCGCTCGATGAAGCCGCAATGACGGTCAAGGCGGCGCTGACGCGAGTTGTAAACGCACTTTAAGAAAAGAATGCACCCATGAAGTTCACCCTGTCCTGGCTTAAAGAGCATCTCGAAACCGAAGCGAGCCTTGAGACGATCGTCGAGACGATGGTTGCTGTCGGTCTTGAGGTTGAGGAAGTTGACGATCCGGCGGAACGTTTGTCCGCTTTCACTATTGGCGAAGTCATCTCTGCGGAAAAGCACCCTGACGCGGACAAACTGCGCGTGTGCAAAGTGGCGACGAAAGATGGCGAGAAGCAAATCGTCTGCGGCGCGCCGAATGCGCGCGCCGGCATCAAGGTGGCTTTCGCGCCGGTTGGCGCCTATGTGCCGGGCATCGATGTCACATTGTCGAAAGCGAAAATTCGCGGCGTTGAATCCCATGGCATGATGTGTTCCGCGCGCGAACTCGAAATGGGTGACGATCATGACGGCATCATCGAGGCGCCGTCTTCGGCAAAGGTCGGCGATCCTGTCGCGGAAATCATGGGCGTTAATGATCCTGTCATCGATTTTGAGGTGACGCCGAACCGGCCCGACACTAACGGGGTCAATGGCGTTGCGCGGGATCTCGCAGCGGCCGGTCTCGGCAAGCTGGCGACGCCGGAACCAACTGTGATCAAGGGCGCCTATCCGTCGCCGCAGAAGGTCGTGCTGGATTTTCCTGCAGATGCGGCGAACGCCTGCCCGGTCTTCGCTGGGCGCTATGTGCGCGGCGTGAAAAACGGCCCGTCGCCCGAATGGTTGCAGGACAAGCTGCGCGCGATTGGCCTTCGTCCGATCAGCGCGCTGGTCGATATCACCAATTATATGTCTTACGACCGTGCGCGTCCGTTGCATGTGTTCGATGCGGACAAATTGAACGGCGTTGTTCGCGCCCGGCTCGGCAAAAAAGGCGAAAAATTCCTGGCGCTTGACGGCAAGGAATATGAAGTTGACGAGACCATGTGTGTTATCGCCGACGATGCCGCCGTGCTCGGGCTTGGCGGCATTATGGGCGGCGAAGATACGGGTTGCACGGAAGAAACCACAAACGTCTTCATCGAATGCGCCTATTTCGACCCGCTGCGCACGGCGAAGACGGGACGCAAAACCGGCATCGCCTCCGATGCGCGCTATCGCTTCGAGCGCGGCGTTGATCCGGCCTTTATCCTGCCCGGCATGGAAATGGCGACGCAGCTGGTCATGGATATGTGCGGCGGCGACCCTTCCGAGGTCGAGCTTGCTGGCGCAATCCCGCAGGCGGATAACACAATCCTGTTCCCCCCGTCGGAAGTGAAGCGCCTTACCGGCATGGATGTCGCGCCGGAAGACGCCGAACAGATACTGACGGCGCTTGGATTTGCCGTGCGGAAAAGCGATCCATGGCAGGTGGATGCGCCCTCCTGGCGCCCTGACATTGAAGGCAAGGCGGATCTGGTTGAGGAAATTGCGCGGATCACCGGCTTTGACAAATTGCCGGCGGCGCCATTGCCGGCGTTGAAAGCGGTGGAGACGCCGAAGCTGACGCCGGGTCAAATTCGCCGCCGCCTCGCGCGCCGGGTGCTGGCGGAACGCGGCATGCTGGAGGCGGTGACCTGGTCATTTCTTGACCGCAAACACGCAGAACTCTTCCTGAGCGCCGACGAAATCAAGGCAAAGAGCCTTGCGCTCGCCAATCCGATTTCTTCCGATCTTGGGGTCATGCGCTCTTCGCTTTTGCCAAACCTCATCGCGGCGCTTCAGCGCAATGCGGATCGGGGCCGCAGCGACCTTGCGCTGTTTGAGGTGGCGCCGATTTACGCAGGCGATCAGCCTGCGGATCATCAAAACGCCGCGGGCGGCGCCCGTCTTTCCGCCCCGCCGCGCCACTGGCAGGGCGCCAGCGCGCAGGCGGATGTGTTCACCGTGAAGGCGGACGCCATGGCCGCGCTGGAGGCCGCCGGCGCGCCGGTCGCCAGCCTGCAGACAAGCGCCGATGCGCCGTCTTGCTTCCATCCCGGCCGGTCCGGCGTGCTGCGGCTTGGCCCGAAAGCGCTGGCGCATTTCGGGGAAATCCATCCGCGCGTTCTGAAGGCGCTGGATGTTGATGGGCCGGTATTCGGTTTCGAGGCGTTTCTTGACGTTATTCCCGAGCCCAAGAAAAAACCCACCAAGACCCGCCCGGCGCTCGATGCGTCGGAGCTTCTGCCGTTGACCCGTGATTTCGCCTTTGTGGTCGATGAAGGGGTGGAGGCTGAAACCTTGCTGAAGGCGGTGCGCGGCGCGGAGAAGAAGCTGGTCGCCGGGGTTTCCCTGTTTGACGTTTATCAGGGCAAGGGCGTGGCGGAGGGGCGCAAGTCCCTCGCGGTCGAAGTGACCTTGCAGCCGCGGGAGAAGACCCTCACGGATGAGGAAATCGAGGCCGTCTCAGCGCGGATTATCGCCCAGGTGGAAAAGGCGACGGGCGGAACCCTGCGCGGCTAGGCGGCGCGCCGGAAGCGGCCTGCCTGGGGGTGAAATCCGGCTTGCAGATCGCGCGCGCCCGAGCTATGACGCGCCTTCCGCGCGCCTGCTCCGGCGCTCGATTGGGCCGCATTAGCTCAGCTGGTAGAGCACATCATTCGTAATGATGGGGTCAGGTGTTCAAGTCACCTATGCGGCACCATTTTCCATATCTCGCGGCAGTTCGTTTCACTCGCGCCTTCGATGGGGCGGGCTGACCGTCCGGTCGGACGCTTGGAGCAGTGTTCCTACTTTCTCTCTAACCGGGCGCTGCTTTTTCCTCGCATGGCGGACATTTGGGCCTGTGCGGGGCATGGGCTATGACAGGTGATCCCTGCAATTGGAGGCGCCCGTCATCTTACGAGAAACCATCAAAGCCACCCGCCCGCTCGTCTTCTGGCCGCCGGTCATCCTGCTTTTGTCGGCATTGGCGTTCAGTCTTGTGGATTTTGACGGCTTCTACGCAACGATGACCGCCGCCAAAGACTGGATCTTAGAGTATTTCGGCTGGCTGTTCAGCTACGCGTCTTTTGGCGCTGTGGCGCTCATTGTCTGGGTGGTGATCTCGCCACTGGGCTCCGTGCGCATAGGCGGACCGGACGCCAAGCCGATACTCAATCGCTGGAACTGGTTTTCGATCACGCTGTGCACAACTATTGCGACGGGCATCTTGTTCTGGGGCATTGCGGAGCCGATGTTTCACATCAAGGCGCCGCCGGGCTATGCGCATATAGATCCCTATACAGATGAAGCGTCGCGCTTTGCGCTGTCTTCCATGTTCATGCATTGGACGATTACGCCTTATGCGCTTTATACGGTGCCGGCGCTCTGTTTCGCGCTCGCCCATTATAATCTTGGCCGCCCTTATTCCCTCAGCGGACCGCTATCGCTGATCATCGGAAAGGCGGCGACGGGCCGTGTCGGCGCGCTTATTGATGCGGTCGGGCTTTATGCGCTGGTGGCGGGGGTCGCCGCTTCGCTCGGCGCCGGGGTGATGACGCTGGTTGGCGGGCTTGAGGCGACAACGGGATTGTATGACACCGTTGTTTTGCGGGCGATTGTCACATTCGCCATCGTGGTGCTGTTTGTCGTTTCGTCGATCACCGGCCTGCAACGCGGCATCAAATTTCTGTCCGACATCAATACGCGGTTTTTCTTTGTATTGGTGCTGTTTGTTTTTTTTGCAGGGCCGACGCTCGATATTCTGGCGCTGGGAGCGGAAAGCGCCGGGCAATATATTGTGAAATTCATTCCGCGCAGTCTCGCCTTGGGCGAGCGCGCCGGTGCGGACTGGACCCGCGACTGGACGGTGTTTTATTTCGCCAACTGGCTCGCCTGGGCGCCGGTCACGGCGCTGTTTTTGGGGCGCATCGCCATTGGTTACACAGTGCGCGAATTCGTGTTGTTCAACCTTGTGGCGCCGGCGACATTTGGCGGCATTTGGATGATGGTGTTTGGTGGTGCGGCGATTGGCGCCGACGCCGATACGGCGCATGGGCTTGTGGCGGCGCTTGATGCGCGTGGACCGGAAGCCGTCGCCTATGCCTTGTTCAATACGCTGCCGCTTAGTCAGATCGTCATCGCGCTGTTTATCTCGCTGACTTTCATCTCTTTTGTCACGGCGATGGATTCAAACACGCATTCGATCACCAGCGTTTGTTTGAAGAAGATGAGTCCCGGGCAAAAGCGCCCGCGCGCAGAACGCTGGATCAAAATTTTCTGGGGCGCGTTGATCGGCGCTGTCGCGTTCATCATGACTTCGACTACCGGCATTGAGGGCGTGCGAATGCTTTCCAATCTAGGCGGCTTGCCCGGCCTGTTCATTCTGCTTGGCATGGGAGCGGTGATCATCACCATGCGGGTCAATTGGCTCAGTGAAGTGCGCGCCGCCTCGCAGCCTGCCTCAGCGAAAGAGACCGCAGGGGAAGAACTCAGCCAATAGCGCGGCTTTTTTAACAGCGATATCGCGCGCTTCCGCGGCGCTGACATCGCGCAGCCACGCTGTGTCGCCGGGGCGCATCTGGCCGATCAGCCATTGGTCGGCGGCGATAATCTGCGCGATGCGCGGATAGCCGCCGACGGTTTGCGCGTCACAAGCGAGCAAAAACGGATTCCCGTCTGGCGGACACTGAACCGTTCCCGGAAAAACCGGGCTCGACGCCATCGGCGGATTGGTGATTGAGAGCGGCGAGGAGCCATGCAATTGCAATCCCATCCGGTCGGCGCGGCGCCCAATGGTCCAGCATGCTGAAAAGAATTGCGACGCGCTTTCGGATGACAGGGCGCTGACTTCGGGGCCTGTCGTGGCGCGTAGGAAAAATTCATGGGTTAGTTTCGGCCGCAGGTAGGCCGGAATGTCGCGCGGCGCGCCGGTCTCGCCGCCGGCTGATGAAACTACATCCCTCATCTGCAATGCGCGGCCTTTGATGCCGCCAATTGAAGCGGGCGCATAGGTTGAAACGCTGCCAAAGAAATCATCGCCGGCAACGCCGCCTGAAAATGCAATATAGCAGCGCGCGCCTGAAGTCGCCGCGCCCAGCACAAGCCTGTCGCCTCGCTTCGCCATCACCGCCTGACAGAGCGGTGCGGGCGCGCCATTGAGTTGTGCATCCATATCAGCGCCGCCAAGCGCGAAGCTTGTGGGCGCCTGAAACAGCAGCGAAGGTCCCTGTAATGTGCATTCAAGCGCAGGGGCGTCTGGCGCATTGCCAATCGCCGCATTGGCAAGCGCCAATGAGAATGGATCGGCGGCGCCGGAAAGCGGAACGCCAAGATGGCGCAAGGCCGGCCGGCCAAAATCCTGCACGGTTGTGAAAAGCCCCGGCTTTGTGATTTCAGCGAGCACGTTCATGAGACTTGTGTGTCCAGGCGCGCGAAATTAGCTTCACTGACCGGCGTAAAAACAACTTCTGCGCCCGGCGCGAAAACAAAAGGCTGTTCGTTTGTTGCATCGAAAAGTTTTTTCGGCGTGCGCCCGATCAGCATCCAGCCGCCGGGCGAGGCGAGGGGATATATGCCGGTCATCGAGCTTGCGACGCCGATCGATCCGGCGGGAACGCGCGGTCTCGGGGTGGCGAGCCGCGGTACTTGCAGCGCTTTCGGAAGCGGCCCGAGATAAGCGAAGCCGGGCGCAAAGCCGATCGTCAGTACATGATAGGGCTGCGCTGAATGCAGTTTGATCACGTCTGCTTCGCTGAGCCCGGCCGCCTTGGCGAGCGCCGCAAGGTCCGGGCCAAATTCGCCGCCATAGCAAACCGGAATCTCGATGGTCTTCTGGCGCGCGCCATCGGCACGCGTCGTCTCGATTGCACCCTTTAGTTTTTTTGCGCTATATCCGGGCTCAATATTTGCGGGTCGAAGCGCAGGACCACGCTGTCTATGCCGGCGACGGCGTCGATGATCCCGCGAAATTCGCGCAATTTGTCCGCGACCGCATTCGCCGTGCGGGCGAGCGTGACCATGTCGCCGCCTTCAAGGCGCGCCAGCCAGCCAAATTCGCCAAACTCCGTTATGTCGATCAGGCGCGTGTTCATGCGAAGGGCCGAATGGAGAACCCCGCATCGCAGAGCGTGTCGCGCACAGTTTTTGCGGTTTCAGCTGCGCCCGGGGAATCGCTGTGAATGCAGAGCGTTTGCACGGTGAGAGTTAGAGAAACGCCGCCCGCCGCTTTGATCATGTCGCCGCGGGCGATCGCCAGCGCCTGCGCCGCGCGGGCGGTCATGTCATCAATAACAGCGCCCGGCTGCGAGCGCGGGGTCAGTGCGCCGGAGGGGAGATAGGACCGATCCACAAAACCTTCAGCGGCGAAGCACAAGCCCATCCGTATAGCGATGTCTTCCAGCGCCGAGCCGGGCGGTCCCACCAGAACGAAACCCTCTGCAATTTCGGCGATAATGCGCGCGAGCTCTATGTCGTTCGCCGCGTCATTATATAGCGCGCCATGGGGTTTGATATGTGCGAGGGGGATTTGTTCCGCATCAAGAATTTTTCTGAGCGCGGCGATTTGTGAACGCAAAGACGCCGACAATTCTCTCCGGTCTATATTCAGGCTGCGCCGCCCAAACCCTTCCCGGTCCGGATAGGATGGGTGCGCGCCAATGCTGACATTGTGTTGTTTGGCGAGGCTTACAGTGGCGCGCATGGTCTCGTCATCGCCCGCATGGCCGCCGCAGGCGATGGAGCAGGAGGAGATCAGCGGCATGATCGCCGCTTCAACCTTGCGTTGGGCGTCATTTGCGTATTCGCCCATATCGGCGTTGAGGTCGATCGCGCCCATCACATCACTCCGAAGGCGCGCAGGATCCCGCGCAGCCCTAGCATCGCTGCAATCAACGTCACCAGAATGCCTGCGGCGTTCGCCAACAGCCCATTGGCGTGCGCGCCGAGAATTTTTTTGCTGTTCGCCGCATAGAGCAAAAACACCGCAATGACGGGCAGGAGAACGCCATTGGCGATCTGTGCAAACAAGATGATTTCGACGGGCTTCGCGCCGGTGATGGCGACGACCGCGCCGACCAACAAAACGGTTCCGGCGACCAGGCGGAATTTTGGCGAAGCAGGATCGCTTTCAAAGCCGAACAATTCAGCCGCGGCAAAGCCGGTGGCCAATGGCGCGGTGATGGCGGAGGAAAGGCCCGCCGCGAACAGTCCGCAGGCGATCAGCCAGGTGGCGCCGGCGCCGAAGGCGGGCTCCAGCTGGCGCGCCATGTCGCCGGCGCTAGTGATCACCGTGCTGGTTCCAAACAGGCTTGCGGCGGCGGTGGAGAGGACGAGAATTGACACAACGCCGCCAACGCCAATGGAAAGGCGCGCATCGAATTGCGCTTCACCCAGATATTGCGCGCCCGACCACCGTTTGCGTGCGGCGGCGGCGTGGAGAAACAGATTATAGGGAACGATGGTGGTGCCGATCAGCCCGAGCACTAACGGGAAAGCGCCTAGCGGAATATTGGGAATGATCGCGCCGCGAAACAGGGCGCCCCAATCCGGTCCGATGATGAACAGCGCGGAGGCGAAGGCCAGCGTCATCGCCAAAACGGCGATGATCAGAACTTTTTCAATGATGCGGTAGCCGCCGAATAAAAGAATGGCGCCGGCGAGTAATGCAATGATCGCGGCAAGGGCCGCACGCGAAAAGGTTTCCGGCGCCGCCGCCTCAAGCCCGAGCGCTGCCCCGGCGATGTTGCCGCCCTCATAGGCGGCGTTGCCGACGAACAAGGCGGCGATGATGAGCGCGCCGGCTGTCCATTTAAAAACCGGCGCCTCGCCGAGGCGTTGCATGATCGCCTCACCAAGCCCGAGGCGCGACACAACACCGAGCCGCGCGGCGGTTTCCTGCAGCACGATGGCGGCGATGGTTGCGAAGACCAGGGTCCAGACAAGCGCGTATCCATATTCCGCGCCGGCCAGCGTTGCGGTCGTGACCGTGCCCGGTCCGATAAAGGCGGCGGCGGTCAGCGCGCCGGGGCCGATTGCGCGAAATCGTTTCAACATGCGATGAGATTAGCCTGCAAGCGCGCGAAAAGCGAACGCGCAACATGCGGCTGCTGGCGCTAAATGCGAAAAACCGCCCCGGACCCTGCCCGAAGCGGCTTTGCGCAACTTGCGCTTATACGCAGCGCAAAAGTTGGCCCCCTGAGCCAACTATTCGTGGTCTGGTTTCAACTCGAAAGATGTGTCGTCGGTCATCGACGCATTGGTCACCGGCGCAACTTCAATCAGCGCAACCGGAGCGCCCGTGGATTTTTCTTCCTCAGGCGCTTTTTCTTCCTGCAGTTGCGGCTTCGGTGATGGCGACAGCGAAGGCGACAAGGGCGCCGCCGGCACGTCGTCGAAATTCGGCGTGTCTACGCTGGTCGCGGCATATTGATCCCAATAAGCGGGCTGGTTCATCAACTGGCGATAGACATCGATATTGTTGTCAGCGACCATTGGCGGCAGGTCGGAACGGGCAAGCCGTTCTGCTTCGCGCATCTCGCCGGAAAGGGCGAGCACCAGGGCGAGGTTCTGACGAATGCGCGAGTCCGAGCCGGCATTGGACGCCGCCTGGCGCAGCGTTGCGCGGGCCAGCGACAGCTTGCCGTCAAGCGCAAAGGAAAGACCTTTGTTGTTGAGCAGCAGGGTTTCCCCCGGCGCCATGGCAAGCGCGCGATCATATTTTGCGCGGGCCGCTTCGTGTTCGCCGATCTGATCGAGCGCGACGCCATAAGCTGAAAGGGCGCGCCAGTCGGTCGGCGCCTTGGCGACGGCGGTCTCGAGATAGCGCACCGCCTCAAAAGCGCGGCCGCTTTCAACGAGCACTTTGCCATATTCAAGGCTCACAGCGCCATCGTCAGGTTGCTGGCTTGCAATTTTCTGCATCACGCCGACGGCTTCTTCGTTCGAGCCGATCCGGCGCAGTGCTTTTGAAAAGCCGATAGCTGATTGCGGGTTTGCCTGATCTGTATTGTACCGTGTGCCCCAGAATGCGGCGGCGGCGATCGGGTCCATGCCTTCATCGCCAATGGGATCGGAATAAACGCCGATCGCGTCGCGATAATCATTATGGCCAACTGCATTCGCCGATGATGATTGCGGCGAGGATGCGCAGGCAGGCAGCAGAATCGCCGCGCTAGCGGCAAGAATGTATTTCGTTGCAAGCTTGGATGCGTTAAGCATGGGTCGCGCCTCAATGAATTCCATGTAGATTTTCCGCGCCATGGTGGCGTAAGGAATTCAATAAAGGCTTAACTGTATGGCTAATGTGCAATCTAACCGGAGTGTAATTGTGCCGGTGGTCCGATTAACAAGTTAACGGAATATTCATGGCCCAGGATCTGTTAAGCGACTATGAACAAAGCGCCGTCAATGCGGCGATAAAAATCTATTCGGTGCGCGATGGCGGGCTGGATGAATGCGACGCGCCGGAAGACTTGAAACGGCTCGCGCGCGCCAACGGATTTAGCGGCGAGGCGGGCGGAGTCTTTTCTGATGGCGATGCGGCGCTATTGGGAATTGGCGACGAAAGCGATCCGTTCATCTACGCCGCAGCGGCGGAAAAATTACCCAAGGGCGTTTATGCGCTCGCCGCGCCGTTGGAAAACCAGGCCGCGACGCTGGCGGTGCTGGGCTGGCTGATGGGTGGATACCGCTTTGACCGATACAAGCAGCAAAAGCCGGCGGAGGCGCAGTTGATCGCGCCGCAACCCGCTGACGTCACGGCGGCGCGGCGCGCTGCTGGGGCGATGTTTCTGGTGCGCGACCTCGTCAACACGCCGGCGGGCGACATGACGCCCGCGGCGCTGGAGCAAGCCGCCCGCAATATCGCGTCGGAAGAGGGCGCGCAGGTTGACGTCATTGTCGGCGACGCGCTGCTCGCGGAAAATTTTCCGATGGTGCATGCGGTTGGCCGCGCAGCGGACGCGGAGCCTCGCCTCATCGATCTGCATTGGGGCGATCCGGATGCGCCGAAGCTGACGCTGGTCGGCAAAGGCGTGACCTTTGATAGCGGCGGGCTCAACATTAAAGGCGCGTCAGGCATGGCGATCATGAAAAAAGACATGGGCGGCGCGGCGCATGTTTTGGCCCTGTCGAAAATGATCATGAGCGCGGGGCTTAATGTCCGCCTGCGCGCGCTCATTCCGGCGGTGGAGAACGCGATTTCCGGCAACGCCTTCAGGCCTGGCGACATTTTGAAAAGCCGCAAGGGGCTGACCGTGGAAATCGGCAATACGGACGCCGAGGGCCGTCTCATTCTCGCCGATGCGCTCGCCTGTGGCGGCGAGGAGACGCCGGATTTGATGATTTCGCTGGCGACGCTCACCGGCGCGGCGCGGGTCGCGCTGGGGCCGGAACTCGCGCCATTTTACAGCGACGATGAGGAGCTGGTCAGCGCGCTCGAGGCGGAAGCGGCCAGCAGCGCCGATCCGGTCTGGCGGATGCCGCTCTGGCGCGGTTACGAATCGATGCTGGCCTCCCAAATCGCTGATGTGAACCACATTTCCGGCGGCAGTTTCGCCGGATCGGTGACGGCGGCGTTGTTTTTGAAGAAGTTTGCGGGCGAGGCGGCCAGCTGGATGCATTTTGATATTTACGCCTGGCGTCCAAAAGCCGCGCCCGGCCGGCCGGCCGGCGGGGAAGCCCAGGCGATTCGCGCGCTATTTGAGGTGCTCTCAAGACGTTATCCCGCGCGATAAGCTCTTGCCCTTTGCTGGCGAACGGTTGCAAGCATAAGGCTTGTTTGAAAAGGCAGGGCGTAAGGCCGGACGATGGCGGCGACGGATATTCTTACAAGTTGGCGGGAAGTGATGTGTGACGCCGTGCGCGCAGACAGTCCCGACTTGTCTATGCGCCAGTGGTCCATTCTGCTGACCGTTTATCTGAAGCCCGGCCCGCATACGGTGCGTGCGCTGGCGCGTGATCTCAATGTCCCGAAACCGGCGATTTCCCGGGCGCTTGACGCGCTCTCGATTCTTGGTTTCATCAAGCGCGTGCGCGACATGAATGACAAGCGGATCGTGATCGTTCAAAAAACCGCCGAGGGCGCAATCTATCTCGATAACTTTGCGCGCCTTGTCGAGAATCATACGGAAGAGCCCGCGCTCGGCGCGATGTACGGCTAGTCCTTCAACTCAATAATTTTGACGCCTGACAAATGCGCGGCGCCATTCGAGAATTCGATGGGCGCCGTAATTTTTCCGCCGCCGGCGATGGCCACAAGCGACAACGCCGCCGCTGCGCTTTGCGCTTCCTGCTCGCTCATGATGCCAAGTTGCGCCAACGCCTCTGCGAACGGTCCCGGCGCGGTTATCTCGGTGTTGAGCGCGCCGACCGGGTAATGGGATGCGTCGAGGGACAGGGCGCCGTTGACGGACAGCTTTGCTTCGTCGAGCCGCGCATTGAGCCCGTTGATCTTGAGCTCACCGCCTGCTTGGCGCCACAGCGATGCATGGCTGTGGGCTTGCATTTGCGTCGCCGCCATCAGCGTTTCCACGCTGTCCAGACGTGCTGAGCGCTCCGCATCCTCGACGGCGAATCCGTTAGCGGCGAGACTCAGCACCAGCGTGGTCTTATCGGCGGGCGACGGTGCGAGATCGAACACCAGTCGGTTAAGGGATGCGCTTGCCGGGCCAGTTCCGCGCAGTGCGGTCGCGCCATCGACATTCATCGAAAACGCCCAGTCGCGTGTTTTGTCATTGGCGATGGAAAATCGAAAAGTCTCCGCGTTGATGCGCCAGTAGCCATATTCCGCCAGGTCCAATTGTTGCTCACTGCGCACGGAGAAAATGAGTCGCGTCAGATCATAGGGCAGCGTATCGAGCGTCAGCCGGTCTGTGCGCCAATGCAATTGGCCGGGCGCGATGATCTCAGGTTTCTCTACGTGAACGCGCAAGAAAAATGGAAAACCATCGGCCTTCAGGTCGCTGTAGGAAACATCAAGCCCGGCGGCGCGCTGATCCTCCGCCCAAAGAGCAATGGCTTTCTTCATCTCCCCGGCGCCGGCGCGCCATAAGAGCGCATAACCGCCCATGACAAAAGCGGCGACGACGAATGGCAGATAGAGCCAGCGGCGTTTCAGTCTTGCGTCAGTCGCCATGAGTGTTTCCTCCCGGCGCGGCGGGGTCGCCCTCCGCAAGGTCAGGGCGCGCCTTCTCGATCGCCGATTGCAGTTCCGCCAGAAAAAGTTTGCGGTCAAGGCCCGGTGCGATTGCCGGAAGAAAGCGCAAGGTGATGGCGCCCGGATTTTTTGGGCCGCCCGGATGGCGCCAGAAACGCCCGCTATCATGGGCGGCGGGAACGCAGGGCGCGCCCGTCGCTTTGAAAATGCCGGCGACGCCCGGCTGGTATTTGGTGCGTGCGCCAGGCTGGGTGCGCGTGCCTTCGGGGAAAATGATAATCTGGTCGCCGGCGTCCGTATGGTCTTTTGCTGCGCGGGTCATGGCGCGCAGGGCGCGTGCGCCGCCTTTGCGGTCCACCATGATATTGCCCGCCGCGCGCGCCCACCATCCATAGACTGGTATGCGCCCGAGTTCGCGTTTCAAGATGATTACGGGGCGCGGCGCGATTGCGTAAAGTGCGATCGTCTCCCACATGGACTGATGGTTGGCGGCGATCAATGCGCCGTCTTGAGGGATGTTTTGCGCGCCCTCAATGCGGTAGGAAACGCCGGCGATCCATTTCAGGCCGAATAGTGCGAAATGCGACCACGCCTTGACGGTTCGGCGCGACGCATCGCGGCCAAGCAGCATGATTGGCATGCAGATGATTCCCATGACCGCAACGCTGCATGGGAGGAATACCGCGAAGAGTGCGGACCGGATTTGTCTCAACATGTTTTAGCGGCCGTTCGCCGGGAGAAGCGCTTTGGTCCGCGCGAGAAGGTATTTGATATATTCGCCGGCAAGCTTCACGGCCGCGCCGGACGAAGCGGGCATGCCTTTCGGCGTGAGGTAGCCCGACGAAACTGGATAGGGTGTAATGACGGTGTCTTTCATGCGCGCGCGGGTCACCGCGATTGCGCGCGGCATGTGATAGTCGGACGTCACCAGTATAACGCTTTTGTAATGATGGGTTTCGGCCCAGGCTTGCAACTCGCCGGCATTGCCTTCGGTGGTGAGCGCCTCGCGGCCCAAATCGACGCAGCAGTCGAAGCGGTCTTGAGGGCCTGCCCAGAATGCGGAGAGCCGCGCCGCTGTTGTGTCCGGATGGACTCCGGAAATCAGCAGCCGCTGCCCCGCGCCCTCGGCGAAAATCGCCATGGCTGAGGTGATCCTGGCGCCGCCGCCGCCCGTATAGACAACAACGCCATCGGTTGGGCCGAACTCACTCGCCGTCGGCGGCTGCGTGCCGGGCTTCGGCAGCGCGGCGATGAAGATCACGAATCCGAAGCCCCATAACAGCGCCAGTCCGACGAGTGCTGAAAATAGTTTTTTCACACGAATTCCATCAAAGCCGCCAATTGCGATGAGATTAGCCGATTGTCCCGCGCCTTGCCAGCGCGCGGCGAATCCGCGCGTCGCCTAATATTGCTGTCTGAGGGTCTTGAGCACGGTCAGGCGCGCGGTGACAGCGGTGACAAGACATGTGGCGATTGGCGCGGCGGCGAGCCACAGGATTATCCAGCCGCCAAGCTGGAACGCCGGCAGAAAATTATCCGCCGCGCCGCCGGCGCGCACCGCAAGGCCGGCCAATAACAATGCGGCGAGTGCGGCGGCGAGCCCGATAAGCGCGCCTCTTAGTCCAAGCACGAAGAACCGCCTTTGGACTTCGGCTGCGATAAAGCCATCCGTCGCGCCGACAAGATGCAACACGGAAACGATTTCGTGATTGGCGGCAAGGCCAGCCCGCGCGGCGAAAATCGAGATCGCGCAGGCCGCGGCCATGACCAGCAGAAAGACCCCGAAGGCGAGCGCCTGGCCGGAGCGCGCGGCGCCGGAAAGGCGGTCATGCCAGCGCGCGTGATCGTCAAGTCCCGCGCCGGGCGCCGCAGCGGCCAGACGGTTGCGCAAGAGATCGAGATTGTCGCGCAGTGACGGCTCGGCTTTCACTTCGATGATCGCCGGTATGTTGAGGAACGCCTCCACATTGCCCTGTCCCAGCCAGGGCTCGAGCAAGGCTGCGCTGTCTTCCCGGCTGCGGGCGTTGGCTTCGATGACGCCGTCCGTCTCCCGGAGCACGCGCAAGGCGGATTCCACCCCGCGCGCGATTTCATCAGCGTTTTCACCTTTGACCTGCACGGTTATTTCCGAGCGCAAAGCAGAGGTCCATTCGCTCGCCGCGCGATTGACCATCAGCAGCGACGCCATGGCGAGCACGGCGAGAAAGGACATGACGGCGATAACGGCGGTCAGCGGCGCGCCAGCGGCGCCCGCCTCGGGAAGCAAGGGCGCCGTGCCGGAACGGAACAGGCCGCGCCGCGCAGGCTTTTCTTCCGTCATTTCGTTTTCTGTTTCGTCCGCCTGCGTCATACTCACCCGGCGCCTCCGGCGCCCGCGCTGCGCGTGACTTTACCGTTTGCGATGCGCAAGACAGGTTTGCCGATCGACTGCACGAGATGCAGATCATGCGTCGCCACGATCACCGCCGCGCCCAATTTGTTAAGCTCTACGAACAATTTCATAATCCGCTCGCCCATCGCCGGATCAACATTGCCTGTCGGCTCGTCCGCAAGGATGAGGTCCGGCTTCGAAACAAGCGAGCGCGCCAGCGCGACGCGTTGCTTCTCGCCACCGGAAAGCGTCGGTGGTTTGGCGTGCATCCGGTCTCCCAAACCCACCCAATTTAAGAGTTCGCTTACGTCTTCCCGGTATTGGTTTTGGTTAACGCCCGCGACTTTCATGGGCAGCGCGACATTTTCATAGGCCGTGAGATGATCGAGGAGTCGGAATTCCTGGAAGACAACGCCGATGCGCCTGCGCAGCGCAGGCAGCGCCTCGCGCGGGGCTTCCATGGCGTCTTCCCCGAACAGCCGAAACCGCCCGCGCGTCGGCTTGTGCGCGAGGTAAATCATTTTGAGCAGCGAGGTTTTTCCTGCGCCGGACGGACCGGTGAGGAAACGAAACTCGCCTTCGCCGAGCGACATGGTGATGTCGCTGAGCGTTTCCGGCGCGTCTTCATAAGCAAGACCCGCGCGCTCGAACTGGACGATTTCTTTCCCGGCTTCCATTGCATTCCCGGCTGTATTTCTGGCCGGCGCGCCGTCATGCGCGCGCCTGTCGCCAGCGAACCCTTAAACGATTCTGGTCCGACATGATAATTACCTGTCCCGATTGCACTACGCGATATGACGTCGATGATGAACGGTTTTCCCCAAATGGCCGTTCGGTGCGCTGCTCGTCCTGCGGAGAAAGCTGGTTTGTGCCGGCGCCGGAGCTGATCGACGTCGAGCCGCTTGAGGAAAAATCCCCAACTCGGCGGAAAAACAAGGGTGAAGACGAAGACGGCGACGCGCGCCCCCGGATCAAGGTCGGCTTTGCCGATGACGACGCCGAGCGCCGCCCGGCGCGCAAGTCTCGCCGTGGTGATGACGACCGGGGCTATGACGCCCAAGATTATGACGATCGCGAGGATGAACGGCGCCAGAAGCGCGCCGGCCCCTCCCGGCGCAACCGCCAGGCTGACTATGCCGACGATGACGATGATGACGATGATGATTCGCTCTTTGACGCGCCTTCGGGGCGGGATGACCGTGAGGAGGAACCCCGCAGCGGCAAGCGTCAGGACGATAGACGCCGCGCCGATATGGACGACGAGGATGAAGCGCCTGCTGACCGAGGCTGGCGCAAAGGCCGTCAGTTCATCGTTGAAGATGACGAGGACGATGAAGCTGAGCGTCGCCCGTTTTTCGCCCGCAAGCGCAAAGACAAGGACGATAGCAGGGATGGGGGCAAGGACACCCGGGAATCGCTGCGTTTCGCTGATGAAGACAGCGACCGCCGCCATGACGACCGCGCGGATGAGCGCTTCGCGGAAGACCGCGATTTTGATGAGGATGATGAAGAGGCGGGCGATTCGGACGCTTATAACGGCGCCTATGTGGTCGACGCTGACTGGGAAGATGTAGACGACGCGCAGGGTGAGCGCGGGCGCGGCTTCGGCCGCAAGGTGCGCGCAGAACGCCGCCGCGCGACGGCGCTGGCGCGCATGGAAGACGTCCGGCCGCTGGACCCCTCATCGCTGGATGACGAATTTTTCGCCTCGTTGCGCGTCACCCCGCGCGAGCTTGAGCGGGCCATCCGCAAGGCGCGCCGCCGCGCTGAATCGCGAGAAAAGAACCGCCTGACCCCATTGCGCGTCATCGGCTGGACCGCTTGGCTCGCCGTCGTTGCTGGCGCCGCCTATGCGTTGTTCTTTTATCGTGATGCGATTGTCAAAGCGGCGCCGAAAGCCGCCGACGCCTATGCCGTGATCGGCATTGAAGCCAATCCCTATGGCCTGGCTATCGAAAATGTCCGTCATCGCCTCGCCATGTCGACCGGCGGGCCGACCATCGAGATCACCGGCAATTTATATAACCAGACGAGCGCTGCGATGGTTGCGCCGCTTTTGCAGGCCGAGGCGCTTGGCGCAAAAGGTGAATTGCTGGCGCGCTGGACGTTTTCGGCCAGCGAGGTCGAGGTTGGCGAGGGCGGCAGCGTCGACTTCGTCACGCGCGCGCCTGCGCCCGAGGGCGTGGCGGAGGTTGCGTTGTCTTTCGCACCGGAAAAAAGCGTGCTTGAATCGCTTCTGCCTAGCGATCGCTAGGCTTTGTCCACCAGGCCTTCAAGGTGACGGACTGCGCGCGTTCGCGCATCTCGCGCAATTTGGGCGCAACGATGTTCCATGTATACAGCGTTGAGTCTGAGTTTGAGGCGTGCCAGCCGCGAAAGCATGCGTCCCCGTCAATGGCGGCAGGCTCTTTCAGTTTAAGGCCCGCTTTTTCTGCGGCGTTCAAATAAAGCGGCAGACGCGGCCGGCTATATTGATGTTCCGGCGCATCCTTGTCGAGCGCATCAGGCAGGTAAAGGTCTATCGCCTGCACGAGGTGGCCGCCGGGTTTCAGGATGCGCGCGCAATCCGCGAAGATCCCATCGAGCATCGGCGTCGGCGCGTGTTCGAGCACAGAAACAGAGAGCACATAGTCGAAATACCCGTCCGGCAGTTCCGTGTTGAAATCGCCGAGAAATGTTTTCACGATTTTTATGCCGCGACGGCGAATGAAGCGTTTGGGGCCGCCATCCGCGCCTTCGAATTTGTCCGCATTCCAGCATTCATTGGTTTTTGCCAGACGCTCCAGCACGCGCGACTGCCCGCCGCCGAACTCAAGAATTTTGCATCCCTTTTCACCCTTGAGCGCGTCAAGAACGAATGTGTCCTGGATGTGTTTCAAAAGCCCGGGCCCGCCCGGCGTCGGCTCGTTCGTCTTTTCTTCAAGCCATCGCCAGTATTCGGCCTTGGTGACGATGTCATACATGCGTGCGCAGACCCTCAAAAACGGATTGGGCGTTTTGTCTGGCATGCGCCGCAGGCGCCGTCAAATCGGGCTTGCGCTGGCGTCCTGCGGGAAAAGACTCTATGAGTCCTGGCTTCAGGAAAACCAATGAGAACGCCCATGCGAACGCTATTTACCGAAGAACAAATCGCCAAACGGATCGACGAGATGGCGGCGGAGATGGCGCGGGACCTGCCGTCGGAATTTTTGCTGGCGCCGGTGCTGACGGGCGCCTTTATTTTCGCCGCGGATCTGCTGCGCGCGCTTTATCGCCATGGCGCCGACCCGCATGTGGATTTCGTCCAGCTTTCCTCCTATGGCGGCGCGCGCGCGTCGTCCGGCGTGGTGACCTTGCTCAAGGATTTTTCCGTCGACATCAAAGGCAAGACGGTGCTGCTTGTGGATGATGTACTCGACACCGGGCGGTCTTTGCATTTCGGCAAGGGCATGATCGAAGATCGCGGCGCCGTTGCGGTGAAAACATGCGTCTTTGTGAAAAAACTCACCGGCCATGCGGAAGATCTGAAATGCGACTATATCGGATTTGAGGCGCATGCGGACGATTTCCTCGTCGGCTATGGCATGGATGACGAAGGCCGCAAGCGCGGCGTGCCGCTGCTTGGGGCGGCGAACTAAAACCGCTTCAGCAGCCGTTCCAGATATTCGATTTCTTCTTCGGTGCGACCCGGCTCGCCAAGCCGCCGGCGCAATTCCTCGATCACTGCGCGTGTGCGGCCGGCGTCGCCTTCGCCGGGCACCTCGACGCCTTCGCCATTGGCTTCGCCTGCTGGGCGGCCGAGCGGGTCGACGCCGCGATTGCGCCGTCCATCCTGTCCCTGACCGTCGCCTTGCGCCTGACGCATCTGCTCGCGCGCCAATGCTTCGGCGCCGTCGCGCAGATTGGCGATAGCCCGCTCCATGGCGTCATTGGCGGCGGCGAAATCATCACCCGCGAGCGCGCCTTCCGCCTCGCGCATGGCGCTTCTGGCGCGGCCCAAAGCCTTGCCTGCTTCGCCGGTCGGGTCTGCGTCCTGATCGCCTTCCAGCGCGTCCATCAGCGCGTCGAGATCGCCGCCCAGCTCGCCTTCGCGCGCGGCGAGGTCATCGCCATTAATCTCGCCCTCGCGCCGGCGCTCAAAGGCTTCATCGGAGAGCTCGCGCTGGCGTCCGATCAGATCGCCGGCCTGGCCTGCTGCGCCGCCGCTTTGGCCCTGACCTTGTCCGCCCTGGCCCTGACCGCCGCTTTGTCCTTGACCGTTCTGGCCTTGTCCGCCTTGGGACAGGCGCAAATTGTCGAGCATGTTTTCAAGGTCGGACAGCATTTGCCGCGCAGCGTTATTGGCGCCTTGCTGGGAGAGGTCGCGAATAGAGTCGAGCATCTGGTCCAGATCGGACTGCTCTAGCTGCTGGGCGCCTTGCGCGCTTTGCCCGTCCATCGGCTGCCCGGATTGCTCAAGCGCCGTGAGGTAATCATTCATCGCCTGACGCAACTCTTCCACCAGCCGTTCAATTTCTTCGTCGCTGGCGCCGCGCTCAAGCGCCTGCCGCAGGGCTTCGCGCGCGGCTTCAAGGCGCTGGCGGGCGAGTTCAAGCGCTTCATCTTCAAGCTGCAGGGCGAGCGGCCAGAATTTTTCAACCGCATCGTCATAGCTGTCGCCATTCTGGCGCATGACCCGCCAGAAGGCGGTCCGCAACAGCAGAAAATTTGTCGGCTTGTCAGCGTAGAAAATATCCGGCGCCAGCGTCATCGCGTCAAAAGACCGTCCGGCGCGCCGCCAGTCTTCGGCGGCGACCGCAAGGGTCTGGCGCTGTTCGATAACGGCTTTGGCGATGGGATTGAAAAACATCCGTGTGGGAAGGATCGCCGCAATTTCGTCGGTGGCGCCTTCCTGTCCGGCGCCGTCGCGCGCGATGACTTTCGCGATCACGTTAAGACCGGCCCACGGGTCTTCCTGCAGATCGAGCGTGGCGGCGCGTTCGCCTTGCCGCCCTGAAAATCCCGGCAGCGGGATGGTTCGCGTTTCTGCTAGCGCTTTTGCATCGAGCGCCGGCGCGTCCAGCGGGCGTTCCTGTGCGGGGTCGAGGCGCAGGAGGAGAAAGCCTTCGGTGACGCCGTAATCGTCTTCGATCTGTGCGCTGAAATGCAATCTGGCGTCATCTGTGCGTGTGGGCGGCGTGATGAAACTGACGCGCGGCGCCGCATCGCCAATGACGCCGATGGGCCAGCGCCCCTCTCGTCCGCCGAGTGACAAGCGTAAAAGTCCGCTTTGCCCGATGGCGATGTTGGCGCGCCCGGCTCTGCCGTCGCGTTCAAAGACGCCGCGCAGGGTTTCGCTCGGGGTTTGATAGGTGAGCGCGGCGCGGCCGCCGCCATTGACCTGCGCCACCAGCACAGAGCCTTCCGGCGCATCGATTTGCGCCGCGTCTACGGGAAGCGGCTGGCCGGCGCGCAGCAGATAAATCGGGGCGCGGCCGGAATAGGCGGGGGGCTCAATCCATAAATCAGCGACCAGCCGGCCGGCGCCTGCATGAGCTGATGGGTCGAAGCCTAACGCCAGACGGTTGAACGAGTCCCGCCCGCCCGCGACAAAGGCGATGGCGATGAGGCCGAGTGCGATGTAGCGCAAGCCCCATGGGTCGCGCGCATCGGCGCTGGCGCGCGCGGGCTTCAGGCGTGCGGCGCGCGCGCGTTCGCGCATCGCCTCTTGATGGGCGCGCCAAAGTGGCGACGCGGCGTCATCGGTTTCAAATGGCGCATCGTCGAGCGCCTGCAGCGCCGCATGTAATACGCCGCCATCTTCTTCGAGTCGTTTCTGTGCTTCACGCCATGTCGGTAATGCCAGCCTGCGCAAGTCGCGAAACGCCAATCCGAAAAAGCCGACGCCGCCAAGGGTTAACGCCAGCCAGTGCGCCCATGGCGGCGTCAGTTTCCACAGATCGAAAAGGCTGACGAAAATGTAAGCCGCCGGGATCGCGAGCGCGGGCAGGATGGCGGGCCAGATCCGTTCCCAAAACAGCACAAGTCGCGCGGCGAATATCACCGCGGCGCCGGGAATGGCCTTCCGCTTTGGGTTTGGCTGTGTCACTGCAGTGGTCATGCTTCTTGCACTTTACCCGTCAGGACGGCTCGCGTCGACGCCGCTCCACCTTACGCGGACACCAATCTGGCTCATTGCCGGCGAAAACAGGTTAACGAATAGGAGATCAGGGCTTGGTTTTCTCGCTCACCTCATCGAAACGCCGCCAGAAACTCGGAGAAGACGCGCGCGAGTCTCGGGCCTCCGCCGTCCGCCGGGCGGTGGGGTGGTCGCTGGTGATCATCTACAACATGGTGGGCGCGGCGGACATTGCCTCAACGGTGATCGCCATCGATAGCGGCGCAGGCGTTGAAGCCAATCCGATTGTCGGCGCGATGATGATGCATGCGGGCGATAGCTGGATTTTCGCCAAGCTCGCCCTTCAAGGGTTGATCAGTTTCATGGTGCTTTGGTTTCCGCATTGGATCGTGCTGACCTTCTTTGCGGTGGCGACAGCGGGCAATGCGTGGATCGTCGCCAATAATTTCGCCATCGCCGGCGTGTTCTGATCAGCTTTTTTTCGATAGCCAGTCCGGGGCAGTTTCGAGCGCGATCATTTCCTCAAAACTCGGTCGGCGGCGAATGACGGCGTGTTGCGCGCCATTCACCAACACTTCCGGCACAAGCGGGCGAGTATTATATTGCGACGCTTGAACTGCGCCATAGGCGCCGGCGGACATGATCGCGGCGTAATCGCCCGCCGCGAATTCCGGCAAGGTCCGCTGCTTGGCGAAGAAGTCACTCGACTCGCAAACCGGTCCGACGACATCGTAGACAGTCTCTGGCGCGGATGCCTGCAGATGCACCGGCTTGATATCATGATGCGCGTCATAAAGCGCCGGGCGAATGAGATCGTTCATCGCAGCATCGACGATCAGGAATTTTCTCGCTTCGCCTTCCTTCACATAGATGACGCGCGTCACAAGGATCCCTGCATTGCCGGCGATCATGCGGCCGGGTTCGAAAACAAGGCGCACGCCAAGCGGTGTGGTCAGTTTTTTGATCAGGCCAGCATAGTCATCCGGGTGCGGCGGGGGCGCTGTGTTCCCATAAGGAATGCCAAGTCCGCCGCCCACATCGAGCCGGTCGATTGCGCAGCCATCGGCGCGCAGATCGGCGATCAATTGTGCAGCCTTCATGAAGGCGGCTTCAAAAGGCGCAAGGTTGGAAATTTGCGAGCCGATATGAAAATCGACGCCGACAATCTCGATGCCTTTTAAGTCGCGCGCATGGGCGTAAAGCGCGCGCGTTTCATTCCAGGCGACGCCGAACTTGTCTTCCTTGCGGCCGGTTGAGATTTTGTCATGCCCGCCTGCCGCGACATCGGGGTTGACGCGCAGGGCGACCGGGGCGCGTTCGCCCATGGATAGCGCAACTGCGTTCAAAGCTTCGAGTTCCGGCGCGGATTCCACATTGAACTGATAGATCCCGGCGGTGAGCGCGGCCTGCATTTCCTCGGCGGTTTTGCCGACGCCGGAAAAGACGATTTTCTCCGGCGCAATGCCGGCCCTCAGCGCGCGTTGCAATTCGCCGGCGGAAACAACGTCTGCACCCGCGCCTTCGCTCGCCAGAATGCGCAGCACTGCAAGGTTGGAATTGGCTTTGACTGAAAAAGCGACCAGCGGATCAGCGCCGGCGAAGGCGTTTGCAAAAACCTGCATATGCCGGCGCAAGGTCGCTTCAGAATAGACATAGAAAGGCGTGCCGACTGTCTCAGCAAGCGCTGCGACATCGACGTTCTCCGCAAACAGGCGGCCGTTCCGATAGTCGAAATGATGCACGAGTCTGTTACCGAGCCAGGGATAGTTGCAGTTGGGATTGTTCCTCGGGCTTGTCCGGCGCGCGCAAGGGCGCTTTTTTCCGCAAGCGGAAAGAGCGAACAACAAGGTGGCGGCGATCAAAATTGCGCGCATCGGTTTAGTCCTTTTCCAGAGCGGCGATCCAGCGTTGCGCTTCTCGCTTAACATTTTCCGGCGCAGTTCCGCCATAGGCTTTGCGCGAGGCGACGGACGCCTCGACGGAAAGCACATTGAAAATGTCGTCATTGATTTTCGGTTCGACGGTTTGCATGTCGGCGAGGGCGAGCTGGTCCAGGCGTTTGCCGGATTTTTCCGCAAGCGCCACGATCCGCCCCGTGACGTGATGGGCGTCGCGGAAGGGCATGCCGAGTTCGCGCACCAGCCAGTCCGCAATGTCGGTGGCGGTGGAAAACCCCCGCGCCGCCGCTTCTTTCATGGCCTCCCGGTTGGGGGTGAGGTCGCGCACCATGCCTGTCATCGCCGAAAGCGCCAGCGCCAGCGCATCCACGGCCTCAAAGGTCGCGGCCTTGTCTTCCTGCAAATCCTTGGCATAGGCGAGAGGCAACGCTTTCATCACCGTCAGCAGCGAATTGAGCGAACCATTGATGCGGCCGGTCTTCGCGCGCACCAGTTCCGCCGCATCGGGATTGCGTTTTTGCGGCATGATGGATGAGCCGGTGGAAAACGCGTCCGACAGCGACGCGAAGCCGAATTGCGGCGATGTCCACAAAACGATCTCATCGGCGATGCGCGACAGATGCACCGCGCAGATCGCCGCCGCAGACAAAAGCTCAAGCGCGAAATCGCGTGACGAGACGCCGTCGAGAGAGTTGGCGCAGGGGCGATCAAAGCCGAGCGTTTTGGCGGTGGCTTTGCGGTCGATCGGAAACGGCGTGCCCGCCAGTGCGGCCGAGCCAAGCGGGCATTCATTCATGCGCTCGCGCGCATCCATGAAGCGGCCGGCGTCGCGCGAGAACATTTCTACATAAGCGAGCAAATGATGACCGAAGGTCACCGGTTGCGCGGTTTGCAGATGCGTGAAGCCGGGCATCACGGCGTCGGCGTTTTCGGATGCGCGCTCGGCCAGCGCCGCCATCAGATCGCCGAGCCCGGCGGCGGCATCCTCGCAGGCGCCGCGGCACCAGAGGCGAAAATCGGTCGCCACCTGGTCATTGCGCGAGCGCGCGGTGTGCAGCCGCCCGGCAGGCTCGCCGACGATCTCTTTCAGGCGCGCCTCGACATTCATGTGAATATCTTCAAGCGCCGCAGAGAATTTGAAGCTGCCGCCCTCGATTTCGCTGGCGACCTGATCCAACCCCTTGGTGATGGCGGCGGCGTCGGCGCGGGAGATGATTCCCGCCTCCGCCAGCATCGCCGCATGGGCTTTTGACCCCTGGATGTCTTCGCGCCATAAACGCTTGTCGATATCGATGGAGGCGTTGATCGCCTCCATGATTTCAGCGGGCCCTTGGGAAAAACGGCCCCCCCACATTTGGTTTTCGGCTGGTTCGGATTTATCTGACATCAAGCAAGCAATTCGGTTGGAGCGACACACAGTGGATTTCATCAAACAGCCGCGCTTCTGGCTCCTCCTTTGGGGCGGGGCCGGCGCGGCGTTTCTCCTCTACGTCATCGTGAGCGCGAGCGTAAGCCCAAAGCCGGGTTCCGACGCCTCGAGCGCCGGGCCTTCGGCGCTGAATCACGACCAGGTGCTGCTTGAAGGGGAAATGGCGGATTTCACCTACGCCTTTCCGCCGCGCGGCGCGCCGCAGATTGCTTTCTCGCATGAGGGAGGGGACGTGACGCTCGCTGACTTCAAAGGCAAAGCCGTGCTGGTCAATTTCTGGGCGACCTGGTGCGCGCCCTGCCTGAAGGAGTTGCCGTCGCTAGACGCGTTGGAGCGGGATCTGGGTGGGGAAAACTTCGAGGTTGTGGCCATCGCCGCCGATCCGCGCGGTCCCGAAGTCGCGCAGGAATTTCTTGATCGCCTGAAAATTGAGCATTTAAAGCTCTATGCGGACCCGAATCTGCGTTTCACTTCGGCGATTGGCGGGGCGGATGTGCTGCCGGTGAGCATCCTTTTCGACGCCCAGGGCCAGGAAGTCGGCCGTCTCGTCGGTGAAGCGGACTGGTCGTCGCCTGAGGCGCGCCGACTTGTTGGTTCAGCGCTTCCCCGCAATTAGCTCAAACGCCTGATTGCTCACGGATTCTAGCCGGTTCATCGCAACAGACGCTCTACGCGGCGTACTGGGCGCGGCCTAGGCTTGTTCCGCCAATGCCGATATACCAAATGCAATGCATCTGGCCGCCAGAACCGCTCAATGCAGGGCGGATCGCGGCCAATCACTCAGGGGAACTGATCTTATGAAATTGTCGAATGTCTTGCTGGCGGGTGTCGCCGCGTTGGCGCTGGTGTCTTGCGGTAAAAAAGATGGGGCTGAAGGCCCGAAATCCGAGACCAGCGCCGCAGCGGCCAAGGCCGATGCGAAGTCACCGCTCGACAAGCGCTTCAGCCTGAAGGACGCCGGTCCGGTCGACCTTGACGCCTTGCTGGCGTTGCTGCCGGAAGGGTCGCGCCCGACCTACGAGACCGCCCGCTTTGATGATGCGCTCGGCGCCACTGTCGTCGAAAACCTGCGCTTTTCAGACGCCGATGACGGCGAAGGCGTATTGGTCAAGCGCGCTGAATTTTACGGCGTCGACATGGATGCAATAGAACGCGTGCGCGGCGCAGAAAAGGCGGGCCCCGATGCGCCGTTTGAAACCGTGTTTCAGAAAGTTCGTTTGCTCGACGTTGCTTCCGAGGGACTCGAGGAGGACGGCGAGGCTGTGCAGATGAACATTGGCGGCGTCGAGTTTGACAAACTGCAAGTCCGTCAAGGCGGCGCGGAAGGCGATGGCGTCGGTGAAGATGCGGCGCGGTTCATTAATGCGGTCAATCTTGCGGGGCTTTACTTCAAAGACATTTCCTTTGCGACGGAGTCGGCGGAATCGCCATCTGTGCAGATGGCGGCGCCGGACCTTCGCTTTGTCGGCATCGGCGGCGGCAAACTGAACGCCATTATCGCCAACAATCTTGAATATGAAATTTTGCAAAGCGCGGAGTCGCTGGCCGCTCTGCGTCAGTCAATGGGACCGCAAGGCGCGATTTTGTTTAACGGGCCGTTGGCGGCGCTGTTCGCGCCGGAAAATCAGCGGGTCAAGACTGAAACGCTGGAGTGGCGGGCAATCGACTTTTCCGGCCTCGTCGCCTGGGGACTGAAAGGCGAAAAGCCGCCGGTTTCGGAGACCGACCTCATCGACCTCGGGACGATGAAAGCCACCAAGATGGAATCCTATATTAATGGCAAGCGCGCCGCCACGGTTGGCGAAGCCAATATGACCGCGGGCGAATTCACTTGGCTTGCGCCATCCAATATCAAAGTGGATTCAAAAAACGCCGTCTATGATTTCACAGCCTATCTTCCGGCTACGGAGGAAGAAGCGCTGAAAGTGCTGAAGGACCATGGCCTGGACAAGGTCACGGGCGATGGCGCAGCGAGCTGGGTGTGGAATTCCAATACCGGCGCGGCCGATTTCAACTATGTGGCCAAGATGGACAAGGTCGTTGATTTGGACATGACCTTGGGCTTCGGCAATTTCAAACTCAAAGAGATTGCGGCTGCGATGGAAGAGGGCGATAGCGACGCAGTGTTGAGCCGCGGCGCATTCAAAAACTTCTCGCTCAAGATCGCGGATGAAAAAGCCCTGGACGCTGTGTTCGCCCTGGCCGGGTTGCAAATGGGCAGCAGCGGCGAGGAGCTTCGCGCCTCAGCCCCCACGATGATACGGCTTTCCGGCGGGCAGGTTGCTCAAATGAACCCGCGCATATCTGAATATGTGAACGCAGTGGCTGATTTTGTCGCCAAAGGCGGGTCGCTCGAAATTGCGGCGAAACCGGCGGAAGCAGTGCCGTTTGCAAAATTGCAGTCCACCGGGACGACCGCGCCGCAAACCATGCCGGATGTGCTCGATCTGAAGGTGACGCATAAGGAATAGGCCGTTAGGCTGATCGATATCCGGCCGCTGCTCCGCTATGCGCGGCGGCGGCCGGGGGACCTGGGGAGGTTCAAGCGCGCTGAGGGTTGAGAGCTTAGGGGATGTTACGCGGACGGATTGTGTTCGCGCCGGCGGTGGGCCGGAAATAGGGGAAACGGGGAGATGATCATGACCAATTTTGTTTCTATGCGCGGTGTTCGCAATGCGCTTTGCGCATCGGTCGCGGCGCTGGCGCTGCACGCCTGCGCGACAGGGCCGGCAAAGATTTTGACCGCAGAAGATTTGTTGTCTGCACCTTATTCCCTTTCAAAGGGCGCGCCCTTCGACGTCGATGCAATGTTCGGCGCGCTGCCGCAATGGGTGTCCGTCACTCACAATGGCGCCAGTTTCGATCCGGCGCTTGGCGGCATGGTGATCGATGATTTGACCATTGCTTTTGCGAGCGCGCCCGATGCGCGCCTTGTTGCAGATCGCGCGGTCATGTGGGGCGGCGACGCTGCCGCCGCGCAATCTGTTTTCGCCGGCGAAGCAAGTCTTACCGAAATGTCCGCGCTTTTTGATCGCCTGACCATCGAGGGGTTGCATTCGGAAGGCCTGCAATGGGAGGCCGGATCGGAAAATGCGTCGCTGTCGATCGGCAAGCTGGTCATCGACGGTCTTGCGGCCCGGTCATACGCGCTTGAAGACAAGGCTGGCGCCAATGAAGCTGCGCCGGTCCTCCGCAATATAGCCGCCGTGATGGGGGCCTTCGCTTATGACGGCGCCGCTTATTCGGATTTTGCATTCCGATTGAACAACAGCCGCGGCGACAATGTTGAAGTGGCTGTCGAGGAAGTGTTTTCACGCGGATACAATGCCGGCGCCCTCGACTTTGAAAGTGCGCGCAATATCTACGCCTTGATCAAGGGCGGCGGCGCATCGCTTGTTGAGGTTTCCGCTGAAAAGAAATCTGCGGTAACGAAAAACAATTCTTATGAGAAAATTCTGAACAAGCCGCCGGTCGAAACAGTCAATGAATTCATCCGACACCCTGCTGCATTTCTCGCGGAAGCGACGGGTGGCGGCGCGACCGAATATCAGATCGATCTTACGCAGTCGCGCGGTTCGGACATTAGCGGCGCTCTTGTCTGGCTTGCGCGCTGGGAGTTGCCGCCAATCACCGAAACGGATCTGATCGATCTCGGCATACAATCCATGCTTGGCTATCGCGAAACCTGGAATGGTTCGCCGGTCTACACGGTCGACGCCGTGAATATTGTTGCGTCAGATTTCTATTGGCTGATCCCGTCGAATTATAAGGCCGTCTATCAGGGCGTGACTTATGATTTCAATGTGCTGTTTGCGCAGATGCGCGATGGCATGGGCGCCGGTTTTGCGACGGAGGCTGCGCCGCAATTCGAGCAGATTATCGATAGTCTGACGGCGCTCGGTCTCGACCGCGTCACTGCGGATGGCGGCCTGTCCTGGCGCTGGGACGGTGAGACCGGCGACGCCTCGCTGGCGGAAGTCGTCGATGCGGCGAATGTCGCTTCCACAGGGTTTGATATTCAACTGGAAGGGCCGTCGCTTGCTCGTTGGGATGCGATGGTGCGCGAAGAAACCTCTCTCCAAAATGCGGCTGAGGAAATCGCCCTTAACGGGCTGGGCTTCGACATCACCGATAAAGGCATTGTTGAAAAACTGTTTGATTTCGCCGCCGCGCAGAACGGGGCGGGCACAGGTCCGGAAATGCGCCAGTCCGTTGTGGCTATGATGCGCCTTTCCGGCGCGCAAGGCGCTGAAGTGAACGCCCGCATACCTGCCTATGCGACGGCGGCTGCGAATTTTCTGGAGCAAGGCGGCACGCTTAGCCTGCTCGCCGATCCCGCCGCGCCTGTCACTATGGGTCAGTTGAAGGCGGCGTCACAAACCGCGCCGACGACCTTGCCGGATGTGCTGAATGTGACGCTGACGCATACAGAGTAAATTTTGAAAAACAAAAAACGGCCGCGCGAGAGGCGGCCGTTTTTTTTTGATCGGAAGTTGTTCCTAATCGTCGAGAACAAAAGTGACTTTCATTACGACGCGATATTCCTTGATTTTTCCCTTGTCGAGAATCAGCGACTGATCCTTGATCCAGGCGCCTTCGACATTTTTCAGAGTCTTGTTGGCGCGTTCGATGCCTTGTTCGATAGCGTCTTTAAAGCCTTTGCTGGAACCTGATATAATTTCCGTTACGCGTGCGACCGCCATAAATATTCTCCCATTTATTGATTATGTACGAGGACCCGCCTCGCGCGGCAGGGCGGATTAGAGCGGTTTTTTATGCAGTGCGCAAACCGTGCGGCCGGCTGACGGTAATTTAATAAAAGGCGTGATTATCGCGTGGGAACGGGTGTTTCGCCGGCATAGTCGTAAAAGCCGCGCCCGGTTTTGCGGCCCAGCCAGCCCGCCTCCACATATTTCACCAGCAAGGGACATGGACGATATTTTGAATCCGCCAACCCTTCATAAAGCACCTGCATGATTGCGAGACAAATATCGAGGCCGATGAAGTCGGCAAGCTCCAGCGGTCCCATGGGGTGGTTGGCGCCGAGCTTCATGCCGGTGTCGATGGCTTCGACAGAACCGACGCCTTCGTAAAGTGTGTAGATGGCTTCGTTAATCATCGGCATCAGGACGCGGTTGACGATGAAGGCCGGGAAATCCTCCGACACGGTCATAGTCTTGCCGAGGCTTGCGACGACGGCCTTTGTCGCTTCGAAGGTTTCTTTCGACGTTGCGATGCCGCGAATGACTTCAACGAGCTTCATCACGGGAACCGGATTCATGAAATGAATGCCGATGAAATTTTCCGGATGGTCTGTAGCGGCGGCAAGCCCGGTGATGGACAAGGATGAAGTGTTGCTGGCCAGAATGGCGCCGTCTTTCAGCGCGCCTTTCAGGCTGGCGAAGATTTGCTTTTTCACCGGCAGCACTTCGCTCGCGGCTTCAATGATGAGATCACATTCCGACAAAGCGGAGACTTCGGCGGCGGTTTTGATCCGCGCGAGCGCGGCTTTTTCCGTCGCTTCGTCAATCAGGCCCTTGGCGGATTGGCGTGCAAGGTTTTTGGCGATGGTGGAAAGCGCGGCCTCTAGCTGTCCGGCGCTGATGTCGTTGAGCACGACGTCATACTCCGCCGCAGCGAAAACATGGGCGATGCCGCGCCCCATCTGACCTGCCCCGATTACGCCTACGGTTTTTATTGTTGTCATGTTCCGCTCCGCCGACTGTCCGCTCTTATGGGTCGCGGATACTGCACCGCAACAAGAGTTTGAGCAAGGCCGGGCGGGGCTCAATCTCGGCGGCGAATTTCAGCGGCGAAGCACCCATGGGCGGCGTTATGGGCGTGCAAATAGGCGACTTCCGGGTTGCCAAAGGCGGCGTTTATGTCATCGGCGGCGAGGCCTTTCAGCGCGAGGCTGGCGCCGACCAGAATGCCCGCTGTGTTGAAATGGCGCAGGGCTATCGGCCGGCCCGTCAACACCGGCGGCACGTCATTGTCGTAAGTGGCGGCGGCATTTGCGTTCTCGCGCACATAAATCGCGTAGGCTGACCGGTAGGGCGTTTGCGCCTTATGGCTTTCATAATTCAGCAGCAGAACGGTTTCGCCGGGCTCGGCGTCGTCAAGCGTGATGCGGCACGGAAAGCCGGGTTTCGCCGTGGACTTTGAACGTATGACGCCGCGTTGTGCAAGCGCGTCGTCCGAAAGCTTGAAAAGCGGCGCGAATTCTTGCGGCGACAGGCCGGTGATGATGAAAGACATAGGCGGTGCTCCAGTTGATTGAGCTGTCCTTGTCCTTCGGTACCGCGCTCTTCGCCACCCGGTTCTTGCTGACGAAAAAAAGCCCCGCCAAAGCGGGGCTTTTTGATCTTCAATTTCGGATCACTCAGAGCGCGGATTCAAGTTCCGGCAGCGCCTTGAAGAGGTCGGCGACCAGGCCGTAATCGGCGACCTGGAAGATCGGCGCTTCTTCGTCCTTGTTGATGGCGACGATGATTTTCGAATCCTTCATGCCCGCAAGGTGCTGGATCGCGCCGGAAATGCCGACCGCGATATATAGCTCCGGCGCGACGACCTTGCCGGTCTGGCCGACCTGATAGTCATTCGGCACATAGCCCGCATCGACCGCCGCGCGTGACGCGCCGACCGCCGCGCCGAGCCTGTCGGCGACCGGGAAGATGTATTTCTCAAAATTCTCATAGGAGCCGAGGGCGCGGCCGCCGGAGATGACGATCTTTGCGCCGGTCAGTTCCGGGCGTTCGGACTTGGTCAGCTCTTCGCCGACAAAGGCGGACAGGCCGGGATTGGCTGCTGCGCCGACGGTTTCAACGCTTGCAGAGCCGCCTTCTTCCGCCGCCTTAAAGGCGGTCGCGCGCACCGTGATGACTTTCTTCGCATCGGAAGATTTCACCGTCTGCATGGCGTTGCCGGCATAGATTGGACGAACAAATGTGTCCGGCGCTTCGACCGCGACGATCTCGGAGATCTGCATCACGTCGAGCAAGGCGGCGACGCGCGGCATGACGTTCTTGCCGGTCGTGTCGGCGGATTTCAGGATCGCATCATAAGAATCGGCAACGGAGACAATCAGCGCCGCCAGATTTTCTGCGAGGCGGTTCTCATATTGCGCGTCGTCAGCATGCAGAACCTTGCGCACGCCGGCAATCTTGCCGGCGGCTTCTGCGGCGGCGGCGCAATCCTTGCCCGCGACGAGAATATCGATGTCGCCGCCAATGGCGGCCGCTGCGGAAACGGTCTTGTGAGTCGAGATCGCTAAGCGCTGTGTTGCGATGGTCGGCGATGACGAGGACAGCCATTAGAGCACTCCCGCTTCGTTTTTCAATTTGGAGACGAGTTCGGCGACATCGGCGACCTTCACGCCGGCCTCGCGTTTCGGCGGCTCGGTGACTTTCACCGTGGTGAGGCGCAGCGCGATATCGACGCCAAAATCACCGACTTCTTTCACGTCCAGCGGTTTCTTTTTCGCTTTCATGATGTTCGGCAGCGACGCATAGCGCGGCTCGTTCAAGCGAAGGTCGGTCGTGATAATGGCTGGCAGGTTCAACGAGATCGTCTGCAGGCCGCCATCGATTTCGCGGGTGACGCTGGCTTTGCCGTCCGCGATTTTCACCTCAGAAGCAAAGGTGCCCTGCGCCCAGCCGAGCAATGCGGCGAGCATCTGGCCGGTCTGGTTTGAATCGTCGTCGATCGCCTGCTTGCCGAGGATGACCAGTTCCGGTTTTTCTTCTTCCGTAACGGCCTTCAGCAATTTGGCGACGGCGAGCGGCTCAACCGTCTCCTCGGTTTTGATCAGGATCGCCCGGTCCGCGCCCATCGCCAGCGCCTGGCGCAACTGATCTTGCGCTTTTTCAGGTCCGATGGAGATCGCCACGATCTCGGTTGCTGTGCCGGCCTCTTTCAGGCGCACTGCTTCCTCGACGGCGATTTCGTCGAACGGGTTCATGGACATCTTCACATTGGCGAGATCGACGCCGGTCTGGTCCGATTTCACGCGTACTTTGACATTGTAGTCGATGACGCGTTTGACGGGCACGAGAACTTTCATCTGCGATGCTCCTCAAAGGGGCTGGAGGGAGCCGCGGCCGGTGGGTGGCCGGAACGGCGGCGTTTCGGGCCGGACCATAGTCGCGGGATTGTTAGGATTCAACGCCGTTAGGCGCCAATATTTTGCAGCGCAATGTCGGGGGTGTTTGCCGGGGGCGGTGATGGCGGCGGCGGTTTATGCGCCGCCTTTGCCCACGAGCCACAAAAACAGCATCATCAGGCCGATCGTGACCGCCTGCGCCGCGACGCGCATGCGCATCAGCTTGTTCGAATTTTCCTTGGCGAAGTTTCCGCCTTTGGCGAGCGAATAAATGCCGACGCCAAGAATAATCGCCGTTACGGCAAGACCAATAGGAATCAGGAAGAATACAAAGGCGTCCATGAAGGCGCTCCCAAATATTTCTATTATCAAAAAGCCTTGGCGGCTCTTGAGGGCAATATAGGGCGCGCCGGGGCGAAATGCTACTGTTCCCGGGGTGCGTCCGAGGGCAGCAGGCGCTTGTGCCAGGCCGGGAGGAACACGCCTTCTTCCTCAACGAAGTAGCTGGCGGGAATCGCATCGGCGCTGGTTTCGGCGTTTGCCGTCACCGGCCCTGCAAGGCCGTATAGATAGGCGCGGATATCGGCGTCTGCAGGCGCCTCCACCCCCAGGCCGCCTTCCTCGGGTGCGGCGACCATCGGCGGTTTCAGCTCATTGAGCGCGAAATCCATGCGCACGTCATAGGTCCGCTCAGCCTGGTAGCGCAGAAAGCGTTGGGCGTTATACCATTGCGCCTTGACGCTATCATCCGTGCACGCCTCAAACTCAGCGCCGCTGGCGCCCCATCGCCGCTCCGGGCAGTGATAGGGGTCGAAAGACATGTCCCACAAACGCTCCATCGCATGGGCGAGGGTGAGGCGCACCCGCGTCGCGTCAGAGCGCCGATAGGTGAACCTGCATGAGCTGTCTTCATCTTCGAACGCGGCGACAAGATCGCCGGCGAGATCATCACCGTCATAGGTGACGCCGGGCGCCCCGGTCGTTACGTCTTCGACCAGTCTTTGCATGTCGCGCCGCAGCTCGATGAAGCTGACTTTCAATCGCGCATCACGAGAAGGGGTCGAATATTCCTCCCACTCCCCATAGGTCCCGAAAATGTTTTCCGGCAATCTGGGCGGGTGCGGCTTCAAATGGGTGCGGGCACGATAAGCGGCGTCCACAGCGACTTTACGGGCTTTTAACGAGCCGCAGATCGTCTCCAGACCGAAGCGCAGTTCGTCAACGGGATCATAGGCGAAGCCCGGTGCAGCAAGTTTGCGGCGGACATAATCGTAATAATGCAGGGTCCGGTCCTGGAATTTGAATTCGCCATAATGCCAGACGCCCGAAGGATGCGGGACATTGCCGACATATTGCTCCATGGAGAAATCGGAGATCTCCGCATTTTTCGCCGCATAAAGTTTTCCGCCATGCAGGGAGCCGTCGGGATCGAGGCGCGCGCCATCGACGCGGATCGGCCGCCATGCCTTCAGGCCAGCGCCGAGCGCAGGTTTTGAGCGCATGAAATTAGGCCCATAAGCGGTGCGCGTCACCGAATTATCCGGGTGCGAAGCAACCACCAGCACGCGCCCGTCTTCCAGCACGTCGTAAATGATGCCCACATGGCCATAGATGTCATAAGCTAGAATGCCGGGTTTGACGGCGCCGCGCTCAATCTTCACCGGATAGAAATCATCATGACTGCCGCCACCGCCGGTTTCGGGGTCGGTGCGGAACATGGCGGTGGATACTTCGCCGCCAATGCGCGCAATGAAAGCGGGCGCGTTCGGGACGGAGTTCAGAATTTGCCGGCGCCCCGCCACGACATTGCCCTCGCTCGAGTAGCGCAAATCTTGCCGCGACCGGTCAGCGGTGCGCATGGCGTTCTGGTAGGAAAAGGGCAGGCCGTTTTTCCAAGCGTAATAGGCGCGCAGAATATAAGCCATGTCGGCGCAATCGCCGGGAAGATGCGGGTCGATAGCCGAGCGATAAGGATTGGCGTCGTCTTTGAGACAGGAATCGATGGAGGTGCAGTCCGAATGGCCGATCGCCGCGACAAACGCGGAAAACCCTGCCTCGTCCGCCGGACTCCATGCCGCTTTATGCACTTCCCAGGCTTTGCCGGTGTTGACGGCGGGCGGAATGACGCCCTGTTCCGCCATCGCATTGGCGAACAGCGTCCCCGCTCCACATACGGCCCCCGCCGCTGATTTCCACGACCAACCCATAAGCTCCTTTTTAACGCGGGGTTAACCGACTCGATAGGGGGCTGTTTTCTGGAAAAATTTCGGCGCCGGGCCGATCCGCAGCCCGAAAAATTGCGGATTTCGGCGTGGCGAACGCGAAAAAGCGACGTGTTTTCAATGGGGTAATGCGAAAAATCGGATTTTCAAGTCTGGCGCGGCGCTTTGTCCGTCACGATCTATAGGGCTCAAGGGCTGAAAAAGGGAGGCGATTATGGGCTTTGAATTATTTGTGGCGGTGCTGGTGGTGCTCGCCATTTTCCTCATGTTCAACACCGTCAAGGTGGTGCCGCAGGGCTATGAATTCACGGTCGAGCGTTTCGGCCGCTACACCAAAACCATGAAACCGGGCCTGCATTTCCTGATGCCGTTCATCGACCGGGTCGGCCGGCGGATGAACATGATGGAGCAGGTGCTCGACATTCCGGCGCAGGAAGTGATCACCCGCGACAACGCGCAAGTCTCGACTGACGCTGTCGCCTTTATCCAGGTGATGGATGCGCCGGCCGCCGCCTATGAGGTGCACAATCTGACGCGGGCCATTTCCAATCTGTCGATGACCAATATCCGTACCGTGATTGGTTCGCTTGATCTCGACGAAGTGCTGTCCAACCGCGACGACATTAATGAGCGCTTGCTGAGGGTTATCGATGCGGCGACGCAGCCCTGGGGCGTGAAGGTCACACGGGTTGAGATCAAGGATCTGGAGCCGCCTGCGGACATCACTGAAGCCATGGCGCGGCAGATGAAGGCGGAGCGCTTGAAGCGGGCGGAAATTTTGACGGCGGAAGGCGAGAAGCAATCCGCGGTGCTGCGCGCTGAAGGTGAAAAGCAGGCCGCCATTCTGGAAGCGGAAGGCAGAAAAGAAGCGGCCTATCGCGATGCCGAGGCGCGTGAAAGAGAAGCCGAGGCTGAAGCCAAAGCAACGCAGATGGTGTCGGAAGCGATTGCAAAAGGCGATGTTCAAGCGATCAATTACTTTGTCGCGCAGGACTATGTGAAAGCGTTTGAAAAGCTCGCCATCTCGCCGCAGCAGAAAACCGTCATCGTTCCTGCTGATATGAGCGCGCTTGTGGGCACCATCGCCGGTGTCGGCGCCTTGGCGAAAGAAGCGTTCGGCAAAGATGCGCCGCTCCGCTCGGGCGGATCGGTTCCTAGCGCGCAGTAACATTTACGCCGCCCGTCCCGGCTCTTGCGCCGGGATGGGCCGGCAATTGGAGAGGAGCATTAAGATGGAAGCTCTGATTACCTTTCTAACCGATATGCCGTTTTGGTATTGGTGGGTGTTTGCGCTTGTTCTGCTTGTGATCGAACTGGCGACCGGATCCACCTATTTCTTCTGGCCGGCTGTAGCGGCGTTTGTCGCTGGTCTTGTGGACATCTGGCCTCTTGACGGCGCATGGCAGATGCAACTGGTGGTGTTTTCCGCAGTCACGATCGTGTTGTCTATTTTTGCGCCGCCCTATGTGAAGCCATGGCTGCATAAGACGCAGGCGGATCATCTCACTTTGAATGAACGCGGCGCGCAAAAGGTCGGGCGTCAAGTCAATGTGGAGGTGGCGTTCGTCAACGGCGCAGGCAAGGTGCGCCTCGGCGATACGCTATGGCTGGCCGAAAGCGAAGACGGGCGAAACCATGCAGAAGGCGCGGTGGTTGAAGTGACGCGCGCAGAAGGCACGAAGCTTTATGTGAAGGCGACGGCTTAGCGCCGGCTGGTTCTGGCGCGAGGCCGGGGGGTGACTTCATCCGGGTGCTTAATTGAATTGGGATGCGCCGACGGCGTGTCCTAATTTCTGTTAACCAGCGCTTCAGGCATTCGCAGTTATGCTGACGGTGAAGGGAATGCAAGCAGTGCTTGCAAAGCAGACAGCGCTGCGGGGGCGTTATGAAGTCGATTACAATCAGAAATGTGCCGGCGGAAACGCACCGGCGATTGCGTATTCGCGCAGCCAGGAATGGCCGTTCGCTGGAGGGTGAGTTGCGCGCGCTTTTGGGCGCTATCGCGCAGGTCAATGCTGAGCCGTCGCGGCCGGAAGCACGGGCTCGTCCGGCGGGGGATGCCATCAACCTCACCAATCGCGATGTTGCTATTGATGTGGCGAGCGCGCGCCAAAAAGTGCGCCAGATTCTCGAAAGAGAAGCCGAATAGCCCCGTTTTACAAGGCTATTTGCGACTTTCAAAAAACTACGTATACAGATAGATGTGCGTGCGCTGTGCTTCGCGCTTTTCTGGCGACAAAAGCCGGCGCCCAAAAATGGGCGCCGGCTTTTGCCTGCTAGTGCGGCTGCCGGTTCCGGGCGCAAGGCTTCCCCTGCGCCCGGAACCGGGCCTCCTCCCTATTCGAGAATCGGTGCGGCGGTGTCCGGCAGGTCCGGCCAGCCGGAAGAATGCTGGGTGTTGTTGCCACGGAACATCGCCTCGATATGGCGGATGAGGCCGTCCTGAACCTTGAAGACTTCAAAAACGACCGACTCGTTATTGTCCGGATAATCCGGCGGCGCGGTGAAATGGCCGATGCCCATGACGACGCCGCGTTCAACATCCGCGATGTAGATGCGCCGATTTTTTACCGGCCATTTGATGCGCGGGTTCTCAAATTCCGTGCCGCAGCTGCCGGGCAGCATGGCTGAGTTGACCGTCATCGTTGCGAGCTCGTAACGCTGGCATTCCGGGTGGAATGGCGTCTTCTTGTAGTCCAGCGTGCCGGAGACGACGTCGAAATATTGGTTTGCGACCGTGATAAGTTCCTCGCGCGGGACCCGCTCGTCCTCTGGCAAGTATGTGTCGAAGATGCGATCTGAAAGATGCATGGAGGCGGCTGGCGTGCCGCGCAGCGTGCCGTCAAATGCGATCTCTTCGATCTCGGTAATGCTCATGTCTTCGACTTTCAGGCGAAGCATGTAGAACCACCACTTTTCCGCATCGCGCGTCGGCGTGTTGGTCACCGTGGCGAGCATAACGGCTGAGCCGGTGTCCGGATCCACGAAAACCTGGCGATAGGGGATGCGGTTGATCTCGCCCCACACCATGCCTTTGCCGAGCTTTGCTTTCTCGCCATTGGAGGTAATGCGGACGTTTTTTGCGGTCTTGATCCTGTCTGTTTTGTTTAAAATCAGATTGTCAGTATAGGCCGTCATGACTTCAAGCAGGCAACGCCGGTCACACTGATCGGCTTGTGCAAAGGCGCTTGCCGGGGTGAGCGTCGCGATCAGTGCGGCGGTAATAGCTGCGAGCCGTCGCGGCGCGCCATTCTTAAAGTCAGCAATCATTCCAGTGCTCCCTAAAACACATCTTTTGTTGTTTGGAGATTTAGAAGCGTGCAGCGTCGACGGTATTGCGCCTGATCATCCCCAGTCGGCCCTGTTCGGCGCCGCAACGGGTGCGACCGAGCCAATGGGCATTCTTACCGCGCTGGCCGGGACACTGCTAATTTGGGAGCGTGTTGACTGTGATTAAGAAATTACGTCGCGCAGCGCAGCATTTTATCTGGCGGCGCATCATATTTGCGCAATCTAGTAGTAGGCCCGGCGGCGGCGAGTCTCGGAACTCGTAAGGGTGCGGCCGATCGGCCAAAGCGCGAAGCCGGCAAGCTTTAGATGCGCCCAGGCGAAAGGCAGGCCGATAATGGTGACGCCAAGAAAGAAGGCGGCGACCACATGGCCCAGCGCCAGCCACCAGCCCGCAAGCACAAGCCAGATGATGTTGCCGAGGAAACCCAGCGGCCCTGTCCCTACTTCTTCGCCATACAGAATTTCGCGATTGATCGGCTTTGCGCCAAACGGCCATAGCGTATAGACGCCATTGTCAAAGGCGGCGCGCGCCCATGGCAGGCCGATGATTGAGATCGCCATGAAGAATGCCGCCAGGAACCAGCCAAGCGCCGCGACCGCGCCGCCAAGCGCCAGCCAGAGTATGTTCAGCACAAGCGAGACAAGCGACATCGAGCTTTCGTCGCGCAGCGGATGTTCCGGGTACATAGGGCGTCTCCTTCGTTAGTCAGGATATAGGCCTAAATGGGCCCGGCGCCATGCATTTCGCCGCACAAACGCAACCGTCCGGCGTGTTCAGCGTCTCACTAAAAGGCGATCCAGCGCGAACCGGTCATATTCTTTGAAAAAGATGATGATGAGAGAGGCGACCGCCACGGTGGTGGACGGGAAAAACAGCAATTTACTGGTCTCCGGCGTCAACAGGTAAAGACCCAGAGGATCGGCCAGGTATTTCCAGATCGCCGCCGCGCCGCCGACCAGGATGACCGCTTGAACCGGGTAAATGATCACGCGGAAGAGGCCCAGAATGACCAGCGCGCCGAGGGCGATCTGCCCATAGGCCAAAGGAAGGATTAAACTCTCGGCGCTGATCATGCCGCCATAGTATTTTTCCGAAAGGCCTACCGCCGTTTGCGGCGTCATTACGCGCAGGACGCCCCAGATGATGAGAAGCGCGCCGGTTGTTGCGCGCAAGGCGAGTAACAGAACAGCTTTCATGGAATGCCCCCAGAAATTTCCGATTTTCAAAACAATAAACGCATGGGACGCTTGCGGTCACATCACAATTGAGAGGGCGGTTGGCGCCATGGGAGCGCCATGTGGGCGCCGCAATTACATGGTGAACTCGGCGCCATGAAATCGGCTTTGGCATTTCTTGCGGCGAGCATGTGTTGTTTTGCAGCGATCGCGCACGCCCAGCGCCCGGCGACGCTAACCAGCGACACACCATCCAGTTTCGGCGCGCAGCTGTCAGAGGCGGCGGTCGCGCGAACGGAGCAAGAGATTGTTTATGACGCGTCCTATGTGAGGCTCGCTTATCCGATGGGTGACGTGCCGCCGGACCGGGGTGTTTGCGCCGATGTTCTCGTGCGCGCCTTGCGCGCCCTTGAGATCGATCTTCAGGTCTTGGTGCATGAGGATATGCGCGCAAATTTCAGCGCCTATCCCGCACATTGGGGGCTTGAGCGCCCCGACAGGAATATCGATCACCGGCGCGTTCCCAATCTTGAAACGTTCCTCACCCGCGAAGGCGCAAAATTGCCGCCAAGCGCGAATGCTGCGGACTATTTGCCCGGCGATATTGTTGCGTGGAATTTGCGCGGGGATGCGGGGTGGCTGCCGCATATCGGGATCGTCACGGACCGCATCGGCCCGACAGGGCGCCCTATGGTTGTTCACAATATCGGAGCGGGGCCGAAGCTTGAGGACGTGCTGTTCGATTGGCCGATAACCGGGCGCTATCGCGTCAGCGCCGATCTGTTGAGGGCGCACACTTAGGAACTGCAACGGCGATTTTCAAGAATTGATCCGGCTTGAATTTTTGCGCAAGAGTCGCCGCCTCGGTGCGGATCCTGCGCCGTTTTCAAAAAAATTTCAGGAGGCGCATATGCGCAAGGTTCCTTTAGGCCGGTCTGGCCTTGAAGTCTCACGGCTTGGTTTTGGCTGTATGGGGCTCGCAGAGTTTTATGGCGATGCCTTGTCCAACGGGGCTGCGGAGGTGCTGCTTGATGCGGTGCTCGCGCGCGGCGTGAATTTTCTCGATACGGCGGATATGTATGGCGCCGGCCGCAATGAAGAGCAGCTTTCCGGATTTTTGAAGAAACATCGAAGCGACATCGTACTGGCGACAAAATTCGCCATTCAGCGCGGCGAGGGCGGTGACTGGCTCGGTCTGTCGAACGATCCGGCCTATATAAAAAACGCCTGTGACGCCTCACTGAAACGCCTCGGCGTCCATGTGATCGATCTCTATTACATGCATCGGCGCGACCCCGCCGTACCTATCGAAGACTCGGTTGGCGCAATGTCTGACCTGGTCAAGGCGGGCAAAGTGCGCGCCATCGGCCTGTCCGAAGTCAGCGCCGATACGTTGAGAAAAGCCAACGCGGTGCATCCCATTGCGGCGGTGCAGTCGGAATATTCCATCATGACCCGCGACATGGAAGCGGAGATCATACCCGCTTGCCGGGAGCTTGGCGTGGCGTTTGTCGCTTACTCGCCGCTTGGACGGGGAATACTGACCGGCGCCTATCGCAAGCCGGAAGATTTTTCCGCCGATGATTTCCGTGCGTCAACGAGCCCGCGTTTTCAGGGGGAGGCGATGGAGCAAAATGTCATGCTCGTCGACCGGCTTGCGGAAATCGCTATGCACAAAGGCGCGAGCCTCGCCCAGATCGCGCTTGCCTGGGTGCTGGCGAAAGGCGACGACATTATTCCCATTCCTGGCACCAAAAAGCTTGCGCGGTTAGAAGAAAATATCGGCGCGCTCAATGTGACGTTGGCTGAAGAAGACATTGCCGCGATCGAAGCGGCGGTGCCGCCGGAAGCCGTCGCCGGTGCGCGCTATCCGACCGGGTCGCGCGCCTCCTTCTTGAACACTTAAGCTCGCGCGAGGCCAAGCTCGGCGATGATGTCTGAGGGAGATTTTCCCTTCTGTCGCAAGGCCTTCAGCGTCGCCGCCTTGTCGCGTTTGGCGAGGCGGCGGCCATTGTCATCCGTCAACAGACGATGATGGCGGTAAAGGGGTTCGGGCAAATCTAGCAGGGATTGCAGCAAGCGGTGCAGATGCGCTGCGTGATATAAATCCTCGCCGCGAATGACATGGGAAATCCCCTGTACGGCGTCATCATGGACAGAGGCGAGATGGTAGCTCGTGCCATTGTCCTTGCGGGCAATCACCGGGTCGCCAAAAATCTCTGGCGTGGCTTTGATTGTTCGCAGGCCATCCGGCGTTTCTTCCGTGAATGAAAGCGTGTCGAAAGCATCGCCCAAATATTTTCTTGCGGCCACTGTCGATAATCGCCACGCAAAAGGCGCGCCTTCCGCCAGCAAATACCGCTCTTCAGAAGCAGGGAGCGGCCCGCCCACATAGGCAGGTCCTTCCGGTCCCTCAGGCGCGAAATGCGGGGCGCGGGCGATTTCGTCGGTGATCTCCTTGCGGGTTTTAAAGCAGCGATAAACGAGGCCTTTCTCGCGCAGCGTGTTCAGAGCGGCGGCGTATTCATCGAAATGTTCCGATTGCCGGCGTGCGGGGGTTTCCCAGGTGAGTCCCAGCCAGGCGAGATCGTCATAGATCGCCGTCTCGAATTCCGGTTTGCAGCGGATCCGGTCGATGTCTTCGATGCGCAGAAGAAAGCGCCCGCCAGCGGCTTCCGCCGCGCGATAGGCGGTGAGCGCCGAAAAGGCGTGGCCGAGATGCAATAGCCCTGTCGGCGAGGGGGCGAAGCGGGTGACGAGTTTGCTCATGCAACCGTTTTAGCGCGTTCTTTCGCCGGCGAAACCGTGGAGCCTATAAACAAGGCGTTAACCATGAATTTCTATTCTCCGCTGGAATTCATTGCAAACCTTCAGTGGGAAACCGGCTCATGGCGCTCGCGGAAAAAGCTTCTCCTTACGATCTCGATGTCGCCCGCGACATGCAGATCGCCAGCAAGCGTTACGGCGCCAGCTTCGGCAAACAGGTCGGCGATTTTCTCGCCTTGCGCATGGCTGGCGCCGGGATGAGCTTTGAAGAATATATTTATTACGGGCTCTATGCTCATCAGCGCTCGGACTATCCCGCTTATATGGGCGACCAGCGCGCCCGCGCTGCATTCTATATCGCCAACGACCTTCGCAACTGGAACGATGCAGAAGACAAGGTCGCGTTTTTTGAGCGGATGGTTGAGGCAGGGTTGCCGACGCCGCGCATTGACGCTGTCGCTCATAAGACTCGCGAGGTTGGCGGGGTTTCCATGCTGCGCGATGCTGACGCCGTCGCACGCTATCTTGAAGGCTGTGCATTGCCGCTATTTGGCAAGCCGGCTGTCGCCAGTCACGGGGACGGCGCGGTGAAACTCGTTGCGCGTGAAGGCGATAGGCTGACGCTCGCCGGCGGCGACTGCGCCATCGCTGAGATGGCGGCGGAGGTTGCGCCTTATCTTGAAAAAGACGGCTTCGTCTTTCAGGAAGTCTTGTCGCCCCATGCTGCAATTGCGGCGATTACCGGCCAGCGGATCGCCACATTGCGATTGATGGTTTGGCTCGGTCCCGACGGGCCGGTTGTGCGCGAGGCGGCGTTGCGTCTTCCAGCCGGCGATCACTTTGTCGATAATTTCCGCCGCGCGGGCAATCTGGTCGCTTATGCGGACCGCGATACGGGCGTGCTTGGCCCTGCGCGCCGCGGCGTTGGCGTTGCGACCGAAACCCTGGACGCTCATCCCGATAGCGGCGCGGCCATCGCCGGCGTCGCTTTGCCCGACTTCGCGCAGGCGAAAGAATTGGCGCAGCGTGCGGCGATGGTGTTCCCGAGCCTTCACATCCAGTCATGGGATGTTGCGCTCACTGACGCGGGCCCGTCACTGCTCGAAGTCAATCCCGGCGGGAACTTCAATATCATTCAACTCGCTTCCGGGCGCGGCGCCTTCGATCCTGAATTCCGCGCCTTTCTTGAATGGTGCATGAAAGAAAACGCCGGCGCAAAATCAAATCCCAAAGCACTTAATCAGGCGCGCAAGCTGCTGAAACTGTCCTGATTGCAGCCGCCTCGCGCGCACGCTTCTCTCCCGAACAAGTTTTTGCTACCCTTTAACTGAGGGGCGGCGATGAGTGAAGATTTAGAAGACGGTGACGGCGAGACTGCCGATGATGCGGGCGTATCCATAGCGGCCGTATCGGCTGTCGGCGCAGCATACTACGCAGCGGCGGCCAAGCGCGCGTATGAGGCAAAGCACTCTGGACCGTTCTGGCCAGCGGCTTTCTTGATCTGTCTTTATTTGTCTGTGTTCTGGTCGGCCTGTCCTTTCGAGCGTCGCAACATCGTGGTGTAGTTTGCAGCCTATGGCGCATCTGTTTGCTAAAGGAGGCAATCACGCCGTATTTCGGTAAGCAGCGGCTGCATCGATTCTTTAATGTCTGAAACAAGTTGCTGTTGCGGGGCCAGAACCTGGTTCAAGTCCAGCAATTTCTGAAGTTCTTGCGAGTTGCCTCTTCTGCACGCGTCGAGCAGTTCGCTTTTAAACTCTTTGTCTTCACGGCTTTGAGTCATGGCTTTGTAAGCTCGCTTAAACTTCCCTTTCCGCAGTTTCCCTACAAGCTGGCAAGCGACCATTGTGTTGTTATCCCTTAGAGAGGTCAGCCTGCTGTCAAGGCGATCGATGAGTGTGGTCGCGGCGGAGAAAGAGAAGCTTATCCGATTGCAGCGTTCCTCACGATCATTTGTTATTGTGCCAATAGTATTAAGAGTGTTTGTGTTATCCGTGGCCGCGTCTGCGGCGTAGCCAGCGAGCGCTGACACCGTCGTAAGATCGGATTGTGCCTCCATCAGATCCTTTTTGACGGCCTCCAATTCGGTGTCTCCCGAATGTTCAGATTTCGGGCTTGCTAAGTGAGCGTTCAAGGTGGCTGCCAGGGCATCTAGCCTTTCATTCAAACGAGCGGTTTCTTGCTTTGCAGCTTGTTCAAAATAAAATGCATTCCACATCCCCTGCTCGTTATTCCTTGGAGCGTTTTGGTAGTGAATATTATAAAGCTGCGGATAGAGGGCGGGCATGATCAAGTGAGTCTGTTTTTGTGGAATGCCTTGTTGCCTCAATTCTTTCAATAAGCTCTCCTGCATCGCAGCAATTATCTCGTAATCTGTAGTGCGACGGTTTTCTTGCTGGGCGCTCATTTCGATTTCGTGGATTGTTTTACTTGGGGCATTGGCGGCCGTTAGGCCTAAAGTGCCGCTTACGCCAAGCAAGGATGCTCCTTGCGCCAGAAGGTTTTTGAAACGGGCGGCTTTTTCCTGAAAATGTTCAGGCGGAAGCCTCCAGTGGTAGAAAAACAAAATAAAGAAAAAAACGGTCGCCAAACCTAAATCAATTGCGAGCACCATTTTTGCGTTGAATCCGTTGCAAAAAGGGTTCTTGCGAATGCTATCGGTGTCGGATGCGGAGGTTTCATTGGTTGCGCTTGTGGGCTGCGTGACGTTGCGCACCTCGTAACAGTCATATGAAAACCCGATGGCTGCAGTAGCGATCAGGATGATCGTTGTCGCGGAGATCCCAATGAGAATGGTGCGGCGCTTATCATCGATCAACGCAAGGCAGAACAGTTTCATTCGAAGAAACGCGTAAAGCAATAGAAAGAGAATGCCGTCGAAGAGCGTCCAGAGTAACAAGAAGGCTGCGCCTATTCCTGCAGGAAACAGCCTAAAAAGGCGCCACCAGAAACTTGGTGACGGTTGTGCCGCAAAAGCGTACAGCGCGCGCCACGTTTGTAACGTTCGATGGCGTAATCGCTTGGGTAAGCGCGCCAGCCGATTTCGGATTAGCGTTTTTTTGTCATTTAGATTGTCGTCTTGCGGGTTTAGGCCGTCCATGAAGATGACGGATGCGAGAGAGATAATAGTGATGGCGATTAAAATCAGACAGATGATCTGGTAAAGAGATATGGTCGAACCCCAATGGTCGAGATCATGCGTAAAATGTGGCAGTAAGAAATTTCGCTGCATATTATGCGCCCCCACACAATAATATGATCTTATTTTCTCCTCTTTTTAAGTATTGTCAAATAAATGCCACGCTATTTTAGAATATAGATCTTAAGCGCCCCGTTTTCTTTTAAAATCATAGCCTTGACTGGCCTTACGCGCCGGCGCCGCCAACAGTCATGCTGTCGATTTTCATTGTCGGTTGACCAACGCCCACGGGCACGCCTTGTCCCGCCTTGCCGCAAACGCCAATGCCGGGATCGAGTTTGAAATCATTGCCGATCATTGAAACCTTGGTGAGGACGCTTGGGCCGTCGCCGATCAGCGCGGCGTTTTTGATCGGCGCGCCGACCTTGCCGTTTTTGACGCGATAGGCCTCGGTGCAGTTGAAGACGAATTTGCCTGAAGTGATGTCCACCTGGCCGCCGGAGAAATTCACGGCGTAAATGCCGTCTTTCACGCTGGCGAGGATTTCTTCCGGATCGTCTTTGCCGCCAAGCATGAAGGTGTTGGTCATGCGCGGCATGGGCTGATGTGCAAAACTTTCACGGCGGCCGTTGCCGGTGGAATCACCGCCCATCAGCCGTGCATTGAGACGATCCTGCAGGTACCCCTTCAAGATCCCGTCTTCGATAAGGACGGTGCGCGAGGTCGGCGTGCCTTCATCATCGACGGTGAGCGAGCCGCGCCGTCCGGAAATCGTGCCGTCATCGACCACCGTGACGCCCGGCGCGGCGACGCGCTCGCCGATCCGGCCGGCAAAGGCGGAGGTGCCCTTGCGGTTGAAATCGCCTTCGAGCCCGTGTCCGACCGCCTCATGGAGCAGAACGCCGGTCCAGCCCGGCCCGAGCACCACTTCCATCTCGCCGGCTGGGGCCGGCTCCGCTTCCAGATTGACCAGCGCCTGCCGCAAGGCCTCGTTCACCTGCGCCTGCCAGGCGTCGGCGGCGATGAAGCGGGCATAGCCCTCGCGGCCGCCAGCGCCGTAGCTGCCTGATTCCTGACGGTCGCCTTCGCCGGCGGTCACAGAGACGTTCAGGCGGACGAGAGGCCGGAAATCTCGGATGATTTCGCCTCCGGGACGAAGTATTTCCACAGCCTCCCAAGTCCCGGACAGGGAGCAGGAAACCTGACGCACGCGGGGGTCGAGCGCGCGCGCATAGTCGTTGATATCGGCCAAAAGCTTGGCTTTTTCCTCAAATCCCTGGCCGCCCAAGGGGTTTTCATCGGAGTAAAGCTTGGAATTGGTGCGCGCTGGGCCGCCCGCCAATGCCCCGCCGCGACCGGATTTGACCGCCTGAACCGCGTCGCCAGCCCGTTTCAGCGCGGCCTCGGAAAGTTCGGAGGCGTGGGCGTATCCCGTTGATTCGCCGCAAACGGCGCGCAGGCCGAACCCCTGATTTACGTCGAAATTGGCGGTTTTCAGCCGGTTGTCGTCGAAAACAAAGGCTTCTGACTGGCTATATTCCAGATAGAGTTCGCCGTCGTCAGCGCCTTTCAGCGCATTGTCGAGGACGCTTTGCGCGCGCGCGGGATCGAGATCGGTGCGGGAGAAAAAATATGATTCTGTCATCCACAAGATTTAGGGCTCCAAAGGCCCGGCGGCAATGGCGGAAATCCGGGGCGGGGGGCGGCTGTGGTGCTGCGACCATTTTTCCTTCGCTAGCGCGATGACGGCGCGCCCAAGGGCGGCCTATAAGCGGCCCGTCTGAAGACTTAAAAATTTGACCTCGGCGCTCAAGCGGGCGTATCGAGGCGGCCGGATTTGGAATGAACAGCCAGCTGATTGCGGCGGGCTTTCGACAGGCGCGGGATGCGACAATGAAAAGACTTTTCTCTTTCCTGACTGGATTGAGCGTGATGGCGGCTTCCGCCGCTTACGCGTTGCCCGAAGATGGCGGCGTGAAAATGGTGCCGCCGGCGTCGGCGCTGGCGGAAGAAGTGCATTTTTTCCATGACGGCATTTTGATGCCGGTGATGACCGTGATCAGCCTGTTCGTGCTGGGGCTGCTGATTTGGGTGGCCGTGCGCTACAATTCCAAATCAAACCCGGAGCCGAGCAAAACCAGCCACAACACATTGCTTGAGGTCGTCTGGACCGGCGTTCCCATTATCATCCTGTTGATCATCGCGCTTCCTTCCTTTGAACTGCTTTTCAAAGAAGGCGTGACGCCGGACGGCAAACAGGTGGTCGCGCGCGGCGATGGACAAACGGTCGACTTTGTATTCCCGAATGATTTTCCGCCGAGCCGTGCGGTCTCTCGCCGCGATCAGCTGCAGGTGATGATCGACACGGGTTCGGATCGCCGGAGCCTTAAATACAAAACCGACTTCACAGTCGAAGGCTGGGGCGAGACCGACATGGTTGTTTCGTTGAACCAGCCTGCGCCGATCGGATCGAGCGTGATTTTGCGCGGCGGCAGGTCAACCCAGAATGTCAGCGGCTGCCCGATGGCGAAGCGTTATTTTGACGGCTGCGAAAAGGAAGTGATCCTTGAGCCGACCATGACGTTGAAAGTCACCGGCTATCAGTGGAACTGGAGCTACGGCTATCCTGATTTCGGCGACTTCGAGATTTTCTCGAATATGCTGCCGGAAGAGCAGACAACGCCGGAAATGTACCGTTTTGAAGTCGACAACCGCGTTGTTGTGCCAGTGGGCGAGACCATTCGCGTTACGACAACAGCGAAGGACGTCATTCATTCCTGGACTCTGCCGAACTTCGCCGTAAAGGTCGACGCCGTCCCGGGGCGCACGAACGAAACCTGGATCCGCGCTGACCGCGAAGGCGTCTATTACGGCCAGTGTTCGGAAATTTGCGGCGTTCGCCACGCCTTCATGCCGATTGTCGTTGAAGTTGTCTCCCGTCCGGCATTTGAGGCCTGGATCGACGGACAGCGTTCGCTCGCCGGCATCGATCCAATGTTCGCTACCGATAAAGTCAAACTTGCGCAGGCCGATGACGCCAGCGCAGCCGCTGAATAAGAGGGCAAGGAACCATCATGGCTGACGCACACGCCACTCCCGGGTCGCATGACGAGCACGACCACACACCACCATTCTTTGTCCGCTGGTTTTTTCGACCAACCATAAAGACATTGGCACGCTCTATCTGATCTTTGCGATCATCGCCGGCATTGTCGGCGGGGCGATGTCGGGTCTGATGCGGTGGGAGCTTGCCGAGCCGGGCGTGACCATCCTGACCCGCTTCACCGGCGGCGACATGGACGCGGCATATAATTTCTACAACGTGCTGACGACCTATCACGGTCTCATCATGATCTTCTTCATGGTCATGCCCGCCTTGATCGGCGGCTTCGGCAACTGGTTTGTGCCGATCATGATCGGCGCGCCGGATATGGCCTTCCCGCGCATGAACAATATTTCCTTCTGGCTTTATGGCGCGTCGGGCATTTTGATCACCATGTCCCTATTCGTGCCGGGCTATGGCTCCAATCTCGGATTTGGCGGAGGTTGGGTCATGTATCCGCCCTTATCGTCGAATACGGGCAATCCCGGGCCCGCGATGGATCTATTGATCCTGTCGTTGCACCTGGCGGGCGCCTCATCGATCCTTGGCGCCATCAATTTCATCACCACGATCTTCAATATGCGCGCGCCAGGCATGACGCTGCATAAAATGCCGCTCTTTGCATGGTCGGTTCTGGTGACGGCGTTCTTGCTGGTGCTGTCGCTTCCGGTTCTCGCCGGCGCGATCACCATGCTGCTGACCGACCGCAATTTCGGCACGTCCTTCTTTGACGCGGCCGGCGGCGGCGACCCGCTTCTGTTCCAGCATCTGTTCTGGTTCTTCGGCCACCCGGAAGTCTATATTCTCATCCTTCCAGGCTTCGGCATCATCAGCCACATCGTCTCGACCTTCTCGCGCAAGCCGATCTTTGGCTATCTCGGCATGGCCTATGCGATGGTGGCGATCGGCTTTGTCGGCTTCATCGTCTGGGCGCACCACATGTATACGGTCGGCCTTTCGGTGAACATGAAAGCCTATTTCGTTGCGGCGACGATGGTCATCGCGGTCCCCACCGGCATCAAGATATTCTCATGGATCGCGACCATGTGGGGCGGCTCCATACAATTCAAAACGCCGATGGTCTGGGCGATGGGCTTTATCTTCCTGTTCACCGTCGGCGGCGTCACTGGCGTTTTGCTCGCCAATGCGGGCATCGACCACTATATGCACGACACCTATTATGTTGTTGCGCACTTCCATTATGTGTTGTCGCTCGGCGCTGTCTTCGCGATTTTTGCGGGCTGGTATTACTGGTTCCCGAAAATGACCGGCAAGATGTACCGCGAAATTCTGGGTCAGCTGCATTTCTGGATCATGTTCCTTGGCGTGAACCTGATCTTCTTCCCGCAGCACTTCCTCGGCCTGCAGGGCATGCCGCGCCGTTATATCGACTACCCTGAAGCATTCGCCCAATGGCACCACCTGTCGTCGGTCGGCTATGCGATCACCCTGGTGGGCATGGCGGTGTTCCTGGTGGCGATGATCGACGCGTTCTTCATCTACCGCCGCAAGGCCCCGGCCAATCCATGGGGCGCGGGCGCGACGACGCTGGAATGGACCTTGCCGTCGCCGCCGCCATTCCACCAGTTCAACGAACTGCCGCGCTTCGACAAGGGCGACGCAAAAGCCTTCTAGGCGTTAACCTTCCTGTCGCGAAAAATCGCCCCGCCGGTTCATCCCGGCGGGGCTTTTTTGTTGAAAAAACAAGAGGTTTAGCCTGCTGGCCGAGCGCGCAAAAATCCGGTACAAATAGTTAACGGCTGGTCTGAAGAAACGATCTATGGAGGGGTGCTGTGTTGGAGACGGTGATCAATGATGTGGCGGGTATTTTTCGGTCGACTTTCCTGAATGGCGACATGATCGCGCTGACGATCGCATTCGGCTCGGTAGTGGTTGCGTCGCTGGTGATGCGTCGCGGGACGCAGATCGGATCGATGACCTTGCTGGCGCTGATTTTGTTTGCAATTGGCGGCTATCTGCGAGGCTATTTTCGCGGCGCGGCGGCGGAAACGACCTATGGCGACCGCGCGGTCTCCCAGCTGGATGCAAGCTGGGGCTATTTCATGGATCTCCAGGCGGGCACCTTGCTGGCCTATTTCATCGCCTTCATGTTTTTGATCCTGCTCCTGTTCGGCGTGCGAACCCTGTTCGGCCGGGCCTGACGGGGCGATAAGCGGCCGCCGGGCGGGCTGTTCATAATTGCGCGCCGCGGCCATTCGTCATTTGAAAGGCGCTGCTGTTTCCGGCATAAGGCGCGCCATGAGCGATGCCGCTATGAAACCTGAGCCTTATTCCCTTGTGGGACAGTCCTACGCCCTTGCAGGGCCGGGCGATTATTTCGCGCTGTTAAAGCCGCGCGTGATGTCGCTTGTCATCTTTACGGCCTTTGTCGGCATGGCGGTCGCGCCCGGATCGATGAACCCGTTGCTGGGGCTTGTCTCCCTGTTGGCGATCGCGGTCGGCGCCGGCGCCTCGGGCGCGCTTAATATGTGGTGGGACGCGGATATCGATTCGGTGATGAAGCGCACCGAATCGCGGCCAATTCCGGCGGGGCGAATTCCGCGCGCGGAAGCGGCGGCGTTTGGCGGCTTTCTGTCTTTTCTGTCCGTTGCGTTGTTGGCGCTTGCGTCGAACTATCTGGCCGCGGGGCTGCTCGCCTTCACGATCTTCTTTTACGTCGTCATCTATTCCATGTGGCTAAAGCGTTCGACGCCGCAAAACATTGTCATTGGCGGCGCCGCCGGCGCGCTGCCGCCTGTCGTTGGTTGGGCGGCTGCATCTGGCGCCGCGCCGCTTGAGGCATGGGTTTTATTCGCCGTCATTTTCCTGTGGACGCCGCCGCATTTCTGGGCGCTCGCGCTGTATAAGCGCGGCGATTATGAACGCGCGGGCGTGCCGATGATGCCCGTCGTGAAAGGCGAAGCCTCAACCCGCAAACAGATTTTCGCCTATGCGCTGATCCTCGCCGCGACCGGCGTAGCGCCATTTGTCATCGGCATGGCGGGCTTGCTGTATCTGGCGGTGAGCGCGCTTCTGGGCGCCGGATTTGTCGGGTTGTCCTGGGTCGTGTTGAACGCCTCGGAAGGCGATTATAAATCCGCGAAAAAGCTGTTCGGCTTTTCGATAATTTATCTCTTCGGTCTGTTTGCGACATTGCTGATCGAGAATTTGGCGGGGCTCCATGGTTGAAAATGTTGATCCGCCAAGAGCTTTGACGCCGGATGAGCGCAAGCAACAAAAGCGCCGCAATGTTGCGATCGGCCTTTCGCTGGCCGCCTTTGTGGTGATTGTGTTTTTAGTCACCATGTTAAAGCTGATGGCGAACGCGCCGCAGGGGTTGAGCGAGATGACAGATCAAGATCTGGCGACACAGGACCAATCGAACGGCAGTCGGGCGAGGAACCGTAAAACGGCGATGATCGTTTCCGGCGTCGTTGTCGGCATGGTGGCTATGTCGTTTGCGGCGGTGCCGGCCTACCGCGCTTTTTGCCAGGTGACCGGGTGGAACGGCACGACCCAGCGCGCCGAGACCGGCGCTGACCGCACGCTGGCGCGCCAGATCGCCATCCGCTTTGACGCCAATGTGGGCAATGGCCTCGATTGGCGGTTCCATCCTGAACAGGTGTCCCAGACGCTTCATATTGGCGAGACGGGGCTTGCTTTCTACGAAGCCGAAAACCACTCCGCCAAGCCTGTGACCGGCCGCGCGACCTATAATGTCTCGCCAGCCAAGGCGGGAATTTACTTCAAGAAAATCGAGTGTTTTTGCTTCACGGAGCAGACGCTGGCGCCGGGCCAGAAAATATCCATGCCGGTGACTTATTTCGTCGATCCGGCGCTCGCCGATGACCGGAATCTCGATGACGTCCAGACCATTACGCTCTCCTATACGTTTTTTCCTTGGGATGACGGGACGGAGACGGCCGCTGACGGGGATAGTGCGGCCGAATAGCGCGGGGTCTGGGGGCGACGGCGCTTGGAATTTTGGCCCGCCCCAGTATAGAACCCTCTCAAAACCTTTCGGAATTCGCTCAAGAGGGACCTGCCATGGCCGGCGCGGAAGTCAAACACGATTACCATCTCGTCAACCCATCACCGTGGCCTTTGGTTGGCTCAGTATCCGCTGCGATCATGATGATCGGCGCGGTCGCCTGGATGAAATCCGGCGCCGGTGAACCGGGCATTCTCATTGGCGGTCCGACCGATGAAGGCGCGGCGAAGATTTTGGGCCTTAAGGGCAACACGCTCTTCATGATTGGCTTTGCCGGGATCTTGGTGACGATGCTCGGCTGGTGGCGCGACATCATCAAGGAAAGTCTGACGGGCGAAAACACGGCGGTCGTTATCCGCCTCGGCCTGCGCTACGGCATGCTGCTGTTCATCGCGTCAGAGGTCATGTTCTTTGCTGCATGGTTCTGGGCGTTTTTCGGCGCGGCGTTGTTCCCGACGGCGTTCGATCCGGTCATGCTCGCCGACGGCACGCAAATGCTGAACGGCAATGGCGATCCCGCTTTTATTGGCAATGACGGACGGTTGCATGCAATTGGCGGCGTCTGGCCGCCGGTCGGTGTTGAGCCGCTCTCTGCGTGGGGGCTGCCATTGATCAACACGCTGGTCTTGTTGCTGTCCGGCACGACCGTCACCTGGGCGCACCATGCAGTTCAGCATGGCGACCAGAAAGGCCTGGTGCAGGGCCTTATCCTCACGGTTGTTCTCGGCGTTCTGTTTACGTCGCTGCAGGCGGTTGAATATTACGAAGCGCTCGCAGGCGGCATGTTCAAATTTTCCGGCGGCGGCATTTACGGCTCATCCTTCTTCATGGCCACCGGCTTCCACGGATTGCATGTTCTCATCGGCACGATCTTCCTGATCGTCTGCTTGTTCCGGGCGCTGGCGGGCCATTTCACGCCGGAGCGGCATTTCGGCTTCGAATGCGCCGCCTGGTACTGGCACTTTGTCGACGTGGTTTGGCTGTTCCTCTTCGCCTTCATCTACGTGCTCGGCAATCAGGGGCTTTTGTCCTAGGCTGCTGACGCAGCAACATGGGAGGGCGGCGAATGCGCTCTCTGCAGATCCTGAAAACCGGCCTTGCGGCGCTCGCCGCAGGCTTGCTCTCCGGGTGTCTTGTCTCTGAAGAGCCCGTTCTGGATGCGGCGACCGGCAAGGGCCGCCCCTTCGCACAAGGCCAGTACACAGCTTGCGATTCCGAAACTGCGGAAGATTGCACCCTGTTCGCCATCACCCGTCTGGATGACGGGTCCTATTCGCTGACAGCGGAAGATGAAGACCCGGCGATCTTCAGATTTCGGCGCATTGCGCGCGACGCTTATGCGGTCCAGTCCGCTGAAGATGACGGCTATGCCTATTATTACGGCGCAGGCGACAGCAGTGGTTTTTCTTTGACCATGATGTTGTGTCAGGATCTTCCGGAAACACTGCGCGCAAAGCTTATCGCCAAAAATGATCTCTCGACCGAGGACCAGGATTTTGAGGTTTGCACGGTCGAGACAATGAAAGGGCTGGTCGCCGCCGCAAAAGCCTATCATCGCGGACAGACGACGGGTGAGGAAAACGCAACCATCTTCTTGGCGCCCGTGGCTGACGAGGCGGGAGAATAGTCCGTATCATGATTTATTATCCGCCTGTCTCGCCTTATGCCGCCGGCTTCGGGGCGAAATGCCCGCGTTGCGGACAGGGGGCGCTGTTTGACGGCTTTCTCAAAATGCGGCCCGCCTGCGAGGTTTGCAATCTCGACTACGCCAAAGCGGATTCGGGCGATGGACCAGCCGTGTTTGTGATTTTCATTGTCGGGTTCATCGCCGTCGCGCTCGCCTTCGTGGCGCGCTATGTCTGGTATGCGCCTATGGGCGTTGCGATGGCGCTTAGCATTGGCTTCGCCGTGGTTTCGATCCTGACCTTGTTGCGGCCGTTAAAGGCGACGATGATCGCGCTGCAATACGCAAACAAGGCGGCGGAAGGCCGTCTCGAAGAGTGATGGCGCGCCTGCGATTTGAATTTCGTCCCGGCCTGACCATTGCGACCGCGCTTGCGCTAGGGCTTTTGATTGTGCTCGGAAGCTGGCAGTTGCACCGGCTGGACTGGAAGCGTGATCTGATCGCGCAGGTCGAGGCGCGCGTGAATGCGCCGCCGATTCCGTTCGATGAGGCCGTTGGCCGCGCCGAAGCGGGTGAGGCGATGGAATATGCGCCGGTGAGCGTCGAAGGACGCATGGACGCAGACCGGGCGGCGAATGTCTTCGGCACATTTGACGGAGATGCGGGGGTTTTTGCTTTCGCACCGCTGATCACCGCCTCCGGCAGGGCGGTCTATGTCAATGCGGGCTTTGTCCTGCAAGAGGCCATGGGCTCCACCGCGGCGAACGCAGAAGAGCCGACGATTATTACGGGCCTTTTGCGCTACCGGGAAAGGCCGACGCCGCCAGCATCCTGGTTTCAGGCCAAGGGTAAATCCGTAGACGGATTATGGTTCATCCGCGATCCTGTGGCGTTCGCAGCGGACGCGCAGATCGATGCATTTCCCTATTACATTGATCAAGGCGTCGTGCCGGGGCGCGAATGGCCGAAGGGCGGCACGACGCGGCTCGCTTTTAATAATCGTCATCTTGAATATGCATTGACGTGGTTTGGTCTGGCGGGCGCGCTGGCGGGCGTTTGGGCCGCTTTTTCTTTGAAAAAGGCTGACTGAGGCTTTAGCGTTGCATGGCAGGGCATTGATCTTGGCGGTCTGTGCGGGGGAATGGAAGCTATGTCTCTAGAGCCATTATTGAGCGCGCCATGGGTGATTCAGGTTCACGCATTTGGCGCCATCGCCGCATTTCTGCTCGGGGTCGTTCAACTATCGGCGCCAAAGGGAACCCTGCCGCATCGCACGCTCGGCACTGTCTGGGTGCTGATCATGGTGGCAGTTGTGGTCAGCAGCGTTTTCATCCGCCCTGCGATAAATCCCGCTACGCCGTTTCTTCAGTGGTTTGGGCCGATCCATGCGTTCACGGTGCTGACCGCGGTCGGCATCGTCATCGGCGTATCGCAGATCCTGAAAGGCGGGCCAAACCTCAAGCGCCATTCCGGCCCGTTTATCGGGATGTTTCTCGGGGGATTGGTGGTCGCGGGCGCGCTCGCCTTCTTGCCGGGGCGGATCATGAACGAAGTGATGTTCGGCGGCTAAGCGCCGCCGCGCTATTCCTCCCGCAGCTTTCTTTCATAGGCGCTGACCAGTGTCATATAGGGGCTGACCTGATCGAACACCGGATCGGTGACTTCGTCCGGCGCATAGTTCTGATACATTTCAAAATGCAAATGATAGGTCGTCGGAACGCGTTCGCCGGCGGAATTGAAAAAGTCATTGGAGACTTTTCCAAGGCGCTGGCCTTTGGTCACATACTGGCCATCCGTGACCGCCAATTGGTCCATGCGCAAATGCATATAGCGGTAAAGCGTGCCGTCGGCGGTTTGCAGTTTTACAGTGTATTTTGAGTCTGCAAGGCCGACGATGCGACCATCCTCGACGGCGACAGCCCAATGGCTGGCGCCGGTTTCGGGAATGCAGGTGGCGGGACGGATGTCGACGCCCTCATGGCCGCCATCCGGGCACATGATTTGCGAGCGCGAGCGCGACTCGCAGAATGTGTCCTGCCAGGGATAGTCGTAATTCGATGTCTCGCATTGGCCGCCATTCATGCCGTTGATGGAGCCCTGGCTGCCGCCATAGCGATAGACCTGGCTGTTCAGGAAGGCGGCGTCCTCGAGCGGGAACTGAATGTCCGGGCGGTAAATGGTGGCGTCGGCATTGCCGGGACCGGAATTCGGCAACAGGTCGCCCACGGGCACATAGGAGAAAACGCGCCCCTCGTCATCGGCAAGAAAGTCGTCATCGGGAATGGGGTCCGGCTCTTCCGGATCCGGATCGATGGGATCTGGTTCAATCGGATCCTCCGGCGCAGGATCATCGGGGTGGTCGATCGGGTCCGGCGTTTCGCCGCCGGAGAAATCGCATGCCGTAAGAGACGCTGAACAGATGAGCGCGAAAAGGAATTTGTCGAACTTTTGCATCATTCGCCTCCCGCCAATTCAGGGTTGGCGAGAAACATCGAGTCTGCAAGGCCGGAGATATACTCATCGGCGGCGCATCGCGGATCGGCGGCGGGGTCGCCGCATTCGATGGTCATCACATAGCCGCATCCGAATTTGGCGAAGCTCAGATCGACGCCGTAATCGTTGCGCGAGATGTAATAGGCGGCGTTGGTGCTGGCGAGCCGGCGCGGCTTTTCCGCTATGCGTTTGCGGAAAGCGACCGTTTCGGGCGCGCCGCCAACCACGCGATTGCAGGTGCCGGAAATCGACAGGGTCGCTTCCGTGTCGATGCGCGCGGTCGCGGTGTAGACGTTTTCCATGCCGTAGATTTTGATCTGATCGCGCACCTCAGAAGCGGCTGGGATCAGAACAGGAATCTGGGGTTTTTCAATTTCTTCTTGCGTCACGCGGCGCAAGTGGCTGGCGGCCGCGAGGGGGCGGATGCCGCCGGGCGCAGGCGGGGCGGCGGTGATTGCGCGCGTGGCGGTCACGTTCAACTGCGCGGCGCGGCGTTCCTCATCCGCATCGCTGCTGCGTTTCAGATCTTCGCGCAAGGCCTGCAAATCCGGCTTGCCGGAAAGGGTTCGGGCGCGCGCATCGCGCTTATCCGAAGCGGCGCGCAAGGCGGCGGCGAGGCCGCGTTTGGGAATGCGCTGGGCTTTTTCCTGAAGCGCGCTTTTCAGCGCCTCCGGGTCGGGCCGCGTTCGATCCTGAGCGGAAACGGCGCCAGCCGCGATGCTGGCCGTGATCGCCGCGAGGCCAATGCCTGCTAGCCATAATGTCTTCATGCCAACCCCCTTGCGAGCGAATTTATCGCTCAGTCAACTTGAATTCAATGCGCCGGTTTTGCGATAGCGCCGTGGTTGAATAACCGGAAACCAGCGGCGCCGCCGAGCCGGAGCCGGTGGCGAGCAGGCGGCGTTCGGGCACGCCGCGGCTGGTCAGATACTGCACCACGGAAATCGCTCTTTGTGCAGACAACTCGAGATTGGAATCAAATAACGCCCGGCATGACGGGCCCAGCGGCGAGGCGTCCGCATGGCCGTCGACCCGCAGCACCCAATTCACTTCTGTAGGAATCTCACCTTGAATATCAAGCAAGGCGGTTGCGAGCTTGTTGAGTTCGACCTTGCCGGCGTCGCCCAATGTCGCCGAGCAGGAACTGAACAAAATATCGCTTTCAAAAATGAACCGGTCGCCAACAACCTTGATGTCGGCGCGATCGCCGAGCGCGTCACGCAGCGCTTCGAAGAAACGCGACCGCACTTCCTGAAGCTCCTGCACCTTGCGCGCGAGGGCGGCGTTAAGGCGTTGTGACAGGTTTTCGATCTGCGCCTGCTGCTCAATGTCCTTGGCCTCGGCGGCGTCAAGGGCTTCTTGCAGGCTGGCGAGTTGACGGCGCAGCGCGGCGATTTGCGCATTGAGGGTTGCAAGCTCGCTTTTCTGGGCGTCGGAAAGCGCTTTTTCCGCAGCCAGTTCCTCAGCGGACGCGGCGACGGCGGCCTGGCTTGTCGCCAGCGCGGCGGTCATGTCGCCCAGCTTTGTGTCTTTTTCCTTGATGGTGTCTTCAAGCGCCAGAACCTGCGCCTGCAATCTGTCGCGCTCGGCGGTGGCGAGACCGAGCTGGTCGTTCAGCGAGTTAATCTGTGCGATCAGTCGCGCCAGCTCGTCGTCCTTCGAGGCAAGCTCATCCTTTACGGTCTGCAGGCGGTCGCCGAGGTAAAATTGCGCCACCACGAAAATCGACAGGACAAACATCAGCACGAGCAGCAATGTCGACAATCCGTCGACAAAGCCCGGCCATATATTGGCCTCGCTGCGTGAGCGCCGGCGCGCCATGGACTAACTCCCCGCCCTTATTCGCCTTTACCGACGCGGATCAGCGTTCGGTTCAGCGCCCTGATTTCATCTTTCAGCTCCGCCATCTGGCCGGCGGCCGCTTTGATCTGGGTTTCGGTATTGGCGGCAAGCGCCGCCTCAAGCGCTTGAACGGCGCCGATAAGGTCGTCATCGGCGATCTCCGCGCTGAGATTGGCGCCGCCTTTGCCGCCGCCGCGCACGGTGTCGGTTTTTCCGGCGAGCCAGTCTTCAAGATCCGTATAGAAACGGTTCTGCGCCTGGCTAGCCTGTAAATCGAGGAAGCCGACAACTAGGCTGCCGCCAAGGCCGAACAAGGAGGAGGAGAACGCCGTTCCCATGCCGGAAAGCGGCTCGCGCAGATTGGCGATCAATTGCGTCACCGCGTCTTCCGCCGCGCCGCCGGCATTGGCCAAGCCGTTAATCGTCGCGGCGACAGCGTTGACAGTTTCCAGCAGGCCCCAAAAGGTGCCGAGCAGTCCGAGAAACACCAGCAGGTTCATCAGATAGCGGCCCATCTCGCGGCCTTCATCCATCCGCGTGCCAATGGAGTCGAGAATGGCGCGAGAGGCTTCAGGCGTCAGCTTGCCGGCATTGTTCTTGTCCGCATCGAGCAGCATGGTGGCCATGGCGCGGATCAGGCCCGGCGCGCGCGGTAGGCGCGTGCGGCTCGGATCAACCGCGCCCCAGAATTCATCGACCCAGCGAATGGCGGGGGCGATGACGCCGGCCTGTCTCAGATTATAGATAATGCCAATGGCGAGGACGCCAATGATCAGACCATTGAGGGCCGGATTCGCCTGAAACGCGTCCATCAGCAGGGGCGTCGGCTGCGGGCTCCAGGGCGACAGATAGAAAATCATCGCGCCGACTGCGATCAGGAACAGCAACATGTTCAAGATGTAGCGACCGGGCCGGACAAACTTCACCGACCGTTCAAGCGAGCGCGCCATTAGCTTCCCCTTGGCCTACGATACCCCGTTGGGCGTTACATTATTCAAAAACCGGGCCGGGGGATATGGGCGGAGCTGCGCTTTTGCGCCTTTTATCGACGGCGTTCCGGCGGCGATTTCGGCATTTGGAAGGGCGCCGCTTGCGGCGGCGCGGCGAGGATTTTTGATCGGCGCACGGAATGCGCGAATTATTGCGCACAAGTTGCGCATTTTTATTGACATGACAGTTGGATGACATGTATATGACAGTTTAGTGACATATGTGTCATGCAGTCATGTCATGAAACCCAAGCAACCTGAAAGGGGCATAAAATGAAAATAAAACAAGCTCTTGCTGGTATCGCAGCCGCCGTCGCCTTTGGCGCCGTAGCCGTTGCATCAGATTTCGGATCTGCGCCGTCAAACTACGAGGCGCTGGCAGTTGATTATTTTGGCGAGCGGCTGACCGACAAGCGCGCCGCCCGTTACGAGTTCACCAGCGCACCTTACCAGGTGTTCGCCGATGTGAGCGGTTATGAAGGATTGCCTTGCTGGGCGGTGGATGTGCGCGTCAAAGCCCGCATGCCGAACGGCACGATGGGCGGCTATGTGCCTTACACGGTTCTCTTCCTCGATGGCGAAGCGATCGCCCTGGAAGATGACGTGGTACGGATGGTCCGCGCCTAACGCGTTTTTCGTCTCCGAATCAAAACGCCGCCCTTTTGGGGCGGCGTTTTTTTTGCATGCGCCCGACGGCTAAAGGTCAGCGGCGCTTTTCAACTCGATCGGCCCGAGATTGAGGGCGCGGACATCCGCTTCGATTTTTTCGCGGTCGCCGACAATCACCCAGACAAGACTTTCAGGATGCACCACCTCTTTGGCGGCGGCTGTAATGTCGGCGATGGTCAGGCCTTCATACGCATCTTTCAGCGTTTCAGGATAATTCCACGGCCGGCCATATCGTGCGCTTGAGGCAAGGCTGCCGAGCACGTCGCCTGATGTTTCAAACGAGCCGGGCAGGGACCGCACATTGTTCAGCACAGTGCGCTGCAGCTCGTCGCCGGTCGCCGGTTTGGCGCCGGTATAGGCGGTGAGTTCTTTCACCAGCTCCTGCAGCGATTCCTTGGTCTTGTCGGTTTGCACCGGCGCATAGACCATATAGGGCCGCTGGCCCGTAGCGCCTTGCATGAAGGTGTAGGCGCCATAGGCCCAGCCTTTGTCCTCACGCAGATTCATGTTCACCCGCGCCGAGAACTGGCCGCCAAGAATGTCGTTCATGGCGGTGATGGCGATGGCGTTGTCCGCATTTGACGGCGGCGCCACATGGGCGGCGAGAATCAGCGATTGCGGCGAGCCCGGCTTGTCCACGAGAATGACTTTGCCATGCGCCGGGCGTTCGACCGCCGCAACATTCTTGGTCGGTACCGGCGCTGAAGGCGCGTTCCAGCGCGCAAACGCCTTTTCGAGCAATGGCTTGATTTCCGCCATGGTCGTATCGCCGACGATGAAGATTGTCGCATTGTCGGGACGGATCCATTTCTGGTGGAATTTCGTCAGGTCGTTGCGGGTCAGTGAGTTGATCGACTCGACAGTTCCGGAGCCAGTCAGCGGCGCAGCATAGGCATGACCTTCGCCATAGATTTCCGGCGGCAGCAAACGCAGCGCGAGTTGCACCGGGCTGGCTTTTTCCTGCTCGATATTGGCGAGCCAGCGTACGCGCAGCTTGTCAATTTCGTCCTGCGCAAAGGCCGGGTTCCGGATCACATCCGCAAGAATATCAAGCGACGGGCGAAGGTTCTCCTTCAGCGCAGACATCTGCACCGAATTGACATCGAGATTGGCGCCGGCGCCGAGCGTCGCGCCGAGCAGATCGAGCTGCTCTGCGATCTGGGTTGCGGAGCGGCGTGTCGTGCCTTCGTCAAGCATGGCGGCGGTGAAAGATGATGCCCCGAGCTTGCCGCCTTCAATGCTGTCCCCGGCAAATCCGCCGTCAAACTGAACAGCGATTTCGACGATTGGCACCGTATGACGCTCCGCCAGCACGACTTTCATGCCGTTGTCCAGCGTGGCTTCTTCGATTGCCGGAAACACCAGGTCCGGCGTGGAGGTGACTGCAGGGATGCCTTTTGACCGGTCGACGGTTGAAGCGGTCGTCGAATATTCCGGGAACGGAAGAATGTCGAGTTGGTAATATCCGGCATTCATCACGTCACGCGCGGCCGCAAGCACGTCTTGCGGCGTGGCGGCTTCCAGCCAATCCAGCTGTTCAAGAATGAAACCGGGATTGTCTGCATAGAGCGCGCCCTGGGCCAGGGTTACGGCCTTGCCGCCAAAGCCGCCAATTTGCTCCAGGCCGCGCAAAATGTCGGCTTTAATGCTGGTTTTCGCCCGTGAAAGCTCAGCGGTGCTTGGACCTTTGGCGAGGAATTGCGCAATGACGGCGTCGGTCTCGCGCTCGACTTGCGCGCGGTCTGCGTCTGCATTCGCATCGACGGTGAGGTTGTAGAAGCTCAGCAACTCCTGTTCCTGATTGCCGAGGACGGCCATGGTGGCGATCTGCAGGTCATCGATCAGCCGCTTATACAGTCTTGAGGTCTTGCCGCCGCCAAGAACTTGCGCGGCGAGCTCAAGCATGACGGCGTCGCGCGTGGTGCGTCCCGGCGCGACCCAGTAACGCTCCAGGCGTGGTTGCGGCACGCGATCATACATCACCTCGCGCACATTTGTTTCGAGCTTCGGCGCGTCGGCTTTGGTCTGCGTAACAGGCGGGCCGGCGGGAATGTCGCCGAAATATTTTTCGACCAAAGTGCGGGCGGTTTCCGCATCAATGTCGCCTGCAAGGACGAGGACCGCATTGGCGGCGCCGTAATAATCCTTGAACCATTGTTTCGCCGTCTCGAGCGAGGCGTTTTCCAGATCCTCCATCGAGCCAATCGTGGAATGGCTATAGGGGTGACCGGCAGGCAGCAGGCCTTCCAGCATTGAATATTCAACCATGCCATAAGGCTGGTTGTCGCCCTGGCGTTTTTCGTTTTGAACCACGCCGCGCTGCTCATCGAGCTTTTCCTGGGTGAGCGCGCCGAGCAGGTGGCCCATCCGGTCGGATTCCATCCACAAGGTCATGTCGAGCGCGGTGGTGGGCACGGTCTGAAAGTAATTTGTACGGTCGAACCAGGTGGTGCCGTTCAGGCCGGTGGCGCCGACTTCCTCAAACGGACCGAACCAGTCCTTGTCGAAATTTTCCGAGCCGTTGAACATGATGTGTTCAAACAAATGCGCGAGATCCGGTCTTGCCTTCCGGCTCGTCCTTGGAGCCTACATGGTACCAGATCGAGACCGCCACCAGCGGCGCCTTGCGGTCTTCATGGACAACAACGCGCAAGCCATTGTCGAGGGTGAATTCATCATAAGGCAGATCGATATCCGCGGCGGTTGATGTCGCCGGGGAGAGCGCCAGCATGGCGGCGCTGAGAACGGGTAGAATGATACGCATCAGATATTCCCTTCTGAAAATGCGGGTTGGTTGCTTTTCGCAATATCGGGGCGTGGCGGCAAATGCTAATGCGCCATTGCTGCGCGCTTTATCGCAGTTCAGGCACAGTTCAGCGCAAGACAGATGTAGCGGCTAGCGGGGCGCGCGCTTGGCGAGAATGCGCTGCAAGGTGCGACGATGCATGCCAAGCCTTCTCGCCGTCTCCGAAACATTATGGTCGCAGAGCTCATAGACGCGCTGAATATGCTCCCAGCGGACGCGGTCGGCGGACATTGGGTTCTCAGGCGGCGCCGGGCGTTCGCCAGGACGCGCCAGCAATGCTTTTTCCACATCGTCAGCATCGGCGGGCTTAGAGAGATAGTCGATTGCACCGGCCTTCACGGCGGCGACCGCAGTGGCGATATTGCCGTAGCCGGTAAGCATGACGACGCGGCAGTCCTCGCGTTTGGCGCGAATGGCTTCGACGACTTGCAGACCGTCGCCATCCTCAAGGCGCAGATCGACGACGGCGAAGGCCGGCGGAATGTCCTTGATCATGGTCGCCGCGTCACTCACACCGGCGGCGAGGATGGGCTGAAAGCCCCGTTTTTCCAGCGCGCGGCCAAGGCGCGTGCGAAACGGCTCGTCGTCATCGACGATCAGGAGGGTCGCGTCTTCAGGCAGAGACGTATCGTCGGCGCGGGCTTCATCAAGATGGGACATTGGCGATACCGGGGGGTGTTTTCGTTCAGGCATAAATGCGCTTTTTCGCGCGGAATTCAAGCGATTAGGGCAGATTCTCCGGGGCTGAGCGCCCATTGCGCGCCAACCCATGCGCCGGTGACGCCGGATTCTCCGGAATTCCGGCGCAGATTGTCAAAACGGACTACGGCGCCGGTTGCTTCCAGCAGGGTTTTGGCGATGAAAAAGCCGAGTCCGAGGCCGGTTTTGCCGCCGCGCTCGCTCACATATGGCTCGCCGAGACGGGCGAGGATGTCGGCGGAAAAGCCCGGCCCGTCATCTTGCACCGTGATCGACAACCTTTCGCCATTCCAGTCGGCCTGGAACAGCACTTGCGCGGCGGCGTAGCCGGCGGCGTTTTCAATGAAGTTGCGGAGACCGAAAATGATTTCCGGGCGGCGTTTGAGAACCGGCATTGGCGATCCGTCCAGGCTTTTCGTCTCGATACGGATGACCGGTCCGTTTGGCTGGTCGAGAAACGGGCCGGCGGCCTCGCGCATCATTGTGTCGACGCTCAGCTTGTCATGCATGATGTCGCCAGCATCGCCGTGCCGGGACAGGCGGCCAAGAATGTCGCGGCAGCGCTCGGCCTGACTGACCAGCAGCGCGGCGTCATCGATCATGTCGTCTTCATCGGGAAAAGAGCGTTCGATTTCGCGCAGCATTTCCTTGGCCGTCAACTGAATGGTGGCGAGCGGCGTGCCCAGCTCATGGGCTGCGGCGGCGGCGAGGCCGCCCAGAGCGGTCAGTCTTTCTTCGCGCGCCAGCACCAGCTGCGTCGCAGCAAGGGCGGAGCGCACTTGTGCGGATTCGGCGGCGATCCGGTGGGCGTAAACAGCAAAAAACGCGATCGAAAAGGACAGCGCCGCCCACACGCCGGCTTTATATATCGGCGCCAGAGTTAGCGCTTCGCCCGGCAGCCAGGGCAACGGCATGTGATTGATCGCCAGCAAGCTCACTCCGGCAATGGCCAGTGCGCCAATCGCAATCGTAAAGCGCAAGGGCAGGACGCTGGCGGCGATGGTGACGGGCGCAATGATTAGCGCGGAGAAGGGGTTTTGGATGCCGCCGGTGAAAAACAGGAGCGCGCAAAGCTGTACGATATCGAAGGCGATAAAGCCCGCCGCCTCCTTGTCTGACAAAAGCCTTTGCGGTGAAAAACGCAAGACGGTGAAAAGGTTCAGCCATGCGCTGGCGGCGATCGCCGCGAGGCACAGCCCTAGCGGCGTTGGAAAGCCCAGTGCGAAATGCACGATCACGATAGCGAACGACTGTCCGGCGACGGCGAGCCAGCGCAGCGCGGTCAGCGTGCGCAGGCGCACGGGCCCGCGCAATGCGGTCATGGCGTCCTGGGTGTTTGGGCTGATTGCAAGGGCATGCGGCATTCGGCGCTTTTAGCGCGCCTGTCATTCAGATGGAAAGCTGCTATTGAAAATCCAGCCAGATAATCGCCGGGAGGCATTCATGACCCGCATCGCCGCCGCTTTGTTTTTGCTGCTCGCCGCTTGCGGCCAGCAAGAGCCCTCCGTCGCCATTCCCACGCAAGGCGTCATCGCGCTTTCCGATCAGTTCACCGGGGATTTCGCCTTGGTCGACAAGGCTGGCGTGCCGAAATCCGATGAGGATTTCGCTGGCAAGGTCATGCTTGTCTATTTCGGCTTCACGAACTGCCCGGATGTGTGCCCAGGCGATGTGGGCGTCATGAGCGCCGCCCTGAACGAGCTAGGCGATGAGGCTGCGGAAGTCGCGCCATTGTTTATTTCAGTTGATCCAGAACGCGATACGCCAGCCGCGCTGACGGATTATTTCGCCTTTGACGAACGGATCGTCCCGCTGACCGGCTCCGTCGAGGCGGCCGAGGCGGCCCGCGCCAGCTTTAAAGTGTCGGCGTACAAAGAGACGCTGCCTGACAGCGCGATCGGCTACACGGTTAACCACCAGCGGTTTTTCTTTATTTCCAACCGGGCGGGCCAGCCGGAATATGGCATTGTCGGCGGTCTGAGCCCGCAGGAGCTGGCGGCTTTATTGCGGCGCGAAATCGCAAAATAGGCGCTGTGCCAAGAAAATAATATAAATTACAATCGGTTACGGCTGCAGTTCGCTTTTTCGGATTGTTGCATAGCCGTCATAAATCATTGCCTCCTAGCTTCGGTTAGGCGCATAGTCCCGCATTCTTTAAGGACTTGCGCAGATTTTGTGCTATGCAGCATAAAATCAGTAGCGTTTCGAGGCTCCACACAGAGATGTTATACACCGCATATGAACTCGCCTACGCCGCCACGGCCCCCGCGCGGATCGCCGCTGGAGTTGGCGCGCAATTCTGGCGCTCTCCGCTTAATCCTGTTGCAGATAGCTGGTTCGGCCGCTCGGCCGCCGCGGCGCTCGATGTTTTTGAAAACGCCGTAAGGCGCTATCCGAAGCCGGAATGGGGCCTCGATGCGACGACAGTGAACGGCGCCGAAATCCCCGTTCAAATCAAGGCGGCCGTCAAAGAAGATTTCTGCACGCTCCTGCATTTTGAGCGCGACAAGGACGCCCTCGCCAAGGCGAAGGGAAGTTCTGAGCCTGATCCCAAAGTGCTCATCGTCGCGCCGCTCTCGGGGCATTACGCGACATTGTTGCGCGGTACGGTCGAAGCGATGCTGCCGGAACACGACGTCTACATCACCGATTGGGCGGATGCGCGCCATGTGCCATTTTCCGCCGGGCGTTTTGATCTCAATGATTATGTCGACTATCTGATCGGCTTTATACGGACGATTGGTCCCGGCACGCACGCCATGGCGGTTTGTCAGCCTGGCCCCGCTTTGCTCGCCGCCACTGCGATCATGGCGGAAGACAAGGATCCTCTGCGTCCTGCCTCGATCACCATCATGGGCAGCCCGATTGATACGCGCCGGTCGCCGACCTTGCCGAACAAGCTCTCGCAGGAGCGTCCGCTGCACTGGTTTGAGCAGAACATGATCTACACGGTGCCCGCGCCTTACGCCGGCGCCATGCGCCGCGTCTATCCGGGATTCGTGCAACTCTATTCGTTCCTGTCGATGAATTCCGAACGGCATGTAAATGCGCAATATGACTATTATGAGCATCTTGTGCAGGGCGACGGCGACAGCGCCGACAAGCATCGCACCTTTTATGACGAGTATCTTTCCGTCCTCGACATGACGGAGGAATTCTACATTCAGACGATCAAAGAGGTGTTTCAGGAGCACACATTGGCCGATGGCAAATTCATGCATCATGGCCGACTGGTGAAGCCCGAAGCGATTACCGACATCGCCTTGATGACGGTCGAAGGCGAAAATGACGACATCTCAGGGATTGGGCAAACGCAAGCGGCGCATGATCTTTGCGTCAATATTCCCGAGAATATGCAGCTCGATTACATCCAGCCGAGCGTCGGTCATTATGGCGTGTTCAACGGCTCGCGCTGGCGCTCCGAAATCCAGCCGCGCATCGCCGACTTCATGCGCATGGCGGCGAAAAAAGCCGCGAAGCGCCCGGCGGAGAAACTTGCGGCGGAGTAGAGCGTAGCTTCAGCGCAGCAAGCTCAGCCGGCTTTCGACAAAAACGCGATAGGCAGGCCGCCAGCGCCTTCAAGGTAGTAGATGCGCTCGCCATGGGCGTCGTCAGGGCCTTTGACGTCGAGGCCGTTTTTCTTCGCGCGCTCCGCAAAGGCGTCTGCATCATCGACAACGATTTGCAGCATCGTCATTTCCGGCATTTGTTCGCCCGCCGCCCATAGCTCGATCCAGCTTCCAAGACCGGTCTTGGCGCCTTCGTCCACGGGGAACACCGCGCCGGAAAAACCATTGCTTTGCCCCAGATCCAGCGGGCTAAGGCCCAGTCCGTTTTCCCCAAGCAGATCCGCGATAGACTTGGCGTCTTCGGCATGGGCGACTTTGCAGAACCTGATCCCTAGAACTTTCATGGATGATCTCCTATTGAGGCGGTGCACCCCATTCAAAAGGAACGCTACGATAAATGGCGGCAAAATCCAAAAACGCTACGCGCCTCTACCTTGTCGATGGTTCCGGATATTTGTTCCGGGCCTATTTTGCGATGGCGCGCTCGCGGGAAGGCCTGACGCGGCAATCGGACGGGCTCCCGGTCGGCGCTGTGTTGGGGTTTTCCAACATGCTCAACAAATTGCTGACGGACATGAAAGACGAGCATGACCCGACGCATCTTGCGGTCATTTTCGACTACTCCGGCAAGACGTTCCGCAATGAAATTTACCCCGACTACAAAGGCAATCGCCCGGATGCGCCGGAAGATCTGATCCCGCAATTCCCGTTGGTGCGAGAGGCCACGCGCGCCTTTAACGTGCCATGCATCGAGACCGAAGGCTTTGAGGCTGACGATATTATCGCGACCTATGCCCGCAATGTCGAAGCGGAAGGCGGCGAGGTTGTGATCTTTTCCTCCGACAAGGATCTGATGCAGCTCGTCTCTGATCATGTTTCGATGTTTGATCCGATGAAAAACAAGAAAATCGGACGCGAAGAGGTTGTCGAAAAATTTGGTCTTGGTCCGGAGCATGTTGTTGATATCCAGGCGCTTGCAGGAGATCTCGTCGGATAATGTGCCCGGCGTGCCGGGAATTGGCGTCAAAACCGCCGCGCAGTTGATCGAGGAATATGGCGACCTTGAAACGCTGTTGGCGCGCGCTGAAGAGATTAAACAAAACAAGCGGCGAGAGAATCTTATTGAATTTGCGGAACAAGCGCGCATTTCAAAGCAGCTTGTAAGCTTGCGGACAGACGTACCGCTGGAATTTTCTGTCGATGAGCTGGCGATGCGCAGCCTCGATATTGATTTGGTCATACCGTTTCTTGAGAAAATGGAGTTCACCAAACTGATCGATCGCGTGAAGCGAGAGGTCGGCATGGACGAGCTTGACGCCCGCACCGGGCCGGCGCCGTCTATGGACGTCGCATCTGACTATGAAACCATCTTCGATGAAGGCGCGCTGAAGCGGTGGGTCGCGCAAGCCTATGAGCGCGGCGTTGTCGCCGTCGATACTGAAACAGACAGTCTCGATGCGATGCAGGCGAACCTTGTTGGCGTGTCGCTTTCCACCCGCGCCGGTGCGGCCTGCTATATTCCGCTCGGACATGGCGCAGAAGGGCTTGCGCTCGATGATGAGGAAGTCGCTAAGCAAATACCGCTCGACAAAGCGTTGAAGATCTTAAAGCCGATGCTGGAAGATGAAAGCATTCTCAAAATCGGTCAGAATTTGAAATATGATGCGCTGGTTCTGTCGCGCTACGACATTTCCATATCGCCCTTCGACGACACCATGCTGATGTCCTATGCGCTTGATTGCGGCAAAGGCGGGCACGGCATGGACGAGTTGGCCAAGCGCCATCTCGATTATGAAACCATAAAATTTTCCGATGTCGCTGGAACCGGCAAGAAGGCGAAAACTTTTGATCAGATCGCCATCAAGGATGCATCGAAATATGCAGCGGAAGACGCGGACATCACCTTCAGGCTTTGGTCTGTTTTGAAGCCGCGACTGGCGGCGGAGGGGAAAGCCACCGTCTATGAAACATTAGAGCGCCCGCTCGCGCCCGTCATTGTTGCGATGGAGCGCGAAGGCGTAAAGATCGACAAAGCCGTTCTGGCGCGCCTGTCGTCAGATTTTGCGCAACGCATGGCGGCGGCGGAGGCCGAGGCGCACAAACTGGCGGGCGAAGAGTTCAATCTCGGCTCGCCCAAACAGATTTCGGAAATTTTGTTTGGCAAGCTCGGCCTGCCGGGCGGCAAGAAAACTGCGAAAGGCGCGTGGTCGACCAATGCCGACGTGCTCGAAGAACTCGCTGCGGCAGGTCATGATCTGCCCCAGGCGTTGCTTGACTGGCGTGGACTTTCAAAATTGAAGAGCACCTATACGGATGCACTCCCCGAGGCCATCAATCCGGAAACCGGCCGCGTGCACACCTCTTACGCCATGGCATCAACGACAACAGGGCGGCTCGCATCCACCGATCCGAACTTGCAGAATATTCCCATCCGCACCGAAGACGGACGCAAAATTCGAACAGCCTTTATTCACGAAAAAGGCAATGTTCTGATTTCGGCGGATTACAGCCAGATTGAATTGCGGCTGGTCGCTCATATCGCCGATCTGAAATCGATGAAGCAGGCATTTGCGGATGGCGTGGATATTCACGCCATGACGGCGTCGGAGATGTTCGGCGTGCCGGTTGAGGGTATGGACCCGATGGTGCGCCGGCGCGCGAAGGCGATCAACTTTGGTATTATTTACGGCATCTCCGCCTTCGGGCTTGCAAACCAGCTTGGTATTTCGCGCGGTGAAGCCAAGGAATATATCGACGCATATTTCAAAAAGTTTCCCGGCATTCGTCAGTATATGGATGATACAATCGCATCTGCGAAAGCGAATGGTTATGTGGAAACGATTTTCGGCCGCCGCACTTATGTTGGCGGCATCAATGACAAAAACCCGGCCATGCGCGGTTACTCAGAACGTCAGGCGATTAATGCGCCGATACAGGGCGCGGCCGCAGATGTTATTCGCAGGGCGATGATCCGCATGCCGGCGGCGCTGAAGAAAGCTCATCTCAGTGCGAAAATGCTGCTGCAGGTCCATGACGAACTCATCTTCGAATGCCCGAAAGATGAGGCCGTGAAAACATGCGAGAAAGTGGCTGATATTATGATTGAGGCGCCGGTTCCCGCCGTGACCTTGTCCGTGCCGCTGGTTGTTGATGCACGGGCCGGCAAAAACTGGGACGAGGCGCACTGACCGCCTCGGATCACTGCCTGGGCAGGGCCCCAGATGCCTGTCGGTTATTCGCCTGCTTGCGACAGCCTGATGGCGTTGCCGTCTTCGGCCGGCTCTGTGATGGCAGGGCCAGCGGCCTTGGCGTTCTCACCCGATTTCTCCTTGGGGATTGATATCAACCCCAGGCAGGCAAAGGCGACGGCGAACAAGACGGTTTCAAACTTCATACAACTCCCCCAGTTGTAAAAATTTAACATATTCCGCAACTGCACAATAGCCTTCGCAGGTGCAATATTTATGACAAATTGAGCCTAGCGGCGTATTTTCGCGAAAATCTGAGATGGCGAGTGGAAGCGCTGCAACCAAAGGTGGCGGCGTTCGGCGGTTTTCTCTGATTTTGAATGGTTACAGCGCCTATGGCGTCAAAACCCGCATTGCGGGCGCTGGCTCTCAAAAACATAGAACGCGAAGTGGGGATCTTTGGCGAATTGGGTGCTGTTCGCCCATATCACCGCATCGCTGACGGGGTGTTTGAGATGGGGTCGGGCGATGTCGCGCATGGCTGAGTTATGAAAATAGACGCAGCGTCCGGCGCTCAGAAACGCTTCGGCGGCCTGCCCGGCTTCCGCGGCGTTTTCTTCCAGCGCGGCCATCACGAACGCGCCTTTAGCCTCCGCCGGGATCAGCATCAAAGGCATCTGCGTCAGCACCAATGCGTTTTCAGGGATCGGCGCAGAAATATCCTGGCTCATGGCGAATTGCTCGGCGCGTGTTTTTTCGTGGCCGATCTCTTCGTAGAAGTTGATCGCTGCTGCATAGGATAGGGCTGCAAATGAGATGATGAGCGCGCGGCGTGCGGCCTTCCCTTGGTCCGTTGGCCGCAGGTAATAGATGAGAGAGGCGAGAAGCGCGGCGGCGATTAGCCATTGCGGATATAGCGAGGCGGGTGAGAGCCACCGCTCAGACGCTGCGGCAATCTCCTGCATGCCGAGATAACCCATAGCTGCAATGGCGATGATGACCAGCAAGTTTTGCCGGCTTGGCGTTCCGCCGGCCGCCACAATCAATTCACGAAGGGCCGCCGCGCTCAAGATCGCCAGGAATGGCAACGCCGGGATGAAGTAGCGCATATTGTAACTGCCGCCGCCATGCCATTGGTTGAGGGCGTAGAAACACACCGGCGCAGCAATGGCGAGCAGGCAAAGCCCGGTCGCCGCCAGTCGCTGCTGGCGCAGCGCGCTCACGACAGGCAGCAACATAAGCGCCAACCAGGGCGCGCTCTGGACAAGCGCCTTTTTGGGGTAACCCCAAAACATCAGCTGGCCGAATTCATTGCGTTCAACGCCTGCCTGAAAATAGGCGTCATGGGCTTGTAGGTTAAACACCAGAACATATACGCCCTTGGCGATGCGCCATACGAGATCGCCAAGCGGCGAGGCGAGGACGGCGATCAAGGCGAGACCCGCAAAACCGAGGATCGCTTTCAAGTTGAATTTTGATATGCCAATCCGCAACAGGGCTGGAATGTTGACCGCCCAGATTGTGATCACCGCCGCACCTGCTGCGATCGCCACTGGCAGATAGGCGCCAAGGCTCGCTGCGCCTTCTACCTCGCCATAGCTGAGCGGGGTGAAGTCGCCAAATTTCATTTCATTGAGAATGCTCGCAACGAAAAGTCCAGGAAGCATACCCAGTATGAGCGCCAGCGGCGCCAGCCGGTCCTGTGGGCGGGCGAAAAGGCGCAGCCAGAAAAACAAGGCAAGCCCGACAAGGAAAAGGTCAATTCGGATATTAAGGCCGGCGCCGACCAACAACCCTGCGCTTGCATACAGAGCGAGCGCGCCGCTGCGACGGTCCGTGTCTTGTGCGGCGACCGCGCATGACACGGCGCCGAGCCAGAAGGCGAGCGCCAGCATGTGAGGCCAGATAGCAAAAGCGTATGTAGGGGCGAAGGTGGCGACAGCAAAAATACCCGCCGCCCAAGGAGCGCTGCTCGCGCCGAAAAGCCGGCGCGCCAGAAAATGGGTGAGCCAGACCGCCAGCGCAAAGCACAACGCATTCATTAACATCAGGCCGTGAATGCCGAAGGCCGCGTAGAAGGGCGCAGCAAGCAAGGCGTAGCCGGCGGGATATTGTGGATAGACGGCGCCTTCATGGGCGACCGTCAGAAATTTTGTGAGCGGCGGCGCGCCGTCAACGCCGCCATTGCCGCCAATATAAAAGGCGCCATTTTCGGCCATGGCTTTCGCCATGTCATAATAGATCCCGCCATCAATAATGAAGGGCGCCGGCGGCGCCAGGAACGCGCCGATCATCAGCAAACAGAACAACGCAGCCCAGCGCAAGCGGGCCGCGACGATGCGGGAGAGCAAGCTCGACAATCCGGAGTTTGCGTTCAGTGCCAGGCTGCGAGACAAGGTGAAAAGCCGTATCAGCTACTTAACCATGTTAGGCGTTCCGCCTGAACAAAGAATGAAGTGAGTGGGCGGTGCGAGTGGATTTACGCGCGGTTAAGTGTGTTCGGCCAAGCTGCCTATGTCCCTAACGCGCGGCGAATGCACCCATGACAAAGCTGATCATTCAGATTCCCTGTCTTAACGAATCGGAAACCATTGCCGCAACGATCGCCGATCTTCCGGCTACGATTGATGGCGTTGATGTCATCGAAATTCTGATCATCGATGACGGATCAACGGATGACACCGCGGAAGCGGCGAAAGCCGCCGGGGCTCATCATGTGCTTTCCAATGGAGCCAATCGCGGTCTTGCGCAGAGTTTTCAGCGCGGGCTCGACGCCGCCTTGCGGCTTGGCGCCGACATCATCGTCAACACTGATGGCGACAACCAATATCACGGCGCTGATGTGGCGGCGCTGGTGCGCCCGATCCTCGACAACAAGGCGGATCTTGTCGTTGGCGATCGCCAGACTGAAACGGTTGAGCATTTTTCACCGCTTAAAAAGTCGCTGCAAAAATCCGGCAGTCGCGTTGTCAGCGCGCTCGCCAATGCCGAGATCACTGACGCAGTGAGCGGTTTTCGCGCCTTTTCGCGCCAGGCGGCGATGGGCGTGACGGTGCGCTCGAGCTTTTCCTACACGACGGAGACTCTGATTCAGGCGGGGCGGCGGCGGTTGCGCATCGCTTCGGTGCCCATACGGACGAATAAAGTCGAGCGCCCGTCGCGGCTTTTCCGCTCCATTCCGCAATTTCTTGTTCGCACCGGCCGCACTATGCTGCGCGCCTATGCGATGTACGAACCTCTCAAGATTTTCGCCGTGCTTGGCGTCGCATTAATGGTGGCGGGCGCCATTCCTGTGGTTCGGTTTCTTCTCCATTATTTCGCCGGCGATGGGGCCGGCATGATCCAGTCGCTGATCATTGGCGGCGTCATCATGATGATCGGCGCCATCTCTGCGATGTTTGCGCTGATTGCAGACCTTGTCGCCTATAACCGCCAATTGCTTGAGCTGACCCTCGAACGGGTGCGCAAGATTGAATATGCGATGGACGCAAAGGAAGCGCCGAAAAAACGCCTCCCCATCGAAAAGCTTCGCGAAGAGTTGAAGGCGATCCGCGCGCGCACCGGTTCCTAAGCCGCAAGATCCGGGCGCCTGACGCCGCGAATCCATGCTAGTTTTCCGGCATGACAGTCTATTCGCTCACCCTTTTTGATACGGCGCTCGGGCGCTGTGGCCTCGCCTGGGGTGAAAACGGCTTGCGCTCTGTCAGCTTCCCGGAAGAAAGCGACGACACGACCTGTGCGCAATTGCGCCGCCGCGCGCCGGGTGCGGTTGAGGCTGCGCCACCAGACGACATTGCAGCGGTCATCAGTGATATTCAGGCGCTGTTCGAGCGCGCGCCGCGCGACCTTTCCTATGCCAAGCTAGATCTGGAAAATATCGCCGCCTTCGAGCGAAAGGTGTATGCGCTGTCGATCAACATCAAACCCGGTGATGTGAAAACCTATGGGGATCTGGCGAAAGCGCTGGGCGACGTTGGTCAGTCCCGCCGTGTCGGCCAGGCGCTGGGGCGCAATCCGTTTCCGATCGTTGTGCCTTGCCACCGGATTGTCGGCGCATCCGGCGCAATGACCGGTTTTTCCGCGCCGGGCGGCGCCGACCTCAAGCGCAAGCTCTTGAAAATCGAAGGCGCATTAGAGCCGGATTTGTTTGACGCCCTTTAACTCAGCCCCATGGGCCTTTGCGGTGTCCCTCAAACGGCGAAGGGCCTTCCGGGTCAAGGCGGGTCTGACCGCCCATGCCCGCCATCTGCATCAACCGGTCAATACGGTCTTGCGTTTGCGGATGGGTGGAAAACAGGTTTTGCGCGCCGCGCCCGGATAGCGGGTTGATGATCATCAGCTGACCGGTTTCCGGATGCCGTTCGGCGGTGGCGTTGGGAATTTGCGCTGCGCCATTTGAAATTTTCGCCAGCGCCGAGGCGAGCCATTCGGGATGACCGCAAATTTCCGCCCCCGTCCGGTCGGCCTCATATTCGCGACCGCGGCTGATCGCCATTTGCACCAGCGCCGCCGCCATGGGCGCAAGGATCATGATCGCCAGCGCGCCAATCAGGCCGCCGCCATTATTGCGGTTGCCGCCGAAGAACATCGCGAAATTCGCGAGCGTCGTGATTGCGCCGGCGATGGTCGCGGTGACCGTCATGGTCAGCGTGTCGCGATGTTTCACATGGGCTAGCTCGTGCGCCATCACGCCGGCCAGCTCCTTCTCATTGAGCATCGCCAGCAGGCCGGTCGTCGCCGCAACGGCGGCATGTTCTGGATCGCGGCCCGTCGCGAAAGCATTGGGCTGCGGATTTTCGATAATGTAGATTTTCGGCAAGGGCAGGCCGGCGCCGACGGCGAGGTCTTTCACCATCGCCGCATAGCGGCGCACCGCGCCGGATGCGTGGCGGTCATCCACTTCTTCCGCGCGATACATGCGCAGCACCATCTTGTCGGAATTCCAATAGGCGAAGAGGTTCGTGCCGGCCGCAAACAGGAAAGCGAGCATCATCCCGCCAGCGCCGCCAACCATATAGCCGACGCCCATGAACAGCGCAGTCATGGCTGCGAGCAGCATGCCGGTGCGAAGCGTATTCAACATGTGGCGGGCCTCATCCTTTTGTTTTCAGGCTTTATTTGCCGGATCCTGAGTTCTATATGTGGTCTCGAAAGGCTTGCTTCAATATGGCTGATGACTTCGAAACCGCGCCGAAAAAAGACTTGCCGCCGGCGGCGCAGCGGGCGCTGGCTGAAGCCGAGGCGCGCCGGGAAGCCGCGAAGGCAAAGGCCTTGCCCAAGGAAATCGGCGGCCCGAAGGGCGAAGAGCCGACGCGTTACGGCGACTGGGAAAAGGGCGGCCGGGCGGTGGATTTCTAACGCCGCCACAACGCCGCGCTAGGGTGCCGCTTTTGCTTGGTTCCTTACGCAGCTTGCCCTTATGCTTTGCTTCGTTAAGGCAAAGGAAAGGGCGTGCGACATGCAGCTTCGGGAATGGCAAGGCGGTTTGAAAGCGGCGGCGCTCGCGGCCTATGGCGCGCTCGCAGGATGCGTCGATCCGGTTTCCGAAGGGCGTGCGGAGACGGCGTCCGCTGCGGCGGCCGGACTGGTTCCTGTGCATACCCAGCAATTCACCGACCGTCCGATTCCGCGCTTCATGGCGGACGCCGCCTGGCCGGACCTGCCTGACGATGTGATCCTCGGCCAGATTCCGGGACTTGCCGTCGACGGCGATGACAATGTCTGGATTTTGCAGCGGCCGAACTCCCTCAGCTTTTCCGATACAGGGCTCGATCAAAATCCGCCCATTGCAGTGTGCTGCCGGGCGGCGCCACATGTCATGAAATTCGCGCAGGAAGGCGCGTTCTTGAGCGCATGGGGCGGTCCCGAACATGCGCCCGAGGTCAACGGCGTCAGTCAATGGCCGTCCAATGTTCATGGCCTTTATGTTGATGCTGAAAATACGGTCTGGATCGGCGGCAATGGCGATGGCGATCATGTGGTGTTGAATTTTACAGCCGACGGCGCATTCATTCGCGCCATCGGCGAGCGCGGCCAAACCCGCGGCAATCACGATCGCGAAACGCTGGGAAATCCTGCAGATATTGCGCATGACGAGGAGACAGGTGAGGTCATCATCGCCGACGGTTACATCAACAAGCGCATTATCGGATTCTGACGAAGCGGGAAAGTTCACTCGATACTGGGGCGTCTATGGCGCCTCGCCCGATAATGCGACGCGCGAAGGTTCGTTTGACCAGTCGCAGGCGTCAAGCAATACCGATGGCGGCGCCGACCCGGAATCGAAAACATTTGGCGATATTGTTCACTGCATCGTACGCGGTCCTGACGGTCGCATTTATGTCTGTGACCGGCGCAATAATCGCTTGCAGGTGTTTGAAACGAAGGGCGATGGTGAGGCAAGTTTTGTTCAGGATATTGTATTCGCGCCGGAGACAGGCGGCACACGGACGGTTTCCGATGTCGCGTTTTCGCCCGACGCGGCGTTTATGTATGTCTCTGACATGATGAACGGTCAGATCTGGATACTCGATGCGAAGACCTATGAATTTCTTGGGGCTGTGGGGCGCAATGGCCGCTATCCCGGCGAGTTTATCTGGCTGCACAGCGTCGAGGCGGATAGCGACGGCAATCTCTACACGACGGAGGTGAACACCGGCCGCCGCGTACAGAAATTCGTTTTTACCGGCGTCAACTAAGCCGGGTGCGCTTGAGCGGCGCCAGGGTCGTCTCCTAAGTATAGATTAAGTAAAAAAACAATATAAATACTAATTAAATAAAAAACCATTATTGAGAACAAACAATAAACATGCTACTTATGCGTGTATATGCGATGGTTGTTTGTTTTTCTTTTATGGTTTTCCGGGCCTGCGCTGGGGGCGGGCTTTAGCGGTCCTGCGCGCGGGCAGGTCGAGCGGGTGATTGACGGCGATACGGTGAAAATGCGGGTCGCTATCTGGCTCGATCAGGAGATACTGGTTTCCGTCCGGCTCGCCGATGTGGATGCGCCGGAATTGTTCCGTCCGAAATGCGAAGCCGAACGCGCGCTGGCGAGGAAGGCGAAGCTATTCGTCGAAACATTTCTGAGCGGCGGCGAGGCGGAACTGGCGGATATCAGGCGGGGCAAATATGCCGGCCGGGTGGTCGCCAGAATTGAAGCGGGCGGCGCCGATCTCGGACGCGGATTGGCGGCGGCGGGGTTGGCTGTGCAAGGCGGCCGGGGCGACTGGTGCGAAGATTGAGCATGCAGCGCTAACCCTGCCGGGTTGGTTTTCCATTCCTAAACAGGCGTTTTCCGAATCCGCCGGAGCAGTAAGCTTTGGCTGACAACAATGGACGACCAGGGAGAGCGCCAGTGAGCGGACAATATGAAGCGCCGAATGTAGACGACAAGGCGATCTGGGATTTGTGGCTGTCGATGCATTATTTGCCGGCGGCGACAGCGGCGGACGAGCTCGGCATTATCGACGCTCTCTGCGCCCGCCCGATGACGCTTGATGAATTATTGCAAGATTTGTCGCTGAACCGGCGCGCCCTAGGCGTCACCATGTCGGTCTTGTGCGCACTCAATCTGGCGGCGCGCCGTGACGGCGTCTACCACCCGACCAGCGTTGCGCGCGCATATTTACGCAGCGATAGCGAGTATTATTGGGGCCCGCTTTTCAGCTCTTACAAAAACAGCTCTTCAATTCATGAGCAGCTGATCAATTTGTTGAAGAGCGGTGATGGCGGCGTGCGCGACCGCCCTTCCGATGGTTGGGAAGCGGGAAAGATTACGCCCGACGCGGCGGCGTTTATCGCCAAATTCATGCATGCGCATTCGCTGCCGGCAGCCGTCGCCGCCGCGCGTTCCGGCGTTTTCCGGGGCGTTCAAAAATTGCTCGATGTGGGCGGCGGCTCTGGGGTTTTTGCGATCGCAGCAGCGCAGCGAAATAGCGATCTGCGCGCGAGCGTCATGGATCTCGATACGATGTGCGACGCCGCGCAGGAAATCTTTATCAGCGAATCAGGCGTCGGCGACCGTGTTGATACGATCGCCGTAGACATGTTCCGCGAAGACTGGCCAAAAGGTTATGACGCGCTGTTCTTTTCAAACATCTTCCATGACTGGAATGAAGAGATAAATGCGACGCTTTCAAAAAAGGCGTATGATGTGTTGCCTTCCGGCGGGCGAATTTTTCTTCATGAAATGCTGATGAACGACAATGAAGACGGCCCCTTGGCGACGGCGTCTTTTTCGATGCTGATGCTGCGCGGCACCAAGGGAAAGCAATATACGCTTCGTGAGCTGACGACGATTCTGGAGGGCGCAGGCTTTGCTGATGTCAGCGCTATGCAGACAAGCCCGTATTACTCTGTGGTGAGCGCAACAAAACGCTGATTAAGTGCCGTCGGGTTCCGGCGTCGACGGTGCGGATGAATAGCGAAGAGATTGGCGCTTCAGGCCCTCAGCGTCAGTGATCCTGATCGAACCATAGCGGGTCTCCACAAGGCCGAGCGTTTGAAATTCCGCCAGGACCTTGTTCACCGCCTGTCGCGATGCGCCGACCATGACGCCGATGTCTTTCTGTGCGATTTTGAGGTCGGACATTGGTTCGCCGCGCGCCTTGGCGCTTGAGGCCAGAAACGACAATCGTGAAGCGATGCGCGCTGGCAGCGGGAACATGGTCACTTCCTCCATGAACAGGAGGGAGCTTCGCGAAATCTTGACGAAAAAATCCAGCAGCGCGGTTTCAATTTCCGGGTGCGCCTTGCGCAAGCGGGTCAATTTGCTTCGCGATAAAAACAGCAACTCACAGTCAGTCAGCGTCTCCGCCGACAATGGATAGGGCTCTCCGTCAATAACCGCGAGGTCGCCAAAATTTTCCAGCGGCGAATAAATTTTGAACAGGAGTTCTTTCCCGTCCGGGGAAAGCGAAAAAACCCGGACCTGGCCCTTGGTGAGCCTGTATAGCCCGCGCGCCGGCGCGTACCGCTCATAAAGCAAGACGCCGGCCGGGGCGCGCATGCTTTGCATTTCATTTAGAACCTCATCGCGCACTTCCGCTGGGAGTGCATCGATCCAGTTCAGCACCTCTACGCCTTTACTCACGCTTTACGCCCGCCCTGATCTTTACAGATCCCCCGGGTGGCTTCTTACCCCTTTTGCGGCTGCGTTGAATACGCTGCGACGCAACAATTCTTGGCGCCAGCGTGTCGAAAAAGAGTCAGCCGTAACTTGATCTAATGCTCAGGGTAGATTTTGTAACAGAGTTATCGCTTTTGGCGTTTATGCGCAGTAATATCTGCGCAAATAAGAAGAAGAGGGCTGAACACACAGCCACAACGACAAAACAACAGAGCTAAAACGCCCAACAAACGCGGCGTTTCCAGGGAGGATTGATAATGGCGAAGTCAGTATTCGCAAAAAAACTGTTTCTAACTTCGGCGCTGGTTGGCGGCGCCGTGTTGATGGCCGCAGAACCGGCGGTGGCGCAGCTCGATACGATCGTCGTGACCGCACAGTCGCGCGCAAAGGGCCTGCAAGACACGCCGATTTCAATTTCAGCGGTGCCGGCTGAAAAGCTGACCGATGCGGCGATTCAAAAATCGGAAGACCTGCAATTTCTGGTTCCGAACTTCACCATGACAGAGACCGGGATCGCGACGAATGTGTTCATTCGCGGCATCGGGTCCGGCATCAACCAGGCGTTCGAGCAATCCGTCGCTACCTATATTGACGGGGTTCACTATCCTCGCGCGCAACAAACCCGTGCGCCATTCCTTGATCTGGAGCGGGTCGAAGTGCTGCGCGGGCCGCAGGCGATCCTGTTTGGCAAGAACGCAGTCGCCGGCGCTTTAAACATCACCACCGCCAAGCCGACAGAAGAGTTTGAAGGCTATTTTTCCGGGTCCTACGAGTTTGTCGATCAGGAATATATCCTTGAAGGCGCTGTCTCTGGTCCGATCAGCGACCGTGTGCGAGGACGCCTCGCCGGGCGCTATCGTGATGCGGACGGCTATGTAGACAACGCGACGCTGGGGCGCACCGAGCCGCAACGTGAAGACTGGATGATCCGTGGCCAGATCGAAGCAGACATCACCGACAATTTCCAGGCGCTGTTAAAAGCGGAAGTCGGACAGTTTGATGTTCTCGGCCGTCACATCGAAGTAATTGGCGAAACCCCGTCGGTCGCGCCGGGACCGTTTAACGGGCTTACTTATGGCCAGATCCTCGTTGGCGGCTTTGGCGCTGACCCGAGCGTTTTGAACACCTCTTTTGATGGCGTGCGCAGTTCAAACGGCGATTTCAGCAACAATGAAACTCAAACCTATGTGGCGAACCTGACCTGGGACGCCAATGGGTTCGAAATTCGTTCGACGTCGGCATATCAGAACTTCAAATATGACGAATTGTGTGACTGTGACTTCACTGGCGCGTCGGTTTTTGAGGCGTTGCTGCAAGAAGAATACACGCAGTGGACGTCGGAGCTGCGAGTGACGTCGCCTGTGTGGGACAGTTGGGATTTCGTCGCCGGGCTCTACTGGCAAACCAGCGATCACGATTATTCCGATCAGATCGCCGTGCCGACTGATTCCATTCTCGTTCCGGCGATCAATGCGCTCACCATGAGCTCTGCCGGTCTGGCGGTGTCGGGAACGCAAGCGGCGCGTGACGCGACCACCGATGGCGATGTGTACTCGGCCTTTGCACAGGTCAATTTCCGTCCGATGGACCGACTTGAGCTGCAGCTTGGCGGCCGTCTCAGCTATGAAAAGAAAGACGGGACCCGCTCGCTTTCGATTGTCGATCTGGACTTCAACACCTTGCCAACGGCGCAAATCTCCGCGCCGCTCATCTACGCCAATCTGTTCGGCATCACGTCGACCAATTTGTCGGCGCTCTCCTTGTCTCCGGCGCCCCAGCTTGCGGTTCCTGCGACGGGGCTGCTCGGTTTGTTGGGTGAACTCCCGGTCGCCGGCTCGCTTGAGGAAACACGCTTTTCCCCCGACGTGAAGCTCGTCTTCGACGCGACGGATGACCTCCTGCTCTATGCGAGTTGGGCGCGCGGTTATAAGACCGGCGGCTTCGACTTCCGCGCAAACAACAAGAATTTTTACACAACGCTCGCGGATCTCGTTCCAGTTTGGCGATGAGCAAGCCACTAATTACGAGATTGGCGGCAAGCTCGGGATTGGCTCCTCCGCAGAAGTCAATTTCGCGGCCTTTTTGACGAAGTTCGACGATTTGCAGATTTCAATCTTCGACGGTGTGCTTGGCTTTAACGTGGGCAACGCCGCCGCCGCGGAAATCATGGGCTTCGAGATCGATGGGCGCTGGGCCGTCAGTGAGTATCTGACATTGTCCGGCGCTGCCGCTTACACCGACTTCGAATTCACTGATTTCGAAAACGGTCAGTGCTATTTCGGGCAAACGCCGGATTCAACGGAGATCCCGGGGCTGTGCTCATACACCGGAAATTCCAATCAGCTGGTGTCGAAATTCCAAGGCGTTGCCACGGCTGATTTTCATTTCCCGGTCATGGGTGATTATGAAATCTCCAGCGTTACCGACCTTTTCTACACGTCCAAATATGACGCTTCGTCGACTTACGATCCGGCGCTGGTGCAGGACGGATATGCGACCATCAACACCCGGGTCGCGTTCGGACCGCAAGATGGCGGCTGGCAGCTTGCTTTCCTTGGCAAGAACCTGACCGACAAACAGTTTCTGCAATATGGCGGCGACACCCCGCTCGCCGGATCGACCTTCGGCGCGAAGTCGAACTATTCCTTCTTCAGTCAGGGTCGCACTTTGTGGGTTCAAGGCCGGGTGAATTTCTAACGCCTGACGATGCTTGTATTGCGGGCGGCGAGATATGCGCCGGCCAAGTAAAAACGGCGGATCATATGATCCGCCGTTTTCATTTTCGATGCGTGATGTCCGCGCTAGCGGTAAAATATGGTTTCATTGCCGGTAAACGTCCACGGCTCGCCAAGATCAATACAAGAGGAAACATCTCCGCGCGCTTCGATCTTTAACAGATCGAGCCCCTTGTCGTTTTCCATCCGTTGCAAAAGAACGACGCCGGTCATCAAGGGGCCGATGAAGTTGGCTCTCAGGCGTTGATAGCAGTGAACCGCGCCGTCATTCACATCGGCGAAGGGCGTATTGATGCGCCCGTCGCCTTTGGTGAAGGAAAGGAATTCATTTACGGGCGTTTGCGCCGCGCCATTGGCCGCGTCGACGCGGCTTTTGGGGGCGAAGATCATTTGCGGCGTCAGCGACGGCAATCGTCCATGTAGTGCGAAGATCAGCCGGTCCGGATCGATTGAGTCCGGCGACAGCGCGATGGCGCTGACTTTGGTTGTCGCGGCATTGTGGGTGGCGTCCGTGAACCATGCTCCTTGTGCGGCGCCGGGCGTGTCCACAAGCGCTGTGCGGCATGCATTGTCGCCTTTCGCGCGGCGGATGCCCCACGCATCGCCCAATTTCGCGACCCATGCCGATTGTTCTTCCTTCGGCAGATAGTCGATGGCGCAGCGTGCGCGCGTGACGTCGGTGTTGATAGCTGCGAGCAGGCTTGGCGCGGCGTCGAACACTTCGGCGCGGGCAAAACTGTCAATCCGGTAGCGTTCCGGGCGGGCGAGCGGCGCCGGCGTTGCGGCGAGATCATGCAGGCCGACATCAAAGCCATCGCTTTTCCCGATCACGTCGCCTGGATTGACCCGGATACGCGTCTCAACGGCAGTGTGATCGGACGTCCCAAATTCAGTGAAGGCGACAAGTCCTCCGGCGCGCTGCAACAGGCCTGCATCAATTTCGTCTATCCGGTCGTAGTAAAACGAGATGTCGTCGCAGGACCGGAAATGCACTGTCCAGGACAGGTTCTGGGCGCGGCCATATTCATCGCGCATCACGCGGCGCTCAATTGCCACAATGTCGGCTTTCGCCGGGGCCAAGGCTCGCGTCTGGCGCCGTTCAAAGGCTTGTTCGCCGGATCGGGTGTTGAGGCGGATATATGGCGCGGGCAAAAGCTCGCCCGGCGCGGTGACGCCGCCCAGCGGCGAAACAGAAAGAATATCGTCAAGCGGGGCGAAGGGGCCGGTCAAAGCGGGCTCGCCAATGGCGCAGGCGCGGGCCGACATAGGCGCGCCATCGGCCTTCGCCACGGTCTTGGCGGCGAAAGCGCCGGCTTGTTCGACGAGTTGCGGGCCGCCTTGAGGCCAAGCGATGGCCGCGCCAAAAAGGGCGGCGGTGATGAACGCCGCAGCTAGTCTTACAGCGTCACCGGATCCGGACATGAAACAACCCCCCGATTTGTCCCCGCGCTATTGCGCGCCGAACGTCCTATGCGGGCCCGGCCCTGTCAAGGCGCGCCTGCGAAGGCCCCGCGCCGCGCGGCTTTTCGGGCTCGACAGGCCTGACGTTGCGGGGTAGGCGCCGTATCAATAGGGTTAATGGCGCGCGAACGGGAAGGCGAATTTTATGGTGAAATGGCAGGGACGGCGGCAGAGCACCAATGTTGAGGATCGCCGCGGCGCAGCCGCCGCCGGCGGCGCCGGCATCGCCGTGATGTTGCTGCGTCTCATCATCGGCCGTTTCGGGATTCGCGGTTTGCTGGTTGTCGGGGTGGTTGGCGTCGGTCTTTACATGGCCGGGGTCAATCCGATGCGGCTGCTGGATGGCGGCGGACCCTCTACAGCGCAATCGGGGCCGGTTGACGATGAAACATCGCAATTTGTGCGCGCCGTGCTCGCGGAAACCGAAGATGTGTGGTCGCAGACCTTTTCGAATGCGGGCTCAGATTATCCAGAGCCTACCCTTGTAATGTTTTCCGGCAGCGTTGCTTCCGGCTGCGGTCATGCGTCTGCGGCGTCGGGGCCGTTTTATTGCCCGGCGGATCAGAAGCTATATCTCGATGCGAGCTTTTTCCAGGAGCTCGCGCAACGCTTCGGCGCGCCGGGTGATTTCGCTGCGGCCTATGTTATCGCCCATGAGGTCGGGCATCACATTCAAACCGTGACGGGAATCTCAAAGCAGGTGCGCACAGCCCAGCAACGCGCCCAAGGCGAGAGCGCGCAGAACGCCCTGCAAGTCAGAATGGAGTTGCAAGCTGATTGCTATGCGGGCGTTTGGGCCCATCACGCCGCGCGTTATCGCGATTTCCTGGATGACGGCGATATTGAAGAGGGGTTGCGCGCCGCCGCTGCGATTGGCGATGACACGCTGCAGCGCAATGCCGGGCGGCGCGTCACGCCTGAAAGCTTCACCCACGGGACATCCGCGCAAAGGCAGCGTTGGTTTACGCTCGGCTATCGCGGCGGTGATGTGGGCGATTGTGATACATTCAATGCGCGCGAACTATAGCCTTCGCATCACCCGCGCCAGAAGGCGGGTGAGAACAACACAAGCACGGTGAAAAACTCTAGCCGGCCGAGCATCATGCCGGCCGACATTGCGAGTTTCGCCGCATCGGGCAGGCTGGAGAAATTGCCCGCTGGTCCGACAATGTCGCCAAGCCCGGGGCCGACATTGGCGATCGCCGTCCCCGCTGATGAGATAGCGGTCAGCGTGTCGAGGCCGAGACCGGCGAGGATGACCGCAAGCGTCGCAAAAGTTGCGAAATATACGAAAAAGAAGCTTAGCACCGACACATAGACAGCGTCCGTCAGCGGCCGGTGGTTATAGCGCGCGATGAAGACGCCATTCGGGTGGGCGAGGCGTTTTGCGTATACAACGACAGCGGATAGCGCCACCTGAAAGCGGAAAATCTTCATGCCGCAGGAGGTCGATCCCGCGCAGCCGCCAATAAACATGATGCAGAAGAAAAACCCGATCGCGAAGGCGCCCCAATCATCATAGTCCGTTGTCGCATAGCCCGTGCCGGTCAACACGGAAACGACATTGAAGATCGCCATGCGGAAGGCCGTGAACAAGCCGAGATGCGCATAGACTTCCGACACTTCAATCATGATGACGATGGTGAGGAACGCGACCGTCGCGGCGAAGAATCTGATTTGACTGTCCGTAAACAGACGTTTCCAGGCGCCGCGGGTCAGCGCCGCCAGAAAGATGCCGAATGGCAAAGAGCCGATGATCATGAACACCGTGACGACCATATCGATCGGTCCGCGCCCGACGGTCAGGAAGGCGCCGATTGATGCGTCTTTGGTTGAAAAGCCGCCTGTCGATACGGCGGTCAGTGCATGATTGACGGCGTCAAAGGGCGTCATCCCGAAGCCCCAAAGGCAAAGGAAGCACAGCACCGTGAAAAATGCGTAGATGGCGCTGAGGCCAAGAGAATATTGCGCCGCATTGGCGATGAATTTCTCTGAGGTATCCCAGGCTTCATTTTTGAAAATCTGCATGCCGCCGACCTTCAGGGCGGGCAAAACAGCAAACGCCATAATGATAACGCCGACCCCGCCGAACCATTGCAGCATGGAACGCCACAACAGCGCCCCTGGCGGCGCATCATCGAGACCTGACACCACGGTGGATCCTGTGGTGGTGATGCCGGACATCGCTTCGAAAAACGCATCGACATAGGAAAGGTGCAAGCCGCCAAGCGCCAGCGGGATGGCGGCGAACATCACCAGCGCCAGCCAGCTTCCGGCGGTCAGCATAAAGCCTTCGCGTATGCCCACATTTTCGATGCGGCCCCAGCTCGCCGCCGCGGAACCGCCGCCGATCAGGATTGCGGCGGTCGCGCCAATTGCAAAGGCGGACCAGTCAGCGCGGTGGACTTCGTCCGGCGACAAAAGATCCGCCGTCATGGGGATAAGCATGGAGACGCCGAGCGCGGTCACAAGCGCGCCTGTAACCAGCAAGACGGGACGAAAATTCAGCATGGCTTCACAGAATCGCGGCGTCGTTCAGCGCGGCCCGTCGATTTTGCGCTGTGGCGGGGGCTCTAGTGGATTTGGCGCAATTCATGCGGGCTGTCGAGGGAGAAGGCCGGAATGTCCACATCGAACAACTCGCCTTCCGTCGTCTCCATGCCATAGGCGCCGACCATCAGGCCAGAAGGCGTCGCCAGCGGCGCGCCGGATGTATATTCAAAGCCTTCGCCGGGGCGAATCACCGGCTGCTCGCCAACCACGCCGTCGCCGGCGACCACATCGGTCTGGCCGCGCGAATCGGTGATCCGCCAATAGCGGGTGCGCAGTTGGACCGGAACGGTCGATTCATTGTTGATCTCGCACCGTATAGGCCCAGACATAGCGGGGCTCATCGGGATCGGACTGATCCTCGAGGTAAGTCGGGCTGACGCTGACGCGGATTCCGCGCGTCACGCGTTCATAAGCCGTGCTGCTGCGGTCTCCCCTCGCCATCGCGCCGCCTTGCAACTCCATTACAGTCCCCTTTTTTCGCCAATCTAGGCTGCATCGCGCGGGAGCGCCAGACGTTGGCGCAAATTCAACGGGGCGGGGAAAAGCAGCGGCGCGGCGCCCGTGAATAGCCCTTGCCATCATCTTCAGCGGCGGGCAAACGAGCAGATATGGTTGAGACAACGCGTTTGAAGGAAGGCGTTCTAGCCTCGCAAGACATTGCTGCGCTGATCGACACGAATGTCATCAGCGGCGCCGATCTCGCGCGGCTTCAGCCGGCAAGCCTCGATCTGACTTTGTCCTCTCGCGCATGGCGGGTGCGTGCGTCGTTTCTTCCCTCGCGCGCGCGTACTGTCTCCGCTCGCCTGACCAGCGGTCTCGCTATGCAGGAGATTGACCTCTCCGCCGGCGCCGTCTTTGAGCGAGGCTGCGTTTATCTGGTGGAGCTAAACGAAAAACTGGCGCTGCCGGACAGTATTGAAGGCGCGGCCAATCCGAAGAGTTCTACCGGCCGCATTGATGTGTTTGTTCGACTGGTGACGGATTTCGGCGCGGCCTTTGATGAAATTCCCGCCGGTTACCACGGCCCGCTCTATGCGGAAATCAGTCCACGGACTTTTTCCATTTTGGCGCGGGAAGGGTCGAGCCTCAATCAACTCCGGCTCAAGGCGGGCGCCTGCCAGCTTGATGACGCGGCCTTGCGCCGCCTGCATGATGAAAATGCATTGGTCGATGGCGTCGCAGATATTTCAGGCGGGCTCGGCCTTTCGGTTTGCATCGCCGGCGACGACGAGTGCATTGGTTGGCGCGCGCGCCGCCATTCCGCCCTGATTGATGTCGACAAGGTGGGCGCGCTTGATAGCCGCGACTTCTTTGAGCCGATTGCGCCGCCGACCTCTGGATTCATTATCCTCGACCCGGATGAGTTTTATATTCTCGCCTCAAAAGAAGCGCTTGCGGTGCCGCCTGACTATGCGGCGGAAATGACGCCTATCAGCCCCGGTCTTGGGGAGTTTCGCGTGCACTATGCGGGGTTTTTCGATCCCGGTTTCGGCTGGTCTGACGGTGTGGATGGCGGCGGACGCAACGGCTCGCGCGGCGTTCTCGAGGTGAGAAGCCACGACGCGCCCTTCGTGCTTGAAGACGGTCAGCTTGTGGCGCGCCTTGTTTATGAGCATATGGGCGCGCGGCCAGAGCGTTTATATGGCGCCGGGCTCAAATCGAACTATCAAGGACAGGGTTTAAAGCTGTCCAAGCATTTCCGCTGATTTGCGCGACTAGTCTTCGTCGGCGGTCATCGCCGCGACCATCGCCGCCGTATCCGTATATTGCTGGAAACTGATAATCTTTCCGTCTTTCACTGTCCAGGAATGAACGAACGGGGCGTGTTGTTGTTTGCCGGTGGCGAGATATGTGCCGCCATAACGGCCGAAGACGACAACGCGATCACCTTCTGCGACACTCTCTTCGGGTATCGCGGCGAAGCCTTCCCATTCGCCGCCGAGACGCGCGAACAGGCCGCCCACGACGGCGTCAGGTCCAACATAGGGGTTATTGTCGGCATACGGATTGCCTTCCGCTTCACGCCATTCGATGTCAGGGCTCATCGTGCTGACCGCAAGCTCAATATCGCCCGCGGCGAATCCTGCATAAACGGCATCGACGGCGGCGCGCGCCGGTGATGCGGCAGCGCTTTCGCCCACTTCCGCAGAGTGTTGCGCGCAGGCGCTCAAGATCGACGCGCTTGCTAGCGCCGCAAAAATTTTCAATTGGATATTCATTTTCCGCCCCGTTTGCATGTTGTGCAGGGAGACGTAGCACGCTTTACGCGGCGGGCGTAGCGCCGCTTTGCTCTGAGGTCTCATCTTCATGCTCCGGGTCAGAGCGCGGATCCATTTCAAAAACGCCCGGCGAGGTGCGCGGGACGGAGACAAAGGCCTCGCGACGGCCTTTCGGCGCGGGGTCACGCAAGACAACCCGGAACACGCCGAAAATGACCAGAGCGCCGTAAATCGCCGAACTGTGCAGAAATAGCGCCCGAGGGCCCGCGGCCTGCATGATCAGCGGCGCAATGACCGGGCCCAGCACTGCGCCGACGCCATAAAGCATCAACAAGCCCGCTGCGAGGGTGACATATTCATGGGGCTCGGCGCGGTCATTGGCGTGAGCAACGCACAGGCCGAAAATCGGCATTGCTGTAAGCCCGAAAGCGAAAGCGCCGAACAGCAAGGCCTGTCCGGAATGATTGCCGGTGAGGGCGATCAGGACGCCCGCTGCGCAGCAACCAGCTGCGACGAAGATAATCAGAAGGCGGCGGTCGAGCCGGTCGGAAATAAGACCCAGCGGCCATTGCGATAGGGCGCCGCCAATAACCACCGTGGTCATGAAAATGGCCGCTGTGCGAACATCATAGCCGAGCCTTTGCACATAGACTGCGCCGACGGCCCAAAAGGCGCCATTAGCGGCGCCGACGCATAAGCAGCCAACGCCGGCGAGCGGCGAGATGCGAAACAGTTTCCTCAGATCCAGATTGGCTGAGCTAATCGGTTTTGGCTGAGCGGTGGTGGTCATCGCCACCGGTACCAGCGCAACGGAAATCAAGATCGAGACAATCGCGAAGAGTGCAAATGAGGCGGGGTCTGCGGTCGCCAGAAGCACCTGTCCCAAAGTTGCGGCGGTGAGGTCGACTACCCGGTAGACTGCGAGGATGCGCCCGCGCCGTTCATTGGGGGCGGTCTCGTTGATCCAGCTTTCGATGATCATATAGAGACCGGCCAGCGCAAAACCGGTGATGATGCGCAGGGCGATCCAGAACACCGGATTGACCGCCAGTGCATAGGCCAGCGCCGCAGCCGAGGCGATTGAGGCAAGGGCGGTGAAGGCGCGGATATGGCCCACGCGCTTGACCATATGGGGCGCGATCTGACAGCCGGCGATGAAGCCGACAAAATACGCCGACATCAACAGGCCAATCAGAACAAGCGAGAAGCCTTCCAGATTGCCGCGTACGGACAGCAAGGTGCCCTGCAGTCCGTTTCCGGCGATCAGAAGAAAGGCGGCGATTAAGAGCGCGAAAAGGATGCGGATTGTTTGGGCCATGACCCGGCCTAATACACATGTTCGCCGCAGCGCTTGATAGGGGGCCAGGAAACTTTTCTGTGGAAAATGAGGGGGGAAGGGTGTGGCAAGGGGGCAAAAGAAAAAGGGCGCCGCTTAAGCGGCGCCCTTTCTTCCCGCTTTCGCGGAAAATCCAGAGTACACCCCAATCCAGTGAGAATTCAGATGTTCTCCAGTGCGACTGTTGAATGAACCCGTTACCGTCTCCATTCCCAACCGCTAGACCTTGCGGGCGCAACATTCAGGTCGTGGCTGCCGGCATTTGCGTTTCGCCATGTCCGACATATTGCGTCCTACAGATCCGCGCCGCCTCTTCCCATGCGCCAGCTTGCGCTGTCACAGGTCGTCGCCGCCGCGCGCCGATTTGCAGCTAGCCCGCTGCTCACGGCGATTCCGGTTACCCGTTTCCCGCAACGCCTTTCGGCTTTACGGCGGGTACGGACCGCTCAGATCCGGCCATGCCCATGAAGCTCACCTTAGCTTCAATTGCCGATATGCTTCTGAGCGTCGCATTCGGCTAGCGCATCATTTCGTTCCGCCCGTCCAACCTGCCGCTAGGCAAACACAACAAATTGTCGATAGGGCCGCGAAACAAGATCAGGATACCGAAATATTAACATCGGTCGAATCATTCTTTTCCACAATTTATCGAAGTCAACTGTGGGGAAAAGACAATGCTGTTTTTTCAAATGTTTGTCAGTTTTTCCGAAAGATCACGGACAAATTATTCGCGGGCATTTCCACAACCGTATGCAGATGAAGTCCGTTTTCCCGGGCCAGTGGTGCGATATCCCGCTCAAGATCGCGCACGCCCCAGCGAGGGTCTCTCGCTTTCAGGCTTTCATCAAAGGCTTTATTCGACGGAGCCGTATGCATCTCATTTCTAGAGAACGGTCCGTAAAGAAACAGTTTCCCGCCTTCACCGAGCAAGCGTCCCGCGCCCGCAAACAAGCCTTGCGCCGCAGCAAAGGGCGCAATGTGGATCATGTTGATCGATACAAGACCTGCCAGGGGCGCCAAATCTTCAACGCCCCAATCTGTATGCGATACATCAATTGCATGCGGACCAAAAAGATTGTCGAGCGCGGCGCCCTTTATCCACGCGGCGATAGAGCGCCGCGCAATTTCGTCCGGGTCCCCCGTATGCCAATCGACATTGGGCAGTGCGGTCGCCAGATGCACAGCATGCTCCCCGGTGCCGCCGCCAATCTCTAAGACGCGTCCTTCATGCGGCATGTTGGCAAGGAAAGCATCGCGGATCACATCGCGATTGCGCGCGGTCGACGGTGAGAAAAGCTTGTCGCCGGCGCTGGTCCGGTTTTCGAGTGCAGTTTCTTTCGGCGGACGTGTCATGGCGTTCTCACCCTGAACAGCTGGCGCCGCCTAACACGCAAAATTGCGCGCAAAACGGATGGTTGAGTTTTACAGGCTTTGCCGCCTCGCCGAGGCTTGCGCCCATTTCAAATTGCCGGTCATAGGGCAGCAGCGTGCAAGACAACACGGTCGGCGCGCCGGCGCCTTTGCGTTTGACCAGCATGCGCGATGTTGCGCACATCATGTCATTCGGGCTTTTGCCCAGAATTGACCAGCAGGCGGTGGTGATTTCCGGAACGTCGCGCGCCATATCCATCTCTGGAAAGATGACAAGCTGCGCCGGGTCCGTCGCGTCGATTGCAAAACCCCGTTCCGCAAACAGCTTGGCGAAACCATCGCGCAGGGCGGCGTCGCTTTCGCCAGACAGGCCGCGCCCGGCGATCGAAACCTGAAATGCATTTGAAAGCAGCCAGTCCAGTCCGGTCATGGCGGCTTCAAATGCGCTTTCGCCGCGTTCCAGATCATGCTCCTGGGCGCCGTAGTGATCGAGGCTGATGCGCAGACTCAGGCGGTCTGCAAAGCGATTATTGAGCGCCAGCAAGCCTTCACGCATGCGCGGGCGCATCATCGGCCGCATGGCGTTGGTCAGGATCAACACCTCAAAGCCGCGCTCAAGCGCGGCTTCGGTCATCGCTATCATGTCGGGGTTCAAAAAGGGTTCGCCGCCGGTGAAGCCGATTTCACGGGCGCTCATCTCAACCGCCTGATCTAAAAACGGCGTGACTTCCTCTGCCGTGAGATAGGCGAGGCGGTCGTTCGATGGTGATGATTCAATATAGCAGTGCTTGCAGGTGACGTTGCAGAGCGTGCCTGTATTCACCCAAAGCGTATCCAAGCGCGTGAGGGCGATTTCGGCGCGCCTCTCGCCATTCGCCGTTCGCTCCGGGAGCTGAAATTTTTGGGGTGCAATCGTCGTCTCGCAGTCCATCACGCATCTACTCGCCTTAAGTCGCGCAGCATGAACGAAAACGCCCGCCAGCGGAACCGGCGGGCGCATCAAGTCGCTTCAATTCGGCGTCATGTGCGGCTAGCGATTGTCCTCAATCGGGGCAAGCGGCGCGCCATAAATCGCGTCATCTTCATATTCAGGCTTTTCCGGCAAGGGTTCGCCGGTCACCGGGTCGACCCGCGCCGGTTGCACCGGCGCCATCATGGTCGGTTGCGCGCCCGGCTGATCGCGGTGGGCGAGAGCCCAGACCGCATTTTGCAGGACAGCCGATTGCGGCTGCGATACTTTTTCGCGGAAGATGATGTCCGCCGGCGTGACATTCGCCTGATAATAGTCGCGGTTCCAGCTGCCGCGCGATTTCAAGATCGCGCCTTCAAGACTGACGCCGCCATAGAGCCCGCGTGAGCGCGAGAAGGCGAGCACGTCGACTGTCTGCGCCTTGGCGCCGGCGCCGATTGGGCCGGCGGCGATCGACAGGTCAGCGCCGAGCTTCACAGTGGTTGAGAGCAAGTGCTCCATGCCGCGCTGGGTCATGACCAGCAGAATGGTCTCCGAACCTTCAAATCCCGCCTGAAAGCCGAAAGAAATCGATCCGACGGTGAAGAAAGTCGGTTCCGACCAGCTGCCGTCTTCATTGCGGGCCAACATGACCGCATTGCCGCCGGAAGCGCCGACGATGAAGCCGCCGCGCAGGGATTTTGGAATGATCACCATCGCCTGCGCCTGGTCCGCCGTATTCCACAGCGGCTCATATGCGCTGTCATTAGCGAAATAGCTCACGGTCTCCGCAGCGCTGATCACCAGCTCGGACGCTTTTTCCGCTTTTGGCTTTGCACTGGCGGGCGCAATCGTCATCGCGATTGCCGCGCCGAAAGCGCCAATTATGCTCAATAGCCGTTTCATGTGCCGGCCTCCTTTCAAATTCCCCGATATCCTTAGCGCAGCGCCAGGCTGTTCCGGTTCGGGCGATAGATAAGCCTGTTTGCGTGGGCCGAAAGATGGCGCCAAGCGGCGGCGTATATGAATTCTTGGTCAGATTTGCCGCCCCCGTCGAGACCCTTTCGGGCCCGAACCAGCCTAAAGCAGCCGGAAACTGCCCGCTTGACCTTTTTTCTCGCTGGGGCGACATGATCAGGCGCGGCATTTGTCGCGCTACGCGCCGGCGCATTCGCTGGCTGCTGGCGGGTGTAGCTCAATGGTAGAGCAGAAGCTTCCCAAGCTTACGACGAGGGTTCGATTCCCTTCACCCGCTCCAAATCAGTCGGCGCGAGCAGGCGCCGCCGTCTAAAACGAGATCTTTGAGCGCTCTGGTTTTCGCAAAGGCGTCGACCGGCTTAGCGCCTTGCATGTCGATGGCGGCTTGCAGATGCGCATCCGCCGCGCGCAGGAACGGATTGGTCGCCAATTCCAGCGCGACGGTGGTGGGCACGGTCGGGATGTTTTTTGCACGCATGGCGCCCACTTCCGCAGCACGACTTTTCAATTCATCATTATTCGGATCAACGGACAGGGCGAAGGCGGCGTTGGCTTTTGTGTATTCATGAGCGCAATAGAGTTTCGTCTCCGGCGCCATGGCGGCGATCATCGACAGGGACGACCACATTTGCGCCGGTGTCCCTTCGAACAGGCGTCCGCAGCCCATGGCGAAAATCGTGTCGCCGACAAACGCCGCGCCGTCATCGGCGAAGTGATAGATGATGTGTCCCAGCGTGTGCCCAGGCGTTTCGTGCACGATGGCTTTTGAGGAACCGAGCGCAATGATGTCGCCTTCGCCGGCCTCAATGTCGATGCCGGGAATGCGCGCCGCTTCGCCTCTTGGTCCGATAATTTCACATACCCATTTTTTTCAGCGCCAGATTGCCGCCCGCATGATCGAAATGATGATGGGTGTTGAGGATATGGGTCAGGCGCCAGCCCGCCGCATCCAGTTCGCGGTTGATCGCCTCCGGGTCCGGCGTGTCGAGAGCGGCGGTCGCGCCGGTGTCGCGATCATGGATGAGATAGCCATAATTGTCGGAAAGGCAGGGAAACTGGCGGATTTCAATGGGCATGGCGGGTTTTCCGGGGCGACGGGCGCGTCATTGACGTGCGATTAAGGGCGCCAGCATAACAATCACAGGCGGGAGGCAAAACCATCCCGGCGGGAAAGTTTCGATGCGCACCGACATTCTCGATTTTTATGAGTTCTACCGCACCTCGCTTGGCGGTGCGGCGCGCGACGTCATTGCGGGTCGTCTCGCTGAAATCTGGGGCGACGGCGCCGGGCTGACCATCGCCGGCTTCGGCTACGCCAATCCCTATCTTGAGATATTCACAGCGGCGCGGGCGCGCTTCGCACTGGCGCCAGGCGCGCAAGGCGTCATTCGATGGCCGCAAGGCGCAGCCAACGCTGCAAGCCTTGTCGGCGAGCATGAATGGCCGATTCCTGACGCCAGCCTCGACCGCATCCTCATTGTGCATGGGCTGGAAGAGGCGCCGCAGCCCCAGCGTTTGATGCGCGAAGTCTGGCGCGTTCTGAAAGATGACGGCCGGGTGATCATCATCGCCTCTAACCGGCGCGGCTTGTGGTCGCTGATCGACACGACGCCATTCGCCGCCGGGCGGCCCTATCTCAAGCGCCGTCTCGAAGGGCTGGTGCGTGATGCGATCTTCCGGCCGCGCTTCTGGGACTCGGCGCTGTTCTTTCCGCCTTTGCGCTCATCCTTGTTGCTGCGGGCGGCGCGGGCCTGGGAACGCGCCGGCGCGCGGCTGTGGCCGGGCTTGGGCGGGGTTTTGATGCTGGAGGCGGAAAAGGACATGCTGGCCCCCGTGGGGCTGGTGCGCAGCGCCAGGGTCCGTTCTGTGCGCCCCGCCGTCGCCGCGGCGCAGCCCTTGCAGCGGTCTGAGGGCCAGCGATAGCCGCTTTGGTTGCCAGCGCGCCCGCGTGACCGCTATATCGCGGGCGTCAATCGTAAAGGAATACAGCAGATGGCTCTCCCGGCGCCGCGTCCCGGCATTATGGAAATCAAACCCTACAAGCCCGGCTCCTCGGAGGCCCCCGGTGCGGTGGAGATCCACAAGCTTTCTTCAAACGAGTCCGCCCTTGGGGCGAGCCCGAAGGCGATCGAGGCCTATAAGGACGCAGCGAGTTCGCTTGAGCTTTATCCCGAGGGCGGTTCGACCAAACTGCGCGAGAAAATCGGCGCGGCGCACGGGCTCGATCCGGCCCGGATCGTCTGCGGCGCCGGCTCTGACGAAATCCTGCAATTGCTCGCGCGCGCTTATCTGGGGCCGGGCGACAATATCATCCAGAGCGCCCATGGATTTGTTGTCTACGCAATCGCCGCCCTGGCCTGCGGTGCGGATACGCGCTTTGCGCCGGAGAAAAACCTCACCGGCGATGTAGACGCCATGCTGGCGCTGGTTGATGAAAATACGCGCATCGTTTTTATCGCCAACCCGAATAACCCGACCGGCACCTATATTCCGGATGCGGAGATTCGCCGCCTGCGCGAAGAATTACGCGAAGACATCCTGCTGGTGCTCGACGCCGCTTATGCAGAATATATGGAAGAGGCGGATTACGACGCCGGAGAGAAGCTGGTGGAAGAATATGAGAATGTGGTGATGACGCGCACATTCTCGAAGATTTACGGTTTGGCGGCGCTGCGCCTGGGGTGGGGCTACTGCCCGCCCGCCATCGCGGATGTGCTGAACCGGATACGCGGCCCGTTCAACGTCACCACCGGCTCGCAGCTGGCGGGCATCGCCGCGACGGAAGATCAGGAATTCATCGACCGTAACCGGGCGTTCAACCGTGAAGAGCGCGATTACCTGCAACAACAGTTGGGCGGGTTGGGGCTCGACTTCACGCCGAGCCATTGCAATTTCGTGCTGGTGCGGTTTCCGGATGAGGCGGGCCTCAACGCCGACGCGGTTCAGGCCTATCTGAAGGAAAACGGCGTGATCGTGCGCGAAATGCACGCCTATGGGCTCGGCGAGTATCTGCGCATAACCGTGGGCCCGAAGGCGGCAAACCGCAAACTCATCGCACTGTTGGAAAAGAAATTCGCCCGTGACTGAACCTGTTAAATTCAATCGCGCCTGCGTCATCGGCATTGGGCTGATCGGCTCGTCGCTCGCCCTCGCCTTGCGTGAACGCGGGCTCGCCGATGCGATTGTCGGCGTGGACCGCGACGCCGATGTGGTCGCGCGTGCGCAAAAGCTCGGAATCATCGAGGCGGGTGAAACCGATCTCGCCAAGGGCGTCAAAGGCGCCGATCTCGTCATTGTTTCAACGCCGGTTGGCGCCGTCGCGTCAGTGGCTGGGGCGCTCGCGGACATTGTGGACGATGGCGCGCTCATCATTGATGTGGGCTCGGTGAAAGGCGCAGTCGCGGAAGCGGCGAAAGCCTTGCCTGAACGCGCATTGTTCGTGCCTTGCCATCCAGTGGCCGGCACCGAGCGATCCGGTCCGGAAGCTGGGTTTCCCAGCCTTTTTCAGGATCGCTGGTGCATCCTGACGCCGCTCGACCGCAAGGACGACGCTTATAAGGCGGCGGTCGAAAAAGCCGCCGCGCTATGGACGGCCGTGGGCGCGCAGGCGGAGATCATGGACGCCGCCCATCACGATCTGGCGCTTGCGGTGACCAGTCACCTGCCGCATTTGATCGCCTTCACGCTGGTCGGCGCCGCCGATGACATTGAATCTGTCGCGGCGGGCGAAGTCGTCAAATATTCCGCCGGGGGGTTCCGCGATTTTACGCGCATCGCCGCGTCCGATCCGATCATGTGGCGCGATGTGTTCTTGAACAACAAGGACGCTGTGCTGGAGGTTCTGGGCCGCTTTTCCGAAGAGCTTGCGGTGATGCAGCGCGCCATTCGCTGGGGCGACGGCAAGACGCTCGAAGACTCATTCTCGCGCGTACGCGGCTTGCGCCGGGCGATTGTCGAGGCCGGTCAGGAAAGTGAAGCGCCGAACTTCGGGCGGGATACAAAAGAGTAAAAAGCTTATATTTTATGATTGCAATCGGTGTGATCGACGTTGGTTCCGTAAACAGGAATAATTTGGGTTGGGCAGTTTCGAGCGACAACGCGGGAGTAAAAACCGGAAAAAATCTCGACGAATTCATAGATATGATCGCTGGCCTCCTGAAACACGGACCAGTTGCTTTAGGTTTTGAGGCTCCGATCTACGTTCCTTCCGGGCGTCCGCTTAGTGAAATTCACCGAGGACGCTTGCAAGAAGGAAACCGCGCTTGGTGTGTGGGCGCTGGATCTCAGGTATTGGCGATGAACCTTACTGTTATGGAATATACATTTCGGAATCTGGTGCTTCGGCGACCAGGGTTAAGTGCGACGTTTCAATACAATGACTTCTCAGCAGCTGATACCTTGTTTGTGTTTGAGGCATTTGTCTCAAGTGGCGCTAAAGATAAATTCAAGCACGACGATATACATTGCGCTGATGCAATGGTCGCGATCGAAGAACTGCAAAATGTAATAGCGAGCGGCCGGTCGATGGAATCTGCGCTAGGTGAAGAGTGTGTTTTCAATCTAGCGGCGGCAGCTTGTATGAGGTGTGGTTTGTTAGTCGAGTCACAGTCGTTAAGCCAAGCGTGCCTCGTTGTCAGACCGAATTAGCGCGAATTTCAACTGCAAAGTTGGTTGCGCTCATCCTGGGCGGAAACCTAAGCGTCTTCTTCGTCCAGCGTCACATCATGCCCCCACAGGGTTTCGATATGGGTGAGCACGGCCTCTGAGGTTTTTTCGTTGAGCTTGCGTCCCTGATGCACCGTGTGGCGCAGTTTCAATGTGCGATCGCCGTCGAGATCGGCGCCGACAACCTGAATATTCGGTTCATGGGCGCCGAGATCGTACATGGCGGAAAGCGACTGACGCACCCGGCGGAATCCACGATCGTCGTGGATCGCCTCAATTTCCATGTGACTGTCTTCGGAATCATCGCCAATCGCGAACATGCGGAAATGGCGCATCACGGTCGGCGAAAGATATTGCAGGATGAAGCTTTCATCGCGGTAATTGGCCCAGGCGTCTTTCAGGACGCTGCGCCAGTCATTTGAGCCGGCGATATCGGGGAACCACTCGCGGTCTTCCTCTTTCGGGTCTTCGCAGATGCGCTTGATGTCTTCCATCATCGCAAAGCCGAGCGCGTATGGATTGATGCCTGAATAGCGCGGATCGTCGAATTCCGGCTGGAAGACGACGGAGGAATGAGAGTGCAGGAACTCCATGATCGCGCCTTCGGAAATCTGTCCGCGATTGTAGAGCTCATTCATGATGTAGTGGTGGACGAAGGTGGCGCAGCCTTCGTTCATGACTTTCGTTTGTTTTTGCGGATAGAAATATTGCGCAATATTGCGGACGATGCGCACCAATTCACGCTGCCAGGGACGCAGGACTGGCGAGGCTTTCTCAATGAAATAGAGCAGGTTTTCTTCGGGAAGCTGGATGTTGCGGACTTCCGCCTGACGTTCTTCCTTCTCGCCTTCGTCTTCTTCCGTGTTCGGCAGGGTGCGCCAGATGTCGTTGAAATTGGTCTCTTCGTGTTTGACGCGCGCGGCGATTTTCGCGAGGCGGTCCGCGTCGGAAAGGCGCGGCGGGCGATTATAACGAAACACGCCCTGATCCATCAGCGCATGCGCCGCATCAAGCACCGCCTCAACCTCTTCAAATCCATATTCGTCTTCGCATTTGGAAATATATTTTTTGGCGAAATCGAGATAGGGCAGGATGCCTTCCGCGTCGGTCCATTGCCGGAACAGATAATTGTTCTTGAAAAAATGATTATGCCCGAAAGAGGCGTGCGCCATCACCAGCGCCTGCATGGTCATGGTGTTTTCCTCCATGAGATAGGCGATGCAGGGATTGGAGTTGATGACGATTTCATAGGCGAGGCCGGAGTGACCTTTTTGATAGCTCATCTGGTCGCGGGCGAAATGTTTGCCAAACGACCAGTGCTTGTACATTAGCGGCATGCCGTGGCTTGAGTAAGCGTCGAGCATTTGTTCGGAGGCAATGATCTCGATCTGGTTCGGATAAACGTCGAGCCCCAGATCACTCAGGCCAATGTCTTCGATTGCGTCATAGGCGCGCTTCAGCGCGTCGAAGTCCCAATCGGCGTCCGAATAGAGGAGGGGGAGTTTTTCGGTGAGCGCGCTCACGCTGCCTCCTTCGCGTTCTTGGCGAACAGCTCGCGGAAGACAGGGAAGATGTCCTGCGGGCGCGCGATGCGGGTTTGCGCGAAGTTCGGCCAGCCCGGCGCGAAGGTGCGATAGGCGCGCCAGAGTTCCGCGCCTGAATCCGCGTCTGAAAACACTTCCAGCTCGCGCTCGTCCAGGATCTCGATATAGGCGTAATATTGCGAGATCGGCATGACCTCTTCGCTGAGCATCTCGACACAACGCTTGGCGTCGCCTGACTGGGTGAAGCCGTCTGACGCCTGCGCCACATAGATATTCCATTCATGGGCCGGGAAGCGGTCGCGCTGCACCTCCAGCATTTTTTCCAGCGCGGTGGAGACCACCGTGCCGCCGGACTGGCGCGAATAAAAGAACGTTTCCTCGTCCACTTCTTCCGCGTGGTGGGTGTGGCGAATGAAAACCACCTCGACGCGCTCATAGCGGCGTTTGAGGAAGAGATAGAGCAGCATGTAAAAGCGTTTGGCGAGGTCTTTTTCGCGCTCGCCCATGGAGCCGGAAACGTCCATCAGACAGAACATGACGGCGGCGGTCGTCTCCACCGGCGTCGGTTCATAGGCGTTATAGCGCAGATCCAGCGGGTCGATGAAAGGCGTATAGCGGCGGCGCTTTTCCATTGCGTCGAGTTTCGCGAGGATGTCTTTCTTCTCTGAGATCTCTTCTTCGCTTGGGCTCGCAATGCGTTCCAGCTTGAACAGGCGCTCTTTCAGCTCGTTCATTTCCTTGGTGGAGGGGCGCTTGAGCGCCAGCCGGCGCCCATGGGCGTTGCGCATGGTGCGAATGAGATTGATGTTGGTGGGCGAGCCGGCGACGGTCAGGCCCGCGCGCTTATAGGCGTAAGCCTTGATCTCTTTTAAGGAGCGCTTGACCAGATTGGGCAGCTCAAGGTCTTCGAAAAAGATGTCGAGGAACTCTTCCTGCGTCAGCGTGAACTGGAACGAATCCTCGCCTTCGCCTGTGTCGCTCGCTTCCTTGCCTTTGCCGCGCCCGGCGCCCTTTGGCGGTTTCTTGATCTTGTCGCCGGCGGAGAATTCCTTGTTGCCGGGATGGACCATCTCTCGCTCGCCCTGCTCGCGATCATGAGAAAAGCGCGGTTCGGCAGTCGATTTTGAGGGAATCGAAATCTTCTCGCCCTTGTCGAGTTCCTTCATCGAGCGGTCGCGCAGGGATTTGTTCACCGCGTCCTTGATCTGCGCCTTGGCGCGTTTCAGGAAACGCTGACGGTTCCCAAGGGACTTGCCCTTGGGATTCTTGCGCCGGTCGATGAAGTGGAATGAGTTCATAAGACGCTGCCAGTGGTTGTTATCGCGCTTTGTTCACGGCTATTGTTTTGGTTTTACCGATGAATTCCCCACTTCCAGGCGCAAGCGTGCATCTGCTATAGGAAACCAAATTGTGTTTTGGATAATAGATCGTGGCTACAGATTGTGTGTCTGAGGTCTGGGCCTTGTAAGGCGCTTTTCCGTCTCGCACTTGCCGAAGCAATTCTTTCTGAGAGATTTTGCCGGCCACTTTCGCAGCGCTCCAGGCGACAAAGACTTCAAGAGGAATATCGCCCCATGGATCATCGGTGCGCCATTCTTCATCTGGTTTCGTGCTTAACGTCATCTGCTCTGCCTTGCCTCGGAAAATATAGCGCGAGCAAAGCCATGCGTCTTGCGGGGCGTCGCCGTCGACGCCGGAGAAAAAGTCACGGAAAACCAATTTTCCCACATTGATGTTATCAGGAAGAGAGGACCTCGCATCCTGAACCAGAAAATCGCCGACATAGGTCTGGCGCCAATAAACCACAGCCGCAACCAAGACGATGGCGAGGCCTGTCGCCCATATAGCAACGCCAAGGGCATTTCTTTTCGGTCTATCGACGGGCGTAGCGTTATGCATCACTTCCGCCCGTAATCTGCGCCTTGGCGCGTTTCAGGAAACGCTGGCGGTTCCCAAGGGACTTGCCCTTGGGATTCTTGCGCCGGTCGATGAAGTGAAATGAGTTCATATCAGACGTCGCCCCATTCCGCTTCAACGTCGTCTTCGACGGACTGGTCGAGTTTTCGCGAAACCAGTCGCGAGAAAGCGATCATGGCCCCGAGCGCGATCAAGGCAACCCAAAATTTCTGGGTCACGAGCGTACCAATAAAGCCTGCGACCAGAATGGCGATCTCAACAAGGGTGTATAGTTGAGCGCGATCCAGTCTGGAGATTAAGTCGCGCGATCCACTCATCTACCCGGCCTTGTTGACGCGCATATACCATTCGACGAGCCGGCGGACCTGACGCGGGGTGTAGCCGCGCTCTTCCATGCGGTTTACGAAATTCTCGTGCTTGGCTTCCGTCTCTGAATCTTTCTTAGAGTCGAAAGAAATCACCGGCAGCAGGTCTTCGACCTGGGAGAACATGCGCTTTTCGATGACATTGCGCAGCTTCTCGTAAGAGGTCCATTTCGGATTGAGTCCCTCATTATTGGCGCGGGCGCGCAGGGCGAATTTTACCACCTCATTGCGGAAGTCTTTCGGGTTGGCGATGCCTGCGGGCTTTTCGATCTTCGACAGCTCTGTGTCGAGCGTGGCGCGGTCCAGCAACTGGCCCGTGTCAGCGTCCTTGAAGTCCTGGTCTTCGATCCACGCATCCGCATAAGCGATATAGCGGTCGAAAAGATTCTGACCGTATTCCGCATAGCTTTCGAGATAGGCCTTCTGGATTTCCTTGCCGATGAAGTCGGCGTAGCGCGCCGACAATTCTGACTTGATGAAGTCGAGATATTGCTTCTCGGTCTCGTCGGGATATTGCTCGCGCTTGATGAAGTTCTCGAGCACATACATCAGATGCACCGGATCGGCGGCCACTTCGTCCGTGTCGAAGTTGAAGGTTTCCGACAGGACCTTGTAGGCGAAGCGGGTCGAAATCCCGTCCATGCCTTCGTCGACGCCTGCAGCGTCGCGATATTCCTGCATGGTTTTCGCTTTCGGGTCGGTGTCTTTCAGCTTCTCGCCATCATAGACGCGAAGTTTTGAATAGAGATTGGAATTGTCATGCTCCTTGAGGCGCGTCAGCACCGAAAAGCGCGCCAGCAGGTCGAGTGTTTCCGGCGCGCAGGCGGCGTTGGAAAGCTCTGAATGGGCGAGCAGCTTTTCATAGATTTTGCGCTCTTCGGTGACGCGAAGGCAGTAAGGAACCTTGATCACATTGATGCGGTCAAGGAACGCTTCGTTGTTCTTGTTGTTGCGGAAGGCCTGCCATTCGCTTTCGTTGGAGTGGGCGAGCACGACGCCGTTGAACGGGATCGGTCCGAGCGCTTCCGTGCCCACATAGTTGCTTTCCTGCGTCGCAGTCAGCAGCGGATGCAGCACTTTGATCGGCGCTTTGAACATCTCCACGAATTCCAGCAGGCCCTGGTTCGCGCGGCACAGCCCGCCTGAATAGGAATAAGCGTCACTGTCGTCCTGGCTGAAATGTTCGAGCTTTCTGATGTCGACCTTGCCGACCAGCGCGGAAATGTCCTGATTGTTTTCGTCGCCCGGTTCGGTCTTGGCGATGGCGAGCTGGCGCAGTTTCGACGGGAAAATGCGCACGACTTCGAATTTGGAAATGTCGCCGCCGAACTCATCGAGGCGCTTGACCGCCCAAGGGCTCATCAGCTCCGTCAGACGGCGCTTTTCAACGCCGTATTTGTCGGCGAGCAGGCTTTTCAGCTCTTCGGACTGGAACAGGCCGAGCGGGCTTTCAAAGACCGGAGAAATTTCATCGCCAGCTTTGAGGACATAGACCGGATAGGTCTCCATCAGGTCCTTCAGCCGTTCAGCGAGCGAAGATTTGCCGCCGCCGACGGGCCCGAGCAGGTAAATGATCTGGCGTTTTTCTTCTAAGCCCTGCGCTGCGTGACGGAAGAAAGAGACGATGCGTTCGATCGTGTCTTCCATGCCGTAAAAGCCGTCAAACGCTTCGTAGCGGCGGATGGTGCGGTTGGAAAAGATGCGGGCGAGACGCGGATCTTTCGACGTATCAAAGAGCTGCGGTTCGCCGATGGCCTTCACCATCCGTTCGGCCGGCGCGGCGTAGAGCATCGCGTCGTCGCGTGCGGCGAGCAGATAGTCTCGCAGGCTCATCGCTTCTTGTTTCAGCTTTGTGTAGCTCTCGGAAAAGACGTCAAACACATCGAGAGATTGTTCAGTCATGATCGCACGCTCACTTCTTCACTCGCTTTCGCGGGGCCCCGCAGCCGATTGAAATTAAAAAAGGCGCTGGTCATGACCAGCGCCCCCACTCACTCTACAAAGCATCACCATCGACAATGGCGTATTCAAAATCCGGCGTCTTTCGCATCCTTGGCAACCCCTCGCTATCCATATGGTTTGCATTCAGCATGAAGCAAGAACGGATCGCCGTCTGCTTGTTCGCATTCATGTGATTGCACTCATACATCTCGCTTGCCGCCCTGTTAGCCGATGCCGCTCGCCGTTGTTCTTCCGTCCGCTCTCCGTCTTGTTCCCGTAACGCTTTTGGATAAACCCAAAACCATCGCGCCCGAGATAGCGCGAAACAAGGTTAACCAAAGGCCCCTAACATTTCGTTTCGTATTTTTTCGTGTGACGAATAATGTAACATCAAAACTGAGTCGGTGCGATAAATAAATCGCTTTTCGTGCGTTTTGCGCGCCGCCTCATTGTCGCCCCATTGCGCTCACCGGCGCCGGGGTGGTGTGGTGCGCGCTATTGGATGCTTATGCCAATGTAAGCAGGCGCCGAGCGAGGTCGTCGCGTTAGCGCTTAGAGGGTGCGACTGCCAGACCGGGTTTTACGTTGCATCAATCTTTATTGACGCTTTCCCAATGCGGGGTTGCGCCGATGCGCCGTGAGCGACGGATGTGCAGGAAGACGAGCACGCTCGCCAAAGCTGAAAAGAAGCACCAGACGGACGCCGCCGCAAAGTAAAATGCGAGCATGGTGACGATGGCGCCGACCAAGGTCGCCGCGCCGAACGCGACCACATAAAAATGGCGTGAGAGAAAGAGCGGCGCAACCACGGCGAGCAGATAGAGCGCGAGCAAGCGCCGCTCGAATTCAAGATCGGTGGCGTAGCGCAAGCCGTCGGCGACTGCAGTGACCGTGTAATGATGATTTACAAGAATATAGGCCAGCGCGCTCGACACCACGACGCCTGCCGCCAGCAATATCCATAGCGCCGGTCGCCGCCGTCTCTTCGGCTCCATCGCGATGACGCTCAAGGGAATATAGGTGGGCCAGATCACCTGCGCCAGCAGCAGATAGGCGATGGTGAGCGATATTGGCGCGGCGCCGGAATGGTTGAGATTTAACCAGATCGCGCCCTCAATCGACTGATGGACAGCGAAGATCAGCGGGATTGCTGCGAACGCCATGTCCTGGGGTTTTGGGCGCTGCGCCAGGGTCGCGACGCCGACCCCGCACAGAACGGCGGCGGCGGCAAAGCTGGCGGCGGCTGAAAAGCACATGGTTGAATGCTATCTGCGCCCGGCTGGCAGGTCGACTGATTTTGTCGCTCACTCTACCGGCGCGGCGTCAGACAACAGATCCTCGCCCGGGTCTTCGCGCCGTTCTTCTTCCACTTTTTCTTCAAGATGGGTGTCGGGCGCGACGCTTGGCGCCGCCGCAGACCTGATCGGGCGGGGTTCTTTTTTGGCGTCATCGCCCTGACGCTCCATGTGGGAGGCAGCCTCCGCCTCATTGGGGCGGGGCGGGGCGCCTGCATCGAAACGGAGCCGGTAGATCGGTTCAGGCAGCGCGAAGCCTGCTTCTTCCAGCGCCGTTTTCGCGGCGAAAATCGCAAGGCTGCGCGATTTTGCAAAATCCGCCGTTTCCTGATCAATCCAGGCGGCGAAGAAAATGACGATATTGGAATCGCCGACGATGCGAATGAAGCCCATGGGCGACGGATCCTTCAGCACGAAGTCGAAGGCTTTGATGGCGTTGACGCCGATTTCGATGGCGGCGATCGGATCATCGTCGGCGTCCACCCCAAGCTCAAAGTCGAACCGGCGTTCCGGATTGCGCGTGTAGTTGAGGATGATGGCTTTAAAGACCGTGGCGTTCGGGATGCGAAGATGGTTGCCGTCAAGGGTCATCAAAATTGTCGCTCGGGAGGTCAGGCGGATAACGCGGCCTTCCTTGTCGTCGATCACCACATGATCATTTGGACGGAAAGGCTGACGCAGGGACAGCATGATAGAGGCGATATAGTTCTCGATTGTGTCGCGGACAGCGAAGCCAACGGCGAGCCCGATAACGCCGGCTGCGCCTAAAAACGCGCCCAGCAGGGCGGTTGCGTCCAGCAGGCTAAGCGCGGCGACAGCGCCAAGAATGAAGAAAAGCGCGCGGGCGGTCGAGGCGGCGAGTTCGGCGATGAACGCATTGGGCGTCACCCAGCGCCAAAAGGCGCCCCAGGCGGTCACAAGCCAGCCAAAGGCGGCGATGGCGAGAAAGACGCAGAACGCGAAGAGGATCAGCGGCAGCGACCGCACGCCGTCACGGAGCAGGCGTTCCACCTGTCCCAGTGTCGGCGTCACCCGCGTGGAAACGGAAAGGTCGCGCTCGATTTCGTTTTCGACAGTCACAACCCCGTTAATGCGCGCGGCGATGGCTTCTGCGCGCGCGGCGGCGTCTGCGGTGGCGGTCTCGCCGGACAAGGTGACGACTCCCGCAGCGACGCTCGCTTCCACCTGCTCCAGCGTGTCGATTTCGTTGAATATGTCCGTGATGCGCGCGCTGATTTCGGAATCGCTTGCGACCGGCGGCGCCGTATCAATGACGGTCTCCGGTTCTGCGGGCTCACCCTCCTGCGCATGGGAAGGCATGACGAATAACATCGCCGCGCAGAACAAAAGCGTGAAAAGTCTTGATCCAGCGTTCATGGCGCGCATTGGCCTCCCTGTCCGCCTGCACTGTTGCATATGTGCGCGGTCAAAAAAATACGGGGGCTGACGCGGCGTTATTTCGCCGGGCAAGCGTATCAATTATTAGCGCGCCAGCGCCTCGTCGATCAGCTTCGCGGTCGCGCCGGCGCCATAGATCTTGGTGAAGGGACCCATGCGCGGACCTGCTTCCTGGCCGAAAACGACTTCATAAAGACCTTTGAACCAGTCGCGAATGTTTTCGAATTCCTGCGCCTTGCCGGCGTCGAAAACAGCGGTCTGGTAATCGTCTTCCGAGCCCGCTTCGCCGAGTTCCTTGAGGCGCGCGGATAGCATAGTGAGCGCAGCGCGCTCCTTTTCCGTCGGCGCCCGGAATTTTTTCGTCGGCTTGATGAAGCGTTCGAAATACCGCTCCGCATAGCCGATCATCGCATCCGCTGCGGCGAATTCCTGTTCCGTCGCATTCGGGCGGTATTTCTTGATGAAGCCGCGCAGCATTTCCGCATCCGCCGCGCCCGCCGCGCTGACCAGATTGAGGATCATGGCGAAGTTCACCGGCGGCATGACAGCCGGCGGCTTGCCTTGATGAATATGCCAGACCGGATTGTCGAGCGCTTTCGCGCCGTCCTGTCCGGCGTATTTCTCCAGATGGGTCCAATATTCATCGGCGGTTTTCGGGATGATGTCGAAATATAATTTCTTCGCCGATTTCGGATTCTGCCACATGTAGAGCGACAGACTTTCCGGCGAGGCGTAGGTCAGCCATTCTTCAATGGTGATGCCGTTGCCTTTGGTTTTCGAAATCTTCTTGCCCTGCTCATCGACAAACAGCTGATAGTTGAAACCCGCAGGCGGTTCGCCGCCAAGCGCCTTCACGATCCGGTTCGACAGGCGAACGGATTCAGTGAGGTCTTCCCCGGACATCTCATAGTCTACGCCCAGCGCATGCCAGCGTCCGGCCCAGTCGACTTTCCATTGCAGCTTCGAAGCGCCGCCGGTGACGGTGCTGCGTACTTTTTCACCATTCTCGTCTTCGAAAACCACTTCGCCTTTGCTCGCATCGATTTCGAGCATCGGCACATAAAGCACGCGGCCGGTGGTGGGTGAAATCGGCAGGATCGGCGAATAGCTGGCGCGGCGATCCTCGCCTAGGCTCGGTAGCATGATTTCCATCACCGCGTCATAACGCTCAAGAACGCGGATCAAGGTGTCGTCGAATTCTCCCGCGCGATAGCAGTCGGTGGAGGATTTGAATTCGTATTCAAAACCGAACTGATCGAGAAAGGCGCGCAGCTTGGCGTTGTTGTGATGGGCGAAGCTTTCATGCTCGCCCCATGGGTCCGGAACGACCGTCAGCGGCATTTGGAGGTATTTGGCGAGCATTTCCTGGTTTGGGACATGGGGAGGCGCCTTGCGCATGCCGTCCATGTCGTCGGAAAATGCAATCAGCCGGGTTTCGCGGCCGGTCAGCAATTCAAAAGCGCGGCGCACCATGGTTGTGCGCGCAACCTCGCCAAAGGTGCCGATATGGGGCGGGCCGGACGGGCCGTAGCCGGTCTCGAACACTACAGGGCCGTCCTTTTTCAGCTTCTCAAGGCGCTTGATCAGGGATTTGGCTTCCTGAAATGGCCAGCTTTTGGCCGCGGCGGCGTCTTGGGCTGAGAAGGTTTTGATCTGTAGGGCGGTCATTGAATTGCTTTCGGAAACAAAAGAAGAGCGAGGTTTAACGCGGCGGCGCTACAGGTCAATGACTGCGTAGAGGGGTGCGATTGTACGCGGTTGCCGTTTCCCCGATGCGCCGTTAGTTTCGCCGGGTCGACCCCCGGTCCCCCACCCCGATTTTTGCATAGGAGCCTTTTCATGGCTGGCAGCCTCGTCAATCTCACACCACAGGAAGCGGTAATCTATCTGATGGTCCTGACCTCCGCGTCTGACGGCGCCATCAAGGATGAGGAATTGCGGACCATTGGCCGTGTCGTGCGGTCCTTCCCGTTGTTTTCCGAGTCCGATGAGCGTGAGCTTGTCGCCATGGCCGAGGCTTGCGGCGCGCTGATGTCGTCGGAAAGCGGCTTGCACAAAGTGCTTGAGTCCGCTGCGGCGGCGCTGCCGGATCATCTCGGTGAAACAGCCTATGCTGCGGTCGTCGACGTGGTCACCGCCGATGAAAGCCTCGACGTCACCGAGATCCGGATTCTTGAACTTGTCCGGGATGCGTTGAAGGTGCCGGATGACGGCGCGGCGGCGATCGAACACGCCGCCCGCGCACGGCATATGACCTTGGACGGCGCGGCCTAGATCGTCACAACATCGCCCAGCAAACGCTGGCGACGACGAAAGCGATGATGACATTCAGCATGGCGCCCTCGCGGGCCATGTTGGCGATGGAGACGCGGCCGGTGCCATAGATGATCGCGTTTGGCGCGGTCGCCACCGGCAGCATGAAGGCGCATGTGCATGAAATGGCGGCCGGGATCATCAGCAATTCCGGCTTGACGCCTGATCCTGCGGCGACTGCGGCGAGCACCGGCATGAGCAGATTGGCCGTGGCCGTATTGGACGTCACTTCAGTCAGGAAGGTGACGGAGAGGCATAATCCCAGCATCATTAAAAATACGGGCGCTTTGGTCAGGCCTGACAGTTGATCGCCGATGAGCGCGTCGAGGCCGCTGGCGCGAAAGCCGGCGGCGATGCAGATGCCGCCGGCGAACAGCAAGAGCATGCCCCAGGGAATGTCGCTCGCGGTCTTCCAGTCTAGCAGGGCGCCGCCGCGACCATTCGGGACAAGAAACATCAAAATGACCGCGAACACCGCCACGGTGGAATCGCCAGCCGCTTCAAATCCAAGCGCGCCGGCCCAGCCGCCAAAGGGTTCGACGCGTGTAATCCAAAGCGCGATGGCGATGGCGAAGACGATCAGCGTACGCCTTTCCTCCCGGCGCCATGGGCCCGGTGATGCAAGCATGGGCGTTTTGACGTCGCCGAGATTGCGCGTCAGCCAAAGCGCCATTAACGGCACGCCAATCACGACAATCGGCACGCCGATGCGCATCCAGCGCAAAAAGGAATATTCCTCCCCAGTGGCGAGCAGGTAATTTTCAGCGAATATGAGATTTGGCGGCGTGCCGATCAATGTCGCCGTGCCGCCGAAGGACGCCGCATAGGCGATGCCCAGCAGCAAAGCGGGACCGAGTTTTGCATCATCCGTATGCGACAGGATGGCGAGGGCCATGGTGGCCAGCATCAACGTCGTGGCCGTGTTGGAAATCCACATGGACAATATGGCGGCCGCCAGCATAAAGCCGATCACCAGTCTGCGTCCTGACCCGCCAACCAGCCTGATCATATAAAGCGCAAGTCTTTCATGCGCGCCGGAGCGCTCCAGCGCCTTTGACAGCATGAATGACGCCATCAAGAGGACGATCACATAAGACCCGAGCGCGGCGGCGGCTTCGCGCTGGTCCATCACGCCCGCCAGCGGGAACAAAGCGAAGGGAACAAGCGATGTCGCCGGGATCGGCAGGGCTTCGGTGACCCACCAGAAAGCGGTGAGCGCCGTGATGGCGATGGTTGCGGTGATTTCCTGGGAAAGCCCGCCAAAATGCGCCGCAGCGCCCGCAAACAGGGCAAAGACCAGGCCGGAAATGATGCGCCGTGGATTCATAACTGCCTTTGTTCCTTGAATTGCGGCCAGATGTCCAGATTGTGAAGCTTACGGCGCGCACTATGAGTTAGTGTGTTTTTGGGGCAGGGACTTCATTTATGCGTCTGTCAGTATGCATTATTTTTGCAGCCGTGATTGTTCTTGGCGCGCCGGCGTATGCGGCGCCCGATGAAGCCGCATTCGCGTTGTTTGAGAGCGGCGATTATGAGGGCGCCGCAGAAAATGCGGCGGCGATTGGCGGCGCTGAAAATCTCGCACTTGCCGCGCGCGCCCTGAACGCCAAAGCCTATTTGCAGCGCGACAATGGCGATGCGCGCAAGCTGGCGAAGGCGGCGCTCGAATATGCCGAGGCGGCGATCAGCGCCGATGACGTGCTTGTCGAAGGGCATTTGCAGGCGGCGATCAGCCTCGCGCAGCGCGGCAGCCGCATGGCCGCTTTGCGCGCCTTCTTTTTGGGGATAGCCAGCCGCGCCCGCGATGAGCTTGATCTGGCCTTGGCGCGCGAACCGGACAATTCCTGGGCGCTTTCTAGCTCCGCCGCATGGAACCTGGAAGTTTCGCGGCGCGCCGGGGAGGGCCGTTTCGGTTCTGACCCGCAAACCGGTTACGCACAGTTCTTGAAAGCCCGGAATCTCGACCCTGACAATTTGCTGATTGCCTATGAATGTGCATTGCGCCTGCTGGCCTATGACAAGCCGGAATGGAGAGATGACGGGCTTGCTGCGCTGGAAGTCGCGTTAACGGGCGCGCCCGCCAGCGCTTTTGAGCGGGAAATGCAGTCTCGCGCGCGTGATTTCAATGCTGCGATCGCCGCCGGGCCTGAAGCAGAGCGCAAGTTTATCGACGCGCAACCCTGAACGCCACTGGACGGTTTTGGCGCGGCGCGCTAACCCGGCGCCATGGCAGAGACAAATCACCCCGAATTCGTTTACCGGCTGGCCAGCATCGCCGAATGGCGTGCGGCGCAGGAAACCGGCATCGTGCCGAAGCGTGACATCGATGTGAAAGATGGCTATGTCCACCTGTCGACGCGCGGTCAGGTGCTGGAAACCGCGCAACGGCATTTTAAAGGCGCCGATGATCTTCTCGCCTTGGAGATACCGCTGGCGCCTATTCTGGATGATGTAAAATTCGAATTGGCGCCAAAGCGCGGCGAGGCGTTTCCGCATCTTTACCGGGACTTGCGCCGCGACGATGTTACGGCCGCGGTGCCATTGCTGCGCGACGGTGAGGTGTTTTCTTTTGGAGCGCGCTCGTGAAAACGCCGATGGTTCTCGCAGATCTGGGCGCAAAGGCCGTGGGCGTTCTCGATGCGGAGGCCGCGCACCACCTTACAATCCGTATGCTGAAGGAGGGGTTCGGCCCGAAGGCGGCGGTGGAGACGCCGCGCCTTGCGATCAAGGTGGCGGGACTTTCTTTCCCGAACATGCTGGGGCTGGCGGCGGGGTTTGATAAAAACGCCGAGGCGCCGGATGCGGTGCTGGATCTCGGTTTCGGTTTTGTCGAAGTCGGTGCTGTGACGCCGCGCCCGCAACCCGGCAATCCGCGCCCGCGCGTGTTCCGGCTCCGCGCTGACGCCGGGGTGATCAATCGCTATGGGTTCAATAATGACGGGCTTGAGCGCGTCGCCGAGCGCCTGAAGGCGCGCCCGAAGCGCGGCATAGTCGGCGTCAATCTCGGGGCCAATAAGGACAGCGAAGATCGTGCGGAAGACTATGTAAAGGGCGTGCACGCGCTTGCCGGTCTGGTGGATTTTTTCACAGTCAATATTTCATCGCCCAACACGCCGGGCCTGCGCGCGCTTCAGGGCAAATCCTCGCTGGAGGAGTTGATGCGGCGCGTGCTTGCCGCCCGCAATGAAGCGGCGAGAGATACGCCGGTGTTTTTGAAAATCGCGCCGGATCTTGCTGATGAAGACAAGACCGATATCGCCGATGTTGTGTGCGCGATGAAACTCGATGCGCTGATCGTTTCCAATACGACGATTGTGCGCGCGCCCAATCTGCGCAGCGCGAGAGCGGGAGAAGCCGGCGGTCTTTCCGGCAAGCCGCTTTTCGCGCGCTCCACAGCTTTGTTGCGAGAGCTTTCCGCCGCGATTGGTGATGCGGCGCCGCTTATCGGTGTTGGCGGGGTTTCCACCGCGCGCGACGCGTATGAAAAAGTTCTCGCCGGCGCATCGTTGGTGCAGCTTTACACCGGAATGGTTTATGAGGGGCCCGGTCTTCCCTCGCGCATTCTGAAAGAGCTGCCGGGGTTTCTCGATGCGGACGGGTTTTCATCGATCTCAGACGCGGTCGGCGCAGGCCATCGCTAGGCGATCAAGAGCTGGGTTCGAATGCGCGCGAAATACGCGGCAGCCAGACCGCTAATGTCGCGGCGCGCAAGATGAAATAGATCGAAAACGCCGCCCACAGCCCGTGGTTTCCCCATTGCGCGGCGAGCCAGAGTGATGCGGGCAAGAAGATGAAGGACGAGATGATCATCGAGTTGCGCATCTCCTTCGCGCGTGTTGCGCCGATGAAAATGCCGTCGAGCTGGAAGCCAATGACGACCATGAGCGGGCTGACGACCACCCAGGGCATGTAAGTTTGCGTCGCAATGCGGATTGCGCCCGGCGGCGTAAGCAGCGCGATCAGCGCGTCGCCTGCGAGCCAATAAAATACAACAAAGGCGACCGATGCGGCGATGGCGAGAATAAACGCCTTGCGCACCGCCATGTGATAGCGGGCCTTGGCGGCGATGCGGTCGCGCGCGCCCATTGCTTGCCCGACCAGGGTTTCCGCTGCAATCGCGGTGCCGTCGAGAGCGAGTCCAGTGAAGAGAAATAATTGCAACAGCGCCTGATTGGCAGCGAGGGTCGCATCGCCAAAGGCGCCGCCGCGCTGTACGAACCATGCAAAGCAGAACGCCAGCAATAATGTCCGGATAAAGATATCGATATTGATGGATGCTGTGCGTGCGATGCGGTCGGCTTGCCAGAATTCCGCCGGGCGCCAATGCACATTCAAGCCGCCATGCTGCTTCATCATCAACAGGACTAATCCGGCGGCGGCGATGAAACCGGCGATTTCTGCGATCAGCGTGCCCGCGGCGACGCCAGCGGCGCCCCAGCCGAGGCCGACGACAAACCAGTAATCGAGACCGATATTCACCACGGTCATGAAAATGCTGGCGATCATCAGATAGTCGGTGCGCCCGCGCGCCGTCATCCAGCCAAAGGCGGCGTAGGAAGCGAGCGCAAAAGGCGCGCCCCAGATGCGAATGTCGAAATAGGTCCGCCCATGGGCGAGGGTTTCCGCGCTGGCTTCCGATCCGGTGCTGAGCAATTTGAATGACAAAAGGCCAATTGGATATTGCAAAAGCACGAGCGCCAAGCCGACTGCGGCGCCGATCATGCCGCCGCGCACCAGCGCCGCGCGCGCTTCCGCCTCATCTTCGGCGCCGGCCGCCTGTGCGGTAAGGCCCGCGACGCTCATGCGAATAAAGCCGAACGCCCAATAGGCCAGGGAGAAGATCACCGAGGCGAGGCCGACGGCTGCGATGTCGAGCGGGCGGCTCGATTGCGCCAGCGCCCAGACATCCACAGCGCCCAGCAGCGGCGTCACCGAGGCGGCGACCGAGGCCGGCCAGGCGAGGCGCAGAATATCGCGATAGGAAACGCTGTTTGAAGCCGGGCTCATTCCCTCCGCCTAATCGCTCTCGCGCGCCTTGTCACCTCAAAGCGAACAGCGGACAATAGCGGCCAATGAGAGAACAATGGGAGCAATGGGAGTCCCCGCCGGGCGGAACGGGCAATAAGCTCGACAGCTCTGAGATTGGCGCGCTCGCCCATCTTTATCGCGGCGAGGTATATCGCTCGACCATCTGGCGCACGCGGCTCGACAATACGACCAATTGGTCGGTGGTGACGCTTGGTCTGGCGCTCTCTGTCACTTATGCGGACCCGGCCGCGTCGCCATTGCCTTTGCTGCTGGTCGGCATTCTCATCACCATGTTCTTGATTTTGGAATCGCGCCGCTACCGTTTTTTCAATGTGTGGCGCGCGCGGTGCCGGTGGATCGAAACGAACTTTTACGCGCCGATGCTGCTGCGCTCATCCCGGCCGGAGCCCGGTCAGTGGCAGGATGTGCTGGCGCAGGATTATCTGACGCCGCAATATCATATCGGTTTCTGGCGGGCGATGGGCCGCCGCTTGCGCCGCAACTATATGTGGATTTTCAGTTTTCAGGCGGTGGCCTATGCGGGCAAGATCATCATTCACCCGACGCCCTTAACCACGATGGATGAATTGTTCGAGCGTATGGCGATCGGGCCGTTCTCAGGTGAGTTGATGCTGGCGCTTGGCTTCGTTTTTCACGGCTGCTGGATTGCGCTTACTGTGCGCACTTTCTTGTTGGACAAGCGCGCCCATGGCAATCGGGACGGTTTCACCGGCATGGGCTAGCGCCGGTTTGGCTCGGGTGAATTTGCGAGCTTTTCTTTCAGCGCCGCATTTTCCGCTTCGAGGCGGGCGAGCTTTTCGTGCATCGGCGCCATCGCTTCAGCTATTTCCCGCCGGGTGTATCGTTCCGTGATGTGTTGCGGGCAATTCCAGTCAAAGCCAGCAATGTCGATAAGAATCGCCCGCTCTGGTTTGGCGCGGTAGGCGGGATCGTTCAGCTCGGCCACAACGTCCGGATTGTCTTCGATATCAACAATGCGGGCGCGGCCAAACAGCTTCAACCGTCGGCGATTGGCGTAATCCATGAAGAACAGCGCGATCCGATCATTGCCGGCGAGATTGCCGACGGACAAATATTGCCGGTTGCCGCGAAAATCCGCATAGCCCAGCGTCTTTTTATCAATGACGTGAACAAAACCCTGCGGTCCGCCGCGATATTGCATATAGGGCCAGCCGGTTTCAGACACGGTCGCCTGATAAAATCCATCGCGTTCGCTGATGAAGCTTGCTTCGGCTTCGGTGAGCGCATCATTGGCGTCAGCTTCGGGCGCAAGAAATTTTCCATAGGCGTCCGCCGACCCAAAGCGCGCCTGCAAAGCGCGGACGGTGTCGGTGAAGGCGATCTGTGAATAGGCGCGGGCCATGATTTTCTCCAGTCGAATGTCGGCGAATTCCGGCGCCTAAAGGCGCCGGTCGCTTTCGGTGATGGGGGCGTCGTTAATGCTGGCGTATCGACGGCGCATCAGCCCGTCCTCGTCAAATTCCCACAGTTCATTGCCATAGCTGCGCCACCATATTCCATCGGCGTCGCGGGACTCATATTCAAAGCGCACGGCGATGCGGTTTTCCGTATGCGCCCAATATTCTTTCCTGAGTTTGTAGTCGATTTCTCCGGCCCATTTCTCGCGCAGGAAGGCGATGATTTGCTCGTGGCCCTTTAAAAAGCGGTCGCGATTTCTCCATTCGGAATCCTCAGTATAAGCAAGCGCAACGCGCTCCGGATCGCGCGTGTTCCACGCATCTTCTGCGGCCTGAACTTTAGCGCGGGCGGTTTCTTCGGTGAAAGGGGGAGAGGGGGACGCGACGACATTTTGGTTTTCCTTATTTATAGTGGTTTTCAAAGTGCGGACGGTTTTTGAGCGCGAAACAACGTTTGCTATGAAGGGGCTCCCCCGCATTGGTCGCAGAACTCAAAATTTGCCGAGCTGGATTTCATCATTGCTGGGACGATCAAGCAGTTGCTGATCCTGATGCCACGTATCCGGCCTCGCCATCGGCAATGTCGACGCCGCTCATCTCGATGCCGGGATGCTGGATGGGTGTTGCGTAAGCCGCCTTTGCGGTTGGCGCGGCGGCGGCGCGCGTTGGGAACAGCGACAGCATCGCGATTACGCCGCCCATCATCAGCAACGCAGAGATGATGCTGTAAGCGAGCGCGATGAGGTCGAGTCTGCGCAAATACAAAGTGAAGGGTGATGTCTTTCTCACGGGTCTCTCCTTTTGTTTCCGCCGATTAGGTCTGCGCTTTCGTCTGCGAAAGTACGGGTGACTGATCGGTGATTGTGAATTTAGAGAACCTTTACCGACTAGTCAATGTTGTGGGGTGTCGTTTTTCTCGAAATTGGTCGCGAAAACAGGATATCCGGGCCTATGGCGTTGTTTTTTCGCCGGAAAATAATTTGTGATTTGCACGCGTTGGCAAATGAATTACATTCACAGACCAGTTTAGGAGATTGTTGAATTGAGTGCTTCCAAGAGAGACGAGCTCGTCCAGAACGCGTTGAAAGCGTTTTATCGCGGGGGTTTTCACGCCATCGGCATGGACGCGCTGGCGAAACAGACCGGCGTGTCCAAAACTGCGATGTACAAGCATTTCCGCACCAAGGAGGATTTGATCCTCGCGACCTTGCGATTGCGCGATGAGCAGTTTCGCAATTGGCTGGTGCGCCGGATGGAGGCGTTGGGCTCGACGCCGCGCGAGCAATTGCTTGCAGCGTTCGACGCGCTGTCAGAATGGTTTCACGAGCCTGAATTCCGCTCCTGCATGTTTATCAAGGCCTCATCGGAATTTCAGGATCGCAATCACCCAATCCATGCAGCGTCGGCGGAGCACAAGCGCATGCTGCTGGTGCATTTCCAGAAGCTGGCCGCGGAGGCGGGGGCTGAAAACGCAGAAACGCTGGCGCGCCAATTATTGCTGTTGAAGGAAGGCGCCATCGTTTTGGCGCATCTGCATGACCCGAAAAAGATTGCCGTCGACGCCCGTGCGGCGGCGCAAACCCTGCTCGATGCGGCGGGAATTTAGTCTTCGCGCGTCAGCGTGTAATCGGTGTTGACGGTCCGGTAAAAACAGCTGCGCCGGCCCGTATGGCAGGCGGGCCCCGTCTGTTCCACGACAAGTTCGATAGCGTCCTGATCGCAATCTGTGCGGATCTCGACAACACGCTGAAGGTGCCCGGATGTGGCGCCCTTGCGCCAAAGCTCGCCGCGTGACCGCGACCAATACCAGGCCTCGCCTGTCTCAAGGGTCTTCGCCAGTGCGTCGGCGTTCATATAAGCGAGCATCAGCACCCGGCCGGAACCGGCGTCGCTCGCCACGACCGGCAGCAGGCCGTCGGCCCCGAATTTCGGGGCGAAGCGGGCGGTTTCCTCGATTTTTTCATCGAGACTTTTCGGGTCGGTGAAGGAAACAGGCTCAGTCATTTTGCGACCATAGCAGGCTCATGGGCGCAGGAAAGCCGGTTCTTGCCGCTTCGCTTGTTGCCAGCGCGCGGCGGCGCGGCTAGCAACACAGGCCAAGAGGAAATTCCGATCCATGGCCTTGACGATCTATGACAGCATGGCGCGCGAAAAGCGCGTTTTCGAACCCGCCGATCCGAACCGGGTGACGCTCTATGTCTGTGGACCGACCGTTTACAGCTACGCCCATATCGGCAATGCCCGCTCCGCCGTTGCGTTTGATCTGCTGTTCCGTGTCCTGCGGGCCCGCTATGGCGCGGATCATGTGGTATATGCGCGCAACATCACCGACATTGACGACAAGATCATCAAGGCGATGCGCGAAACCGGGGAGCCGATCGAGGCGATCACGGAAAAGTTCGCTGACATTTATCGCGCCGATATGGGCGCGCTTGGCGTCATACGCCCGACCCTGGAGCCGAAGGCGACAGCGCATATCGGACCGATGATCGCCATGATGGAACGGCTGATCGAAGCGGGCGCGGCCTATGCGGCGGAAGGGCATGTGCTGTTTTCCGTCGATGCGTATGGGGACTATGGCAAGCTCTCCGGGGCCGACCGTGATGAAATGCTGGCCGGCGCCCGTGTCGAAGTCGCGCCCTATAAAAAAAGTCCGGCGGATTTCGTCTTGTGGAAGCCGGCAAAAGAAGACGAACCGGGGTGGGACAGCTCATGGGGCCGCGGCCGGCCCGGCTGGCATCTTGAATGCTCGGTGATGATCGAAAGCGAGCTAGGCGAGACGATTGATATTCATGGCGGCGGACAGGATTTGCGTTTCCCCCATCATGAGAATGAAATCGCCCAATCGGCTTGCGCCCATCAGGGCGCGCCGCTCGCCCGCTATTGGATGCATAACGGGTTTTTGCGCATGGGCGCCGACAAGATGTCGAAGTCGCTGGGCAATATCGTGCTCGCTCATGATTTGTTGAGCGATTGGCATGGCGAGGTGCTTCGCTGGGCCTTGCTTTCTGCGCATTACCGCCAGCCGCTGGAGTGGACAGAAGACCTTTTGAAGCAGTCCAAAAAACAACTGGACCGGTTTTATCGCTTGCTGGAAGAAATTCCGTTTACGGATGAAGCGGGCGCGGCGCCGTCAAGCATCATGCTGGCGCTCGAAGACGATCTCAACACGCCAGAGGCCTTTGCCGGCCTGCACGAGCTGCGCGACATCGCCAGCCAGATGGAAGGCGACGCGAAGGCCAAGGCGATTTCGCGCCTGCGCGATGCGGGCCGTCTCATGGGGTTTTTCAACGAAGATCCGGCGGCGTGGTTTCAGGCAGCGAGCAGCGACGGTCCTGCGGCGGAAGAGATTGAAGCGCTGATTGTTGAGCGCGCGGCGGCGCGAAAGGCGAAAGATTTCGCCCGCTCCGACCAGATTCGCGATGACCTGGCTGCAAAAGGCGTGATTTTGGAAGATGGTCCGCAAGGCGCGACCTGGCGGCGGGGATAGACGATGCGGCTGATCGAAGCTGTCTTTCCCGCTGGCAAGCGCGATCAGGTCGAAAAGGCCATCGAAGAACACAAGCCGTTGCATTGGCGTTTTTCCTCGACTGAGGAAGACGGGTATGCGGTGCTGCGCGCCCTGTTTGTCAGGGAGGGCGCTCAGGGGCTTGTGGATGCGCTGCAAAATATCTGCGCGAACGAGAAGGATTGGCGGATCATTGTCCTGCCGGTGGAGGCGACCGCGCCGCTGCCGGAGCAAGAAGAAGACAAGAAGGACGAGGAAAAGAGCGCGGGCGCCAAGAATGTCGCTTTGCGCGAGGAAATCTACAATGACGTTGCGGACGGCGCGAAGTTAAGCCTCGACTTTTTCATTCTTACTTTCGCTTCCGCCATTGTGGCGGCGCTCGGGCTTAATGCCGACAATATCGCCGCCGTGATCGGCGCGATGGTAATCGCGCCGCTATTGGGGCCGATTCTGGCGGTGTCGCTCGGCGCGGCGCTGGGGGACATAAAGCTGCTCTTGCGGGCCGGGCGAAATGCAATCGCCGGTCTGTCGCTTGGCTTTGCTACAGCAGCGATGATCGGCGTCTTTTTCGGCGTGAATCTTGAGAGCAACGAATTGATCAGCCGCACGGTGGCGGGACTCGACTCCGTCGTGCTGGCGCTTGCCGCGGGCGTCGCCGCTGCGCTGTCGATTGTCGCGGGCATTTCTTCGGCGCTGGTTGGCGTGATGGTGGCGGTGGCGTTGCTGCCGCCTGCAGCCGCGGCGGCGCTTTTTCTCGGCGCCGGGGAGTTTGGGTTTTTCGGGCGCGCCTTGCTGCTGCTGACGGTCAATGTGACCTGCATCATGCTCGCTGCGCAGGCGGTCTATATTTACAAAGGCATTCGCCCGCGCACCTGGTTTGAAAAGAAGGCGGCGTCGCGCGCTTCGCGCTTCAATCTGATTGTCTTGCTGATTTTGCTCGCGGCGCTGATCGCGGTCATTCTTCTTGCGCCGACGAGCGTTGTGCCGGGCGTTTCGGGCGCAACGAACTAGAGAGCAAGCGGTTCGCGCGCGCCTGAGCATCTTGCGGTGTCGCCCGCATTGCAGCGGGGCGAGGTTGCGACAGTCTGGGCGTTCACAGCTGCGTGGGTTCCCTCTGCGCCTCTTTAAATGCCGCAAACAGCATCCTAGATAGCGTCTAGTTCATCGACAATTCAGCTGCCGGAAGGCAGGCGTTTTCCGTGACCGCCACCTGACAGGCTGGCGTCGCGAGGAGGAGTGTTATGATTTCGATCCGCAAAGGTGTTGACCGTGGCCACGCCACTCACGGCTGGCTCGACACCCATCACACGTTTTCTTTCGCCAATTATTACCACCCGGAGCAAATGGGCTTTCGGGCGCTGCGGGTCATCAATGAGGACCGGATCAATCCCGGCGCCGGTTTCCCGACGCATCCGCATCAAGACATGGAAATCATCACCTATGTGTTGGAGGGCGCGCTTGCTCACAAGGATTCTACTGGCGGCGGCGGCGTCATCACGCCGGGCATGGTGCAATATATGTCTGCCGGGTCGGGCGTTACGCATAGCGAGTTCAATGCGTCAGATACGGAGCCTTTGCATCTCTACCAGATCTGGCTGCTGCCAAACGAAAAGGGCGGGGCGCCGCGCTATGAAGAGCGCGAGATCGGCGACGCCCGCGAAGGCGCATTGAAGCTCGTCGCCTCGCCGGATGGCCGCGACGGGTCCTTTGCGATCCGCCAGGATGCGCGCCTTTACGCTTCGGTCGTCAAGGAAGGCGAGACCCTGTCGCACCGGTTTGCGCCCGGCCGTCATGGCTGGCTGCAAATCGCCAAAGGCGGAGTTGAGGTCGGCGGGCTCACTATGCAGGCGGGCGACGGCGCGCGTATCTCGGTGGAAGACACGGTAGCCTTCACCGCCGTCGCGGATAGTGAAGTCCTGCTGTTTGACTTGCCGTAAAAAACCGCCACATAGGGCGCATGTTGAGCGAACTCTATACTGGTGGCGTGCTTGATGCGGCGGCGGCGATCCCACCGGCGCATCGGCTGTCCTCGCCTGACGCCAGCGCAACCAAAGTCAGTCGCGTTTGCGGCTCGGAAGTTTCCGTTGACTTGCGGATGGATGGCGACCGTGTCGTTGAATTCGGGATGGAGGCGAAAGCGTGCGCGCTGGGGCAGGCGTCCGCTTCCATTCTTGCGCGCAATATTGTCGGCGCCGAAGCGGGCGAGCTTTACGTCTTGCGCGATCAGATGCGTGCGATGTTGAAAAATGACGGCGCCGCACCGGCCGGTGAACGCTGGGCGGATCTCGCCATGCTGGCGCCCATTCGCGACTATCCGCAGCGTCACGCATCCACATTGCTGGTATTTGAAGCGGTATGCGCGTGCCTCGATCAGCTCGGTTTTTGCGCTGAAAATTAGGCGATTTTGTGAAGCGCTAATCTTTTTTCAGCGTTCACGTCATTCTGACGTGTTTGTCATCCGCGTCGATCTTGATTGCGCGCGATGAAGGACCATTTCCGTATTCGACGAGGCGGCCCGGCTTTCTCTCCCCAATGTGGGGCCGCCAATCGGGCGCCTGCGCCGTCCCCCCACGGCGCAGGCGTTATTTTTTAAGCGGCTGCTTCTTGCGCTTCTGACGCGTCCGCGCTTTCCGCCGCTTCCTTCATCACCCAGGCCTTGAACGCTTTCACCGCTGGCGACGATGATTTCGACGGCGGGTGGACGAGGTAATAAGAAAATTCTGTCGGCGTCGTCAGGTCGAAGGGAATGACGAGCCGCGCGGCTTCAAGATCCGCCAGCGCTAGCGCCGCTTTCGCAAGTGCGACGCCCTTGCCGGCGACCGCCGCTTCGATGACCAGCGATGACTGATTGAACTTCAGGCCGCGATCGCCCTGCTTGTGTTCGACGCCGGCGGCTTTCAGCCACATCGGCCATGTCGGGCAGCCGGGGTCTTTGTCATTGCCGGAATCATGCAGCAGCGTGTGATGGGCGAGATCTTCCGGCTTCTTGATCGGATGATCGCCTGTAAGCAATTGCGGGCTGCAGACCGGGACGATCTTTTCCGCCATCAGGTGTTCGGTGATCAGGCCGGTATAGCGCCCGCCGCCATATCGGATGGCGATGTCCACATCATCGACCGCGAAATCCACCACATTCATGTCCGCGGAAACCCAGACATCGATATCGGGATGGGCCTCTTGGAACCGGTCGAGGCGCGGCACAAGCCATTTGGAGGCGAAGGAGGGGGCGACGGAGACCGTCAGCCGGCCCGCATCGGCCTTTTTGGAGAGGATTTCTCCGGCTTCCACCAGCTTGTCGAACCCCTCCCGCAAGACGGGCAGGCTGGCCTGCGCCTCATCAGTCAGCAGCAGGGCGCGCTTATGGCGGCGGAAAACCGGCGTCTGCAGGAAGTCCTCCAGCGCCTTGATTTGCTGGCTGACAGCGCCAGGGGTCACATGCAGCTCTTCAGCCGCTTTAGTGAAACTTAAGTGGCGAGCGGCGGCCTCAAACACTTTCAAGGCGTTCAGGGGCGGCAATTGCTTCATTTTCTGGGCACTCTCTCCTCTTCGGCAGTGTTTTTTCAGATAGAATTGCTAATAAGGCAAGGGAAAATATGCACGTCACCAGTTTGTGAAGCGTGGATAAGGCAATCTGATTTACGGATTGGCCAGCAAACGCGTGATTTTCACAGAAAACCTATCAGGATTGGCAGAAATATTCGATTGAGGCCGGGAAACCTTGCTCATAGCTTCCCATCAACGCCGCCGGGGTGCGGCCGAGTTTTTGGGGTTAGATTAGATTATCTATATGAAAGCGTTTCCTGCCCATATCGATCTTCGCGGTCGGCCAGTGGTCATCCTTGGCGGCGGGGCCGCCGCTTTGGCCAAGGCGCGGCTGATGTTGTCAGCAGACGCAGCATTGAGTCTGATCTCTCCTGAATTCGCCGCGGAGACTCGCGCTGAGCTTGCCGGCAAGGCCCGCCTGATCGAACGCGATCCTGTCGCTGGCGATGTCGAGGCGGCGGCGCTGCTCTTCATCGCCGATCTGGATGAAGCTGTGGCGCAGCGCTGGGCGGAGGTCGCGCGCATGGCCGGCGTTCTGCTCAATGTTGTGGACCAGCCGGCGCTTTGCGATTTCACGACGCCATCGATCATTGATCGCGGCCGTGTCGTAATTTCCATTTCGACTGGCGGCGCGGCGCCCGTGCTGGGCAAGAAACTGCGCGCCGACATAGAAGCCTTGTTGCCGCCACAGCTCGGCGCGCTTGCTGATTTCGCAGATCGTTATCGTGACGCAGTGAAGTCGCGGTTTGAATTTGCGGCGCGCCGTCCGTTCTGGGAAACGTTTTTCGCCGGACCGATCGCAGCGCAGGTTCTCGCTGGCGATGAGCGCGGCGCTCATGAAGCGATGCTCGCGCTTATCAACCGTCAGCAAGCGGAAGAAAAAACCGGAATCGTGCATATTGTCGGCGCTGGGCCGGGTGATCCCGATCTCCTGACGATCAAGGCGTTGCGACTGCTGCAGCGCGCTGACGTCATCCTTCATGACCGCCTGGTCAGCGATGAGATTTTGTCGCTGGCGCGCCGCGATGCGGATCGGCTTTATGTGGGCAAGGCGAAGTCCAATCACGCTGTGCCGCAAGAAGAAATTGAAGCGCGCATGATCCAGCTGGCGCGCGAAGGGAAAATGGTCGTGCGCCTCAAGGGCGGCGATCCGTTCGTCTTTGGGCGCGGCGGCGAGGAACTCGATGCGCTGCGCGAAGCGGGCATTCCTGTCTTTGTCACGCCGGGCATTACGGCGGCGACCGGCTGCGCCGCCGCAGCCAATATGGCGCTCACCCATCGCGACCACGCTCAGGCGGTCACCTTCGTCACCGGCCACGCCAAGGGTGAGGCGGATCCCGACCTCGACTGGGCGGCGCTGGCGGCGCTGAAAAACACGCTGGTTGTTTATATGGGCGTGACCAAGGCCGAAACGATTGCAGGCAATCTGATCGAGCATGGCCGCGGCGCCGAAACGCCAGTGGCGGTGATCGAAAACGGAACGCGTGAAACGCAAAAAGTCGTCAAAGGCGCGCTTGGCGATCTCCCTCGTCTTCTTGAGGCGGGCGGGATCAAAGGGCCGGCGCTGCTTGTTATTGGCGAAGTCGCCGCGCTCGCCGATGGCGATGCGCTTGTTGACCTTATTGGAAAAGAAAGGCTCGTCGCATGAAGGCTGTTACTGCAAACCGCTTGGATGATGGCGCCGTTGTCTATCTCGGCGACGATGATAGCTGGACTCCTACGCTCGCCGCCGCTGCGCGCTTTGAAAATGACGAAGCAAAGTCAGTCCTCGCCGCCGCCCTGTCGCGGGTGAAGGAAATCTCCGACGCCTATTTGATCGATGTTGATGAGAATGGCGCGCCTGCCGGGCGTGAAACGCTGCGCGAAACCATTCGCAAGTCTGGCCCGACCGTGCGGACCGATCTTGGCTATCAGGCGGGCGCTTAATTTATGAGCAAGCTCAGAATTTACGGCGACGCGATCAGCGGCAATTGCCTCAAGGTCAAGTGGACCGCTGATTTGCTCGGTCTCGATTACGACTGGATTGAAACCAGCGTTCTCGATGGGCAAACCCGCACGCCCGAATTTCTGGCGATGAACCCGGCAGGGCAAGTCCCCACGGTCGTTTTGCCGGACGGTCAGGTGTTGGCGCAGTCCAATGCGATCATGCTTTATCTCAATCGCGCGCATGGCGGCGCATTGCTGCCAGAAGGCGACTATGCGCAAGGCAAGGTCTTCGAATGGCTGTTCTGGGAGCAATATTCCCATGAGACATGCATCGCGGTCCGCCGCTTTCATAAGCACTATTTGAAAAAGCCTGACGCCGAGATTGATCCGAAGCTGATGGGGAAGGGCGTTGCGGCGCTGACCTTGCTTGAGAATGCGCTGAAGGATGCGACCTATCTTGTAGGCGATGCGCTGAGCGCCGCCGACATTGCGCTGGTCGCCTATACGCGTCTCGCACCGGAAGGCGGCTTTGACCTCGAACCATTCCCCGCCATTCGCCAATGGATCGCGCGTGTTGAGCGCGACCTGAAAATTCAACCCGCCCCCAATACAATGAAGGCCGCCTGATGTACCGCTATGATGAATTTGATGCGACGATGGTCGCTGAACGGGTCGCGCAATTTCGCGGCCAGGTAGAGCGCCGTCTCGCCGGTGAGCTGACTGAAGATCAGTTCAAGCCGCTGCGTTTGATGAACGGGCTCTATCTGCAGCTGCACGCCTATATGCTTCGCGTCGCCGTTCCCTATGGCGCCATGTCGTCGAAACAGATGCGCCGCCTTGGGGAGATCGCGCGCAAATATGACCGCGGCTACGGCCATTTCACAACGCGTCAGAATATTCAGTATAACTGGCCGGCGCTGGTCGATGTGCCTGACCTGCTTGATGAGCTTGCAGATGTTGAAATGCATGCGATCCAGACATCGGGCAATTGCATCCGCAATGTCACCTCGGATCAATATGCGGGCGCCACCGCCGAAGAAGTCGAGGATCCGCGTCCTTATTGCGAAATGATCCGGCAGTGGTCGACTTTTCATCCGGAATTTTCGTTTCTGCCGCGCAAGTTCAAAATTGCCGTCACGGCGGCGGACAATGATCGCGCTGCGGTCAAGGTGCATGATATCGGCTTGCGCCTGCATAAAAACGACGAAGGCGAGACCGGTTTCGAAGTGATCGTCGGCGGCGGGTTGGGCCGCACGCCCTATGTGGGTCACGCGATCCGCAAATTCCTGCCAAAGCAATACTTACTGTCTTATCTTGAGGCGATCCTGCGGGTTTATAATCTCGAAGGCCGCCGGGATAATATGTACAAGGCGCGCATCAAGATTCTCGTCAATGCCGAGGGCATCGAGAAATTCTCGCAGATGGTTGAAGAAGAATGGGCGCAGATCAAGCGCGAGGAAATCGATCTGCCTCGCGAAGAGATGGCGCGGATTGACGCTTACTTCGCGGCCCCGGCTTTTGAGACCTTGCCGGATGAAAGCGCTTCACTGGAAGAAAACAAAGCGAGCGACAAGGAATTTGCGCGCTGGCTGCGGGTCAACACGGTCGCCCACAAGGCGCCGGGTTACGCCATCGTCAATATATCGCTCAAACCCATTGGCGGCATTCCCGGCGACATATCCGATGTGCAGATGGAAGCGGTCGCAGATATTGCTAAGCAATATTCGCTCGACGAAATTCGCGCGACCCATGAGCAAAATCTCGTTCTGCCGCATGTCAAAAAAGACGACCTTTACGCCGTATGGACCGCGTTGAAGGCGGCGGAACTCGCCACCGCCAATATCGGGCTGGTCAGCGATATCATCGCTTGTCCGGGGCTTGATTATTGCTCCCTTGCCAATACCCGCTCGATCCCGGTGGCGCAGCGCATCGCGGAACGCTTCGCCAGCCTCGACGACCAGGAAGATCTCGGCGAGCTGAAGATCAAGATTTCCGGCTGCATCAACGCTTGCGGCCACCACCATGTGGGTCATATCGGCATTCTCGGCGTCGATAAAAAAGGCGAGGAATTCTATCAGGTGACGCTTGGCGGCTCCGGCGCTGAAGATGCGTCGCTGGGTGAGATCGCCGGCCGCGGCCTGTCTTCGGAACAAGTTGTCGACGCAGTTGAAAAACTCGTCTCTGTCTATCGCAAGACCCGTCAGGGTAAGGAACGTTTTCTCGACACCTATCGGCGCATTGGCGCTGATCCTTTCAAGGAGGCTTTGTATGAAGCTGCTTAAGATTTCCCGCAATAAATTGTTGCCGGCGCTTGAAGAGCCCCTCGCGGAAGTCTCGCTTGAAGATTGGCGCGACAATCCGCAAGGTCATCCTGACGCGACCGCGCTGACGATTTCCAATGCGACGTCGCTGGCCGACATCAAATGCGATATTCACGGCTTCTCCGTGATCATTCTCGCCTTCCCGGTATTCAAGGACGGCCGCGCTTACTCACAAGCCCGGCTGCTGCGTGAGCGCTATGGATATACGGGCGAAATTCGCGCCCGCGGCGACGTGTTGTTCGACCAGCTTTCGTTCATGGCCCGTTGCGGCATCAATGCTTTTGAGTTCGCCGGTCCGAATGCAGAGAATGCAGGCGCGGCCATGCGCGAATTCACCTTCGCCTATCAGACATCTGCAGATGGTGCTGCGCCGGTCTGGCGCAAACGCCTTGACCGCGCAGCCGCGGCGTAAAGGGGGCGTTCATGGGCGCATCGGCAGTATCTGTGCGGGCGGAAACCTTGCTGGACTCTCACGCCAATGACGAGCGCGAAGCGCTGGCGCGCCAGCTTGCGCAAAAACATGCTGGCGATGATGCGCTGGAGATCCTGCGCGTTGCGATCACCGAGGAGTTCGCCGGGCGTATTGCGCTGGTGTCGTCTTTTGGCGCGGAGTCGGCGGCGTTGCTGCATCTCGTTGCGCAAGTCGACAAATCGCTTCCCGTGATTTTTCTTGAGACCGGCAAGCACTTTGCGCAGACCCTGAGTTATCGCAAAAAACTGGCGAACCAGCTTGGCCTTACCGATGTGCGCGATATTCGTCCGTCTGCGGAAGGGGTTGCTGCGCGCGATCCGGCTGGTGATTTGTGGAAGCGCGATGCGGACGCTTGCTGCACCCTGCGCAAGGTGGAGCCTTTAGAGCCTGCGCTGGGTGAATTCGACGCCTGGATTACGGGCCGCAAGCAGTTTCATGGCGGCGGGCGCATGCATCTTCCGGCGTTTGAAGCCTCGCCCGCCCATATCAAGGTCAATCCGCTGGTGCGCTGGTCGAAAGCCGACATCGACGCGTATTTCGAAGAACATGAATTGCCGGCGCACCCGCTGATCGCGCAGGGCTATCCGTCTATCGGCTGCTGGCCCTGCACCCATCCGGCGGCGGCGGGCGAAGATGTGCGCGCCGGGCGCTGGCGTGGCGCGGCGAAAACCGAATGCGGCATTCACGGGCGGTAATTCGGGCCGGCTTGGTCGGCAGTCCTCAAGATATCGAAGCGTCGCGCCGTATCATTAAAAATGACGCGGACAAAAACGCGAGGGCGGCGCCGATAAACATGGCGCCACGGATCGCCCGCATTTCGATGCCGCCATACAGAGCTACAAGCGCAACAGCGACGCCGATCAGAACAAGCACACTGACAATGGCGGTTTTCGGTGATTTCGACATAAGCGCTCTCCTAGTCCCTTCTCAGGCTAGCCCGGCCATTGCGTAATTCATAGGGCGTGCAGCTGAAAAAAGCCTTCTATCGCTGCCCACGCCGCCGGTTCGGTGAGCATGGGCGCGTGGCCGACATTTGGAACTTCCACATAGTCGAATGAAGGATGCACGGCCCGCATCTTGTCGACGATCTCGGGCGTCAGGAGGTCGCTGATCGCACCGCGGATGAGCAAGGTCGGCTTGTCCTTCAGGCTTTCAAACGGTGCCCAGAGGTCCGGAGCGGGGCCGACCTCAGTCAGCGCCTTGCCGATATTCTGGTCATAATCGAGGGACCAAGACCCGTCCGGGTTTTCCCGAAAGGTGCGGCGGGCGAAGCGCGCCCAGAAGCCGTCGTCCTCGTTGGGAAAGGCGACGCCGTTGACTGCGCGGATTTCCTCAATCGCCGCCTCAAACGTAGCAACCACGGCGGCTGTCTTTCCCGCATATCCGGCAATCCGGGTGATCCCTTCGACAGCGAATTCCGGACCCACATCATTGATAATAGCGGCGGCGACCCGCGCCGGAGCGGCCTGATTGACCAGCATGGACACAATGCCGCCCAAGGACGTACCGAGGAATATGGCGTCGCTGAGCTTCAACACGTCCATCGCTTTCAGGACGTCGTCCCGATAGGTTAGCGGATGATAGCTTAAATAATCTGGATCATAGTCGGATTCGCCGCGCCCGCGCATGGTCAGCGCTATAACATCGCGCCCGGTTGCTGCGATGCGAGGGGCCAACTCCTCAAAATCACGTTCGTTTCGCGTCAGGCCATGAAGGCAAATCACCGGCGTTTTGCGGCCGCCGCTATAGCGGCTTGCGCTCAGCTTCAGCGCCGGTGAGATTGTAATGGACGTGTTGCTCAATTTTTTGGCCCTCCGCATGCGCAGATGTCGCATGCCTTTTGTCGTTAAAGAGTTTTTGTGGCGGACGCCGAAAGCAAACGCTTCACCGCATGATTACAACGTCTCGTCGCGTGAAGATAACGCTTCGTCGCATGTCAGTTCTTTACGCGATATTAACGTCGGTTAATGCCCGTTAACCAGTTGTGATGATTATGCCACAAGAAAAATCAATTGAAGAATAGCGCTACTATACATCGTTGACCTATTCCCCGCCATCAACCTAGCATTTTCGTTAATGCCAAGCGTTGGCATGAAGTGAGCGCCCTTTTCGGGCAGCGAACCTTCCAAATGTAAAAACAGCTGCTGCGTCATCGCAGCGAGCTTCCAGAAGGGGATTGAAATGCGATCCACAGAAATCGCGAAGCGTTTGCTTCGCACCACTATGCTCGCCGGTATACTCACCGGCGCGGCGACGGCGGCTAACGCGCAAGATGATGCGGCGACGGGCGATGTCGTCATCGTCACCGGCTCGCGTATTGCGCAGCCGAACCTGACTTCACCCTCGCCGCTGACTGTCGTTTCTCCAGAAGACATCAGGCTGCAGGGCACGACCCGGGTCGAAGACCTGCTTAACTCGCTTCCGGCTGTGTTCGCGAGCCAGGCTTCGTCTTTGGCGAACGGCGCAGACGGTACAGCGTCGGTTGACCTTCGCGGTCTCGGCACGACTCGTACATTGGCGCTGGTAAACGGCCGCCGCCTGATTCCTGGCGACCCGAGCCCGACCAGCGGTTCCGCTGCGGACATCAACATCATTCCTGCCGCGATCTTGAAACGCGTTGACATCTTCACCGGCGGCGCATCGTCGGTCTACGGCGCGGACGCTGTCGCAGGCGTTGTCAACTTCATCGTCGACAAGGATTTTGACGGCCTTCGCATTGATGGCCAGTACAGCTTCTATCAGCACAATAATAATGACGATCTCCTCCCGCCGCTTCTGGACGCGAGTGGGTTTCCGTATCCGACAGGCAGCTCCACCGATGGCGAGGCTGTTGATTTCACGCTGATGTACGGCACGGATTTCGGCGATGATCGCGGTCACGCAATGGCGTATTTCGGATACCGCAAGGTCAATGCTGTAATTCAAGCTGAACGTGATTACGGCGCTTGCGTGCTGCAAAACTCGAGCACGACCACGCATAATTGCGGTGGTTCTGCAACATCGCCAGAAGGCAACATCCTGGTCTTTGACACGGATGTCACACCTGGCACGTCGACGTTCTACACCTTCACGCCTGGCGGCGGCCTGGCTCCGGGGTTGACCGTATTCAACTTCGCGCCGTTCAATCACTATCAACGCCCTGACGAGCGCTACACTGCGGGCATGTTCGTTGATTATGAAATCAACGAGATGGTCAAGCCGTACATGGAATTCATGTTCATGGACGACCAGACAAATGCGCAGATCGCACCGTCGGGCAACTTCGCGAACACCCAGTCTGTGAACTGCGACAACCCGTTGATGTCAGCTGAGCAGCTTGCGGTCATTTGTGACGCGGATAACCTGATCAACGGTTTCCTCGGCACGTTTCCGCTTGCAACAACGGCAAGCTACAATCCGAACCCGGGCGACGCGCCGCTTACCTTCTTTGACTCCCTTGGCAATACCTACAATCGCGGCTTCATGCAGCCGCTGCGCAGAAACGTCGAAGGCGGCCCGCGTCAGGCGCTTCTCGGCCACTCGACGTTCCGTGCGGTTCTGGGTTCCAAGGGCGACCTTGGCGACTATTGGTCGTATGACGCCTACTATCAGTTCAGCAAGGTCTCCTACACTCAGACCTATATCAACGAGTTTTCGATTGCTCGTTTGAACAACGCGCTGAACGCCGTCACCGATACGCGTGCGGGAAGCGCGACTTTCGGTGAAGTTGTCTGTCGCTCGGTTATTGACGGCAGCGATCCGAACTGCGTGCCTTACGATCTTTTCGCTGGCGCCGGCGGCGCTTCGCCTGAGGCTGTCGCTTATCTGTCAGCTCAGGGCCTGCAAACCGGTGAGACAACTGAATCAGTCTTCAACGCCTCTATTACTGGCGACCTTGGCGAATACGGCGTGCAGTTCCCATCTGCAAATGACGGCGTGAAAGTCAACGTCGGTCTCGAATGGCGGAAGACTGCGCTTAACCTGGTTACGGACAACGCGTTTGCGACTGGCGACCTTACCGGTCAGGGCGCGCCGACATTGCCGACTTCCGGCGACATCAAAGTGCTCGAATTCTTTGGCGAGACGCAGATTCCGGTAATTCAGGACGGCTTCGTCGAGGACTTCACAATCTACGCCGGCTACCGCCGGTCTGATTATGAAACCAGCTCGGGCGGAGAGTTCGGCACTGACACATGGAAAGTCGGTGCTGACATTTCTCCGAACTCGCAGTTCCGTCTTCGCGGCACCTACAACCGCGCTGCACGGGCGCCGAACATTCAGGAGCTGTTCTCAGCGGCTTATGTGGGTCTGTCCGGTTCTAGCGATCCTTGCGGGGGCATCACCATCACAGCCACAGACTATGGCTGTATCGCTCAAGGCCTGGCTATTGGCAGCGGCACGCCGCTGAACCCGGCTGGTCAGTACAATGGCGGCCTCGGCGGCAACCCGGACCTGCAGCCGGAAACGGCTACGACCTGGACAGTCGGCGGCGTCATTCAACCTGACTTCATCGACGGCCTCGCGCTTACAGTTGATTACTACAACATCAAACTGCAGGACGCGATCAACTCGTTCGGTCCTGACGCGATCCTCGCCGATTGCGTCGCCAACGCGACTGCGACCTTCACGCCGGCTTCATGCGGCCTTGTGAACCGCAACGTCGCCGGATCGATCTGGCTGACGCCAGGCGGGTTTGTTCAGGATACGCCGGAAAACGTCGGCTCGATCCAGACACGCGGTATCGAGATCAGCACGCTCTACAGCTTTGATCTCGCCAGCGCAGGCTCCCTGTCAGTCGACTTCACGGGCACAAAACTTCTGTCCTATGAATTCGATAACGGCCTGACGCCGATCTATGAATGCGCAGGTTACTATGGTCCGACATGTAGCGCTGGCGGCACAACCAACACTGGTGCTCCGCTGCCGAAATGGCGTCATAAAGCACGCTTTAGCTACCGCACGGCGTTCGATCTGGGGCTTTCTCTCCAGTGGCGCTATATCGGGTCTGTCACTGCTGAGACCCTTTCGTCAGACGTGTCGCTGGCCGGTGCGCCTGCGTCCGTTATCGATGACGAAATTTCCGCAACGAGCTACTTCGACCTCGTCGCGACCTATGTTCACAACGACTCCTACACACTGCGTCTTGGTGTGAACAACATTCTCGACAAACAACCGCCTTACGTAACGTCTGGCCGCGGCGGCACTGCCAATTTGTGCCCGACCGGTCCGTGTAACGGCAACACTTACCCGGCGACTTATGACGGTCTTGGCCGTTACCTGTTCGCCAATGTGACGCTCGAATTCTAAATCGAGCACACGCTGAACAAGAGCAGAGGACTCCTTCGGGGGTCCTCTGTTTTTTTTACGGGTTGCTATGATAGACAACTCCTCCCGCCATTGGCGGTCGCCAATGAGCCCCCTGCCGCGCAGGCTGGAGACTAAATGACCGAACCGACTTTATCGCAAAATCCGCCCCCCGATTATTTGGCGCAGGCTGTAAACGCTGCGCGCAGCGGCGACATGCGCCGTGCGCAGGAGTTCGCTGAGCTTGGGCTTGGCTCAGGGCAAGGCGATGCGGCCGCTTTCCATGCTTTTTGGGCATGGTGTTCGCCAGAACAGGAGAGCGGAAGAAGGCGGCGGACCATCTTTCCAGCGCCCATAGCGCGCGTCCTGATGACGTCACCATCGCCTGCAATCTTATCGCTATTCTCATGGAGGATAAGCGTGAGGCGGACGCGCTGGCGATTGCGACGGAAAAGCTCGCACTGTCAGATCAGAGCTTGCGCGTCGCGCGCTATCGCGGGTTTCTCGCCCAGCAGTGCGAAGACTTTGCCGATGCGGTCAAGGCGTACGAAATTGTTCTCGCGAAAGAGCCAGATGATTTTGAGATTCTGAACAATCTCGGCAACGCAAGATCGGGCATGGGAGATCACGAAGGCGCAGTAGAAGCTTTACGTCGCGCCTTGGAACTGGATTCGAATGCGGCGCCGACTCATATGAATCTGGCATCAGCCTATACCGCCCTGGGCCGCAATGACGATGCGGAAGAAGTGCTAAAAGCGGCGGCGAAAAAATTCCCGGCCGACCCTCAGCCGCATTATCGTCTGTATGTGCTCGACAAAAGTCTTTTCAGGCAGGGCGAAGCGGTCTCTGCGCTTGAAGAATGTGTCAAGCGCGCGCCGGACATTGCCGAATATCAGCTGAAACTCGCGATTGAATATGGCGTCGAGCGACGCACGCAAGAGGCGGAGCGCGCCTATCGCCGGACGATCGAACTCGACCCGTTGGAGCAAGGCGCATATCTCGGTCTTGCAATTCAGTATGAACATACAAACCGCGAGGATGAATTTGCGCCGTTGATCGAGTTGGCGAAGCGCAATGGGATTGGCGATGGCCCTTGCGCATTCATCGAGGCGTTGGAGCTGCGGCGCCTTGGAGAATTTGAAGTAGCCCTTGAGCGCCTGAAGGCCGTGCCGGAAGATGTAGAGCGCATCCGCGCGGCGCATATAAAAGCGACGCTATTGGAGCGCTTGAAACGCAGCGACGAAGCGTTTGCAGCGTTCACTCACGCGAATGACCTGGCGGCGGTGGATAATCCAACCGAACCGCTGGAGCGCGCCGCAAAACTGCGCGATGACCTTAGGGCAAGTTTTGATTTGCTGAAGCCGGAATTATGCGGTTCATGGGACAATATTGCAGCAGACGATGGACGCGACGACCCGGTCTTTCTTGTCGGGTTTCCACGTTCCGGCACAACCTTGCTCGATACGATCCTGATGGGGCATCCGGACGCCGTCGTGATGGAAGAACAGCCGCCGCTCAACATCGTTGAGGAAGAGCTTGGTGGTCTGACCGCCTTTGCGTCGCTTAACGCAAGCGAACTTGCAAAGGCGCGCCGGCGCTATTTCGAAGAGGTCGAAAAAATCCAGCCGGTCGCGCCGGGGAAATTGCTGATCGACAAATCACCGCTGTTTCTCTATCGCGCGCCGACCATTCATCGGCTGTTCCCGCGCGCGAAATTTATTCTGGCGTTGCGCCATCCTTGCGATGTTGTCCTTAGCTGTTTCATGAGCAATTTCCGCCTGAATTCAGCCATGTCGAATTTCCTACGACTTGAAGACGCCGTCGAGTTTTATGATGTTTGTTTCAGTCACTGGAAACAGTCGCGCGCCTTGCTCCCGATTGATGTTCATACGATTGTCTATGAGCGGTTGGTGGAGGATGTCGCCGGAGAGGTCGGGCCGTTGCTCGACTGGCTCGGCCTTGAGCAGAACGCGGAGATATTCGATCATCGCAAGACGGCGAAGGCGCGCGGATTGATCACGACGGCGAGCTACTCGCAGGTGACCGAACCGATTTACAAGCGCGCCTCCGGTCGGTGGGAGCGATATCGATCCCATCTTGAGCCGGTTTTAGATGGTCTTGCGCCTTGGGCGGAAGAGTTCGGATATGGCGACCCGCGTAAGCCTGGCGAAAAAGGCTGACGGCGCCGCGACGCTCAACACGGTTTGCCCATATGAAAGCCGCGCCGACGCAAAAGCGCCGGCGCGGCTTTGTTTTCGGGGGAGGGCTTTCTAGGCTAGCGCGGATTCCGCGGTCAGCACCGCGGCGGCGGCGTTGACGGCTGCTGCGATGCGCAGCGCTGTTTGCACCTGGTCAGTCTTGAGCCCGGCCTTGCGCACGACTTTCTCATGGCTGTCGAGGCACATGCCGCAACCATTCACGGCGGAGACGGCCAGTGACCAGAGTTCAAAGTCGACCTTGTCGACGCCGGGATTGCCGATGACGTTCATCCGCAGCTTGGCCGGCATGGTTGCATATTCCGGCGCAGACATAAGGTGCGTTGCGCGGTAATAGACATTGTTCATGCCCATGATCGCGGCGGCGGCCTTTGCGGCGGTGAGCGCTTCTGGCGAGAGTTTTGATTCGACTTCCGCGACGACCGCTTTGATTACGGTTGCGTTGCCGGCGGCGAGGGCGGAGGCGAGAAATGCACCCCATTTTTGCTGATCCGTAAGGCCGGTTTCCGACGCCAGCGTGCCGAGGTTCAGGCGAATGTCTTTTGCGTAATCCGGGATTTGATCGCGTAGCGCATCAATGCTCATTGTTTTCTCCTTTTCATTGGATGCAAAAAGGGCGCGGCGGCGCTTTGAAAGCCGCGCGCGCCCTTCTTTCGTCTGATTTAAAGCGTGTCGCCGCCGAGCGGGCGGTTGCAGGCGCAAAGTTCATCCGTCTGCAGACCATCAAGAATACGCAGGGTTTCCTGCGGATTGCGGCCGACATTCAGGCCGTTGACCGTGACATGCTGGATCACATTATGCGGGTCAACGAGGAAGGTTGCGCGCAGCGCCACGCCTTCCGGCGCGCGGATGCCAAGACCGTCAACCAGCGAGCCGGTTGTGTCTGCGAACTGCCAGGACGGAAGTTTGTCGAGATCCGGGTGATCGCGGCGCCAGGCGAGTTTACAGAATTCGTTGTCCGTGCTGCCGCCCATGACGATCGCATCGCGGTCTTCGAATTCCTTTGTGAGGCGGCCGAACTCAGCGATCTCGGTGGGGCAGATGAAGGTGAAATCTTTCGGGTAGAAATAGATCACTTTCCATTTGCCGGAAAAGCTGTCCTGCGTGATGTCCTCAAACGCAGATTTCCCGTTTTCTTCGTGGGAGTTGAATCCGGGCTTTACGCCTACAACAGAAAAATCGGGAAGCTTATCGCCGACGCCTAACATGCGTGTCTCCTTTTTGGGTTTCATTCAAATCCTAGGGCTCTTTAACGAGCCAGCAAGAGTTAGATAACGCTCTTGGAAAATTAATCAAATAGATTATATTACTCAATAATATCGATTTAACCGATTTCTATGCAAAGCCGAAAAGGTCAATGAAATGACGCCCTTGCCGACCCTCCGTCAACTCCAGTTCTTTATGGCCCTGGTCCGGCGCGCCTCCTTTTCCAAGGCTGCAGATGACTGCCTGGTGTCACAGTCGACGCTTTCATCGGCGATCAAGGAGATGGAAGCGCTGATGGGGCAGCAACTGGTCGACCGCTCGACCCGGTCTTTCGCGCTTACACCGGCAGGGGAGGAAGTCGCTTCCCGCGCGCCGGCGTTGTTGGCGGGCGCGGAAGATCTTGTGCGGTCCGCCAGCGGCCGGCGCCCGCTTGAAGGGGCGTTCACCTTGGGCGTCATCCCGACCATCGCGCCATTTGTGCTGCCGCGGGTGTCAAAAGCACTGAGGAAAGCATTTCCGAAACTGGAGCTCTATTTGCGCGAAGATCTGACGGCGACGCTGGCGGAGCGGCTGGCGGCTGGTTTGGTCGATGCGGCGGTGCTGGCGTTCCCTTACGACTTGCCCGGCGTCGATTCCATCGAAATTGCGGAAGACCCCTTTTGGTTCGCCTGTTCGCCGGATCATCCCTTGGCGAACAAGAAATTTGTAAAGCGCGACGAAATACGCGGCTGCGAATTACTGTTGCTGGAAGACGGTCATTGCCTGCGCGAACACGCAGTCGATGCATGCGAGTTGCGCGACCGTGATGCAGCGGCGTCCTTTGGCGGCACCAGCCTGTTCACCCTGGCGCAGATGACGAAATCGGGGCTCGGCGCGACGCTGTTGCCGGAGATGGCGGTAAAGGATGGGCTCGCGAAGAGCGCCGGCTTGCGCGCGATTCCTTTCGAAAACCCTGTGCCTTCGCGGCGGATCGGCGTCGCCTGGCGGCGCGGCTCCGGGCGCAAGGAAGAGGCGATGACATTGGCGGAAGAGTTGAAAAAAGTGCTGAATTAGGCGGTTTCCGTCGATACAGGGGCGTGTTTGATCGCTGCGATATCGCCATTGTCAGACATCATGATCGCGACAGGCCTTGTCGAGCGGAATTGCGAAAGGATGATCATCACCGTCACGGTGATCGGCACACTGAGCAACAGTCCGGCAAAGCCCCAGAATGACCCCCAGATGCTAAGGGAAAACAGCACCACCAGCGGGCTCAAATTCAACGTTCGCCCGACAATGCGGGGCTCGATGCCGTTTGACATGATTTGCTCCGCCCCAATCAGGCTGACCGCTGTGATCAGCGCCATGCGCCCGCCGCCGCCATCCGGTTGCACCAGAGCCAGCAGGACCGGGAGCGTGATCGCTGACGCGGCGCCGAAAATCGGAATATAGTTCATCACGAAAATCAGCAGCGCCCAGAAGCCAGCAAATTGCACGCCGATGACCAGCATGATCACATAGCTGATGCTGGCGGTGACAAGGTTGGAAAGGGTTTTGACGGTGATGTACTGGCGGACCATGACGCCGATATCGGAGATGGTTTCATTTATGGCGTGGCGTTGAACTTCATCAGCCCCAAGCAGGCCGATTTTCTTGAAGATACGGCCGCGCTCGATCAGCATGAACACAAGATACAAGAACACCGTGATGAAGGTGAGGAAGTTTGACGTCAGTGAGCTTAGGCTTCCCGCTGCTCTGGAGAGCAAAGGCTTGATGAGGTCGAGCGCGGAGCGTTGAATTTGTTCAACCCCGCCCAGCAATTCCTGAGGCAGGAAGTCGATGGTGCGGAAAAATGCGATGACCTCCTGGCCGACATTGCGCAGGCGCAACTCATAGCTTGGCCAGGCATCCAGCAACGTCTCCACATTGGACCGGATGATCTCAACAAAGAGAACCATGCCGCCGCCAATCAGGATGAAGGAGAAAATATAGCCCACCCATTCGGGCATATACTGCCCGACCACCGGAATGCGCCGGACGCTTTCCTTCAAGGTAAAGATCAGGAAGCAAAGAAAGCTGGCGACCACAAAAGGAATGAGGACGCCGCGTCCCACATAGATGATCAGGCCGAAAAGCACGGCGATCGCCAGGCTGTAAAAAGTCCGCGCAACATTTTGACCGCCACTTTGCGCCATCGGGGAAAGCCTCCATTTTATTCGGCATTAATAGGCTGATTTGCGCCAATTGCGCCAGCTTCGCGCGAGCGGACGTAAGAACTGAACATTTAGGGCTCACCCGCGACGCCCCCGGGCGCAGACAGGGTGCGGTCTGGGCGCAGTTCGTTGTTTGCGCGCATTTTTAACGGAAAACCGCTCACACTTTTCCAAAATGCGCGCTAGGAAAGCGCCATGATTTTGTGGGAAATCGACTGGCGCGACCCTATGCGCGCATTCGCGCCGCTGGCGGGCGAGGCTCATGCTCATTTGTTGCATGGGGGCGACCGGTCCGCGCGCGCAGAATGGTCTGTCATCACGGCGTTTCCTTCTGCGTTACTGGAGGCGGAAAAGGATGGCGCCGATCCGTTTCCCGCGCTTGATGCGATGCTTGCAGAACGCGTGCTGCCCAAGCCTGAAGAGTTTGACGGCATGCCCTTTGTTTCCGGCGCGCTCGGTTTTGTCGGATATGAGGCGGCGCGGTTTTTCGAGCCCTCCCTGAAAATGCCCGCCTCGCCATTTGCGCTGCCTGATGTGGCGCTCGGCTTTTATGATGCGGCGGCGTTGTTCTCGCGGCGTCAGCGCAAGGCCTATCTGGTCGGGCGCGACGAGAAAGCCTGCCGTCGTCTGCGCGCGGCGCTGGGGCGCGATGAGATTGCTCCGGCGCGCCGCGCCTCAAATTTCAAGGTTGCGTCGAATTTCACGGCGGCGCGTTATCGCGAAGCAGTCAGTGAAATTATCGAAAACATTCTCGACGGCGATTTTTATCAAGCGAATTTGACGCATCAATTGTCTGCGCAAGCGGATGCGCCGATTTCAGCGTTCGATCTTTTTCGCGAACTCGCCGGCGGCAGCGATGCATTTCACGGCGCCCTTCTGCAATATGATGCGGGCGCGATCGTATCGAATTCTCCCGAACGGTTTTTCCGCATTGAGCAGGGCGCTTTTGGCGCGCGCCGGATTGTCGCCGAGCCGATCAAGGGCACGCGCCCGCGCGGGAAAACGCCGGCGGAGGATGAATCGCTCGCCCGCGCGTTGCTGGATGATCCGAAAGATCGCGCGGAGAACATCATGATCGCCGATCTCTTGCGCAATGATCTGTCGCGCATTTGCAGTGACGGCACAATCCGAGAAGAAGAGGTATGCGCGCTGATGAGCCTTGCAAATGTGCATCATCTGGTCTCTCGGATCAGCGGCTTGTTGCGAGAAGAGGCAAGTGCGGCGCGCATTTTTGCGGCTCTTTTTCCCTGCGGCTCGATCACCGGCGCACCGAAAATCGAGGCGATGCACGCGATTGCTCGAGTGGAGGCGATCGGGCGCGGCCCCTATTGCGGCGCGATTGGATATTTTGACGATCGCGGCGGCGCTGATTTTTCTGTTGCGATCCGCACACTGATGGTTGAAGGCGCGCGGGCGGCGCTGCCTGTCGGCGGCGGCGTCACTTTGCGTTCAGATCCGCAAGGCGAATATGATGAAACCCTGGTGAAGGCGCGCGGCGCCTTGAACGCGCTTGGCGTCACGGATGAGGCGCTCGCGTGATCCTCATCATCGATAATTACGATTCCTTTGTGAATAATCTCGCGCGCTATGTGCGAGAGGCGGGACATGAAACGACGCTGCTGCGCAATGATGCGGTTGATGTTGACGCCTGCCTAGCGTTCAAGCCGGATGGCGTCATTATCTCGCCCGGGCCGAAAACTCCGGCGCAATCGGGCGTGTCAATTGACCTGATGCGCCGGCTCGATGCGCAGACGCCATTATTCGGCGTCTGTCTGGGCCATCAGGGGCTGGTTGAAGTCTTTGGCGGCGAAACGCGCCGAGCGGTGTTTCCCCTGCATGGGGAAGCCAGCGAGGTCCGTCATGATGGTTCGGATCTGTTCAAGGGAGTTCCCTCGCCGATGATGGCGGGACGCTATCATTCATTGATCGCGGCGCCCAAGGCGGGCGGTCCTTTGCGGGAAACAGCCTGGAGCGGCGACGGCGAGCTCATGGGCGTCGCGCATGAAGACCGGCCCTGGTTTGGCGTGCAATTCCATCCGGAATCGCTTCTGACGCCGCATGGCCGGCGAATCATCGGAAATTTCCTTAGTTTTTGCAGGCGAAGATCAATTCCATGACCTTTTGGCTGAATGGCGCGTTTCACGAGGACACCCGGGCGGGGGCGATCAATATTGCAGATCGCGGGCTGCTGCTTGGGGACGGGCTTTTCGAGACCTTTTTGGTTCGCGACGGCGTTCCCGCATTTTTATCCGCGCATCTCGAGCGCATGCGAGCAGGCGCGCAAGCGCTCGGATTTGAGGCGCGCATCGACGAAGCTGAGATCGCCGCGATTATTTCTGACCTGGCTCAGCGCAACGGCGCCGCGAGCGGCATGGCGTCGGCGCGCCTGACGGTGACCCGTGGCGCAGGCGCGCGCGGACTGGTGGTCGAGAAGGGAACGCTGACGCCGACATTATTGATGACCCTGGGCGCTTATGCGCCGCCCGACATCTCGGCGCCGTTGAAACTCATTGTCAGCCGACACAGGCGCAATGAGCTGAGCATTACCGCGCGCTGGAAAACCCTCAACTATCTCGACAATATTTTGGCGCGGACCGATGCGGGCGAGAATGATGCGGACGACGCCATCATGCTCAACAGCGCAGGGCGTGTGGCCTGCGCCAGTGCGGCCAATATTTTTGTCGTCAAGGGAGATGTTGTGACGACACCGCCTGTCGTGGAAGGCGCGATGCCGGGCATAGTCCGCGGCGTCCTCATTGAGGCGGCGCCGGCGGCCGGAATTGAGTTGCGGGAAGCGCCGATAGAAGCGGCGGCGCTTGACGGCGCCAGCCTGTTTCTCACCAATAGTCTGATGGGGCCGCGGCCTGCGACGCTGAAGGGCGGCGGCGGCGCAAGTCGGGTGCTGGATCGCCTGCAAACATGTTATGGCGAGGCCATGAAGCGTGATCTTGATAAGCGGGCGCAGTCGTGAAGGCGTTTTCACTCACCGAAGCGCAGATTGCTCGCGTCATCGGCGCCGCCGCTGCGGATGAGTTGTCCCGGCGCTTTAACCGGCATGTGGATTTTCTCACCATCGCTAGCTGGACGCAGGACACGGCGCTGGGGCGGGGCGGCATGTCCGTTGACGGCGAGGAACGGGTCGCCTGCGCGCGCCGGGCGGCAACGCAGTTCGGGCTTGATCCGGATTTTCTGATCGCACGACCGGCGGAAAAAATTGCTGACTGGGCGCGCGATATCGCGCTTGCGCTGAAAGAAAACCTGACGGCGTTCACATTCAAACCAGCGGCGCGCGGCGATCACGATCTTGCGCATGTTCATCGCGCGGATGAAATTTTTCAGGATGCAGCGGCGGCGGCGAATGTCCTCTATGGACGCCGACGGCTTTTGTCTTTTGTGGCGCCGCACAGCCTGTTGGGGCTTGAACTGTCTATTTTGACGCCGAATCTGTTGTGCATCGAATCCGTTGATGCGCGCGGAATGACGCCGGACGCATTGTCGAAAAACCTGTTATTCGGGGATGTGCTGGTCGCGACCCCGACGCTTTGGCGCTATATGATGCAGGAAAAACTCCAGGCGCCGGACAACACGCTTGCGGTCTCCTTTGGCGAGCCGATGACGCCCGATCTTGCTGCGGATATGCGCAAGAGCGGCTTTGGCGTGCTGCGCGAATTATATGGGTCGACGGAGACCGGGCTGATCGCCTGGCGTGATTCTCCCGGCGAGGCGTTCGTCCTGTTTGACCATTGGCGACGAGACAATGGAGATTTGTTTCGGATCAGTCCGGAAGGCGATGCGCGCCATATTGATGCGATGGATGACCTTTCCTGGTCCGGCGAGCGCAGTTTCACACTTGGCGGGCGGCGTGACGGCGCCATTCAGATCGGCGCCGTGAACGTGTTTCCGGATGCTGTGGCGGAGACCATGCGCAGCCATCCCCATGTGAAAGACTGCCGCATCGTGGTCGGACGCCGCGGCGATGGAGCCACGCGGCTCATCGCCAATATTGTCCTGTCGGAAAAGACCCAACCCAATGAACGCACTGCGCGCGACATTGACGTCTGGTGCCGCATTAATTTGCGTCAGCAGGAGCGGCCGCAGATTTATAATTTTGAGGCGGAGTAAACGCCGCGGCTTAACTTGCCGGCGGCGTTTTGTGCGCGCCGGGGCTAGTTGTTGTTGTCGCCGCCGCTGCCTGATTCAGAACCAAGGGTTGTCGCCTGGTTGTATTTTGCGTTCACCTGTGTGGAAACGCCGGCGAATGTGGTCAGGTCATCGCCCACTGTGACCGTCGCTTCGCAATTGGTCGTGCAATTATATGTCGTGCGCGCTGCGCCGCGATGCACGGTCAGCATGTCTGAGCTTGGCGTGCGGACGCGGATGGTGAGATTTCTTGCCGCGTCGCCGTTCTCATCGAACACATAGATATTGGTCAGGCCAGGCGCTTTCCCGAAAAGAAGAAGATTGGTGTTGTCCTGGATGGTCACATCGGCGATCGCCGGATTGCCGACGACGATGGACTGCGCTGGCGCTTCCAGTTTGAACGGGCGCACCTGATCCATGGTCAGCCACAATTGCTCAGCGGCTGCGCCTTGGGTCATGGCGGCGAAAATGGCGGCGGCGGCGAAAATCCTGCGCATGGGATCATCCTTCGTGAAAACAATCCCTTTACCCTAGCGGCGAGGAGTCAAAGAAGGCTTAAAGAGGTGCGCAGCATTTCGCCCATCATGCGCGGCTAGAGCGATAGTTTTACTCGGCAAATTTTACCGGACCTTAAATCGCGGGTGTTATTGCGTCCTGACCGGTGGAGTATGTCATGACTGCAGCCCCAGTTGAAATCGTTTCGGCGGCCGACGGCCTTGTCGAGATGCTGGCGAAGATCGTTCCTTTTCAGGATTTGCCGGAAACGGTTTTATCACTGCTGTGCGAGCACAGCGAGCGCCGTACCTATGGCGCCGGGCAAACCGTGTTTTCTCTTGGCCAGTATGATGGGGGCGAGTTTCTTGTCGTCCTTTCCGGCGCTTTGCGGGTTTCGATTGCAGATGGTGAAACCGGCGCCATGATGATCGACAATGTACATGAGAGCGGCATTTTCGGGCTTGAGATTGCGCTCGCCGAGCCGGACTCTGAGCTTTTCCAGCAGATCGCCGTAAACGCCGAGTCAGATTGTGAGCTGGTCGTGCTGGATGCGGCGGAATTTAAATCGCTTGCCGCCGGGCGCCCGTCTTTGATGCGCAATGTCGCTATCTACCTTGCGGATTTGCTCGTGGTGCAGCGCTATCGTGCGGTCACCCCGCAGGCCGCGCCGGAGCAACGTATTTATGCAGCCCTGATTGAATGTGTTGCGCGCGATCCGATCAGCGGATTGTGGCGGATCGAGAAAATGCCGAAGCACCGCGAATTGGCGGATCGTGCGGGGTCAGATGAGACCGCCGCCGCCGCCGCCGTCGCTGCATTAATTCAAGAAGGCGTCGCGCAACGCGATTATCCTGGGCTTATTGTAAACGATATGTCCAGGCTGAATCAGCTCGCGCGCTAGGCGGCATGCGGGTTTGCGGCTTGGTTAACCGCATTTAACTATAATCCGCATACAGACATAAAAAGCATTCATATTCATTTTTTCTTTACGCCTGTTGGGCAATATGGACGAGACTGAAGGGGGAATTCTTCTTCAGCGGTGCAAGTGAAGAGTAAGCAGGAGTCGACACATGAAAACTCTTTTTAATCGTTTCAAGAAAGACGAATCCGGCGCGACGGCCATCGAATATGGCCTGATTGCCGCACTCATTGCCGTTGCCATTATCGCTGCCGTTCGCGCAGTTGGCGGCAGCCTTTCTGAGACTTTCGACAACATCAATACCGAACTCGGCGAATAATAACGCTACGCGGCTCACTTGGCCGCCGAAGCGTATTGTTTACGGAAAAGGAGACCTCTCGGTCTCCTTTTTTGTTTATATCTAACGAAGCATTAAGAAGGCTTACGCTAGGCTGCTCGTGAATTTGCCTGGAGAGCAGGGCGTGATCGCATACCTTCTTTTATCGGTGTTTCCGGCGGCCCTGCTGATTGCGGCTGCCAATGACATTTACGAATTTAAGATCCCAAACTGGCTGTCGATCATTCTGGTCTGCACCTATCCGCTTGCGGGAATCGCGGTTGGCGCCGGGCCTCACGTAATGATGGAAGGCGCGCTAATCGGCGCTGCAGCCCTGACGATAGGGTTTTGTCTGTTCGCTGCGAAAATCGTTGGCGGCGGCGATGCAAAATTGTTCGCTGCGACCGCGCCCTGGCTTGGCCTCGGCAGCCTTGGAATTTTCCTCTTCAATACGGCTATCGCCGGTCTGTTACTCGCCATCGCAATGGGCATGTTCCGGAAGCTACCCGTGCTCCCCGTTTACGCGCATGCGCCATGGTTGATCCGCTTGCATGAGCGGAAGAAAGATTTGCCATACGCCGTGGCGATTGCAGCAGGCGCACTTCTTAGCTTTTCACAAACGCCATACTTCCAATTGGTCATTGGCGGTTAACAAAACCAGTTAACAGAGTTTTGAGGAGTTTCGCGCACTATAGAATGTAAGGCGTTCTGTATGCGTAGCGTAATAGATAGGCAGGGTCGAAATGAACGTTAGTCGTATAGCAATTTTGGGTATCGCGCTGGTCGCCGGCGCTGCCGCATTTTTCTTGATGCTCAGCCAGAACAAGGATGTTGGTCCTGTTCAGATCGTTGAGCCCGTCAAGGAAGAAACCGTTCGCGTGCTTATCTCGACCCGGGATATTCAGCGTGGAGAGCGTCTGACGCTCGAAGACACGAACTGGATCGCCTGGCCGAAAAAAGCGGTGCAGCCGACCTTTATCACAGATGAAAATTCGCAAGCGCGCGATGAACTCGAAAGCGCAGTGGCGCGTTCGCTGATCGTGACCGGCGAACCGATTGTAAACGCCAAAGTCGTTCAGGCCGGTTCATCGAGCTTGATGGCGGCGATCATCGCCCCGGGTATGCGCGCTGTCACACTCAAGGTTTCCGCTGAAACTTCTTCCGGCGGATTTATCCTTCCGGGCGACAAGGTCGACATCATGTTTACCGGCGGTCGCTCGGGCAAAGGCTCCGCGCGCACCATCTTCAAAGAAGTTCGCGTTCTCGCCGTTGACACGCTGTTTTCTGAAAATAGCGGCACGGCGCATGTCGCCGGATCAAATGTAACGCTGGAGCTTGCGCCGTCTGATGCGCAGGCATTCATCTCGGCGCGCGAGTCCGGCACGTTGAGCCTCGTTCTGCGCAGTATTTTCAAACCGGAGAATGAGCTTGAAACGACAGAGCGGCGTTCATCCAATGTAAGTGTGATCCGTTATGGGCGTTCGTAACAAAGAGTTTGACCAGGGGGTTGAAATGCAAATCCTTCCAAAATCCGCGAACCCCACGGGAGCGAGCATGTTGAAACCGTTATTTGTCGCGTTGGCCGGTGTCGCCGCATTTGGCCTTTTGGCGCCTGCTTCTGCGCAGCGCGGTTCACAGCCTGTGCGGATTGATTACGGCGGCAATAGCGCCGTTTCAAAAAGCATTGTGTTGCCGTTGAACAAAGCGGCGATCGTTGAGCTTCCGCAAGCGGCGTCCGATGTGCTGGTTTCTGCACCGTCGGTTGTCGATGCGGTCGTGCGCTCTCCGCGCCGGGTATATCTGCTTGGTCTCACGACCGGCCAGACAAACGCATTTTTCTTCGACTCGCGCGGTCGCCAGATTCTCAACCTCGAGATCGTCGTCGAACGCGACATGGATGCCCTGGCTGAGTTGCTGAGCCGCGTCATGCCGGATTCGCGCATCGAAATCGATGCGGTGAACGATAATGTCGTGCTCAAGGGCGTGGTTCAGTCAGCCGCCGAAGCCGCGAATGCTTCTGACCTTGCCGGACGTTTTGTCGGCAATCCGGAGCAAGTCATCAATATGCTGACTGTTCGCGATCCGGGCCAGGTTATGTTGAAGGTCCGCATCGTTGAAATGCAGCGCCAACTGCTGAAACAGCTCGGCGTTGCGGTGAGCGGCTCTATTCCGATTTCCAACTCCGCATTCACCTTTGCGGCGCAGAACGCGATCGCCACCAATGGCGGCGTCGGTCTCTCTGGGTCGCGTCCGAACCCCGGCGGCACTCTGCAGAATCTCAATGCCAGCTTTCAGGCGTTTGAGTCGAATGGTCTGGTGCGCGTTCTCGCGGAGCCGAACCTGACGGCGATTTCCGGTGAATCCGCTCGCTTCCTTGCTGGTGGTGAGTTTCCGGTGCCTGTCGGTCAGGATGACGGCGTCATCTCGATCGAATTTAAGGAGTTCGGTGTCGGCCTCGGCTTCTCGCCTTTGGTGCTGAGCAAGGGTCGTATCAATCTGAAGATCAACACCGAAGTGTCGGAGATCACCACTGAGAATGCGTTCTTCGTACCGGGCGCGACGACTGTGGATGGCGACGGCAATCTGGTTTCGACGGCGGGCCTTTCAATTCCCGGTCTGTCGGTGCGTCGCGCCAACACAGTGGTTGAACTTCCATCCGGCGGCAGCCTGGTTATGGCTGGCCTGCTGCAGGAAGATATGCGCTCGACCATCGAAGGCATTCCGGGCGTCAAGGACGTGCCGGTGCTCGGACAGCTGTTCCGCAGCCGCAACTACACCAACAACGAGACCGAACTGGTCATCATTGTGACGCCTTACCTCGTCAATTCGACTCACGAGATCCAATCTGATTGATCCGTCGGAAGGCTTTGCCCCGGCGAGCGATGCAGAGACGATCCTTCTGGGAAGAATTGTCGCGACCTACGGATTGGCGGGCGCTGGTGTGAACACCGCCTCGCTGCAGGGCCCAATGGGTTTCATTCTGGATTAATGGGAAGCAAGTCATGACAACGTCAATTTTCAAAATCACGCTTCTTTCCGCCTTTGCGCTTACCGCCGCTGGTTGCTCGCATGGGTTTACGAATGGAGAAGCGCATTCGGCGACTGTCGCTGAGACGCATCCGATCGCGGTTGATGGGCAAGTGGTTACGCTGACAATCCGGGCGGATGAGACAACCACAGATCTCTCCAATGTCGACAAGGCGCGCCTACGCGCTTTCGCCGACTCTTATATGAACAATGGTCACGGGCCGCTGACGGTCACCGGGCCTTCTGGCGCTGGCAATGACCATGACGGTCATGAGGCGTCTGCGGATATTCGCCAGGCGCTCAACAATGCGGGCGTTCCCTGGTCTTCTATTCATGGCGCCACCTATCGCACCGGCAATGCGGACAATGAAATTATTCTGTCGTTCACACGCTATGTGGCGACGGCAAGCCCATGCGGCGTCTGGAGCGGCATGCGCGCACGCGAATATCGCAATCTCAGAACACCGAATATGGGTTGCGCGACAATGAATAATTTGGCGGCGATGGTTGCCGATCCGCATGACCTTGTGGCGCCGTCTGATGAGGATCCGCGCGACGGTCAGGCTGTTGCGCGCGCCGTTGAACTTTATCGCGCGGGTGAAGTCACTGCATCTGCGATCGATTCGACAATTAACGCGGCGACTGCTGGGAACTAGTGCAAGCGAACTCGAAAATGGGGATGCTTGAGGGAGATTATGATGAAAAACGCTGCTGAAAACGTCTATCAGCCGGCTGAGGATGAAGAAGGCGTAGCTGAGGGGGCTGCCAGCCTTGGTGCTGACGGCGGTCCGGCGGGCGGCGCTCCGGCAAAATCCGGTGCGATTGATTCTGCGTTTGAAGACAATCTCGACGACGCCTTCGGCGACGACGCGTGGCTGGACGAAGAGCTTTCGGACGAAGAACTCGCCGCTCTCGGTGAAGAAGATTTCGGCGAGGACGCCTTTGCTGACGAAGACTTCAATGCGGAAGAATTCGCTGGCGATGACGCGCTGGAAGCTGATCTTGAAGCTGCGTTCGAGGATGATATCGACGAATTGGGTTCAGCGCCGGTTGATGAAAGCGTCGCGGCGATCGAGGGGGCGTTTGAAGACGACTTCGAAGAGCCTGCTGGCGAAACCGCGCTCGAAGAAGAAGAGGCGGACGAGGCTGCATCGCATGGTGCGCTTGTAACGGCCGCTGCGGCTGTCTCCGGCGGCGCGTCGGCCAATGTGCCTGACACAACGGATAATTATGGCGGCGACATCTCGGAGATCACTGACGAGGAAGTCGATCACCGTCCGGTTCCGAGAATTTCGATCCACGCATTTTGTGAAACGCCTGGCGTGACTGAATTGCTGGAAAAGGCGTCGGTAGACCGCCGCCTCGCCAAAGCGCATCTCACTATTCATATGGGCGGCATCGCCAAGGCGGTGGATCACTTCCAGACCGCGTCGACGCCGAACCTGATTATTCTGGAAACCATGGCTGGCGCGGCGGAAATTTTCGCCAAGCTTGGAGAGCTGGCCGAGGTTTGCGATCCGTCGACCAAGGTCGTCATCATCGGCCAGGTCAACGACATCATTCTCTATCGCGAGCTGATCCGTCAGGGCGTCAGCGAATATATTGTTCGCCCGCATTCGCCGCTGCAGATCATCAAAACGGTCGCGGATCTTTATGTCGATCCGTCTGCGCCGCCGATCGGCAAGACCATGGCCTTTGTCGGCGCCCGCGGCGGCGTCGGGTCATCCACCATTGCGCATAATGTGGGCTGGTGCACGGCTGAGGAATTCAAGAGCGACACGGTCATTCTCGACCTCGACTTGCCCTTCGGCACGGCGAGCCTCGACTTTGATCAGGAAGCGTCCGCCGGCCTGGTGGAAGCGCTCAGCTCGCCAGAGCGACTGGATGATGTGTTGCTGGACCGCCTGCTGCAAAAGCATACGGACCGGCTGAGCCTTTTCACGGCTCCATCCATGCTTGATCGCGACTTTGACCTTGATGATCAGGCGTTTGAAACCGTGCTCGACGTTGTGCGCGGAACAGCGCCGACCATCATCGTCGACGTGCCGCATTTGTGGACATCTTGGGCCAAGCGCATCTTGATGACAGCGGATGAAATCGTCATCACGGCGACGCCGGATCTCGCTTCTTTCCGCAACACCAAGAACCTAATCGATATCCTTGGCGCGGCGCGTCCGAATGATTCTTCGCCAACGCTGATCATCAACCAGTTCGATCCGAAAATGTCGGCGGTGCAAGCAGATCAGTTTGCAGAACATGTGGGCATCACGCCGGCGCAGGTCATCAATTGGGATCCGCAACTCTTCGGCGCGGCGGCGACCAATGCTGCGCCGCTTACGGAAGTCGGGGCGAAGTCAAAAGCCGCCCAGTCGATCCGTGATCTCTCGGGGCAACTTCTGGGGCGCAATGAGGCCAATATTGCACGGCCGAAATTCAGCCTGTCCGGCATGTTCAAAAAGAAACGGTAAGGGGTACGCATGTTCGGACGCAGAACAGGTCCGGTAGATTCGGCGCCAAAGCCGGCGCCGGCTGCCAAAAAGCCAGCGCCTAATCCTGCGGCGGCAAAGCCTGCTGCGCCAAAACAGGTGAAAGCTGCGAAACCGGAAGCGAAGGCGAAAGCCACGCCGCCGGCGCCGCCGCGCGTAGCCTCCGCTGCCGGCAAAGCGCCGGAAACGGTTGAGATTGGCGGCCGCTCGGACGAATATTTTCAGACGAAAACCACGATTTTCAACGCGCTGATCGACACGATCGACTTGTCGCAGCTTGCACAGCTCGACACGGAAGCGGCGGCGGAAGAAATTCGCGACATCGTCAACGAGATTATCTCGATCAAAAACGTGCAGATGTCGATCTCTGAGCAGGAAGCGCTGCTTCAGGATATCTGCAACGACGTTCTCGGCTATGGTCCGCTTGAGCCTTTGCTCGCTCGCGATGACATCGCTGATATCATGGTCAATGGCGCCAGCCGCGTCTTTATTGAGGTCGGCGGCAAGATCCAGCTGACCAATGTGCGGTTCCGCGACAACGCGCAGCTGATGAACATCTGTCAGCGTATCGTGTCCCAGGTCGGCCGCCGCGTCGACGAGATCCAGCCCCATATGCGACGCGCGTTTGCCGGACGGGTCTCGTGTGAACGTCATCGCGCCCCCGCTTTCGATTGACGGCGCAGCGCTCACCATTCGTAAGTTTAAGAAGGACAAGCTCCGCATTCAGGACCTTGTCAATTTCGGGTCGATTTCGCCGGAAGGCGCGAAGGTGCTCGAAATTGTCGGCTATTGCCGGATCAACACGCTGATCTCCGGCGGTACCGGTTCTGGTAAGACGACGCTGCTCAACTGTCTCACCGGTTTCATCGAACATGATGAGCGCGTCATCACTTGCGAGGACGCCGCGGAACTCCAGCTACAGCAGCCGCATGTTGTGCGTCTCGAAACGCGTCCGCCGAACCTTGAAGGTCAGGGCGAAGTGACGATGCGCGACCTTGTTAAAAACTGTCTGCGTATGCGTCCTGAACGGATCATCGTCGGCGAGGTTCGTGGCCCGGAAGCTTTCGATTTGCTTCAGGCCATGAACACCGGTCACGACGGATCGATGGGCACGCTCCACGCCAACAGCCCGCGCGAAGCCTTGCAGCGTATTGAATCCATGATCACCATGGGCGGCTATAACCTGCCGTCGAAAACGATCAAGGAAATGATCGTTGGTTCGATCGATGTGATCGTACAGGCTGCGCGTTTGCGCGACGGTTCGCGCCGCATCACCCATGTCACCGAAGTGCTCGGCACGGAAGGCGATACGATCATCACGCAGGACCTCTTCATCTACGACATGGATGGCGAGGATGATGACGGCAAGATTGTCGGCAAGCACAAATCCACTGGTATTGCGCGCCCGTCTTTTTGGGATCGCGCTCGGTATTACGGCAAAGAAGCCGAGCTTGCTTCGGCGCTCGACGCCGCTGCAGATTAAGAGAGGGCGTTCATGGATCAGCAGGTCCTCATTGTTCTGGTTCTTGGGGTCGTCTGCTTAGGCGCGCTCGCTTTCGTTCTTCTTGCGCCCAATCAGCGCGACAAGACGAAGAAGCGCGTTGATGAAATGAAAGCGGCGAAAGCCGTGAAGCGCGGCGGCGGCAACGCTGAAGCGCAGAACAAAGAACGTCGCAGAAAGCTTGCCGATTCGCTTGCGGCGCTCGACGACAAAACGAAAAATCTGAAGAAAAAACGACGTCAGTCGATGGACCAGATGCTTGAGCAGGCTGGTCTGCCGATCAAGCCGAAGCAGTTCTATATCGGCTCGGTCGTAATCTCTATTGTCTTTGGTCTGATTGGCATCGTCTCAGGACAGCAACCGTGGATCAGTGGCCTGCTCTTCCTGGTGGGCGGTTTCGGCTTCCCGCGCTGGGTGCTGAACTTTCTGCGCGCACGCCGCCAGAAAAAATTCACCAGCGAATTTTCAGGCGCCATTGACGTTATTGTACGCGGCGTGAAAACCGGTTTGCCGGTCAACGAATGTCTCAAAATTATTGCGCGTGAAGCGCCGCGCCCGGTTTGCGACGAGTTCCACATGCTGGTTGAGGGCATTCGTGTCGGCCTTTCCATGGAGCAGGCGCTTGAGCGCATGTATGAGCGCATGCCGCTTCAGGAAGTGAACTTCTTCGGCATTGTTTTGATGATCCAGCAAAAGACCGGCGGTAACCTTGCGGAAGCTCTTGGCAACCTTGGCGGCGTGTTGCGCGCTCGCAAACTGATGGAGGGCAAGGTCGCCGCTCTGTCGTCTGAAGCGAAAGCGTCCGCTTACATTATTGGCTCGCTGCCCTTCCTCGTTGCAGGCGCGGTGCAATTGTCCTCACCGGACTATCTGGCGCCGTTGTTCAACACGCGAGTCGGCAATTTCATTCTCATCGGCGCCGGCATCTGGATGTCGACAGGCATCTTTGTGATGAAAAAGATGACGCAGATTAAGGTTTAGTCCCATGGAAGCGATCATCAACGCCGTAACAGATCGGTCATTTCAGATTGCGTTGCTTGTCTCATTGGCGGCGATCGGCACGATCTTCACCATTCTTGAGCCGCTCCTGGTCAAGGACAAGCTCAAGGAGCGGATGAAATCCGTCGGCACCTATCGCGAGGGCCTGCGCCAGAAACAGCGCGAAGCCTTGTCGAAGAAGACCAAAGGCCTGCGCAACACCAGCCCGCAGGGCGCGGTCAAGGAGCTTGTGGAGAGCCTCAAGCTGCTTGAAGTTTTCGATGCGGATTCGGCGCGCAAAAAACTGATGATGGCCGGCTATCGCGGTCAGGGCCCGGTGTTCACCTTTATGGCGGCGCGCCTTGGATTGCCTTTTGTCGTCGCGATCCTCATGGGCATCTATGTGTATCTGCTTGATGGCTTCGAGCTCGACAATTTCGGCCGCCTGCTTGCGACATTTGGCGGGTTCTTTATCGGCTTCTATCTGCCGAACATTTATGTCTCGAACGCAGTCTCCAAACGTCAGCAGCAAATCCAGATGGCCTGGCCGGACGCGCTCGATCTTTTGCTGATCTGTGTTGAATCGGGCATGTCCATCGAGGCTGCATTTCAAAAAGTCGGCGACGAGGTGGGCCCGAATTGCCCCGAACTGGCTGAAGAACTGGGCCTGACCACGGCTGAACTTTCCTATTTGCAGGAGCGCAAGACAGCCTATGTCAACCTCGCCGAACGGACCGGACTTGATTCGGTGCGCGGCGTTGTCACCGCGCTGGTGCAGTCGGAAAAATACGGTACGCCTTTGGGGCAGTCCTTGCGCGTGATGGCCAAGGAAAGCCGTGACATGCGGATGCAGGAAGCGGAGAAAAAAGCCGCTGCTCTGCCGCCGAAGCTTACCGTGCCGATGATCGGGTTCTTCCTGCCGGTGCTGTTCGCGGTTATTCTCGGGCCTGCGATCATGAGCGTGATGGGTCTTGAAACCTGATCGTCACGAATAAGAAGACACGCCAGCCTGACCTTTGTGCATGGCGGCGTGCTGCGATGGCGACAATCCAAACTTTGCTTTGAAAGAAGTGCGGAACGCTGCTTCCGACTGATAGCCGACGGCTCTGCTCACGGCGCTCACGGATTGCTGCGATTCCAAAAGCGTGCGCGCTCTTTCAAGGCGCATCATGTCAAGGCATTGCGAGGGCGTGAGGTTCAGGGCCGCGGTGAATTTCCGGTAGAATGACCGCTCAGACATGCCCGCCGCCTTCGCCATGTCTTCGACGCGCAGGGGCTTGTCGATATTGTTTTCAAGCCAGGCGATGACTTTGGAAAAGCGCGCGCCCGCCGCAAGCTGCATGCTGAGCATATCGCTGAATTGCGATTGATTGCCCGGACGGCAGGCGTAAACGACGAGCCGCTTTGCAACTTGCCCCATCAAACTTTCCCCGTGATCGCGCGCCAAAATCGCAAGCGACATGTCAATGCCGGTAGTAACGCCCGCCGATGTCCAGGAATGTCCATCGACGACGTATAGGGCGTCTTCGCGCACGGAAATATCCGGATAGCGTTTGCGCATCTCTTCGCAGCCGAGCCAATGGGTGACGGCGGCGCGATGATCCAGCAATCCGGCTTCTGCAAGAATGAAAGCGCCGGAACAAACAGATCCTATGCGCTCGCATATTGGCGCAGCGCGTTGCAGCCATTGAAGCAGAGTTTTGTCTTGCATCGCCTTGCCAAGGCGAACGGGTTCGCCTCCGGCGACAAGCACGGTGTCGCGGGCGATCGGCCGGGCTTCCTTCAAGGGCTGCGTATTGAGGCTGGCGCCGGCAGTGCTGTTGATCGGGCCGCCTTGTGCGGAAAGATAGCGAAGCTCGTAATGGGTTTCCCCGGCGATGTTATTTGCGGCGGCGAACACCGATGCCGGTCCGGAAACATCGAGCAGTTCAAAGCCGTCATACAGGATAAGGAGCACGCGCCGGGGTTTTGTCATTGGCGGAATATAGTCGATTATTGTCATTTCCGCCAGCGCGGCGGCTCGGTAGGGTTCAAGAAAACAGGGAGAACTCCATGCAAATCGGCTTTTTGATTTTTCCGATGATTACGCAGCTTGACGCGACCGGTCCGGCGCAGATCCTCAGTCAGGTGCCTGGCGCCAAGATCCATCTGATCTGGAAAACGCTGGACCCGGTTCCCACTGATGCAGGGTTTTCCCTCCTGCCGACCACGACCATCGCGGATGCGCCGCCGCTCGATGTGATCTGCATACCCGGCGGCGCCGGCCAGCCGGCGATCATGGATGACGAGGTGATCCTCGACTTCGTGCGCCGTCAGGGCGCGCAGGCGAAATATGTGACCTCCGTGTGCACGGGCTCGCTCTTGCTGGCGAAGGCCGGTCTGCTCGACGGCTATGAAGCTGGCTGTCACTGGGCGTGGCGGCACCTGCTTGCCGATTATGGCGCTAAGCCTGTGAACAAGCGCGTCGTGCGTGATCGCAACCGTTTGTCTGGCGGTGGCGTCACCGCCGGCATCGATTTTGGGCTGGCGCTGGCGGCGGAACTCGCCGGCGAGCCTATGGGGCGTTTTCTTGAACTCGCATTTGAATATGACCCGAAACCGCCTTTCAACTGTGGCTCGCCGGAAAAAGCCGGGCCCGAGCTTGAAGCGGCGGTTCGCAACGTGATCGCAGAAACATTTCCACCTTTCTAGGGAGAAAAGTTCCATGCAGGCTTTGCTTTATCATCATCCGATGGCGTGCTCGACAGCGGCTCGCATCGCCGCCGAAGAGGGGGACGCGCCGCTGACTATTGAGCCCGTCAATGTATTTACAAAGAAGGTCGATGGCGGCGGATCGTTATTTGATGTCAGCCCACTTGGACAGGTGGCGGCGCTAAAGCCGGGAGACGGCGAAGTCCTGACCGAGAATGTCGCGATCTTGTTATGGATACAAAATCAGGCGCGCCGGCCTTCCTTTCGCTGTGCGCCGGAAGACCCGGACTATTTCCAGCTTGTGCGGTGGCTCGGATTTTGCGCTACCGAGCTGCATAAAAGTCTGTTGTGGCCGATCTTCAATCCGGCGGCGCCGGAAGAGATGAAAACTGCGGCGCGGAGATTTGCGCCAGCAAAGCTCGCCTTCCTCAACACGCATCTTGCCTCGCGTGATTATCTTTTGGGCAGTGAGTTCAGTGCGGCGGACGCTTATCTGATCTGGTTTCTGACGCTCGCGCCCTTCGCCGGTATTGAACTCGCTGAATATGACAGGCTGTCGGCATATGCGCAGCGCATCATGGCGCGCCCGGCGACGGCTCGCATAATGAAAGAGGACAGCGACGAAGCGCGGCGCCAGCGGGAAGCGGATGCGAGCTGAGGTGCGCTAGCGCTGCGGCCCCCGGGAGTGCCTCGGCAACTCATCCCTTGTGTCAAACCAGCCAATGCGGCTTTCGCAATAGATGTGAAAATTGGGCGGCGCGAGCGCCGGATCGTCGAGCGTCGCGGTGTTGACGCTGATCGTCTCCTCCGCGTTATCTTCGCGAAAGACGAGATAGGTCCCGCAATTGGTGCAGAACTCGCGACCGGCATGATCTGATGCGCGGTAAGTTCCCGGCGCACCTTTCAGATAGGCAAATCCCGATGGCGCGAGCGCAAACCACGCGACCACGGGCGCGCCTGATTGTTGCTGGCAGGTCCGGCAGTGACAGTAACCGCTTTCATCGACTGCTCCCGAGACGCGGTAACGGATTGCGCGGCAAAGGCAGCCGCCTTCGGCGTTGATCATTGCGGACATGGGGATGCTCCCTCGCTTATGCGCAAAGGAGATTATCCGCTCCGCTAAAAAACGCTATTGCGCAGTTTCCCCGGCGATCTGGTCGATGGCTTCATATAGGGGAAGTTCGCCGGCGGCGACTTTTTCGCGAGATGGCGCCGGTTGGCCAAGGCGGGCGCGATAGACCCAGAAATTGGTCAGCACCTTCTCCACAAAATCGCGGCTTTCGCGATTCGGGATGCTTTCAATAAACAGCAGCGGATCCTCGACCTCCACCGCGCGTTTCCAGCGGCGCAGATTGCCCGGCCCGCCATTGTAAGCGGCGGCGAGATTGAAGAGGTCGCCATCAACCGCGCGGGTCATCAAATGATCCACATAGTTCTGGCCGAGCTCCATATTATAGGCGGGATCGTAGAGCCGCTCGCGGCCCGACTGGTAGCGCAAAGAACGGTCGCCGGAAATGAAACTCGCCGTGCGCGGCATGAGTTGCATCAGCCCGCGGGCGCCGACCCGGCTTGTCGCATCGGTTTTGAATTTCGACTCCTGACGCATCAGCGCATAGAGCAGGGCGCGATCGATCTTAAAGCCGTTTTCCGGCGCGAAATGTGGAATCGGAAACAGGCCGGCCTGCAGCGCCGGATTATCGTCGTCAGAAAGCGCGATATCGATCTGCGCTGCGGGAAGGTCGAGGGCAATGGCGAGTGCTAAAAGCTGCGGCGACATGCTTTCATCGAGCGAGCCATTGGCCCAGCGCAGCTCAAGGTCTGCTTCGCTATCGCGTCCTACTTCAGCCAGGGCGATGGCGCGGGTGATGCGCGGCTGGTCTTCGACCAGTGCGTCGAATTGCTTTTGATTCAGCTCCGGCGCCGTCCAGTTGAAGTCATAAGACCTGCCAAGCTGGGCGAGGGCGAGCTGGCCGTAAAAGGTGAAGGGAAAACCGGCTGCGATTTCGAGATTGGGCGTTACGTCTGCTGGCGCGCCGGCTGAGAGCGCGGTGCGGGCGGCCCAGAAGCCGGCGGCGGCGCGCAACAGAATCTTCCTGATACGGAACAGCCGCCATGGCGCTGAAATGGCGGTGGGCGCTGGCGAGGTCGCCTTGGCGGAACTCGATCAGGCCGGCGATCCAGTAGGCGAGGACGGCGCTGTCGCCATTGCGGTCGGCGGCGCTCTCGGCGATCTCCTGCGCCGCATCGACATATCCCTGATAGTAAAGGCTCGCAGCGATCCAGGAGCGCATCCGGTCATATTGACGTTCGGTGATCACGCCGCGTCTTAAATGATTGTCGATTTCTTTTTGAGCCGTCAGCGCGCGCTCTTTATTCGCAAGAAAACGTGTCCGGCCTTCAATCTGGCGCAAGCGGGATTTGCCGGTTTTTTCGTAGTCGGCGACAAGCTCCGGGCTTAGCTCTTTTTCCGGCTCTGCCCGCCATTTGCGCGAGATCGGCCGGATTGGCGCCGACTGGCCTTTGGGCTGGCGCTTGCGGGCGAGCGAATAGATTTTGCCTGCATCGGGATGGTCGGCGTAGAACGCCATCCAGCGTTTCAGCTCATTAAAGCTTGAGCGATATGCGGTCGGGTGCATGTAGCGTTGATGCTGCACATAGCCCAGCAGAATGTCGTTTTCGAGGGCGGCGATCTTCTTGTCGGCGTCGCCCCATCTGCCGTCTTCCTGGAGCGCGAAAATTTCCTGATAGAGCGCGATGTCGGAATCGCTCAGGACACGGATTGAAAGGGCTTCGGTCTCGTCCGCCGCAGCCAGGGCGGCGTCAGCCGTCGGTGCTTCGGGCGCCGCTTCCGGCGTCGCAGCTTGCGCGTGAGCTGTCAGCAAAGCCAAGCCTGCAAATCCTAGACTTGCTATCCGCTGCATAGCTCTCATCAATCGCACCTTTCCCCGCCATGTTTCCATGCGGGCTTTTCGGCGGCGCTGCCGCCAGACATCAAAAATGGGAAATGATCCCAACGCCCCGAACTTTACACCTAAGATTATCGTAATGTCGGTTAATGCTCCTTTAACCGCTGGTCGAGGGATTGAAGATCGGCCCAGGCAAGGCGCTTGCCCGCCGGCTGGCGCAGCAGAAATGCCGGGTGATAGGTGGGCAAGGCCGGAAACCGCTTGCCGCCTTGGGTTTCGATATCCCGCCAGACGCCCCGGGCGCGCATGATCCCGGTTATGCCGAGGAGCGCCTGCAGCGGCGCGCCGCCGGCGATCAGCACCGCTTTCGGGGCGGTTAACTCTATCAGGCGGTCCACGAAGGGCCGGCAGACGGCGGTTTCGAGCGCTGTTGGCGTTCGGTTGGCCGGGGGCGCCAGAAAATAACGTTTGAAATCAACACGTTCTCTGTTCTGGAGCGCCCAATGGCGGCGAGCATTCGATCAAGCAATTGACCGGCCCGCCCGACGAAAGGCTTGCCCAGCCGGTCCTCGTCACGGCCCGGCGCCTCGCCGATGACCAGAAGATCCGCGCCGGGGACGCCATCGGTGAAAACCGTGTTCTTCGCGCCCGCCTTGAGGGGGCAACCGTCAAAAGCCTGCACAGCCGCCGCCAGGGCTTCGAAACTGTCACAGGCAGCGGCGGCAGCCTCTGCGGCCTTGATCGCCTCGTCTGTGGATTGGGCGGCGACGTTCGCCGCAGGAGCCTGCGCGGGCGGTTGCGAGGGTTCGTTCGCCTTTATGGATGTAAGGCGCGGGGCGGCGCGTTCCCCAGCCTGCCCCGGCTCAGCCGGTCCGGACCAGGCGTAAAGATCGGCGGGAGAGGCGGCGACCGCTTCGTCGACCCCCATCTCCAGGTGCCAGCGCAACAAGGCGCGCATCGCATCCGTCTGTGAAACTTCCACCATGGGCGCAGTCTAGCACCCGCGAGGACCTAAACAGAAGCGGCGAGCAGCAATTGCGCTCCATAATAAAGCGGCAGCCCCCATGCCCTGTTGAAAAAATTCGGCGCGACGAATTTTTCACGCGCCACCGCAAGGTCGGAGACCGCGAAGCCAATCGCGCCCAAAATGACAATTAGGTTGGGGGCGGCGGCGCCAGCCGGGGACGCCAGGAAGCTCGCGGCGACCATGGCTGCGATAATCACCGTATAGACGGCGACCGGCGCGCGAAACGCGCCCAGATGCGGCCAGAGCCAGCGCAGGGACAGGAGGGCGAAAATCGCCATACCCGCCGCGCCAGCGAAAAACAGCGGGGAAAATGACGGCCCGCCCGATGCAAACGCCCCCACATAGGCGAGGTGCCCGGCCGCAAAAGCGCCCATACCTGCGAGAAAGGTTTTTTCGCCCTTGGGGATAAGCAGAATATCGCCCGCCATGCACAAGATCAGCGCCGCCAGCACCCAAAGGCCGTAAGTGCTGGCAAGGGCGCCCGCGCTGATCGCGGTCAGGACAAAAAACACCGAAGCGGCGGTCTTGGCGGCCCAGATCACCCTGCGGTCTTCCCGATATTCGCCCCAAAGCAGCACCGCCACCGCCGCCGCGCAGAGCGCCCCGAAGATTATCGTCGCCATATCACCGCCCTTATTCCGGCAATGAAGCCGGCTCGCTGCAAAACAATTGCGGCGATCATGGCTTTTCCCGGCGATTTTTGCCAGAAACGAAGGCCAATATCTGTCCCGAGGCGATAAAGAGAAGACGCAATGACAAACGACGCGCCCCATGGCGAAAGCCCAGAACGCGAAGCAATGGAACTTGATGTCGTGATTGTCGGCGCCGGCCCTGCCGGTCTGTCCGCGGCGATCCGGCTGAAACAACGTGCGGCGGAAACCGGCGCCGAAATCAATGTGGTTGTGGTCGAAAAGGGTTCAGAGGTCGGCGCGCATATTCTTTCCGGCGCCGTGCTCGATCCCGCCGGGCTTGATGCGCTGCTCCCCGATTGGCGCGACATGGGCTCGCCCATCGACACTGAAGTCGTTTCTGAAAGCTTCAAAGTGCTGGGGCCAAGCGGATCAATGTCGCTTCCCGTGTGGGGCATGCCGGACATGGTCAAGAACCATGGCTGCTATATCGTTTCCATGGGCAATGTGTGCCGCTGGCTCGCCGAGCAGGCCGAAGGCATGGGCGTCGAGATTTATCCCGGCATGGCGGCGTCGCAATTGCTGTATCGCGATGACGGGTCGGTGCGCGGCGTGGTGGTCGGCGAAGTCGGCGTCGGCAAGGACGGCGCGCCCAAGGATTCCTATGAGCCGGGGATGGAGCTGCTCGGCAAATATGTGCTGATCGCAGAAGGCGTGCGCGGATCTCTCGCGAAGCAGCTGATTGCGAAATATGGGCTTGATGATAATCGCGAGCCGCAAAAATACGGCATCGGCCTGAAAGAGCTTTGGGAAATCGCACCGGAAAAATCGCGTCCCGGCCATGTCCAGCATACTTTCGGCTGGCCGTTGAAAGACAATACCGGCGGCGGATCGTTTTGCTATCACTATAACGACAACACGATCGCGTTAGGGTTTGTCGTTCATCTGAATTACAAAAACCCCTATCTTTATCCGTATGGGGAGTTTCAGAAATTCAAAACGCATCCGGAGATCGCCGAGCTGCTCGAAGGCGGCAAGCGCATCGCTTATGGCTCGCGCGCGATCACCGAAGGCGGCTATCAATCCGTGCCGAAGCTTGTCTTCCCCGGCGGCGCGCTGATCGGCTGCTCTGCGGGCTTCGTCAATGTGCCGCGCATCAAGGGCAATCACAACGCCATGCTCACCGGCATGATGGCTGCTGACGCAGCGTTTGAGGCGGTGGCTGCGGGCCGTGAAGGCGATGAGCTGAGCGCGTATGAAACCGCTTACGACAAGTCCGGCGTCAAGGCTGAGCTGTTCAAGGCGCGCAACGCCAAGCCGTTATGGTCCGCTTTCGGCACGCGCATCGGCGCGATTGCGCTGGGCGGCGTCGAGCTTTGGATGAATTCGCTGGTTCCCGGCCTGTCCTTTTTCGGGACAATGCGCCACGGCAAAACCGATGCGGCGGCGACCGAGCCGGCGGCGAAGCACAAGCCCATCGCCTATCCGCGCCCGGATGGCGAACTGACCTTCGACCGGCTCACCAATGTGGCGTTTTCCGCCACCAATCACGAAGAAGATCAGCCTTCACACTTGAAGCTTAAAGATACTTCAATCCCAATCGGCGTTAATCTGCCTGTCTATGCGGAGCCGGCGCAGCGTTATTGCCCGGCCGGTGTTTATGAGGTGGTGAGCGAGGAAGGCGGCGCCGATCCGAAGTTTCAGATCAATGCGCAAAATTGCGTTCACTGTAAAACTTGCGACATCAAGGATCCGTCGCAGAATATCGTCTGGACAACGCCGGAAGGCGGCGGCGGTCCGAACTATCCGAATATGTAAGGAACGCATCTGTTGCGCATAAAATCTTTATTCGTCTCGCTGGCTGTCGCCATGCTCGCCGCGGGGTGCGCCAGCACGCCGCGTCAGGGCAGTGTTGTCGGCGACTATCTTACCGGGCGCATGGCGGCGAGCAGCAACGACATCAGCGTCGCCGCCTCTTCCTTTGAGGGCGCGGAAGCTGAAGGCGTCGGCGCGGAGGAAGTGCTGCGCGGGGCGTTTTTCTTCAAGGTCGCGTCGGGCGATATAGACGGGGCTGCAGCGCTTGCCGGAAAAATTCTCGCCAATGAAGACAAGGAAGATGATGATTTGGCGCGGCTGGCGCTCGCCGCGCGCGAGCTGAAAGCAGGGAATTTCGCGGCGGCGCGTTCGGCGCTCGCCGCCAAGGCGCAGGTTGAGTATTTTTCAGCGGCGATGGTCATCATCGACGCCTGGGCGCTCGCCGGCGAACAAGGGCCCGAAGCGGCGTTGCGCGCGCTGGCGGAACGGGACGAAGAAACGTTTCGCGGGTTCCATCCCTTGCATCAGGCGTTCCTGTTTGAAAAAGCCGGTCTCGATGATGAGGCGCGCACGGCCTATCAACTGGCCTTGATGACCTATGGCGGCGTTGTCGGACGAGACGCTTACGGATCATTCCTTCAGCGCAGCGGCGATGTGGATGCGGCGCGCTCGCATTATGAATTGCTGGCGCAATATCCCGGCCTCGATCGGCAGGTCGCCGAGCGCGGCCTTGCGCGGCTTGACGCCGGCAAGGCGGACCGCAACTGGGCGAATGTCAGCCCGCAAAAAGGCGCAGCGGTGGCGCTGTTTTCATTTAGCTCGGCGATCCTGCAGCAAGTGGCGGATCAGCGCAGCGCAGCGGAAAAAGCCGGCTTCCGCGTCGGTGACGCAAATTACGACATGCCGCTCGCTTTCACGCGGATCGCGCTTTACCTCGCTCCGGATTTCGATCACGCCCAGCGCCTCGCGGGCGCCATTCTCAATGCTTATGGCGACAATACCCATGCGCTGGCGATGTTGCGGCGGATTCCGAAGTCTTCGGCGTTTTACGAGCAGGCGCAGATCGACATCGCCGGCGGCCTGATCGGGCTTGGCCGTGAAAAAGAAGCAGAAAAAGTATTGCGGGATGCGGCGCGTTCGGGCCGCTCTCAGGAAGTGAAATTCACTTACGCCAATTTGCTCGCCAGTCAGGACCGTCATCGCGAAGCGACGCAAATCTACGGCAAGCTGATCGCGTCATTGCCGGAAGATCCGCCGGAAGACGCCTGGCGGTTTTATGTGGGCCGCGCTGCATCGTTGATGGAGCTCGATAACTGGCCAGATGCGGAGACTGATCTGAAACGCGCGGTGGAAGTCGCGCCGAAGGAAGCCGCTGCGCTGAATTATCTGGGCTATTCATGGGCGGAGCGCGGTGAAAATCTGGAACAGGCTTTCAAGCTGATCGAGCAGGCGGTGGCGATAGAGCCGAATTCCGGCGCTTATATCGACAGCCTTGGATGGGCGCATTATCAGCGCGGCGAATATGAAATCGCCGTCGGCCATCTTGAGCAGGCAGCCTCGCTTGTGCCGGGCGATCCGACCGTGACGGACCATCTCGGCGATGTTTATTGGCGTCTCGGCCGTAAGGTTGAGGCGGGCTATGAGTGGAAGCGCGTGCTGGAGCTGGAGCCGCCGGAGAAATTGCGCGACGCCGTCAAGCGTAAGCTTGAGGAAGGCTTGCCGGAAGAGGGCGCATGATCGCCGAGACCGCTCCCGCCAAGGTCAATCTCTATCTTCATATCGGACCGGTCCGCCGCGACGGATTGCATGACCTTGCAAGCCTGTTCGTTTTCGCCGAACAGGGCGATGTGATCAGGGTCGAAAAAGCGGATCGTTTTTCGCTTGATGTGACGGGGCCGTTCGCCGCTTTGCTTAGCGATTTGCCGCCGGAGAAAAATCTTGTTTTTCGCGCGGCGACATTACTGGCGCGCAGTGCTGGCGTCAGCGAGGGCGCGGCGATCACTCTGGAAAAAAATCTCCCTGTCGCCGCCGGCATTGGCGGCGGTTCGGCGGATGCGGCGGCCTGCCTGCGCGCGCTTGTCAGGCTCTGGGATGTGGCGATCAGCGACGCGGCCTTGTCGAAACTGGCCTTTTCGCTGGGCGCTGACGTGCCAGCCTGTCTGGCGCGCGCGCCGGTGAATGTTTCCGGCGCCGGCGAAGTGCTGAGCAAGGGCCCATCACTGCCGCCCTTATGGATTTGCCTTGTGAATCCGCGAGTCGATATGCCGACCGGACCGATATTCCGCGCGTTCGATGCAGCGATGGCGTCGCCGGAAGATCCGGTCTGCGATGCATTTTATACGCCCGGCTACGCCATGCTGACCGGTGCAATGGCACGGACCCGAAACGACCTTGAGCCATTCGCCATTGCCCGCGCGCCGGTTATTCGCGCAGTGATTGATGATCTCGCCAACGCGCCCGGCGCGCTTGCTGCGCGTATGTCGGGCAGCGGTGCTACCTGCTTTGCATTGTTCTCGTCATCGCAAGCCGCCGAGCGTGCGGCGGTCCGCTCACACGCGCGCGGCTGGTGGGCCATGGCGTCGGCGCTGCATGTGCGTTAGAGTCTGCAGTGAATAACACCGCCTACGGAAAGACGGATGCTGATCGAACCCTTCATCATGGCTGTGGCCGCCGCAATGACGGTGTCCATCGTCTATTGCATCAGCATGTTGCAGGCGCGCGCGCGCAAATTTCTTGATCAGCCGAATGAGCGCTCAAGCCATAGTCACGCAACGCCGCGCAATGGCGGCGTGGCGATTTTTTGCGGCTGGATTGCCGGATGCTTCGTCATGGGCGCGTTCACTGAAGGCGCGGGCATTGCAAAAGAGATCACGCTGATCGCGCTGTGCGGCGGCGCCGCTTTCGCGGTGGGGCTTGCCGACGATACGATTGGGCTCAAGCCGGTCTGGAAATTCGGCGGACAATTTCTTGTTGCGGTGCTGTTCATCGCTGTGTTCGGACCATTGCAGGCTGTTCCGGCGCCGGCTTTTGGCGACGTGGCGCTCGGGCCGGTCTGGGGATCGCTGATCACACTGTTCTGGATCGTCGCGTTCATGAACGCATATAATTTCATGGATGGCGCAAACGGCCTGGCGGCGGGCGCTGCGGCGACAGGGCTTGCCTGGTTTGCAATTTTCGCCGGTTTGTCGGGAACCCCGGTTCTTGCGGTCACTGCGCTTCTATTGTCGCTGGCGGCGGCCGGATTCCTGCCCGAAAATCTTATCCGCGGCAAAATCTTCATGGGCGACAATGGCAGTCAGATGATTGGCTTTCTGATCGCCGGGCTGGCGGTGCTGGCTGCGAACTGGACTGAAAACCGCATCAGCTTGCTGGTGGCGCCGGTGATCTTTCTGCCATTCATTTTCGATGTCGCGTGGACGCTCATCTCGCGCCTCTTGCGCAAGCGGAATGTGCTCGAGGCGCATCGCGAACATTTATACCAGTTGCTGCTGCGCAGCGGCGCCTCCCATGCGCGCGTCGCGGTGATCTATATCGGGTTGATCAGCCTGTCCGCGGCGGTCGCGGCGATGATGCTGACCTTGCCGCCTTCGTTGCAATGGATGGCGCCGGTCATTCTGGCGTTGCTGTTCGCCTTCGCCGCTGCGCAGATTACGGCGCGCGCCTATAAAAATGGATTGCTGGCGGAGACGTCAAAGGCCGATGGCGACGCGGACACCGCTCTGCAGGCAGCGGAATAGGTCAGGAACCGCGCGCAATTGACGTTGCGGCAAGGGCGCCAAGCGCATCACGAAACTCATTGTCCGGCGTCAGGGACAGCGCGTCGAGCGCCTTGGCGGTGTAGTCGCGCGCGCATTCCAGCGTATCGGCGATGGCGCCGTCGCGCTCCATCAGCGCGCAGGCTTTCTCGAAATCGCCGGGCTCCTGCCGCCCCTCGGCGATGACGCGGCGCCAGAAGGGTTTTTCCTCTTCGCGCGCGCGTGCAATTGCAAAGACCACCGGCGCAGTCATCTTGCCTTCGCGGAAATCGTCGCCGACGCTCTTGCCGAGCGCGAATTCAAATCCTGCATAATCGAGCGCATCGTCGACAAGCTGGTAAGCGACGCCGAAATCCTCGCCGAAACGGCGCATGGCGATTTTCTCATCCGCAGCGCGGTCGGTGATCTGCGCGCCGACTTCCGTCGCGGCGGCGAACAGCGCCGCCGTTTTGGCGCGCACCACATGGATGTAGGTCTCAAAACTCGCGGCGATGTTTTTCTGCGTCGTCAATTGCAGCACTTCGCCTTCCGCAATCACGCCGGATGCATGGGAAAGCGATTTCAGCACGTCGAGATTTTTCGCCTCGACCATCAATTCAAAAGCGCGCGAAAAGATGAAGTCGCCAACAAGAACGCTTTCTTTATTGCCCCAGATGATATTCGCGGTTGAGGCGCCGCGGCGCAGGGAAGACGCATCAACCACATCGTCATGCAGCAGCGTGGCGCCGTGAATCAATTCAACCGCCGCGGCGAGCTTGATGTGGTTGTCGCCCTCATATCCAAACAGTCTCGCTGAAGCGAGCGTTAGCATCGGGCGCAGGCGCTTGCCGCCCGCATTGATCAGATGACCCGCAAGTTCCGGAATCATCGAGACCGGCGAGATCGAGCCGTGCAAGGATTTCACGGTTAACCGCTTCAAGGTCGCGTTCGGTCAGCGCGCGCAAGTCTGCAACTGCGGACGGAAACTCCGGCTGACGCTTTTCGGCGACGGTCTCGCTTGCTGTCGCGGCCAATCCCAAAACTGACGCCTTTCCTTAAAAAACTTGCGATCTGGGCGCAGATTGGTCGCTGGGCCGCTCCCGGTCAAGCATAAGCGGCGGCGATGCGTCAGCGGCGAATCAGCGCTGTTTGAGCGTGTGACAAGGTGTTTTCGCTGATCCGCCACAGATTGAAAAGGTTCAGATATTCGCTTACCTGCATACAATGACTGATTGGAAAGACCATTTGAAATCTCTCTGGCGCGTCATGCCGTTTTCCGGCTCTGGCGAGCCTCTCGTAACCGTGATTGAAATGACCGGCGTCATTGGCGATGTCAGCGGCGCGAGGAAAGGGCTGTCCCTCAAAAAGCTTGAAAAGGCGATCCTGGACGCTTTCAAACCGACTGACGTGAAAGCCGTCGCCCTGGCGATCAATTCACCAGGCGGTTCGCCGGTTCAATCGCGCCTTATTCTGAATGCCGTGCGCCGTCAGGCCAAAGAAAAGAATGTGCCGGTCCTCGCTTTCATTGAAGATGTCGGCGCTTCCGGCGGCTACATACTCGCATTGGCGGGTGATGAGATTTACGCTGATGAGAGTTCGATCGTCGGATCGATCGGCGTCATTTCCGGCGGCTTTGGGTTTGATCAGGCGATCGCCAAGTTAGGCGTTGAACGGCGCATCTACACCGCCGGGAAAAACAAATCGACGCTCGATCCCTTCAAGCCCGAAAACCCTGAAGATGTGGCGCGCCTCAAGGAGATGCTGGAGGAGCTACATGAGCAGTTCATCACGCTGGTGAAAGACCGCCGCGGCGCAAAACTGTCCGAAGATGAGACGCTTTTCACCGGGCGCTTCTGGAGCGGCGCGACCGCGGCGAAAAAGGGTTTGGTCGACGGAACCGCTCAACTCGGCGATTTTTTGCGCGACCGCTATGGAAAAGATGTTAGGATTAGGCGCATTTCGCTGGAAAAGGTGTCTATCCTCAAAATGCTGCTTTCCAGCGGCTTAAGAGGCTGGGCGCGCGGTGGTCCCGATCAGGCGGGATTGCCGGAAAACCTGGCCTTGCTTGACGCAGATGAGCTGATGGCGGCGAGCGAGCGTCGCGCCTTATGGGCGAGAGTGGGGCTTTAAGCGCTGCTTTCAAATTGCACCGAGACGCAGGAAGATGAAGCGGAAGAAGGAGACGAGATATGAGCGCAGTCACTACGCTAGTCGCTACTGTCGCCGCCGCTGCGGGCGCTGTTGCGCTTTACCGCTTTGCCGAACGCCGCACGCGCCCTTTGCGCAGTGCGATTGATGAGTTGCGCAAGTCAGCGCGCGCAGACGCTTCCGGCGCCGTCATCGATTACGAAAAAGATCCAGAAAGCGGCGTCTTCAAACCAAAAGGCGCGGAACGTTACTGACCTGTTGCGCTAAAGAGCGGGAATCAGGGTGACGACGATGCGCCTTTGTTGCGGCGCGCGGCGATGTTCCAGCACATAAACGCCCTGCCATGTCCCAAGCAAAAGCCGCCCATGCTCAAAAGGCAATGATAGCGACGTCGCGGTCATCGCCGATTTCAGATGCGCGGGCATGTCGTCGGGCCCTTCCGCCCGGTGGCGGTATGGTCCGGTCTCCGGCGCGGTCCGGTCGAGCCAGTCAAGCAGGTCAGACATCACATCCGGGTCGGCGTTTTCCTGTATTGTGAGCGACGCTGAGGTGTGCTGGATAAACAGATGCGCAAGGCCGCTTTGCGCGCCGGCATTTGCGATAATTTCCGCAAGTTGCTCCGTGACATCGACGGCGCTGCGTCCGGGCGTATTTACCTTTAAAATGCTCGCCATGGTTTAGTCCCTTGTTCTTGTTGTGAAAATAGAATTCACATTTACTTTGCCGCGAGACGGGGAACACGCCATACTCTCCCGTCTCGCTAACAGCCGTAACCGCTAGTTTCCGTTTTGAAAGATATCGCCTTCATCGATCTCGAAGCGTCGGGCCTCTCGGCGCGGTCCTGGCCGATTGAGGTGGGCTGGTGCTTTGCTGACGGTAGCGTGCAGGCGTTTTTGATCAAGCCGGCGCCGGAATGGTCTCTTAACGACTGGAGCCAGGAAGCGGAATCCCTGCACGGCATTTCCCATGAGACGCTGGTGAAGGATGGCATCGAGGCTGCGGAGGCTTGCGATCGGCTCAATTCAGCGCTTGGCGGCAAGATCATCTATTCCGACGCGCCCGACTGGGACGGCTTCTGGCTGTATCGTCTGTTTCAGGCCGGCAAAAAGCGCCAGCGCTTTATCGTCAGTGATTTCGCCAGCCTGTTGCGTTCTGTCCCACCGGAACATATCGGCCCGATGGTCACGGCTGCGGAATTGCGGGCGCCGCGCCGTCATCGCGCCGCGCCGGATGTGCTGCATATGCGCATGCTCTATCAGCTTGCTGCGGCTGGCGATTGATTTTCACGGCGACTTTCACACATTGCGGCCATGACAAATCAAAACGCGCCGGCGCGGATAAAGATCGACCTTGATGATGGCGTCATAACCGGGCTTCGTTGGGCTGCGCCCAACAAGCCGCCATTGCTGTTTCTGCATGCGACCGGCTTTTGCGCATCTGCCTATCGGCAGTTGCTGAGCGGCCTTGAAGACCGTTTCGATGTCTATGCGCTCGATCTTCGCGGTCACGGGCGCAATACGCGTCCTGCAGATCCGGCGCGGCTGCGCTCCTGGCGACCCTTTGTGGATGACGCCTGCGCATTCCTTGACCAGTCCGGTCAGGATGGCTGGACGCTGGCCGGCCATTCCATGGGCGCGGCGACGTCGGTCTTCGCAGCCATGGGCCGCAAGGATGTGGCGTCGCTCAAACTAATTGAACCGGTGGCGATGCCCGAATGGTTTTCCATGGCGGCGAAAACGCCCTTCTGGCCGTTGATGACCGGCGCCATTCCGATGGTGAAGCAGGCGGCGCGCCGTCGCGATCACTGGCCTGACCGCGAGGATGTGCGCGCCTCCTATGCCCGCAAAAGGCTGTTCTCCGGCTGGGCGCCCGGCGTGCTGGAAGACTATCTCGAAGATGGTCTGACGGAGGCGGAAAACGGGGTGCGTTTGTCCTGTGCGCCCGCTTGGGAATCGGCGACATTTGCGGCGCAGGCGAATGATTTCTGGCGTGCGGCGAAGGCGGCGCCCGCTCCCATAGAGCTCTATGCGGCGGATCATCCGTCCTCGACAGTCCCTGCGGCCATTCGCGCTCGCTTTGAGCGGCTCGGGGCGGCGATTAGGGTAAATGCGGATGCCGGTCATCTCGCGCCCATGGAAAAACCCGCAGAACTCGCCGCTTTCTTGCGCCAATAGCCCTCCCTGCCGGGAAAAGAACCGCCCTGAAGGCACGGAAGGCTTGGAGGCGGGCGGCGTTTTTGCTAAGCGTGCCCGCGACCGCCCGGGAGGGGCCCCGGCGCAAATCATGCGCCGCTGACGTGTTTTAAGGAAGGTTTGACAATGAGCGAGGCGCAAGCAGCTCCGCAGGTTACCGGCAAGATGTTCCTCTATGAAAAGCCGGAACTTTTGATGAAAGAACAACATGGCGATCTGGCGCTGAAGCCAGCCACGTCGCCATTCGGTTTTGCAGCCAAAGCGCGCGCCATTCCGGTAACGCTCGGCGAAATCCCGGCGGCGATGAAAGATTACCCGCTGATTTTCCTGTCCAACGAGCAACCGCAAGTGCTCGCCGTGACCGGGCTGTATGACGATGTGAACCTGTTCGTCGATGAAAAGGGCGTCTGGGAAGAAAATTGCTACATTCCCGCTTATGTCCGCCGTTACCCGTTTGGCCTGGCGACCGAGAACAATGGCGAGCGCATGGCGATCGTTATTGATCGCGCCTTTGAAGGGCTGTCGCCTTCAGGCGACGTCAAGCTCTTCGACAAGGGTGAGCCGACGCCGCAGACCCAACAAGCGGTCGAATTCTGCAAGAATTACGAGCGCGACCGTCAGATGACAGATCAATTCGCCAAAGCGATTGCCGAGGCGGAGCTGATCCAGTCGCAGACTGCTCAATACACGCCGACCGGCGCTCAAGAGCCGGTTTCTTTTGCGCAGTATTTCGGCATTGATGAAAAGCGCATGAACGATCTCGACAAAGACAAGGTCGTGGACTTCCACAATCGTGGTCTTCTGCCGCTTGCTTATGCGATGCTGATGTCTATGGGCAATTGGCGCGTGCTTCTTCAGCGCCGCGCCAAGCGCTTCAACCTGACGGAAGAAAACGTCTTCAAGCCGGTCGTGAACTAGGCTTCCGCGCTGTAATTGCGAAAACCGGGCCCGCCTCAGGCGCGCCCGGTTTTTTTTGTTCACCTTCCGGCGAGCCTTCCCGTGAGGCGGTGAATAGATGTTGGCGCGCGTGACGGGCCCGGCTACCAAGGGGATATGAGTTTCATGCGACGCCTCGTTTTCGCCATTGCCATGCTTTGTGCTGTGTCCTCCGCAGGCATCGCGCAGGCGCAGACCGTCATTGAGAACGAATATACCGCCCGCTCGGAAATCGTTGCGGAAGCACAGGGCTTTGTTCCCGGAGAAACCTTGTGGTTTGCGTTGCGTCAGGAACTGCAGCCCGGCTGGCATGTGTTCTGGATCAATCCGGGCGCCGCCGGCATGCCCTTGCAGCTCGACTGGACGATGCCGCAGGGGTTTGCGGCTGGCGCGCCGCTTCATCCGGTCCCGGAATATATTCCTGTCGGCCCGCTTGCGAGCTACGCCCATGAAGGCGCGCCGGTCTTTCTTGTGCCGGTGACGGCGCCCGCTGATGCGTCGCCCGGTGACGAGATTGAAATTGTCATCGACGCCAGCTGGCAGACTTGCGAAAAAATTTGCGTGCCCGAGGAAGGGCGCTTCGCCTTTTCCATGCCTGTGCTGGAACAGTCTGTGCCAGACCCGGCGCATGCGGATATGTTTTCAGCGGCGCGGGCGGCGTTGCCCGAGGAAGGCGATGCGCAAGCGCAATTTTCGGTGGAAAACGACCGCTATGTTTTGACCGCCGCCGAGCCGGAAGAGTTCGATGCGCAAGGCGCGTTTTACTTCGCAGCGCCTGATGGGCTGGTGGAGCCGGCGGAGCCGCAAGGGATTTCGGTGTTAGATGGCGGCGTGCGCGTTTCAATGACGCCCGGCTGGATGGACGGCTTTGACGGCGCTTCGATCGATGGCGTGCTGACCTATGACGGCCCGCAAGGGCGCCGCGGCGTCTGGCTGCGCGCACCGCTCACTGCGCCGATCACGGCGCCGGAACCGATCGCGCCAATCATCACGCCTGCGCCAACGCTGCAAATGGGCCTGCCGGCGCTGCTGGCGCTGGCGTTTTTCGGCGGCGTGTTGCTCAACATCATGCCTTGCGTATTTCCGATTGTGTTCATCAAGGCGGCGTCCTTCATGGAATCGGCGCGCGACCATGCATCCGTCGCGCGCCGGCATGGCCTGCTATATGCGGCGGGCGTGCTGGCGAGTTTTCTGCTGATGGGCGGGCTGTTGCTGATTTTGCGCGCCGGCGGCGAGGAGCTCGGTTGGGGTTTTCATCTTCAGTCGCCGGCGGTGACGGCGCTCTCGGCTTATGTGTTGTTGCTGGTCGGGCTCAATCTGGCAGGCATGTTCAGCGTCGCAACCAGCCTTGCCGGCGCCGGAGAAACGCTCGCATCAAAGCAAGGCGCGGCGGGTGCTTTCTTCACCGGCGTGCTGGCGGTGGTGATTGCTGCGCCCTGTATCGGTCCCTTGTTGAGCGCGCCCATGGGCGCGGCGCTGTTGCTGCCGCCGCTCGCCGGACTGGCGATATTCGCCGCGCTCGGCATTGGTCTCGCCGCGCCCTATCTGTTGTTGTCCTTTGCGCCGGGGCTGGGGCGGCGCTTGCCCAAGCCCGGCCCGTGGATGGTTGTCTTCAAACAATTGCTGGCTTTTCCGGTTTTCGCCGCCGCCGCTTATTTCTTGTGGGTGCTGGCGCAGCAGGTCGCCGGCGCGGGCCTCGCCATGGTGTTGGCCGGGGCGGTGCTGATTTCTTTCGCGGCCTGGAGCTTTGAAAAGAGCAAGGGCGAGGGAAGCGGCGCCTTTGTCTTGCGGATTGTTTCGGCGCTGGCGGTGGTCGCAGCGCTGGCGCCGCTGACCCGGCTGGACGCCGCCCCCGCCGCATCACAAAAAGAGGCGGGCGCATATGGCGCGATGCAGGCGGTTCCCTATAGCGCGGCGGCGCTTGATGGCTATCGCGCCAGCGGAACACCGGTCTTTATCGATTTCACCGCCGCTTGGTGCGTCACCTGCCAGTTCAACAAGCTGACCATTTTCACTGATCCGGTGGTGGCGCAGGCGTTCGATGACGCCGGCGCTGTCTTGATGATTGCCGACTGGACGGTGCGCGACCCGGAAATCACCGAAGCGCTCGCGAGCTTCGGGGCCAGCGGCGTGCCGCTATATGTCTATTATTCGACTTCAGGGGAGGCGCAGGTGCTGCCTTTGCCGTTAGGCAAAAAAGCCGTGCTCGCCGCGCTCTCAGGAGCCTGAGACAGCGCTCGCATTGGCCAGTTTCGGCGCTTCGGGATGCGCCATCGCCGCTCGTTTCTCCCACTCAGCCTCTTTTATGGCGAAGATTGAGGTCACCGCGAGAATGGCGGCGAGGCTCGTCAGAGCGCGTTTGATGAGGTTTGTGCGGTGGGCGGCGGAAACTTGCATAACGCCCGTTTACCGCCTTTTCGTTTAAAACGCGTTGAGGACAACGCTTAAAATCCGTATCAAATGCAAAAATTTGACGCGAGGGGATGACATTCATGACCGACATCACCGGCACGCCGGAATGGCAGGCGCTCGAACAGGACGCGGCGATGTTGAAGAGCGTGTCCATGCGCTCCTTGTTCGAGAAGGAAAAGGACCGCTTTTCGCGCTATTCCATCGAAGCGGCGGGCCTGTTCCTCGATTTCTCCAAGAACAAGATCAATGAAGATGTGGCCGATCACCTGATCACGCTCGCCATGGCCGCCGATCTTGAAGGCGCGCGCGACCGCATGCTGGCGGGCGAGGCGATTAATGTCACTGAGGAGCGGGCGGTGTTGCATCCGGCGCTGCGGGACTTTTCGCAGCGGGATTATTATGTCGGCGGCGAAAATGTCTCGCAGAAAGTCCGCGCTGAACTCGCCAAGATGAAGATCTTCGCGGACGGGATCCATGCTGGCGAGCGCAAGGGCTATACCGGCAAGCCGCTGACTGCCATCGTCAATATCGGCATTGGCGGCTCCGATCTCGGTCCGCTGATGGCGGTGGAGGCGCTGCGGCCATATTGGATTGATGGACGGCGCGCCCATTTCGTCTCCAATGTGGATGGACAGCATATCGCTGATACGCTTGCCGGCGCTGACCCTGAAACCACGTTGTTCATCGTCGCGTCCAAGACCTTCACCACGCAGGAGACGATGACCAACGCCGAAACCGCCAAGCGCTGGTTTCTCTCCCATGGCGCGAGCGAAGGCGACATCGCGAAACATTTCATCGCGCTTTCCACCAATGCGCATGCGGTGAAGTCATTTGGCATCGCGCCGGAAAACATGTTCGAATTCTGGGACTGGGTCGGCGGGCGGTATTCCCTGTGGTCAGCAATCGGCCTGTCGATCGCCTTGCAGGTCGGCTTTGATAATTTTGAAAAATTGCTGCGCGGCGCCCATGCCATGGACGAGCATTTCCGCGCCGCCCCCTTGCGCGAAAACATGCCGGTTATGCTGGCGCTTGCAGGCATATGGAACCGCAACTTCCTCGGCGCCGCCTCTCACGCGGTGCTGCCTTATGACCAGCATCTCCATCGCCTGGCCGCCTATCTGCAGCAGGCGGATATGGAATCGAATGGCAAGGGCGTTTTGCGCGACGGCAAGCCAGCGCCATGCGCCACCGGGCCGGTGATTTTCGGCGAGCCCGGCACCAACGGCCAACACGCCTTTTACCAGCTTCTTCATCAGGGCACGGATATTGTTTCGGCGGATTTCATTGCGCCAGCGATCAGCCAGGAAGAAACCGGTGACCATCACGAAAAACTCCTGTCGAATTTTCTAGCCCAGACCGAAGCGCTGATGCGCGGCAAGACGGAAAAGGAAGCCCGCGCGGAGCTAAAGAAAGAAGGTTGCGCGCCGCCTGAGATTGAAAGACTCGCGCCACATAAAGTGTTTCCCGGCGATCGTCCGACCAATTCGATCCTCATGGAAAAGCTGACGCCGGAAAATCTCGGCGCGCTGATCGCGCTGTATGAACACAAGATTTTCTGTCAGGGCGTGATCTGGGGCGTCAATTCTTTCGACCAATGGGGCGTGGAACTGGGCAAGGCGCTCGCCAAGTCGATCCTGCCGGAGCTGGCCAAAGCCGGTGAGGATAAGCCAGCGGCGAGCGGGCATGACGCGTCAACCAATGGGCTGATCGATCGCGTGAACGCCATCCGGTCGAAGCTGGGACGGTGATCAGCGACAGAGGGTTATTTGCCGCCGGATGATTTCGCGCGCCCGATGACAATCGCGCCGAAAGTGGCGGCGATGACGCCGGCGCTGATCAGCGGCAAATTTCCGTCACGCCCTTCAGTCAATCTGAATATCGCATAAGCGAGATTTGCAAAGCCGACCGCGAATAAAATAGCGCCGACGGCGATTAGGGCTTTTGGCGTTGGTTTTTCAGACATGAAGCTCCCCCGGTTTTTGCGCGCGTCTAGTTTATGAGTATAATGCCGGGAATAAAAGTGCGCGTCGTATCAGCGATTTTAGGGAGCGATTTGTAGTGTTCAGGATTTGCGTCATTGCCGCACTTTTGATGGGCGTTTTATCGCCGGCGGGCGCTGCCGATGAGGCCGCAACACACGCCAAAATCCAGACCTCCCTGGGCGACATCGTGGTCGAACTTGAGCCGGAAATTGCGCCGGCGACCGTCGAAAATTTTCTGCGCTATGCGACCGGCGGCCATTATGACCGTACGCTGATGCATCGGGTCGTGACAGGCTTTGTCATTCAGGGCGGCGGCTATTCGCGCTTTTACAGTGAACGCCCGACGCGCGATCCGATCCCTTATGAAGGCGACAAGGGATTGAAAAATGTGCGCGGAACCATCGCCATGGCGCGCAGCGATAGCCGCGACAGCGCGGCGGCGCAATGGTTCATCAATCTGCGCGACAATCCGAAACTCGACCACTCCATGTTCGAGGGCCTTCCGGTCTATGGCTATGCCGTCTTCGGTCATGTTGTCGAAGGTATGGAAGTGGCCGACGCCATCGGCGCGGTGGAGACCGGACCCGGCGGCCCCTTTGATGCGGAGGTCCCGGTGGAGCCGATCCTCATTCTGCGCGTCGACCCGATCGACTGGCCAGAGGCGGAGTAGCGCTTAGCGCGCGCCGGTTTTCGCCGCTTCAAGTTTAGCCTTGTCGACAGTGAAGCGTTCAGTGATCGTCACTGTCTCGCCAGCGTCAATCGCTGCGGTTTCTTCTTCATTGAGCTCACGGCTGAAAATGACGCGTTCGCCGGGCGCCAGCGTGTCGACCATTTCTCCCTTCACGGTGATTTCCAGTGTCGCGAGAAAATTATACTCCACGCTCTGGTCCTCTTCGGTTTCCACCGCCTTCAAAATGAAGGTCGCTTCGTTCCCGCCTTCATGCACCAGCGCATTGATCGGCCCGCCGCCGCTCATCCAGCCATTTTCGCTGGACAGGAATTCGTTGCTCTTGCCATTCACCAGCGTTTCGACCGCGACGCCGAAGGTCGACACGCTCATCGTCAGATAGACGCCGGACGGGACCGGCCCGCCGCAGCCCAGCAGCGCCAGGGCGGCGGCCAGCCAGCCCAAATTCAGAAATTTCATGATCAGTCTCCCCTTGGATCCTTGAGAGTATGACCCCGGACCGGTCATGCCTCAACTACGACCGGCCCCGCGGCCCGGCCTTGCGGGTCGCCCAATTGCCCCTGCGGGCGGCATCGGCTATCTCCGCCCCAACAGGAAAAGATGATGGCCAAGAAACAAAAGACCTTCCGCCCCAAGGCCCGCGTGCCGCGCGGCTTCCGTGACCGCCTTGGTGCGGAGATCGCCGCCGAACGCGACATGCTGGCGAAAATCAGCGCGGTTTATGAGGCCCATGGCTTCGATGCGCTGGAGACCCCGGCCTTTGAATATACGGACGCGCTGGGCAAGTTCCTGCCCGATGTGGACCGGCCGAACCAGGGCGTGTTCTCGCTGCAGGATGATGACGATCAGTGGATGAGCCTGCGCTATGATCTGACCGCGCCGCTAGCGCGCTTCGTGGCGGAAAATTACGATGGCTTGCCCAAGCCGTTTCGCCGCTATCAGATTGGCCCGGTCTGGCGCAATGAGAAACCCGGCCCCGGGCGCTTCCGCCAGTTCACCCAATGCGACGCCGACACGGTGGGCGCGCCTGCGCCTTATGCCGACGCGGAAATCTGCGCGCTGTTCGCCGATGTGATCGAAGCAGCGGGAATCGCCCGCGATGATTTTTTCATTCGCGTGTCGAACCGCAAGATCGTCGACGGCCTGTTTGAAAAGATCGCGCTGTCGGGTGAGGCGGATGCCGAGACTCGTCTCACTGTCATGCGGAGCATGGACAAGTTCGACAAATTTGGCGCGCAAGGCGTTGGGTTGTTGCTTGGCGCCGGGCGCAAGGACGAGTCCGGCGACTTCACCGAAGGCGCGAGATCTCGATGACGGGAAAATTGAAACCGTGCTGGCGTTCCTGCAGTCGGGCCCGGAAAATTCCGGTGACGACCCGTTGGCGGTCATTGCGCAGCTTCTTGGCGACACGCAGAGCGGCGCCGACGGGCTGGAGGAGCTTTACGGCATCAAATCATCGATACCGGATTTTGCTGCGCGCCCGATCCTGTTCGATTGCTCGGTCATTCGCGGGCTCGACTACTACACCGGCCCGGTCTTCGAGGCGGAATTCAAATCGACGCTGACCGACGCCAAGGGCCGCCCGGTACAGATGGGCTCGATCGGCGGCGGCGGGCGCTATGACGGTCTCGTCAAGCGCTTCAAAGGCGTCGAAGTGCCCGCAGTCGGCATTTCAGTGGGTATTTCGCGCCTTCTGGCGGCGCTGGAGCTTAAGAAGGACGCCGAAGAAACCGCGCGCGGGCCGGTCGTGGTGCTGGCCCTCGAAAAAGATCAGATGGCGGAGTATCAGGCGATGGCCGCCGAATTGCGCAATGCGGGCGTTAGGGCCGAAGTCTATCTCGGCGGCTCGAATTTCGCCAAGCAATTGAAATACGCCGACAAGCGCGCGGCGCCCGCTGCGATTATTCAAGGCTCTGATGAGCGCGAAGCGGGCGAGCTGCAAATCAAGGATCTCGTCCTCGGCGCTGAGTTGTCGAAAGAAATCGAAGACAATGCCGAATGGCGCGAGGCGCAGCCCGCGCAATTCTCGGTCAAGCGCGGCGAATTAGTGGAGGCGGTGAAGAAGGTTTTGGCGCGCACGCGCTAGCCATACATCATCAGCACCGCTGAGATCGTCAGCACCGAGAGCAGCAGGGTGAAGCTGACAGCGGCGGCGGATTCGCTTTCATAGACCTTATACTGGCTCGCCAGCACAAAGCAGCCGACGCCGGACGGCACCGCGACGAACAGCGTCAGCGCGCCGCGATAGACCGGATCGGTGACGCCGAGAAAATGAGCTGCTGTGAGCGCCACGATGGGCAGCACGCCCATTTTGGTGATTGCGATCAGGCTGACCCGGCCTGCGACGCTTTTAAACGCCGGGAATTGATGCGTCGCGAGAAAAAGACCAAGCGAGAACAGCGCTGTCGGGCCCGCCGCCCGGCCCAGCAGGTCGAAAAACGTCCGGACCGGCCCGTCAAACGGCAGGCCGCTGGCGGAATAGAGGAAGCCGAGGATCATCCCGAAAATCAACGGGTTCTTCAGCGGCGTGAAAATGAAATTCGCGGCGCGGGCGATTGCGTGACCGTCCTGTTTGCGCGGCGAGATCAGCGCCATGAGGATGGCGATGATCAGCGTACCCTCGATCAGCATCGCCGATACAAACGGTTTCGCCCAGCCTTCAATGGTCAGCGCAATGGGCAGTCCGAGAAACACCGCATTGCCAAGCGTCGATGTCAGCGCATGGGCGCCGGCTTCCTGTTTTGAAAGACGGAATATGCGCTGGGAAAGAAAATAGCCCACAAGCAACGCCGCGAGCGCGCCCGCGCCATAAGAAAGCGCAACAGCAAGATCTTTCTCATCGGGCGGCGAGGCGCCGGCCGTAAGCCCGAACAGAGCGGCGGGCATGGTGAAGCTGAAGATGAGTTTGTTGAGCGTGCCGGAATCCGCCGCGCTCATCATCTTTGCGCGGCCGGCGAAATAGCCAACGGCGATGACAGCGAAGACGGGCAGGGCGACGGTGATGACAGGACTCATGGTCCCGAGCGTTTCACAGGCGCCGCCTGATCCGTCAAGCGGCGGGCGGGATGCGCTTCATGCTGTGGAGAGAAAATGCCGGGCGGAAAGAAGTCAAATCTCCCGGGGGCTGGGGGCGATGGTTAAAACCGGAAATTCCGACCATGCTGCCCGCCCGGCCTGATCAAATTGATCCCAGATTGGGGCGCTGAGAGGGACCAATTAAGGCGATTTTAAGAATGATTTTCCCCGGAACCCGGCAGCTCCCGACGGAAATTGGGGCTTGCGGCCCGGCCCATCCCGCGCGATGCTGGGGGTGATGCGAAGCTTGAACCCAGCGCCCCAACCCATTCCGCGCGCCGAGCCGGTGGCGTTCACGCGCAGCGAATTGACCCGCATTCTTTCCGTCTATGGATATTTCGTCGCCGCCGGTGAATGGCGCGATTACGCCATTGATTGCCTCAAGGATGCGGCGGTGTTTTCAATCTTCCGGCGCGCCTCGGAAATGCCGCTTTACCGCATCGAAAAACGCCCGGCGCTGGCGCGCAAGCAAGGCTCATGGGTGGTTGTGTCGATGACCGGCGCGGTGTTGAAACGCGGTCAGGATTTGAGCCAGGTGTTGAAAGTCTTCGACCGCCAGAAACTAAAGCTCGCGACGTAGCCGGACGCCGCTAGTTCACCGCATCCATTTCCGCGCGGTCTTCAAAACAAGCCTCAAAGGTTTCCGCAAAAACATGACGCTGGGCATGGCTGCCGCCAATGCGGTGCAAGTCGCCAAGAAGCGGACCGAGCAATTGCGCCGCGCGGTCGCGGTCATCGCGGGCAAAGGCGGTGATTGCCTGCGCCGCCGGCAGGCAGATGTCGGACCAGACAGGGTTGGCGGAGCTTTCAGCTTTCGCGCTTAGGGAAGCGAGAAAAGCGTCCGCCTCTTTTGTGTCGCCGGCGCGCGCCAGAGCGTAAAGATAATGCAGATCATGAAACGGGAAAATATGTTCGCCCTTGCGGGCGCGCGCTTGTTCCACGACCGGCGCCCAGCGTTCGCCAACATCAATCCCGCGCAACTCGAACCGCCACAACATGGAAACGGCGCCGATCTGTTCTTGCGGAAATTCCGGCCATTCGCCCCATAGTCGCTTGTCAAAAAGCACGAGGGCTTCTTCGTCGCGGCCAAGCGCCAGCCGGAACAAGGCGGCGTGCCAGTAATTATGGTCGCGTATGAAGACGCCTTTTTTCTCCCAGGTATGAGCGCAATGATCGAGCCAGCGCGCGCCTTCGCGCGCGCGCCCTTGCGTTTCCATCACATGGGCGACCGCGTGATGGGACCAGGCGTCGTCTATGGCGATCTCGCTGGCGCGCAGGCCTTCGTCTTCGGCTTCTTCAAGGCGGTGATTTTGCTCCAGCGCGAAAGCGGTCATGCCATGGGCGTATGGCGCGTTTTCATGGACGATCCGCGCGCGCTCGCCAAAGCGCAACAGCGCGGCGGCGTCGCCCAGATTGAAGGCGTGATACTGGCCCCATTTGATGGCGCATAAATCCGCCGGCCAGCGCACAGTCAGCTCATCAAGCGCCGCCATGGCGCGCGAAAAATCATGTCCCGCCCAAGCTTCGACCGCGCTGCAGAACAAGCGCTCGCGCTCGGTTCCTGATGCGTGCGCGGCGCGCATCTTTTCAAGATAAGGCAGTGCGGCGCTCCAGCCCTCGGCGCCTTCAAACGCCAGATGCAAGGCGCCCGCATGAGCGTTCACCAGCGGCGCGCCCGGATTGGCGTCAGCGACGGCGAACAATTCTCGCAGCTCGGCGCCGTAACTTAAAAACTCGCTCACATAGCGGTCATATCCGCGGGCGGACTGGAGGCATGCGCCGGTGATCGGCAGGTCGAAATAATCGCGTACTGGCATGATGTGAGCTTAGGCGGCGGCGCGGGGCCCTGCAAATCTCAAATTTATGACGCAAGCTCACTTTTGCGTCCGCGCGTGTCATCGCCCGACCTAGCCCGTTTCCATCGGCGCATCCGGGTCCGCCGTCCACTCGGCCAGGGAGCCGTCATAGACGGCGACGTCGCGATAGCCGAGCAGGGTCAGGGCCAGCGCATTGTTGCAGGCGGCGACGCCGCCGCCGCAATAGGCGATGGCGGGCTTGTCCTTATCCGCGCCCGCCGCTGCAAATTGCGCCGCCAGCTTTTCTTCGGAAAGATAGGCGCCGCTTGCGTCGTCAATGAGCGATGATGCGGGCGCGTTGACGCTGCCTTTAATGCGCCCAGCGCGCGGCATCGGGCATTCTTCGCCGGTGAATTCCGCGCGGGAAAGGGAATGGATCAGCGTCCGCCCGCCTTCTTCGATGGCGGTCAAGACATCTGTTTTCGATGCGATTTTTTCCGGTTGGTAACGCGGCGTGAAGCTCGCGGATTTTATGTGCGGGGCGTCTTTGGAAACCGGGCGGTTCTCCGCCGTCCATTTCTTGAAACCGCCATCCAGCACGGCGGCATTATCGAAGCCGTAGGTTTTCAGGCTCCACCAGACCCGCGCCGCCCAGCTTTGAATGCCACGGTCATACAACACAACAGCGCTGTCATCGCCGACGCCCAGCGCTTCCATCGCGGCTTTAAAGGCGTCCGGCTTCGGCATCATCAGCGGCCGCGGATCATCCTTGTCGCCCAGCGTCCCGAGAACGTCGCAGAAGACGGCGCCGGGAATATGCGCTTCGTCAGAAGCCGCGCGGCCGGGGACAAATGCATAAGCGCCGTCAGGGGTTTCCTGCTGGATTGTCGTGCAGTCGAGAATGACCAGGCCCGGCGCGTCTGCGTTCGCAGCGAGCCACTGCGTTGAAACAAGCGGTGTCGGCATGATCGTCATCGGCGTTTCCTTTTTCGTCTTGTGCGATCATCCCGCCGCATGGGCGGGCTGTAAAGAACCGGGACGGAAATGAAAAAGCCCCGCCAGAGGCGGGGCTTTTCTTATTGTTCTTGGACGTTTCCTCGAATTAGTCGCGTTTTCAGCAAAAGTGGTTCTGGTTTTGCGGTTCGAAAACGCGATAAAACAACCCTAGTCGCGCATGATCCCGAGAATGTTGAGGATGTGCACGAAAAGCGTGACGAAGGAGCCATAGAGGGCGAAGGCGCCGAAAATCGCCGTACGCTCATTCATGGCGCTGCCTTCGCGATAAAGCGATTTGATCATCTGCGTCTCATAGGCAGTGATGCCGGAGAAGACGAGAACAACCAGCGATGAGGTGATGAGGCTCATCATGCCGCTCTTGAAGATCAGCGCGTTCACGACAATCGCGATCAACAGGCCGACAGTCGCCATAAAGAAGAACTGGGCGAAAGTGGAAAGGTCGCGTTTCGTCGTATAGCCATAAAGGCTTACTGCGCCGAATACGGAAGCGGTGATGAAGAACGCCTTGTAAATCTCAACGGCGGCGCCGGATTGCTGGAACATGAACAGCATCGGCGCGATCATCACGCCCCAGAGCGCGGCGTATGCCCAGAACATAGCGTGGGCCATGACCTTTGAGCCATTCATCATCACCCGCGGCGCAAACCAGCCGATGCCGAGAATGCCGATAAAGCCAACCCATTTCAGCGGCGAGGTCATGATTGCGATCATGAGCGCCTGATTGCTGGCGATGAGCATGGAGAAGAGGCCGGTGGCGGCGACGCCGAGGGCCATGTAGTTGTAGACGCCCAACATGTACTGGCGCAGGCCCTGATCAATGGCCAATCCGTCAGTCTGCGAGACGGTTCCGCCAAATTGTCTGCGTGGTTCGTTCATGAAAAGCCTGTCCTTTCGATTCCCTGACATAGCAGCACGGGCGACCCGAAGGGCCGCCATTGCTCTGAGTGACAATATCGGGGTCGCTGAGGCTGCAATCAAGGGGAATCGGACCGGAATCGACGAAAATCGGACCGGTCGCCAAACGCCTTAACCGTTTCAATTTTAACGACTTTAGGGCGTCTGTCAGCCGTTGAGACGGAGTCGGATCGCAAAGAAGCCGTCCATGCCGCCATCGCCGGGAAGCAGCGAAGGCAGGGTTCTCAGATCCCCGTCGCGGGTGATCGCCTTTTCAAGCCCGCCAATCTCGGCGGCTGTGACGGGCACGCGCTCAACATTGGGATGCCGGGCGAGCAATGCCTTCGCCTGCGCTTCGCCTTCTTCGCGCTGCAGCGAACAGACGCAATAGACCAGCGTTCCGCCGGGCTTGAGCAGGTTCTTCAACGCGTGGTCGATCATCTTGCCTTGGAGTTCGGCAAGCGCGGCGAGCGCTGTTTCGCCTTTCGACCAAGGAATATCAGGATGGCGCCGGATCGTGCCGGTGGCGGTACAGGGCGCGTCGAGCAAAATCGCATCGGCCTTGTCCGCCGGTTTGAAGCGCAGTGCATCATCCTCGATGATCGCAGCGGTGAGTTTGGTGCGCATCAGGTTTTCGCTGACCCGCTCCATCCGTGTGCCGGATTTATCGACCGCGGTGACGATGGCGCCGGCGGCGGCAAGTTGGAGCGTTTTGCCGCCGGGTGCGGCGCAAAGATCAAAAACGGTCTTGCCGGAAACGTCACCCAGCAAAGTGACGGGCAGGCTTGCCGCCGTGTCCTGCACCCACCAGGCGCCTTCATCGAAGCCCGGCAAGGCGGTCACATCGGAGATGCGGGCGAAACGAACAGAGCCGGTTGGCAGCAGCTTCGGTTCAAGTCCCGCTTCGGTAAAGCGCGCGATCCATGCCTGTTTGTCTTCGCCCGGTTTGAAGGTCAGGTCGAGTGGCGGCGTTGCGCGATGAGCCTCGCCAATGGCTTTTGCAATCACGGGTCCGAACTGGCGCTCCCATCCGCGCCACATCCAGGATGGCGTGTCGGTTCTGGCGGGAACTTTTTCCAGCGCTTCCTTGCCGGCTTGCGAAATCTTGCGGGCGATTGCGTTGACCAGCGATGCATAGCCGCCGGTTTCGCCGCGCTCATTGGCGAGTTCGACCGAGGTTGAAACGGCGGCATGCGCCGGCGTTTCAAGGATCAGCAATTGCGCGGCGGCGATACGTAAGATGTCCATCACGCGCGCTGATTTTTTCGGCAGCGGCCGGTCGAGCCAGTTGCCGAGCAGATGATCTATGGCGCCGCGGCGGCGCAAGGTCTCGCTGGCGAGCAGGCGGGCAAAGCTGCGATCGGCGCCTTCAAGGCGTTCGAAGGGACGCGTGCGCGCGATGGCGTCTTCCAATGTTGCGCCTTCGCCGACCCGGTCGAGAATCTCCAGCACGGCGCGGCGCGCATCGACGCCTTGCATGGTGGAAAGCGGGCGCGAAGGGGCGCGGTCCTCATCGGAATCGCGGCGCCGGGACGGGCGCTCGCCGTCGCGGTCTTTCGGCCGGTCATCGCGATTGTCGCGCCGGGGTCCATCACGCCTCGGGCCGTCACGCCCGGCGCCCTCTCGTTTCGGGCCGGATCGGGGGCCGGAGAATTTTCCGCGCGGTTTGTCATCCCGGCCGCCATTGCGGGGGCCGGATGGGGGGCGTCTGTCCGAAGGTCGTTTTTCCATAAGCGCCCGGCTAAACCACGCCTTAGACCGAAAGTCACCCGAAAACATAAGTAAAACAGCAATGCGGGCTCAAAGCCGGGCGCAATTGGCCGCCGGTCTGGTCGAAGACGGGCTTTTCGCCTAGAGTTAACGAGGCGGGGGAGCCCCCGGCCAGAAGTTCAAGGGGAGTTTGAGAGGGGTCATGAAACCAATTACAGCCATTTTCGGTGCTGCAGCGATGGCGCTTGCCGCCGGTGTTACGGGCGCATCCGCGCAAAATACCATGGGGTCAGAGCAAGGCGCCGGGACGGCGCTGTCCAATCCGGAATCCGTGGTGCGTAAATTCAGCGTCCAGACGGTTGGGCCGGTGCTGAATGAGCTCGGCATGCCATGGCAGATCGGCCAGCTTTCCGGCGGCGCGCAATATATTCACGCGGCTGCTGGCGGCATGCAGTTTGTCGTGCTGTTCACCGCCTGCAACGGCGCCGAATGCTCCGGCATGCAGACTGTGATGCTGTTCGGCGATACAGGCGCCAATTCGCAGACCGTGCAAGCCTTCAATATGAGCTACCCCTTTGCGACGGCGGGTATCGATCAACAGGGCCTGACCTATATCAGCCGCTATGACATCGCCGATTTCGGTATTCCGCGCGGCAACATTGCCTCTTCTGTGGTGAACTTCCTGTTGCTCAGTGAAAAATTCGCCGCCGAACTGGCGAATTCGCACCAGACCGTCAGTCTTGACGGCTATGCGGGCGACCTTTCTTCCTCGCATCTCAATCGCCAGCAGCTAAACCATGTTTCGGGCGAAGCAACAGGTTTTTCCAATCAAAGCGACAAGCACGCAGATGGCTTTGAGCAGGGCGCGGAAATGATCCGTATGCTGCTGGAAGATAAAACCTCGCCACGCAACAAAATTTCCAACGTAAAAGATTAAGCGCATTGCGCTTTCTTACGGAAAAGGCGCTCTTCGGAGCGCCTTTTTTGTTGGCCGGATTTAGTTTTGCGCCGCCGACGCTTCATTGGTCGCGCGCGACCAGTCGCGCAAAAACCGCTTTCGCTTGATCTGATCGAGATTGATCAAAAGCGTCGGGCCGACGGATACGGGCCGGATCGCCTTGGCGGAAAGATTGGCGCCGTCCTGGGTTGAGATGTCCTCCCTGACCGGCGCCATATAATGACGCGATAATTCCGTTTGGCCTTGCTGGGACAGCAAAAAGTCCAGGAACAATTTTGCGGCGTTTGGATGATGCGCGTCGCTCAAGATCACCGCGATGCGCGACACCACAAGCGTGTAGTCGTTCGGCATGATGACGCCGAGTTGAGGCTCCTTGTCGCGCCACGCCATGGCGTAGGATCCAATGACATTATAGGCGAATGCATTTTCGCCCGATGCGACGCTCGCCAGCATGTCGCGGCTATATTGGTAGAGGTCGACTTCAGCGTCGCCGAGCGCGCGGGCCAGACTCCAAAGCTCGCGATTGGCCTGATAGTCCTGCGTTAAAATCAGATAACCGGCGCCGGACAGCGCAGGGTCAAAGGTCGCGACTTTGCCCTTATACAAGGCGGAGTTGCTGCGCAGCATGCGCGTAAGCTGCATATGGGATTGCGGCGCCTGCTCCGGCGCGATCAGATTGGTGTTGTAGGCGAAGACGACCGGTTCGGCGGTGACGCCATAGGCTTCGTTTTTCCAGATCGCCCAAGCCGGCAAATAGGGTTTTTCCGGCGACGCATAAGACTGCGCGTAACCGTCATTAACCAGCTTGATTTGCAGGTCCATGGCGGAACTCCACGCCAGATCACCTGCGCGTTTGTCTGTCTTGGCGTCGTTCAAAACCTGCTGGTACAGATCGCGCGAGCCGAGTTCGTGATACTCGATTTCCAGAAACGGATATTGCTCTTTAAACAAGGCAAGCAAGGTCGCGACTTCGTTCTGGTCGGTCGTCGAATAGATGGTTAACTTGCCTTCATCGCGCGCGGCTTCGATGATGTTGGCGTAGGAGCGCGGATAGCTTTTGGGTTGTGCATGCGCGCTGGCGAACATGCCGGCGGCGAAAAATGCAGCGGAAATGCTAAGTAATATTGGGCGGAGCGAAGTCAGCGCGTGCATAATTTATGCGACTTTGTAATGACCAATCTTTCGGCTATATACCAAGCGGGGAAGGGCTGTCAAAAAAAGAGCAATATGGCGCGCATACTGATTGTTGAAGATGAAGAGGCTTTGGCGCGAGGCGTTTCGGCGGCCCTCCAGGCGCAGGGATTTTCTGTAGATTGTGCTTTTGACGGTGAGTCGGCGCTGGAAATGTCGCGCGACGAACCATACGCGGTGATCACGCTGGATGTCGGCCTGCCCGATATGTCCGGCTTTGACGTGCTGAAAAAGATGCGCGCGCAGGGCTGTAAAATGCCGATCATCATGCTGACTGCGCGCGATACGCTGCAGGACAGGGTGTTCGGTCTTGATCACGGCGCGGACGACTATTTGCTGAAACCGTTCGAGCCGGAGGAGCTGACGGCGCGGCTGCGGGCGCTGTTGCGCCGGCCGCTGGTCGACCCCTCGCCGGTCATTACCATTGGCAAGCTGCAGCTTGACCGGTCGCGCTGCGCGGCGTCGGTCGACGGCTCGGATCTGGGGCTGCGGCGGCGCGAATGGGTGGTTCTGGAGCGGCTTGTCGCGCATGTGGGCACGGTCGTTTCCAAGGATCGGCTGGCTTCGGAAGTGTTCGGCTATGACGAGCCGGTGGCGCCCAATGCGATAGAGGTTTACATCGCGCGCCTGCGCCGCAAGCTTGGTGAAAATGGCCCTGCGATCAAGACCCTGCGCGGTTTGGGGTATTTGATGGAGCGCGACGCCGAAGCATGAGGCGTGTGATCGGGAACTCCCTGACGGCGCGATTGCTGGTCGGCATGATCCTCCCAACGGCGGGGCTCGCCTTGATCCTCGCGCTTGGCGGGCTGCTGGTCATCCAGAATATCGTTGAAAATGTCAGCGATCGTCTGCTCGACGCGTCGGCGCGCGCGATCGCCGATACGCTGGCCTATGAGGAAGGCGACGTCACGCTGGACCTGCCGCTGTCGGCCTTCGGCATGCTGGAAAATGATGCGCGCGATAATGTCTATTACAGCGTGCGGCGCGGGGACGATCTGGTTACGGGCTATCCTGATTTGCCGGTGGCGGCGGGGCTTGCGGGCGAACCCGGCGAGACGGTCTATCAATATTCAAGTTATCGCGGCGTGCCGATCCGCATGATTGCGGTGTCGCGGCGGGTGCCGCGGATCGCCGAACCCGTCGTGGTGCAGGTCGCGGAAACGCTGGTCGCGCGGAACCGGCTGCGCCAACGCATGTTGATCGCCATGGCGGTGGTGGAGGCGCTTCTCATTGGCACCTTGCTCGTCTTGCTGCCGCTGGCGGTTTACTGGGGCTTGCAGCCTTTATCCCGCGTCCGGGAACAATTGGATCGCCGGGAATCGCAGGATTTTACGCCGTTGAAGATCGAAGAAGCGCCGGTGGAGCTGCGGAGTTTTCTGACGGCGTTTAACGGCTTGTTGCAGCGTCTCTATGCGGCGATGGAGGGGTTGCGTCAGTTCACAGCAGATGCCTCGCATCAGATGCGTACGCCGCTTTCAATTCTGCGAACCCATCTCGAGATTTTACGGCAGGAAGATGAGCTGAGCGACAAGGGGCGGGAATCGCTGCGCGACATCGATGCGGCGACCCGCCGGTTGCAGCGCCTGCTCACGCAATTGCTTGCGTTGGCGCGCGCGCAAGGCGCCAATGACGATCTCAGCATGCATGCAAAATCTGTGGATCTGACCTCTGTGGTGCGCGCTGTCGCAGAGGAAATGGTGCCCTTGGCCCTGCGCAAGGGCGTCGACATCGAGTTTGATGCGCCCGATGCGCCGGTAAGTGTCGTAACGGTTGATGCGCTGGCGACGGAAATGCTGAAAAACCTCGTGGACAACGCCATTCGCTACAACCGGCCTGGCGGTTCGGTAACTTTATCTATCGAGACGGGCGACAAAGAAGCGCGCGTGGTGATTGATGATGACGGGCCGGGCATACCGCTGGAAGAGCGTGAAAATGTCTTGAAGCGGTTCTACCGGCTGCATCATGACGACCAGAACCGGCAGGGGAGCGGGCTTGGCCTGGCGATCGTAAAGGCGCTGGGCGACAGCATCGGCGCGACGGTGGTGATTGGCGAGCGTGACGGCGCGCCGGGCCTGCGTGTTCAGGTGATTTTTTCCGCCGCGCCGCCGGACAAGCTTGTGACAGGCCGCTGAAAGAAAACGCGATTAGCTTCACCCTACAGATAGTAGCGGTAAAAGGGCGGGCGCGTGTCGAATTCAGAAAAAAACCAAAGCGTGACTGTGGCGGCGACAATCCGCAAAGCGGCGTCAGCGGCTTTGTTGGCGGTTTCATTATTGTTCGCGACGGTTATTGGCGCAGGCGGTTCCGCGAGCGCGCAATCTCAACTGGAAAACGGCCCCAGCGCATTGGTGATTTCCTACAAGGCGAGCGCGGAAAATCGTCCTGCGTTTCGTGACTATTTGAACACGACGCATCGCAAGATGCTGGACGGCATGCGTAAAGACGGCGTTCTGAAAAGCTATCGTATTTTCTTCAGCTGGTACGAGCAGTCCTATGACTGGGATGCGATGGTGGAGTTGCAATTCGTCGACAGCGACGCGGTCGCTGTTTGGAATGAACTTGTGAAGAAGTCGCCCGCCGGGCTGACGGCGAAAGGGCTTTCGCTGGCGACGCCGGTTATGACGGTGGCCGCAGACGTCGACTCTCATGCGCAAGCGCAAGGCGCTTCAGACGGGACGGATGCGGTATATCTCGTCATCCCTTACACATTTCACAGCACTAGCGAATATCGGGCTTATTCGCGCGCATATGTTTTGCCGCAATTTGAAGGCTGGTTAAAAGAAGGCGCCCTCAGCGCCTATGAAGTGCTGATCAACCGCTATCCGGCCGGCACGCCCTGGGACTCGCTGATTATTCAGCAGTACAAGGATTTTCGCTCTTTCGGTCAACGTGACCGCGTCAAGGGTAAGGTGCGCGCAGCATTGAAAGACAATCCGGAATGGGTCGATTTTCATCAGCGCAAGGGCGACATCCGTGAAGAGACCGGCATCGCCATCGCCGAACTGGTGGCGTTCTCCGAGTAATCGAGAACGGTGGTTGCAGGTTGATGGCGCCGTAGCAGCGCTGATCAGCCTGCAAGTTGAGCGGCAAGCGCAAAAATAACAAACAACGCGCTTGATGTAGCGTATTGATGAGGCGCGACGCATCCGGACTTTCGGGCTGTGGCGCCGGGCGGGGAGACTAAAGAGCAGTCTGATGGGGCATGAAAACCAAAGCACTCAAAAGCGTTCGTTTAGCGTAAAAAGGATCGCCTTTTACGCCGCCTTGATCGTGGCTGTCGGCGTCTATCTCGCCCCCTCGCAGCGCGCTATGCGCAGCATGAAGGCTTCGCCTATAACGCGCTTGCATCGGGGGCCGAAGAATTTCCGAACCGGCCGATAACCGTCATCGCGCCGGCGAGCCCCGGCGGCGGCTGGGATCAACTGGCGCGGCTGATGCAGCACGTTCTGACGACAAAGCATATTTCGCCGGTGCCGGTCGAGGTGGTGAATCGCGGCGGCGCCGGGGGCACAATCGGTCTTGCGGAACTGATCACGCAACATCGCGGTGATCCTTACACGCTGATGGTGGGCGGCAGCACGCTGGTCAGCGCGCTCATCATGCATGACAGCCGCTTTAACCTGAATGAGGTGGAGCTGCTGGCGCGGCTGGCGAGCGAATATAATGTTGTCGCAGTTGCAAGTGACTCCCCGCTTTTGAGTTTTGAAGATTTGCTGGTGCAGTTTCGTGCAGACCCGGAGAAATTTGTTTGGGGCGGCGGATCAGCGGGCAGTGCGGACCATTTGTTGATCGGCTTGATCGCGCGTGAAGCGGGCGTTGACCCGGCGTCATTGAACTATGTCGCTTATACGGGCGGCGGCGAAGCGGCGGCTGCCGTCATGGGCAATCAAATCATGGCGGGCGTCGCGGGCTATGCGGAATGGAAAGATCTGGCGGCGGCGAAAAAGATGCGCATTCTCGCAATATCGTCGCCGAACCGGTTCCCCGGCGTTGATGTGCCGACCATCAAGGAATTCGGCCTCGACATTGTTCTAGAAAACTGGCGCTTTGTCATGGCGGGCCCCGGCGTGAGCCCGAAAGAGCGCGCGCAATTGCTCGACATGATTACCCAGATGCGCGCCTCGCCGGAGTGGCGGAAAATTCTGGATACCTATTTCTGGGAAGACCGGTTCCTGACCGGGCCGGAACTGGAAAAGTTTGTCAGCGATCAAACCTCGATCACCGCCCAGCTTCTGGTTTCGCTGGGGATGGGCGCGCTGGGCGAGGGTTACTCTTCGACCGGGCCATATCTCTTTCCCGCGCTCATCATCGCGATGCTGGTGATGCTTGGCTCATTGATGGTCTATCAGCGATGGCGTCGTGTCGCGCCCGTTAGCGCGAGCGACGAAGGCGAGGCGGATGATGCGGGCAAAAAACTTTCCTGGAACAATTTTGCGCTGAGCGCCTGTCTGATTTTGGGTTTTGTCCTGGTGCTCAGCAAAATCGGTTTCTTTTACGCGACGCCGCTCTATCTGGTGGCGCAGGCGCGCTTGATGGGGAGCAAGCAGACGCTTCGCGACATCATCGTCGCAGTGTTCTTCACTTGCGCCGTCTTCATCGTTTTCGAAAAAATGCTTCTGATTAGCGTGCCCTAGCAGGATATTGGCGTGGACAATATTTCAACGACTTTTTCTCAACTCGGCGCCGGCTTCGCTTCCGCGCTGGCGCCTGAACATTTGCTGTTCGGCATTTTGGGCGTGCTGTTGGGCACCATGACCGGCGTCTTGCCGGGGCTTGGTCCGGCGGTCGCGATTGCGCTGCTCTTGCCGATGACTTTCGGGCTGGATCCGATTTCGTCTTTCATCATGTTTGGCGGCATCTATTACGGCGCGATGTATGGCGGCGCGATCACCTCGATCCTGGTCAACACGCCGGGCGATTCCGCAGCGGTCGTCACCACCTTTGACGGTTTCCCGCTGGCGCAAAGCGGACAGGCCGGCAAGGCGTTGATGGTGGCGGCGATTGGCTCCTGCATTGGCGGCGGGTTTGCGACATTGATGTTGACGCTGACGGCGCCGCTTTTGATCGTCTTTGCCTTGCAATTCGGGCCGGCGGATTATTTCTCGCTAATGTTGCTGGCGCTCACCATGGTGGCGGCGATCGCCGGCAAGTCGGCGACCAAAGCGGCGTTTGCCGCTTGCGTGGGCCTGCTTTTGTCGATGATCGGCATTGATCTGCAGACCGGCGTCGCGCGCGGCACATTCGGCATCCCGCATCTTTATAACGGCATTGATGTCGTGCTTGGCGGCATCGGATTATTTGCAATCGGGGAAGTGCTGTGGGTCGCCTCCGGCGGTCACGCCAAGCAAGTGGAAGATTTCAAAAATCAAAAGGTCATGTTGACCGCGCAGGAATGGGTGCGCTCGGGTGTCGGCTGGGTTCGCGGCGCGTTGATCGGGTTCTTCGCGGGCGTGTTGCCCGGTTCCGGCGGCACCTTGGCGACCTTCATGGCGTATGGCGTTGAAAAGCGTTTTTCAAAACGCCCGGAACAATTCGGCAAAGGCGCGATCGAAGGCGTCGCCGCGCCGGAAGCGGCCAATAACGCGTCGGCTGGCGGCAGTATGGTGCCGTTGCTGGCCTTGGGCATTCCCGGCTCTGCGACCACGGCGGTGATGCTTGCGGCCTTTCAGCTATACGGCCTGCAACCGGGACCGCTCTTGTTTCAGAACAACGCCGATCTGGTGTGGACGCTGATCGCCAGCCTCTACATCGCCAATTTGTTACTGGTTGTTTTGAACCTTCCCCTGGTTGGGGTTTGGGCGCAGCTCTTACGCGCGCCGCGAAGCATTCTCTATAGCTGCATCATGGTGTTTGCGACGCTCGGCGCCTACAGCTTGCAAGGCAGCATTGGCGATGTGGTCATCGCATGGGGGCTCGGCGTTCTCGCTTATGTGTTCCGGCGGTTTCAGTTTCCGGTCGCGCCGATATTGCTGGCGCTGGTGCTCGGACCTTTGCTTGAACAGGAATTCCGCCGCGCCATGGCTGTCTCCTCGGGCGATTTAAGCACTTTCGTGACGCGGCCGATTTCCGCCACGCTGCTTTGCGTCGCGCTGGTTTCGATTATCGCATCGGTGGCGTCCAACCGAAAACCGTCCGCCGCGCCCGATGCGCCGAAAGCGGAGCGCGCTTAAAGATGGTGAAATGGCGCGCGCTTGCCGGCGGACTCGCCGCTATTGGCGGATCGGAAGCCGTTATTGATCGCGCCAATGCTCAGGTGAAACTGGCGGAAGGCGTCGAGATAAGCGCGGGCTACACATTTGACGTCTTGTCGAATGTCGATGGCGGCTTGCGCCGCGGCGTCCGGTATCTCGACAATGCGGATCTGGCGCTTGATATCGATCCGTCGCAATTTTCCGCCTGGCGAGGCGGACATGTTCACATCTCCGGTTTGTATAATAATGGCCGGGGGTTTTCTGAAACACTGGTTGGCGACTTACAGGTCGTCAGCAATATCGAAACGCCAGTGCAGGCGTTCCGGCTCTATGAGGCCTGGATCGAGCAGGGCTTTGCAAATGACAATGTCTCGGTTCTCGCCGGTCTCTATGATTTGAATTCCGAGTTCGATGTGATCGATAGCGCGGCGGTGTTTTTAAACAGCTCGCACGGTATCGGCGGCGACATTGGCCAAACCGGAGAAAACGGTCCGTCTATTTTCCCGGTCCCGGGACTCGCAATTCGCTTGCAGGGAAAGCTGTCCGATCAGCTTGTTGTCCGGGCCGCCATTTTAGAGGCGACGCCCGGCGATCCTGATCATCCCAAACGCACGATTGTGAAATTCGCCGATGATGAGGGAGCGTTGTTGATTGGCGAAATTGAGCGCGGCGGCGAAAGCGGCAAGGTTTTGATCGGCGGCTGGGGGTATAGTGCGGCGTTTGATCCGCTTGCGCCATCGGCGACGCGAAAGCGCGGCAATGCCGGCGCCTATATTCGCGGCGAGCGGGCCTTGATGCAGACTGGCGCCCGGACTGTAACCGGTTTTGCGCGCGCCGGCTGGGCCAGCCCGACATTCAATCCGATTGAGTTTTATGCGTCCGCCGGCCTTGCGATTGCCGCGCCAGCAGCGGAACGACCAGACGATCTTGTCGGCATCGCGATCTCATGGGCCCGGACAGGACGCGCCTATCGCGAAAGCCTAGTTGCGGAACACGGCGTCGCAAGCGATCAGGAAATTGCAATTGAGCTGACCTATCAGTATTCGCTGACAAACCGCATCTTCATCCAGCCCGATTTGCAATACATCATTTCCCCTTCGTCTCGCCGGGATATCGATGATGCGCTGGTGCTGGGTGTTCGCGTCGGCGCTTCTTTGTAAGCGCGCCGACGCAGAACAAACTTTCTTAGAACGTCACAACAGCGTTGAGCCGCAGCCTGTTCAGCCATTCGGTTGACTGAATCGTGGACGCGTCGATGTCGTGGAGCGGCCTGTAGCGGTAATAGGTGGCGTTCAAGGACAGATGATCATCAAGCACATAGTCGGCCGTTAGCGCATGAAGTTTGTAGTTTGTCGCCAGCCCGAGATTATCGTGACTGAAGGCTGCAAACACCGCATCGACTTCCGATTGCATATAGCCATAGCCAAGCCGCCAGTCATGTTGCTGTTTAGCGCGGCCGGCGCTGACATTCACGGCATAGCCGGTGTCTTCACTGGTGGCTGAGCCGTAGTTTTTGACAAAGTCACCAGACAGACTCACCGGCCAGCGGGCGCCAAAGCCGCTATAGGTAACACCGCCATTGACGTTGAGCAGATTGAAGTCGGAGAGATAGCTTCCATCCATCGCCAGCAAATTGCTGCGGAAATCTCCGGCGTCGGCGCCGCCGAGGCTCGACAGGGAATAATCAAAATAGGCGACGGCGCCGTTTAGGGTGAAATCGCCGCCGGTATTGGTGCGCAGGCCGATTTGCGCGCCGAGCATATCGCTATCGGGACCGGCGACATCCTCGTCGATTGTGAAATAGAGCCCTGCCAGGTCGATTTTTGTCCCGCCGAGGTCTGATGTGTAATTGACGCTCGCGCCTTGCGGATTGACGTCGCCGTCCCATACCAGATCTGTCCGTTTAAACGGGAGCGGGAATTTGCCGCCATGCACGACTGCGCCGCCGAGTGAGAACGCCGCATAGGCCTGGTCGAGGCTGACGGAGAGATCGTCAGCGAAAGCCGAAAGCGTCACGTCGTCGCTATTGGGGTCGTCCGGATTGCCGGTGCCGATGCGTCCGCCGATTTTCAACCAGTCATTCAATTGATAATCCGCGCGCAGGCGGGCGCGAATGACGCCGCGATTGCGGGATGTCGCCGTGTCTGAAAAATTGCCTTCATAACGAAGGCGCAAATCACCGGACATATTGAGGCGGGAAGGCGTGACGGGAGACGTAGCGTCTAACTGCGCCGTCGATTGTTGCGCCGGGCGCGCAATGACTTCGGGCGCTGGTGCAATTGCGCCGCCCGCCAGCTGATTTAGCGCGGATTCGATGGTTTCCATGCGCGCACTCGCCGCCTGCTGCTGCACGCGCATGTCGTGAAGTTCCTGTCGCAACGCTTCAATTTCCGCCGCTGACAAATCGGGCGCCGCCGCGAGGGCGGGCTGTGCGCAAAATGCGCCAAGCGCGGCGGCGCTCAGCAGCGCGGTCTTGGGAGAGAAGGATGTGCAACGAGTGGAGGCGGTGTTTCGTGGGGTGTTTTTCTTCATGACGCGGGCTCTTTGCTAACTGAATGAATAGGCACAGTCAGAACGGTACGCCGCTAGCCTGTCACATAGCTGACATTGATTATTAATAACGATCAGGAGGCGAACAGAAGAATCGGCAAGCGAGCGCTACATGCGCGTTCATCAATTGGCGGAGCCGGTATTTTCAAGACGATCATGAAGGACCGGAACCAATCTGTCCGTCATGGCGCGGTAGCCTTGTGCATTCACATGCAAATCATCGCTGGTATAGGCGGCGTTGAGATATCCCTTTTTCCCAAGAACCGCGTGATGATAATCGACAAAGCCAAGGCCGCGGGTGTTGGCGAAATCTTTTAGCCAGTGGTTCAGCGCGACAATCGTTTCCGGATCGCGGAAAACGCCAGCCTGTGTCGGGCCGACAGGGGGCAAAGCGCATAAGACCACGTCGATATTCCGCGCCTTGGCGATGTCCGCCATCGCTGTGATGTTGCGGGTCGCCCGGTCCAGCACTTGCTCGCGGATGGCTTCCGGCCTGCCGGCATAAGCGCGCAAATCATTTGTTCCGGCCAGCAGAACAACCACGCTGGGGCCCAGAGCGACAACGTCGCTTTCAAAGCGCAACAGCATCTGACTGCTGTTTTGACCGGGAATCCCGCGATTGACGAATTGATGCGCGTCTAGCGCCGGAAGTTGTTCTTGCGGCCAATGAAAAGTGATCGAATCGCCAAAAAGGACAATCAGGCGATCATTGTCGCCGCGCGCGATGAGCGCCTGATTTGCGGCGGCATAGCGATTGATGTCAGCAATATCGTCTTGCTGCATCATCCATTTGGCGGCGAAATCATGCAGGGAATACTCGCCGATCGGTTTTTGCGCCGGCGCTTGGGCGTGGGCCAGACAGGCGCGTCCTCCTGCAAGCATCAGGAGGAGGCTCAGCCAGATCAGGCGCCAAAAACGCATATCATCCTGCAATCGCCGCGTCGCGGCGCTACGCCATGACGCCAGTCAGTGTCGGCAATGATGTTTCGGCGCTGTTGAGATTGACGCTTCTGTCAATGGCGACGGCGTCGCCGTCAAACCGGCACAGCACCGTGTCGCGGAAAGCGGTTTCAACATAGTGCCAGGTCATTTCCAGCGTTTTGTCATCAAGCCAGCGCGCGCCGGCGACGACGCGCATGTCATCCATCTGATATTGGTGATGAAGGCGGTTGCCGGTCATGCTTGTCGGCTGTTCAACATATTCTTTGCGTCCGGCGGAGATTTTGTGCTCGCCCCGGGCGTCCGCAAGATGGAACTTGCAGACATCCTTGCCAAATTCAAAAGACACCCACTCTGCATCCTGATCATTTTCTGCAAGGGAGAAGCGATGCCCCGATATCCGGTGTTCGAGATCGGTATTGACGGCGCCGTTAAGAGCGGGGAGGAGGTTTGCGGATTTTGTTTTTTCCGATAGCGCCGCCGCTTGTTCGGATGCGGGCAGGGGAGCGGGGCCGAAGGCGGCCGGAAAATGCTTCCAAATATAAGGCTTGAGCTTGCTGCTGCCGTCTATCGCTGAGAACAGCGCGATGGTGGCGTTATGCTCGGGGAAGACGATGGCCATCTGCGTGAAAAGACCGAGCGCGAAATAGGATTTCCCCGGCCCGATCCACCACTGATAGCCATAGTCGCCTTCTTCTTCATCGCCGGACTGTTTAACCGTGGCTGATTCAATCCATTCGCGGGACAGAATCCGCTGCCCGTTCCACTCGCCCATCTGCGCATGCAGTGCGCCGAGTTTTAACAGAATCAGAGGTCGTCCAGCTAAGTCCGTTGCCGCCCGGATTGACGCCGCCGGGACTTAGATCCCAATGCAGGTTGTTGATGCCCAGCGGGTCCAGAAAGCGCGGGCGCAGATACTGTTCCATCGTCTGTCCCGTGACTTTTGAGACGATGGCCGAAAGCATGAAGCTTGCCGCGCTTGTATATTTGAAAAACGTGCCCGGCTGGTAAGGGGCGGGAATTTTGAAAAACTCAGTGACCCAACTTGTTTCAATCGGGCGCCAGAGCGAACCGGATGTTTCATGGGCATGTCCTGTTTGCATCGACAGGAGATTGCGCACGGTCATGGCTTTAATGTTGTCGCTCGCATCGGCGGGAACCTGATCTGGAAAGAAGGAAACAACCTTGTCGTCGAGGGAGAAAAGGCCTTCATCAAGCGCCAGCCCGACGCCGGTAACCGTGACGCTCTTGGTTAATGAATGCGTCATATGCATGCGCTCTGCACTGAACGGGCGCCAGAAGGCTTCCGCCAGAACCTGGCCGCTGCGCATCAGCATAAATCCGTGCAGCTCAAGGCCCGCGGCCTCAACATCGGCGAGGAAATTCAGGATCGATTCGGAGGACACGCCCTGACTTTCGGGCGTATTGCGGGGCAGGCCGTCGCTCCATGGGCCTTCCGGGCCGGGCTGGTGGGAGGGGGCGCTTGCATTGCCGCGGTCCCTGGACGGATCACACCCTTGAAGCAGGGCGTAGCCCGCGCCGCCCATCGTCAGGTAACCAAAACGCCGTCTGCTGAGAGAAAGATTTTTCACGCTGTATCCTTCAAGTTACACCGGGGCGAATTTTCGCGGGTGTGGTGTGAGTTTTCTGCTTTTAACAGCCCCAATCTTTCGTGTAACTGTCTCGCTTCTGGCGCGGGATATATTGCGGCGCCTTATGCAGCGTTGATTTCCAGCCTTGCAAATAGCCGCCAATAGACCCTGCCAAGCGGTGTGTGGTCTTCATTTTTTGGGTCAATGCACATGACAGCTTTGTGAAAGAATGATTGCCTAATGATTGCAACGTGCCGAGAGGCAACGCGTTGAATGACGACGTTTCTAGCATCGAAATGCACGCGCTGAATTTGCGGGCGAAAAAGCGAAGAAATCCGCCGGGCGTGAGGCGCGGCGGCGAAATTCAACTGCGCGTTGCGCAATCTCGTCGCCATGAGGGGCGTCTCTCGTTGTTGGGTAGCCGGCAAGGTTTTCCAGCCGCGGGTGCATGACCGATAAATATGCGGCGTGTCCAGGCATCTCCTTCGGAGACGTTGAGGGGCGGCGTTGGAAAAACGGAAGGGGATCTCCGATGAACTACGCTAAAGGGAAGTCTGTGCTTTTATGTTCTGCGAGCGCACTGTTGATGGTGGCCGCATTTCGGACTCCGGCATTGGCGCAAGACGCCGACAATGATGAGCGCGACTCCGACGAGCTGGTGCTCGACAATGTTGTCGTTACTGCTGACCGTCCGGACAGCTTCGGCGCCGACCTCGTGCAGGCGGGCAGCTTTCGCGGCGCGCGTCAGCTTGATACGCCGCTTACCGTCAGCGTCATTCCAGAAGAGCTGCTGAAATCCCAGCAAGCGGAAGGCCTGCTTGATGCGCTGCGCAATACGCCGGGCGTGACCAGTTCGCAGACCAGCACCACCGTCTACAACAATTTGGATATTCGCGGCATCGCCGTTGAAAACCGCACGAACTTCCGCCTGAACGGTTCATTGCCGATCGTCAACCTGATCGACCTGCCGCTTGAAAACAAGGCGCGCGTTGAAGCGCTCAAAGGCGCGTCTGCGATGTATTACGGCTTCACGCCGCCATCGGGCATCGTCAACCTGACGACCAAGCGCCCTGAAAAGGTCCTGTTCGGCAAGTTCTCCGCCAACAGCCATGGCGGTTATGGCGGCCATGTGGATATTGGCGACACATTCGGCGCGGTTGGCGCGCGGGTGAACGCCGCCTTCAATGATGTGGAGTCCGGCATCGACAATACGGACGGCAAGCGCAACTTCCAGTCGCTCGCGCTGCAATTCGACCCGAGCGATGCGCTGCAGTTCAATATCGATCTTGAGCACATCTACAAAAAAGTGACCGAGCCGACGATTGTTCAGCTCAGCACCAGCGCCACATCCCTGCCGGACCTCGTTGATCCGAAAACAAATCCGGGTGCGAATTATCTTTACGCCACGGCGGAAGAGTACAACGCGCTTGGACACATTTCCTACGACATCAATGATCAGTGGAACTTCACGGTCGCTGGCGGCGTTTCGCGATTGACGAGAGACCGGCGCTTCACGCGGCTCTCAAACTTTGACTCCGATACCGGCATCGGCAAGCTGACGCTCTCCGGCGCCAATGGCCAGATCTACCGCAACTATTACTACAAAGCGGAAGTCGCCGGCACCTTCGCGACAGGTCCGGTCGTGCATGAATTGCTCACCGGCGTATCGCAGACCAAACGCCGGCAGTTTTCTCCGCGCTCCACAGGCCTGAGCGGTGATGATTGCACCACGATCGGTCTCGCCGCGGATTGCTTGCAGAGCTATTATGATCCGATCGAGCTGGGCGATCTGGTGGGCTTCGATCCTAGCCGTCCATATGAAGCGGCGCGCGATACGTTGATCGACGATCTTGGCGTTTATGCTTTCGACCGCATGTCGTTTGGCGGCGAAGACGGCGACCTGATCAGCATCTTGGTCGGCGGCCGCAAATCCTTTTACGAGGTCAGCAACAAAGCCACAGGCCCGACCTTTGAAGACAACCCGTTTTCATTTTCCGGCGGGCTTGTCATCAAACCGCGCGAGTGGCTGAGCTTTTACGGCACCTATATTGAGGGCCTTGAATCATCACCGCAGCCGCCGCAAGCCGCCGCGAATTTCGGCGAAACAATTCCGGCCAGCAAGAGTAGCCAATATGAAGGCGGCGTGAAGGCGCAGCTTACGGACCGGTTGCTGCTTACGGCTGCGTATTTCGATATCGAACGCCAGCTCACCTATTTGAATGCGAGCAATGTGTTCGTCAAAGACGGTAAGGCGAAATATTCCGGCGTTGAACTCAGCCTCACCGGCGAAGTGAACGAAAATCTCTCGATTTACGCGACCGGCTTGTTCCTCTCTGCAAAACAGGGCGAGACAGCCAACCCGGCATTGATCGGGAACCGCATCGAAAACACCGCGAAAAAGAACTTCTCCTTGTTCGCGGAATATTCCTTCGATGAAATCATTCCGGGCCTCGCCTTGAATGGCGGCGTCTACTATGTGGGCGACCGCGCGATCAATCCGCAGAACACATTGTTCATTCCGGAATATACGACGTTTGATATTGGCGGGTCCTACACTGCCGATGTCGCCGGCAATGAACTCACCTTCCGCGTCAACGCCGTCAATGTCACCGGCAAGCGCTATTTCTCCTCAACCGCTGGCAACTATATCGCCCGCAATGCGCCGCCGACAGTGAAGTTCTCTATCTCGGCTGACCTCTAGACGGCGGAGCGTTTCACCGGCTGTCCCCGCATGGATCGCTGGTGACCATAAATAGCTGGGGCGAGCTTTCGGGCTCGCCCCTTTTTTTAAAGAGAGGGCGCAGGACGCGCCACGAAAACGAAGAAGTGGGTGGTTCCGCTAGATGAGTGAAACGTTTGAGGCCCGGCAGGTGGATCTGCAAAATGTTGCGGGCGGCAAGCTGGAGAAAATGCCATGGGTTCATCGCATTTTCCTCGAAAACCTTTCCCGCCATGCAGGCAAAGACCCCGATGCGGCGCGGGCGCTGCAATTATGGATGGGCGAGGGGCGCACCGATATTGAGGCGCCGTTTTATCCGTATCGCATCATGATGCATGACACGACCTGCGGGCCCGCGCTGGCTGACCTGGCGGCGATGCGCTCTGCCCTTGCGGAAGCCGGCGTCGATCCGCGCCGCATCAATCCGGTGTTGCGCATTGATGTTTCGACCGACCATTCCCTAGCCGTTGATGTCAACGGCGTGGAGGACGCCGCCGCACGCAATATGGCGGCTGAGATGCGCCGTAATGCTGAGCGCTACCGGTTCATGAAATGGGCGGCGCAGCGTTTTGACAATCTCCATTTGCACCCGCCGGGCACGGGCATCATGCACACGATCAATATCGAACAACTGGCGAGCGTAATCGCGGAGCAACAGCGCGACAGCGAGCGCTGGAGATTTCCGGAAACGCTGATCGGCACGGACAGTCATACGCCGATGGTGAACGGACTTGGGGTGCTGGCATGGGGCGTCGGCGGGCTTGAGGCGGAAAGCGTGATGCTCGGTGAGCCGGTGATGCAACGCCTGCCTTCGGTGGTCGGCGTGCGCTTGACCGGCGCAATGCCGGCGAATGTTTTCGCGACGGATTTGGCGATGGCGGTGACGCATTTGCTGCGCCAGCATCCGGTGAATGGCCGGTTTGTGGAATTTTTCGGGCCGGGCGTTGAGACCTTGAGCGCAGGCGACCGCTGCGTCGTGGCGAATATGGCGCCGGAATTTGGCGGCGCGAGCGGCTATTTTCCTGTTGATGATCAAACGCTGGCCTATCTGAAAGCGACTGGCAGAACGGCGGAGCACCTTCGCGACATTGAAACGTATTTCCGGGCGCAAGGATTGTGGGGCGATCCTGACGCCGTGCCGGATTATGCGGATGTGATTGAACTGGATATGGACACGCTTGAACCGGCGCTGTCCGGCCCGCACCGGCCGCAGGATTTGCGCAGTCTCGCAACGGCGCGCCAGCATGTGGCGACGGCGAAAACGCCCAAACAGCAGGGCGCGCCAGACATGCCGGTGGCGATTGCGGCGATCACCAGTTGCACCAACACGTCCGATCCGCGCTTGTTGATCGCGGCGGGGTTGATGGCGCGCAAAGCGCGGGAATTCGGATTGACGCCGCCGGCATGGGTCAAAACCAGCCTCGCGCCCGGATCGCCGGCGGCCAGGCGGTATTTGCAACGGGCGGGATTGCTCGATGATCTTGAAGCGGTTGGCTTTGCGATTGTCGGCTTTGGCTGCACCACCTGTATCGGAAATTCCGGGCCGCTGACGCCCGCGATGAATGAGTTGTTGCGGTCCGGTTCTGTGTCGCCGGTTGCGGTGCTGTCGGGCAACCGGAATTTTCCGGGCCGCGTGCATGGGCAGGTTACGGATTCATTTCTGGCGTCGCCGCCTTTGGTGGTCGCCTATGCGCTGTCGGGCGATTTTTCAATCGATCTCACCTCCTCGCCGCTCGGCATGTCGAAACATGGCGAACCGGTTTTCCTGAGCGATGTGCAGCCGAGCCAGCATGAAATCGATTCTGTTCTCTATGCTGCGACCTGCCGGGATGATTATGGCGAGGCCTTTCGAGAGGCGGCGGCGAGCGAAGATTGGGCGCAGCTAACGGCGCCGGATACGGATGTTTTTCCATGGGACCCTGCGTCGACCTATATTCGTAGGCCGTCCTTTGCTGATGCGAAGACAACAACGCGGCTCGGGCGCTATTCCGCCTATCCATTGCTGGTGTTGGGAGACGACATCACGACCGATCATATCTCTCCGGCTGGCGCGGTGCCGAAAGACAGCGATGCTGCGCGCTACCTGGTTGAGCATGGTGAAGATCGCGACGACCTCAATGTTTATTCCGCCCGGCGCGCAAACTGGGAAGTGATGTTGCGCGGCCTGTTTACAAACCCGTCTGCGCGCAATTTGCTGGCGGATGATATTGCGGCGGGCCAGACAATACACATCCCCTCCGGCGAGCAGCTTCCGATCTGGAAAGCCGCGGCGCGGTACGATCGGGACAAGGCGCCGGTGGTCATCGTCGCGGGCGAAAAATACGGCATGGGTTCGTCCCGGGACTGGGCCGCTAAGGGCGCGCATCTTCTTGGCGTGCGTGCCGTGCTCGCCAACAGTTTCGAACGCATTCATCGGTCGAATTTGATCAATATGGGCGTGTTGCCGCTGCAAATGCCAAAAGACATGACGCCGACTTCCTTGGCCCTGGCGCCCGGAGACCGGCTCGAAATCAATGCGGCGGCGGAATATCTGGCGCCCGGATCGCGGGTGTCGATTGTGGTGTTCCGTAAAATTGGCGGCACAACACGCCTAACGGCCCACGCGGCGGTTGAAACGCAGTCAGAGATCGAAACATTACAGTGCGGCGGGTTGTTGCCGCGCATCCTGCGGCGGTACATGTGAGGCGTGACTGGGATAGCGGCGACGGAGCGGGACCTATGTCAGTATCCTGTCAGTCTGCCGGCGTAGACTTGCGCCTAAGCACAAAGATCAAAGCGCTTATCAGGGCGCGACGGAAAGGGTTGGGCATGAATTTAGGCAAGCGTGGACAGGCAACGATATTGGCGGCGTTTTTCAGCGCCATCGCATTCAACGCCAATGCCGGAGCTTTTGCGAATTCGAAAGCCGATCTGATTTTGCATGACGGCGTGATCTGGACGGTCGATCCTGATCAGCCGGAGGCGCAGGCTGTTGCGATCAAAGACAATCGCATTGTCAAAGTTGGCAGCGACGCGGAAGTCCTGAAGCTGAAGGGCCGCAAAACCAAGCTGATCGATCTCGACGGCAAAATGGCGTTGCCCGGATTTATCGATGCGCATACGCATCTCGAAAATGCGATCAATGCATTTTTTGAACTGCGCCTGAACTCCGTCACAGATGAAGCCGTGTTGATGTCGCTCATCGCGGAGCGCGCCGAGCGCATTCCTGATATTTACTGGATCACCGGCGGGGACTGGTCGGCGTCCGCCGGGTGGAAGGCCGAAAAGGCGGGGCAAATCGTCTACACGCCCTATGCGCCGCCGGTGAAGAAAGATGGAACGCCGGTCAGTTTCTCACCCTCGCTTGAGGCGGTTGACGCGCTGACGCCAAGCCAGCCTGTGCTGTTGCGGCGCTATGACGGCGCCTCTTTCATCAATTCCTATGGCTTGTCGCTTTTGCATATCGATGAGACCACGCCTGATCCGGCGGGCGGGCATTATGAGCATGATCCGAAGACCGGCAAACTGACCGGCATGCTCTACGGCACCGCCAGCGAGCGCGCATGGAAAGCACTGCCGCCGCGATCGCGTCCGCAGACCTTGCTCGGTGCGCGGGCGATGATGAAAGAACTCAACGCCGTCGGCCTGACCGGCATTCATGAAATCGCGCTGGTGCCGGAAATTTCCGAGCAACAAAGTTTTACGACCCATGCAGAGCGTTCCATGACGGATATCAGCATCATTACGGATTTGCGCGAGGAGGGCGATCTGACCCTGCGCGTGTATCCGATCCTGACAGCGAAGGTCTGGGACTCGCTTGCGGATTTTGGGCTGACGCCGGGCAGCGGCGATGAAATGATCAGCTATGGCGCCGTGAAGCTCTTTATTGACGGCTTCTTGATGTCTCGCGAACATCGCAATGCGCCCGGTTATTACGGCTCGCTGAGTTTCCGGAACAAAGACGCCGAGGAATTGCGGCAGGAAACTCTTGGCGCGAGCGCGGCGGGTTGGGACATGGTCACGCATCTGACAGGCGATAAAGCGCACGCCATGGCGCTCGACTGGTATGAAGAAGCTTTCGCACAAACCGGCATTGGCGACCGCCGCTTCCGGCTTTTGCACGCCTGGTATCCGCAAATGGCGGAAATCAAGCGAGGCGGAAAGCTGCGCATGGTCGGCGATGTTACGCCCTATCATTTGATCCGGGAAATTCCGTCCATTCCGAAAAAGCTGTACCCGGATCAGTTGGACGGCGCGTTCGCCTGGCAGACGATGATACGCGAAGGCTGGCGGATCAACATCGTTTCTGACTGGCCGGGAAGTTATGACGGCAACCATCATGCGCCGGTTGATCCGCTGGAGAATATGTATCTCGCCGTAACGCGGATGGATTTCGATGGCGAGCCCGCAGGCGGCTGGCGCCTCGACGAAGCGCTGACGATTGATCAGGCGATTGAAGCCTACACTATCAACCCCGCCTGGTCGTCACACGAAGAAGACATCAAAGGCTCAATCACCGCCGGCAAGCTTGCGGATATTGTCGTCCTGTCGAAAAACATCCGGGAGATCCCGCCACAGGAGCTGCTCAACACGCGCGTGTTGATGACGGTGTTTAACGGCGATGTCATTTATGAAGCGCCGGCGGACGCGGCTTCGCCATCACCGCGCCACTAAGAGAGCGCGCGCCGGAATGACAGGCGAGTGAAAGTCTTTCCGCCTAATATGCGGACAATCACGCTGCACCTGTTTGCGGCAGGACGGAATGCGAGGGGCGAGAAATGACGCGCAAGCGAACCAATGACTCCGCAAACGCGCATGCCGGTCGTGCTGGCGCCAAATGGCGGCGTATCGCAGCGGGTTTTTCGATCGCCGTTTTGTGTTTCGGCCAGCCTGCATCCGCGTCAGACGCTGGCGAACAGCAATTCCGGGACATCTATAAAGAGCTGGTGGAGACAGACACGAGCCTCTCCAGCGGCAGTTGCACCAAGGCCGCCCAGAACATTGCCGCACGGTTGCTTTCCGCCGGCTATCCGCAAGAGAATGTGCGCCTCGTCATTCCTGAAAATTTTCCGCGGCAAGGCAATCTCGTCGTTGAGGTGCCGGGAAAGGATGCCTCGCGCGCGGCTGTGTTGTTTCTTGCGCATATCGACGTAGTGGAAGCAAAGCCCTCTGACTGGCTGCGCGATCCGTTTACGCTGATCGAAGAGGGCGGATATTTTTATGCGCGCGGCGCCGTCGATGACAAAGCGATGGCTGCATCTTATGTGGACACGCTTGTGCGCTTCGCGCAGGAAGGCTTTACGCCAAACCGGACGATCAAATTTGCGTTCACTTGCGGCGAGGAAACCGATTCGGTTTTCAACGGACTGACTTATATTCTCGAAAATCATCGCGAGCTTGTGTCCGCCGCTTTCGCAATCAATGAAGGCGGGAAGGGTTTGCTGGGCGAAGATGGCGCATATAAATTATTCGGGATTGAGGCGGGCCAGAAAATCTACCAGGATTTCACGCTGACCACGACTGCGCCGGGGGGCACAGCGCGCGGCCGGTGGCGGGCAACGCCATTGGAAGGCTCTCCCGCGCATTGGAGCGGATCGACGCCTTCACTTTTCCGGTCGATCTGATTGATGTGAGCCGGACGTTTTTCGGACGTTCCGCAGATATTTATGAAGGGCAGACGCGCAAGGATATGGCGGCGATCGGCGCCGGGCGCGCGGGCAAGGGCGCCTTCAAGCGGATCAGCGATGAGGTTCCGGTCTGGAACGCCATGTTGCGCACCACCTGCATTCCGACCTTGGTGGAAGGCGGGCACGCAGAAAACGCGCAACCGCAACACGCGCAAGCGAATGTAAATTGCCGCATTCTTCCCGGCCAATCGGTTGCGTCCGTGCAGGCCACATTGGCGTCGGTGATCAACGACCCGCAAGTGGAGATTACGCTGGCGGCGGAGCCGGGTCCGGTCTCCGCGCCGCCGCCTTTGACGCCGGAACTGATGGAGCCGATTGATCATATCGCCGGAAAGTTGTGGCCAGGCGTGCCGGTGATACCGAGCTTGAGCACCGGCGCGACGGATGGACGTTTTCTGATTGCTGCGGGTATTCCAACCTATGGCGTTTCCGGAATGTTTGTTGATCCTGACGGAAATGGCGTGCACGGGCTGAATGAGCGCATTCGGGTTCGTTCATTGCTGGAGGGGCGCGCCTTTTTGTACGAACTCATTAAAACCTATGCATCCGAATAAACATAAAGCGCGAGCAAAGCGTCGCTGCTTTGCAGGACTGGAAACCTCCGCATGAAAGCCAAGCAGGTTTTGTTGCTCGCGCATCGGTGGGTGGGGTTGTCGCTGGCGTTGTTGCTCTTGTTGCAGGGCGCGACCGGGGCGGCGCTGGTGTTTCGCGATGAGATCGACCGGTTGATCCATCGGGAGTTGAATGTCGCGCCGCAGGAACATCGCGCATCGGTGCAGGAAATCGTCGATACGGCGCGGGCGGCGCGTCCGGATGCAAGATTGAACCGGCTGGAGTTTCCAAAAGACAAGCGCGGCGCGGTGATTTTTCATCTGGCCGAAGCAAACGGGCATGGGCCCTATCTCATCGCGATCAACCCTTACACCAGTGAGATCGTGCGGATGGGCGGGTTCGGCGCCTGGCCGAGCGAATGGCTCTTCCATCTGCATGATACGTTGCTGATCGGAAGAACCGGCGAAATCATTCTCGGTATTGAAGGCGTATTGCTGATCTTCATCGCGGGCAGCGGGGTTTATATCTGGTGGCCGGGCCTCTTGCGCTGGCGCAACGGATTTCGCGTTCATCTGAAAGCCGGTCCTGACCGCGCCATACGAACATTGCATCGCACCAGCGGTGCGGTGCTTGCCCTCGTCATTCTTTGCTGCGCGGCGACGGGTGTGTTGATGATCTTCAAGGCGGAAGTGACGCCGGTGGTCTCGCTGCTGGGATATACGCCAAAACCCTCGGCGAAGATTGCCGTTGAGCCATCCGCCGCCCGCATCTCTATAGATCAGCTTATCAGCAAAGCCCGGCGCGACTATGGCGACAGCGCATTGCGGGAGGTGCGTTTCAAGGGCGAAGCCGGCCAGACCGTGCTGGTTTATCTGCGCGAGGAAAAAAGCCTTCGCGAGAACGCAACCAGACAGATTTCCTACAACGCCTATACGGGCGATGAAATCGGCGCCTATGTGCCTTCCGCATTGCCGGTTGGAAATGGTTTTTTTGACTGGCTCTACCCGGTGCATACCGGTCGCGGCGCGGGCGTTCTTGGCCGCTTGCTCGTCTTGGGCGGCGGGTTGGGCCTTGTATTTTTCAGCATTAGCGGCGTGTGGCTGTGGCTTTCGCGCCGCGCACGCCAGGCGCAGGGGCGCCGTAGCCGCAATAAAGGCGCGACGGAGTAATCATGAGTTCTGCATCCATTTCGCCGGCGCAAGCCGCGCAACCGAATCAACGATTCGTGCCCTATGTCAGTGTAGAGAATATGCTGGCCATCATTCGCGACATGTCTGTTGAAACCTTCATCTGCGAGCTTGCCGCCTATATCGAAGCGGATTTCAGACGCTGGGCCGAGTTTGACAAATGCGCGCGGGTAGCGTCGCATTCGCCCCATGGCGTCATCGAACTAATGCCGGCGAGCGACAGCGAATTATACAGCTATAAATATGTGAACGGTCATCCTCAGAACGCCGAGTCGGGCCTTCAAACCGTCGCCGCCTTTGGCGTCCTGGCGTCGGTGGAGACCGGCTATCCGTTGATGGTGTCGGAAATGACCTTGTTGACCGCATTGCGCACGGCGGCGATGTCCGCTCTGGCGGCGAGGCATCTGGCGCGGAAAACGTCGCGCGTCATGGCGCTGATCGGCAATGGCGCGCAGTCGGAGTTTCAGGCGCTTGCGTTCAAGGCGATGCTGGGCGTTGAGGAAGTGCGCCTTTATGATTGCGACCCCGAGCCAACGCAGAAATGCATGCGCAATCTTGAAGGATCTGGCCTTCGCGTCATCCGTTGCGATAGCGTGGATGGCGCGGTCGAGGGTGCCGACATCATCACGACGGCGACCGCAGACAAGCGGTTGGCGACGATCCTGACCGACAATCATGTGGGCGCCGGCGTGCATATAAATGCGATTGGCGGCGACTGTCCGGGCAAGACCGAATTGCATAAAGACATTTTGATGCGTGCATCCATCTTCGTCGAATACGAACCCCAGACACGAGTTGAAGGCGAGATCCAACAGCTCGCGCCGGATCATCCGGTGACCAGCCTCGCCGATGTGATCAGCGGCGCGGCGCCGGGGCGCGCCGGCGACACGCAGATCACCCTGTTCGACAGTGTTGGTTTCGGCGTCGAGGATTTTTCCGCGTTGCGATATATCCGCGACCTGTCTTTGCGGATGCGGCAATTTCAATATCTCGATATGCTCGCATCGCCCGCCGATACGCGTGATCTCTTCGGCATGATTTGAACGCCGGCGGCGCGACGTCGCTTCCGCCGGCGCGGGGCGAAGCGGGCGACAGGCGCGTGACAGAAAACGCGCATAGCGTTCCGGATCGGCAAATCGGGGCTAAGACTCCGGTTTTAATAGACAATAATGTGGTGGGGTGGTCATGCAGCAAGTTAGAACTTCGCGTTTTGGACGCAGCGTCGCAATATGCGCGGGCCTTGCAGCGTTTATCGGCGTAAATATAGCGCCCGCCTTAGCCCAAAATGGCGCCCATGCGCCAAATGCGTTCGGTCGGACGGACGACCAACGCGAAGGCGCGCTCGACAGTTACGACAATACAACCACGAATGATGTGCTGGCTTTGGTCAAGCTTCTGCAACAGGAAGTTTACATCAACCAGCAAAAATCCACGATGCTTGAATTCCGTCTTGCTTATGGCGATCGCATCGACCTCAAATCAGTATTCTATCCATCCGGCTCTGAATTGATTCCGGGACACATCTTCACGCCCAAGGCGGCGCAACCGAACAAAAAAACGCCGCCATCGTCATGGTGCATGGCGGCTTTCATCAAAGCTTCGACAACACCTGGTTCGGTCTCGTCGATCTGCTGGTCAGTGATGGCTATGTGGTGATGTTTCCCGAATATCGCGGCAGCAAGGGATACGGTTCGGCGATTTACCAGAACGACTATGGCACGACAGACACCGCAGATGTCATCGCCGCAGGCGAGTATCTAAAATCGCTGCCGAATATTGATGATGGGCGGATCGGCATCATCGGCCAAAGCCGCGGCGGCATGGTGACATTGCTGGCGATTGAGCGCGCGCCGAAACTGTTCAAGGCGGCGATCGATATTGTCGGGCTGACGGATTTCGTCGCCTATATGTCATATAAGCCAGCCTATCGGCGGCTGGAGATTGCGGAGAGCAATGCGGGCTTTGGCGGGAAATTGCCAAATGAAAACCTGCCCGCTTACATCAAAGCCTCGCCGATAAACTTTGTCGACGACATCAAGGCGCCGCTCCTGGTGCTGGCGACAACCGGCGACAAAATCGTGCCGGTCTCCTTGCATACCGGTCGGTTGATCGACGCGCTTGAGGCCAAGGGAAAGGTCTATGAAGCGAAGATTTATGAGAACGCGCCGGGCGGTCACGGCTTTATGCGGGCGGAAAGCAAGGAGCGCGATGACGCCAACAAACGCATCAAGGCGTGGTTTGCGCGCCATCTGAAATAGCGGTTTGTCTCTGCGCCCCCTATGGCGTCGCAGCGAGGAATTGATCAATCGCAGTGATGAAGGCCTTCGATGCGGGTTCCCGGCCAAGAAGCAAATGATTATCGCTGTCGAGGCCGATAAATTGCGCATTCGGTATTTTCGCCGCGAGATCTGTACCGGTCTTTACCGGTATCCTTTTGTCGCCATTGCTGTGCAGAACAAGCGTCGGAACAGTAAGTGATGAAAGCCTGTCGCGAACGTCTATTTCGGCGAAGGCGCGCAGAAACCGGACAGCATTTTGCGGCGATGTCGTGCGGCGCTGAAACGCGTCAAACCAGGACAGTTCGTCGGCGGTCGCTGACGGCATGAAGGTTTGCGAAAAAATATGCCGGTAAGAAGGGTCATCGCGCCCCCAGCCTGCTTCCGTCAGCACCATGACGGCTTCCCGCTCCCGCGCCTCTTCTTCGCTGGCGTAGTGGCGCCAGCCGGCGGCGTAGCCGCCGAAAAGAATAAGATGGGTCACTCGTTCAGGGTGACGGGCGGCGTATTCAATCGATACGGATGCGCCCTGCGAAATGCCAAGCAACGGAAATTTTTCGAGCCCGGCCGCATCGACGACCGCCTCAAGGTCAGTGACGAATGTGTCGAAACTGATCTCGGGCACGCTCCAGTCTGACAAGCCACAACCGCGTTCGTCATAGCGCACAAGACAACGCTCCTGCGCCAATGCGCGAAAGAGCGGGCTCCAGATTGGCGCCTCCCAGTCCAGTTCCAGATGGGTCAGCCAGTTGGCCGCTTTCACCAGCGGCGGTTTTTCGCGATTCGCGCCGACCTTTGACCAGGCGAGCGATGTTCCATCGGAGGCTTTGCAAAACCGGACAACCTGTTGCGCCTGCAATTCGACGATGTCGTTGGCGGTCATGTTTGACGGTGCGGCGGCGTTTGTCTCCTTTGCCGCGGCGTCCTTTTCACCGGTGGGCGAAAGGCGCTCTACCGCCGGTAAAAACCGGTATCCACGTCCATGGGCGGTTTCAATGAAACGCGGCGTGCGCGCGGGATCGGAAATTGCGCGGCGCAATTCCTTCATGGCGGTCGCCAGAACGGAGTCCGAAACAGCAAGGCCGTCCCACACTTCTTCGATCAACTCGTCTTTCGACCAGAGTTTCTCCGGCCGGGTCATGAGCGCCACCAGCAACTGATAGGGGCGTTTGCTGATGCGCACAGGCGCGCCGTCAAGCCAGACGCGGCCTTGATCCAAGTCGAGTTCCAGCGGCGGCGCCGAGAGGCGCATAGGAGGTTTTCCGTGATTTTCGCTTTGATTCACGACTGTCTGCCTTTCGGGACAGCGGCGAGGGCAGCTCATAAGTCCCTCATAATAGCTATACCACACGCTTTCTCCAGTGGGCCAACCCTTACCTTTGGCAGGGGGCGGGAAGGGCGCGCGCGAGCCTTTATGCGGCGCGCGGCGGTTCCACGCTGTTCCAGAAAGAAATCATCATTTTCTCAAGATTTTCGAGACTGAAGGGCGCATCTCGCGGCCCGTCGACGCCCCTCATCGCACGAAGAAAAAAGCGCTCCCGGCGGGCAACCGCCGGAGAGAGCTGCCAACGGGCGAAGTGCAGGGGCGCCGACGGAAAGAAAAGGAGAATGAACATGCACAATTCAGGAGAGCAAGCGATCGAATTCTTCGTGTTTTCGATTGCGGTCGTCCTCGTCGCCCTGTGCGTCGGGCTGATCATCTGAAGGGTCCGTGCGGCCGCGGCGCCAGTGCAAAGGCGCTGCGGCTCATCGGAAAACACATACATTTAAAGGAAACCACTATCATGACACGTCTATCACCGCGCGCGCCGCTTGCCGCCGCGCTTTTTACGGCCGCCCTGTTCGGAACCTGCGCAGCAGCGGAGGAGGGATTTGTTTTCCCCGCGCAAAGCCAGGCGAGCACCTCGGTGCAAGAAGAAGACAGTACATCCTGCCGGCCCTTTGGACCGCGCTTTTCCCAGCGCATGCAACGCTACCAGCTCTGCATCGCCAATAATCAGCGCAAGGCGCTGGCGCAAAAAGATTGGCGCCAGCAAGCCGGTTACCAGTCAAAATAAGAGCCGGCATTCGTAACGATGGCGGCGTGCGACAAGTAGTTGGGGGACACGCGCCATTCGACAGCTGCGGCGGTCCAGCGCCGCAGCTGTCGGCAATGCACATGATCAATCAAGAATTATTTAGGGAGATGAGCATGACAAGCCTAGGAATTGCGCCGCCAGCCGCTCGGATCGCAGAGCAGGCGCCATTGCCGGAGCTGAAAAGCGCCGGACAACACATTTTCGGCAAGCCTGAAGGAAAAGACAGGCCGACGGTCAGTCTTTTTAGCGCCCTGGAAAGCGAGAAAGGCGCGGGTGTTTCCGCGACGACGGTCATCGACGCATTGAGCCGTCAGGGAATCCAGGAGAGCGATCCGCGTATCGCTTCATCGGTGCGAATTTTGCGGCCGCAATCAGGCGAGGTGAGCGAAGACCAGTGCGCCGATATTTTTCGGGAAAAATTCACGCTTGTCGAACGGGCGATACAGGATCGTTTCGTCATTCCGCGTTTCCATGAATTCGAAAAGGAAATCGGAGAAATTTTCGAAAGGTGCATCAGTGCGCGAGGCGGCGCGGTCGCCAATTACATTCCGCAACTTGCGCGCGTCGCGCCGGATCAGTTTGCGGTGTCAGTCACCTCGATTGACGGACAGCACGCCGCCTTTGGCGACAGCGATACGCCATATTGCGTGCAGTCCTCCTGCAAACCGATTAACTACGCCATCGCGCTGGAAGAGCGCGGCGAGGAATTTGTTCACCGCCATGTGGGGAGAGAGCCGAGCGGACGCAGTTTCAATGAGCTCGCTCTGAACGCCAGAGGGCTGCCGCATAATCCGATGATCAATGCCGGCGCCATTATGTCCTGCTCCATGATCAAGCCGAAGGCGCCGCTGGCCGACCGGTTTGATCACGTCATGAATATCTGGAAGCGCCTTTCGGGCGGGGTTGCGCCGGGCTTTAACAATCCGGTGTTTCTTTCAGAAAAGGCGACGGCTGACCGAAATTTCGCTCTCGCTTATTTCATGCAGGAAAAAGGCGCGTTTCCGAAGGGAACGAACATTCTCGAAACGCTCGACTTTTACTTTCAGGCCTGTTCGATCGAGGTGACGGCGCGGCGCATGTCGGTGATCGCCGCAACGCTGGCGAATGCGGGCGTATGTCCGATCACCAATGACCGCATTTTCTCAAACGACACGGTCAAGAACTGTCTGTCGCTTATGTATTCATGCGGCATGTATGATTTTTCGGGTGAATTCGCGTTCACGATTGGTTTGCCGGCGAAATCCGGCGTTTCCGGCGCGCTCATGGTCGTGGTGCCGCAAGTGATGGGATCTCGCGATCTGGTCGCCGCGCCTTGACGCGCTTGGAAACAGCGTGCGGGGCGTGGAGTTTTGCCGCGAGCTGGTCAAGCGTTTCAGCCTGCACAATTATGACAGCCTGTTGAATCAACAAACCAAGAAAGACCCGACGCGCCGGGACGTACAGCATCGCGGCGATCAGGTTTATCAACTCATCAATGCTGCAAGCCTGGGCGACATTGACGAGATCTCGCGGTTGATCGCCCATGGGGCGGATATCAACGCCGCCGATTATGACGGGCGTTCGCCCTTGCATCTCGCGGCGGCGGAAGGCCGCAAAGACGCAGTCGCCTTCCTGGTTTCAAAACACGCGGATTGCACAGCGAAAGACCGTTGGGGCGCAACGCCGCTGGATGATGCGAAGCGGCATAATCATGTGGAGTTGTTTGACTATCTCATGGCGCCGCTTCGAATACAGGAGCGGCCGCAATGAACCCGGCGCAAGTCGTTTTGACGGAAATCGAAGAAAGCCCGTTTGCCGGGATGTTTTTCTCGGATCAGCAAGTGCGCTCGCTTGGAGAGGGCTTGCTGGATCATTCGCTGCCAGTGGAGGATTGGACCTATGCTGCGCATTGCGCCGCGGCGATTTATTTCACCCTCGAACGGCCCGAACTGGATTTGCCGCGCCGCATGCCGGTCATTATCCGGTCATACAATATCGCCAAAGGCGTGCGGAACACGGGAACCGGCGGCCATCACGAAACGCTCACCCAACTTTGCCTCAAAACCATCGTGCAGTTTTTGAGCGTGCTCGGCGACGGCATGTCGCTATATGAGATCGTCAATTTTTTCATCCGCTCGCCCTTTGGCAAGCTCGACTATTTTTTGATGTTTTACTCGCGCGACCAGCTATTTTCGCCAAAGGCGCGCCGGCAATTCGTTGAGCCCGACATCAGGCCGTTCCCGGCCTAGATAGAGCCGGGTGCGTCGTTGCATTGCGCGCGGGCGGACTATTCTATGTCGGCGCCGAAAAAGATCGCCAACTCCGATGGGCCGATTTCGCCATTTTTATCTGCGTCGGCTTTTTTGAATGCGGTTTCGATAAAGCTGTCGATGTCGTCGCGCGTCGCCGATGCTTCATCATATTTAAGGCGCAGGTCGATCAGCGGGTTCAGCCATTTGCTGAATTCATAAAGATCAAGCTCACCGGAAAAATCCGTGTCAAAGGCCGGGAACTCGCGTCCGATCCGAACCTCAATTGTTTCCGGTGTGGCGTAAACTTCGCCGATCTTGTCCCCCGAAAGGGAAGAGGCGGCCGCGCTCGCTGATGTCATGGATGAGGCCAACAGGCAGGCGGCGGTTGCTAAGGTCAGTATCCTTGCGGTCATGGTCGCTTTTCCTTCAGGTCGGCGCCGCCCACGCATGCGGACAATCGCCGGGCTGGCTCGAATTTCGATATTTTCGATATTTTTGAAATTATATCAACCGTAATCGCTACTTTTTCTTGATGTCTCGGAAAAATTTCGAAATAATAGTCGAGTTGGAATACCGAAAGAGGCTTTCATGAATATTCTACCGAGCTTGCGCCGATTCACAATCTTGGTGGGAGCGTCTGCGGTTGTGCTGACGACCCCAGTCATTGCCCCGCCGGCCATCGCTCAAGTCGAGCCAAGCAGCATTGAAAGCCCAATGCGCCGATGTGAAGCGCTTGCCCTGGCGAATTTCGAAGGCGCGGCGGATAATCCGGCCAAAATCGTTCAGACCACATACTATAAAGACAAGCCGGCGACGGCCCGGGAGACGCGCTTCTTTCACAAGCGCGGCATTTCGCAAGGCAATCCGACGCCGACAGGCATGACGACCTTTCCGGAACATTGCCGCGTTGAGGGTTACATCACGCCGCATATTCAATTCTCGCTCATGTTGCCGGCGCCCGATGCGTGGAATGGAAGATTCATGCTGGGCGCCTGCGATGCGTGGTGCGGCAAGGTCCATACGGATATTACGGTTCCCGGATTGTATGACGGCTACGCAACCATCACCAATAATGGCGGCCATTACAGCAAGGCGCCGTTCGACGGCATTTGGGGGCATGACAATGACGACGCCCGCAAGACATTCGCCTATCTCGCCAACCATTTGAGCGCGCAATTGGGCAAGGCGATTGCGAAATCCTTTTACGGCGATGCGGTCTCTTATTCTTATATTGCAGGCTTTTCCAAGGGCGGGAATGCCGGCCTGATGTCGGCGCAGCGTTATCCGGAAGATTTTGACGGCATCATCGTCAAGGCGCCGGTCATTCCGTATAATGAGAAAAACGCGATTCACCTCGCATGGCTTGCGAAAGCCGTTTATCCGGAAAACGACCACGAACCTGTCATCTACAGCGACAAGGCGCCGCTTATCGATGCTGCGGTCCTGGCGAAATGCGACGCGCTTGACGGCGTTGAGGACACGATCCTCGATGATCCTTCAAAATGCGATTTCGATCCGGGCGAGCTTCTTTGCAAGGACGGACAGTCCGAAATTCTCAATCAATGTTTGAACGCTGCACAAGTGGCGGCGGTGCGCAAGATCTATTCCCGGCCGACCGACGAAAAGGGAAATGTATATTTCGATGACTATGTGGCGCGCGGCACGGAAAGCGATTGGGCGCGGACCATTCTGCCGGTGCGCGGCGCGGACGAACTGCCATTCGTGCTGACGGCGGGGCAGTCAGGCATCCGCTATATGGTCATGGATGAAGCGCCGGGGCCGGATTATGACTGGCGCGATTTCTATTATCCGCGCGATAAAAAGAAACTCCGTAAAACCAGCAAGATCATGAACCCCGATGATGTGGACCTGACCGCGTTCAAGGCGCGCGGCGGCAAGATGATCATCATCCATGGCTGGTCGGATGTGTTGATTTCGCCGGTCAGCTCCATCAATTGGTTTGAAGACATGACGGAAGCCATGGGCGGGCGCGAAGCCGTCGCCGAATTTGCGCAACTCTATCTTGTGCCGGGCATGCATCATGGCTCGGGCGGGCACGGACCGCACCAGTTCGACGCCATCACGCCGCTTGAAAAATGGGTGGAGGAAGGCGTTGCGCCGTCAGAATTGCTGATGACGGATGAGGCCGGCGCCAAGAATTATCGCGAGCGCATCTTCTACCCCTATCCGGATATTTCCGTTTATGACGGCGAAGGCGATCCGAGCCTTGCAAGCAGTTATCATCGCGTGAGGAAGTAAGTGCGGCGGATTTCCTTTGGCCTCAAAAAGAGCATCGGCATGGTGAGCCGCCATCGGTTTCATCACCGCGCCGCGCTGGGCGCAATCCTGCTGGTGATCAACAGCGCGGCATTAGGCGCAAGCGCACATGCTGCGGAACAACGGGCCGCGGACAAACAAGCCGCTACGCCAGTTGTGCTCGACAACAGCGCCACATTCGCCATGACTTCGAGCGTCAATGGCCGCACCTATCAGATCTTTGTTGCGCAACCGGCGGCGCTGGCGCCAGCGTCGGGCTATCCGGTCATCTATATGACGGACGCCAATGCCCGCTTTGCAACGATGGTCGAGACGGCCCGCTCATGGGCGCGAGGGCAACGGCAAGAAACGGAAAATGCAATCATTGTCGGCATTGGCTATCCGCCCGGCGTTAATGCAGGCAAGGAGCGCTCGCTCGACCTGACACCGTCTCTGGACGAAATGCCGACGCCTGAAGGTTACGGCGGCGCAGACAGTTTCTTGAAATTCATCCTCGACGAATTGAAGCCGCATATTGAGCAAACCTATGCCGTCGATACATCGCGGCAAGCGTTGTTCGGGCATTCCTTTGGCGGGCTCTTTGCGCTGCATGCTTTGTTCAACCAACCCGATGCGTTTCAGGCTTATCTGGTCGCCAGCCCTTCAATCTGGTGGGGCGAACGCTTCGCGCTGAAAGAGCTTCCGCGCTTGACGCCCAAGCTCTCGACAACCGGCGCAGCGGTGCGCGTATTGGTGACGGTTGGCGAGTTGGAGCAGACGGACGAGCCGGCATCGCCGCCGCCGGCGGGAAGGCCGGTTTTGCCGGGCGTTATCGGACGGACGCAAGTTGACGATGCCGAGAAAATGGCGGCGGCGCTCGCCGGCACCCCCGGCGTTGCAGCGAGCTATGTTTTGTTTGACGGCGAACAGCACGGCACGGTTCCGCCCGCCGCCATGAGCCGGTCTGTCACTTATCTATTTGAATCGCGCGCTCCGGCGCCGGCGCCGAAGCCGTCCGACCTGGCCGGGAAAACAACAGTTCCTGTCCCGACGGCGGATGAATATATCGCGATGACGGCGGAAGAGCGTTACGCGCTTCGCATCAAGGTGCGGGGATGGCCGGATGCGGAGCGCCGGCGTTTTCTTTCCCAGCTGAAATTCAACCTCGAGGCCGGCCTTTGGTACAGCGAGCAGCAGGCGCTGCATGAAGAGCGCAACCGCATGGACCAGAAATACGGCACCCGCCCGGTAGAATAGACCGCCGGATTTTTCCGCGACGTGTTTTAGCTGACCGTGAAGGTGGTCATCATCCCCCCATGCTGATGCAGGCCGCGATGGCAATGCATCATCCAGTCCCCCGGATTATCCGCGACGAAAGCGATCTCAACCGTTTCGCCTTTCATGACCATGAATGTGTCTCTGAACATGCGCCGGGGATAGGGCACGCCGTTTTTCCGCACCATCAGGAAGGTGTGCCCGTGTAGGTGCATGGGATGATCGGTCGGCGTGTCGTTGATGTATCGCAACAGATAGGTTTTACCGAGCTTGCAACCGAAAAGCGGCGCCGGGTTGATGCAGGAAAAGGTTTTCAGATCTTCAAACATCGGTTTGCCGTTCATTGACCAGACCGGGACCTTCGTGCCGGGCGCGACGCCTTGGGATTCTGCAATCAGCTTTCCCATTTCGCCGATCTCGGGCACATCGGCGATGTCGTAGATTTTCTGGTCCATGACAATGTCGATGGGGATCGCGTTTGCGAGGTCGGGTTCCGCGATGTGATTGGCGCCCGGCGCCGCGACCGGCGGCAGGTCCGTCAATTTTCGCATAGCGGCGTCGCCGCTATATTGAACTGTCGTGATGTTATGTGACGGCGCGTCCGCTTCGTAAAAGCGGTCAAAGACGTCGTAAATACGGTAAGATTTTCCCTGCTCGCCGGTTGCGTCGATGATCAGATCAACACGCTCGCCATTGCCCAAGATAATCGGGGCGTCTCCCGCCTGGTAAGGGACGACGGCGTTGCCGTCCCATGCGATGATCCAGGGCGCGTGGCCTTCAAATTTGAGCGCATAGCGCCGGTTGCCCGATGTGTTCGCGATGCGCAACCGGACGCGCTCGCCCTTTGTCAGGGAAAGCGGGCGCGCGTGAACGCCGTCCGTGGTGAGTTTTACATGCGGGGTATAGTCGTGAAACCCGCGCCAGAGCGAAAAGGCTCTGTCTTCGGGAAGCTGGTAATCGTCAGCGAGCCCCCAATCGAAAAGCGTCCAGACGACCTCCCGGTCAACAGGCGGCGCATCTTCGTCTTCCACGACAATGGCGCCGAACAAGCCGCGTGCGACTTGCTTTTCCGAGTTCATGTGGGGGTGATACCAGAACAGCCCGGAATCCGGGACGGCGAATTCATAGGTGAACGTTTCGCCGGTCATGACGCCCGGCTGCGTGATGCTGCCGACGCCATCCATGTGGTTGGGAATTCTAAGCCCGTGCCAATGTATCGAGGTCGGTTGTTTCAACTGGTTTTCAAAAATGACGCGCAGGGTTTCGCCGCGTTTCAGCCGCAGTTCCGGTCCCGCCACTTCGCCATTATAACCCCAGATATCGGTCGGGTGGGGCTGCTGCGAAAAGGGCGACGCGGAACCATCTCTTGCTATGAGCCGGGCGGGGTTGCCGGCAGCGCTGACATCTGTGCGCGCGCAGGAGGCCGCGCAGAGTAATGTTGCACCGCCAGATAAGAGCGCTTCGCGCCGGGTGATCATGCGGCCTCCAGCCATTTGCCTTTAGGGCGCATAGAATGGCATAATTTCGAAATAATATACAGTTTCACGAGGGCGCTATGATGACGCAAGATGAGGGATGGGGTCGTTTCAGCGTGAAAGCAGGCGATTTATTGCGCCCTGATGGTCCCGGCGTTTGCGCTTGCGCAGAGGCGTCGGACATGGATTTTCGAAAAATGATCCGGGATCGGCAGTAAAGAATGACACGCAACCGAGCCAGAATTCTAATTGTCGACGACGACGTTGAAATATGCGCGCTTGTCGTCAGTCATCTTCAGCATGCGTCCTTTGACACGGTGATCGCGCATGACGGCGCCGCCATGACTGCCCGCCTCAAAAAGGGCGACATTGATGCGATCGTGCTGGATCTGAACTTGCCCGACGCGGATGGACTGGAAATCTGCCAGGCGGTGCGCGCGCAGGGCGACACGCCGATCATTATTCTGACGGCGCGGGGCGATCCCGTCGACCGGATTGTCGGACTGGAGCTTGGCGCTGACGACTATCTGGCCAAGCCGTTTGAGCCGCGCGAATTGGTGGCGCGCATCAAAAGCGTGTTGCGCCGGGCGACAGGCATCAGCACAACGCCGCCGCAGGATGCTGGTCATTTCGCTTTTGAAGGGTGGTCTTTGAGCGTCGATCATCGCGCCCTGATCGACCCCGGCGGGAAGATGATCGCTTTATCGGGCGCGGAATATCGCCTGCTCAGAATCTTTCTCGATCATCCGGGAGAAACGCTCAGCCGGGAGGTCTTGCTGAAATTCGGCGCCGGCGCCTTTGGCGCGGCGCAGGACCGCGCCGTTGATTTGCAGGTGAGCCGGTTGCGATCGAAATTGAGATATAAGGGATCAGCGACCGACATCATCAAAACAGTGCGACAGGCTGGATATTGTTTCGACGCGGATGTCGCATCGTCGTGATGAAAAGGTTTTTCGCTTTTTTTGACACTATGGCGGGGCGCATTTTTGCGCTCCTTTTCATTGGCCTTGTGCTGGCCGGGACAATCGGCGTGCGGCTGTCCGCGCTGGAACGCGCCGGCGCGCTTGAAGACCTTCAATATGCGCGCGCCGCCGACAGGGTCGCAGCCTATTTGTTTTCTGAGGAGGCGTTAGCCGGCAAGGGCGATGCGGCGCTTTCTGGAAACACGGTGCCTGGCGTGCATGACCTGGAAGGCCCGGCGCCCTATGAGCGCGTCAACGAAGCGCTCAGTCGGCATTTGCAGCGGCGGCTTCCCGAGTTGCGCCAGGCGACGGCGTATGATGTGTCGCTCCAGACCTGTTTTCCGGGCGTTCCGGAGCGCGCGGCGCCGGCTGGCGATAATCCCTATTGGCGATTGCGTCCGCCATCATGTTGGGTGGCGCAGCTAGAATTTGCAGGCGCGCCGCCTCTATGGCTCAGCATTGAAACACCAATGACCATCGTGAATACGCCATCCGCTTTCGATCCATTATTTATGAGCGCGCTTTTCGCCGGGGCGGTGGTGCTGGCGTTTGTCGTTGCGCGGCTCGCCGCCGCGCCTTTGCGCCGGCTTTCACGGTCGGCGGCGCAATTGGGTGAGAATTTTGACGGCGCCGGATTTGAAGAGGCGGGCCCCGTCGAGGTTCGCGCGGCCGCTTCGGCGTTAAACAGAATGCAGGAACGGATCGGCCGGCAGGTTGTGGAGCGCACACGTATGTTGTCCGCGATCGCCCATGATTTGCAGACGCCGTTGACCCGTATGCGCTTGCGGCTGGACCAGCTGGAGAAGGGCGAGCTGTATGAAAAATTCTATGCGGATATGGATGAAATGCGCCAGCTTGTGCGAGAGGGGCTCGATCTCGCCTATGATGTGATGCCCGAAGAAAACGCGGTTCAGCTCGATCTTGATTCATTGCTGGACAGCATCGTCTCCGACGCCGCCGATATGGGCGCGGAGGTTTCTTTTGAAGAACGGTCGGGGTGCGATGTCCGGGCGCGGCCGCTCGCGCTCAAGCGATGCATCGTCAATCTTTTGAACAATGCGGTTCGTTATGGCTGTGAGGTTGAAGTGCGCGCGCAAATGGAGGGTGACGCTGCGGTGAAAGTCCACATATTGGATCGCGGCCCCGGCATTCCGGAAGGGCAGCTAGAGGCGGTGCTCCAGCCATTTCGTCAGCTTGAAACGCGCAAGGAAGCAAATGTTCAGGGAACGGGCCTCGGTCTCGCCATCGCCAACAGATTCGCCCTGTTGAATGGCGGCGTCTTGCGGCTTCGCAATCGGCCTGAAGGCGGGCTTTGCGCCGAACTGGAATTGCCGGTCAGCCCGCCTTCAAATTGAAACCTTAGTGAGGCGGCGCAATCCGTGGGCGCGCGGATGCAACAGCCTTTTGGTACTCGGCGAAGATTTTATCTTCATCGACTTGGGTCGACTTACCATTCTCGACAACCATGCGCCCTGCAACCATCACATCACGCACATCCTGGCTTCCGCCCGCGACAAGGAAAGTGCGCAGCGGATGATTGCCAAGACGGTAGCGCCAGTCATCAATGTCGACCATGACTACATCCGCTTGTTTGCCGACTTCGAGGGAGCCCAGCCGGTCTTCCCAGCCAAGCGCGGCGGCGGCGTATCGTGTTCCCGTCAACAACGCAGTGGTCGGCGGGCAGGCGAGAACATCGTTCAGCGCTTCGTTGTGGCCGAGATGCGCCGAGCGCATCGCTTCCGGCATGGCGCCGATATAGCTGATGTCGCCGTCGCTGCTTGACGAGACCTTCGCGCCGTCGCGCAAGAACCGGCCGATCTGACCGGTGTCGACTGTGTGCTCCCCAAGCTGACCGTAATGGGCGGGGGAGTGGCAGATCTTGACGTCACGGTCGAGAAACAGCTGGTACTCCTGTTCATTCGCCCATGCCGTATGAACCGCCATCAAGCGGTCATTAACGAGCCCGTGTTCTTCGAAGCGGGCGATTGGCGCCCGTCCGAATGCGCGGGTCACCGCCTCGCGTTCGTTTTTCACCGGTGCGATATGGGACGCGACTGGCGATCCGTATTTATCTGCAATCTGTTTCAGGGCGGCGAGTTGCTCGTCAGAGCTGCCAAAGGCGCCCATGACTGTTGGCATCGCGCTGACCAGGCCCGATTCATGATCGTGCCATTTCGACATAATGGCTTCCCAGTCTGCGGCCTGTTCGTCGGCGTCGGCGATGCGCTTGAACTCGCTTCCCTTGTTCGGGATCATGATGTCTGCGCCCCAACGGCTGACGCGAATGCGCATGCCAAGGTCCAGCGCCGCATTCGCCATGCCGTCGGCGCTGTTGGTCGACCCGATGTCGCCCAGCGCGGTCGTGCCTGACCGCAACTGTGTCCAAAGACTCCAGCGCGCAATTGCAACGGCTTCGTCGGCGGTCAGTTTCTTGCCGATGCCGGAAAGAAATCCGAAGAACCCGCCCAGCGCTTCAATATTGCCGCCATTCGCGTAGGGGCTCGGCGTCAATGATGAATCGTCGGGTTTTTCAAAATTGGGCGCCACAAAGCTTTCATGCCAATGCGGATTGATGAATCCCGGCAACACCATTTTCCCGACGGCGTTGACGATATTGTCGGCTTTCGGCGCCGGGTCAGAAGACGATCCGATGGCGGCGATTTTGTTTTCCTTCACCAGCAGCCAGCTATCGGGAATGACCGTGTTGCTTTGGTCTGCGGCGTATAAAAACCCGCCCTTGATGAGTGTTGAGGCGGGTGTGCCGCCACGTTTTGCGAAGGCGTTGCTGGTCATGCCTGCCGCCGTCAAAGAGGCTGTCGCGAGCGACATGCCGCCGAGCAGTTTTCGCCGGTTCATTGCGTGAGAAAGTAAAGAGTCCGTCAGGCCGCGCAGGTTTTTCATAAGGAATGCTCCACTTGATAAGGCTCTGCGATGTTAGGGAGCAGCCAATGCAGGCAGCAAGAAAAGTGTGATTTCAAAGCCGACATAATGCGAATGAATATGTCAGCTTTGACATTGAACCTTTGTTGAACAGCGACTTCGCTGCGTGAATAGTATCTGTACAGTTCAAATGCGGAGGATATCATGAAATTACGCTGCATCAGTTTAATCTGCGCGGCCACGCTCCTTGCGGGCGGGAGCGCAGGCGCGGTGGAGATCGGCCATTGCGCATCAAGCAAGCAAGTCGAAACCGTGCGTGGCTTTTACAAGGATGCGCCGGCGTCGCCGCCGCTTGTCGTGCAGCGCGCGACCGGCATCGCAGAAGAGGTTGTCGTCAGCGCATTGCCGAAGGGCTGGGCGCATGGCGTCAGCGCCGAAAACTTTGAAGCCATTACGGCGATGTTCAAAGATATTCCCGGCGCCGTGCAATATGTCGTGGAATCAGCTGGAACGGTTACAAAGGTTTTTGCGCCAATTACCGCAGCCAATGACACCGTGCTGGATGACAATTGGTATGATCTGATTACGGACGGCCTTCAGGAATCAGGCGACGGCTTGATGATCCACCTACTGCCGGAAAAACTCAGCTCGATCTACGCTATTGATCTGCCCGGCGGCAAAATGGCGGATGGAAGCGTCAGAGAAGGCAGAACGCGCGCCATCATCGTTTTTGGCAATGACGGGCGATCTGCGGTTGGCATCTATATTACGCTTGTCGCCGACGGAGAACCGGAAGCGGTCGCAGCGTTCAACAAGATCTTCAAATTCGTGAAGTCGCTGCCCTCGGTCTGCGCCTAATTTATCGCTGCGCCTAGTCAGCGATTTTCTTCAAACCAGCGCCGGCGATGAGTTCATCTACATCCGCCGGCGCGCCTGAAACGCCGACTGCGCCGATAAAGGCGCCGTTTTTGTTTATGGCGAGGCCGCCAGGCAACGCCGCGAGACCTTCAAGCGACAAAAGCGCGACCGCGCCATTATTGATCTCATCCATCGCGCTGCGGCTTGAACCGCGGAACAACAAGGCCGTGGCCGCTTTTTGCGCAGCAAGATCCATCGCCGCCGGTTTTGCGCCATCCATGCGCGCTGACATGATGACTTCGCCGGTTGCGTCGATAATGACGATGGCGACATGTCGATCTTGCTTTTCCGCTTCTTTAAGCGCGCCCTTCATCAGTTTCGCGGCGCTGTCATAGCTGAGCGAGTGCGTGGCGTATGTCTCCGCCGCATGCGCAACGCTCATGGTCATTGTGGCGATAAGGGCGAGTAGAGATAAGGGGAGCCGCATCTTATTTCTCCGTTTCATGCAGCTTGCGCTGCGAATCGATAATGAACGCCTGAATGGCATTGATGTCGTCTTCGCTCAAGGCGTCTCCAAATCCCGCCATGCCGCCGTAAGAGAGGGCGCCGTCGCCGACAATTTGCTGGAAGGCGTCATGGGTGGAGGGCGGCAGATTCCAGAGATCGGGATAGCCGTTTGGCGCGCCCATCGGCGCATGGCACCGGCCGCAATATTGGCGATATCGTTGCAAACCGAGCGCGATGGTTTCCGGCGCGGCTGTCTCGTCCGTATAGAGCGGAAATTGAGTGACCGCTTCGCGCAAGGGTGGTTTTTCCACTTCGCCGCCATCGAGCTTGAAGACCAGCAGTCGTTCATGGTTCAGCCGGTCGCGCGCCGCCATGCCTGGCAGAAAACGTCCATTTTGCGCGCCGCCATAGCCCGCCGCGACTGCGATATATTGGACGCCGTCGATCATATAGGTGACCGGCGCGGCCATCACGCCAGTGCCAAGGTCAATCTCATGGAGCACATCGCCATTCGCGGCGTCGAATATTCGCAAGAAGCCGTCCGAGGCGCCCTGAACGACCAACCCGCCGCCGGTCGCCAGCGCGCCGCCGGACCACCAGCCCAGATTGTCGCTGCGCCAGACTGTTTTCTGCGCGACCGGGTCCCATGCTTTCAAGTAAGAGCGCATGGCCGGGACTGGCGCGCCAGCAGGCAGGGCGGGATCATTTTCTACATAGGGCGGCGCCTTCACATCCGCTTTTGTATTGATCGTGTTCGCGAGCGCCGCCGTATCGGTCTGCAGGCTGAATTTTTGCGGCATCTCCAGCACCGGTATATAGACAAGCCCTGTTAGCTCGCTGAACGCCATGGGCTGCCAGTTATGTCCGCCGGGCGTGCCGGGCCAGACAATGCGTGCGTCATTTTCATAAAGGGCGGATGGCGAGATCACCGGCCGTCCTGTTTCAAGGTCGATTTTTTCAGCCCAGGTGACCGGCGTGTAGTTTTCCGCAGACAGAAGTTCGCCGGTTAGCCTGTCGAGCACATAAAAGAATCCGTTTTTCGGCGCCTGCATCAGGATTTTTCTGGGCGCGCCATCAATTTCAAGTTCAGCGAGAATGATGTTCTGTGTGGCGGTGTAGTCCCAACTGTCGCCCGGCGTCGTCTGGTAATGCCATTTCAGCGCGCCGGTCTGCGCGTCGATCGCGAGGATTGAAGACAGATAAAGATTATCGCCGCCGCCGGGATCGCGGGTCCATTTCGGCCATGGCGATCCATTGCCGACGCCGACAAACAACATGCCGGTTTCTTCGTCATAGGTCATGGAGTCCCAGACCGTGCCGCCGCCGCCCAGATCGAAACGGGTTTCAGGCCCCCAGCTTTCGCGCGCTCGGGTTATTTCTTCATGTTCATCAGGGCCGGCGCCCGGAACAGTGAAAAAGCGCCAGGCCAATGCGCCGCTATCTGCGTGATAGGCGCTCACATAACCGCGCACGCCGAGCTCTGCGCCGCCATTGCCGATGACGACAAGGTCGCCGGCGATGCGCGGCGCGCCGGTGATCGTGTAGGGAAGTCCTCTGTCTGTCAGCGTGTCGACTTTCCAGTTCTCTTCGCCGGTTTCCGCATCAAGCGAGACGAGGTAACCATCGAGCGTGCCGACGAAAACGGCGCTGTCTTTCAGGGCTGCGCCGCGATTGACCGCGTCACAGCAAGCGCGCCGCGCCCATGCGCCGTCCACTTCCGGATCGTAAACCCATTTTTCTTCGCCGGTGACGGCGTCAGCGGCATAGACAACACTCCATGGGCCGGTGAAGTACATGGTTCGTCCACGGATGAGCGGTGTCGCCTCTACGCCGCGATGGGTGCGCCCGCGCACCAGGAAGGCGTCATACTCCCAGGCGAGCCCCAATCGCGCGACATTGTCTTTGTTGATCGCATCCAGCGGTGAATAACGGCTTTCATCGCTTGTGCGGCCATGCAGCGGCCAATCCGCATCCTCTTGCATCGCCGCGGGCGCGGGAGCCGGTGTTGCAGTGGGCGCCGCCGCGCTTTTGCTCGGCTCTTGCCCGCAGGAGGCTATAGCGAGGCTGAGAAAAACAGCAAAAAAGGCGGGAAAACAGGAGGTTTTGCAACGCATGAGATAGCCCGTGAGTGATTGGCGCATTGCGACTTAACGCGCTGCGCTCCGGGCCTGTCAAGAAAATTTCGAAATTTTATCGTTGCCGTGCGCGCTTGCGGGGCGGGGCGGGGCTTTGCACGGCGTTTTCCAGGTCGGACTTTTCTATGATCGCGCGCCGCACTTCGTCCGCAGTCTGCTGCAAATGATGCTCGATCATATCGCACGCCTTTAGCGTGTTGCGTTTGATGACCGCGTTATAGATGCCTCTATGTTCGTCCTGAATATCGCGATGGCCGCGCGATTCACGCAAGGACACGCGCCGGTAGCGTTCGGATTGCTGATAGAGAAGATTGCGCAACCGGATCAGCCATGGCGAGTTGCAGGCGGAAACAAGCACAGAGTGGAAATCGCGATTGCACTGCTCCCACTGCCGGGAAAGGTTCGGCGAAATATCTTCCGGCGATTCCGGCAGGCTGTTTTCAACGGCGGACAGTTTTTCGTAGGAGTCCGTTACGGCGTTTTCCCATTCCTTGTCGCCATTTTGAATGGAAAGCGCGAGCGCCTGTGTTTCCAGCAAGCCGCGTATGCGCGTCACGTCATCAAGATCTGCAAGGGAAAGCGGGGCTACCCAAAAGCCGCGCTGGCCTTCGGTCACCACCAGCATATCGCCGACAAGCCGGGACAATGCTTCGCGCAATGGCGACATGCCCACATCATAGGCCTCAAGAAGACCTTCGAGTTTCAGCTTGCTGTTGGGGGGATATTTGCCGCCAAGAATATCTTCTCTCAATTGCGAGTAAGTTTCATTTGCAAGAGTGCGTCCTTGCGATTGTATTGGCGTCACGACTGAGCTTTGCTTTGCGGTCTTCTTTTTTGTTGCGCCAGGTTTTTTGGCCATAACAGATCTTACTTTGCTGTCGAGATAGGTTTGTAATACCCGGCAGTGAGGCGTGCGGAAAGAAAAAGATTACGAATTTTCCGGATCGCCGGCGGTCAGATAGTCCCACATCCGTTCCAGGATCTGGCCAGAATAGACCGCGCGATGGGCGCAATCCTGTTCAGTCAGCAATGGCGCGCCGCCATCCGGGCGCGCGGCGAGGCAATCAAGCTCCACGCGCGCAGCGTCTTCAAGATACCAGGTCAGGGTGAGGGCTTGCTCTATGTTTTTGCCGGTGATGACGGCGCCATTGCCGCGCATGACGATTGCGTGATGACGGCCAAGCAGGCGCGCCAGCTTCTCTGCGCTTTCATCGCTGCGGAGCAATTGCGGATCGCTCCAGAAAGGCGGCTTTGGCCAAAAATACGCGCCAAAACCATGCCGCGGCGTCGGCGTCATCCCTAATGCGGAGAGGCTGATCGTCTTTGGCGGTTGGCACCGGATAATCGCATTGACGTTGGGGCGCCGTTTGTAGATTTCGCGGTGGATGCGCAGCTCGCCGAGCAGCCCATCGGGAAACGGCCCGTTGATGGGAACTTCTATGCACTTGTCGTCCGGTTGCGTCAGGCCGAGCGGCTTGCCCGGAGAGGCGAGCATCAACTCATCGTCGATCCTGATCGTGACATGCCCATAGGCATGGGCGAGGCCGTGACGCCCGAGCGCGCGGGAGGCGATGCGGATAAGACGGGCGCGGTCACTGTCACTCATATTAATGGTCACTTGGTTTGAGCCCCGAGAGGCTTGAATTTAGGCGCTTAGCTTCCGGGGCGGCGTTGGGGCATGTCAAGAAAAAGTTTCGAAATTGTATCCATTTGCCGCCGATTGAGGCCGAAAAAGTCGCGGAGAATCGGCGCCATAGCATCCTGCGTGTATTGAATTTCGAAATTTTACGCATTACAGTCTAGCCAATGAGCGCGGTCACAAGCCGCTTGGCGATCTCGACTTTACGGGCAGGAAACCATCAATGAGCGTCTCGTCTCCGCAAATTTTGACGAAATCAGAGTCTACGATCGGTCATTTCATAGGCGGCTCCTATGTGCGCGGCGCTGGCGATTTTTTTGAAAAAATAAATCCCGCAACCGGCGAAGTGATCAAATATGTCGCGAGCGCCACCCGCGACGAGGTCGACCAGGCCGTCGCCTCAGCGCGGCAAGCGCTGCGCGGGCCCTGGGCGAAAATATCCGTACAGGAACGGGTTGGCGTTCTGCGCCGCATCGCCGAAGAAATCACCAAGCGGCAGGACGATTTTCTGCAAGCGGAAATACTGGATACGGGAAAGCCCATCACGCTTGCCTCGCATCTCGATATTCCGCGCGGCGCCGCCAATTTTAATGTCTTCGCTGATCTCATCTATGGCGTGCCGACAGAAGCTTTTGAAATGGCGACGCCGGATGGCGAAGGTGCAGTCAATTATACGGTGCGCCGCCCACGGGGCGTTATCGCTATTATCAGCCCGTGGAATTTGCCGCTTTTGCTGACAACCTGGAAGATCGCGCCGGCGCTGGCCTGCGGGAATACGGTTGTCGTCAAGCCATCGGAAGAAACGCCGTCGACGGCGACCCTTTTGGGCGAAGTCATGAATGCGGCCGGCGTGCCGCCCGGCGTGTTCAACGTCGTCAACGGTTTAGGGCCTGATAGCGCGGGGGAATTCCTGTCCACCCATCCCGACATTGACGGCATCACCTTTACCGGCGAGACCGTCACGGGAGAAATCATCGCCAGAGCGGCGGCGAAAGGCGTTCGCCCGGTGTCATTAGAGCTCGGCGGGAAAAATGCGGCGATTATCTGCAAGGACGCTGATCTCGACAAGGCGGCAGACGGGATCGCGCGCGCGGCGTTTATGAATGCCGGGCAGGTTTGTCTTGGTACTGAGCGCATCTATGTGGCGCGCGAGGTGTTTGATGATTTCGCGGACCGATTGGCCGCACGGGCGCGCGCCATGCAGGTTGGCGACCCTTTTGCGAAAACCACATCGCTCGGTCCGTTGATCAGCGACGAACATCGCCGGAAAGTATTGGGTTATTACCAGGCTGCGGTGAAGGACGGCGCTGAAATCATATGCGGCGGCGGAGTGCCGGAAACAGAAGCCGCTTTCTCGAAAGGCTACTGGATCGAACCGACGATCTGGAAGGGGCTGCCGGACAGCTCCTCAGTGTTGAACGATGAAATTTTCGGTCCGTGTTGTCACCTTGCGCCATTTGATGATGTCGAAGAGGCGGTCACAAAAGCGAATGACACGCCCTACGGGCTCGCCGCGTCCTTGTGGTCGCAGGATATTTCAACAGCGCACAAAGTTGCGGCGCGTCTTGATGCGGGCGTGGTCTGGGTCAATTCCTGGTTCTTGCGCGATCTGCGCACGGCGTTTGGCGGATCGAAACGATCGGGCATTGGCCGCGAAGGCGGCGTCCATGGTCTCGAATTCTATTCCGAGCTGAAAAATATTTGCGTCAAACTATGACGGATAAATGCGGCGCAGACTGCAAATCGCAGATCGTTGCGACCGAAGAAAGCTGAGTAATGACAGACGCGTTGATCATGGATGCAGCGGACAAGATCGCTGAAGCGCTCCGCACGGGTGTTCCTTGTGATCCGGTGCGGCCATCCATTGAATCCCTGGGTCTTGATGGCGCCTATGGGGTTCAGCATGAACTGACAAAGCGGGGCGTCGCAGAAGGCCGCCGGATTGTCGGCCGCAAAATCGGACTGACATCGATTGCAGTGCAGCGCCAGCTTGGTGTTGATCAGCCGGATTTTGGTTGCTTGTTCGCTGATATGTCTGTCGCAGATGGCGACGCGGCGCCAATGAACCGCCTTATCCAACCGAAAGCGGAAGCTGAAATCGCTTTTGTGCTGGAAAAACCCATCGACAAGAAAAATCCGACTTTGGCGGATGTCGTCAGCGCGATCGCCTATGCGTTGCCGGCGATAGAAATCGTCGACAGTCGCGTGCGCGACTGGAAAATTTCGATCTACGACACCATCGCAGATAATGCGTCTTCCGGGCTTTTTGTGTTGGGCGGTGCGCCGAAGAAAATTCACGATCTCGATCTTCGTCTGTGCGGCGCGGTGATGGAAAGAAACGGCGAGCCGGTTTCGTTTGGGTGCGGGGGCGCTTGTCTTGGCAATCCGTTGAATGCGGTTCAGTGGCTGGCGCAAAAGCTTGTCGATCTCGAAACGCCGTTGAGCGAAGGCGACATCGTGTTGTCCGGCGCGCTCGGCCCGATGGCGGCGGCAGAAGCCGGCGACAGTTTTCGGGCGCGGATCAGCGGCCTTGGCGCCGTAACAGCGAACTTTTCGAAAGAGTAGTGCAATGGGCGTGAAGGCCGCGATCATCGGTTCTGGCAATATCGGGGTGGACCTGATGATGAAGCTGCATCGCAGTGACGGCGTGCTGCAGCTCGCCGCCATGGTTGGCATCGATCCGGAATCTGACGGGCTGGCGCGGGCGAAAAAGCTTGGCGTCGCAACCACCCATGAGGGTCTTGATGGGCTGCGCCGCATGAAGGAATACGCTGATATCAGCGTTGTCTTTGATGCGACTTCCGCCAAGGCGCATCTTGCCCATGCGCCGGTGCTGAAGGATGACGGCAAGCAGGTCATCGACCTGACGCCTGCGGCGCTCGGACCTTATGTGGTGCCGGCCGTGAATTTTGACTCCATGACCGATGCGCAAAATGTGAACATGGTCACCTGCGGCGGTCAGGCGACGATTCCCATTGTCGCGGCGGTCTCGCGCGTTGCGGATGTTGAATATGCAGAGATTGTCGCTTCGATTTCTTCGCGTTCAGCCGGCCCCGGCACGCGCGCCAATATAGACGAATTCACGCAGACGACGTCGCGCGGCATAGAAGCGGTGGGCGGCGCCAAACAGGGCAAGGCGATCATTGTTCTCAATCCCGCGGAGCCGCCCTGCTAATGCGCGACACGGTTTATTGCCTTGCGGCGACCGATGATGAAGAGGCGGTGCGCCAGTCGATCAAGTCGATGGTGGCGGAGGTGCAGAAATATGTTCCCGGTTACCGCATGAAGCAGGATGTCCAGTTTGAAAAGATTGGTCACAATGCGCGGCTCCGCCTGCCAAATGGCGAAATGGCGTCGGGATTAAAAGTTTCCGTCTTTCTCGAAGTGGAAGGGGCGGGGGATTATCTGCCGAAATATGCCGGCAATCTCGACATTATGACATCGGCGGCGCTCGCGGTCGGCGAGCGGGTGGCGACGCGCGGCGTGCAATTGGCGGACGCATCATGACAAAGCTTTACATACAAGACGTCACCCTGCGCGACGGGATGCACGCCATCCGCCATCAATATGGCGTCGATCATGTGATTGCGATCGCCGCGGCGCTGGATGCTGCGAAAGTCGACGCCATTGAAATTGCTCATGGCGACGGGCTTTCCGGCGGCAGCTTCAATTACGGTTTCGGCAAGCATGGCGATCTCGAATGGATTTCTGCGGCGCGCGAGGCGGTTAAACATGCGAAACTGACGACCTTGTTGCTTCCCGGCATCGGAACAATCGAGGATCTGAAAGCGGCGGCGGACGCCGGTGTTCAGTCCGTGCGCATCGCGACCCATTGCACTGAAGCGGATATTTCGAAACAGCACATCGAAAAAGCGCGCGAGTTCGGCCTTGATGTCGCGGGTTTTCTGATGATGTCGCATATGTCGCCGCCCGATAAGCTCGCTGAACAGGCGAAGCTGATGGAGTCCTATGGCGCCCATTGCGTTTATGTCACCGATTCCGGCGGCGCGCTGACCATGAAGACCGCAGAAGAGCGCGTCTGCGCGCTTCGCGGCGCGCTTCGCGAGGAAACGGAAATCGGCATTCATGCGCATCACAACCTTTCACTCGGCGTCGCCAATTCTCTGGTGGCGGTGGAGTGCGGCGCGATCCGGGTTGATGCATCGCTGGCCGGCATGGGCGCCGGCGCCGGCAACGCGCCGCTGGAGGTTTTCATCGCCGCCGCCGACCGCATGGGCCTCGATCATGGTTGCGATCTCTTCAAGCTGATGGACGCGGCGGAAGAACTGGTTCGGCCATTGCAGGACCGGCCGGTGCGCGTTGATCGCGAAACATTATCGCTCGGTTATGCCGGCGTTTATTCCAGTTTCCTGCGTCATGCAGAGAGCGCTTCTGAACGCTTCGGCATCGATGTGCGCGACATACTTATCGAATTGGGAGAACGCCGCATGGTCGGCGGTCAGGAAGACATGATTGTAGATGTAGCGCTTGATTTGCAGAAAGAAATGAGGCTGCGTCGTGAGTGATCGCATTGACCGGCTTGCGCAGACATTAGACCGGGCGGCGGCGGAAGCGACTGCGACGCCGCAAATTTCCGCCGAGGAAGAGCTGACGCTCGAAGACGCCTATGACATTCAGCGCGCCAGCATCGCATTGCGTCAGGCGCGCGGTGAAAAAATCGTCGGCGTGAAAATGGGTTTCACCAGCCGCGCGAAGATGGAGCAGATGGGCGTCCATGACATGATCTGGGGGCGCTTGACTGACGCCATGATCGTGGAGGATGGCGGCGAAGTCGATCGCGCCAGTTTTGTGCATCCAAGGGTAGAGCCGGAGATCGCGTTTCTGCTGAAAGCGCCGCTGAAGGGCAAGGTAAGCCTTGCGCAGGCGACTGCGGCGGTGGAAGCGGCGGCGCCCGCGCTGGAAATCATCGATTCGCGCTACCGCAATTTCAAATTTTCGCTGACCGACGTTGTCGCCGACAATAGCAGTTCTTCGGGCTTTGTTGTCGGCGCCTGGCGCAAACCGGATTTCGATCTGTCCAATCTCGGCATGATCATGACCGTCCATGGGCGCGGTCAGGAATGCGGGTCGAGCGCGGCGATTCTCGGCAATCCCTTGCGTTCGCTCGCCGCCGCCGCGCGCCTTGCCGGTGATGAGGTCGATCTGGATGCGGGCTCCATCATCATGGCGGGCGGCGCGACAGCGGCCTTCGCGCTGGAGCCGGGCGATGTCGTCTCTCTTGAAGTGGAAAGGCTCGGCGCTGCGGGCTTCAAGGTGCGCGCCTGATGCCGATCATTCATGTGCATATTCTGGAAGGGCGCTCCGAGGAAAAGAAAAACCGCATGGTGCGACGCGTTAGCGAAGCCGTGTGCGAGACATTGGGTGCGCCGATAGAGACGATCCGTGTCCTGGTGCACGAAACTTCGCCGGATGACTGGTATGTGGGCGGCGCATCAAAGGCGGAGCGGGACCGTGAAAGCAAAAACTAGTCGAAGCAAAACCAGAATGCAGCAATTGCGTCAGTTGTGGATCGTGACCCATCGCTGGCTCGGCATCACTTTGTTCATTCCGCTCATTGTTCTGGGGCTGACCGGTTCTGCTCTGGTGTGGCCGGAAGCGACAGAAGAGTTTTTCCATCCGAACCGTTACAAGGTTGCGCAGGAATTTGAAGAGCGCCCGGTTACGGATTATATCGCCGGCGCGTTGACGCGAATGCCGGACGGCGACCAGGTGACGGCGCTGCGAATGCCCGAATATGCGGGGCAGGGCGTGCTGGTCGGCGGCATGCCCCATCCGGTGAAACGCGTCGGGCCGCCGGCGCGTCACCGCGTCTGGCTTGACCCGGCGACGGCGGCGCCGGTTGCGCAATGGGGGCTCGCGCCTGACGGCATGTGGTACATGCATGCGCTGCACGGACATTTGGCGGCGCCGGAATCGGCAGGCCGCTGGTGGGGGCTTTGGGTTTCATCCTGACATTCTCTGCGCTGACCGGCATCTGGATCTGGTGGCCGCGCAATGGCGGTTTCCTCAAAGGCATGCGATGGCGGCGCGGTCCGGGCGTAAACACCAATCTGCATTTTTACGCCGGCATCTGGAGTGCGATACCGCTCACCATTGTCGCCTTTACGGGCGCATGGATTGTCTTTCCGAATTCTCTTGGCGCGCCGGTGGCGTTTCTGGCGGGTGAAACCGCCTCGGGCGATTCCGGGCGCAGCCATATGGAGGGCCCGCCCGCGTCACCACCGATGAAAACGTCTTCCCTCAGCGCAGATGACGCCGTGCGACTGGCGCGCGAGGCTGGCGATGGCGGTCGTCTGGTGTTTATGGCGATGCCGCTGGAAGCCTCCAGGGTGTGGTCGGTGCATCTTGCATGCGAGGCCGAGCCGCATTGTTTGGCGCGCTACGCAGTCAATGATGAGACCGGCGCCGTATCGCGCCTGCATCATGAAGACACGCCGAGCGTTGCGGATATTGCGGCGGAAGAAATGGAGCAGATACATCTGGGCGGCTCATGGGGCTTCCTGTGGAAGCTGATCGTCTTCATCAGCGGCTTTCTGCCCTTGTTGTTCGGTGTAACCGGCATTGTGATGTGGGTGACGCGCACGGTGCGCCAAAAAAGATTGAAGCCGTCCGCGCAGGCGGGAACGTAAAATTTTGTGGATGCATGTTGAGCGGGAGTAGGGCCGATGAAATTTAGACTGGGTATGGCGTCGCTCGCGGCGATTATTGTCTCGACAACAGCGGACGCGGCCGATGTCGCCGCTATTGAACAGTCTGTAGCGTCTGTCGAAAGCCAGGTCATAGCATGGCGGCGCGATATTCATGAGCATCCCGAACTCAGCAATGAAGAATATCGAACCGCGAAACTGGTTGCGAAACATCTGAAGTCGCTGGGTTTCGATGTCGAAACCGGAATTGCAAAGACCGGCGTCGTCGGCGTCTTGCGGGGCGGCAAGCCGGGGCCGGTGATCGCCTTGCGTGCGGATATGGACGCGCTGCCGATCAAGGAAGCCACGGGCCTTTCCTTCGCCTCGAAAGCGAAGAGCAAATATGCGGGCGAAACCGTACCGGTGATGCATGCTTGCGGGCATGACGCGCATACGGCGATCCTGATGGGCGCTGCGAGCGTGCTGGCGGGCATGAAAGACGATATCGCCGGGACGATCATGTTCGTCTTCCAGCCTGCCGAAGAAGGCGCGCCGCCGGGTGAAACGGGCGGCGCGGCGCGCATGTTGGCGGAAGGCGTGTTTGAGAAGCTGGAACCGGAAGCAATGTTTGCGCTGCATGTGGAGCCGGGGCCGGTCGGACTGATCAATATTCGCCCGAAAGGGTTTCTGGCCGGATCGACGGGGCTCGACATCACGCTGAAAGGCGAAGGCTCGCACGCCGCCAAGCCATGGCAAGGCACGGATATTGTTGAGCTGAGCGCCGACATCGTCAAAGCGATGACGCGAATATCCGCGCGCACGGTCAATGTCCTTGAAGAGCCGACAATCGTTTCGATCGGCGCGCTTAATGCGGGCAACCGTCGGAACATCATTCCCTCCGAAGCAACGCTTTCCGGGACGATCCGTACCTACAGCCCGGATCGGTTGCAGGCGGTGCAGCTCAAAATCGAAGGCGCTGTCGCGGCGCTGGCGCAATCATACGGAGCGAGCGCCGAAGTGCGCTATACGGATCATACGCCCGCAACCGTTAATGACGCCGCGCTTGTTGCGCGTATCCTGCCGGGCATGCGCGCCGCGGCCGGGGCGCCGGGCGTAGACACTGACGCCACGCGTCGCTCAGCCGCAGAGGATTTTTCGTTTTTTGCAGAGCAAATCCCCGGCGCGTATTACATTTTGGGATCGACGCCGGATTTCACCACCTATGAAGCAGCGCAGGGCAATCATACGCCGGAATTCGACATTGACGAGGCGGTGCTCGCTGTCGGTGTAAAGGCGCATGTCTTTTCCGTTTTGACATATCTGGAAACGACCGGCGCGGCGTCGAAGTAAGGCGCTGCATTGTTCGCATGAGATGCTTCCGAAAACATTCCGAGCCTGCGCTCCCGGCGCATGTGAAAAACTTTTGCGCATTTGCCCTCGCGGGCGTGTTGCCGCACGAAGGCTTCGCCCAAGGCTTTGAAGATGGGGAAGATGACGCGCCAATCGTTTTAGAGGCGGCATACACAGCAGAAGTCTGGAATTTGGCGGCGGGCGATGGCGGCAAGGGCGTGCGCTATCTCGACAATGCGGACATCATCATCAACGCTGACCTCGAACGCTTGATTGGCGCGCGAAACACCACCCTGTCGGTCTATGGTCTTTACAATAATGGCGCCGCATTTTCCGACGACATTGTCGGCGACGTCATGACCATCAGCAATATCGAAGCGCCGGTGGAGGCGTTCCGCCTGTATGAAGCATGGGTGGAGCACCGGCCCGGCGGCGGGCGCTTGTCCGCGCGGTTTGGACTTTACGATTTGAATTCCGAATTTGATGCGCTTGAGACATCGTCATTTTTTATCGGCAGCGCCCATGGCATTGGCGTCGATTTTTCACAATCGGGACAGGCCGGGCCGTCCATCTTTCCGCTGACCTCGCTTGCCTTGCGGCTGGAATATGAAGTCAGTGACCGGCTGACGCTTCGAACGGCGGTGCTTGATGGCGTTCCCGGCGATCCGGACAGTCTGAAAAAAACGACAGTCAATTTAAGCGGGCGCGACGGCGCGTTGTTGGTGACGGAAGCCGAATTCACGCGCGGTGCCATTCGCGCCCTTGGCGGCTATTGGCGCTACACATCTTCTTTCACCCGTCATGACGGCGCCGGTGAGGGCGAGAGCTATGGCGCATATCTGCGCGGCGAGAGCGTCATCTTTGAGCGCAAGGAAGGGCCGGGGCAATTGTCAGGCTTTGTCCGCGCAGGATGGGCGAATGGAAAGGTCAATGATTTTTCCAGCTTTTACGCTGCGGGCCTGGTCTATCAGGGCGTGTTTCGATCCGCGGGTGAAGACCAAATCGGTTTCGCGGTCGCCTATGCCGGCGCGTCAAAGGAATTCCTTCAGGCGAATGAAGGACTCGCCGGTCACGAAACAGTTTTTGAAGCGAGCTATCGCGCGCCGCTGACCGACTGGTTCGCGATACAGCCGAATGTCCAATATGTCGTCAATCCGGGACTCGATCCGCTAGCGCGCGATGCGCTCGCCATCGGCATGCGCATGGAGCTTGGTCTGGTGCGGGAGTTTCGCCGCTAATCGCGGCCAGCGTCTATTTGAATTGCCAGTCTACCTGAATTGCCAGTTTCTATCCAAATTGGTTGTCGGCGCGCGCAAAATCCTCCGCCAGTCCTGCCTCCGCCGCCGCCTTGGCTTCGCGCGCATGGGCGCGCCGGAAAGAAGGACGCGCCTGCACGCGCCGGGCATGCTCGATAATCGCCGGGAAATCGCCAATCGGAAATCCGCCTTTTCCGGCGGTGGAATAGGTCCAATAGATATAGACATCGAGTATCGACCAGTCAGCGCCGAACCACCATTCTTGCTGCGTGAACTGATCATTCATGACGCTTGCAGCTTTTTCATATGTTGCGACGCCGGCTTTGCGCACGCCCTCAATTGCATCGGCATCCGTCGTAAAGCTGTCGGGCCGCATGATCTGGCGGACTGCGATATGCAAGGTGGCGCTACACCACAACATGTCCGAAAGACTCCTGGCGGCGGCGAGCTGCGATGAGGCGGTCGGCAGCAGACCGGCGGCAGGGCAGGTCTGGTGAAGATAGGTAAGGATCGCCGGGTTTTCCGTGATGGCGACATCGCCAACAACCAACGCCGGCACTTTGCCTTTCGGGTTGACGCGCAAAAAGCGTTCAGATTGTTGTTGCCCGGTTCGCAGATTGACGGCCTCATCCCTATAGTCGAGGCCAGCCTCTTCAAGCGCATTCATGGTGACGCGCGAGCAGGCGCCGGGGAAGTGAAAAAGATGGAGCGCCATGAAAGCCTCGTGATGGGCAGGCCTAAAATCCAACAGTCAGGTTGAGCCGCAAGCGATCGAGCCAGTCATTTGGATCATTCGCACCGGCATAGGCCGCGTCGAGCGGCTTGTAGTGATAAAGCGTCGCGTTGAGCGCGACCTGTTCAAAAAGCGTATAGTCAATTGCGAGCAAATGCGATTGATAGTTCGTTGCGATGCCGAGATTGTCATGTGAGAAAACCCCGAGCACCGCGTCCACTTCCGCTTGCGAATATCCATATGCGAAATGCCAATCGCCCGGATGTTTTGTTCGCCCCATGGCGATCTGCGCGCTGTACCCAGTGTCGGCCCCGACGGCTGCGCCGTAGTTTTTCACGAAGTCGCCGGTGAGCGTGACGGGCCATTGTTCGCCAAGCCCCAGATAAGAAGCGCTCGCCAACAGGTTGAGCAGATCGAAGTCGGAAAGATAACCATTCACGCCATTGCGCAGATTTGAGCGAAAATCGCCTGCATCGGCGCCGGAAAGCTGATCGAGCCTGTAGTCATAATAGCTGACGGCGGTGGTGAAGCGCCAATCGGGGCTCGGGGTGAAGGCGAAATTGACCTGCCCGCCCAGCATGTCGCTGTCCGGCCCTGATGAAGCTTCGTCGATGATCGAATAGATCCCCGCAGCCTTTATGGAAACGCCGTCCATGGGAGAAAAATTATAGAGCGCCGCGAGGCCTTGCGGGTTTACATCGCCATCCCAGACAAGATCGGTGCGTGTGAAGGGATTGGCGAATTTCCCGCCAACCAGGCTGGCGCCGCCGCCAAGGTCGATCTTGGCATAGAGTCTGCTGAGGCTGACTTCAAAATCATCGACAAAATCTGACAGAGTCACATGCACCGTATTCGGATCATTGCTGTCGCCGGTCGACAGTTCTGCGCCAATGGAAACCGTTGAATTGACTTCATAGTCCGCACGCAGCCGCGCGCGCATGACGCCGCGATTTCTGGAAGGCGAGATCGCCGTCGCTGAAATTTCCTTCATAGCGAAGCTGAAGATCGCCGGAGACATCGAGCCTGTTGCCAGTTGGCTTGGGTGTGGGCGCGGCCTGTGTCGCTATTGAAGCGGTTGCAACGACCGGATGAATTTCAACAGGTTCCGCAGTAACCGCGCTGTCGCCCAGCAAGGCCTCGATGCGGTGGATTTTAGTGGCGAGCGCTTCCTGATCTTTTTTCAGATCAAGCAACATCGCTTTTAATTCATCTTGTGACGGCGTTTCGACCGCCGCCCAGGCGCCGGGAGTAGAGGCGAAAAGCGGCGTCAGGGAGGCGACGAGTTTGAGGGCGAGGCGCATTGAACTTTCCCAATCGCTACAAAATATCGAAATTATGCAAAATCGAGAGCGGCTTTGCGACAGAAAAATGAAAAATATCGAAATTAATTTGCGGTGACGGGCCGGGCGGAATTCCGGCCTTCCAGTCAGCGTGTGATGGGGAAGGGCGGCGGCGCCCGTTTGGGGCTATTTCCGCCCGGAATCCGTGCAGAGCGCACGCGCCGCCTCAAGGATGTCCTGCTCGCTGATCAGCACCGTATCCGCCGCGGGTCCGAGAGGGATGTATGTGTCGCGCCCATTAAGGCGGCTGATCGGCGTCCGGATTCCCGCTTCATGCAATTTCGTCATGATCTCTTCGGCAAGAGAGCCGGATTGGCGGCACTCATCGACGATCAGAATCGCTGATGCGCCGTCTATGGCGCGCAGCACGCCCTCCATGGGAAGCGGAACAAGCCAGCGCAGGTCGATAATACGCGTGTCGATATTTTCGCTTTTCAGCAGTTCAGCGCAACGCCGGGACATATAGGCGCCGTTGCCGTAAGTGATGATGGCCAGATCCTTGCCGTCGCCATGGGTAGCCGGCGCCCCAATGGGCGCGCGCTCGCGCACCTCGCTGAGCGTCGCCATCATCGCCCCGTCGCCGGGCTTCATGAGGTCTTTGGTTCCGTAAAGCGCGATCGGCTCGATGAAAATGACAACGCGGTTGTCTTCCCGGGCGAGGCGAATGCTTTCTCTCAACAGGCGCGCCGCATCCGCCGCATTTGACGGGCAGGCGACAATCACGCCTGGAATATCGCGAAAAATATTGATGGAATTGTCGTTGTGAAAATGCCCGCCAAAGCCTTTCTGATAGCCGAGCCCGGCGATGCGAATGACCATGGGGTTCGTAAACTGCCCGTTGGAAAAGTAAGACAGAGACGCCGCTTCGCCGCGAATCTGGTCTTCCGCATTGTGCACATAAGCGAGGAACTGAATTTCCGGTACTGGCAGAAAACCATTATGCGCAAGGCCGATCGCCATGCCTAAAATCGCCTGCTCATCAAGCAAAGTGTCGAACACGCGGGCGGGGCCGAATTTTTGTTGCAGCTTCACTGTCGCGCCGTAAACGCCGCCTTTTTTACCGACATCCTCGCCGAAAACGACGACATCGCCTTGCGCGCTCATTTCTTCCGCCAGGATGAGCGAAATCACGCGGGACATGTGCTGCGGCTCGCCCGCGGCGCGATCATCTTGTAGTTCAGGCGTGCTCGCAGGCGCAGTTGGTTTTTTTGAGGGCGGGATGAGCGGCGCAATGACATCTGAAGCGGCGTCGAGTTTCGGACGGGTCGTAGCATTCTCCATCGCGCCCCGGACCTGGCCCCCGATGCGCTCGTACATCGCGGACACATCGTCCAGCGAGCAGCCGCCCTCCTGAACAAGCCGTCTTGCGCTGTGCAACAACGGATCCTGATCTTCGCCGGCTGTGATCTCGGAGCGGCTGCGATAGGCGGATTCAAGATCGGAGCCTGCATGGCCCATCAACCGGACGGTGCGCATATGAAGGAATACGGGTTTGCGCCTCAATCTTGCGCAGCGAACCGCAGCCTGCGCCCCCGCATAGGCGCTGACAATGTCGCGCCCGTCGCATTCGATATAGACCAGTCCCGGACGATGAGCGAAATTCGCGGCGATCCATCCGTCCGGTGTTGTCACGGAAATGCCGACGCCATTGTCCTCGCACATAAAGATCAGCGGCAGCGGGATGTTGCGATAGGCGGTCCATGCGGCGGTATTGAATGCGCCTTGTGCGGTCGAATGGTTGGCCGACGCGTCGCCGAAATTACAGAAGATGACCGCATCTTCCGGCATGGCGCGGGCTTCGTGTTTCAGCGTGCGCGCCAGCGATATGGAATAGGCGGCGCCAACGGCCTTCGGCAGATGCGAGGCGATGGTGCTGGTCTGCGGCGGAATGAAGAGCGGCTTTGAGCCTAAAACTTTGTGGCGCCCGCCGGAAATGGGGTCCTCCGAGGAAGCGACAAAGGACAGCGCCATGTCCCAGATCGGCGTAGAGCCGGGAAGCTGTCTTGACCGCTCTACAAAGAATGCGCCGCTGCGATAATGCAGAAACGCCATATCGCTGACACGCAGTGCGCGCGCGATTGCGGCGTTTCCTTCATGGCCGGAACTGCCGATGGAGTAATAGGCTCTGCGTTCCGCGCCGAGGCGTCTTGCCTCCAGATCGAGCCTGCGGCTCGTCGCCTGGCTTTCGAATAATAGCGCAAGGGCGCTGGTCGAAAGCCCGGCGTCGCTGGCGCTGAGATTGCTCAGGGGCGCGGGGAGTTTTTGCTTCGCGAGGCGTTCGGCGAAACTGTCTGAAACACCAACAGGAGGGCCGGCCATTATTCGTCCTTACTGAAACGCCTGGATGCCGGTCATGGCGCGCCCGAGGATGAGGGCGTGGATGTCGTGGGTGCCTTCATAGGTGTTGACGGTTTCGAGATTCACCGCGTGGCGCAGGACGTGATATTCGTCCGAGATGCCGTTGCCGCCATGGACGTCGCGGGCGAGCCGCGCAATGTCGAGCGCCTTGCCGCAATTGTTGCGCTTCATCAGCGAGATCGCTTCGGGAACATAAGCGCCCGCATCGAGCAGCCGCCCGAGCGCCAGCGCGCCCTGCAGCCCGAGCGCGATTTCGGTTTGCATGTCGGCGAGTTTTTTCTGCACCAATTGCGTCGCCGCGATTGGCTTGCCGAACACCACGCGCTCCATGGCGTAATCGCGCGCCGCCATCCAGCAATATTCCGCCGCGCCCATGGCGCCCCAGCTGATGCCGTAGCGCGCCTTGTTGAGACAGGAGAACGGACCGCGCAGGCCTTTCACATTCGGCAGCAGCGCATCTTCCGGCACCAGCGCGTCATCCAGCGCGATCTCGCCGGTGACGGAAGCGCGCAAGGAAAGTTTTCCTTCGATCTTCGGCGTTGAAAATCCCTTGACGCCGCGCTCGACGATGAAGCCCCTGATTTCGCCATCGAGTTTCGCCCAGACAATCGCAAGATCGGCGATGGGCGAATTGGTGATCCACATTTTCGCGCCGTTCAATTTGTAGCCGCCGGACACTTTCTCAGCTTTGGTGCGCATGGCGCCGGGATCGGAGCCGCCATCGGGTTCGGTCAAGCCGAAGCAGCCGACCCATTCGCCGCTGGCGAGTTTGGGGAGGTATTTTTGCTTCTGTTCATCCGTACCAAAACTTTCAATCGGATACATGACCAGCGAGGACTGCACCGACATGGCGGAACGGTAGCCCGAATCGACGCGCTCGACCTCGCGGGCGATCAGGCCGTAAGCCACATGGCTGGCGCCGCCGCCGCCATATTCCTCCGCCACGGTCGCGCCGAGCAGGCCTTGCGCGCCAAGCTCGCGCATGATCTCAGCGTCAAAGCGCTCTTCGCGATTGGCCATCAGGATGCGCGGCGCCAGCTTGTCCTGGGCATAGCCGCGCGCCGCATCGCGGATCATCCGCTCTTCATCGGAAAGCTGGCTCTCCAGCGACAACGGGTCCTGCCAGTCGAAGGTTTGTTTGGTCATTTTTTTGGGTTTCAGTTTCTGGTGTTGACGAGGGAAAGAGCGGGCGAAGCGGTTTTCGCTTTTTTGCCGCTCATGGGAGAGACGCGAATGGCGTCGCCTTCGCGGGCGTTGAGCGCGCGGCAGACGTCATCGCTGCATAGAACAGAATTTCCGATGATTGCGCCGCGCCCGGAAACGCAGCGAAAATTATCGGGCTGCGTGGTCGAGAACAGCAGCGATTCCGATTTCAGAAAATGCGCGGCGGGTTTGATCCGAACGAGGCGCGATTGTTTCAGGCTTGTCAGCGAGATGGTGTTGGCCACGACCAGCGCGCCCCCATCAAGCAGGTCAACCACGCCGTCAAAATGAAATCCTTCTTTTTCCAGCATGGCGCGCGCGGCCTTGCCGCTCTCGTGACAATCGCCGATTGCCGCCCGCGCTTCCGCGCTGAAGGACTCGGTGGAGATTGGCTTTTTCGGCAACAGCGCCACGAGGCGGTCATTGCCGCCGGTTGCGCAGATTCTGTCGGCTTCCGTGAAATCCATGCGGAGCCAGGGCTTGCAGGCGTCGTCATAGAATGGGGACACGCCGTCCGCCCCGATGACGCCGCGCAATTCAGCGAAAACCCGGGCGCCGAATGTCTGCGGCGCCGTCGCCAGATAGAGATAGCGCGATTGCGCCAGCGCTTTGCCGACGCCTTTGCTGCGATAGTCCGGATGAACGAACAGGCCGCCGATTTCTGTCAGATTGCTGTAGTCATCGGTGATCGTGAGGGACCGAACACTGCCGGCGCTGTCGGTGATGGTGCTGAAATTTGCAAAGCCCGGCCGTTTCCGGCCGCCGCGTTTTACCGCCGCGCTTCCGGCGATGCGGCCAGTGCCGAGATCTTCCAAAGCCAGCACGATTGAGCCGGGGGAGCCTTCCGACGCCGCCGCCTTGCTGGATTGCAGCAGCGCCGACAATTGCGCTTCATCGGCGGGCAGGCTCGTAAAACCCGGACCGGTGAGGCTGGCAAGCGTCATGAAATCCGGCAGGTCTTTTGGCTCTGCGAGGCGTATGACGAAGGAATTTGAGGACGCGCCCACTGACATTTTTTTCGGACCTTAAGCGGCGGGCAGATCGGTGGCGGCGATAGCGCTGTTCAAAATATCGAGCGCTTTTGCGATTTCTCCATCGGAAACGATCAGCGGCGGCGCCATGCGCACGACATCAGCGCCGGCGACGCCGACCAGCAAGCCGCGATCACGCGCCGCATCGCGCACCGCCGTATGCGGAAGCTTCAAACGCAAACCGGCCAGCATGCCTTTACCGCGCACTTCAATGACTTTTTCGGGGTGTTGCGCAGCGATCTCGGCGAGACCCTCATGCAGCTTGGCGGAAGCTTCATTGACGCGCGCCATAAAGCCCGGCGCCAGCATTTCGTCCAGTACGGCGCGCCCGACGGCGACTGCCAGCGCATTGCCGCCATAGGTGGTGCCATGAGTGCCCACCGTCATGGTCTTTGCGACAGCGCTTGTCGCAAGGCACATGCCGAGCGGAAAGCCGCCGCCGACGCCTTTCGCCAACGCCATGATGTCCGGTTCTGCATTCTCCGCCCATTGATGCGCAAAGAGTTTACCGGTGCGCCCGGCGCCGCATTGAACTTCGTCGTAAATCAGGAGCACGCCGCGATCGCCGCATAATTTGCGCAAGGCCGTCAGCATGCCCGTTGAAAGCGGGCGCAACCCGCCTTCGCCTTGCACCGGTTCGATGATGATGGCGGCGGTTTTTTCGTCGATCATCGCTTCGAGCGCCGCGAGATCGCCAAACGGACATTGCTTGTAGCCGGGAAGGCGCGGGCCGAAGCCTTCGAGATATTTCGGGTTCCCCGCCGCGTTCACCGCCGCAAAGGTCCGGCCATGAAACGCGCCGTCAAATCCGATAATGTCAATTCTTTGCGGCGCGCCATTGACGTAGTGAAAACGTCTTGCCGATTTCAGCGCGCATTCGACCGCTTCGGTTCCGGAGTTCGCGAAGAACACCGCGTCCGCAAAGGAGTGCTCGCAATAGCGCGCGGCCAGTTCCTGCTGGCCGGGCACGTCGAACATGTTGGACAGATGCCAAAGCTTGCCGGCTTGCGTGTTGAGCGCTTCCACCAGGCGCGGATGGGCGTGACCCAGCGAGTTAACGGCGATGCCGGCGATAAAGTCGAGAAACTCCCGCCCGTCGGCGGTGCGCAGCCACGCGCCGCGTCCCTCGACAAATTCCAGTCTGGGTGGGGCATAGGTTGGAAAAATAGCTTCCCGAAAGCCGTCAAACGCCATGGGGTCCTCCTGTTGACGGAAGGAGGGTAGGAGAGGGAAAAGTCAGTTTGCAGTGTTATTCTGCGCAAAATTCATCTATAAATTAGCAAATTGACGTTAAGAAGCTGCGATATGAAGATTACGCCGGATGATCTTGAGCTGTTGAATCTGCTTCGCGAGGATGCGCGGGCGAGCACCAGCGATCTCGCCCGCCGGCTCGGCGTATCGCGCACCACCGTTCAGGTCCGCATGGAGCGCCTGCGCCGCGACGGGGTGATCGTCGGCTATACGGTGAAAACCGCGCCGGCCTTTGAAAGGGAGCAGATCGTGGCGCTGGTCACGATCGTCATCGCGCCGAAAGTCATGAACAGCGTCGTCGCGGCCCTAAAAAAGCGGCCCGAAGTGCGCAGAATCTACTCCGTAAACGGACCTTATGACCTGTTCGCGGAAATCGCGGCGCCGACTTTGTCGGATATTGACAAAGCGCTTGATGCGCTCGGTGAAATGGATGGCGTGGAAAGGACAACCTCGATGATTGTGCTTTCCGTAAAGCTCGACCGCTAGGGCTATTCGCCTGCGGTGATGTCGGCGCGGATGGCGCGGAAAAGCGCAATCGTATCCATGTTGTATTGGCGTCCGCCTTTTTCCGGCCAGTGGCTCATTTTTACAATGACGGTGTTGGTGGCGGGGTCGACGGACAGGAACTGTCCGTAAATGCCGATGGCCTCAAACAACTCGGTGCCCATCAAGGTCCACCACTGATATTGGTATCCGCGCGGCGCGCCGGGAATGACCGGCTTGTCGCCTTGATAGACGGTCGATTCCGCCACCCATTCGCTGGAAAGGATTCTTTTGCGGGGCGCCTCGCCCTCATTCAGCATGATCAGACCGAGCCGGCCAAAGTCGCGAAGCGTCGCGTTGAAGGCGCCGCCGCCCACGGCGCGGCCTTCGGGAAGGTCGCCATCAAGCAGCCAGAAAGCAGGCGCTTCCATGCCGGCGGGCTTCCATAAATAGGCTTCCGTTGCTTGCGCCAGCGTCATGCCGGTCGCTTCTTCGACGACGCGGCCGAGAATGGTCGAGGTTAGCGTTGAGTAGTTGAAAACCTCGCCCGGCGCGGCTTTTCTCGTAAAACCGATATCGGCGATATCGGTAAAGCGCTGCTGGTTTTTGTGCATGGCGCGTTCGCGAATGGGCTCAAGGTCCGAGGCGCCGCCGGGGCGTTGTTCTATATAGCTTGTGCCATCACGCATCATCAGGAGGTTGCGCAGCGATACGCCGGCATAGGCTGTGTCCTGCAAAGAGGGCAGGTATTTTTCCACCGGGTCTTCAAGGCTGTCGATCTTGCCGCGATCAAGAGCGGCGCCGAACAGCATGGAGGTCACCGATTTCGCAATCGACCATGACATGAACTGATCATCCTGCGTCGCGCCATTGCGATAGAGTTCATAGATGATTTCGCCGTCCTTGATGACGAGCAAGGCGTTTGTATAGGTCCGGTCGAGCGCTTCTTCGAAGGTCAGGGTTTCCGGGCCCACTTGCACTGACGGATTCAGATCCGCCAGTTCGGTTTTTAGCGTCCATGCTTTACGCCCCGGCGTCACCCATTCCGATGGATAGTAGCTGTCCATGCTGCGAAAGGTGACGGCGCTGATCTCTTTATCGCCCGTATGCCGCCGGGCTTCCGCCAGCGCTTCAGATGTCTCGGCGGCAAGCGGCTGCGCGCTTGCAAGAAAAGCGGCGAGAGCGGCCGCCAGGCAATGGTTGAAACGGGGCTTTGACATTGGACGTCTCCGGAATAGGCGGCTCTGTTTGTTGCAAGCCATTATCAACAATATAGAGCCAGAAACCGGCGCGCGTCAAAGATTTTCGAAATTTTTGCCAAGTTGTTGATTTTTGACTAGCCTCGGACCGGTAAAACTGTCAAAAATATCGAAAAAATGGGTAAGGGCTTTCAATCTGTGCGCAGACAGTTTTGGAGGGTAGATCTTGCTTTCGTTTGGGAGGGATTTCGATGAGCGCGCAGGGCACGGCAGTCAATGTTGATAAGGTGATCGATGCGGCGCCGCTCAAGAGGTTTCATGTCGAGTTGATTTTGCTGTGCGGCTTTATCGCCATGCTCGACGGTTTCGACACCCAGTGCATCGCCTTTGTCGCGCCAGTGCTGGCGAAAGAATGGGATGTGTCGGCGGGGCTGTTCGGTCCCGTTTTCGCCGCTGGTCTTCTCGGGATTATGGCGGGGCAATTCATCTTCGGTCCCGTATCCGACAAATTCGGGCGCCGGCCCGTCATTCTGATTTGCATGCTGATTTTTGGCGCGTTGACGCTGGCGACGGCCTATGTGGATGATTTGCGCAGCTTGTTGTTTCTGCGATTTATTGCCGGCATTGGTCTTGGCGGCGCCACGCCGAATATTATTGCATTAACATCAGAATATGCGCCAGCGCGATCACGCGCGACGATGATCACGGTGATGTTTGGCGGCTTTCCGCTCGGCGCGGCGATTGGCGGACTGATCAGCAGCCGCCTTATTCCCGCTTATGGCTGGGAATCGGTGTTTATCTTTGGCGGGCTGACGCCGCTGGTGTTCTTCCTGGTGGTGTTATGGCGCCTGCCGGAATCGACGCAGCACCTTGTAGATAGCGGCGCAACAGGGGCGAAAGTCGCCAAGGCGCTGAATCGCGTCGCGCCCAAAAGCGCCAATGCGGACAGCATTTTCACGCGCACGGAAACCGCCGAAAAGAAATTTTCCCTGATTGAAATTTTCTCGCAAGGGCGCGCGGTGACCACATTGCTGTTGTGGGTCGCTTATTTCGTCAGCCTGCTCATGATTTATTTCCTCATGAGCTGGTTGCCGCTCGTTTTAAACAATGCGGGGCATTCAATTGCGCAATCCATCGTCTCCGCTGTGTTCCTTAATGTCGGCGGAATGGCGGGCGGCATCCTGCTCGGCCGCTTCATCGACAAGCTGAACCCGTTCACGGTGCTTGCGGTGGCCTATGCCTTGGCTGGCGCCTTTATTCTTGCGATCGGCATGCTCGGCTTCTCCACTACGCTGCTGATGGCCGCTGTCTTTGCGGCGGGCTTCTTTGTGATTGGCGGACAAACCGCGATGAATGCGACGGCGGCGGCGCTATATCCGAGCCGCATGCGTTCGACCGGCGTCGGCGCGGCGCTTGCGGTCGGGCGCATTGGATCGATTGTCGGTCCGATGGCGGGCGGCGTATTGTTGAATGCGTCATGGTCGACGCAGGCGTTGTTTGCGGCTGCGGCTGCGCCGACGCTCATTTCAATTGCCGCTTTGCTGACCTTGTCCGTCATGTTTTCGCGCAAAAAGCACGGTTGAGAACGAGCATTTGGGCGTGCGGCGGGAAATATGCCGCATTCCGCATCTTGAAAAATTTCGAAATTTTGTAATACTGTTGATCGTCCCGCATTTGGCGGGGCGCAGAAGGAGACGCCCCGCCAATGTTACAAAGAACGCAAACCCCGCCGCGCAAGGCGGCGCTTCTATGGGGCGCGATGATCGCCGCCATGGCCGCCAGCGCCGCCTGCTCAAACCAGGACAGCGCGGCAACCGCCGATGCGCCCGCGCCCGCACCTGTCGCGGATGATCTCGGCGACGTCGCGGGGCTTTGCGCCACGACTGAGGAAGCGGCGGCGGTGAGGGCGTTTTACAGCGAGACCCGTCCGGGCGCGGTTTTGCCCATTCCCGGCCGCAAGTTGAACATGGTGGGATCGAAAATCGCTTCCGGGCTTTTGGCGGATAATGCGGTTGGCGTTGAAGGCACGCCGGAGCGGCTCGCCGAGATCTGGCGCAGTGTTGATGCGTGGGGCGAGGAGACAAATGTCAGGCTGGTGCTTTCCATTGATGGCTGGCACCCATTCGACTTCCCCAGCAAAACCCCGGTCACTCAGGCAAAGCACAATCAGGGTTTCTACGATGTCTATGCGGATGGCGGCGCTGGCGTTCACATCCATCTGAAACCGGAAGATGTGAGCCTTATCTACGCCGTTGACCTGCCTGTTGCGGACGGGTCGTCGACCCGCTCGGTCAATCTCTATGACACGGATGGCCGCCTGATTTTGGGCGTTTATGCAAGCAAGGCCGGCAAAGCCGATTTCGACGAAGCGGCGGTGACCGGGTTCAGCGCGACCTGGGACCTGATTGCAGGAATGCCGCGCGCCTGCGGCGGCGAAGGCGTGGAGGGCTAAGCAATGAAAAACAAATCACACACAAAAACACTTGCTGGCGCGGCGGCTTGCTTTGCGGCGTCGATGTCATGCGCCTTCGCGCAACCCGTAGAGGGGCTGTGCGCGTCGGATGATCACAAAGCCGCCATCTCTGATGCGGTGGATGCGCGCAATGGCGCACCGACCATGATTTATGCGCGCAATTTGAAACTGCCTGAACTGACCGTGGTAAGCGGTCTTCCCGCGATGACGACATCATATGGCGTTTCAGCAACGCCGGAACGCGTGAAAGATATCTGGTCCAGCATTGACCAATGGGGCGGCGACGCCTTCACGCATATTGTCTTCACCATGGGCGGCGATCATGTGGCTGATTTTCCAAGCCTTGTGCCCATCACCCAGCCGGATGACGGCAGCGGCTTCATTGATATCTATGCTGATGATGGCGACGGCGTTCACGGTCACGTATTTCTCGACCTCGTAAAGGCGATCTATTCCGCTGAATTGCCGGGCGCGGGCGGCGTAACGCGCATGGTGTCGCTCTATAACGAAGAAGGCGGGCTCATCGTCGCCATGTATGCGAGCATCATGGGCAAGGATTTCGATCAGAAATCCGTGGACGGATATGAACGCACTGTCGAGAAACTGAAAGAATATCCGCCGCTTTGCGAGTAAGGCGTGGCGAAGCGAGGAAACAGAGGATTTTATGCGAACGATCAGCAGACCAGCATATGCAATAGCTGCGGCGGCTCTGTCGCTGCTCCTGTCGGGAATGGCGCAGGCCGCATCGCCTTTTGACGCGCTAAGCGTGCAGGAGCATTGGCGCGTTCTTGAAGTCCTCAATGATGAGGGCGTCGTTGACGGCGGCGCCCGCTATTCCAGATTGTCGGTATTGCCGCCAGACAAGTCGAAAGCATGGAGTACGGGCAATCGCGGGCCGAGGCTGGCGGAAGTCGTCGTGAAAAAAGGCGCCGCCGTTTATGAGGGCGTTGTCAATTTATCCTCCGGCAAGCTGGTTTCCTGGGAAGAAAAGAAAGGCGCGCAGGCGCCCTGGCTGATGGAAGAATATATCGGCAGCCTTGTGGGCAAGGTGCAAGCCGATCCGCGTTTCCAGGCGGCACTGAAAAAGCGCGGTTTCGACAGACCGGAATTCATTCAATGCCGCACTTCGCCGCCGGGAAGTTTCGGCGAAGAACGCTTTGAAGGCGTAAGGCTGGGCGTGGTCCGCTGTTTCCCTGCGGGTCCCGAAACCAACAAATATCCCCGCCGGGTCGAAGGCTTGCTGATCTTCGCTGACCTCAACAGCGGCGAAATTCTTGAGATCAATGATTACGAAGTCATCCCGGCGGTGAATACAACGGCTGACTATGACGCCGCATCGGTTGATGTGGGCCGCAAATTTGCGGCGCCGCTGGAGATAAAGCAGGAAAAAGGCCCGGCCTTTTCGATTGAGGGTAATGTTGTCACTTGGGACCGGTGGAAATTCCACATTCAGTCGGACCAGCGTGTCGGTATTGTGATTTCCGAAGCGAGCTGGGGCGCAGAGGGCGAAAAGCGTCGGCCCGTGCTCTATCAGGGATATCTGTCGGAAATCAGCGTTCCCTATATGGCGCCTTATGGCGACTGGTATTTGCGCAATCCGATCGACGCCGGAGAATATTCCGCAGGCGGATTGTCAGATCCGCTGACGCCCGGCATCCATTGCCCGGCCCATGCGACATTTCTTGACGGGTTGATTGTCTCTGACCGGGGCATGCCGCAAGTGAAGAAGGACGTTATTTGCCTGTTCGAACGCATCTCGGGCGATCCGATCTGGCTTCATGATGTCGACGGACGCCAGAACCGCACGCTTGTCGCGCGCATGTCGGCGCGGCTTGGGAATTATGATTACCTTGCCGATTGGGAGTTCAGCCCCGACGGCCAGATCCGCATTGTGCTGGGGGCGACCGGTATTGTCGCGATCAAGAACACCATTGAGCGCTTCGCTTCGAGCAAGCCTGTCGATCCGGCAGACCGGGCTGACGCCTATGGCCGTTTTGTGGACGATCATGTGGTCGCGATCAATCACAGCCACTATTTCAGCTTCCGGCTGGATCTGGATGTGGACGGCGTGACCAATGATTTCCGCAAGGGCGATCTTGTTTTGAAAAAAATGCCCGAAGGTCATCCGCGCAAAAGCCTTTGGGTGCTCGATGAAAAAATCCTCCAGACCGAGGATGAAGCGCGCCTGGGCGGCGGCGGTCATAAAAGCTATTTGCGCGTTGCGAACACTTCGAAGAAAAACCGCGTCGGCTATCCCACAAGCTATCATTTGATGCCGGGCGGCAATTCGGGTGTCTTGATGTCGCCGGACGATTATCCGCGGCTGCGGGCGGGATTTGTCGATCATCCTTTATGGATCACCGCCTATCATCCTGAAGAGCGTTTCGCCGCCGGCGACTATCCGACGCTGAGCGAGCCGGGGCTTGGGCTTCCGGCGTGGTCGGGCTCGGAAAACATCGCCGCGACCGATATTGTCGCCTGGTACACGGTCGGCATGCATCATGTGGTTCGCGCCGAAGACTGGCCGGTCATGCCGGTGCTCTGGCACGACGTCACCTTGCGCCCCTTCGATTTCTTCGATCGCAATGAGGCGGTAACATTAGAGCCGACGGCGAAATAGCGCCGCATTGCGGCGGCCAAGAGTCATTGAATAAAAGGGAAGTGCGGCATGGCGGACATATTGGGCATTGGCGTCTCTCATTACCCGCCCTTTAGCGGCACGGACGAGAATATGGCGGACATATTCCGCTATCGCCTGAAAGACCCGGCGCTGCCCGAACATCTGCGCGAATTCGACAACTGGCCGAAAGAAATACAGGAAGAAATGTCCGACGATGGCGGTGAAGCCGCCGCTGGCGTGCACCGGGAAAAGATGCTCGTCGGCATGCGCAAATGCATGCAGGCGATCCGCGATTTCAATCCGGATTTCTGCATCATCTGGGGCGATGACCAGTATGAGAATTTTCGCGAAGACATCATTCCGCCTTTCACCGTGCTTGCTTACGAAGACATGAAAATGCGCCCCTGGGCGCAAATT